>DASXDS010000023.1:0-77164 GCA_036490455.1 Rhizomicrobium sp.
CGGCGGCGGCACGCTAAAAAACGATGCTGGCGCAACGATTATCTTTAACAATGCCTTCAACGATACAGCCGTTCAAAACAACACCGGCGCCGTCAGCTTCACGAATGCGGGTACGGTGCAGAACACCGGCTCCGCTGTCACGCGGATTAACGCCGCCTTTACCGACATTGGCGCGGGCAGCGTTTCGGTCACGGCCGGCGAATTCGATCTCAACGGCGGCGGTTCGTCGTCGGCCACTACCTTCTCGGTGTCCTCAGGAGCGTTATTGGCGTTCAACACGCTGAGCAGCGGCGCCACATTTACGCTAACCGGCGGAACGAGCGCCGGCGCCGGCACGATGCAGCTCGCAAGCGGCGAGCTTTCGATCACCGCCGCAACCACGATCGGAAGCGTGTTCCAGCAGACCGGCGGTGAAATCAGCAACAACACGACACTGACACTCGCGGGTGGCGGGGAATTTACCAACGGCTCCGAGTTCATGACCGGCACCGGCACGACCCTTCTCAAGGGGATGTCTACGTTCAGCGGCGGTGCCATCGATCTCGATGGCGGATACGTGTTGGAGAACAAAGGCACATTCACCGAGAACGCCAGCGTTTCGATCAACCTTGGTCAGAATCCGTCGGGCACTACGCTCGGCGGTGGTACGCTGATGAACGATGCCGGCGCAAAGATTATATTTGATGATCCCTTCAACGTAACCGCGGTCTTTGGAAATACCGGCACAGTTGGATTCACGAACGCGGGTACGGTGCAGAACACCGGCTCCGCTGTTACGCGGATCAATGTCGCTTTCACGGACACGGGCAGTGGCTCCGTGTCGGCCACCGACGGCGAACTCGATCTCAACGGCGGCGGTTCGTCATCGGCGACCGCTTTCTCGGTGTCTTCGGGAGCATTGCTGGCGTTCAACACGCTGGGCAGCACCGCGACGTTCACATTGAGCGGTGGAACGAGCACCGGTACCGGTACGATGCAGCTTGCAGGCGGCACATTGTCGATCGGCGCCGCAACGACGATCGGCAGCGCGTTCGAGCAGACCGGAGGCACGATCGCTGGGGCCGCGACGCTGACGCTGGCCGGCGGGACGACCTTTGACGGCGGTTCCATGCTAATGACGGGCACCGGCACAACAGGGCTGAAAGGCACCACCGCATTCAGTTCGGGCGGCCTCAATCTCGACGGCGGCTATACGCTGGAAAACAAAGGCACGTTCACCGAAACGGGCCAGAACGCCATTTTCCTAGGTCAGAATCCATTTGGCTCCGCCCTTGGTGGCGGCACGCTCAAGAATGATGCCGGGGCAACCTTCATCTTCAACAATAACGGCTTCGACAACGCGGTTCAGGGCTCGACGCCCGCGGTCAGCTTCATCAATGCGGGAACGGTGCAGGTTGCCGGAACCGGCGATCATGTGGAGCTGAGCGTCGCGTTCTCCAACACCGGCACGGTGTCGATGCAGGCCGGAACCCTCGACGTCGACCAAGGCATGACCGGCACGGGCACGGTGTCGCTCAGCAGCGGCACGATCTTCAACCTCAATGCGTCCACACTCGCGACCGCCAATCAGGTGACCATTGCCGGCAATGCGGGCACGGTGAATCTCACCGGCGGCACGGGCAACGACACGTTCGGCTTTGCCGTCGGCGCGTTGCACAGCACCGACACGGTGCAGGGCGGCGGCGGTAGCGACACGCTGGCATTCACGACGGCCGGCTCCATCGCGACAAGCGTCTTCGCCAACGTCACCGGGATCGATGCGATCACGCTGGCGGGTGCAGGCAACACGCTCGCCCTGAACGACACGCTGGTCGCCGCATCCGATGCGCAGACGATCACGATCACCGGCGGCGCGGGCAACGACGTGATCGACGCGACCGGCGTCACCGCACTGACCAACAAGCTGACGGTCAATGGCGGCGGTGGAAACGATACGTTCATCTACACGGCGGCCCGTCTGACCGGCGCCGGCGATCCGATCCAGGGCGGCGCGGGTTCCGACACGCTGAAAATCACCTCCGCTATCACCCTCGGTCCGAGCGTGCTTGCGAACATCTCGGGCATCGAAGTCCTGACGCTGGCGAACGGCACCAACAAGCTCACCCTCACGGACGCCTTCGTCGGCTCCGCAACGGGCGCGACCCTGACGATCAACGACGGGTCGGGCGCGGACACCATCAACGGCACGGCCGTGTCGTCGGCGGGCAGCTTGGTGTTTAATTCCGGATCGGGAACTGACGTGCTGACCGGCGGTGCCGGCAACGACGTGTTCAACTTCGCCATCGCGAATTTGACGGCTTCCGATAAGCTTGCCGGCGGGCTCGGGACGGACACGCTCGCCTTCACGACGACTGGCACGATCGCATCGGGAGTCTTCGCAAACGTCAGTGACATTGATGTCATCGCGCTGAAGAACGGGACGAACGACCTGAACCTTTCGGACGCGCTGGTGGGCGCATCGGACAACAAAACGATCACAGTAAACGGCAGCAACGGCGACGATACCATCAACGCCGGCTCCGTCACGGCGGCGAACAGCGTTGTCTTCAACAGCGGCGGGGGCAAAGACACGCTGACCGGCGGTGCCGGCAACGACACTTTCGACTTCGCGGCGACAGCTTTGACAGGCGCCGACACGGTGACAGGCGGTGGCGGCTCCGACGTCTTGGTCTTCGCCAGCGCCGGCACGGTCGCCGCAGCTGCGTTCGCGGGCGTGTCCGGTGTCGAAACGGTCACTTTGGCCAACGGCACCAACTCGGTGGCCGTCAGCGATGCGCTGGTGACCGGCGCTGGCGACATGCTGACCGTCAATGGGGGCACCGGAAACGACACAATAGATGCCAGCGCCGTGACGACGGCCGGCAACCGCGTGATCTTCAACGCCGGCGCGGGCAACGACAAGCTGACCGGCAGTGCGGGCAACGACACCTTCAATTTCGCCGTGGCGAATCTGACCGCCGCCGACACCGTGAACGGAGGGGGTGGGAACGACACACTCGCCCTTACGACGGCAGGATCGGTCGCCGCGGCCGTGCTGGCAGGGGTATCGGGGATCGACTCGATCACGCTGGCCTCCGGGACCAACAGCCTGGTCCTCACGAACGCGCTGGCCAATTCGGCTCCGGGTTCGACGTTTACGGTCGTCGGTAACACCGGCAACGACACAATCAATGCTGCCGCGGTGACAACGGCCACAGATAGTGTGGTGTTCAACACCGGCGCCGGCGACGACAAGCTCGTTGGCGGTGCCGGCAACGACACGTTCGAGTTCAGCGCAGCCAATCTCTCGGGCAATGATTTGGTGAAAGGCGGAGGCGGGACGGACACGCTCGTCTTCACCACGGCCGGCACGATTGCGGCCGCTGCTTTTGCCCAGGTGTCGAGTATCGAGCAGATCGACTTGCAGAACGGTGCCAACAGCGTCGTGATCACCGACGCCCTCGTGGGCTCGGCTACCGGCAAGACGCTCACCGTCAATGGCGGCACGGGCGCCGATATCGTGACCGCGAACACGGTCACAGCGGCGAACAGCGTTGTATTCAATAGCGGTACCGGCAACGACACCCTGACCGGCGGCGCCGGCAACGACATCTTCGAATTTGCCGCAGCAGCTCTGACCTCCGGCGATAAGGCGAAAGGCGGCGCCGGTACCGATACCCTCCTGTTCACCTCGGCCGGCACCGTGGCGGCTACGGCACTGACCAATGTATCGGGCATCGAGCAGTTCACGCTCGCGGCCGGCGGAAACACGCTGACGCTGACCGACGCAGCCGTCGGATCGGCGACCGGGAGTACTGTCACGATCAATGGCAGCGCAGGAAATGACAGCGTCGACGCCAGCGCGGTCACAGCCGCAAATAGCGTCGTCTTCAACGGCGGCAGCGGCGGTAACGACACGTTCAACGGTGGTGCCGGCAATGATATCATCGGCATGGGTGCTGGTCTGACGGCAGCCGACCGGCTCAACGGGGGCGCCGGTACCAATCTCCTTTCGCTTAACGGCGATTACTCGGCTGGCGTCACGTTCGGCGCAACCACCGTCGTTAATATCGGCACGCTCTCGCTTGCGGCCGGCCACAGCTATAAGTTGACGACGGCCGATGCGACCGTTGCTGCCGGCGCTACATTGAACGTCAACGGTGCGGCGCTCGCAGCCGGTACGGCGTTGACCTTCAATGGCGCCGCCGAGACGAACGGCAGCTTCGTCATCACGGGCGGCGCCGGCAACGACACGCTCACCGGCGGCGCACAGGCCGACAGCTTCAGTCTGACACTCGGAGGCAATGATACGGTTTCCGGCGGCGCCGGCAACGACACGATCAACTTCGGCGCCACGTTCACGGCCGCTGACACGATCAATGGCGGCACGGGAAACGATCAGGTTCTGCTGAACGGCGACTATGCGAACGTACAGTTCACGGCGACGACGATGGTCAATGTCGAGACCCTGTCGCTCGCCGCAGGCCACAATTACAAGTTCACGACCAACGACGCCACGGTGGCCGCCGGGCAGACCCTGACGGTCGATGGTTCCGCGCTGGGGGCGGCCAACACGCTCAGCTTCTTCGGCAATGCGGAAACGAACGGCAACTTCGCTATCACGGGCGGCGCCGGGAATGACACTGTGCAGGGCGGTGCCGGCGCCGACAGCTTCAACCTCACCAAAGGAGGCAACGACACGGTCAAGGGTCTGGGCGGCAATGACGTCTTCAATCTGGGCGCGGCATTCACAGCTGCCGACAGGATCGACGGCGGCGACGACACGGACCAGGTCATTCTCAGCGGCAACTACGCCGCCGGCGTCGTCTTCGCAGCGGGCACAATGCTCAACGTCGAAACGCTCACGCTGACGACATGGAACAGCTACTCCCTGACCACAAGCGATGCGACCGTGGCCGCCGGTCAGACATTGACGGTCGATGCGTCCACACTAACAGGAAGCAACGCACTCACGTTTGTCGGTAGTGCCGAAACCGACGGCAGCTTTGCGATCACCGGTGGTGCGGGCAATGACGTACTCACGGGCGGTGCGGGCAACGACACCTTCGATCTTTCCAAAGGAGGCGACGATCGCGTTCAAGGCGGTGCCGGCACCGACCGGTTCACGATGGGCGCGGCCTTCACGGCAAGCGATAAGATTGACGGCGGCACCGGCACCGATCAGGTGATTTTGAACGGCGATTACTCCCATGGTGTGGTTTTTGCTGCCACCACGATGGTCGACGTGGAGCTTCTCACGCTGACGGCCGGGCACAGCTACAGCTTGACGACGGCAAACGCCACGGTCGCGGCCGGACAGCTGCTGAAGGTCGACGGCTCGGCGCTCGGTGCGACGGATTCGCTGACCTTTAACGGAAGTGCAGAGACCGACGGCCGCTTCATCCTTCTGGGTGGCGCCGGCAACGATGCGCTACGGGGCGGTGCGGCAGGAAACACGTTTACCGGCGGTTTGGGCGCCGACACGCTGATCGGCGGCAGCGGAGCCGACACGTTCACCTACAGCGCGGTGGCGGAGTCGACGAGCACCGGGCACGACATCGTCAAGGCGTTCGACGCGTCCGCCGACAAGTTCAATCTGCCGTCTAGCGTGGGAGCCATCAACGCGACGGTGGCGAGCAGCGCGCTATCGGCAGGCACTTTCGACGCCAACGTCGCTGCCGCGATCGGTTCGGCGCAGCTCGGCGCGCATGATGCGGTGTTGTTCACGCCGACGACCGGTGATCTGAAGGGGCACACCTTCCTCGTTGTCGACGCCAACGGAACGGCAGGTTACCAAGCCGGAAAGGATTTCGTGTTCGACATCACCGGGGCGACGAACCTGGCAGACCTGTCGACGACCAATTTCGGCTAAGGTTCCGGTGGCTAGGCAACCCGCGGTTGCCGAATTCAAGCCGCTGTAGCATAAGCTGGCGGCATGGATTGCGGGCTTTCATGACGGCAGCCGCGGGATACCCCGGCTTCGGGCGCACGGGTTTCGTGTCGCGCGCCATTATGGTCGTGGCGGCGCTGGCCTTTATTCTCCAGTCCTTCGTCACCCAGACGCATATTCACCTTGGACCGCAGGATCTGGCTAGCGTCACAAAGCTCACCAGTACCGCGCAAGTCTCCGGTCACGGCAAAACGTCTCACGATCGCAGCCCGGTGGATTGTCCGTTCTGCCAGGCGATCGCTGTCTCCGGCGTCTTCCTTGCCGCTTCAGGGCCGGCTCTGCATCTCCCGTTCGTCTGGATTATCACCCAGATTCGCGATTTCGAAGCACGGACCTTGTCCGTGCGGATCGCGCACAACTGGCAAAGCCGCGCACCACCGTCTCTCTAGATCCATAGTGATCCCGTGCCCGACGGCTTAGCCCGCGTGGCGCGATTCAATTTCTCCCAATAATCCTGGGCAGGCGGTGCGTGCGCATCGCCCAAACGAATTGAACAGAGAACGGTAAGACATGATGCGTGAAGGCGACGCCGTGCGGCTTTCCCCGCCCGGCTTCAATCAAGCCAATCCCCGAGTCCGTCGCGACGGACGCGGTGTTCGCTATCCGGTGCGTGCTTCCGCGGCTCTGGCACTTTTTCTCGTGGCGGGATGCGCGGTTGGGCCGGACTTCGAGAAGCCGGCCGCGCCGGCCGTCAGCGACTATACGGATCATCCGCTGGCGACGACCGCGGCTACGCCGGGTGTTGCAGGCGGCGAAGCGCAGCGCTTCGACAGGGGCGCGGACATCGCGGCCGACTGGTGGACGTTGTTTCATTCGGCGGCGCTGAACGCGCTGATCGAGGAGTCGCTCAAGAACAATCACGACCTGAAGGCGGCGCAGGCGGCACTGACGGTGGCGCGCGAGAATGCGCTGGCACAGCGCGGATCGTTCTATCCGAACCTTTCAGCCGGATTTTCGGCATCGCGCGAGCAGGACCCCCGCTCGCTGGCACCCGTTCCGATCAACAATGCCTTTCAATACGATCTCTTCACGCCCCAGCTCAGCGTCTCCTATTCGCCTGACATCTTCGGCCTGAACCGGAGAACGGTGGAGTCGCTCGACGCGCAGGCGGAAGCCGCACGGTTTCAGATGATCGCGGCGCATATCACCCTGAGCACGAATGTCGTGGCCGCCGCGGTGCAGGACGCGGCGCTGCGCGCACAGGTCGATGCCACCCGCCAGCTTGTCGCGATCAACACCGATATGGTTCGCATCCTGCAGTACCAGCTCGACAAGGGCTATGCGAGCGGCCTCGATCTCGCCGCGCAGAAATCGCAGCTGGCACAGACCGTGGCGTCGCTGCCGCCGCTCGAAAAACAACTCGCGCAGCAGCATGACCTCATCGCGGTGCTGGCCGGGCGCTACCCCAGCCAGTCGCCACCGGACACGTTCGAGCTTTCGAACCTGCAATTGCCGCAGGACATTCCGGTGAGCCTGCCGTCCACGCTGGTGGCGCAGCGGCCGGACGTGCTGCAGGCAGAATCCAATCTGCACGCCGCGAGCGCCCAGATCGGCGTTGCGGTCGCGAACCGGCTGCCGAACCTCCAACTGACCGCAAACGCCGGCAGCACGGCATTGATGATCGCGCAGGTGTTCGGTCCAGGAACGGAGTTCTGGAATATCGGCGCGGCGCTGACCGCACCGATTTTCGACGGCGGGACGCTGTTGCATCAGGAGCGTGCCGCGCGCGCCGCTTATGTTCAGGCCGCCGAACAATATCGCAGCACCGTGATGGGCGCGTTCCAGAACGTCGCCGATACGCTCACGGCGCTCGAGCAGGATGCGAAAGGCCTGAAGGCCGCAGCCGATGCACAGGACGCCGCGAAGGTGACGCTCGATCTCTCGCAACGCCAATATAAGGACGGCTATGCGGACTACCTGTCGCTGCTGAGCGCCGAGCAGGCCTATCAGCAGGCACGCATCAATCTGGTTGTGGCACAAGCGAACCGCTACGCCGACACCGCCGCGCTGTTTCAGGCGCTGGGCGGCGGCTGGTGGCATCGCACAGAACTGGCTGAGGAGACCCATGCGCAATAGTCCGCTCACGGTGCCGCGCGGGCGGCGCCGCTCTTACTCTGCCTGCGTGCTCGCGGCAGCAGCGCTTCTCACTTTTACCGGCTGCTCGCCCAAATCCGACGATACATCGCAAAGCGCGTCGGTGACTCCCAGCAACGTGAAGCTGACACAGGCACAGCTGCAGCACATCCGCTTCTACACCGTGGCGCCATTGCAGTTTCACAAGACGGTCGAGACGAACGGCGCCGTCGATTTCGACAACGATCAGGCGACCAGCGTGCTGGCGCCGTTCTCCGGACCGGTGTCGCGGCTGCTCGTTTCGCTGGGCCAGCATGTGAAGAAGGGCGAACCGCTGGCGATCGTGGACTCGCCGGATTTCGCGAGCGCGGTCAGCGACTATCGAAAAGCTGTCGCGGCGGCCGCCACCGCACGCCGGCTCGCCAATCTCGACAAAGACCTCGTTCAGCATCAGGGCGTCTCTGCGAAGGAAGCCGATCAGGCGCAAAGCGACGCGACCAGCGCCGAAGCGGATCGCGAGGCCGCGCGCCAGGCGCTGGTGTCGCTCAACGTTCCCTCCGGCATCATCAAAGCGGCGCAGGCAGGCCATGCGGTCGCGCATGCGGCGGGCGTGATCCGCGCGCCGATCACCGGCACCGTGGTCGAGAAGCTGATCACGCCGGGCGAACTTCTGCAGGCCGGCAGCACGCCGTGTTTCACCGTCGCCGATCTCTCGCGTGTGTGGGTGAATGCGCAGATCTTCGACTCCGACCTGAATACCGTCAGCGTCGGCGATCATGCTGAGGTTACAGGCGTTGGCGCGAACGCCATGTCGGGCACGGTCACCAACGTCTCCGCGCTGGTCGATCCCGATACGCGTTCGGTGGTCACGCGCGTCGTTCTCGACAATCCGCAAGGCGCGTTGAAGAAGCAGATGTATGTCCGTGTGCGGATACAGGCGAAGCAGGACAGTAGCGGCCTGCTGGTGCCGGTGTCGGCGGTCTTGCGCGACGACGAGAACCTGCCGTTCGTCTATGTGGCCCAGCAGGACGGCAGTTTCGCGCGTGTCCATGTGACACTCGGTTATCGCATTGGCGACCGGTACGACGTCACCGAAGGGCTGAGGACAGGCAACAGGATCGTCGTCGACGGCGGCCTGTTCCTCCAGTTCATGCAAAGCCAATGAGCGAGCATCCGCCGCCTTCCCCGCCGCGCACTGCGTCGGTCATGAACCGGATCGTTGCCTCGTCATTGGGGCAGCGATTCCTTGTCATCCTGATGACGCTGATCCTGGTGGCCGCCGGATGGTGGTCGCTGGAGCGGTTGCCGATGGATGCCTATCCCGATCTTTCGCCGCCGATGGTGGAGATCGTCACACAGTGGCCGGGCCACGCGGCAGAAGAGGTAGAACGGCTTATCACCGTGCCGGTCGAACTCGGCATGAACGGCATTCCGCAAACGACGGCAAAACGTTCGATTTCGCTCTATGGCCTGTCCGATGTCACGCTGACCTTCCAGACCGGCACCGACAACAATTTCGCGCGGCAGGAAGTGTTCAACCGGTTGGCCGGTCTCGGCTTGCCGGATGGTGTCGCGCCGTCGGTCTCGCCGCTCACCGCGCCCTCCGGGCTCATCTACCGCTATGTGCTGCAGAGCTCCGATCGTTCGCCGATGGAACTCAAGACACTCGAGGAATGGACCGTCGAGCCGCAATACCGGTCCGTGCCCGGCGTGGCGGACGATTCCGGCTTCGGCGGGGGTACGATGCAGTATCAGGTGCTGCTCGATCCGGCCCGGATTGCGGCGGTCGGTCTCTCGATCCAACAGGTGGAAGCGGCGCTCGCCGCCAACAATAGCAACGCCGGCGGGGGATTCTATTCGCAGGGTGGCCAGTTCTACTACGTGCGCGGCGAGGGACGCCTCGCCACCACCGAAGACATCGCCAACGTGGTGCTGGCGGTCCACAACGGCACGCCGGTGCTGGTCAAGAATGTCGGTCGTGTCGTCATCGGGATCGCGCCACGGCTTGGCGAGTTCGGCTACGAGAAACAAGACGACGCTGTCGAAGGTGTCGTCCTGATGCGCAAAGGGGAGAAAACCCAGGACGTCCTCAAGCGGATCGAGGCGAAGACCAAAGAACTGAACGAGCAGATCCTGCCTCGGGACGTGAAAGTTCTGCC
Organism: Rhizomicrobium sp.; assembly: GCA_036490455.1. GTDB lineage: Bacteria > Pseudomonadota > Alphaproteobacteria > Micropepsales > Micropepsaceae > Rhizomicrobium. The sequence goes on from DASXDS010000023.1 coordinate 10,162, forward strand.
GTTCTATGATCTCAGCGATCTCATCGCGCTGACGACCCGCATCGTGGAGGGCAACCTGCTGCGCGGCATGCTGCTCGTCGTCGTGGTCCTTATTTTCTTCCTATACGATTTCCGCGCCGGGCTGATTGTCGCCGTCACGATTCCGCTGGCCCTGCTGTTCGCGTTCTGCTGTCTCGATCTGCAGAACGCGTCGGCCAATCTGCTTTCGATCGGCGCAGTGGACTTCGGAATCCTGGTCGACGGCGCGATCTTCATGGTGGAGAACATCTTCCGTCAGATCGCACTTCGAGGCGACTCGAAGGTCGATATCCTGGAGGTGATCAAGGACGCGGCAGCGGAGGTCGACCGGCCGCTATTCTACGCCGTCGCCGTGATCGTGGCGAGCTTCCTGCCGATTTACGTTCTTTCGGGCCCGTCGGGGACACTGTTCAAGCCGATGGCGGACACCATGATCTTCGCCTTGGTCGGTTCGCTGATCGTCACACTGACCCTGCTTCCGGTGCTGTGCGCGATTTTCATGCGCCGGGGCGTGCGCGAGCGCCGCAACCGCGCATTCGAGGCGATTCAGGCGCGCTATGTCAAAGGCCTTGATTATTGCCTCAAGTATCCGTGGCGCACGACGATCGCATCGGCCGTGCTGCTGCTTCTTTCGCTGCTGCTTCTGCCTTGGATCGGCGCGGAGTTCATGCCGCAACTGGACGAAGGCGCGCTGTGGGTGCGCGCCACGATGCCCTATACGATCTCGTTCGACGAGGCGGCGAAGATCGCACCCAAGGTGCGCGAGATCCTGCACTCGTTCCCCGATGTCACGACGGTCACGTCGGAGTTGGGACGTCCTGACGACGGAACCGACTCGACCGGCTTCTTCAACGTCGAGTTTTATGTCGGCCTCAAGCCCTATGCCGACTGGACGGGCTCCTATCGAACGAAGGAAGGCCTGATCGACGCCATCAACAAGAAGCTCGCCGGCTTTCCGGGGGTCGTCTTCAACTACACCCAGCCGGCAGAAGATGCCGTCGATGAGGCGGAGACCGGCCTGAAGAGTGCGCTCGCGGTCAAGGTTTTCGGGTCCGATCTCGATACGCTCCAGCGCAAAGGCAAGGCGATCAAGCAGGTGCTGGAAGGCGTGCGCGGGATTACCGACGTCACCCTGGTGCAGGAGCTCGGTCAACCCAGTCTCACGATCAAGATCAACCGGGCGCAGATCGCGCGTTACGGTCTGAACGTCGACGATATCAACAATGTGATCGAGACCGCTATCGGCGGCGATGTCGCGACCCAGGTGGTGCAGGGCGAAAAGCAGTTCGATCTCGTCGTGCGGCTCGAGCGGCAGTATCGCGACAATCCGGATGAAATCGGCAACATCGTCGTGGCCACGCCCGGTGGGCAGCAGATTCCGTTGAAGGAGTTTGCCGACATACAGGTGACGAACGGCGCCTCGTTCATCTACCGTGAAAACGACTCGCGCTATATCGGCGTCCAGTTCTCGGTCGAAGGGCGCGATCTGGCCGGTGCGGTCGACGATGCGATTGCACAGGTCGGGCGAAAGGTGACGCTGCCGGAAGGATACCGGCTGGATTGGGGCGGCGAGTACACCGAATACACCGCCTCGCGGCAGCAGATGATGGTCATCCTGCCGCTGACGCTGTTCCTGATCTTCCTTCTGCTGTTTGCGCTCTACAGCAATTTCAAATTCCCGTTCATAACGGTTCTGGGCGTTCTGCTGTCCGCGCCGGTAGGGGGCATCGTGGCGCTGTGGATATCCGGCACGCCGTTCTCGGTATCGTCCGGCGTCGGTTTTCTGGCGTTGTTCGGCGTCTCGGTTCTGACGGCCGTCGTCTATATCTCCTACGTCAACGAACTCCGCCGAAACGGTACGCCGGTTGCGGAAGCTATACGGTTAGGCGCGATCCTGCGCCTGCGTCCGATCATGATGACGGCGCTGGTCGCAGCCCTGGGCCTGGTCCCGGCGGCGATCGCGACAGGCGTCGGCACCGATTCGCAGCGGCCGTTCGCGCTGGTCATCGTCGCCGGCCTGCTGGCGCGGCTTTTGATCAGTGTCTTCCTGATGCCCGCGCTCTATGCCTTGGTCGCGCGGCCAGACGACCGGCTGGAGGTTTAAAAAAGCGAGAGCCCGCCCCGTGGTCCGGGCCGGGCTCTCTGATCCTGCAATTCGTTTGCGGGACGTATTGCCTGCTACTGCGGCACCGTCAGGCGCTCACCATGGGTTTTGCCGGTGATCTCCTGCTTCAGCCCACCGCTGTTGTCCAAAAACTTCAGATCGAAGGTGCCGTTGAAGCCCAGCCCGTTGGTCGTCAGTTCATCTTTGACGACCAGCACCATGGTACCGTTCGGGTTGCCGTTGGTGTCGAAAGTCCAGGCGGTGTGCCACAGATTGTACTTGCGGCCGCTGCTGGTCCACGTGCCCATGCAGATGTCGCCGGTGATGGTCGGGATATCCGCAAACTCGAACTCGGTACCGTCGCTGTGCCACTGTTGAAGGCTGGGGAACAGGACGTGACCATTGCCGTCGGTATAGGCGAGACGCCAGAAGCCGACGATTGAAGTCGTGACCGGTGCCGAGTTGTTGTTCTTGGCGAACAGCGCGGCCGGCAGTACCGGCGACACGGCCGCCTTGCCGCTGTGCAATGCGGCGTTGACGTTGCAGGCTTCGGCGGACACCGCGCTTCCGGCCAGGAGGGCAACGGCCGCGGCGGCAAAGATTGATAGACGCATAAGGATTTCCTTTCTCCGACGCGGGACCGACCGTCGGCCCGCTGACAACGACGCGCTCTAGCGCCTCGCGCAGGGAGAAAAGACCGCCGCAGCACTTGCCGAAAGGATTTCGACCTGATGGTTGGCTGATGTTTTGCCGAACAGCTTGATGATTTGCTGAAAAAAGCGCTCGAGTGAGCCAAAGCGACACCGGCGCTTCAGTCCAAGGCGATCTCAATGCCGCGGCGTCAGCCGAATCCAGCCGATGTCGCTGTCCGACCGCTGAATGTGCACGTAGGTCACAAGCCCGGTCCGGGGATCGACAGTAGGAATGCAGGTCAAATCCAGAGCCTTTGGATAACCGATTATTCTGGCGGGGCCGCCGCGCATCGGAAGCGCTTTGTAGACGGGCTGCTGCGGATTGGATTCATCGGCGTAGACAATCAAGTCCCTGAACAACGTCCAGTTCTGGCTCGTTTCCAGAGTGGGATAATTGGTCAGCTTGCGCGGCACGCCGTCGATTCGCCAGATACCGCCTTGGCCATCTTTTACGCCAAATATCATTCCGTCATGGACGAGGGGATAGTCATACCCCTTTTGTGGCAGCGGAATAGGACTGTAAGGATGGGCGAGGTTTATGCGCCAAAGTCGCCAGCCGGCCTGGTCGCGATGCGCCGTTATCAGACTTGTGTTGTTGATCCACGCTACCCATCCTGTTTCGGTCGCGTGAAAGGGAAGGCGCAGCAGACTGCCTCTGCGATCAACGACATCGATTGCTATGTCCGAAGACCGATCCTGTGTTGGCTGACTCGCGGGACCGCCCTCGATAAACGCCATCCTCGCGCTGTCCGGAGACCAGTTAAGGCCCGTCGCTGCCAGATCCGTCTTGAGGTTGAGCAGTTCGTGAAGCGTCCGGTCAGGGCCGGCGAGATATAGAGCCAGTTCGCCCGAATGGCTTGCGATCACGGCCAACGTGCCGTCCGGTGCATAGACTTGTGCATTGACCTCAAAGCCGTCTTGGGCGAATTCGACCGGCGGCTCATTCGGCGATGCGGGTGCCACAGCGAGATCACTCTGGTCGTAGCGGAGTTCCATCGCTAGTAGGCCATCTGGTCCGGAGGAAAGGCCATTGATCGGCACCGGGCCTGTCGAGATGCGCTGCGGCGGTGCGCCGGAAACAGGATATGCCCACAGGGCGGCGTCCCACGAACCGTGACGCGCAACAAACAGCGTCGAGGAATCGAAAGCCCATGCGGCGCTGTCATTCAAGTCGCGGCTTTCGAGAAGCACACGCTCGGCGCCGGTTGCAAGGTTGTGCAGAATGATCTGGTAGAGCGTGTAGTGGATTGTGCGTATGAAGGCGAGGGTCTTTCCGTCCGGCGAGATGACCGGACCGTCGTCTCCGCTCATCTTTTCCGGAATGGGGTGGGTCAGCGGAGTGGTAATTCCGCTATCAAGGTCGAGACGATAAATCGCGCCCGGCAAATTTGGAGCGGCGGCATCTGTGTAAAACAAGCCGTTTCCACTCCATGCGAGACCTGAAACCGATTTGTTGCGACATCGCCCAACTTCCCGTGGTGAACCGCCCAGCGCCGCAACTAGCATGATCCGGCACCGCTGGCCGGGAACGTTGCTCATATAAGCAATCGTGCTGTCGTCCGGTGACCAAGCCGGCTCGTAGGCGGTGTCTGCGGTAGTCAGCCGCGCAGGATCGCCTCCCGCACGCAATCGCAAATAGATGCTGAGATGGTTGAAGTCCGGTCCGGCGGCGTAGGCGATCATTGTGCCATTCCGCGAAATCGCCGGAGTGATCTCAGGTGCGAGCGTCGAGATGAACGGTTGATGGGCCTCGGTCACCTCCCAGATGCGGGGCTGGTTGGGAATAAAGAGATGGAAGCCGACAACCGCCGCGGCAGCGAGCGCGATCACCGCTACGACCACTAGAACGATCAAGACACTAGGACGGTTTTTCTGTATCGGCACGGTAATGCTTGCTTGTGGCCTTGCAGGCGCGGGAGCTACGGGCGCGACCGAAAGAGCAGCAGCACTTTCGTTTTTCTCGATCAGCCGATAGCCGACGCGTGCGATCGTCTCGATCTCGAAGGCTTTGCTGCCACCGAACACGGCGAGCTGGCGGATTTTGGCTATGCTGCGATTGATCGAGTCTTCGCTGACCGCGCGGCCGCCCCAGCACTGCTGGATCAGTTCATCGCGCGAAACGACGGCCCCATCGGCATGTACCAGCACCGTCAGCACCTGCACAACCCGCGGTTCGAGCGTCTCACGCCGGTCTCCAGCGTGAATTTCGCGCAGCGATGGGCGCAGCAGGAGGCCGCCCAGCACAAAGTCCGGCTCGGAAGCCAGACTCGTCGGACCCACAGGCCTTAGGGAATTTGGGCGGGTGTTCATCGGTGTGTCGCAATCACGGCAGTTGCGCTACCCGCGACCACTGCAGCACGCCGATCGGACGGGCGCGATCAGATCGAAATCAGAAGCAGCTGACAGCATTGCCCACCCTCCGTCGCAGCTTACGCGGGTGTGAGTAGCTCCGCAAAACACTTGCTACGGAGCGCGTTTCGAGTTTTGCCGGCGTTTGTTGCCCGCGACATTGTGTTTGCGCCCACAAATCGCGTACGCCTGCGCTAACGAAGTTTCGTCTTTTCGGCCAGTATCGGCGTTTGGATAGGGATCAAGGCGCAGGTGGCGGTTATACTCGTCGCAAGCCGACAAGCTATAAACAAGGGTAATTTGCCTATGAATAGGAAAGTGGGTGCGGTTTTTGCGCTGTTTACCGCCGTGGCCGCGGCCGGATGTGCGTCGACTCCCGAAAGCGAGGCAAACAACGACCCGCTGGAGCCGATGAATCGCGCCATCTTCAATGCCAACGACAAGCTGGATGAAGCCGTCGCGCTACCGGTTGCCAAGGCCTATGTGAAGGTGGTGCCCGAGCCGGTTCGTACCGGGGTTCATAACGTCATCGCAAACCTTGACACACCCGTCACCTTTGCCAACGACGTGCTGCAGGGCGATTTCAGCCGGGCCGCCGAGTCGCTGTTCCGGTTCAGCATCAACTCGACCTTCGGCTTGGCGGGGTTGATCGATGTCGGTGCGAAGGCCGACGTCCCGGCCCATACGGAGGATTTCGGCCAGACCTTGGGCGTCTATGGTGTCCATGAGGGGCCCTATCTGGTGCTTCCGCTACTTGGGCCGAGCAATCCCCGCGATGCGATCGGCGAGGTTGCGGACATCTTCATGGATCCGCTGACCTACATGCGCTTCCACGGCCGCAACGCGATTCTGATCTCCAAGGAGGTGCTGACGGTGGTCGACGAGCGCGCGGACAACATCGACAACATTCAGCAGATCAAAGACAGCTCGGTCGACTACTACGCGACCACGCGCAGCCTTTACCGCCAGCATCGCAACAGCGAAATCAGCAACGGCAAGGCACCGACGAACGATCTGCCGGATCTGTAGGCGTGCCGCCGGCCCCCGTATGCGTTCTGCCCTGATCGGCCGCGTCGTTGCATTCTGCGTCCGCTACGCTGCGTTCGTCGTCTCCGCGGTCATCGCGCTCGGTTTCGTCGCCGGGTTCGAGACCGTGCTGCACTTCGCGCTCAACAGCGACACGTCATCGCTGATTTCGGCGTCGGTTCCCTGGCGGCAGCGCGATATTGCGTTCGATAGGGCGTTCCCCGGCACGGACGGGATGACGCTGGTCGTCATCGACGGCGCGACACCGGAGGTGGCCGAAGGTGCCGCCCAGCGCCTCAAACCGGTTCTCGCCGCCAATAAGGCCCTGATCCGCAAAATACGCGACATTCAGGATGAGCCTTTGTTCGCACAGGACGGACTGCTGTTCCTGCCGCTCGCGGATGTCAAAAAGACCACGCAGCAGTTGATTACAGCGCAGCCGTTCCTGGGTCCGTTGGCGCAGGATCCGTCGCTGCGCGGATTGATGGATGCGCTGTCGACGGCCTTGCTGGGCGTGCAGCATGGGCAGGCGAAGCTCTCCGACCTGAAGACGCCGATGGTCGCGCTGAGCGACGCGTTCGGCCGGGTTGAGGACGGTAAGACGGCCTTTCTTTCGTGGCAGACGCTGATCGGGGGCGGCAAAGCGGACCCCAGCCGCAATCGCCGGATCATCCAGGTCTACGGAGCCCAGCACTTCGGCCAGCTGACGCCCGGCGCCCAAACGAGCGCGTTCATCCGCCAAGCCGCGCGCCGGCTTCATCTCGATCCGGCGCACGGCGTGACGGTGCGGCTGTCAGGCCCTGTGCCACTTGCGGACGAGGAGTTCGCGACGCTCGCCGAACGCGCCGGTCTGATGGTCACGCTGATGATCGCCTTCATTCTCGCGAGTCTGTGGCTGGCGGTGAGGTCGTGGCGGATCATCCTGTGCATCGTCTCAACCCTCCTCACCGGCCTTGCGATCACCACCGCGCTGGGGCTCGTGTTCCTCGGCACCTTCAACGTGATCTCGATCGCGTTCATTCCCCTTTTTGCTGGCATCGGTGTCGATTTCGGTATCCAGTTTTCCGTCCGATATCGCGCGGAACGGCGACGGCTGGACACCCTGGATGGCGCGCTGGTACGAGCCGGGGAAGCGATCGGCACTTCGCTCAGCCTTGCAGCAGCCGCTACCGGCGCCGCATTCTTCTCATTCCTGCCGACGAATTATGCTGGGGTCGCACAGCTCGGTCTGGTCGCCGGCGTTGGGATGATCGTTGCTTTCACCCTTGCGGTGACACTGTTGCCGGCGCTGCTCAAGCTGGTGCGGCCGCAAGGCGAAGCGGAGGAGATCGGGTTTGCGGCACTCGCGCCGCTGGACCGCTGGCTGATTGGCCGCCGCCGGATTGTTTTTGCAACGTTCGGTATGGCAGCGGTTGCTGCCGCCGTGTCCGTTCCGCTGTTGCGGTTCGATTCCAACCCGATGGATCTGCGCAGTGCCACGACGGAATCCGTGGCGACGCTGCTCGACCTGTTCAAGAATCCCGATACCTCGCCGAATACGATCGACGTTCTCGCGCCCTCGCTTGCCGAGGCGCGGAAGGTTGCCGCCCGGCTCGCGCGCCTGCCGGAAGTCGAGCGCGTCATCACGCTGGAAAGCTTTATTCCCGAGCAGCAGACGGAAAAGCTCGCGGTCATTTCCGACGCGTCGATGCTGCTCGATACCACGCTCGCGCCGTTCACGATGAAGCCGCCGCCGAACGATGCGCAGACTGTCGAAAGCCTGCGCGCGACGGCAAAGGCGTTGCGCGATGTGCGCGCCACCGATGTTGCCATGGCGCCTGTGGCGACACGGTTTGCGGATGTTCTTGACCGGCTTGCCAATGGGGCGCCGGCGTTGCGGCAGAAAGCATCCGACGCCGTCGTTCCTGGACTGAAAGTCCTTCTGTCCCAACTGTCCGGCCTTCTGAGCGCCCAGCCGGTGACACTTGCCTCTATGCCGGCCGATTTCCGCCGCGACTGGTTGACGCCCGACGGCCGCGCCCGGGTTGAAGCCGTGCCGCGTGGCGATTCCAACAACAACGACGTGCTGGCCAAGTTCAGCGCCGCGGTGCGCTCGGTCGCGCCGGACGCAAACGGAGAGCCGATTTCGGTCGCGGAATCCGGCGACACGATTGTTGCCGCCTTCATCGAAGCCGGGATACTGTCCTTGCTCGTCCTGATTGTATTGCTCGCGATCGTGCTGCGCAGCCTTCGCGATGTGCTGCTGGCGGTGATCCCGTTGGCGACCGCCGGCCTTCTCACGCTCGGCACCTGCGCCGCGATCGGTCTGCAACTCAATTTCGCGAACATTATCGCGCTGCCGCTGTTGTTCGGGCTGGGCGTGTCGTTCGACATCTATTTCGTGATGGCAGCGCGGCGCGGCGAGCGGCATCTGCTGCAGTCGAGCCTTGCCCGCGCGGTGCTGTTCAGCGCCATGACCACCGCGACCGGGTTCGGTGCGCTTTGGATATCCAGCCATCCCGGCACCGCCAGCATGGGCGAGCTCTTGATGATCTCTCTCGCCTGGACGCTGGTTTCGGTCCTGCTTCTGCTGCCGGCACTGGTCGGCGACTAGTTACTGCGCCATCAGCCTGTCGGACAGTGCGTTCAGCTTCTTGATCAAGCCGGCGGCGCCTTCGCTCGCGATCGTGGCGGAATAGTCCGAGCGGTGAGTGGCCAACTGGCTGATCGAGCCGTCGAGATAGACATCGATGATCTTCCATGTCCCGCCGCTTTGCCGCATGCGGTAGTTCATCGGGATGGGCGCACCGCTGGACGGCACAATCTTGCTTTCGACGATCTTGTCCGTCGCGCCGCGGGCTATAGGGGTCGGTGAAACGGGGAATTGTTCGCCGCTATAGCTCGCAAAATTCTTGGCATAGCTCGCGATGGTGAAGCGCTCGAAAGCGGCGACCAGTGCCTTCTTGTCGGTGTCAGAGAGGGTCGCCCACGACGGACCGGCAGAATAGGCGGTCGAAGTCTGCAGGTCGTAGACGGCTTCGATGGCAGGCTGCAGCTTCTTATACCGTCCTTGAATCCCGAGCGCTGCGCCCTGTTTCATCGTATCGGACAGGGTCGTGTAAAACGATGTGATCTGCTGCACCGCCGGGTCGTCAGCCGCCATAGCAGGAGCAAGAGATACTACAAAAAAGAGTGCCAGCGCAGGCGCCAGCCAACGAAGGAATGAACGCATAAGATACCTCCCCGGTGTTCGGCTCCCATCCTCATCGAAACCATAACGCAGTTCCATCACAAACGAAGGCGAGGGCACCAGCAGGGGCGAAAAAGGAAAGCCCCCGGACGGTGAAGCCGTCCAGGGGCTTGGCTGCTCCGATAGGCCGAAGCGGCTACGTCGGACCCGCGACGATAAGCGTGGGGCCTGGTATCGGATTGTCGTGAATCTGATTCGTGCCATAGGACGTCATCGAACCGGCTGTGTTCTTGATACCGGTCGCGTTGTTGGCGATAGTCGAGTTGCCGATCCGGAACGTCACCGCGGAGCCCTTGCCGTTCAGTCCGACATTGTTGCTGGTGACGATGGCGTGATTGATGTCGCCGATTACGGGCACGTTGGAGGCGCCGGAGATCAGCGCGATGCCGCCGTTCTCGTTCGATTGGAACGAGCTGTCGGAGATCGACACCTGGATGCTGCCAGGCGCCGTCATATACGACGAGTCCGCGCCAAACCCGCCGCCGTTGTTGGACGCCACGACATTGGTGATATCCACCTTCACAGTGCCCGCACCGCTCGGCTGTACAAAGATACCGCCGCCGAGGCCGCCCTGCGGACCGTTGGTCACGAACGAGCTGTTCTTGATGATCAGGTTCGTGATCTGCGCTGCCGATGGATTGAACTGCACGCCATAGCCATTCGGGCTGCCGCCGGTGAAGTTGCGGATCGTGCAATTTTCGATGACCAGCGAACGGCCGGCGACGAAGCGGATGCCGTTCAAGCTGTTCGAGCCGATAGGGCCGCCGTCGATGACAAGGCCGCGGATCACGACCACGCAGTTGGGATCGGTAGTGCAATTGACGGTGATACCATTGGTGCCGGCGACCAGGATACCGGCCTCGCCTACGCCTTCATCTGCCAACGTCATCGCCTTGGTGACGGTTACGGCCCCGAAGCCGCCTGGATCGAGCGTATCGATCTCGCCACCGGCTGCCGTTAGCGCGATAGCCCCAGCGAAGGTCTTGCACGGGGCCGTACGCGAACATGGGTTGGTGTCGGCGCCGGTACCCGAAATCCAGGTTCGGGTCGCCTGCGCACTGGCCGGCGATGCAAGCAGCATCGGCAGAATGGCGGCCAGCAATGCCAGTGTTGCGGTAATCCTTCTCATGGTGAAATCCTCACTTTCAGGCGCCAGTTCGAATTGCCGGCGCGGGAATTGGATAGCATGGGTTCGCGGTCGGCCTTTAGGCGCGAAACGACATGAAAGAATTAAGGTTGAAGCGTGCTTAGCGGCATTCCGGAATGGCTGATTTTGGCGGTAGCAGCGCCGTTTATCGGAAGCTTCCTCGGGGTGGTCGTGGTGCGGCTGCCCGCGCGACGCAGTGTCGTTTTCGGCCCATCGCGATGCGATACCTGCGGCCATGCGCTTTCGGCGCGCGATCTGGTGCCTGTTTTGAGTTGGCTCGCGTCAGGCCGTAGCTGCCGCTATTGCGCAAGCAAGCTCGGCATTTTTTTTCCCGCCATCGAACTGGCGGCCCTGGCCGTGGCGCTTTGGGCCGCGACCGAATCGGACGGTCTCGTGCTTGCCCTGAGTTGTGCGTTCGGCTGGACGTTGCTGACGTTGGCTGCCATCGATTGGCGCGCCGGTATTCTTCCGGATGTGCTGACCTTGCCGCTTCTTGTCGCCGGTTTGGCCGCAGCACCGTTCCTGGATGGCGGTGACTGGCTTTCCCATCTCATCGGCGCCGGCGCCGGCTTCGCCGTTCTGGCTGGCGTTGGTTGGCTCTACCGGAGGCTTCGCGGCCGCGACGGGATGGGCATGGGTGACGCGAAACTGTTCGCGGCGCTCGGTGCCTGGACCGGCTGGCAGGGACTCGCCGAGATTCTGCTGATCGCGAGCGTTGCCGGTCTGCTCGTTGTGCTGCTGGGCTCCCGCAAGACGCCGTTGAACGCGACCGATCGGATTGCGTTCGGTCCGTTTCTCGCACTGGGCGGTTGGATCGTATGGTTCTACGGACCGTTCGGTTGGTAGCCGTTACCGCCAGTCATAGAAGAAATAGGGATGTGCCGGATTGCCGGTGATCTCGACCACCGCCTGCCGGACGAAGTCGGTATTCCCGGCGCGGACTTCGGACCGGATGGTGAATGCATGGCCGGCCTGCGGCGAGGTGGCACCCGCCTGCGGCGGCGGTGCACCAAGCCCAGCTTGTGAAGCCGTCGCGGTCGAAGCCTGACGCTGAGCGATGATGTCATCGACTTTTCGCGTGTCCATTCCCGGCAACATCAGCAGCACGGCGCGCGATGCCACGGCGGTGTCGACGTTCGCGCTATGCGAATAGACCGTAAGCGCAGGCGCAATTTTGGCGAACAGCGGGGGTGTCATCCCGATCACGAGCTTGAGTTCGTCCACCGACTGGAACGGAGCCTTGCGTGGCCGCGAGGTGAGACCGGCATCGCTGTAGTCCTCGGCCGTGTCGCCGTTCGCATCGCTGCCGCTGGAGCGCCAGTCCACCACCCGGCCGGCAAGCGTCGTCGCATCGTTGGGCGACAGACCGGCACTCTCGAACAGCGATGCCAGCGTGTCCGCGCTCGTCTTGTTGAGATCGATCTTGCCCGCTTCGTCCGCGATCGAGACGCGCATCCCGATCCCGCCGAATGTGAAGGATTGTATCGTGCCGTCCACCGGCCAGCGCTGGCCGGCGCGGGTATCAAGGAGAGAAAGAACTGCACGGGAGATACCGGCATCGGCAACAGCCGCCGCCTGATCGCTGGCCGCGCTGTTGCGGCTTAGCTGAACCGACAACACGGAGGCATACAGCACCGCCGATGCGATAAGCGACAGGATCGCCACGCCCCAGAGCACCGACACGAGCGCGAGACCGCGTTCGTCATGCCTCTCACGGAGCATTCGGCTTTTCGAACAGAGGTTCGATCAGCGGCAGTTTGCGGCGCAGTTCCTGGGTCACGCCACGGGCGCGATCCAGACTGTCGACCACATGCGGCGTGATCAGGACCAGCAATTCGGTGCGGTCCTTGCTGTCGTTCTTCTGACCGAACAGCCCGCCCAGGACCGGGATCTCGGAGAGGAAAGGAATGCCACTGCTGCCCTTGGTCGTGCTGTCCTTGATGAGCCCGCCGAGCGCGATCGTCTCGTTGTCGCGTACCGCGACGGAGGTTTCGATCTTGCGCTGCTCGATGGTGGGGGAGTCGAGTGTGGACGACGTCGTGTTTGCGACGTCGCTGACCTCCTGCGAGATGTCGAGCATCACCATGCCGCCCTTGTTGACCCGCGGCGTCAGTTTGAGGATCACGCCGGTGTCCTGATAGCTGATGCTGTTGACGATCGGCGCGTCCGGCTGGCCCACGGCTACCGCTGACGCCGTCGCAACCGGCACCTGATCGCCGACTTGCAGCGTGGCTGTGTGGTTGTTGAGCACCATCACTTCCGGCGATGAAATCACTTTGACCGTCGTCACGGTGGAGAGCGCATTGAGAACGACGCGGATGTTCGAGCCTTGCTGGAAGAGATAAGAGAAACCGGGGAACGTCTGTGCGACCGTGCCGGCCGCGTTGCCGGACAGCGTGATCGTGTTCTGCGGGTTCGGCTGATAGAAATATTGCACGCCATATTGCACGCCCTCGGACAGCGTCACTTCCGCGATCGCCGCTTCAAGCAGGACCTGCAGTGGCAGGATGTCGAGCTGATGGAGTGCGCTTTCGATCGTGCCGTATTCCTGCGGTGTCGCGTAGATCACCAGCGCATTGTTGGTCTCGTCGGCGAGGATCGAGGTACCGCCCTGCTGTTGCTGCGATGAATTGTTCGTCAGCGCTTTCGAAAGCAACGGCGCTGCTGAGGCTGGTGCTTTGGACTGCCCCGAAGCCGCCATGTCGACCGGTTCGGCGGGCGACTCGTCGGGCCCGGCGTTCGTGTCGGTCTCGGCATCTGCACTCGTCGACGTCGTGCCCGTTCCGAACAGCACGCCTTTAAGCACTTTCGCGAGATCCGCGGCGCGGCCGTTCTGCACATAATAGACGTAGATGCGGCGGCCATTGCCCTGTCCGGGCTTGTCCAGACGGTTCACCCAGCCTTGCAGCTCGTCGAGATAACGCGGCTGCGTCGAGATTGCGAGGACTGCGTTGAGACGTTCGATCGGCACGAGGCGGACGACACCAGCCAGCGGACTCGCGGCGCCACCGAGAATGGTGCCCAACTCTTTGGCCAACCCGTTCGCATCGGTGTATTTCGGCGTGAACAGAGCGAACGACATGCCGGCGAGCCAGTCGACGTCGAACAGCGCAACTTCCGCAAGCAGCGTCTTCCGCTCTTCGCCCGATCCTTCGATGATCAGAAGATTGCGCGCCGTGTCGGCATGAACGATCGACTGGCTGGGGACGATCGGCTCCAGAAGGTGCTGCATCTCCGTGGCGCCGACATAGCGTAGCGGGATGACCTCCAGTCCGAAGCCCGGTTCCGCGGCATTGCTGCTGGCGGTTATGGCGCTGCTCTGTTTCGGTGCTTCCGCAATGGGCACGACTTCGTAGACGCTGCCGTGCTTGACGAGTGCCATGCCGTTCAGGCCGAGGCTCTGTTCGAGTACGGGCAGCACCTGCTTGCGCGACAGCGGACCGCTGGTCTGCACCGTCACCGTGCCCTGCACGTTGGCGCCGACCGCGTAGTTGAGATTGAGGAAATCGCCCAGCACCGCCTTGGCGACGTCCCGCACGTCGGCGTTGACGAAATTCAGCGTGATCCCGCCGTCGCTGGTCTGAGTCGCTGTGGAGATGCGCTCAGCGGGCTTCGCGCCGGTGAACACGCCCGTTCCTTTGACGATCTCCGCCGTCGCGGCGTCCGTTTGCGGTGCGAACCCGCTGGGGCCGTTGTTCGGCGGCAAGGGCTGCGGCGTAGCGATAGCAGGGCTCGGTTGCGGCGCCGTCTGCGCGGCCGCGTCGAAACTGCCGCAGGCCAGAAGAAGCACGCCCAACAAAAGCCAACGCCGGCCTGCACGCAAAGACCCGGTAATGCCCACTGCCCCTACCCAACTTTCTGCTCTGTTGCGTGCCTTATAGCGGATCGCCGCCCGGTCCGGGAGTTTTCGCTGGTGTCTTCCCACTGACACGCGGCGTGTGCAGGGCGATGGCGTAGTCCCCTTGCGCCGAATGGAACACGACCTGTCCCGGATCGATCCGCGAGACCTGCCAGCCTTCGAACATCTGGCCGATCGCCACACTGCTCGCGTTGCCGGATTCGGGACCTTTCAGGATGGCCAGGGATTTCTGCGCGCTGATGATCACGCCGATCAGCTTGGCCTGCGGCGGCGTCGTGTTCTGGGCTGCCAGGAGATCGGTCTGCGGAAACGGCTTGCGCAGCGGGCTGAACACCGGGCGGGCCGCGATTTCGGCGAAGCGGGCCTGTGGCGGTGGATTGAACGGCGGCAGAGACTGTGCCGTGGCGCTGGCATTTTCTGGGTGTACGGAGGGAACTTCGATCGCCGCGATGGGCGCCGCCGCCTCGGTCGCGAGGACGATGCCCAACAGCAGAGACAATCCAAGCAGCCCGCCGGAGAGCGCGACGTTCATTGCGCACCTGCCCAGCGATAAGCGCCGACCGTCATTCGCAGATTGAGGTTCGGCGGTTCTTCCGGCGAACCCTCCGTCAGCCAGCTTTCCGGCATGATGACATCGATGTCATCGAGGAAGAGGAACGGCTGGCTGGTCTCCAGCCGGTAGAGCGTATCGGTCAGCCGTCCCGGGGGGACGGACAGTTCATAATGCACCGCAATCTTTTCGAGATGTCCCGTGATGGTCGACGGCATGTTCTGGGCGCTATGGATCTGACCGCCAAGGCTTTCGACCACCATCTTGACTTTGCTCTGCAGGTTCGCCGCAGCAAGCTCCGCATTGACGCCCGGAACGAACGCCGCGGCTGCATCGCTCTGTTTGAGGGCCGCCGCTTCCTCGCTCAGATGCGCGCGCTCGGCGATTTCTGCTTCGTAGACAGCGAGCTGACGCTTGGCGGTGACTGTTTCATCGCTCTGCTGTGAAAACAGGAACCAGGCAGGCAAGGCGACGAGCAGGAGTACGGCTGTTCCGATGGCGAGGAGAAGCGAGCGCAGGCTCATCGCCCACCCTCCCTGACCCGGAAAGCCAGATCGAAACGGTCGGTGGCAGGCAACGGGCCTTGGGTGAGCGGCGCGCGGAACTGGGCGTTGGCGAAGAGTGGCGAGGAATCGAATTGCGCGATCAGCGAGGCCGCCGATTTCGACAGGCCGATCAGTTCGACGTCGTCGCCGCGGACATGCAACTCCGAGAGAAAGCTTCCTTCCGGCAGCACCCGAGTGATCTCGGCGATGATCCGTAGCGTCTTCAGATCGCGTTTCTGCGCGAACAGCGACATCTCCGCCTTGCGCGTACCTTCGATGTCGCGCTCGAGCCGTTCGACTTGTCTGCCCTGGAAGCGGGCGCGCGCGACGCGATCCATGAGTTCATCGGTCGCAGCCTGGTTGCGAAAATAGAGTGCTGCCAAACAGGCGATGGCGAGGATCACCGCCGACAGCGCGAGCGCCGTCACGAGGTGGCGTTTGATCTGCGCCTGCAGCACGGCGGTGCGATCCACCGGAAGATTGCCGCCGTCGCCAAGCCGTTCATCGTCGATAGCAAGAAGCGCGCATGGTACGACACCCGCAGCCCGGCAGGCGGCTAGCGCCTCGTCCACCGGTGCGCGTGCAACGATGCGCAGGATCACGTCGAGCTGTTGCGTCTGGGGATCGATGCCGGTTGCGCGGTAATCGTAATAGACGAGGGTGCTGTCCACCGGACTCTGCCGGTCGACTTCATGCCGCACGATGTCCGACAGCTTTCCCCTCGCGGCGGCGGGCAACTGGATGGGACGCCGCAGCATTGTCTGCGCGGGAAATCGCAGCACGAAATCGTCGCGCAATAGCCATGTCTTGGTGGCGTAGGGAGCCAGAGCGCGCTTCAGGACTTCAGGATCGCTTCGTGGGCAGCGAGCAATCTGCGTGACGGCGCCGTCTGCGAACTGCCGGATTGTGAACTCCGTCTCAAGTACGTCGATCGCGATGACCGCTTGGCTGCTGTCGAGCGCGGGCCGCAACGGCCGGCGCCAGTCGATCTCGGTCGCCGCAAGCGTCGTCCCCAACGCCCGCAAGCGCGTCCAACCGAGTTTGTCACCGTCCATCAGCGGCCCTGACAGGAGTTTGTCGATGCATCATAGACGCAATCTGCGTCTATCGAGATTCGCGGGGCGGCGACTACCCCGGGCCAGCTTCGGCTGTCGCCCCTGGGAAAGGTGACATCGACGCGGACGAGTTGCGGCAGCGCCTTGGCATGACTCCAGTCCTCCACCCAGTCCGGATTGGCGGCATCTGCCGCGTAGTTGAATGCCACATCCGTAAGGCCGGACAGCAGCGGCTCGACCAGTGCGGGTTCGCTGTCCGCGGCGAGTTCAGGCCGGATGACCATCACGAGTTGCCAAAGCCGCCCGTCGGGCCGCCGCTCCAGCGAGATGCGGGCGCGGGCGGCATCGGCAAACGATTTCGGCGCCGGTGCAAGGAAGGTCATGCGGTCCGCAACTCCGCTGAAGTCGACACTGCCATCCTGCGGCGTGGCACCGGCTAGGAAGCGCGGATAGGCCTGTTCGATCTCATGCCGCAACAGATTTTGCACCAGCCGAACCTCATCGGCGCCCGAGCCGGTGGATTCGCTCCGGTCCCACGCATGGGTGGCAAAGCGAAGACCTGCAAACAGCGCGACCATCAGTAGCGCCAGCACCGTCAGCACGACCAACAGTTCCAGCAGGGTGAAGCCCGCTTCGCGATGGGCACTCATGGCTGCGGCACCGGCTTCGGCAGCAGGCGCAACGTGGACAGCGAGCGGGTTCGATTGGCCCACGATATCGTAATGGTGACGCGCTCGGCCGTTACCGGCCAGGCCTGCTGATCGGTGGCGGAGCCGTAGGGCACGCTCTGTCGCCGCCACGAAAATCCGTTCGAGAAAGCCCCCGAATCGTCGGCCTGCGGTGTCTGAGATCTCTCGGCCTGCTCCAGCAGCGAGCGCGCGAGCGACATCGCTGTGGTCTCGTCGCGCGCCTGCCGCTGACGATCGAGTCCGGTGGCGATCACCGCGATCAACGCCGTCATCGCGATCGAAAGAATGGTGAGCGCGACCAGCACCTCGATCAACGTGAAGCCAGCCTGTCCGGATCGCGGTGCGCTAATCATCGACCACTTGCCCGGTCAGCCAGTGAACGAGGATACGATGCTGGTGTTCCGCGGTTCCGATCAACAGCAGACTCCCGGTCGCACTCCCGTCCGGGAAGAAATCGATACGGCCATTCGGCTGTCCTTCGCGGGTCCCGACCATGCGAACCGGCACGGATGGCGGTATGTCGTAGCTCGGCCCGGCCGGCAACGTGACGGCATGGCCGTGTTGCAACGCGAACGATGTCATGCGGTTCTCGCGCACGGCGATCGCCCGCGCGGTGCGGAGGTCCTCGGCCAGCGCACGGGTGACGGCGAGCGCATCGCGGCCCGGTCGTGCCGCAGCAATGATAGCCGGCGCCGCCGCGATCAGCAGGCCCATGACCGCGAGCACCACCAGCAGTTCGAGAAGGGTGAAACCGTCATCCGCCCGCGCGGATCGGCCGATTGTGCGCATCGTTCAGACCGCGAGATCGTTGACGCTGAGGATCGCGGTGAGGATCGTCCCGATCAGGCCCGCAACAAGAGCGCCCATCAAGATCGTAAGGCATGGCACCAGCAGCGCCAACAGCCTGTCCACCGTATGCCGCGTTTCGCGATCGAACAGATCGGCGAGGTTCAGCATCATCTCTTCCAGATGGCCGGTTTCCTGACCGACCTTGACGAGATCGAGCAATACGGGCGGAAACACATCCGATTGCGCCAGCCGGTCGGCAAGATTTTCGCCTTCCTTCAGCCGCGCCGCGGTTTCGCCTACCGCGTTCGCGATGTAACTGTTGGAGAGTGTGTCGCGGGTGATGGTCAACGCCACCGGCACCGGCACGCTGTTCGCGAGCAGCGTGCCGAAGGTGCGGCTGAAGCGCTCGATCTGCATCTTGGAAAGAAGATCGCCCAGCAGCGGTATGCGAAGAAGCACACGATCGCGCGCCAGTGCGTTGCGGGGCTCTTCCATCAAACGGCGATAGATATAGAGCGAGCCCGCGACGATGATAAGCGCCGCCCACCAGTAACCGGAAACGACGGCGCCCAGCGTCATGACGATCCGCATGGAGGTGGGCAGGGTTTTTCCCGCCTGCTGGAACAGCGGCGTGAACTGCGGCAGCACAAAAACGAGGATCACGAAGATCGACAGTCCTGTCATGATCAGGAGCATGAGCGGATAGGTGAGCGCGGAGATCACCGTCTCGCGCAACGCCGACGCGCGCAGCAGATAATCGCGGATGCGGCCGAGGGTCGGCGCAAGATTTCCACCGATCTCGCCGGCCCGGATCATGCTCACATACAATTTCGGAAACACGCCGGTTGCCGCGAGCGCATCGGAGAAGGAGCGGCCGTCGCGGATGCGATCCAGCACCTGCGCCAGCGGTTTCGCGAGCGGCTTCATCTTGTCGAAGTTGAGTACGATTCGGAGCGCCCGATCCAATTCGACGCCGGCTCGCAGGAGCGCTTCCAGCTCCTCCGTCATCAGCGCCAGAACGCGCAGCGACGGGCGCCGGCCCGGCAGGATGATCGCGAGCGCGGCGTGCCAGGACTGTTCGACGCGCGGCGCAGCGGTGATCGGGATATGTCCGAGCCCGCGCACCTGCTGGATCGCCTCGGCTTCCGATCCGGCATCGATGGCGCCGGTGACGTGCTTTCCATCCGTCGTGAGTGCCGTGAAGCGGAATTGGGCCATTTCAGACGGCCCGTGTCACGCGGACGACTTCTTCGATCGTCGTCAGTCCCGCGAGCGCCTTGCTCATGCCGTGCGCATACATAGTCTGCATCCCGGTTTCGGTGGCGGAGGCAAGGATCGCGTCGGCGCCGGCACGCTGCAGCACGAGTTTGCGAATGTCGTCCGACGGGATGAGGAGTTCGACGATGGAGCTTCGCCCGGCATAACCGGTATGACCGCACGCCTTGCAGCCGCGCGGGTGGTAGAGCGTGTCGATCGCGCGCGGCAATCCCATCTTCTCCAGGAATTCCGGCAGCGGCCGATACGCCTCGCGGCAGTCGCGGCAAAGCAGGCGCACAAGGCGCTGTGCCAGCACGCCGTTGATGGTGGAGGTGAGCAGGAAATCCTCGATCCCCATGTCGAGCAGCCGGGTCAGCGCGCTCGCGGCGTCGTTGGTGTGCAGAGTCGAGAGGATGAGATGGCCGGTGAGGGCTGCCTGCACCGCAACCTGTGCCGTCTCCAGATCGCGGATTTCGCCGACCATGATCACATCCGGATCGTGGCGCAGGAACGAGCGCAGCACATTGGCGAAGGTGAGCCCGATCTGCGGTTTCACCTGGACCTGGTTCACGCCTTTCATCTGATATTCGACCGGGTCCTCGATGGTGAGGATTTTCCGCACGGCCGTATTGAGTTCGTGCAGGCCGGTATAAAGCGTGGTCGTCTTGCCGCTGCCGGTCGGTCCGGTGACGAGGAAAATCCCGTGCGGCCGCTCCAGCACCGCGCGCACGGCGCGGATGAGCGGTTCATCGAAGCCAAGCGCCGCAAAATCCAGTTGCTGGCTGTCGCGGTTGAGGATGCGCAGCACGACGCTTTCGCCATGGATCGTCGGAATGGTGGAGACGCGAAAATCGATGTCCTTGCCGCGCACGGCGAGCCGGATGCGGCCATCCTGCGCCACGCGGCGCTCGGAAATGTTGAGCTTGGCCATGATCTTCACGCGCGAGATCACGGCGGCGGACAGCCGTTGCGGCGGCGATTCCACTTCCTGCAGCACGCCATCGATGCGGAAGCGGACGTGCAGTTCGCCGTCCATCGGCTCGATGTGAATGTCGGAGGCGCGCGCTTCGACCGCGCGCGCAATCAGCAGATTCACCAGCCGGATGACCGGCGCCTCGCTCGCGCTGTCGGCGATGCGTTCGACATCTTCACTACTGATTTCTTCCTTGCGGTTCTGCGTTTCCTCCGAGATCTGCCGGATCTCGGAACGGCCGTCGCCGTAAAGACGTTCGAATGCAGTTTCGAACTCTGTGGGGCAGGCGACGTGGCGCAAGGGAGAGCGGCCGGTAGCGAAACGGATCGCGTCGGCGGCGTAGTCGTCGAGCGGATCGACCATGGCGACCGCGATGCCGTCTTCGCGTTCCGCCAGCGGCAATATCTGGGCGGTCTTCAGAAAGCGGCGGCTGAAGGTCTCCTCCAGCACCGGCAATTCCGGATAATGCGCAGCGGCGGCCAGCGGCAGGTCGAGCAGCCGGGCGAAGGCGGCGGCGATATCGGCTTCCGAGACCAGGCCCAGCCGCGCCAGCACGAGTTCTAGATGTTCGCCGCTCTCGGCCGCGACACGTTCGGCGCGCTCGACGCCCGGAACGTTCAGCTTGCCGGTCTCGACCAGAAGCTGCGCCAGCGCGCGCCGCGCGGGATGCATCGCGGTGTCGCTGCCGTCCGGCGCAGGTCGGACCTGTACGTCCATTGTTCGCCCCTCCTTTCCCAGTGGAGTTTAGAGGATGCGATGCGCTTCGTCACAGCCGCCGCGTTGTCTTTTCCCCGGTTCCTCTGGCATGGTCGATGTTTCTTCCGGAACGAGTTTTCATGCGCGCGACACTGCTGCTTGTCGGATTTTTCATGATCGGCGCTGTGTCCGCCGGCGCTTTGCCGGTCGAGAAGTTAACCATCGACACCGCGAAGGGACCGCATGGCTTCACAGTGGAAATCGCCGCTGACGATGCCTCGCGCGATCGCGGGTTGATGTTCCGCAAGAAGCTGG
Source organism: Rhizomicrobium sp. (assembly GCA_036490455.1). Classification (GTDB taxonomy): domain Bacteria; phylum Pseudomonadota; class Alphaproteobacteria; order Micropepsales; family Micropepsaceae; genus Rhizomicrobium. The sequence goes on from DASXDS010000023.1 coordinate 31,455, forward strand.
CGCCCAATGCCGGCATGATCTTCGATTTCCATCAGCCGATGATGGTGGCGTTCTGGATGAAGGACACGCCGCTGTCGCTCGACATGCTCTTTGTGAAAGAGGACGGCACGATCTCGACCATCGCAGCCCATGCGGTTCCGTTTTCCACCGCGCAAATCCAATCGGTCGAGCCGGTCCGCGCCGTGATCGAACTCAACGCCGGCCGCGCCGCCGAACTCGGCATCGCCCCCGGCGATCGCGTGCGCGATGGCGTGTTCGGTGGCCTGGCGAAGAAAGCGGCGCACTGAAGGGGTCGCGCAGAGGCGCAGAGAAATCAGGGTTCGGCAGGTTCGTCCGCGGGCTCATCCGACGAATCGGCACTGATCACCGCGGGCGGCGCGGTTTCGCTCAGCGGCTTCAGCGTCGTGCCTTTTTTGACCGCGCGCTTTTCGGCGCGTTCGCGCTTCTGCGTCGCGCGCGTCACCGCAAGATCGAGCTCGAGTTGCGAGCACAGCCCCAAAGTAACCGGATCGACCGCCTTGATGTTGGCGGCGTTCCAGTGCGAGCGCTCGCGGATTTTCTGGATCGTTGCCTTGGTGGTGCCGATCAGCTTCACGATATCGGCGTCGGTGAATTCCGGATGGTTGCGGATGATCCAGTAGACCGCGTCGGGCTTGTCCTGGCGTTTGGACACCGGTGTGTAGCGCGGCGCCTTCTTCTGTTTCACGCCCGGCATCTTGTGCTTGGGCGGCGCCATCTTGAGGCGTTTGTTCGGGTTCTTTTCCGCGTCCTCGATCTGCTCACGGGTGAGCTGGCCGCTGGTCACCGGATCCTGGCCCTTGATGCCCTTGGCGACGTCCTCGTCGGCGATGCCTTTTACTTCCAGCGGATGCAGGCCGCAGAAATCGGCGATCTGCTCGAAGGTGAGCGAGGTGTTGTCCACCAGCCAGACGGCGGTGGCTTTGGGCATGAGCGGGCGTTGGGCTTCGGCCATGGGTAATATCCTTCCTGTCCAGGGCGGGCCTTTCCGGCCCGTCCCTTCGCTCGAAGACTGACAAATTTCGAGGAAGGCCGCCCTTTTAGCGGGCAGACGCAGCTATGGGAAGAGCGGAGAACACCGTTTTCCGAGGGTTTCTGCGGTTTTTTCGCGGCAGTGGCGCCCCGGTCTCGCTAGGCAGGCTATTTTTTCTTCTCTTCCGCCCGGGCGATCCCGTCGACGATGAGCTTCTCTGCACCGGCGGTGTCGATCCAGTCGCCGATGCGGGTCCATTTCGCGGGTTCCAGGTCTTTGTAATGCTGAAAGAAATGCGCGATCTGCTTGAGCAGGATGTCGGGCAGATCGGAATAGGTATGCACACCCGTGTAGAAGGGGTGCAGGTCGTCGGTCGGAACGGCGATGATCTTTTCGTCCGGGCCGGCCTGGTCGGTCATGATGAGCGCGCCGACAGGACGGCAGCGGATGACGGACGCGGGCAACACCGGCACGGCGGAGATCACCAACACGTCGACCGGATCGCCGTCTTCCGACAGGGTCTGCGGAATGAAGCCGTAATTGCCGGGATAGAACATCGCGGTGTGAACGAAGCGGTCGACAAACAGCGCGCCGGACGCCTTGTCCATCTCATACTTCACCGGAAGCCCGCCGGCCGGAATTTCGATGACGGCATGGACATCGTGCGGCGGTTTGCGCCCGGGCGGGATTTTGGAGAGGTCCATGATGCCTCCTCAGATCGTCAGCAAAAGCTTTCCGATGTGCTGACCTGCCGCCATCCTGGCATGCGCTTCGCCGGCTTGAGCAAGCGGGTAGGTGTGGTCCACGATGGGTCTGATTTTGCCGCTTTCGATCAGCGGCCAGACCTCGCGCTGCACCGCGTCGCGGATTGCGCCTTTTTCCTCGTTGCTGCGCGCGCGCAGGGTGGTCGCCATCAGCGACAGGCGCTTCATCAGCATCGGTGCGAAATTCACGCTCGCCTGCATGCCGCTCATGTATGAGACGTTGACGATGCGGCCCCATAATGCGGCAGCCGAAAAATTGCGCTGAATGTACTCACCGCCAACCATGTCGAGGATGACGTCCACGCCTTTGCTACCGGTCGCTTTCTTGATCTCCTCGACGAAATCCTGTTCGCGGTAGTTGATCGCCTTCGCACCGAGTTTCTCGCATGCCGCGACTTTTTCCGCATTGCCGGCTGTCGTGAACACCTCGTGTCCGCGCGCCTCGCAGAGCTGGATGGCAGCGGTGCCGATGCCGCTGGAGCCGCCGTGGATCAGCACGCGTTCGCCAGGCTTGAGACGCGCGGCGTCCATCAGGTTGGTCCACACTGTGAAGTGCACTTCCGGCAGCGCCGCTGCGTCAATCAGCGAAACCTCGCGCGGCAGCGGCAATACGCAAAGCTGCGAAACCGCCGCATATTCGGCATAGCCGCCGCCACCCAGAAGCGCGCACACCTTGTCGCCCGGTTTGAACGCGGTGACGCCTGCGCCGGTCTCTGCGATCTCGCCGGAGACTTCGAGGCCCAGCGTGTCGGGGGCACCGGGCGGCGGCGGATAGCCGCCCTTCGCCTGGATCATGTCGGCGTGATTGAGCCCCGCGGCGGCAACCTTGATCAGCACCTCGCCGGGTTTCGGCGCAGGCCGTTCGATTTCGGCGATGGCGAGCTTGTAGTCCGGCCCGGGATTTTCGACGCGAATGGCTTTCATGATGCACTTGCGGATGAGGTGTCTTCGCCGCGACACTAGCAGTGTCGGAACGGAGACCAAACCGCCATGCCACTCGATCCGGATGACCTGCCGCTCAAGAAGAAGCTGATCGAGATCGTGATCGGCGCGGATCTGTATACGCTTTCGGTGTCCGATCTCGAGGAACGCATCGCCGTGATGGAAGGCGAGATCGCGCGCTGCCGCGATGCGATCGGCCAGCGCAACGCGACGAAGGATGCGGCCGCGGCATTTTTCAAGAAATAGCTTCCGGTCAATGCCGTCTGCGATTCACGGTTAGCGCGCGCGTGTCCGTCAGGTTCGCTTTTTTTAATGCCGCGTGCGCCGTTTCGATGCGTATTGGTTTACGCGTTACCATGTGGGAAAGATGGCTTGCGCCGCGCGGTCGGCTTGATAGGTTTCGCCCCGCGAGCCGTTACCGGGACACTTCATGGCAATCGCCGATTTGGACGATTTGCGCGGTGTGGATCTTCACACTTTCGCGGCTTCCGTTCTGTTCGACAAGACTTTCGAGGAGGGCATGGCCCTCGTCGAGGAAACGGCGCGTTATCTTGACGGCCGCGGGCGGCAGGAATCGCGCGATCTGTCGCGCAAGGCCGCAACGCTCTACGCCGGCGAAAGCATGCGCGTGACCACGCGCCTGATGCAGGCGGCGAGCTGGCTTCTGGTGCAGCGCGCAGTGCACGAAGGCGACATGAAAGCCGAAGAAGCGGCGGGCGAGCGCTATCGTCTCGGCTCGAAGGAAATCTGTCTCGCGGCGCGGCCGGAAAGCGCCGATTTGCTGCCGGCGAAATTGCGCGATCTTCTGGATCGCAGTGACAATCTCTATCGCCGCATCGCACGGCTCGACGACGTGCTGTTCAACGAAGCGCCGCGTTCGCTTGGCGTGCAGGCACATTTCTCCGCGCTCGAAAAAGCGTTCGGATCGAACAAGCAATAAGAGAAGGGAAGAGCCTAGCTCTTCACGAAACCGGCGAACTTCTTGTTGAAGCGCGTCAGACGGCCGCCGCGGTCCATCAGCTGCTGTTGGCCGCCGGTCCAGGCCGGGTGGGTTGACGGGTCGATGTCGAGCGTCAGGCGCTGGCCGCTCTCGCCCCAGGTCGTACGGGTCCTATAGGTCGTGCCGTCGTTCAGCACGACATCCACGAAGTGATAGGCGGGGTGGATGTCTTTCTTCATGACCTTGGAACCTTGAACCTTGGGGAAGCGCGGGAAGGCGCGGCTTATAAGGGAAAGCGGGGCCGGCTGGCAAGCCGCAGCGGCGAAGCGCCCTGTATGGCTGGAGCCGCCACCCCTATATAGAGCCACAAAAGCACGGGATTCGGTCCTTATGTCCCAATCGGGCCAGGAGTTTGCGAGCCAGGTGGAATGGCAGGCCCAAGGCCGGGCCAAGAGCCGCTCGCTCCGTCCCCTGCAGCAGGTTTTACCCTTCCTGCGTCCTTACCGGCTGCCCATCGCCATCGCCGCGGTGGCCCTTGTGTGTTCTTCGGCCGCCAGCCTGTTGATCCCGCCGGCGCTGGGACGACTGGTGCAGAACGGCTTTAGCCAGACCCTGGCGTCCCATATCGACCAGTATTTCCTGCCGCTGATCGCCATTGCGGTCTCCCTCGCACTCGCCACAGGGGTGCGGTTCTATTTTGTGACCTGGCTCGGCGAGCGGGTGGTGGCGGATATCCGCAAAGCCGTCTTCGACCATGTGATCGGCCTGACCCCAGCCTTTTTCGAGGTGACGCGCACCGGCGAGGTGCTGTCGCGGATGACCGCCGACACCACCCTCATCCAGACCGTTGTCGGATCGAGCGCTTCGGTCGCGATGCGCAATCTGGTGATGCTGACCGGCGCGCTGGTGTTGCTGTTCATCACCAGCGTCAAGCTGACGGCTCTGGTGTTCGGGATTGTCGTGCTTGTGCTTATCCCGCTGATCCTGTTCGGACGCTGGGTGCGGACCTTGAGCCGCAAGAGCCAGGATCGCCTCGCCGATACCAGCGCGCGAGCCAGCGAAACATTGAACGCCGTTCAGACTGTACAGGCCTTTACCCGGGAAAACATGGAACGAACGGTGTTCGGTAACTCGGTCGAGAGTTCCTTTACGATCGCAATCGACCGCACGCGGGCGCGCGCGATCATGACCACGGTCGTCATGGCGGCCGTCGCCTGTTGCGTGGTCGGTGTGTTCTGGGTCGGTGCTCATGACGTGGCAGCGCATCACATGACCGTAGGCATGCTCACGCAGTTCGCGGGCTACGCGATCATCTTTGTGACCGGGATGGGGTCTCTTAGCGAGACCTATGGCGATCTGCAGCGCGCGGCCGGTGCCTCGGAACGGTTGATGGAATTGCTCTCGGTCGAGCCTGCGGTCGCGGTGCCCGCCAATGCGAAAGCCCTGCCGTCGCCGGGCCGCGGTGCGGTAGAGTTCAAGGACGTGACCTTCCGCTACCCCACGCGGCCCGAACACGCAGCCCTCAACGGCTTTTCCCTGAAGATTGCCGCAGGCGAGGCGGTCGCGCTGGTAGGGCCGAGCGGCGCGGGCAAGTCTACCGTGTTTCAGCTTCTGCTGCGGTTCTTCGCGACACAGTCCGGATCCATTTCTTTCGATGGCGTGAGCATCGCCGATCTCGATCCCGCCGATCTGCGCCGCCACATCGCCATGGTGGCGCAGGATCCGGTGATCTTCTCCGGCACGATCCTCGACAACATCCGCTACGGCCGTCCCGGCGCCACCCTCAACGAAGCGCGTGAAGCGGCACGCGCGGCAGCGGCGAGCGAGTTCATCGAAGCGCTTCCCAAAGGCTATGAAACCGAAATCGGCGAACGCGGCGTGACGCTCTCCGGCGGCCAGCGCCAGCGTCTCGCGATCGCGCGCGCGATGCTGCGCGACGCCCCGTTGCTGCTGCTCGACGAAGCGACAAGCGCGCTCGATTCCGAGAATGAGCGGCTGGTGCAAACAGGCTTGAGCAATCTGATGCGCGGCCGCACGACCATCGTGATCGCGCACCGTCTTGCGACCATCCAGCGCCTCGCGCGGATCGTGGTCATGGACCAAGGCCACATTGTTGCCGATGGCAGCCATGCCGAACTGGTTGCCAATGGCGGACTCTACGCACGTCTCGCCAGCCTGCAGTTTTCCGATATGGCGCTTGCGGGCTAGATTGTCTCAAACAACCAGGGGTTCAGGGAAATCGAAGATGGTTCGTCGCTTTGCGAACGGATGGCGGCTCTGTGCCTTCTTCCTCGTAGTCCTTTCATTGCCCATGCTGGCGGCAAACGCCGCACCACCGACAACATGGCCGCAAACCGGGGCCGATCTGCCGGCCGATCCAGCGATCACCTTCGGTGTCCTCGACAACGGCATGCGCTATGCGATCCGGCACAACGCCTCGCCGCCAGGACAGGTGTCGATGCGGCTCGTCATCGAGGCCGGCTCCATGCAGGAGGCGCACGACCAGGAAGGCCTTGCCCATGTGCTGGAGCACATGGCTTTTCACGGCTCGACCCATATTGCCAACGCGGACGTGTTTCCGATGCTCGAACGGCTCGGGATGCGCGTCGGCGCTGATATCAATGCCGGAACCACGCGCGACATGACGCTCTACAAGTTCGATCTGTCGCGCAACGACGAGGCGTCGATCGATACCGGTCTTCTCATGCTGCGCGAGATCGGCAGCGAATTGCTGCTCGATCCGGCGCTGGTAGACGCCGAACGCAAAGTGGTGATGGCCGAGGCCTACAGCCATTCTGCGCCGATGGTGGCGCTGGGCGAGGTCCAGTCGAAGGCCCTGTTCGGCGACCATCCTTACGGCCGCGATCCCATCGGCCGGACTGAAGTCATCGAGCATGCGCCCGTCCAACGCTTGCGCGATTTCTACAATGCCTATTACCGGCCCGAACGCGCGGTACTGATCGTCGTGGGTGACATCGATCCCGCGGCGCTCGAAGCCAAGATCAAGGCCAAGTTCTCGGACTGGCGCGGCAAAGGTACGCCCGGTGCCGATCCCGCGCCGCTGAAGGTGACGGTCCAGCCGCCACGCGTGCAGCTGGCGACGATCAAAGGTCTCGACCTCCAGGCGCAGGGTCTGCGGCTCTTCTATCTCCACCCCTATCGTCCGTTTCACGACAGCCGGGCGGAAACGGTGCAGCGCATCGTTTATGGCGTCGGTCTCCTCGCGTCGCAGCTGCGTTTGGCGCAACTGAACGAGCAGGCAGGCAAGCCGTTCAATTCCGGCGGCACGTTGTCGCCGCTGGCGCTCTCGCCCGATATCGCGGATATCGACTATGGCGGCGCAACCGGTATTTCCGACTGGCGCGGTTCGCTCGATCTGCTGCTCAAGGTGCAGCGGCAGGTGACGCAATACGGTCTCACCCAGCTTGAAGTCGATAAGGCCATATCGCTGCTGCGCGGGCAGTTGGAAGGCGAAGTCGTTGCGGAGACTTCCGCACAAACGCGTTCGCGTGCGGATGCTCTCGTTTCCGCGGTCGAGCTGCAGGCGATCCCGCGTAGCCGGCAGCAGACTCTGGCGCTGTTCAACGAGGTGGCAAACGGGCTGAAAGCCGATCGCGTCACCGCAACGTTGGTCGGCCATTACACCGACTCGCCTGTCGTTCTCTACGCGACCTCGCAGACGCCGGAAGGCGGCGAAGCGGCGCTCAAAGCGGAGTTCGCAAAGGCAAATACCGCGCCCGTGCAGCCCTTCGCGGCCACACCGGACAAGATGTGGGCCTACACCGATTTCGGCAAGCCCGGCACGGTCGCCGAAAAGCACACGATCCCCGAGGCAGGCGTGACCATGGTGCGGTTCGCCAATAACGTACGCCTCACCGTGAAGCAGACCGATTTCAACACCGGAGAAGTATTCTACGAAGTCCGCTTCGGCCACGGCCAGCTCGACCTTCCGAAAGACAAGCTCGCGGCTTCCGATCTGGCGATGAGCGTGCTCAACATGGGCGGCTTTCGCGATATGACCACGGAAGAGGCCTCGCGCGCGCTGATGGGCAAAGGCGTGATGGCGGTGGCGAAGATGGACGAGGATGCTTTCGTCTTTACCGGCCCACCGGTCTCCGTAGGTTATTTCGACCTGGAGATGCAGGCGCTGACCGCCAAGGTCAGCGCGCCGGGTTGGCGCACCAACGACTGGCAAAGCATCATCGGGACACTGGCGCAGGGCGACGATTCCGATACCTCATCACCGGCCGACGTCTATGAGCACGACAGTCCGTCGTTACTGCATCCCGGCGATCAGCGCTGGGTGGTCGACACGCGCGAGATGCGCAGCAGCTGGAAAGCCGAAGACGCGGTCGCCTTCATCAAGCCGATCCTGGAGAACGCGCCGCTCGAAGTGGTCGTAGTCGGCGACATTACGCCAGACCGCGCCATTGCCTCGGTCGCCAAAACATTTGGCGCACTGCCGCCGCGCGCCGACGTGGCTGAGCCACCGGGGATTCGTAGCGTGAGCTTCCCGGCACCGACGTCCGCGCCGGTCGAGCTGCATCACACTGGGCCCGCTTTCCAGGCGCTGGCGGTCATCGACTGGCCGGCCACCGACGTGTTCGCCGATACCCGCCAGTCGCAAGCGGCCGGGTTACTCGCCGCGATCATGCAGGAGCGCGCCTTCGTGCAGTTGCGCAACAAGGAAGGCAAAACCTACTCGCCGTCTGTGGTGGCTTCGTTGTCGGAGGCGTTGCCCGGATATGGAATGATCAGCGCCCGGGCTCTGGTCGCGCCCGCGGACATCCCGACCGCCTTTGCGGATTTCGACTCGATCGCGGCCGATCTTGCCGCCAACGATGTGTCGCCCGACGAGTTGAACCGTGTCCTGGGGGCGCGCGTCGAGGAGGCACAGCGTCTGCAGCACAACAACGCTTTCTGGCTGCACTACCTGGCCGGTGCGCAAGCCGACCCGCGCCGGCTACAACTGGCGATCAACGAGGTTTCGGAGATTAAGAGCCTGTCGGCTGCGGATGTGAAGGCTGCCGCGCAGAAATGGCTCGTCAAAAGCAAAAGCTGGCGGATGATGATCACGCCCACGCCCGCACCCAAGGCGGCAAAGCCGCATCCGGTCAGCCGAGGGCGCGCCCGGTCATCCGCTCGAGCACATTGAACGGTGCGCGTTCGGGAAACGCCATCGCTTCGAGATCGAGGTGGAAGGTTTGCTCCAGCACGTACTGGCCGCTTAACGCCGCATGCATGACCTGGTCGGTGTAGCACAGCCACGTCGCGCCGGCAGGGAATGCGAATGCGACCTGCGGACTGCGCTTCTGATATTCATCGTCGAGCTTCGCTTCGTCATGCAGGCCGTGCATGAAGCTGTCGTACTTGCTGCGCACGCCGCGGGTGACGAAGAGGGCTGCGAGCAGCAGATTCTTGGCCGCGTTCGGTTCCCACACCTTGGGGACGATCTTCTTCGCCATGTCCTCGAACGGCTCGCCGACATGCCAGACGCGCGGCACGCCGTCGGGGTTGATGTTGGTGAAGAGGCGCAGGATGCGGCGGCCCTTCTTCATCGGTCGTGTTGGGAACGCATCGACATGCAGGCGGGTGTCGTCCTGCAGCAGCGAAGCTGCCGCGCGTCCTTCGATCTCGACCGGCCGATAGGACGTTCGCGCCCGCTCCAGCCGTGCCGCATAGCGCGGGAACAGGTCGCCGATGAAACCGACGGCACCGCTTGCGAAGCGCTGCATCATCGCTTGCAGCCGGGCATGATCGGCCGGCGAGACCGCAGCGTGTTTCAGCTTGCCGAACGGATCGAGGCTGATGTTCTTCGCCTTGCCGTCGGACAGCACAGGCGTCAGCAGCGTCTGCTCCTCGGGCGCGAGTGGGAAGGGCAGGTCGGGAAGGTAGAGAACTTCGCCGTTTTCCAACGCATCGATCGCCTCGCTCTGCTGGCCCGGCGCGAACGGCCCCTGCCAGGCCGAAAGGTCCATGCGATGGATCGGGTTCATGGCCGCCTTATAATGAAGCGGCGGACAAAAGGAAAAACGGCATTCCGGGCCGAAAAACAAAGGGCGCCGAAAGGCGCCCTTGTCTGTAAATCCTTTGAATCGCGTATCAGGCGGCGGCACTCTCTTCGCCGCTCGGGTCGCGCAGCACATAGCCGCGGCCCCACACGGTTTCGATGTAGTTGTCGCCGCTCGTCGCCGCTGCCAGCTTCTTGCGCAGCTTGCAGATGAACACGTCGATGATCTTGAGCTCCGGCTCGTCCATGCCACCATAGAGATGGTTCAGGAACATCTCCTTGGTGAGCGTCGTGCCTTTGCGGAGCGAAAGCAGCTCCAGCATCTGATATTCCTTGCCGGTCAGGTGCACGCGCTGGCTGTCCACTTCGACGGTCTTGGCGTCGAGATTGACGGTGAGCTTGCCGGTGGTGATGACCGACTGCGAATGACCCTTGGAACGGCGGACGACCGCCTGGATGCGGGCGACCAGTTCATCCTTGTGAAACGGCTTGGTCATGTAGTCGTCGGCGCCGAAGCCGAGCGCTTTCACTTTCGCCTCGACGATCGCATTGCCGGACAGGATCATGACCGGTGTCTGGATTTTCGCGAGACGAAGCGCTTTCAGCACTTCGAAACCGCTCATGTCGGGGAGCTGCAGATCGAGAACGACAATGTCGTAATCGTAGAGCTTGCCGAGATCGATCCCCTCTTCACCCAGATCCGTGGTGTAGACGTTGAAGCCTTCGCTTCGCAGCATCAGTTCGATGCTGCGCGCCATCGCGCTATCGTCTTCGATCAACAAAACGCGCATATCGCAAAACCCCTCTTAACGTCGGCGTAGGCACGGCCAGGCGTGGTTAACGACGCTCTAAAGGTAAAGGCCAATAGTTAACGCCTCGTTTCCATGGCAGTGCCAATTTCACCCCGCGATGACCCGGCCTAACAGGGTGTTGCCAGAGCCCGGCTATCCCACTGATTCGGTTTGTTAACTTTACTGCCACTTAAGTTATTCCCGGCAAGATGCAATTGGAAAAGGGCGGAATTCAGCCCCCGGAACGCGCCCGAATGCACGCTTTGCTCAAGGAAATCGATGCAATTCCGACCGTTCGGCGGTTCGGCCGGGTCGCCCGGATCGAGGGCCTCCTGGTCGAGGTGAGCGGTGCGGCCGGGACGGTCAGCCTGGGTGGGCAGCTTTATCTTCAGGGGGCTCACGGCAAACGCATCCCGTGCGAAGTCGTCGGCTTCCGGGACGGCCGGGCACTCGCGATGCCGCTCGGCACCCTGGACGGCGTCACTTTGGGCGCACGCGCGGATTTCAACGACAGCGCCGCAGCGATCTATCCCTGCCGCGCTTGGCTCGGCCGCGTGCTCAACGGGTTCGGCGAAGCGATGGATAGCAAGGGGCCCCTGCCGCAGGGCGCAGTCGCCTATCCGTTGAAGCGGGCCGCACCGGTCGCACACACGCGCGCACGGATGGGGGCGAAGCTGGATCTGGGCGTGCGCGCGCTCAACACCTTCCTCACCTGCTGCCAGGGGCAGCGCATGGGCATCTTCTCCGGCAGCGGCGTCGGCAAATCGACCATGATGGCGATGCTGGCGCGCAATTCGAATGCCGATGCGATCGTGATCGGCCTAGTCGGCGAGCGGGGCCGCGAACTGAAAGAGTTCATCGAGGACGATCTTGGCTCTGAAGGCCTCGCACGCTCGGTCGTGGTCGCTGCGACCAGCGACGAACCGGCATTGGTGCGCCGTCAGTCCGCCTATGTCGCGATGGCAGTGGCGGAAGAGTTGCGGGACCAAGGCCTGCATGTGCTGCTCCTGATGGACTCCGTCACCCGTTTCGCGATGGCACAGCGCGAGGTCGGGCTCTCCGCGGGAGAGCCACCGGCCACGAAAGGTTATACGCCGACGGTGTTCGCGGAACTTCCGCGCCTGCTGGAACGCGCAGGCCCCGGCGACGAGGGCAAGGGCGGCTCGATCACCGGGCTTTTCACGGTTCTTGTCGAGGGCGACGACCATAACGAGCCCATCGCCGACGCGGTGCGCGGCATTCTCGACGGCCATATCGTGCTCGAGCGCGCGATCGGCGAGCGCGGCCGCTATCCCGCGATCAACGTGCTGAAGTCGGTTTCCCGCGCCATGCCGGCCTGCAACACCCCGGCTGAGCAGGCCTTGGTCGCAAAAGCGCGCACAAGCATGGCCGCTTATGACGACATGGCGGAGCTCATTCGGCTGGGTGCGTACAAGAATGGGACAAATGCCGAAGTGGATGCCGCGATTTTGCTGGCGCCCAAACTCGAAGCGTTTCTTGCACAGAAGAAAGATGAACGCACCACGTTAACCGACGGGTATGCGTCTTTGGATACCATCCTCTCGGGTAAGGGTAGGTAACAATGAAGCGCGGCGACACGCTGATGCGCCTGAAGCGGTTTCGGGTCGACGACCTGAAGCGGCGTATGGCGACGCTGGACGGCATGAAAGCCGATCTGGAACGCAAGCTCACCGATCTGGAAGAGAGCGTCGCGCGCGAACGCCAGCGTGCGGGCGATTCCGATATCGGCCGCCTGGCGTTTCCGTCGTTCCTGCGCTCCATAGACGTCCGTCGCGAGAACCTGCGCGCTACCCTCAAAGAGATCGAGCGTGAGCGGGTTACCGTGCAGCAGGATCTGACCGCCGCTTTCCAGGATCTGAAGAGCCTGGAACTCGCGATCGACCAGCAGAACAAGCGCGCCGCTGAACTCGAAGAACGCCGCGCCCAGTCGCGCCTGGACGAGATCGCGCTGGTCCGCCACCTGCGCAAGCACTCGCTCCGCAGCGCGTAAACCGGCAAAACGGGCGTCTAAGGCAATCCTGTGCTGGCGCACGGAATAGACAGCCGCGTGGCTTCGTGATTCCGTCATACGCGCTGCTTCGCGGGCCGGAGGGGGTATGTCGTTTTCGGAGCTGATTTCGCCGCTCTTAGGGCGGGCGATGCTGGCCTGGTTTTTTCTGTCGTCTGCCTTCGAGATGATGGGCAATTTCGAGGGCACGTCGCAGCTCATGACGATGGCGCACATTCCGGCGGCACCTCTGCTGCTGGTGGGCGTGCTGACAGTGCTGCTGCTCGGAGGCTCTGCGCTGCTGCTTGGATTTCACACCCGTGCCGGCGCGCTGATGCTGTTCGCCTTCACGCTGATCGCCTCGGTTGTCATGCACGCGTTCTGGAAGATCAACAATCCGATCGATCGCGCCGCCGACTTCGAGCTTTTCGCTCGCAACGTGGCGATCGCCGGCGGGCTGCTTCTACTGGTCGGCATGGGACCGGGCGCGTTCGCGATCGACAACCGGCTCGGGCCGAAGAAGCGGTAGCTACCAGCCTCCTCCGCCGCCGCCGCCGCCGCCGCCGCCGGAGAATCCGCCACCGCCTCCGCCCGAACTTGAGCCCGGTGCCGTGGCTGCCGAAGCCGCGGCCGCTGCCATGGAGGCGCCGAGCGACGAGGCGAAGGCGGCCGACTGGAAATTGCCGCTGCCCGAATACCAGACGGGCGCATAATAGCCGCTCTGCGAAGGATCGACGCCTGCGGCCTCAGCTTCGGCTTCGAAGCGCTTGCTCCATTGATTCTCGCAGTCGAGCGCGATGGCGTAGGGCAGGTATTTCTCGAACACCGCCGGCGTGACCTGCGGCGGGTTGAGGATTTCAAGCCGGTTGCGCTCCGCGGTGTTGAGGAATTCGCGAAAGCCATTGATCTCCGCCATCGTCTTGGCGCCAAGCGCGGTCGGGGCTTTCAGCAGGTGATAGAATACGTAAGCAAGCACGCCACCGACGATGAGCGGAATGCTCGCGGCACCCATCACGCCGCCGAAGACCACGAACACGACCACTAGGGCAACGGTAAACGGCACCGCGAACAAGGTGATGCCGAGCGCGCTGAAGACATTCAAGAACCTCGATCCGGGACCGCGTAGCGCCGTATTCCAGGCGTCGTAGCAGCGATGCAGCAGGACGGCGCAGCCAATGCTCCATCCGCCCAACCAGAACAGAATGCCGCTCGCACCCCCGGCATTGGCGGACAGAAGCGTGGCGGCGAGACCGGTGATGATGAGGATCGCAACACCTCCGATGAACCAGTGCAGATTGGTGAGGAAATAGGCTTTTTCATATTCTCGCTTCAGCGCGAGCCGCAGTGCGGAAATGGCTGCCGTTATGAGCGTGTGGTGGGTCTGCTTCAGTTCAAGGGTATCGCCTTCGGCAAACAGGCGGTCCCGCACGGCCTGATCGCTGTCGGTGAGTGGCGCTGTGCCGTTCTTTTTCGTGAGCGTGTAGATGTTGCCGGACTGGCTGATGGTGAGATAACCGTTCACTGCGAGATTGATGATCGTGGCCGAGAAGGCTTTCCGGTCGTAGGCCATGCGATGCACGTAGCGCACAGCGGCCGGCGAGAAACCATTGGGCGGCGCGAACAGAGGAATGACCGGACCGCCGTCGGGATCGCGGCCGAACTCGTACCAGGTGACGCTAAAATAGATTGCCAGGATCAGAAGTCCGAGGACCGCCACGACGACGTCGGCGTGGTCGCGTAGATAGTCCGCGCGCAATTCCGCGCTGGTTGGTTGGCGCACGGCACCTTTGGCGAAGTCGACCGCGACGGTCATCCCTTCCTGTGGTCCCAAACCCACGTCTGTATTGAAGCGGATCTGGTTCTCGGAAAGCTTGTCGGCCTGGCCATTGTTGGCCGTTGAACCGGCCGCGCCGGTATAGGAGGCATAGCGGATGATGTTCGCCCCGGCCGGCAGATGAATCAGCGCATAAGCATGATCGATGGGAAACGGCCAGAAATTGCCGGTGACGTTCCAGTAGATTTCGTCGAACTTGTCGAAGAAGCCGATTTGGCGCGTGGTCGTGTAGGTGATGACGAAGACGTGCAAGCCGTTCTGCAGCAGCGTGTCGGCATCGCCGATCTTGATCCGCTTGCCGGCGTCGATACCGGAGACTGTGTAGTGCTCCGGTTGGCCATCCATGGTCACGCTGATGACCGAGAATCCTACGCGGAAGGTGTTTCCGTCTTTCGTGTAGGTCGTCGGAAAATCCCGGAAGATGCCGTGGCGGATTTGCTCACCCAGCGAATTGACGGTGATGGTTTCGACAACGGTGAGTGTGCCGTTTTCCGAAACCGTCACGTCGCTCATGTAATTGGTGATGCGTTCGCCGCCGTGATCCTGGGCCCGTGCAAAAGCTGGTAGGAACGCGAAAAGCGCGACGACGAGAACGGCGAACCGCCGCAGCATCAGCCGAACGACACTTTCGGAACGGCACGGTCGGCGTCGTTGTCGATCTGGAAGAATGGCGCCGGCTTAAACCCGCCGATGTTGGCGACGAAATTCGCCGGCATCTGCTGGATGCTCGTGTTGAAATCGCGCACCGCTCCGTTGTAGTAGCGCCGCGCCAGCTGAATCTGGTCCTCGACCTCGGCAAGCTCGTTCTGCAGCGACTGGAAGTTCGCGCTGGCCTTCAGGTCCGGATAGGCCTCCGCCACGGCCATGACCTTGCCGATCGCGGCGGTGATGGCGGCTTCGGTTTGCGCACGTTGGGCGATATCCTGGGTGCCGGCCTCGGAGCGAAGCTTGGTCAGTTCGTCGAACGTGCCGCGTTCGTGGCTGGCATAGCCTTTCACGCTTTCGACCAGGTTGGGGATGAGGTCCGCGCGGCGTTTGAGCTGTGTTTCGATGCCGGCCCACGCTTCCGCAACAACGTTTTTGCGGCGCACAAGACCGTTATAGGTGACGACCGCCCAAAGCAGGACGAGAACGACAACCGCGATGACGATGATTCCAGCCACGTCGCCACGCTACAGGCTTCGTGGATGGGCGTCCATGCCGGGAACTCGGATTTAGCGGACGCTCGCTCCGGCCATCGCCATCGGCGTCCGGCGGTGCATCTTGCGGGCGATTGCCACAAGCGCGGCCGCCGCATGGCTTTGCGGGTAAAGGCCAATCAGATTTCCTTGGCGGCGGATGGCCTCCTGGACGCGCAGGTCGCGCGGCACATTTCCCAGATATTCCAGCGTCGCATCAAGGAAGGCGCGGGCGGAATTGATCAGGGCGTCGGCAGTGCGCCGGGCTTCCTGATCGCTCAAAGCCATATTCACCAAGAAGGACGGCTGGGCGGCGCCGCGCCGCAGCAGCAGCTTTGCAAAAGCATAGGCATCGGTGAGCGAGGCAGGATCGGGCGTCATCACCAGCAAGGTTTCGTCGGCATGGCCGGCGAAATGCATCACCGTATCGTCAACCCCGGCGCCGAGGTCGAGCAGGATACGGTCGTAGCCGCGCGCGCTGCGCAGCACGGCAATGAGCCGCTGCAATGTTGTGAGTTGCGGGTTGGCGAGCGCTCCCGATCCGGCCGGCGCGGCCAGCAGGTCGAAGGCGCTGGGCTTGCCGTCGTCGATCCGCGCCACCGACTCCCGCAGGGTGCGGCGTCCGGACAGGACGGACGCGAGATCGCCGCCTTTATCGAGACCGAGGTTCACGGTCGTGTTGGACAGACCGAGGTCGGCGTCGCACACGAGGATCTTATCGCCTTCGCAGGCGAGCGCATGGGCAAGGCTCAAGGTCACCAGCGTCTTGCCGGTGCCGCCCTTGCCCGAACCGATGGCTGTTATACGCGGGCCGCCGAAGACGGGTTGGATGGTCATTGTGCTCCCCCTCGATCGGCGTTGCCGATACCGGATTCCAGAATGGCGCGTGCGAGACTGATGGGCGTGGGCATTTCAAGCGCGCCGGCCGCGAATGGCGACTGCGTGACGGCGGCGAGGCCGAGCCCCTGTGTGGCCGCCGCGAGCAGGCCGCCCAGCCGGCGAACGATGTCGAGCCCCGTGACGACAATGCGCGAGGCGCCAAGCGATTTCAGGGCTTCGGCGATCTCGGCGGTTTCTTCGGAATCGCCGCGCGCGGAAAGGACTCCGATGGTTTCGACGCCGTCGATTTGGCCGAGGGCGGCGAACGCGGTGCGCGCTTTTGCGTTGCGCGGATCGAAGCCCGCCGTGTCAATGATGACGAGGGCGCGCGCCTCGATTTCCTTGCCGACCGTGTCGGACAGATGCTCGGCGCCTGCAGCGACGATCATCTTCGCGTCCAGATGCTTGGCAAAGGTCTCGAGCCGCGCGACGGCACCTGCGCCGTCTGTATCTGTCGCGATAAGCGTGACACCGCGTCCCGCCATGCGGGCATGCGCGGCGATCTTGGCGGCGACCGCCGTCTTGCCGCAGCCGTTGCAGCCGGCGAGCAGGATCGCGCTTGAGCGCGTGACATCGATGGGCGCGGTGTACATGCGTTTGTCGAGCGCGGTTGCAAGCGCCAGCGTCATGTCGGTGAGGTTGCTCTTCTGTGCGGTCTCCGCCATCGCGTTCACCAGCGACTCCGGCGCGCGATGTGCGTGCAGGACGGCGAGCAGATCGGGACGGCTGAAGCCGCGCGCAGCCGGTTTGCCGTTGGGCGCCGGTGCGCGCAGGCGATGAATCAGGCCGTCGCGATAGTTGGTCTGGAAGTCGGTGGGTTCGTTGTCCTGCGCGGTCTCGAGCGCGGTGACCGCGGCGGTGGTCTCCAGCTCCGCTGCGGCGCGGTCGCAAGCGGCACGCACCATGACGCCGCCGCCTTTGGTCTTCTGGCTGGCGACGATCACCGCGTCGCTGCCCATCTCGGCGCGCACACTGGCAAGCGCGGCTTTCATGTCGTCGGCGACGAACGTTCGAATCTGCATCGGTTACACCTGTCCCAGAGTGCGCAGGCGCACGCTGGCGTGGATTTCGTTCTGGCTCATGACGACAGTTTGCGGCCGGAAGCGTTCGACGATCGACCGCACGAAGGGCCGGATCTGCGGACTCGTCAGCAGCACCGGCACATCGCCCTTCTGGCCGGCTTCGTCGAAACGGTCGCGGACGGTCGTGATGAATTGCTGCAGCTGCGACGGCGCCATCGCGAGCTGGCGGTCTTCGCCCTGGCCGACGATGGATTCCGAGAACGCCTGCTCCCAGGCCGGCGATAGTGCGATGAGGGGAAGATAGCCGCCCGGCGACAGGTGCTGGTGGCAAAGCTGGCGCGATAGACGGGTGCGGACGTGCTCGGTGATATAAAGCGCGTTCTTGGTGAAGCCGACGGCTTCGGCGATGCCTTCGAGCACAGCTGGCAGGTCGCGGATCGAGACGCGCTCGGACAGCAGGGTCTGCAGCACGCGCTGGACGCCGGTGACGGAGATCTGGGTCGGGATGAGTTCTTCGACCAACTTCTTGTGCTCGGCCGGCAGATCGTCGAGCAGTTTCTTGGTCTCGGCGAAGGAGAGCAGCTCGCTCATGTGCTGCTTGAGCACTTCGGTCAAATGCGTGGTCAGCACCGTGCCGGGATCGACCACGGTGTAGCCGCGGAACGTCGCATCGTCGCGCAACGCGCTCGCAATCCAGGTTGCGGGGAGGCCGAATGCCGGCTCTGTCGTGTGGGTGCCGGGAAGATCGACGGGCAGGCCGCGCGGATCCATGACCAGCAGCGAACCGGGGAACAGCTCGCCCGAACCCGCCGCCACTTCCTTGACGCGGATCGCATATTCGTTGGCGCCGAGCTGCATGTTGTCGAGGATGCGGACCTGCGGCATCACGAAGCCCATTTCCTGCGCCAGCTGACGGCGCAGCGCTTTGATCTGGTCGGTGATCTTGTGGCCCTGCACATCGTTGATGAGCGGCAGCAGGCCGTAGCCGAGCTCGATACGCAGCAGGTCGAGTGCGAGCGCGGTGGAGATCGGTTCTTCGGTTGGGGCTGCTGCGGCGTTCGCATTTGCCGTGGCCGTTTGTTCGGCCGCCAGCTTCTCGTCTTTCCGCTTGTAGGCGAAGTAGGCGATCGTCGCGATGCAACCGGCAAGGCCGATGAAGACGAAGGTCGGCATGCCCGGCAGAACGCCGACCACCGCCATCACGGCGGCGGCCATGCCGAGCGCCTGGGGATAGAACGACAACTGGTCCATCAGCGCCTTGTCCGTAGCGCCCTCGATGCCGGCCTTGGAGACCATGAGACCGGCGGCGGTCGAAACGATCAGTGCCGGCATCTGGCTGACAAGGCCGTCGCCGACCGTGAGCAGCGTGAAGGTCTGCGAGGCGTCGGTGAAGCTCATGCCTTTCTGCGCGACACCGATGATGATGCCGCCGACGACGTTGATCGCCACGATCAGGAGGCCGGCGATCGCGTCGCCGCGGACGAATTTGGACGCACCGTCCATCGCGCCGAAGAAGTTCGATTCTTCCTCGATCTTCTTGCGGCGTTCGCGTGCTTCGGTTTCGTTGATGAGGCCGGACGACAGATCGGCATCGATTGCCATCTGCTTGCCTGGCATCGAATCCAGGGTGAAACGGGCCGCGACTTCGGCGATACGGCCCGAACCTTTGGTGATGACCACGAAGTTCACGATCACCAGGATCGCGAACACGATCAGGCCGATCACGAAATTGCCCTGCATGATCAGCTTGCCGAACGCCTGGATCACGTAGCCGGAAGCTGCCGTGCCCTCGCTGCCATGGCCGAGAATGAGACGGGTGGACGCAAGGTTGAGCGCGAGCCTCATCATCGTGGTAATGAGCAGCACCGCGGGAAACGACGAGAACTCCAGCGGCTTCCGAATGAAGACGCAGGTCATCAGGATCAGGATTGCCGTCGACAGCGAGAATGCGAGACAGACATCGAGCATCCACGACGGAAGCGGCAGGATCAGAACGATCAGGATCGCCATGATCCCGACCGCAAGGCCGAGATCGCTGCGCTTCAGAAGCTGTTGCGCCGTGGCGAGGTTCAGTCCGAACCCCGGTGCCGGTGCTGCGGCGGTGACGTCTGCCATATCGGTTTATCCGGATTAACCGGCCATCCGTGCTTCGCCGTGCTGCGGGATCGCGAGACCGGCTTGGCTGTATTCGCGCAACTTGTTGCGCAAGGTGCGGATCGAGATGCCGAGGATATTCGCGGCATGGGTGCGATTGCCAAGGCAATGATCGAGCGTGTCGAGGATCAGATCGCGTTCGACATCGGCGACCGTGCGACCGACCAAGCCGCGGGCGACGAGTGCCGCGTTTTCCACCGCAGCCTGTACCGGCGCGGGCAGATCGCTGCGCGGCGCCGAGCCGACCTGCGTGCCGTCGGGCAGACGGATCGCTTCCGGCCCCATCTCGGAACCGCTGGCTAGCAGCACCGCGCGGTGGATGGTGTTCTCCAGCTCGCGGACGTTGCCGCGCCAAGTGTGCCCGATCAGCAGGCGCTCCGTCGTGGACGAAAGCGGACGATAGGGTGCGCCATTGGCCTCGGCATATTTGTGCGCGAAGTGCCGTGCCAGCGCGAGGATGTCCTTCGGACGTTCGCGCAACGCCGGCAGGCGCAGATTCACGACATTGAGACGGTAGAGCAGGTCTTCGCGGAAGGTGCCGTGCTTCACGGCGTCGGCGAGATCGCGGTTCGACGTCGCGATGATGCGGATGTCGACCTTCACCGGTTTGGTGCCGCCGACGCGATCGATCTCACGCTCCTGGATCGCACGCAGCAGCTTGGCCTGCAGCCGCACATCCATCTCGCTGATTTCATCCAGCAGCAAGGTGCCCCCATTGGCCTCTTCGAACTTGCCGACGCGGCGTGCGATGGCGCCCGTGAACGAACCCTTCTCGTGCCCGAACAATTCGGACTCGAGCAGGTTCTCGGGTATCGCGGCGCAGTTGACCGAGATGAACGGCTTGTCCGCGCGGTGCGATTTGCGGTGGACGTAGCGCGCCAGCACCTCTTTGCCGGTACCGCTCTCGCCGGTGACGAGGATCGACGCTTCGCTGCCGGCCACCTGATCGGCGAGCGCGATGACCGCGCCCATGGCTTCGTCCTCGAAAATGAGCTGATGGCTTTCGTCAGCCACAGCCGCCAGGACCGCGGCGATCAGTTCAGGATCGGGCGGCAGTGGCAAATACTCTTTCGCGCCGGCGCGGATCGCATCGACGGCGCGGCGGGCATCGGTGCCGATGCCGCAGGCGACGACCGGCGTGCAGATTCGCTCGCTCGCGAGCTGACGGACCAGATGGCCGATGTCCAGCGTCACGTCGCACAGCACCAGATCGGCACCGCGCCCGCTGCGCAGTTCGGCAAGGCCGGTTTCGACGTCGCCGGCATGGGTGACTTTCGCGCCGCGATCCATGGTGATCTTGGTGGCGGCGCCGATCTGGCCCTGCAGCGATCCGATGATAAGAAGACGCATGGTCGTGATCCTTACGATTGTCCGGATTTGATGATTTCGGTCATGGTGACGCCCAGCCGATCCTCGACGAGGACGACTTCGCCGCGCGCGACCAGGCGGTTGTTCACATAGATGTCGATCGCTTCGCCGACCTTGCGATCGAGTTCGACGACGGTGCCTTTGCCGAGTTTCAGGAGCTGGCTGACTTCCATTCCCGATTTGCCGAGCACGGCGGACACGGTGACGGGCACGTCGAAGACCGCTTCAAGGTCCTGCGCGGTGTGCTTGCTTTCGCTTTCGGCGCCGGTCTCGCCGTTCAGCAGGGCAGGGGCAGCGCCGCTCTGCTGCTCATGCGCCAGATCGGGCAGATCGACTTCGTCACTGGTGCTCATGGACTAACCTTTCGGGGACGAATTGGAGAAATGACGGCCGATCAGATCGGCGAGGGCCGTTTCCACCATGGCCTGGGAGTGCTCGGCGCCGGCGCCGCGCCATTCGATGCAGCAATCGGCGCCCTGGCTGTTCGGATCGACGGCGAGGACGAGCCGGCCATCGAAACCTTCCTCGGCGGCTACGGTTGCGATTTCCGGCTGCAGCGCATCGACCACGGCGGCCGAGGCCCGCAGGACGATGCGCGGCTCACCGATCGCCTGATGGATCGCCTGGCGCAGCGCCGCTTCGACTTCCAGATGCGGCGCGACCGCAAGCGCGGCGCGGGCAAGTTTGGCCGCGGCGGCGAGCGCGATGCTCGCGGCCTCGACACGCACTGCTTCGATCTGCGCGCGCGACTGGGAAAGCGCCGCTTTCAGGTCCTGGCAAAGTGCGGCTGTTTCTGCGGCGATCGCTTCCTGGGCGCGGACCTGTCCGGCCTTCATCCCCTCGGCGCGGGCGCGGGTGGAAATCGCGTCGATTTCGTCCTGCGTGAGGCTTTTCTTCTGACGGGCGCGCGCCGCGTTGGAGACGAGGTCGCCTTCCTCGCGAAACTCGGTGTCGAAGGTGAATTTGGCAGCGATCATCAGTACACCAGCTCGTCGTCGCCCTGGCCGCTGTTGATCATGATCTCGCCCTTGTTGGCGAGGTCCTTGGCAACATTGACCATGCGCATCTGCGCTTCATCGACGTCCTTGAGGCGGACCGGACCCATCGCTTCCATGTCTTCGCGCAGGATCTTGCCGGCGCGTTCGCTCATGTTGGAGAAGAACACGTCGCGCAGCGTGTCGGTGGCGCCCTTGAGCGCGAGCCCGAGCTTGTCCTTTTCGACATGGCGCAGCAGCGTCTGGATGGAGCCGGGATCGAGCTTGCCGAGGTCCTCGAAGGTGAACATCAGAGCCTTGATGCGCTCGGCGGAGTCGCGGTTGCGTTCTTCCAGCGCGGCGATGAAGCGTCCCTCGGTCTGGCGGTCGAAATTGTTGAAGATTTCGGCCATGTGCTCATGGCTGTCGCGCTTCGCGGTGCGTGCGAGGTTGGACATGAACTCCACGCGCAGGGTCTTTTCGACCTTGTCGAGGATGTCCTTCTGCACACTTTCCATGCGCAGCATGCGCTGGACCACTTCCATCGCGAACTCTTCGGGCAGCGCGCCCAGAACGCGCGATGCGTGCTCCGGCTTGATCTTCGAAAGGACGACGGCGACGGTCTGCGGGTATTCGTTCTTGAGATAGTTCGCGAGAACGGTCTCGTTCACGTTCGCGAGCTTGTCCCACATGGTGCGGCCGGCCGGGCCGCGGATTTCTTCCATGATCGACCCGACTTTTTCGCCGGGAAGCATGCGGGCCAGGAGGCGTTCGGTAGATTCATAGCTGCCGAGCAGCGAGCCCGTGCCCGACATCTGCGAAACGAAGTCGACCAGCAACTTTTCGATCAGGCTCGAGCTGACGGCGCCCAGGTTGGACATCACCTGCGAGATCTCCTTGACCTCGTCTTCGTCGAGCAGCTTCCAGATCTGCGCGCTGTGTTCCTCGCCCAGCGACATGAGGACGATGGCCGCGCGTTCGGCGCCGGACAGCGACCGGACATCTTCCTTCACGACTTTTGCGGGACGGCTCATGGGTTATACCGGTTGATGCAGCCAGGTGCGAATGATGGCGAGCGCCTCTTCGGGATGCGCGCCGACCACTTCGCCGACCTTCTTGATGGAGGAATCGCGCACCTGACCGTCGATGCGCGACACGTCGATCGCATTATCCCGCGATCCTGGAATCTGCAGCGGAGCACCGCCCTGTCCAACCTGCGCGGTCTGGCCGCCGGTTTGCGCTTCCGAAGGACCGGCAAGCTGGGCGACGGGTTGGCCGTCCACCATCTGCACCCGCAACGGCGCGTTGGGCGAGAACATCCGGGCGATCAGCGGACGGGCGACGAAGAACCCGATCAGCAGCGCGGTGACGCAGAAGATCGCGGCTTCGATGATTTTGAACCAGTCCGATCCGTCGAGCCCGAGCAGCGGCGCTGCAGGGGGTTCGAGCGGCGCTTCGTCGACGCGCGCGAATGCCATGTTGACGACCTGGACCTGGTCGCCGCGGGCTTTGTCGTAGCCGATCGCCGATTTCACGAGACCGTCGATCTGGTTCATCTCCTGGGCCGTGCGCGGCTTGTAGCTCGTGACCTTGCCGGTGGTCGGATCGCTCACCGAGGTGCCGTCCACGACGACCGCGACCGAGAGCTTCTTCACGTCGCCGCCGTCCTGGGTGCTGGTCTTCACCGTCTTGGAGATCTCGTAGTTCGTCGTCTCTTCGGTGTGGTTGCTGTTCGATTTGTTGCTGTCGCCGCTGGGAGAGCCGCCGCTTTGCTGTGCGTTGGGCAGCGCATTGGAAACCGACACCGCGCCCGAGGTGCCGCTGCCGTTGTTCTGATTGTCGTTGCTTTCGACGGTTTGGGTGGAGCGCACGACCTTGGAGTCGGGATCGTAGAGCTCGCTGGTCTCGCTCGAATGGTTGTAGTTCATGTCGGCGGCGACCTGCACCCGCACATGGCCGGGTCCGACAACGCTCGCCACGATGGATTCGATGCGCTGGCGCAGGCGGTCTTCGAAATCGGTGGTGTGCTGTTCCTGGTCGGCCGAGGTTGCCGCTTCGCCTTCTTTCGCATCGCCGCCGGCCAGCAGATTGCCCTTGTCGTCGACAATTGCGACGCGTTCGGCGGCGAGGCCGGAGACGGCGGCCGCAACGAGATGCTGGATCGCCTGAACCTGGCCGCGGTCGAGCGTGCCGCGCGTCTTAAGTACGACGGAGGCGCTCGGCTCCTGCGAGTCGCGCGAGAATATCTGGCGCTCCGGAATGACGAGATGGACGCGCGCGGCCTCGATGCCCTCGATCGTCTGGATCGAGCGCGTCAATTCGCCTTCCAGCGCGCGCTGCTTGTTGATGTTCTGGACGAACGCGGTTGCGCCGAACGCGTCGGATTTATCGAAGATCTCGTAACCGACGCCGGCGGAGGGAAGGTTCTCGGCTGCGAGCTCCATGCGCAGCTTCGTCACCTGGTCGCCCGGAACGAGAATGGTGCCGCCATCGCCCTTGGCGTCGTAGGGAATCTGCATCGCGTCGAGCTTGGCGGTGATCTGCGCGGCTTCGCGCGGATCGAGACCGGCATAGAGCACGGTCTTCGAGGGTTGCGTGATCATGCCGGCCGCGTAGAGGAAAAACGCGGTCAGCGCGGCGGCAACGCCGGCCATCACGCCGAAGCGCGCGGCACCAAATTGTCTGACGAACTCCGGCAACGCCTGCTCTCCCCAGAAGCGCGCATGCGAAACGGACGAAGGTCCATCTCCGGCATACGCGCCGTGCTAGGCAAAGATTGCCGTGTTCTTGGTAAAGGCGGGCTTAATGGGTTAATTCAAAATGCGAATGTGCGATCGTAAAAACCGGTAGGAATTTCGTAACCATTCGCTGCTGCGCGCTTGTTCATCTAGTTGCGATACTGCTGCACGCGCGTCGCGCGCAGGCCGGCGAGGCCGAAACGGTCGATCGCGCGCTGCCAGGCCAGGAATTCTTCTACGGTGAGCGTGTAGCGTTTGCACGCGTCATCGAGACTGAGCAGTCCGCCGCGTACTGCGGCAACGACTTCCGCTTTGCGGCGAATGACCCAGCGCTTCGTGCTCGGCGGCGGGAGGTCGGCCAGCGTCAGCGGACTACCATCCGGTCCGATAACGTAGCTGACGCGTCCCCTGCGGTCCTCTGCCATCAGTGAACTCCTAAAACCAATACCCGTGCGCACTTTAGCTTTTGCGCCTTTAAGAAAGGGCCAAAAGCCATGGCAAACGAAACGTTAAGCGCACGCATGAATTTCGCTGCTATTCGCAAGCGGACGCCGCGCTTTCGGGCGCGACGTCCTTTTGCGCTGTGCCATTACTGGAGCTGCTCAAGCGACTGCAGCATCTGGTCTGCGGTCGTCACGATGCGCGCCGAGGCAGAGTACGCACGCTGCGTCGTGATGAGGTTGGTGAACTCCGTCGCGAGATCGACGGTCGAGGTTTCCAGCGAGTCCGACTGGATCTGGCCTGCGCCGCCCGTGTTCGCTTCCTGCACGACCGGCGTGCCCGAGTCGACGCTGGCCGAATAGGCGTTGCCGGAAATGGCGGAGAGACCGTCCGGATTGTCGAACGTCGCAACCGGAACCTTGTAGACCTTCTGGCTCAGACCGTTCGAGAAGTTCGCAACGACGTACCCGTCCTTGTCGACGGAGACGCTGCTGAGGCTGCCGAACAGTGCGCCATCGACGTTCGAAGAGGTCAGCGTCGAAGCACTGTCGAACTGCGAGAGGCCGGTCGAAGAATTCGGCGTTCCCATGTTCAAGTTGATCGTCTGGTCCGAGAGACCAGTGCCGCCACCGGTGAACGGGATCGTGAACGAGATCGTGCCTGTCGTTGGGCTCGAAGCGGCAGGATAGCTTGACGCAACGGACGTCATGTTGCCGTTCGAATCGAACGTCACCGTGCCGGCGCTAAGCACCGCCGATCTGTTTGAGTCGAGATTGCCCGGTGCACCCTGATAGCTGATTTCGTAATTCCAGGTATTGGGCTGGGTGCCTTTGTAGTAAGACACAGTTACAGGTTGGCTGCCGCCTTGGCTGTCGTACACATTGATCGTGCGTTGGAAATCCGGCATTGCCGTACTCGGTGTTGCCGTCGTATTGCTAGGGTCCGGCGGCGAGTAGCTGTTTGCAGGTGTGCTCGACTGCAGGTTCGCGGCAAGCGTGATGTTGGTCGTCGCTTCCGCTTTGCCGTCGAGGTTCGAAAGGTTGATGTTAGTCAGATCGGAGCGATCGGCCGGGATGTTGCCGTTCGCGTCGAGCTGCCAGCCCATCAGGTAGAAGCCGGAGCTGTTCACCAGATTGCCGTTCGCATCCGGCGTGAAGTCGCCGGCGCGGGTGTAGTAGAGGTTCGAGGTGTCGCCCGGCTGCTGATCGACGATGAACATGCCGTTGCCGGACAGCCCCAGGTTGGTCGAGGTAGTGGTGGTCTGCAGCAGACCCTGCTGCGCCACGTTCTGCCCCGTGATGGCGATCACGCCGGCGCCTGCGATATCGCCGGGACCGGGCTGGCCGGTCACGAGGGTGGCGAACTGGTTCTCGCCGTCCTTGTAGCCGATCGTGTTGACGTTCGCGATGTTCGCAGAGGTGACGCTTAGCGCCTGGCTCTGCGCATTCAGACCGGAAATACCGGTCATGATGGCTCCGTAAAGAGACATTGTCGTAGTCCTTCGTTTGTGGTGGTTCGGCGAAGTCTTCCGCTCCGCGTCGCCGCTTTTCGTATGGTGCGCGTTCTCGCGCGCCGGTTCAGTTGCTCGACAGGTTTCCGATCGAGCTGACAGCAGAAATTGGAATTTCCATCGGACCGATCACCAGCATCGGCTGGCTGCCCGAAAGATCGACTTCGCTCACCACGCCGCCGCTCGCGACCTGGGTCTGGACGGTCGAGCCGTCGGCCGCGGTGGAGGTAATGGTCATCTTGTAGGCGCCATCCGGCAACTGGTTGCCGGAATTGTCCTGGCCGTTCCAGTCGAAGGTGTGGACGCCCGAAGCCGTTTCGCCGGTGCCCTGATAGACCACCTGGCCCGAGGCATTGCTGATCGACAGCGTCGTGTTCACTGCATCGGTACCGAGCGAGTAGTTCCAGGTCGCCGCGCCGTTCTGCAGCACGCCTTCGCCGTTGGAGATCGTGACCGCCTTGCCGAGATAGCTCACCGCATCGGTGTTGCTGCGGCCCTGGCCCAGCGAGATCAGCGTCTGCAGATTGTTGTTGGTGTTGATCTGCTGTTCGACCTGGCTGAATTCCACCAGCTGCTGGGTGAACGCGTTGGAGTCCATCGGGCTCGTTGGATCCTGGTTCTGCAGCTGCGTGGTGAGCAGCGTCAGAAACGTGTTGAAGTTTCCGGCGAGCTGCTGGGACGCCGCGTTCTGTGTCGCGGATGCCGTGGATGCCGGCGTGGTCGTGGTTGGGGTCACGGTTGTCATGGCTGTTTCCTACCTAGACGCGAATGTCGAGCCGGCCGTCCGCCGGCGAGAGTCGGGTGCCCACGATGGGCGTGTTGAGATCGGTCTGCACCGCAGTGGCGGCTGAGAACGCGCGACCGCGCAGCTGTGCACCGTCGCCGCTCTGCTGGTTCTGGCCTTTCAGCGAAAAGTTGAGGCCGCCGCCGGTGAGATCGAGACCCGCGTCGCGCAGGGAGCGTTCGAGCGTGCCCCGGTCGCGCTGCAGGAGTTCGAGGGTGTGCGGCTTCTCGGCAGAGAGATTGGCCTGCACCTTGCCGCCGTCGTCGATGGAGAGCTTCACATCGACCCGGCCAAGCTCTGGCGGATCGAGGCGGATATCGAACTGCTTCTGACCGGCCTTCGATTTCACTGCGATGTTGAGCGCGAGCGAGGCGAGGTTCGGCTGCGCCGCGGCGTCCGCATGCGTCGCGGTTTGCAGCGGTATAGCTTGCGCATTGGGTTGGGCGGTTTGCACAGGCGTCGTTGCCGCCACTGTCGCCACTGCGGCGTTGACCGGTGCGCCGGTCTGGACATGAGTGGGTTGTGTTACGTCGGGCTGGGCTACGACCGCCGCTTGTGGAAGCGTGTCGGATGATGCGCTATCGGTCGCGGTCTGCGTGTTCGTCTGCGCCTGTGCATCGTGCTGAGCGGCAGGCTGGCTGCCATCTTTCGCCGCTGTGCTGCCGTCCGTGCCGTTTTGTTGCGGCGCGGCCTTCGCGACGGTCGCGCTGGCCGGTGCAGCTTGCCTGGCGGTGCTCACCGCATCGCTTAGCGTCTTCGCCGGATCGTCGGGATTGGCCGTCGTAGCGGCTTTCGCAGCCGGCACGGTCGCAGATTTCGCCGTCTGCGGTTGCGCTTTTGCAGTCACAGGAGCGGTCACCGCTGCCGCGAGCGTGACCGGTTGCGGCACCTGCGTAGCGATCTGGACCGAAGACGGTGTCGTCAGTTGCGGCGATAACGCCGTGGTCTGGACCGCCTGCTGTGCGGCAGACGAAGCCGGTGCATCGGACGTTGCGTGGTCGGTTGTCGTCGAAGATTGCTGCGAGACCGGCTGTGCCGATGGTTGTTGCGCAGGTATCGCGTCTTGGTCGAGTACTTGCGCCGCTGTGTCGTCTGTTGTGGACGGTGCCGGTTGGCCGGGCTGTGCAGTCTGTTTGCCAGTGGACGGCATAACGAGGGCGGTTTGCGCCGCGGTCTGTTTGACAGCGGCCGGCGCAACACGCGTGCTCTGTCCCACAGGCGCGGCTGGCCGGTCCGGGAGTACCGTTGGTGAAGCTTGAAGCGTGGTGAAGACATCGGACTCTGCCGAAAGCTGCTGCGCCGCAAACAGCGACGACGGCGTGTAGACGTTGCGTGCGACTGGATTTGCCGGTTGATCTGCTTCCGCATCCGCTGGCGGCGGCGACGCGGCATTCGTCTGCGCAGCGATGGAAGGTTCGTCTTCCGCTTCCGGCTGCTGGAACGACGGCCAGGACGGTGCTGAAGCTGCACGCGACACAGGAGGTGCAGCCTTGTCCGTCTCTGCCACGTCCGGCGACACGGACACCTGCACCGTCATCGAAGAGCGTGCCGCCGCTGCACCGCTGGCTCTCTGGGTCGTGATCGGCGTCTGAGGTGCGCGGGCCTGTGCTGCGGCCGCTGGTGTGCCGAACGATAGTGTTGTTTTTGCCGGCTGCGCTACATCCGAAGAGATGGACCGGCTGGTTTCTGTCGCAACTGCTGCCGCGTTGGACGGCGTAGCGACGGATGCCCGCTTCTCCGATGGCGAGGTCGCTGCGATGTTCGCCGCCTGTGCCGGCGCCGGCATACCGGTTTGTGGCGCGCGCGCTGTTGTTGCGGCCGATGGCGGGCTGAACGGTGTCGCCGCTACCGTCTTCGACGGCTGCGCAGCTGAAGAGATCGGTTGACCTGTTCCTGTCGCCGCTACGGGCGTTTTCGCAGCCGAAGCGGCGGTTGGGAGCTGTGCCTGCTGCCTGGTTTGTGCGTTGGACAGCGCTGCTGCGATATCGCGTGTCGTCAAATCGGCTGGCTGATCGGCACCGAGTGACGCCAAAGCGGATTGCAGTGCGCTCGTGTCGCGCGGTGCAGCGGAGATCTGCCGTGGTTGCGCGGCTGGCGGCGCGGTGGTCAGAGCCTGTTGTTGCTGCGCAGCGCGCAGCGTTTGCATATTGGGCGCCGCTGACTTATCCGGCGTCGAGGTCTGATCGCCGTGTACGAAAGCCTGCGTCGTCACGAACGAAGACGGTGTGTCGGTCTCCGCCGTATTCGCGGAAGAGACGGGCGGGATCGCGAAGCGGGCGGTCGAGAGTGCGGATATCGCGGTGGTGCTGCGCAGAGACGACGCGAGGTCCTGGTTGGCAGCACTTTGCGACACCTTCGGAAGAGTCAGAGCCGCAAGCATGAACGGTTGCGTGCCCGGTGTCGCGGCTCCCGTTGCGTTGATGCCGGCGGTGACGTCCTGATCGCTATCCGTCGCCTTGGACTGAGCGGCGCTCAATGTCTGAAGAAAACCTTGCCAGGCAACCGCGGCCGGCATGCTCGTTGGTATCGCAGTGTTCTTCGTGCGCGCCGGTGTCTGCGGATCGTCCGTCCCAAGAGAAGTCTGGGTTTTTCCTTTTCCCGCGCCGTTTCCCAGCACCGTGTTCAACTGCGCGAGCAGCGCTTGGTCGATAGTCGTAGTCGTTGTCTGTGCCGGATCGCTAACGATGGCACTCGCCACAGGTGCGGGCTGCTGTATTGCAGCCGGCATGCTCTGCTGTTGCTGCTGCGCGTCGTCGAGGAATGCGGCGAACAGATCGTCCGAACCCGTCGCCTTGGACGCCGCGCGCGAAGCCGCGCCGGTATCCGCCGATACCGGTAATGCAATCGCGATGTTCGGCAAAGCTGCCACAGAAGCACTCGCATTGGTCCGCAAGCGCCGTAGCAAGGGACGGACCAATCGTTTTTCCCCCGGTTTCGCACTCTAGTATCTCTTGTGCGCAGCCGGGATGGCGCGATGGTGCGGGCACGATCTGCCGCAACTGGGCAAAGGCTGCCTACAGTTTCACGATTTGCTCACCTTATGCGTCCGTATCGCCCGCTTTTCCGCGGCGATTGCTGGCACGTCGTTTGCGATCAACTTCAGCGGCGAAGAGTCTTCGCGGGAGATCACGACGTGTCCATGGACGGCATTCTGTCGAGTGCGCTTTCTGCCTTGCAGACGAATTCCGCCGCATTGCGCGTCGTCTCGAACAACGTCGCCAACCTCAACACGCAGGGGTACGCCCGCCGCGTTGTCGATTTGCAGACGCAGAACACCGGCGGCCAGATCACCGGTGTGGATATTGCCGATATCCAGCGCGTCGCCGACCAGTTCCTCGATGCCGAGGCGCTGTCCGCCAACTCCGCGTCCTCGCAATACAGTGCGCAGACCGGCGTCTATTCGCAGCTCAACTCCCTGCTCGGCCAGCCGGGCGACAACAGTTCGCTGACTTCGCAGCTGTCAAACGTGTTCTCGGCTTTGGGTTCGGCCTCGCTCGACCCAGGCAACAGCACCAACCAGCAGAGCATCGTCACGTCGTTCCAGAACCTGACCAACACGGTTTCGAACCTGTCGACGACGGTGTCGAACCTGCGCAATCAGGTCGATCAGCAGGTCTCCACCTCGGTCGGCACCGCCAATTCGCTCATCCAGCAGATCTACACCCTCAACGGCCAGATCGCGACGGCCACCGTCTCCGGCGACGATGCGAGTTCGATGCTGGACGCGCGCGCCACTGCGTTGAACAGCCTCTCCCAGATGGTCGGCGTTCGCATGCAGCAGAATTCCGACGGCACCATGACCGTCATGACGAATGACGGCGTGAACCTGGTCGGCGCCACCTATGCCCAGCTTTCCTATACGCCGGGGGCGCAGAACGGGAATTACGGCCCGATCACCTTGCAGAATATCAATCCGGCGACTGGCAATCCCAGCGGTCCCGCGCAGGCGTTCGATTCTCATCTCGGCTCCGGCCAGATCCTGGGTCTGATCCAGATGCGCGACGGTTCGCTTGCGGATTTCCAGGCCGAACTCGGCAATTTTGCGCAGCAGACCGCCAATGCGTTCAATGCCCAGCACAATGCCAACACCGCTTTCCCGCCGCCCACGACGCTGAACGGCAGCAACACCGGCCTACTCGCGACCGACGCGCTCAACTTCACCGGCAAGACGACCGTCGCAGTCACCGACTCCAGCGGCAACCTCGTTTCGCGAGTCGACATCGACTTCAGCGCCGGAACGCTCAGCGTGGACGGCGGCACGGCGCAGTCGCTCGGCACCACGGTCGGCAGCTTCACCACCGCGCTCAATGCCGCGCTCGGCAGCAATGGCACCGCCAGCTTCTCGAACGGCGAGTTGACCGTCGGCGCCAGTGGCAGCAACGGTATTGTGGTTCAGGATGATGCCACCACGCCGTCGTCGCGCGGCGGAGCGGGCTTCTCTCAATTCTTCGGCCTCAACAACCTGATTCAGACCTCGGCACCGTCGATTTCCGCGACGGGCCTGTCGGCGAGCGACGCGAGCGGTCTGGCGGCGGGCGGCACCATTTCCTTTTCGCTGCGCGGTCCCAACGGCGAAGTCGGGAAGACTGCGAGCATCACCACGACTGCCGGCATGAGCATCGGCGATGTCGTCACGGCGCTGAACAATGCGATGGGCGGCGAGGGTACCTTCTCCCTGAGTTCGAACGGCGCCTTGACGATGAAGCCCGCCGCGTCGGCTGCCGGCTATCACCTCGACGTGACGCAGGACACCACCCAGCGGGGCACGACGGGCCTTTCGTTCAGCCAGGTGTTCGGGCTGGGCACGCAGTCGCTCTACGCCCAGGCGCAGGGTCTGTCGGTGAAGCCGTCGATCGTCTCCAATCCGTCGACTGTCGCATTGGCCCAGTCTTCTCTCACCGCGACGACCGCGGCCGGGACACAGATCGTCGCCAGCGGCGACGCGCGTGGCCTCCTCGCGCTGCAGAACGTGGGTGTCGCGAACCAGACCTTTCAGAAGGCCGGCGGTCTGGCGGCACAGACCGGATCGCTGAGCGATTACGCCGGCGCATTCTACCAGGACGTGGCCACGCGCAGCGCCACCGCAACCACCAACCAGACGACCCAGAGCGACCGTCTCACCGAGGCGCAATCGCGCCAGTCTTCGGTGTCGGGCGTCAATCTCGACGAAGAACTGTCGAACATGATGACGTACCAGCAGGCGTACTCTGCCGGCGCGCGGATGCTTCAGACCGTTCAGTCGCTCTACGACAGCCTCTTCCAGGTGCAGTGAAGGATTGACCGATGACCATCGATCGCGTCTCGACCAACTCGCAGTCCCAGTTCCTCCTAAACCAGATCGACCGCGCCAATTCGGCGCTGGCGCAGACCCAGGATCAGGTGACGAGCGGCAACGTCGCCGACAACTATGCCGGTTACGGCAGCCAGGTTTCCATCATGGAAGCCGCGCGCTCGGCCGGCGCGCGCGTGACCGCCTATCAGGCAG
This sequence comes from Rhizomicrobium sp., assembly GCA_036490455.1. GTDB lineage: Bacteria > Pseudomonadota > Alphaproteobacteria > Micropepsales > Micropepsaceae > Rhizomicrobium. Next base: position 64,268 of record DASXDS010000023.1, read on the forward strand.
CGACTACCCAGGCCTCGACCCAAACCGATCTCCAGAATACCCAGATCGGCTCGCTCGCCGATCTCGCCACACAGCTCCGACAGACGCTCACCACCGCCGTCGCCAACAACGACGGCACCACGCTGATGACGGAAGTGAACAGCATCTTCCAGTCGGCGTCCCAGGTCCTCAATGCTCAGGACGCCAACGGCAACTACATCTACGGCGGTGGCAACGACTCTACGCCGCCGTTCACGGCCACTTCGCTGTCCGATCTCGCCACGATGCCGAGCGTGTCGGATGCGTTCGCAAACGGCACGCAGAAGACGAGCGTTGCGGTCGGCGACGGCCAGACCGTGCAGATCGGCCAACTCGCGAGCGACATGGGCACCGGTCTTATGAGCACGCTCGCTGACATCGCCAACTATGTCAGCAGCAACGGCAGCCTGGGCAACACGTTGACCGGCGCTCAGTCCGACTATCTGACGTCGCAGATAGGCACCTCCGCGACTGTCGCCACCAATCTCAACAATGTGCTGGCTGCGAACGGTGCAGCCTACAACCAGCTGCAGGACGCTTCGGACAACCAGGCTTCGCTGGCCACGATGTACACCGGGTTCGTTTCGGACATCCAGAACGTGGATATGCCGACGGCCATCACCCAGCTCAACCAGAACCAGGTCGCGCTGCAGGCGGCACTGCAAGTCACCTCGCAGTTGCAGAACGTTTCGCTGCTGAACTATCTCCCCGCCGCCTAGCTTGCGGCGGCCGGGCGGTGGCCCTAAAAGCCCCGCCATGAAGGCCGAAAAGCCCCGCGAAAAGACACGGGTCGTCGTTGCCATGTCGGGCGGTGTCGATTCCTCGGTCACGGCCGCGCTGATGAAGCGCGCCGGCTACGACGTCGTGGGCGTCACGCTTCAGCTTTACGACGCGGGCGCCGTTGCGAAAAAGAAGGGCGCCTGCTGCGCCGGTCAGGACATCTACGATGCGCGCCGGGTGGCGGAGCAACTTGCCATCCCGCATTACGTCCTCGACTACGAAGAGCGTTTCCGCAAATCGGTGATGGAGGATTTTGCTGCCAGCTATGCGCGCGGCGAAACGCCGGTGCCCTGCGTGCGGTGTAATCAGACGGTGAAGTTCTCCGACCTGTTGCAGACCGCGCGCGATCTCGGCGCCGATGCGCTTGCGACCGGACATTATATCAAGCGCGTCGACGGACCCCGCGGCCCGGAGCTGCATCGCGCTGCCGATCCGGCGCGCGACCAAAGCTATTTCCTGTTCGCCACCACACGCGAGCAGCTGTCGTTCCTGCGCTTTCCGCTCGGCGACATGGAAAAGTCCGAGGTTCGGAAAATTGCCGCCGAACTTGGCCTGACCAATGCCGACAAGCCCGACAGCCAGGACATCTGCTTCGTGCCGGACGGCAAATACGCCAACATCGTGCAGCGGCTGAAGCCAGGTGCTGTGACACCGGGCGAGATCGTCGATCGCAACGGTACCGTCCTCGGGCGACATGATGGCGTGATCCATTTCACCGTCGGTCAGCGCAAGGGATTGGGGCTTTCCGGAAACGCCGATCCGCTATTCGTCCTCGCACTCGATGCCGCGAACGCGCGCGTGGTGGCCGGTCCGCGCGAGGCGCTGCAGACGCGCATGATCGCGCTGCATGACGTGAACTGGCTGGCCAATTGTCCCGATGTGTTCGACTGTGCGGTGAAGGTGCGCTCGATGCGTCCGCCGGTCGAAGCGCGTGTGACGAAGCAGGGCGATGACGCGTCGGTCGAGTTGCTTTCGCCGGAAGAGAGCGTCGCGCCGGGACAGGCCTGCGTGTTCTACGAGCGCGACGGGACGCGCGTGCTCGGCGGCGGCTGGATTCGCAAGGCGGAAATGGCGTTGGCTGCGGAATAAGCCGGCGCGCGATCGCGGAGGATATCATGGCAAAAGCGATGTTCCTTGAAGCCGCGCCGTTCCTGCTCGTCGACGATGTCGTCAAGAGCGGCGAATATTATCGCGATGTTCTGGGTTTCAATCTCGGCCGCTATTTCGGCGATCCGCCCGGTTTCGTCATCATGCAGCGCAATACGGCGCGGGTGATGCTGCGGCAGGCGCCGGCCAGCGCGCAGCCGGCGGCGATCACCAACACGTCGAAGATGTTCGAAGCGCTCGACCTTTATATCTGGGTGTCGGACGTGACCGTACTGGCCCAAGAACTGGCGAAACGCGGTGCCGACGTCGTCAATCCGCCGGAACTGGAGGACGGCCGCAACGAGATGCTGGTGCGCGACCTCAACGGCTATCTGATCTGTTTCGGCGAAGTTGCGGGCTGGCCGTACTGACGCTGAATGTGTTTGGGCGTCACCATGCGCCAGGCGGCTTCGAGCAGGTCTTTCAGTTCAGCCGTGTCGAGCTTCTCGACATCGACATAGCTCCAGAGCAGCCGGCCGGCCCGCATCGGAGAGAATACCTCCGGCCGCACCTCGAACAGCATCATCTGCCGGTGCTGCGGCAGCTTGAGTATCCACAGTCCCTCCCGCGATGAGAAAAGCGCGAAGGACTTGGTTCCGACATTGAACCACGGATTGCCGTGCCAGAAGATCTCGACGGCGCCCGGGAAGTCGAGCGCAATCCGCTTCAGGAATGCATATCGGGGTGGCGCCGCGCGTCTAAGTCGAGGCGCGCTTCCTTCGCTTGGCGAGCTTGGCGCGCTTTTTCTTGCGTTTGGCACGCTTTTCCGCCTCCGGCTTGGCGGCGGCTTTTACGGTCGCCACTGCGGGCGCGTCTGCCTTAGCACCTTTCTTAGCCGCTTCCTTTGAAATCTTTTTTTGCTTTTTCGCTTTCTTCAGCTTTCTCGCCTTCCGCTTGGCGCGTTTTTCGTCCTTTTCCGCTGCTGTTTCCGTGACTTCCAATGCTGTCTCCTTTGCTGATGGTGGCTGAGCGGGGCGCGGATGATCGGGCTGGTAGACGCCGATCTTGCCGCCACCCGGAAGCGTAACGTCACTCTCCGTTCCCCAACTCCGTTTGATCGGTTCACTCGCGGTGATCCGGCGCTTCTTCATCTCAGCCACGAAGGCGTCGATATCGTCGCACATGAAGTAGAGTTCGTGTAGGTCGTTGTGTTCGGACTTGTGAACCGCAATTTCCGCCGGCGGGAGACCGAAGATCAGAAATCCGTGCCCGGCATCGACCGAGTTGAGCTTCAGCACATCGGTCAAGAACGCCTTGTCCGCCTGGTCGTCGCGGCTCTGGATCATAATGTGGGCGCCGGTGATCATGGTCCTCTGGTTTTTGAACAAATCGGCGCGATCATGCCACAAAATGCGCTGAATGGTAGTCGTTCTTGACAGGGTATGCCCCCGTCCTTAAATCCCCCGCCTCAGTCTGGAATAGGGCAGCGTAGCTCAGCGGTAGAGCAGGGGAATCATAATCCCTTGGTCGGCGGTTCAAATCCGTCCGCTGCTACCAGACGTGCAGGACCGTGCAGCCGGCGGGTTGTCCTTCGGTTGCACTGCCGGACTTTGACGAGGACGAGTGAGCGAAGCCCCCGAGTCGATCACCGCACAACAGAGTGTTTCGCTCGACGACGTGCGCGCTGCCGCCGTGACGATTGCCGGCCATGTCGAGCGCACCCCGACCAAGCACTCGCGCACCCTGTCCAACATCGCCGGTTGTGACATCTATCTGAAATTCGAGAACGAGCAATTCACCGCGTCGTTCAAGGAGCGCGGCGCGCTCAACAAGCTCGCATCGCTGAATGCGGACGAGCGGCGCCGCGGCGTCATCGCGATGAGCGCCGGCAATCACGCCCAAGGCGTCGCCTACCACGCCGGCCGGCTCGGCATCCCCTCCACCATCGTGATGCCGGAGGGCACGCCCTTCAACAAGGTCAAGCACACCAAGGATTTCGGCGCACGCGTGATCGTCGATGGCGCCACACTAACCGAATCGTTCGAGATCGCTCGCAGCATTGCGCGGCAGGAAAATCTCGTCTTCGTGCATCCCTATAACGACGTCCGCGTGATTGCCGGGCAGGGGACGGTCGCCCTGGAGATGCTCACCGATGCGCCGCAGCTTGACGTACTGGTGGTCCCGATCGGCGGCGGCGGCCTTATCTCCGGCATTGCAACGGCCGCGAAGGCCCTCAAGCCCGGGATCGAGATCATCGGGGTGCAGGCGGCGCTCTATCCCGCGATGTACGACGTGTTCAAACAGCAGTCGTTACCAAGCGGTGGCCAGAGCATCGCCGAAGGCATCGCGGTCAAACAGCCGGGCGAGATCACCAGCAGAATCGTCTGTGCGGATGTGAAGGACATTCTTCTGGTCCGCGAGGACGAGATCGAGCGCGCCATTCATGCGCTGCTGGAGATTGAAAAGACCGTGGTCGAAGGTGCAGCGGCGGCGGCCTATGCGGCGGTGACCGGCAACCCGGAGATGTTCCGCGGCCGCAAAGTCGGGATCGTGCTCTCGGGCGGCAACATCGACATGCGCTTGTTGTCGAACGTCATCCTGCGCGAGCTTTCGCGCGAAGGCCGCATCCTGACCATCGTGGTCGCGATCGAGGACCGCCCGGGTCTGCTCGCGCGTATCGCCACGCTGGTCGGCGAGGCGGGCGGCAACATCCTGGAAGTGTCGCACAACCGCATGACGACAGACACCTCGGCGAAGTCTGCCGATCTCGGCATGACGATCGAGGCGCGGGACTCCGAGCACGCGGCCGAGATCCGGGCCAAGCTGGAGCATGCAGGTTTCTCCCTGCGCTGAATCCATTGGCGTTCTAGATTACCGCGGCATGAACCGTGCTCTGGACCGGATGCAGCCTTGCGTCTGTCGGAGTGGACCATGTCCGAAGCCGGTTTCGGTTATATTTTGAAACACCCCAATCGTGTGGCGAGCGCGCTGTTCACCGATCCTGTTGGATTGTGGGACACGCTGCAGGATCGCCTTATCCAGAAGCGCGAATACACCGCGCGGCCACCCTACCGCGCCGACGCCGACCGAGAGTGGGAGATCAATCTCTACCCGCTCCTGGGCGCCTTGCCGGTTCGCGGCACCGGCGAATTTCGCACCCTGTGGGCCGAGGTGGTCCGCAGCGTTAAAGCGCGCGGCATCGATGTCGGGCCGATGAGCTATGCCGGGTACAACGACGGCGACACCGCATTGGTGCGTGCGATCTGGCGCGTCGTGCGGCAGATACGGCCGGAGCGCGTGGTGGAAACCGGCGTGGCGCATGGGTTCAGCTCGCGCTTCATCCTGGAGGCGCTCGCCCGCAACGGCATCGGCAAGCTCTGGAGCATCGATCGGCCGCCGCTCGATCCCGAAACGCGCCGCAAGGTTGGCGTCGCGGTCGAGGGCCGCCACCTCGACCGCTGGACACTGATCCGCAAATCCAGCCGTCGCGGACTTCCGGGCCTGATGAAACGCCTCGGCCAGATTGATCTCTTCATCCACGACAGCCTGCACACCGAACGCAATGTGGTGTTCGAATTGGAGCAGGCATGGTCCGCGCTGCGGCCGGGCGGGGTCGCGATCGTCGACGACATTGACTCCAACTGGGGCTTCGATGCGTTTGCGAAGAAGCATAAGGATTTCCGCGTCCTGATCTGCGAAGCCGAACCCGTCCGCCCCGACGACCGCCGCTTCAACCACAAGGGCCTGTTCGCGATCCTGGTGAAGAACCGGGGTTAGGTTTCGAAGAATTTCCCTCGCCAGGCCGCCGCTCCGCCGGTCTGTCCCCTCTCGCGCTTGCATAAGCTTTGAATTGTGTTCCGTCGTCATAGCCGGGACGAACGCCCGGCTATGACGGTTTTGGAAAGGAGCATCACGCGCGATAGAGGACAGGCTGGGATAGATGCCTCTTTAAGCCGACTTGCGCTTTCCCGGCATGCCGAGTGCCATGCGGAAGACTTTCGGATCGTCCCATGGGACGTCGTGGTGTCCGGTTTTCAGCCACGCGCTTTGCGCATCGTGCTGCCATTCGCGCGGGAAGAGCACCACGGTGTTGTTGACGATGGCGTCGCGCATGCCGTCGATGGCACCGAAGGCCGCTGCAGCCAGGCCGGCAGGCAGGTCGCGGCCGGGACCGAACGGCAGCGTGCCGCCTTGTGTGGCGCGCGGGTTGATCTCGATCGCGTGAACATGGCCGTCGCGATCGCGGATGAAATCGAGCCCATGCAGGCCGGAGAGACCGAACCGTTCGGCCGCGATGCGCGAGGCGCGTTCCATCTCCGGATCGTCGACGCGACGGATCACGTTGGGCGGTCCGATCGTGCCGTCCGACGCCAGGATGTCGTAGCAGATCAGGCCGACGACTTTGCCTTCCCAGCATGCGAAACCGCTGGCCGCGGAGGTTCCGGGGATGAACCGCTGCACCGAGATCTCGCGGCGGACGGGCGACAATGCGTCGAACAAGAAATGCACGTCCTTGCGGCGCACGGCGCGCGCAACACTGCGCAGGCGCGACGGTGGATTGGAGAGGCGGCGGAATGCGGCAATCGCCTGATCGCGGTCCTCGACGATCGCGACCCCGTCGCCGCCCCAGCTGCCGTCGGCTTTAATCACCGCCGGGAAGCCGATTTGAGACAGGACAGCGTCCAGTGTTTCCTCGTTCGGGACAGCAAAGGTGTCCGGGACCGGCACGCCGGCATCGCGCAGCGCGACAATCGACCCGTTGCGCGACAGCACGTCGGCATAGGCTTCGAGCCGGCCAAGCGAGCGCGAAACCAGCGGGCGGAACGCGCCCTCGTCCACTTGTGCGAAGCGCAGAAGAATGTTCACCGCGCGGTCGTCGCAGGCCACGAGAAGGTCGCAGTCGGAGTTCTCGACGGCCTGACGCAGCGCGGAAATCGGGGTAAACGCGTCATAGAGATGATGTTGCGAAACGTAACGGCTCGCCATCACCGGCGCATGGGCCGGCGCAAAGGCTTCGATCTCGCATCCCGCGGCAACAAAACCCGCTGCATAACGCGGGACCGAAGACCAACCGACCGTGGTGACGAGAAGGATTTTGCGCGACATCGCGAGGCGGCCCCGATACGACATGACGACGGTAGCAAGAGCCGTTCCTGGCACGAAAATGGAAGCTTTTCTTGGCGAAAGCGCTACCGGTGTGGCGCTTTGAAACAGCTGTTTCGAAACAGGACACGGGAGAAGAATCGTGACGAAGATCTGCGATGTTGCGGTTATCGGTGCAGGACCTCATGGACTTTCGCTAGCTGCCCATTTGCGCGCGCGCGGCATGGATTTCCGCGTCTTCGGTAAGCCGATGGACAGCTGGGCCGCACACATGCCGGCCGACATGATGCTGAAATCGGACGGCTTCGTCTCCAATCTTTCGTCGCCTGCGCCGGGCTTCACGCTCAAGGATTACAGCAGTCGCAACAACCTGCATTACGCCGATCAGGCACTGCCGGTCTCGCTCAAGACATTCCTCGCCTATTCGCAATGGTTCCGCGAACAGCAGGTGCCCGATCTTGAGACGCGCATGGTGACCAACATCGCGCGCGGCACGAACGGCTTCATCGTGACGCTCGACGACGGTGAGACCTTTGCCGCGCGTTCGGTCGTGCTGGCCTGCGGCATCACCTGGTATGCCTACACGCCGTCGGTGCTCGCGCCGCTGCCGGCCGATGTGCTGTCGCACAGCTTCGACCATCGCGAGATGGATCGCTTCCAGGGAAAAGAAGTCGCCGTGATCGGCGCCGGTTCGTCGGCCATCGACACCGCCGATGCGCTGCGTGAAGCCGGAGCCTTGCCGCGCATCGTCACGCGCCGCGACGACCTCGCGTTCAACCGCGTTCCTGATCCCTCCGACGAGACCTTCATCAACCGGATGCGTCATCCCGCGTCCGGCATCGGTCGCGGCTGGCGCTCCTATTTCTGCGCCCATGCGCCGCTACTGTTCCATCGCCTGCCACAGCATCTGAAGGATCGCGCCATCGCCAGCCACATGCATCCGGCCGGCGGCTTCTTCATGCGCGAAAAAGTCGAAGGTTTCGTGCCGGTGTCGCGCGCGGTCGCGATTGCGGCTGCCACGATGAAGGATGGCCGCCCTACGCTCACGCTGCGCGACAGGACAGGCCAGGGGCAGATGCTGGCGTTCGATCATGTGATCGCAGCGACCGGCTATGTGCCCGACATGCGAAAGCTTCCGTTCCTGGCGAAAGACCTTGCCGAGCGCGCTGCGCCGGGCGGCGGTTCGCCGGACGTCTCCGACATGTTCGAGACGAAGGTGCCGGGCCTTTATGCCGTCGGCCTCAATGCGATGCAGAGCTTCGGCCCACTGATGCGCTTCATGGTCGGCGCCGAGTTCGCCGCACCGCGCGTCGCCGCGCATCTCGACAAGATGGTCGCCAGCGCCGGATCGCGCCGCGCCGCCTAGCCAGCGCTAGCGACGTCCAAAGACGCTTGTCAGCTTGATAATCTTCGAGGGTGGTAGAATGATCTACCGCCCTCGAGTTGCATTGGCGCAGAATGAAATCGCCAGAAGTTTATCGCGTGTTGAAGCTGTACCTAGCGGAACCTCTTAAGGCTTTGGGCTTCAAAAGAGCGAAAGGGCTTCTGAGTTGGGCACGCCCGCAAGACGACCGTTATCTCATTTTCTGGTGCCAGATATCTCTAGATGGTTGGGATAACTATGCAGGCTCCAAGTTTACGGCCGAGTTCCAACTATCCGACGAGGCAATTGTGAGCGCTCGTAGTATTCGGCGCGAGCGGTTGCCGCGCATGCTAGATGATCTAGGCCGGGAAGAATTACGCGCGATTCAGAACCGGGTTATAACTTCCCTTCATAGACCGCCGCCCCATCATCCCTCGCTACAGATCGAACAGTTGCGCGACTACCATTTCAAGAAATTTCAGCGTATCGATCAGCCCTATGGCGAGCGCGAAGACATCTGGCTGCGCTATGCAACTGAAGAGCACGTCCAACAGTGGAGTCGCTTCATCATAGGTTTTCTGCCCACTTGTCTGAGGCAGACGGAAAACTGGCGACGGGGCTCTGATTAGCGGGAGAATTTCTCCGACAGCACGATCGAAGAGACCGTGCGCGCGACCCCGTGCGCACGGCCGATCCGGTCGAGCAGCGCATCGATGCGCGACGCGGTGTCCGACTCTACGGTCGCAATCAGGTCGAACGCGCCGGCCACAGCTGACAGCGAACGCACTTCGGGCATCTTCTTTAATTCCGCCGTCACCCGATCCGCCTGCTTCGGGTCAGCGGAGATCATCACAACCGCGCGCAGCTTCTTCGCGTCCGCATCGTCGGCCAGTCGCACGGTGTAGCCGGCAATCGTGCCGTCGCGCTCGAGCCGTGCGATCCGCTCCTGCACAGTCGAACGCGCGAGCCCCAGCTTGCGGGCCAGAGAAGCCGTCGGCTCGCGCGCGTTGGCGCGCAAAAGGGCGATCAATTCGGCATCGGCAGTGTGCTTCGGCATTTCGCCGGTTTCCCCTGCGATTCGCTGGAGCTTAGCCGGTTTTCCGGCATATTGCCGGATATCGTCCGGCAGCGGTCCCGCGCATTCTTCACTCAACGTAAGTCGCGGAGATCGTTATGAAAAATGTCATGCTCGTGGGTGGCGGCAAAATCGGTGTCGCGATCACCGAATTCCTGACCCAGACCGGCGATTACAAGGTCACGGTCGCCGACAAGGACCCGGCGAGCCTCGAGCGGATGCCGCGCAAGAACGTCGAGACCCGCAAGGTCGACATCACTGCTGCCGATTTCGCCCGCCAGGTTGAGGGCCATGAGATCGTCCTCTCCGCGACGCCTTACAATCTCACCGCAACCGTGGCCGAAGCGTGCAAGAAGGCCGGCGCGCACTACCTCGATCTGACCGAAGACGTGGAATCCACCCGCACCATCAAGCGGCTGAGCGAAGGGGCCGCGACCGCATTCATTCCCCAGTGCGGCCTCGCTCCTGGGTTCATCTCGATCGTTGCCTACGATCTGGCGAAGAAGTTCGACAAGCTGCGCGATGTGCAGATGCGCGTTGGCGCGCTGCCGGTGTTTCCGCACAACGCGCTCAAATACAATCTCACCTGGTCCACCGACGGTTTGATCAACGAATATTGCAATCCGTGCGAATCCATCCGCGACGGCGTGCGCAGCGAAGTGCCGGCTCTGGAAGAGCTCGAGGCGTTCTCGCTCGACGGCACGGAGTACGAGGCGTTCAACACATCCGGCGGTCTCGGTACGCTATGCGACACGCTCGACCAGAAGGTCGAGAACCTCAACTACAAGACCGTGCGCTATCCCGGTCATCGCGACATCGTGAAAATGCTGGTCCGCGACCTGCGCCTCGGCGTGCGCCGCGATATTCTGAAAGACGTGCTCGAGACCGCAATTCCGATCACCTATCAGGACGTGGTGCTGGTGTTCGTCACCGTCTCCGGCTGGAAAGACGGCCACCTGACGCAGGAAAGTTACGCCAAGAAGATTTACAGCCAGGACGTCGGCGGCCGCCTGATGAGCGCCATCCAGATCACGACCGCGTGCGGCATCTGCGCGATGACGGACCTTCTGATCGAGGGCAAGCTTCGGCAAAGAGGGTTCGTGCGTCAGGAAGAGGCGAAACTTTCCGATTTCCTGTCAAACCGCTTCGGCCGCTACTACGCGCAAGGGGCATGAAAGCGATTTGCGGGAACGGCTGAGCGTCTAACCCGTTGTGCCAACGGGGAAACTCGATTTGGGAGTGACGCTATGGCCGACGATTTTGTGATTCGCGCCTGGAACATGATGGAAAAGATTTCCACCTGCTTTTTGATCACCTGGGATGGCGAGCGGCAACGGGCGCGGCCGATGTCGGCCACGGTGCGCCCGGCGGAGCACGCGATCTTCATGTTGACGGACGAGCACCGTGAAAAGATCGACGAGATCGAGCGCTATCACGAGGTGCTGCTCGCCTTTTCCGACACGCGCGACCAGAAATATGTCGCTGTGAACGGCCGCGCGGTGGTGCTTAACGACCGCGCGAAGATCAAGGAATTGTGGTCGCCCTTTGCGAAGGCGTGGTGGGATTCGCCAGACGATCCGACCATCCGGGTGTTGAAGTTCATCCCGGATGAGGCGGAGATCTGGGATAGCCCCGGCACGCTGATCGCGACGGTGACGATGCTGGCGGCGGCGGCAACGGGCAAACGTCCCGATGTCGGTGAAAACCGCAAGGTTGCACTCTAGCAAGGGCAAGCGCATTCGCGTTGCCCTGCTGCTACTGTGCATCCAACAGGATGAAGTGGAGCAACGCGAATGGCGCGCACCGGCGGCCAGGCACTGGTCGAAGCCTTGACGATACACGGCGCGACGCATGCATTCTGCGTCCCCGGAGAATCTTATCTGTTCGCGCTCGATGCGCTTTATGACGCCCCGATCAAGCTCATCACCTGCCGCCAGGAAGGCGGCGCCGCCAACATGGCGGAAGCGTTCGGCAAACTGACTGGCAAACCCGGCATCTGTTTCGTGACGCGCGGACCCGGCGCCACCAATGCCTCGATCGGTGTGCACACGGCATTCCAGGACTCGACGCCGATGATACTGTTCATCGGTCAAGCGGACCAGTCGATGCTGGACCGCGAGGCGTTTCAGGAAGTCGATTTCCGCGCAATGTTCGCGCCTTTGTGCAAGTGGGCCGCGGAAATCCGCGATCCAAATCGCATCCCCGAATACGTCGCGCGCGCGTTCCATGTCGCGGTGAGCGGCCGCCCCGGCCCGGTGGCGTTGTCGCTGCCGGAGGATGTGCTCAGCGGCGCATGCACGGCAGTGCCCACGAAGCCTTATCAGAAGAACGATCCAGTTCCGTCGCGCGAGGCGATGCGCAATCTGCACCATCGGCTGATGCAATCGGAAAAGCCATTTCTCATCCTTGGTGGTCCGGGCTGGAATGCGGATGCGATCGCGAACATCCGTCGCTTCGCGGAAGCGTTCGATCTGCCGGTCTGCACCTCGTTCCGCGCCAAGGACCGCTACGACAACACGTTGCCGAACTATTGCGGCGACCTCGGCATCGGCGCGGCGCCAACGCTGGTGCAGCGGATCAAGGAAAGCGATCTGCTGATCTGCGTCGGTGCGCGGCTGGGCGAGATGACGACCGACGGCTACACGCGGCTTGCTGCCCCGGTGCCAAGCCAGCCGCTGGTGCACATCCATCCAAGTGCCGACGAACTAAACCGCGTCTATCAGGCCGAGCTTGCGATCGTTTCGGCCGTTGCGCCGTTCGCGCGCGATGCGGCGGAATTTACGGCGCCGGCGAAGATCGTCTGGCGTAAATGGCGTGAGGTTGCGCGCGCCGATTACGAAGCATGGATCAAACCTGTAAACCCGCCGGGCAAAGTCAATCCATCGGAAATCTTCACGTGGCTCGACAAGCACGTGCCCGCCGATGCGATCTTCACCAATGGTGCCGGTAACTACGCCGGCTGGCTGCATCGTTTCCATTTGCATCGCGCCTTCCCGACACAGCTCGCGCCGACCAGCGGTGCGATGGGTTACGGCGTGCCGGCGGCGGTCGCCGCCAAGATCGTCGAGCCAAAGCGCATGGTGATCGCATACGCCGGCGACGGCTGCTTCCTGATGAACGGGCAGGAGCTCGCGACCGCGGTCCAATACAACGCAGATATCGTCATACTGGTGTTCGACAACGGCACCTACGGCACGATCCGCATGCATCAGGAGCGTGAGTTTCCCGGCCGCGTGATCGGCACCGATCTGCGCAATCCGGATTTCGCGGCGCTCGCCGAAAGCTACGGCGCGCTGGGACTGCGGGTGAACGCGACAGAAGAATTTGCCGCGGCGTTCGAACAAGCTGTGAAAGCCGGCCGCCCCGCACTGATCCACATCAAGATGGACGCCGAAGCGATTTCGCCGACGACGACCATCACCAAACTGCGGGGAGCGAAACGGTAACTTCACCCTCCCCTTGAGGGAGGGTC
>DASXDS010000030.1:0-16966 GCA_036490455.1 Rhizomicrobium sp.
GCGCGGTAACAAGCTTTTTGCCGATGCCCTTGCCGCGTTGCGCCGCCGTGACCGCGATGTTGATCAGGTAGGCCTGGATTTCGCCGTCGCTGCCTGCAGTGGCGAAGCCGATGACGGCGCCCTCTTCTTCCGCGACCACGGTGGCGATGCCTGGCGCGGTCAGCGCCCGCAATGCCCGCGCCGGATCGGCGGCATAGGACGGCCAGCCTTCGGCACGCGTGAGCGCGAGCACGCCTTCCAGATCGCCGGCAGTGAAATCGCGAACCTGCATGGCTCAGTACGGCACTCCCTGCGCGGTACAAAGGAACTTCATCAGCGGCGAGGCCGCCTTGAACGCGGCTGCAACCTCATCGGCATATTTGGGCGATTGTGCGGCCTTCGCGGTGGAACGATGCATCGCGAAGAAGCTCTTCTTCTTGATGTCCTCGATAAGCGGATGGCCGGGATCGTAACCGCGCGGCGGACGCGCCAGCGTGTGATCGCTGCCCAGTGCACCGAACATCGTCACAAAACCTTTGTCAGCCTTGAGCGCTTTCCACGCCGCGGGCTTGTTCACGATCGCGTCACGGATCTTCGCGAGCGCCGGCGGCTCCGGCAGATACATGCCGCCACCGTAGAACACCTCGTCGGCAGAGAAATGCATATAGAAGCCCGGCGCGTGCACGTCCTTGCCCAAGGCGTGACGGAAGTGACAGCCGGCGTTTTCCTTGTAGGGCCGCTTGTCCTTGGAAAACCGCACGTCGCGATAAATCCGGAACATGGAGCCGCCATTGGTGCGCGGATCGGCGACGAAGTTCTTGGAAACCTTGGCCAACCTCGGCCCCATCGCTTCGATGAACGCGCTCATCGGCGCCTGCACGCTGTCGCGGAAGCGCTGTTTGTTCTCCTCGAACCAAGTCCGCTCGTTGTTCGCCTTCAACTCACGGAAGAATGCGAAAAAGTCTTTGGGAAAGCCCTGAAAACCGTCCGCCATCGTTAATCCCGCCCGCCCGACGCCACGCTTCATATAATGCGTCATCGGCCCACGTCAGCAAACATCGGTGTCATAATCGACCGATGCCCGCCCGGCATCGCAACTCCTGGCCGCACCGTGCGGACCGGGCGCGGGAATCGGACACGGAGAGGCCAAGGGGTAGCGCGGTCTTCAACGCGAGCAGCACAAACTGAAGGACCTCTCTTGGAGTGCCTCGCGTGCCGGGGAAATCTCCCGCAATCCTACAGGGTGTCGCCCAGCACGCCGCGCAACCTCTGCGACTCTGCGCGAATCAACAGAGCGGTGCAAAATCGGATGCACCGCTCTGGCTGCCACCTAACGGTTCACCCGGCGCGAACCCAAAGCCTAAGGCAATGCGCCTGCGGCGCGCAGGCCTGTCCGGCCGCCGCCGGCTTTCTTCCGGAAGTCGCCGACCAGGGTCGCGTTGTCGTCGATGCCGTTGAGGTTGGTCTCGACCGCGCCGGGGTAGTCGATGTTGTAATACGCCGTCTTCACCGAATCGTAGACGAAGCCGTGCACCGTTCCGTTGCTGGCGGTATAGCGCCCGCAGAGTTGGCCGTTGTTGTTGATCTTCTCCACCACCGTCTGCGTCGCACCCGGATAGGCGATGGTGAGCATCGTCGGACCCGTCTTCAGCACGCCGTGCAGATTTCCGCCGGTGTCGACCTGCTGCATCAGGATCTGACGCTGGTTGTTGATGCCGGAGGGAAAGATGTTGGTGCTGCCCGGGATGCGGAACGTCACCAGATTGCCGTTGCGGATCACGAATACGAACGGCACGTTGTTGTTGTAGTAATAGCCGGTGATCAATCCGTTGTCGCTGATGCTGATCGGCAGCGGCCCATCAGCGCCGTTCGGTAGCGAGAAATCGGTGTAGACGCCATTGGCGTAGGTGAAGCCGACCGCCACATCGGCGCCGGTCTCGTAATAGCCGACAACCACACCCTTGCTGTTGACCCCATGGCAATAGGTGGCGACGCCTTTCGGATCGGCAATCACGGTACGCGCGCCTCCGAACTGCAGGTAGCAGGTCGGGATTGCGCTGTCGGATGTCAGTGCCCAACCCAAAAGGTATAGCGGCTTCACGTCGAGAAGGATGGTCTCCTCGCCCGGGACCAGATTGACCGACCTGAAAGTATAACTTTGTGCGGCTGCTTCATTCGCGGCAGCCGTCCAGATGAGTGCCGAAAAAAACGCCAGCGCGGCGATGCGGAACATGCGATTTCTCCCCGATAACCATAGGGACCATACGGAGCGGGCAGCACGGGCCGGTAGATGCAAATGAACTAGTTTTGCGCTATACGATCACAGGGCGCGCAGGGTTTCGGGGACGATTTTGCATTCGCTCGGGGCAGAGACGGAATTTCTGGATCACGTATACGAGGCGGCGGTCGAGCCGGACCGCTGGACCCATGTTCTCGGGCGCCTCGCCACGCTGCTCGGCGGTTCCTCGGCCAACCTCACCTATCAGGACCAGATCACCGGCAAGGGCCAGGTGCTGGGCTACAACATCGATACCAGCCTGTTCGACGATTATTTCGGCTATTTCGCGACCCGCAATCCGCTTCTGAAGATCACGGACCTGCCGCTCGCGCTGCGCGTCGTCACCGACGAGGACAAGATCGCGAAAGAGGATCTGGTTCGCAGCGAGTACTACAACGATTTCCTGTGCAGCATCGATACGCATTCGGCGCTGATGTTCCGGCTCGCGATCGACGGCGACAACACGACGGTGCTCAACGTCATACGGCCGCGCAACCGCGAGCCGTTCCGCGGCGCCGACATCGAAAGCGCGCGCCGCCTGCATCCGCATCTGATCCGCGCCTTCCGGCTCGCGGCGCGGCTGTCGAACATGGAAGCGGTCCATTCCGGGTTCGAGGACTTCCTCACCCAGTCGCCCAACGCCGTGTTCATCGTCAGCACGAACGGCAAGCTGCGCCATGTGAACCCTGCCGGTGAGACGCTGCTGACGGCGAGCCGTGGGCTCACCGTGCAGGGCGGTGTATTGCGCGCCGCCGATCCTACCGCCGCGCGCGAACTGCAGGCGCTGATCGGCATGGCGGGTGAGCCCGATGCCGAGCGGCGGCGCGGCGGTGCGATGCTGCTCTCTGGCCAGCATGCGCCCATCTCGCTCACCGTCATGCCGGGGCGTTCGAAGCGGGTGCCGTTGTTCCAGCCGGATCCGGCGGTGTTGGTCTGCGCGATCGATTTGGAGGCCGGTACCGATGTGCCGGAGCAGCGGCTGCGCGAAGTGTTCGGCCTGTCGCGTGCGGAGTGCAGGGTTGCGGAGCAATTGCTGCAGGGCCGCGACACACGCGAGACCGCGCAGGCGCTGGGCCTGAGCTACAACACCGTACGGGCGCATCTGGTGCGCATGCTCGCCAAGACCGACACCAACCGCCAGACCGAACTCATCCGCAAGATGACCCGCGCGCTGGGGGTTTGAGTGCGTGCTTCGGGGCTCCCCGCGTGAATGCGGGTCGCACCTCAGCATGACGAGAGTATCGCCTGTCCTCCTGACCCGGTATCGTCATTGAGGTGCCGCGCGAGCGGCCCCGAAGGATAGTGAGGAACCCGCCATGATCCGTGTCAGTGCCTACAAATGGGTGCCGCCTTTCGTGCAGGGACTGGTGCGGGACTTGCGCGTGCGCTGGGCTCTCGAAGAGATCGGCCTTCCCTATGAAGAGAAACTCCTCGCGCTCGGACCCGATCAGGCATCTGCGGCCTATCGGGCGCTGCAGCCATTCGGTCAGGTCCCGGCATACGAGGAAGACGATCTCACGCTGTTCGAAAGCGGCGCGATCGTGCTGCACATCGGCGAGAAATCCGAAAAGCTGTTGCCGCGAGAGCCGAAAGCGAAAGCGCGCGCCACCACCTGGATGTTCGCAGCCCTCAACACCGTCGAACCGCCGATCATGTTTCGCATGCAGCTCGCCTTCGGCGGTATCACGAGCGGTCCGGTCTACGAAAAAGCGACGGAGTGGACGCGCCAGCGCCTGCGCGAGCTCGCGGCGCAACTGAAGGACCGCGAGTACCTGACGGGGGCATTCACGGCGGGCGATCTGCTGATGGCCAATGTACTCAACGAGTTGCGCAACACCGATTTCGTCGCCGGCGAACCGGTGCTCGACGCCTATAAGAAGCGTTGCGAAACACGGCCTGCCTACCAGAAGGCAATGCGCGATCAGCTCGCAGTTTTCGCAGCGCACAAGCCGCCGGAAGCGGCCTAAACGCGACACCACCACCCGCGGAACGCGACGCCGGGCCGGACTGTTATCTAGGGAATAAAGGAGTTCCTTGATGAACAATCCCCCCAACGATCGCACCCTCGTCGCGGTGTTCGATTCCGCCCATGTCCGGTTCTTCGAATACAAGGAAGCGCACAGCCATCTGGAGTCCGTGCTCGGCGACGTCAGCTCGGGCCTGCATCACGACCGTCGCGACATCGAGGCTGACCGGCCCGGCCGCGGCTTCAGCAGCGGCGGCCAGCATCACGCCTATAAGCCCGAGCACGATCCCCGCAAGCTCGAGAAACACGCCTTCGTGCAGGCGATCGCGACCGCGATCGAAACCGCGCTCGACCAGCACGCCTATGCGCGGCTCGTCATCGTCGCGCCCAGCCGCAGCGTTGGTGAATTTCGCGCCGTCGCGAGCGACAAGGTGATGAGGACGATATGGAAAGAGATTCCGAAAGAGATGGCGAACCTCACCGACGCGCAACTGCGCGAGCATCTGATTCCGCTGCTGCAGCATCCGGTGAAATGAAGCGGTCTCGATAACGAAAACCCGCCGGCGCGAACCGGCGGGTTTGTTATTTTCAAGCTGACTTAAGCGGTGTCGGGCTTAGTGGTGCCCGGTTTAGTGGTGGAAGTGGCCGCCGCTCCCGCTGTGACCCCAATGGCCGCCGTGACCCCAGCTGCCATGGCCCCAGCCGCCGCGACCCCAGCCGCCATGGCCGTAGTAACCGCGCCCGTAGTAACCGCGACCGTACCAACCGCCGCCCCAACCCCAGCCACCCCAATACGGGCCACCGTAGTAGCCGACATAGTAGGGATCGTAGTAGCCGCCGTAATAACCGCACGGACGGTAGTATCCGCAGTGGCGATAGCCGTAGCCGCCGCCATAGTACCCCGGCAGGCCGATGCCGATGCCGACCGAGACGTGCGCGTCTGCCGGCGCTGCCGTGGCGACGGCAACACCCACCATCGCCGTTGCCCCAAGGGCCAGTTTTGCAATCCTGTTCATTTGTCGCTCCTGTTCTTGTCGCAAACCGTTGCGACACTGGCCCCGATTTTGGCCGTTGCACCTGAACCGGGGCTGAATGCTCCGTTAATCCACATGGCAATAACGCCATCATGCCCTTTCCTGTTGCGGCAGGGGGAATACAGTTCCACGGGAAAAAGGTGGTGAGGGACCATGAAAATCAACACGGCTGCGGGAACCATCGGCGTCGCAGATCTCGGAAAAACCCTTATGCATGAGCACCTTGTGATCGGCTTCCCCGGCTGGGAAAGCGACACCAGCATGAGCGCGCCGACGGTGCGCGAAATGGCCGCCGTCTGTTGCGACCGCATCGCAGAGCTGAAGGACGCGGGCTTCCGCTCGCTCCTCGATCCCTGCCCGAACGACATCGGCCGCGATATCCCGCTGATGGCGGAAGTGGCGAGTCGCACCGGCTTCAACATCGTGTTCGCCACCGGCCTCTATCATCACCACCTCGGCGGCACGCCGTACTGGAGCATCAAATTCCAGCAGAATCCGGATGCGGACAAAATCCTGGGCGACCTCTTCATCAAGGAGTTGACCGAAGGCGTGCTCGACACCGGCATCAAGGCCGGGGTGATCAAGATCGCGACCGCCGCCCCGCCCTTCACCGACTACGAGAAGACGATCTTCCGCGCCGCCGCCAGGGCGCATCATGCCACCGGCGCACCGATCACCACCCACACCGATGCGGTGCTCGGCGACGAACAACTCGACTACCTGAAGAGCCTGGGCGTTCCGGCGCACAGAATCGTCATCGGCCATTCCTGCGGCTCGGCCGATCATGATTATCATATGCGCATCGTAAACGGCGGCGCCTATATCGGCTTCGACCGCTTCGGCCTCGAATATGTGCAACCCGACACGGTGCGCGTGGCGTCGCTGGTGAAGCTGCTGCAGAAGGGATACCAGAATCAGATCGCGATCAGCCACGACAGCGTGTGGTGCTGGAAGGGCCAGATGATCGCACCTGCGTTCCTGAAGGCGATGGAAGCGGGCGGCATGCAGATGCGCTTCACCCGCACCATCACCCCGATGCTCAAAGAAGCGGGTGTAAGCCAGGCTACGATTGACGCAATGCTGACGGAAAATCCGCGCCGCTATTTTGCCGGAGAAGCGATCCCGCACGCGCATTAGGTTAGGTTCGCGCAGAGACGCTGGTTCTGAACAGCCGCGGCTGCGTAAGAGAATTGTTCACGCGGAGGCGCGGAGGGCCTCGGTGTCTTTTGACCGGAGAAGATTGCCAGCGACAATATATTCTAGGCGCGCTTTGCGCGCCAAACAAATCGGGTAGACACCGAATTGCAACGCGCGCAGCGGTGCCCTCCGCGTGAATCCTTCGACACAGAGCACCGCGCCCTCTGCGTCTCTGCGCGAATCCTCTTTAAGGCACGTCGCCGAACAGGCGTTCGGGGGACATGGCGATACCCATCGCCTGGGTCACCTTGAAGATCGCGCTGGCCCGCAGGCAGGGTTCGCCATCGGCGGTCGCCACGCCCTGCGCGAAGAACAGCGACTTGGTCTTGCGCAGCGCATCCGCGGTGCCTTCCACCCATGCGCCCAATTTCGCCGGCGCGAGATAGTCGCAGTTGAGGCTCACCGTGGGCGCGAAACCGATATCGGCCTTGGCCTGCATACGCGCCGCTATCGGGATGAACATGTCGGCGAAAGTCGCCAGCATGCCGCCGTGCGCCACTTGCCCCGGATTGCAGTGCCGCATCTCGACCCGGAAGCCCATGTGCAGCCGGTCGTTCTCCCATTTGCCGTAGAGCGGACCGATATTCTCCAGAAAACCCACGTTGAACAGCAGCGGCTTGAAGCCGGCCGGGATCTCGACAGCCATGACAACCTTCGAAAATAGCGAAGGTCCCCTCTAGACGGGGCTCACGGTTCGCACAAGTTGGCGCGATGCCCCATAATGCCGCCTGCCTGAGGGGAAACGCCATGCATCGCAGCACCGACCGCATTCTCACCACCCATGTCGGGAGCCTGCCGCGCGCCCCCGCGCTGACCGAACTGCTGGTCAGACAGGAGCGCGGCGAGCCGGTGGACCGCGAGACGCTGCACACCGCGATGCGCGATTCAGTGAACGACGTCGTCGCCAAACAGGTCGCGGCCGGTATCGACATCGTGAATGACGGCGAGCAGCCGCGCGTCGGATTCCAGACCTATGTGCCGCTGCGCATGAAAGGCTTCGGCGGCGAGTCGCAGAGGAAGCCGCCGACCGACATGATGGCGTTCCCCGACATGTTCGCGGTGATGGCGCGGCGCTTCCCATCCTCGGGCCGCATCTCCAATGCGCCGCAGGCGGTGGCCGACGTTCGGTACGAGGATCTGTCGGCGGCGAAGGAAGAACTCGACCTGTTCGACGACGCGACGGCGGGTCTTACGGTTGCCGACCGTTTCATGACCGCGCCCTCGCCCGGCATCATCGCGACCACGATGCTCAACGCGCACTACGACAGCCACGAAGCGTATGTGTTCGCTCTCGCCCGCGAGATGAAGAAGGAATATGCGCTGATCGCCGCGCGCGGGCTGGTGCTGCAGATCGACTCGCCGGACCTGGCGATGGAGCGCACCATGCAGTGGCAGGACAAGAGCCTCGCCGAGTTTCTCGACATCGCGCGCATGCATGTGGCCGCGCTCAACGAAGCGATCGCGGACATCCCGCGCGAACAGGTGCGGCTGCATTGCTGCTGGGGCAACTGGGAAGGACCGCATATCCACGACGTGCCGCTCGCCGACATCCTGCCCGTGCTTTATGGCGCGCACGTCGGCGCGCTGAGCCTGGAGTTCGCCAACCCGCGGCATCAGCATGAGCTGACCGCGTTCAAGACGCATCCGTTCCCGGATGATCGCATCCTGATCCCCGGTGTGCTCGATTCCACCACGAATTATGTCGAGCATCCGCAAGTCGTCGCCAACCGCATCGTCGCGGCGGCAGAGGCGGTCGGCGACCGCACACGGGTGATCGCCGGCACCGATTGCGGCTTCGGCACCTTCGCGGGTTACGAGTTCATCGCACCCAGCATCGTGTGGGCCAAGCTGCGCGCGCTCGCCGACGGTGCGGCGCTCGCGAGCGGACGGCTGACCCGTTGAGTCAGGCGACCGATGAAGAGGACGATGAAGGCGCACCGCCATCGGCGGCGGATGCGGCGAAAGATCGAAAACTCGCCGCAGACGCTTACGGCCGTTGTCGACGATCAACGGCTATCCCGAAACGTTTTCCGTCTTCTGCGGCGATCCCGTCACAATCCGGGTCGCGCGTAAAGCCGTGACAGGCTGGAAAGGCTGGCGGGCAACGCATTTCCCGCCGCCGGTCACCCGCATCGAAATCCGAGACGCTGTCCGCAACACGATTGTAACGGTTCGAAAGCCGTCCCCACGGCCGAAATTGACGCAACAGAGTCCCGTCAGCTATCGCGACGAAGGCGCAGGCTATGCGCTACCGCTCGAAATCGACACAACGGCTCTGCCGGCGGGCATCTACGAATGCATTGTCCACGACAGCATGGGCGACGCGTCGCAGGATATCTACTTCAACCTCAAGCCGCGTTCGCTGGCCGGCTACGATCTTGTCTGTGTGCTCCCGAGTTTCACCTGGCAGGCTTACAATCGGTTGTCCGGTGGCTCCTTCTACAGCGCCAGCCTCGGTCCGCAGCGCATGATATCCACGCAGCGTCCGCTGCACGCCAAAGGCGACAACTCGATCGCCGCTGCAATTCCGTTCCTCACCGCATTCACAGCAGACGGCGTGCGCTCTGCTTGCGTCGACTCGGCGGACCTGCACGACGCGCGCCTGCCGCTCGGCAGTGTGCCGGTGATGGCTATCCTCACGCATGACGAATACTGGTCTGTGCCGATGCGCACCGTCGTCGATCGTTTCGTCCGCGACGGCGGCGGATTGCTGGTGCTGGCCGGAAACACCTGCTGGTGGCAGATCACGGTGGACGGACACAACCTCTCCGTCGACAAGTCGCCTTCGAAAAACGGACAGCTGTGGTATCGGCGCGGAAAGCCGGGGGAAACGACCTTTGTGTCTTCCTACAGGTTCGGCGGCTACTCCGTCGATCGCGCACAGGAAAAAGCATGGCTCGTCAAACGGGTCGCCGGACTTTCCCCGGCCGCGATGCGTGCGCTCGGCAGCCTGCGGATTGTCGCGCCGGAGCATCCGGTCTTTTCCGGCGTCACGCTGGAGGACGGCAATCGTTTCGGCGGCGACATCCCGGTGGTCTATCGAGAAGTCGACGCCGTACCGATCACGCCCGATGGACAGCCGGACACAAAGCTCTATCGCACGCCAGACGTCACCCCGCATATCCTTGCGACAGGACATGTCGTCAACAACCGGGCCGGCCCCTATGAAGCCGGGGTGGTGGTCGAGGCGGACGTCGGCGCCGGTCACGTGCTGAACATGGGAAGCTTCGGCTGGTCGCGCGGGCTGCGGCAGAACAACGAAGAGGTGAAACGCATCGTCCTTAACGCTTACCGCCATTGCCGTGCATGGGCAGACAAGAAAAACCAAACGGGAGAACAACATGACCGCTTATGAAGGCTACAACAGGATCCGCATCGCACGGGACGGGAAGATCGTCACCGCGACTATCGACAACCCGCCGATCAACATCTTCACCCTCGAACTCTACGGCGAGATGGCGCGGCTGTCGGAGGAACTGGAAGCCGACAGGGACGCGATGGTGTTCGTCCTGAAGAGCGCCAATCCGGATTTCTTCATCGCGCATTTCGACGTGGCCGCGATCCTGTCGTTTCCGGTCGATCAGCCGGCCGTGCGCTCGACCGGCGACGACAACGCCTATCACGCGATGTGCCGCCGCTTTGCCACGATGAACAAGGTGACGATCGCGCAGATCGAGGGCCGCGTCGGCGGCGGCGGCAGCGAGCTCTCGATGCATTTCGACATGCGCTTCGGCGTGAACGGCAAGACCATCGTCAACCAAATGGAGGTGCCGCTCGGCATCATTCCCGGCGGCACCGGTACGCAGATCATGCCGCGGCTGATCGGGCGCAACCGCGCGATGGAAGTCATCCTTGGCGGCATCGACATGCCAGCTGAGGACGCGGAGCGCTGGGGTTATCTCAACCGCGCAATGGCAGCGAACGAGATCGGCCCTTATGTCGACGCGCTGGCCCGGCGCATCGCGTCGTTCCCGGTGGAGGCGGTGCACGCGGCGAAGGAAGCGATCAACATGTCGGACAAGCCGCTCGCCGAAGGCCTGCGCGAGGAGAGTTACCTGTTCCAGCAACTCATTCGCACCGAAAGCGGCCGCCGCGCGATGGAACGCTTCCTCAAGATCGGCGGCCAGACCCGCGACGGCGAATTGTGCATCGCAGAACTGAGTGCGGAGATCGCGAAGGGCTGACGACTTCCCCTCACCTGCCGTTGCTGACGCAACGGCTGTCCTCTCCCGCTCGCGCGGGCGAGGTTATCTGAGCCTCGCTTAACCTCTCCCGCACTTCGCGGGAGAGGACAGCTCAGCGCGAAGCGATGAGCAGGTGAGGGTCCGTCAACGCTACGAACCCACCCAGACCTCCGGCAGTTTCATCACCAGCCATTTCGCCAGCGCGGCGTTTACCGCGACCGGTTTCTCCTGCGCCATCCAATGGCCGGACTCGACAGTGGCTTCGGTGAGGTTGCGGCAATATTCGCGCATCGGCCCGGGCAACGGCGTATCGACCGTCGCGCACACATAGTCGTAGGCCGCGTGCACGAACAGCACCGGCAGATCGATGCGGCCGCCGTTCTTCGCGTGGCTGGCGAAGGCGATATTGCGCGCACCGTTCATGTACCAGGAGTCCGGGCCGAAGAAGCCGTTGCGTTCGAGCGCCGAGGCATAGCGGTGCAGGTCTTCTTCCGTCAGCACGCTCTCGTCGCGCGGCACATCCGGCGCGCCCGGGAGCGGTCCGAAGAAGCCGTTGTTGAGCCGCGTGAACGCAGTCATCGCGGGACTGCCCTTCCCGTCCGGACCGCCGGCGCGGAACATCGCCTTCACGGTGTTCGTGACGTTGTGTTCGAAGCCGCGGCGCGCTTTATCGAAATTCTCGCGGTAGAACATCATGTATTCCCACTGGCCGGCAGGAAACTGCGCTTCGGGATAGATCGCGCGATCGACCAGCGGGATGATGGTCTCCGGCGCAAAGCCGGCCGGCATGTAGGGCACGCAGAGATTGGCAATGCCGTGGCAGCGCTCCGGATGATGGCTCGCAATGCTCCACACCACCGGACTGCCCCAGTCGTGCCCGACCCACACCGCTTTTCTATGACCGATCGCATCAAGCAGCTCGATCATGTCCTGCACTGCGTGCTCGACGGCGTAGTCCTCGTGCCGGCTGTAGGTGCTGGAGCGGCCGTAGCCGCGCATGTCCGGCGCGATCGCGCGGAAGCCGAGACTGGCAAAACTCGGAAGCTGATGCCGCCAGCTGATCGAAAGCTCCGGCCAGCCATGCACGAAGACGATCGGCACCGCATCCTCGCATCCCGCGGCGAGATAAAAGGACGTGTGGCGCGGCGACTTCGTGGTGTGTTCGGTGACGAGCATGGGAGCCTCTTGCCGGGATAGCATCGTGTCGTCTTATGCTGCACGCCGCCGGGCGAAAGGAAAGATGGCCGATGGGGAAGACGTGGCTGGAGGTGGCGCTGAACGGCGGCCTGACCCGCGAGTCGCAGCCGCACGTGCCGGTAAGCGTGGAAGAGATCGTCGCCGACGGCATCGCCTGTGTGAAGGCAGGTGCCGCGATCGTGCATGTGCATTCCTATGACGTGGCCACCGGGCGGCAGAAGGACGATGCCGATCTCTATGCGCGGATCATCGACGGTATCCGCAGCCAGGTGGACGCGATCGTCTATCCGACGGTGATCGGCGGCACGCGGGGCGGATCGGAGGTCACCGTCGTCGGGCCGGAGCGCTATGCGGCGGTGAAGGCGCTGGCCGAGCGCGGCCTGCTCGAATGGACCGTGTGCGATCCGGGCTCGACCAACATCGCGCTCTATGCCGGCCTGTCGCGTGGCTGGAAGAGCAGCGTCTATGTGAACACCGAGAGCGACATCCGCACCGGCCTCGCGCTCGCCGAAGAGCACGGGCTTGTGCCGAGCTACGCGATTTACGAGCCGGGCTTCCTGCGGCTCGGCGCGGCGCTGGCTGAGCACTACCCGAGCCTGAAGACGCCAGTGTACCGCTTCATGTTTTCCGACCGGATGACGTTCGGCTTCGCGCCGCGCGACTATGCGCTCGATGCCTATTTGGCGATGTTGCAGGAATACGCCGCGGGCGCGCCGTGGATGATCGCGGGGTTGATGGTGGATGTGACGCCGCTGATGGCGCGGACGGTGGCTGCCGGCGGGCACGTGCGGGTGGGACTGGAGGATGCGCACCATCGCAACGAACGCACCAATGTGCAGTTCGTCGAAGCCGCAGAAGGAGATTGCGCGCGCCGGCGGATCGCTCGCGACGGCGGCAGAGGTCCGCGCTTCGGGCTGACGCGGCGGGTGCGCCACTTCGCGGAGGACTCGGAGCCGCTTTTGGGTGCACAATGCCGGCACTGACATTCAGAGAAGAGGAAGTGCCATGAACGTTGTCGTTGCAAAGGCCGAGCTCAGCCCGGAACAGGTCGAAGCCGAACTCAACAACCTGTCGATGTCGAAAGAGGCGCAGCCGCTGTTCGACGCGGTGCGCAAGCACATCGAAGAGAACGTCGCCCCGATCGAAGATGAATTTCACCGCCTGGGTAAGGGCCGCAAAGACCGTTGGAGCTGGGCGCCCGGCCAGTTGGAGCTGCTGGAGACCGCCAAGAACAAGGCCAAGACGTCGGGCCTGTGGAATTTCTTTCTGCCGAACTCCGAGATCGGCCGCGGTCTCACCAATCTCGATTATGCGTACATCGCCGCCGAGCTCGGCAAGCAGCCGCTCGCATCGGAATCGCTGAACTGTTCCGCACCGGACACCGGCAATATGGAAGTGCTGGAGCGGGTCGGCACGCCGGAGCAGAAGGAACGCTGGCTGAAGCCGCTGCTGAATGGCGAGATCCGCTCGGCCTATGCGATGACGGAGCCGAATGTCGCCTCGTCGGATGCGAAGAACATCTCGACACGCGCGGTGCTCGACGGCGACGAGTGGGTGATCAACGGCGAGAAGTATTACATTTCCGGCGCCGGCGACCCGCGCTGCAAGATCATGATCGTGATGGTCAAGACGAGCCCGAATGCGCCGACCCAGTTCCAGCAGTCGCAGATCCTCGTCCCCATGGACACGCCCGGCGTGAAGATCATCGGTCCGATGGAAGTGTTCGGCCACGATCATGCGCCGCGCGGCCACATGCATCTTGTGTTCGACAATGTGCGGGTGCCGAAGGAGAACATCCTGCTCGGCGAAGGCCGCGGTTTCGAGATATCCCAGGTGCGTCTGGGCCCGGGCCGCATCCATCACTGCATGCGCACCATCGGCAAGGCGGAACGCGCCCTCGACCTGATGGTGAAGCGCGCGACCAGCCGTGAGGCGTTCGGCAAGCCGATCATCCAACTCGGCAAGAACCTCGAACTTGTATCGCGCGCGCGTATCGATATCGAAGCGATGCGCCTGATGGTGCTGAAGGCCGCGAAAGCGATGGACGTGCTCGGCAACCGCGAAGCCCGCGTCTGGGTGAGCATGGTGAAAGCGATGGTGCCGGAACGCGCCTGTCAGATCATCGATCAGGCAATCCAGATCCACGGCGCCACCGGCATCTCGCAATGGACGCCGCTGGCCGAGATGTACACCGACGTCCGCCACCTGCGCTTCGCCGACGGCCCGGACGAAGTCCACCACATGGTGGTCGGCCGCGCCGAACTGAGCCGGCACTGAAGGACAAACGCCGGGCAGGTTTCATGACCTGCCCGGACGCTTGAGGGTGGGACCGATCGCGAGCCTCGTCGCTGGTATTCTCATGATCTGTACGGGTGCTTGGGGAATGGTTCCGGTACACGAAACAGGGAAAACGGGATGCCGTGCTAATTACCTCAGTTCTCGCCATTACGGGTGCCGCGATCGCCGGGGCGACTGTCTATGCAGCCGTCAACTCGCACAAGCCGAGTTACTGGGGGACATGGCCACCACCATGCAACATCGGCAACCATGTCAAAGGCCAATGCTGAGAGCGAAATCGGACAATCGCCACGTTATCACCCTGGAGTCGGGAAAGCGCAGCGGCCGCCCATGCATCCGCGGTATGCGCATCGCCGTCGCAGACGTCCTGGGCTGGCTGGCAGCCGGCATGTCCAATGGTGAAATCATCACCGACTATCCAGAGCTTAATGAAGACGATATCCGCGCCGCCCTCGCCTATGCCGCCGACCGCGAACGGCGCATCGTTAGCTCTAACTAGAATCTTTTTGGATCGACTTCGCAAACTATCCACCCTCCCCTTGAGGGAGGGTCGAAAAATCCGTGAGCGTAGCGAAGGATTTTTCGGGGAGGGGCTTTGCGAACGATTGAGCCCCTCCCCGAATTTTGCTCCACTGCGCTCCGCAAATTTCGACCCTCCCTCAAGGGGAGGGTGGAGACCACATTCGTTTCGAACAGGTGTAGCGCTACCGAAATGCCAGTCCCTCGAACTTGCCCGAGTTGCGCCAGTCGTGGAGGTACTTGAAGTACGCGCTCGCGCCCGCCGGATAGCCGACGGCGTATTTCGCGTTCGGCGACGGTTTGCCTTCGTTGTTGTAGTAGCCGGGCGTGCAGTCGGGTGAACCCATCATGCGGCCCGGGCCGCTCATCAGAAGGTCGATCCATTCCTTCTGTGCCTCTTCGGTGACTTCAACCTCTTTCGCGCCGCGGTCCAGCGCCTCGCGCACGATCATGCCGATGGTGCGGCCCGCCTCGGTCAGGTTGTGCGGCACGTTGGAGATCAGGTTCGCGCCCTGCGTCGGCTGCACGAAGAACAGGTTTGGGAAACCGTGCACATGCGTGCCGTGCTTGCTGCGCATCCCGTCGCTCCACGCCTTCGAGAGCGTGAGGCCATCGCGGCCAGTCACGTCGAAGCCGGCACGATGGGTGTACTCGGTACCGACCTCAAAGCCGCTCGCATAGATGATGCAGTCGACTTCGTATTCGCGGCCAGCGACGACGAAGCCCTTCTTTGTGATGCGTTCGACGCCCTTGCCGTCGGTATCGACCAGCATTGTGTGCGGGTCGTTGAACGCATCGAGATATTCGTCGTGGAAGCACGGTCGCTTGCAGAACTGGCGGTACCACGCCTTCAGCTTCTCGGCGGTGTCAGGGTCCTTCACCACCGTTTCGGCGCGGGCGCGAATCTCTTCCATCTTCTCGAAATCGAGGTCTTCGAAGGCATCCATGAAGACCTTCATGGTCAGTTTCTCGCGCGGCACGCCGACGAGGCGCGAACGGATGCGGCGCGAGATGTCGGTCCAGCCGTCCATCACGAGGTCTTCTTCGGCGTTGCCGCCCGCCTGGTTGGCGGTGAAGTTCTCCAGCCAGCGCTGCTGCCAGCCGTGTGTTGCGATTTCCGAGAACCACTCCCGATCAATCGGCTTGTTGTCGCGCACATCGACGGATGACGGCGTGCGCTGCACGACATAGAGCTGCCTGCACTGGCCCGCGAGATGCGGGACCGCCTGCACCGATGTGGCGCCGGTGCCGATGATCGCAACGCGCTTGTCGGCGAGCTTGTCGAGCGGTGCGCCTTTCGGATCGCCGCCGGTGTAGGCGTAGTCCCAGCGGCTGGTGTGGAAGGTGTGGCCCTTGAAATCCTCGATGCCTGGAATGCCGGGCAGCTTCGCGACATGCAGCGGCCCGGTGCCGAGCCCGATGAACTGCGCGGTGAAGGCATCGCCGCGGTTGGTCTTGATCAGCCAGGCGTGCTTGTCCTGCTGCCACACGATGTCGGTGACGACGGTGTGGAACAGCGCGTTGTCGTAGAGGCCGAACTGTTTGCCGATACGCTGGCACTGCTCGAGGATTTCGGGCGCGTGCGCGTATTTCTCGCTCGGCATGTGGCCGGTTTCTTCGAGCAGCGGCATGTAGACCATCGAGGCGGTGTCGCACATCGCGCCGGGATAGCGGTTCCAGTACCAGGTGCCGCCGAAGTCGCCGCCCTTCTCGATGATGCGCACGTCCTTCACCCCGGCCTCGACCAGCCGCGCGCCGGTGACGAGGCCGCCGAAGCCGCCGCCGACGAACGCGAAGGTGACGTGATCGGTCTTCGGCGCGCGTTCCCGGAACGGCGTGTACGGATCTTCGGCGGTGACCGCGAGGTGGCCTTCGAGCCGCAGGTATTGGGCGCTGCCGTCGGCGCGGAGCCGCTTGTCGCGCTCGGTACGGTACTTTTTGAGCAGGGCGTCCTTGTCGATGGCAGGTTTCGCGGGCGCAAGTTCGGCAGCGGCACTCATGGTCGGCACTCTCATTCGAATATCGGGTATGGAGGCTTTAGCAAACCAAAGCGGCAACTTCCAGCCCGTTCCGTCAGCGAAGCCGCGGGGAGTACCAAAAGCGCGTGAGCGCTTCCTACTCGCTGGTTGAAAACGAGAGGGAGACGGCCAAACAAGCGCGGCGTCGCCGCGCCAGCTGTGAGCTTTCAATAGGTTGTCCATCCGGCCCGAACCGAGAGAAGCTGAAGGTGTCAAAGCCACAGCAATCTCGGAGGACCGGATGAACGTGCACAAGAATGCCCGGCTAACACCACGAGGTCGAGAGCGGATGGTTG
>DASXDS010000050.1:0-134773 GCA_036490455.1 Rhizomicrobium sp.
CCGCAGCTATTCAATCTGAATGTACGATGGAACGGAGAAGATCACCAGTTCCGGTTTGCAATCGAGAAAAACGGTGTTTTGCCCCCCGATCTGGCCGCGCAGGTCAGAACGTCACCGTCGGAGGTTCCTACATGGGCGCAACAGGCCGACAACAACGAGCCCCCGCCGCCAAATTCTAAACCGCCGAGTGGGCAGACAGTATCAGCTACCCCGTTGGCGCAGTACAATGATTGGAACAGCGCATCGAACGACGCGAAGAGCAATCATCGTTGACGAGCCCAGTGCTTTAAAAGCACAGTCGAAAAAGAGAAAAGGCCACGGCTCTCCACCGTGGCCTTTCGCATTAATGGACCGCGTGGCTGGGAAGGTCGTCCAGTGCGAGGTCGTCGTCGTTGGCAAAGGTCTGGCCGTTGATGACGAGGCCGGTCTTGTTCGCGCCGACTTTCACTTTCGCACCGTCGCCGATCTTGCCTTCGAGCAGGAGTTGCGCAAGCGGATCCTGCAGACGCCGCTGGATCACCCGCTTCAGGGGCCGTGCGCCATAGACCGGATCGTAGCCCGCATTGGCGAGCCATTCGCGCGCCTTCTCGTCCAGATCGATTTCGATCTTGCGATCGGCGAGCAGCCTGTCGAGCCGCAGCATCTGGATATCGACGATCTTGTCCATGTTCGTGCGCGACAGGCGGTTGAACAGGATGACCTCGTCCAGGCGGTTCAGGAATTCGGGACGGAAATGCGCCCGCACCGCGTCCATCACCTGCGCCCGGGCCTGAGGCGTAGCTCCGCCTTCCGTCGACAGGAATTCCGTGCCGAGGTTCGAGGTCAGGATGATCACGACATTGCGGAAATCGACGGTGCGGCCCTGCCCGTCCGTCAGCCGCCCGTCGTCGAGCACCTGCAACAGGACGTTGAACACGTCGTGGTGCGCCTTCTCGACTTCGTCGAACAGGATCACCTGATACGGCCGGCGCCGCACCGCTTCGGTGAGCACGCCACCCTCTTCGTAGCCGACATAGCCCGGCGGCGCACCGATCAGGCGGGCCACCGAGTGCTTCTCCATGAACTCGCTCATATCGATGCGCACCATCGCGGTGTCGTCGTCGAACAGATATTCGGCCAGCGCCTTGGTGAGCTCGGTCTTGCCCACACCCGTGGGGCCCAGGAACAGGAACGAGCCGATCGGGCGGTTCGGGTCCTGCAACCCGGCGCGCGCACGGCGCACCGCATTCGAGATCGCGCGCACGGCAGCATCCTGACCGACGACACGTTTTTCTAGCGCCTCTTCCATCTTGAGCAGCTTCTCGCGCTCGCCTTCCAGCATTTTGTCGACCGGGATGCCGGTCCACCGGGAAACGACCTGCGCGATGCTTTCCGGCGTGACCGCCTCGTTCACGAGCACGGCGCTCTGCTTCTCTTCAATGTCCTTGAGCTGTTTTTCCAGCCCCGGGATGACGCCATAGGTCAGCTCGCCGGCGCGCGCGAAATCGCCCCGCCGCTGCGCGACGTCGACCTCCTGACGCGCCGCATCGAGCTTTTCCTTAAGGCCCTGCACGTCCGCGACCGACTTCTTCTCTTCGAGCCATTTGGCGGTCATCGCTGCCGACTTCTCTTCGAGCTCGACGAGATCGCCTTCTAGCGTGACGAGGCGATCCCTGGAGGCCTTGTCGGTCTCCTTCTTCAGCGCCTCGCGTTCTATCTTCAGCTGGATCACGCGCCGGTCGAGTTCGTCGAGCTCTTCCGGCTTGGAGTCCACCTGCATGCGCAGACGGCTCGCCGCCTCGTCCATCAGGTCGATGGCCTTGTCGGGCAGGAAGCGGTCGGTGATGTAGCGGTTGGAGAGCGTTGCGGCGGCAACGATCGCGGAGTCGGTGATGCGCACGCCGTGGTGCACTTCATATTTCTCCTTGATGCCGCGCAGGATGGAGATGGTGTCTTCCACCGTCGGTTCGCTCACGAACACGGGCTGGAACCGCCGTGCAAGTGCCGCGTCCTTCTCCACATGCTTGCGGTATTCGTCGAGCGTGGTCGCGCCGACGCAGTGCAGCTCGCCGCGCGCCAGCGCCGGCTTCAGCAGGTTGGAGGCGTCCATCGCGCCTTCCGCCTTGCCGGCGCCGACGAGGGTGTGCATCTCGTCGATGAAGAGGATGATCTTGCCCTGCGCCGAGGTGACCTCGTTGAGCACGGCCTTCAGCCGCTCCTCGAACTCGCCGCGGAATTTCGCGCCGGCGATCAGCGCGCCCATGTCGAGCGCCATCAGGCGCTTGTCGCGCAGGCTTTCCGGTACATCGCCATTGACGATGCGCAACGCCAGGCCTTCCGCGATCGCGGTCTTGCCGACGCCCGGCTCGCCGATGAGCACCGGATTGTTCTTGGTGCGGCGCGCCAGCACCTGGATCGTACGACGGATTTCCTCGTCGCGGCCGATCACCGGATCGAGCTTGCCGGCCCGCGCCACTTCGGTGAGATCGCGGGCGTATTTCTTCAGCGCGTCGTACTGGCTCTCGGCCGAGGCGCTGTCGGCGGTGCGGCCCTGGCGCAGATCCGCGATCGCCTTGTTCAGGTTCTGCGGATTGACGCCGGCATCTTTCAGGATGCGCGCTGTGTCCGTGCCCGCCGCCATCGTGAGCGCGAGCAGCATGGTCTCGGCGGTGACGAAGCTGTCGCCCGCCTTCTTCGCGATCTGCTCGGCGGAATCGAGCACACGCGCGCTCTCGGGCGCGAGATAGACCTGCCCGGAATTGGTGCCTTCGACCTTGGGCAGCTTGGCAAGCGCCATCTCGGTCTCGCGCAACGCCTCTTCGGGGCGCCCGCCAGCCGCGCGGATCAAACGCGCAGCAAGGCCTTCCTCATCGTCGAGGAGGACTTTCAGAAGGTGTTCGGGTTTGAAATACTGGTGGTTGGATCGAAGCGCCAACCCTTGCGCAGACTGAATGAAGCCGCGCGACCGCTCGGTGAATTTCTCGATGTCCATGTTCGCCTCTCAAGCACTTATACAGACCCCCGGCTAAGGGCGGTCGGTCAAGCCCGTGGAATTAGGATACGGCCCCGGATGGGCACCGTTCCCATGGATTTATCTGGGTTCCCGGTCCGTACTCTTCAAGTGGCCGTTTCCTCATATTCCGGGATTTCCCGGAGACTTCGAAGCGGAGAAAACAGGGCGACCAGCGGCGTCAGGACATAGCCTGCGACCGCCACGAACAACGTCGGGCGGATACCGAGCATCCCGCCAAGCAGGCCGCCAGCCAGCGCGCCCGTGATCCCCAACGCTCCGCCCAGCCCGCGGAAAATCCCGGCTGTCCGGCCGAGCAATTCCGGCGGCAACACCGACTGACGCAGGCTGGTCGCCAGGATGATGATCGCAACACCGAATGCATCGCCGCCGAACTGGCTCACCATCATCAGCCCGATCCTGAACCCCATCGGGCCGTTCGCCAGCGGAATGAGCAGCGCGAGCAGCACCGAGGCGAAACCGCAAACGATGATAGTCGGGCCCACGCCGAATCGCCTTGCCATGACCGCAGCAAGGCCGGCTCCAAATAGCGAGCCAACCCCGCCCGTTGCAATCACGACGCCAAGGATCGCCGGCGTGAAGCCCAGGACTCGCAACGCATAGAGCGAATAGAGCGCCGAGAAGAACGCGCCGAACAACGGCGAGACGACCGCCATCGCGAACAGCGGCCGGACCAGCGGTTGCGCCATGATGGCGGCCAGACCGTCGCGCAGATCGTGATGCCAGCGCGGCCGCTGCTTGCCAGGAGCCGGTAAGGTTTCCTGCACCGGAATCGTCACCAGGAAGATTGCCGACAGCAGATACGTCACGGCGGTGCCGAGCATGGCAATCGGCGCGGTGAACAGCTGGAACAGCGCACCCGCCAGCGCCGGCCCGCCGATCTCTGCAATCGATTCCGTCACACCGAGCTTGGTGTTGCCGTCCAGAAGCAGCGACCGGTCGATCAGCGACGGCAGATAGGCGTGATCTGCGATGTCGAAGAACACGCTCGCCGTGCCCACGAGTGCTGCGATGGCATAAAGCTGCACCATGCCCAGCAGATGCAGCCACGCCGCAACTGGAATGGTCAGCAACATGGCGGTCCGGAACAGGTCCGAACCGATCATGATACTGCGACGGCGCGAGCGGTCGACAAAGCCACCGCCGAACAGGCCGACCAGGACGCTGGGCGCCTGGATCAGGGCCGCAAGTATGCCGAGTTGGCTCGGCCGCGCATGGATCGACAAGATCGCGGCCATGCCAAAACCTTCGCGTGCGATGCGCGCGCCGAAGGACGATACGGTCTGGGCAGTCCAGAGCCGCATGAAGCCGGCGTGCTGCCACAGCGCGCCGGACGGAAATTGAATCCGCAACGGGAATCTCCAAGAGAAGAATAGAGCGATACGGGCGCACGCCCGCGATCGGCGAACCTGCGTGTCAAAACCAGTCTTCAAACGAAGACGGATCGACTAACCGATGAGGGAGACCTTCACAGTCGCCAGCCTATTCCACCGGACGAATCCGGCCTTGGGTACACCGCCTGAGCTTTAGGGCGCACGCGGAACAAACGCAAACGCCTACTCCGCGCCGGCTTCTTCCGGCTGCTCTTCTTCCGCGTTGTCAGTCAGCGAAAACGCCGGGCCATTGCCGTTGTTTTGCGGGACATAGGGCTGGTCACCCTGCCCGGCAATCCGGTTTCCCTGCTGACCGCCGCCGTTCTGCTGGTGGTATTGCTGCTGCGCTTCAGCCTGCGCCGCCATGATGCGGAAATAATGTTCGGCGTGCTGGAGATAGTTCTCCGCCATCACGCGATCGCCGGACGAATTGGCGTCGCGCGCGAGCTGCAGATACTTTTCGTAGACCTGCGTTGCCGAGCCGCGGACTTTCACCTCCGGACCGTTCGAATCGAAGGACCGGTTCGGGTTGTTGTAGTTGGTGTTGTCTCTGCTGCTGCTACTGCTGCTGCCGGAATGCTGCGGCCGGCGACCGCCTCTGCGTGAACGTTTCACTGTAACCCCTTTAAGAGTCGGAAGGGCATGCGTGCTCGCAATCGCTTGCGACCAAATTCGAATACGGCAACGACCGCTTCAACGCGCCCGGACTCGTCTTTCATTCAAACAAGGATTGAGCGTCCGTCGCTCTCGCCGTCACCTGACGGCCTTTCCCGAAGCCTTGGCGTCTTAGCCCCCCGAGCCCGGATGGGATCCTTGGTCCCACGGTCCCGGAAGCTAACGGCTCCGGCCCAGCTTTCCAACTGTTTTTTTGGACAGGCTTAAGGCCGGTTCCTGGCCGCTTTTGCGGCCACCAGACAACGGGCTATGCCTGATAAATCGGGAACCACCCGAATGGTTTCAAGTCCCGATTCGGCGAAGATGCCGCTGACAGCGTCAGCTTGGCCGATGCCGAGTTCCACAAAGGCGCGGCCACTCGGCTTCAGGTGCGCCGCGATCGCCGGGGCCAGCTGGCGATAAGCTCCCAGCCCGTCCGCACCGCCATCGAGCGCGGTCTGAGGTTCGAACGCCGCGACGTCCGCCTCCAGCGTTGGGATTGTTGCGGTCTCGATATAGGGCGGATTGGAGAAAATGATGTCGAAGGTCTCGTCCACGCCATCGGCCCAGTTTCCCTGGCGCAGAGCACAGCGCGACGTCAGTGCATGCTTATCGACATTCGCTTTGGCCCAAGCGAGCGCACGCTCCGACATATCGATGGCAAGCGCACTGGCACAGGGATATTCGCTCAGGAACGCGATTGGCAGACACGCGGTGCCGGTGCCCAGATCAAGCACGTTCAGCGGCGACGACTTGTCCGGAAATTCCTTCAGTGCTTCTTCGACGAGCGTTTCCGTCTCTGGTCGCGGAATAAGCACGCCCGGACCGACATGAAAGTCCAGACTCCAGAACTCGCGGCTGCCTGTGATGTAAGCCAGCGGCTCGCGTGCTGCGCGACGTGCAATGAGCTCCTCAAAACGAGCGCACTCGGCATCACCTCCCCCTCGTGGGGAGGTCGGAAATGCGGCGTGCGCAGCACGGCGTATTTCCGGGTGGGGATTCGGTGCTTGACGCGCGTCCCCCACCCGGAACGCTTCGCGTTCCGACCTCCCCACGAGGGGGAGGTGAAATATTTCGTTCGGCTCAACACCGAGCGCATAGGCGAGTAGAAGTCGCGCTTCGCGCCGTGGACTCTCGATTCCCGCAGCTGCGAGACGTTTCGCACCTTCGGCCAGCAGCGTCGCGATGTCGGTCACACGCCTTCGGCCTCGATCTCCGCCAGTCGCGTCGCCTGATCTTCAGCCACCAGCGCATCGACGATGTCGCCGAGATCGTCGCCGGTGATGATGCGGTCGAGTTTGTAGAGCGTCAAATTGATCCGATGATCGGTCACGCGCCCTTGCGGGAAATTGTAGGTGCGAATCCGCTCCGACCGGTCGCCGGAACCAACCATGCTCTTGCGCTCGCCGGCCCGCGCGGAATCCACACGCTCGCGCTCCATCGCATAAAGCTTGGCCTTCAGCAGTTTCATCGCCTGCGCTTTGTTCTTGTGCTGCGATTTTTCCGTCTGCTGCGCCACCGCAATGCCGGTCGGCAGATGCGTCACGCGCACGGCGCTTTCCGTCTTGTTGACGTGCTGCCCGCCCGCACCCTGCGCGCGATAGACATCGATGCGTAGATCCTTCTCGTTGATCTCGACATCGACGTCTTCCGCTTCCGGCAGAACCGCAACGGTCGCGGCCGATGTATGGATGCGCCCGCTCGCTTCGGTGACCGGCACGCGCTGCACCCGGTGCACGCCGCTCTCGAATTTCAGCTTCGCAAATGCGCCGCGCCCTTCCACTTCCAGCACGGCTTCCTTGATGCCGCCGAGTTCGCTCTCGGTCATCGACATGGTTTCGGTCTTCCAACCCTGCAACTGGGCGTAGCGCTGGTACATGCCGAGCAAATCGGCCGCGAACAGCGCCGCCTCGTCGCCACCGGTGCCCGGGCGGATTTCCACGATGGCGGAGGAGTCGTCCGCCGCATCCTTCGGCAACAGCTGGATCTTGAGATCGTGTTCGAGTTTGGCAGACTGTTCTTTGAGCTCCGCCCGCTCTTCTTCCGCAAGTGCGCGCATATCGGGATCCGTCTTCGGATCGTGAATGAGCGTTTCGGCATCACCGATCTGTTTCGCAACCGCCCGATACGCTTCCGCCGCCTGCACCACCGGTTGCAGTTCGGCATGCTCCTTGGACAGTTTTACGAAGCTGTTGCCGGCGGTGCCCGAGGCAAGCTCCGCCTCGATCGCCTGAAAGCGGTCCACAAGGCGCGCAAGTTTGTTCTCGGGAATCATTGTTGCAACGGGTGCGAGTTCTGGAGGGCGTCTCTAACCCGCGCCGAGCATATTGTGAACCTCATAGCTGCCCAGCGCCAGGAAAGCGACCAGTCCGAGATACACGGCGCCATACACCAGCTTGGTTTGCGCGGATGTCGCGTAGTAGAGCGCGTTTTGTGGTTTCCGCGGATCGTAGCGGAATGCCGCCATCACCTGCGGCGCGGCAAGGATCGCCATGACGATCAGGATGGGACTCGGACGCCACAGGAACATCGCGACAAGCAGCGGAGCGCCAACCAGCCAGACCCGCGGCGACAGAACGGCCGTTACGCGGCCGCCGTCGAACGGCGACAGCGGCACGAGATTGAAGAGATTTATGAAGAACCCGGCATAGGAAAGCGCGAGCAGCAGCGGAACGTGGAAATACTGCCCTGCGAGATAGCAAAGGCTCGCACCGAAGGTGCCTGCCAGAGGGCCTGCAAGACCGACATAAGCCTCCATCTCCGCGTTGTGCGGACGGTCCTTGAGCTGAATCCAGGCGCCGATGAAGGGGATAAACGTCGGAGCACCGACATCCAGTCCCCGCTGCCGTGCCGCGAGGAAATGGCCCATCTCATGGACGAGGATCAGCAGCACGAAGCCGGCGGCGTAGGGCCAGCCGAACACAAGGCTGTAGGCCCAGATCGACAGCAGCATCGTGCCTACCGTCAACGCGAGCTTGCTGAACTTGACCGCCGCAAACGCCAGCAGGCCGCCACGCATGATGGCGGATTGCGCGGCCGGCTCCGGCGGCGAAGCCGAAACGGTTTGCGCCTGGCCCGAGGGCAACGGCTCCAGCGGTGGGACAGTGCTATCTGACAACGGAGAAACGATATCCTTCATAGATGCCGATGGCATAGAAGATCAGGTCCATCGGGCTGAACATGGCCGTCATGAGCCGGATTGCAATGGCCGGGTCGAGTCTCGACAGCGCCTCGAAGTAGCCCAGGTGGCCGGCCGCGGCGAGGAAGCCGACGCCGCTCAAGAGGTTTCCGAGCACGCATCCGGCGAGACTGCATGCCGCGCCCACAATGCCGAACGCCGGGTTGCGCGAATGCGCGACGGCCGAAACCGCCTTGCCCACCATGAAACCGACTGCGATGGCCATGATGCCGAGTTCGTATTTCGAAGCGACCGTTACGACCGCCCATAACGCGGCGCCGGCGGCTGCCGCGCCAAGGCCGGCAGCGACAGCAAGCCTGAGGCGGCCAGCCGCCGGAGCATCTTCGGCCACTGTCCGATCTGCACTGACTGCCGCAACGGGCTCGTTGGTTATGCTCATGATCTTCCCCTCCGTGCGCAACGACTATAGAGGAAATGGGAAGCTGGCCAAATTCCGCGAAGCCGAATACTGGCGAATATTGCGGCTTACTGTGCCGGTTCCAGCGCTTTTGGGCGCGAGGCTTCGATCTCTTCGGCCTTCTTCTCGCAAAGCTCGACGACATGATCGATCAGCTTGGTATTCTCGAGCTTGTAGGCCGGTTTGCCGTTCAGATAGATCATGCCGGCGCCCTTGCCCGCACCGCCGCCGGTGAAGCCCATGTCGGTCTCGCGCGCTTCGCCGGGCCCGTTCACGACGCAGCCGATGATGGAGAGCGTCATGGGCGTCGAGATGTGCTTGAGCTTCTGCTCGAGAATGCCGACCGTCTCGATCACGTTGAAGCCCTGCCGCGCGCAGGACGGGCAGGAGACGATATTCACGCCGCGATGGCGCAGGTTCAGCGACTTCAGGATATCGAAGCCGGCGCGGATTTCTTCCACCGGATCGGCCGACAGCGAAACGCGGATGGTGTCGCCGATACCGCTCCACAAGAGCATGCCCATGCCGATGGACGATTTCACCGTGCCGCTCATCAGGCCGCCAGCTTCGGTGATACCCAGATGCAGCGGGTAATCGCACGCTTCTGCGAGACCCTGATACGCCGCCACCGCGAGAAACACGTCCGATGCCTTCACGCTGATCTTGAACTCGAAGAAGTCGTTGTCTTCGAGGATGCGCGCATGGTTCAACGCGCTCTCTACCATCGCTTCGGGACAAGGCTCGCCGTATTTCTCGAGCAGGTCTTTTTCCAGCGACCCGGCATTCACGCCGATGCGCATCGAAAGACCGCGATCCTTCGCAGCCTTCACGACCTCTTTCACGCGTTGCGCACTGCCGATGTTGCCGGGATTGATGCGCAGGCATGCAGCCCCCGCTTCGGCCGCCTCGATGGCGCGCTTGTAGTGGAAATGGATGTCGGCAACGATCGGAACGCGCGCCGCCTTCACGATAGTCTTCAGCGCTTTCGTTGCGTCTTCGTCGGGGCAAGAAACACGCACGATGTCGGCGCCGGCATCTTCCAGCGCGCGAACCTGATCGATGGTTCCGCGGATGTCGGCTGTCACGGTGTTGGTCATGCTCTGGACGGTGATCGGGGCATCGCCGCCGACTTCCACTGAGCCGACCCGGATCTTCCGCGACTTGCGCCGCATGATGTCTCTGTATGCGCGTACGCTCATGGTGCGCTCCAGTTCAGCCGTGGTGACCGTGGCTGCGATCGGCAATCGCCTGCGGATCGAGCGACAGACCTTCCACCACCTGAGAAGGCTGTCCCGCAACGCCCATCGCCTGACCGTCGAGTTCGACCTGTACGGCGCCGCCGTTCGGCGTCGTGAGCGTCAGGCCGGTCGCATTGGGCACGCGATAGGAATCGCCGGGTTGCAGCATGCGGTTGATATAGGTCTTCGCGCCTGCGCCCGTCACCAGCAGTCGCGTTTGGGCCGTCACACGCAGAAGAACGCGCGAGCCTTCGTTACCAAGCCCGTATTTCTGTCCTTCCGGCACCGCCGCTGGCGGCGTTGCTCCAGACATGGCTTGAGCGGGAGCCATTTTAGCCGGCGCACTAACCGCGGGCTGAGGGTGCGGTGCGGGCGCCATTTCCGGCTTCGCGACCATCTGTGCGGGCACGGCCGCCACGGGCTGGTTGCTGGCGGAATCCGGCGCGGTTGCGAAACGGTAGGTTCCGTAGGCGATGACAGCCAGAATGATGACGCCGACAACTACCCAGCCATACGGGAAACGGGTGGTGTCGAGTTCGTCGGCATAGGGCGGCGGCTCCCGTTCTTCGGTCCGGCCTTCGATCTCCGCCTTGTAACGCTCCACATATTGCGCGGCACCCAAGCCCAGATAGTCGGCATAGGTGCGGACGAAACCCACCGCATAGGTGCGTCCTGGCAAATCCCCGATCCGGCCCTCTTCGAGGGCTTCCAGATGATCCTTACGAATCTTGAGGGCTTTGGACACCGTCGCGAGGTCATCGCCGCGCCGGAGACGTGCCGCCCGAAGATCCTGCCCAACGCTTTCCAAAGCCGCATCCAGATCGCCGGAAATTTCACGTAAGTGTATGCGTTTGCGGCTCAATTCGCCGTCTTCTTCGACGTTCAGGCGCGTGACTTTGCTCATCGCGGTACCAATAGCGGCTTGCCCCCGGTAAGGCCAGCCGCTTCATCACGCCGCCGGATTTGACGCAGTCGCTCGCCGGAAGTGTCTACTTCGAAGACGGGGCAGTTCCGACGCCCTGAGCCCGCTCGAGTTCCATCTGAGACTGCCGTTGGATTTCTTCCCATTCGGCGCGGGTGTGACAAATCTTCGGGCCGGGAATCAGCTCGCCCGTGACTTTGAAGCGCTTGCACTGCACTTCGCCGGGGTCTTTCGCCGCCACAGTCGTAGTTGTCGTCGTCGTCGTGGATGTGGTGCTGGTCGTTCCCGGCGGCGGCGCAGTCTGTTCGTCCGCATACACGGCGGAAGCCAAGCTCATCGCGAATATGGAAACAGCGGTGAAAACCACGTTGCGCATGAAAACCCCGATACCTGAGAAAGACACGGTCTCTTTTGCAGAACCAACCGGGATTCTCAAGACCTCGTCTTTTAGGCGAGCGTTCACATTAATGTTTCACAGATGCGTGTGCGCTCTGCGAGACCAACACGCGCTTTCGCCAACGCGTGCTAATGCGGCGGAGGTTCCCAAGCATGGCCCTGCGCGCGTTCCACTTCTCACTGCGGCTCATACTGGATTTCCTCCCACTGCGCGCGTGTGTGGCAGACTTTAGGCCCCGGAGTTAGCTCACCTGTGTTCAACAAACGCCGGCATTCGATTTCGTTGGGGTCTTTCGCAGCAGCGACGGGCGTTGCCGGCGTCGTGGTAGGGACCGGCGCTGCCGTGGTGACAGACAGCGGCGCCTGTTCGTCCGCATAAGTGATGGGTGCAGCGCTCAAGGCCAATACGGAAACCGCAGCAAAAACGACATTGCGCATGGAAATCCCTGCAGATTTAAAAACAACGCATTGTCCCTACAGAACCGCGGGATTCTCAAGGCCTCGCGCACCGCCCGCCGTTCACATTCCCGTCACGCCAGGACGACGCCATGTTCCGCCGCAAAGGCGAGCAGCCTGGTGCGCAAGCTGTGGTCGGTGCGGTGGCATAGCTGGTCGACAAAAGGCGCAATCTCGCGCGTGTCGATGCTGCGGATCATCGTCTTGATGAGGCCGATCTGTGCCGGCTGCATCGACAACGTGCGCAGGCCCAGCGCGATCAGCGCCATCGCATCGAGCGGCTTTCCGGCCATTTCGCCGCAGAGGGAAAGTTCCCCGCCGCCGCCTGCCTCGTCCGCGCTGCGCACGATCTGCCGGATCAAGGTGAGAGATGCCGGATTCAGCGGATCGTAGCGGCGCGCAACCCGGGGGTTGGTGCGATCCACGGCAAAGACGAACTGCAGCAGATCGTTGGAGCCGATCGAGACGAAATCGGCGCTGCGCAGAATCTGCGGCAGCATGAACATCAATGCCGGCACTTCCAGCATCGCACCGACCATGGTCTGGCGCGGCTGCGGTTGACGCAGAAGCCGCGCCCGCTCGAGTTCTCGATCGATCAACGCGCGCGCCGTGTTGAACTCGGCGACATCGCTGATGAGCGGCAGCAGGATTCGCAGCGTCCGTCCCGCTGCCGCGATCAGCAGCGCGCGAACCTGATAACGCAGCAGCGCCGGCCGATCGAGCGCGATCCGGATGGCGCGCCAACCGAGCGCCGGATTCTCCTCGCGCTCGAACCGCGCGTAGGGCAGCACCTTGTCACCGCCCAGATCGAGGGTGCGGAAAACCACCGGTCTGTCACAGGCGGCGTCGATCACCTGCTTGTAGAACGCCACCTGGT
This sequence comes from Rhizomicrobium sp., assembly GCA_036490455.1. Classification (GTDB taxonomy): domain Bacteria; phylum Pseudomonadota; class Alphaproteobacteria; order Micropepsales; family Micropepsaceae; genus Rhizomicrobium. Next base: position 12,523 of record DASXDS010000050.1, read on the forward strand.
CGGCAAGACGCGGCATCGTCTCGCCGATCATGAACTGAAGCTCGGTGCGGAAGAGCCCGACACCGTCGGCGCCGCTTTCGCGCAGATGCGGCATGTCGAGCAGCAATCCGGCGTTCATCATCAGCCGGATCGGCACACCGTCTTTGGTGACGGCAGGAAGATCGCGCACTTCGGCGAAGCGCGCGACGCGCGAGGCATGCACCGCTTTCTTGCCTTCGAACGCCGACACGATGTCCGGCATCGGCCGCAGATGGACTTCGCCGGTCTGGCCGTCGATCACGATGGCGTTGCCGGCGCGCGCGATATCGGAAATGCCTTCGACGTTGCCGACGAGCGGTACGCCCATCGAGCGGGCGACGATCGCTACGTGCGATGTCATCGCCACGTCTTCGATCACCAGACCGGCGAGGTTTTCGCCGCTGTAGTCGAGCAGATCGGCCGGCCCCATGTTGCGCGCCACCACGACTGAATTGGGTGGTAATTCATGCGCGGCCGGCTGCGCCGCTTCACCCGTCAGATGCCGCAGCAGGCGCCGGGCGAGATCGTCGAGATCGTGCGCGCGATCGCGCAGGATCGGATCGCCGATGCGGTTCATGCGAAGGCGCGTGTCGTCCTGCACGCGCTCGACAGCGGCTTCCGCCGTCAGACCGTCGCGCACAGCGCTGCGCATACGCTGCCGCCAGCCTTGGTCATGGGCGAACATGCGATAGGTTTCGATGATCTCGCGCCCTTCGCCCGTCAGATCGAGTTCGCTGGCGTCGAGCATCTTGTCGACAGAATCCCGCAGGGCCGCGATGGCGTCTTCGAGGCGCTTCAGTTCCTCCTGCGGATTGTCGGCGATCATCCGGTCGACCCGGACACGCGGTTCGTGCAGGCAGACGATGCCAACGGCGACGCCGTCCGAGAATCCTTCCCCGCGGATGGCGAGCGGCCGGTCGGCGCGCAGTTCCGGCTCGTCCAGTTCGGCAAGATTGAAGAAGGTGCCCTGGGCCACGACCTCGGCAAGGACCATCGCCACGGTCTGCAGCGCTTCCACTTCTTCTTCGGCGTAAAGCACGGCGGCACGGTTCTGCACCGTGAGCACACCGAACACCTGGCCGCCGCGCACGATCGGCACGCCAAGGAACGATTTGTAGGGATCTTCGCCGACTTCCGGACGGTAGGAGAAATGCGGATCGTTCGGTGCGTCGGAAAGGTTCACCGGCTCGGCACTGTCGGCGACGAGACCGACAAGGCCCTCCCCCTCCTTCATGCGGGTGTTGTGCACCGCGTTCGGATTCAAACCCTCGGTCGCGAACAGTTCAAGCAGCTTGCCGGCGCGGCGCAGATAGATCGAGCAGACTTCCGCGACCATGTTGGTCGCGATCACGCGTACCAGCTTGTCCAGGCGGCTTTGCGCGCTTGACCGCTCCGCCATGATCTCGCGGAGTTTGCGCAAGAGAAGCCGCGGGCCGCCTGCCGCGACCGCCATCAGCGTGTTTCCTCGTTAAGCGACGTCCAGTTCATATGCCGAGTGTAGGGCACGAACGGCCAATTCCACATACTCTTCCGCAATCAGCACACTGACTTTGATCTCCGAGGTGGAGATCACCTGAATGTTGATTCCTTTTTCCGACAGCGTGCGGAACATCGTCTGGGCAACGCCGGGATGCTGGCGCATGCCGATTCCGATGATGGACACCTTCGCAACGTCGGCAGCCGAGGTCAGGTCGCGGTAACCGATGGCGGACGACGCCGCTTCGATCGCGGCCAGCGCGCGATCCAGTTCGCTGCGGCTTACCGTGAAGGTCAGGTCGGTCTTCTTGCCGTCCGGTGCCACGTTCTGGACGATCATGTCGACATTGACGCCGGCGTCCGACAACGGTCCGAAGATCGACGCGGCGATGCCGGGCTTGTCCTCGATCCGGTGCAGCGTGATCTTGGCTTCGTCGCGCGAATAGGCGATGCCGCTGACGGGCTTCTTTTCCATGATGTCATCCTCGTCGCAAACAAGCGTGCCGCCGGCTTCCGGCTTGAAGGTGGACAGCACGCGAACCGGCACCCGGTGCAGCATGGCGATCTCGACCGCGCGGGTCTGCAGCACCTTCGCGCCGAGCGACGCCATCTCCAGCATTTCTTCGTAGGCGATTTTTGGCAGCCTCCGCGCCTTGGCGACGATGCGGGGATCGGTGGTGTAGACGCCGTCGACGTCGGTGTAGATGTCGCAACGATCCGCTTTCAGCGCCGCGGCAACGGCCACAGCCGAAGTATCGCCGCCGCCGCGGCCGATCGTGGTGACGCGGCCGTTCGGCGAAATGCCCTGGAACCCGGCGACGACGGCGACCTCGCCGCGCCCCAGTCCTTCATCGATCGACAGATTGTCGATCGCCTCGATCCGCGCCGACGCATGCATTGCCGACGTGCGCACCGGAATCTGCCACCCCATCCAGGAGCGCGCCGAAACGCCGATGGTCTGCAGTGCGATCGCGGTCAGCCCGGCCGACACCTGTTCGCCGGCCGCCACCACGACGTCGTATTCCTGGGTGTCGTAACGCGGGTTCAATTCCCTGGCCCAGGCGACCAGCTTGTTGGTCTCGCCTGCCATTGCCGAAACAGTGACGGCAACCTGGTTGCCGGCATCGACCTCGCGCTTGATCAGCGTCGCAACGTGACGGATGCGATCCAGGTCGGCCACCGAAGTGCCGCCGAATTTCATCACGATCTTGGCCATCGCTTGCCGACTCGTCCGGTGTGCTATGTTGCGCCCGCGAACTCCTATAACGGGCGTGTCCCGCTCACTCAACGGTCCGAATGACCCAGCCGGTTCTCGAAGAACAGCCCTCCGTCGATCCTGCCGAGATCGCGAAATTCAGCGCGATGGCGGACGAGTGGTGGGACCCAACCGGCAAGTTCGCGCCACTGCACAAGTTCAATCCGGTGCGCCTGCAGTTCATCCGCGAGACAGCGGCGGCTCATTTCGGCCGACCGACGAAAGCACTCCGCCCGTTCGAGGGGTTGAGTCTGCTCGATATCGGCTGCGGCGGCGGACTTCTGTCCGAGCCCGTGGCGCGGATGGGCTTTGAGACGCTCGGCGTCGACCCATCCCAGAAGAACATCTCCATCGCGGCGGCGCATGCGGCCAAGAGCGGCGCCGGTCCCAGCTACCGCGCGACGACGGCCGAGACCCTGGCCGATGAAGGACGGGTGTTCGACGTCGTGCTGAACATGGAAGTGGTCGAGCACGTCAGCGACCTTGCGGGCTACCTCGCCGTATGCGCGACGCTTGTGAAACCCGGTGGGTTGATGTTCGTCGCGACGCTCAACAAGACGCTCAAATCGTTGGCGCTGGCAAAGATCGGCGCCGAGTACATTCTCGGCTGGCTCCCGCGCGGCACCCACGACTGGAACCGCTTCGCCGAACCTGCCAGACTTCAGGCGATACTTAAAGGCAGCGGCCTCAACATTCTGAAAAGACAGGGAATCGTTTTCAATCCCTTGTCCTGGGACTGGGTGCTGTCGTCCGATCTGGACGTCAACTACATGCTTGTCGCCGGCCGATAGACCTATTTGGACGGCTCCGTTCTCAGCACGGCCGCCGAAATGGCCGGGGTGGGCGCCACTGGCCCTTGGTATTTCAGGGTGTACGCCTGGGTAGGCGAAACACAGAACGCTGCATCGGTTGGCAAGGTCGTCCACGTAGTGAACACAGCCGTTCGGCTCCCGATCAGGCCGGTGACCTCATCTTTCGTCGAAAAATCCGCGGTTGCGTGGATGTAGTAAAAGTCGTTGTGAGAAACGAAGTCGGTAGTTTTGCCGACAATAGTCGTGCCGACATAAAAACCCCAACCTTCGTTAGCGATCTGTGTGCTTTTTTTGCAAGGTGCCATGTAGTTCACACTCACACCGGTGATTGTGAACGGGCCGGTGCCGGTAACGGTCATCGCTATGTACGTTCCATCGGCAGCTGAGCCGGAATAACTGCCCGCCTTGATCGCCTGTGCGCTGTTAGCCGAACCGAGCGCGGCCAAGGCCGCCAAAAGTGCAAGTGACGTTTTCTGGATCATGAGAGTTCTCCCCGCAGAGCACCGTCCACATTAGCGCATCGAGGACAGATCAGCCGGATCCGGCGGCGGTGAACGGGTTAATTCGCGCCAAGGATTTCGCCATGATAGAGACTGGCAAAAGATCAGTTTGCGTCGTTGAGGTCCGGCGGGAGCGGCGCCACATCGACGCCCTCCTCCACCAATTCCTTGGCTTCCTCGATCGTTGCTTCACCGTAAATGTGGCGATGCTCGGTTTCACCGTAGTGGATCTTGCGCGCTTCTTCTGCAAACGCCTTGCCCACATAGTCCGCGTTCTGCTCGATGTGCTTGCGCAGGCCGGTCACGAACTGGCGCATTTCGCGCAGCTGGTTGGCCGTGGGTTCCGACTTCTTCTTCGTCCCCGAAACGGACGGCGCCATCATTGCCTTGGTGACTTTGCGCGAATTGCAGATCGGGCAAACCAGCTTGCCAGTTTTCGACTGTTGGTCGAATGCGACGCTGTCCCGGAACCAGCCTTCGAACTCGTGGCCTTTGGTGCAACTGAGACTGTAAACGATCACGCGCTTTTCTCCGGTGGCTGCGAACCACACGTCCTGGAGAGTACAAAATGGGGGTAAACGTCCCGTTCCGCAAGCAGCCCTAGCCGGCGAGTGCCAGCCACGCCGCCATGGTCGCGAGCTTCTCATCGGCGGTCCAGGGCGGTCCGAGCGCCTTGCCCCACACCGAGAGCTGGGTTTTGAGCGCTGTGTCCGTGAGATTGAGCCGCGCTGCGAGCCAGTCCGCGACGTCGCGTTCCTTCACCCGCGCGACTGCGACCTTCGCGCTTTCGCAGGCATTCGCCAGCCGGTCGCGGTTGAACTCGCCCTCCGCGGCGTGGATCAGCGTATGCGACGCCAGGATCGATCTGAGATCGGGCAGCGGCCGGCCGGAGGCTGTCGTGATCCCGCAAGTTGCGATTTCAACGCCGTTCTTCTCCGCCACCGTGCGCAGTTCGCGCAGTGCAACCGAAGCCAGCGCATCGGACGATCTGGTGCAGCGCGCGATGAAGGCCTCGCCGCGCGCAAACGGCATCGGCTCGGCATGATGGAACGGTTGTTTCGATCCGGCGATGGCCGGGTCGTAGAGTGCGACACGCCGCCGGTCCAGGATGTCCGGCGCCGTCTTCGATCCGGCCAGAAGGATGGCGCAGGCCCAACCCGAATGGGCGCGGAAGCCGATCGCCGCTCTACGGCCCCTGGAAGTCCCGGTCATGCTGCAAGTTTGGCACGCGCTGGCGCGCATCCGTGACAGCAGCGGGATCGATCTCCGCGACAATCACACCAGGCTCCGTTCCCGCTTCTGCCAGCACTTCGCCCCAGGGAGCGACAATCAGCGAATGGCCGTAGGTCTTGCGCCCGTTGGCGTGCGTGCCACCTTGTGCCGGGGCCAGCACGAAGGCGCCGTTTTCGATCGCGCGGGCGCGCAGCAACAGATGCCAATGCGCCTTGCCGGTCGTTTCGGTGAACGCGCTAGGAACCGTTAGCAGAAACGCGCCGTTTTGCGCGAGCTTGCGATAGAGCTGCGGAAACCGCAGGTCGTAGCAGATCGTGAGTCCGACCTTGCCCCACGGCGTATCCGCCAAGACGGCGGTATCACCGCCGGCAACGGTGTTGGACTCGCGATACTTTTCGCCGGACGGCAGATCGACATCGAACAGATGGATCTTCGAATAGCGCGCGGTCACGCGTCCTTTCGGATCGATCAGAAATTCCCGGTTTGCCGTCTTGGTGTCGCTCACCTTGATCGCGAGCGAACCGATCAGCAGCCAAATCCCGAGCTCTTCCGCCAGTGCGCGGAACGCCGGGAGCGCGGGATCGTGTTCCTCATCGTAAGAGCGCTCGAGCTTGGCGCCGCCGTCGGGCGCCATCAGCGTCGTGTTCTCCGGCGTCGCGATGAACTGTGCGCCTTGCGCTGCCGCGTCGCGCACGAGCGCCGACGTCAAACGGACGTTTTCCAGGACATCGTCGGTCGAGCGAAGCTGTACACAGGCGGCTTTGAACTTGGTCATGCCGTCATGCTAGCGCGGAACCTAGTCCGCCAACAGCGGGTCCAGCTTGCCCTGCTGTTCGAGGGCGTAGAGATCGTCACAGCCGCCGACATGCCGGTCGCCGATGAAAATCTGCGGCACGGTGCGGCGCTTCGAGACGGTTTCCATCTCCTCGCGCCGGTCGGGATCCATGAAAACGTCGATCTCTTCGTAGGGCGCCCCCTTCTTCTTCAGAAGCGCCTTCGCCCTTACGCAATAGGGACAAATCGGTGTGGTGTAGATCTTGATCGGAGCCATGACGCGCCTGATTCCACGACACAATTGTGACTTTTATAGAGCCGCGGTTAAAGGCCGGACAACGCGCGCGAGGGTCAAAACCGCGACCTGCGACGCTCCGGCGCGCTTCAGGGCGCGGGCACATGCCTCGACAGTCGCGCCGGTGGTCAGGACATCGTCGATCAGGAGCACATTGGCGCCTTTCAGAGCAGCGCCGGGACGCGCGGCAAAGGCGCCGAGCATATTGCGCCGCCGGGCCTTGGCAGACGGCATTTCGCCCTGGCTGGGGGTACGGCGCTTGCGGACCAGCGCATGGTTGTCGACGGCCTTGCCCGATAGCGCCCCCAGCTGGCGCGCCAGCTCGGCAGACTGGTTGTAGCGGCGCTGCCAGAGCCGCCACGGATGCAGCGGAACGGGCACGATGAGATCGGCGTCGTCCAAAAGCTCTCGTCCGGCGCGCGCCAGCCAACGCGACAGACCCGGCACGAGGTCGAGCCGGTCGCCATGCTTCAGGGCCAGCAGTGGCCCCTTGCTCGCATCGTCGTACTGCATCACCGAGCGCGCCTTATCGAACGCGGGCCTGCGCGCATGGCACGCGCCGCAAAGGGTGCCCGGTCCCGGATCAATCTCGAACGGGAGACCGCAGCAGACGCACATCGGCCCTTCCAGGAAGGAGATGCCGTTCCAGCACGCGGCGCACAGACCACCGGTGTCCCGCACCGGCGCCCGGCAGGCGATGCAGAGCGGCGGAAACAACACGTCGAGCACGGCGCGCGTGCTCCGGTTAAAAATGTTCGGCAAGCTCGCCATGGAGGACTGGCGCTTTTTGTGGTGTCCGGCGCAATACTGACTCAAACGGGCGCCGTTTTGTACGGCCAGCGATGGGGAGATCGCCATGAAGAGGATTGTCTTTGCCGGCGCGACGGCGCTCGCGCTTCTGTTGAACACCGGTTTTGGACAGACCGATCCGGTCGCAAAGCCGGGCTCGGCTATAGCCCAGCCGGCTGCGGTGCAGATTCCGCGCAGCATGTTCTTCGGCAACCCCAGCAGAGCGGCAGCGACCGTCAGTCCTGACGGACGCAACGTAGCGTTTCTGGCGCCGCGCAATGGCGTACTCAACATCTGGGTGGCGCCGGTGAACGCCCCCGACAAAGCGCGGCCGTTGTCCGACGAGAAGACCCGGCCGATCCCCGCGTTCTTCTGGGCGCCGGACTCATCACGTTTGCTCTACCTGCAGGACACCGGCGGTACGGAGAATTACCTGTTGTACGGCGTGTCGTTGGACGGCAAGACGCAGGCCTACACGCCGTTCGACAAGACGCGCGTCGAACCGATTGCGATCAGTCCGGACGTCAAGGATGCGGTTCTCATCGGCATCAACAATCGCGATCCGCAATGGCATGACGTTTACAAGCTCAATCCCACGAGCGGAAAACTCACGCTGGTCTGGCAGAATCCCGGCGGTTACTCCGGCGTCGTCGCCGAGCGCAAACTTCATCTCGTTCTGGCGCAGAAGAGCCTCGAGGACGGCGGCTCCCAGATCGAGCGGTTCGGCGCCGACGGCAAGCTGACGCCGGTCTTCAAATTCGGTCTCGAAGATTCGCTGACGACGGCGCCGCTCGGCGCGACGGATTCCCACCACGTCTATTTTCTCGACAGCCGCAACCGCGACACCGCCGCGCTCGACGTGCTCAATCCGGCCACCGGCGCGACGAAGATCGTGGCCGAGGACGCCAAGGCCGATCTGGAAGAGCCGGTCGTCAATCCAATGACCGGCGAGCCGGAAGCCTACACGGTCAATTATCTGCGTCCGGTCTGGCATCCGCTCGGCAAGACCGTCGCGACCGACATCGACGCGCTGAACACCGCCGCCGGCAATGGCTTGTGGCGGATCGCGAGCCAATCCGATGACGACCGCATCTGGACCGTGCAGATCGACCGCATCACCGAGCCGTCGTCGTATTATCTTTACGATCGCGGCACGAAGAAGCTGACCAAGCTGTTCACCACGCGGCCGGAGCTCGAAGGCAAGCCGCTCGCGCCGATGTATCCGCTGGAGATCAAGGCACGCGACGGGCTGACGCTCGTATCCTACCTGTCGTTGCCGCCGGGATCGGACAAGGACGGCGACGGTGTGCCCGATCATCCCCTGCCGATGGTGCTGTTTGTCCATGGCGGACCGTGGGGACGCGACGTTCTCGGCTACGGCAGCTGGCATCAGTGGCTGGCGAACCGCGGCTATGCCGTGCTGTCGGTGAACTACCGCGCCTCGACCGGGTTCGGAAAAGCGTTCATCAGCGCAGGCGACCTGCAATGGGGCCGCAAGATGCACGACGATCTGCTCGACGCAGTGGACTACGCCGTCGATCATAGGATCACGACACCGGACATGGTGGCGATCGCCGGCGGCTCGTATGGCGGTTACGCGACGCTCGCCGGGGTGACGATGACGCCGGACAAATTCCGCTGCGGGGTCGACATCGTCGGACCGTCCAACCTGTTCACCCTGCTGCAGACCATCCCGCCCTATTGGAAGGCGCTGTTCAACCAGTTCGCACAGCGCATGGGCGATCCTCGCACCGATGCAGGCCGCGCAATGCTGAAGGAGCGTTCGCCGCTCACCTATGTCGACCAGATCAAGGTGCCGCTGCTGATCGGCGCCGGCGCCAACGATCCCCGGGTGAACAAGCGCGAGAGCGACCAGATCGTGGCGGCGATGAAGGCCAAAGGCATTCCGGTGACCTACGTCCTGTTCCCCGACGAAGGCCATGGCTTCCATCGGCCGGAGAACAACATCGCGTTCAACGCGGTGGCCGAGAGTTTCCTCGGCAAGTGTCTTGGCGGCGCGGTCGAGCCGATCGGTGCGGATTTCCACGGCTCGTCGATCACGGTTCCCGAAGGGGCGGCGAACGTGGCCGGCGTACAAACCGCGATGGCCTCGCAACAGGCGAGCCGCTGACATCTGGCTGACGGCGGGCCGGTTGGCGTAAGTTCGCTGTGCCCATGGGTCCGCCGAAGATCTTCGACTGGAAGGCGCGCACGCACCGTCTCGCGCGTGCCGAACGCATCGGCGACAGCTTCCTGGTGCGCGAGGCGGCGGACGGGATCGCCGAACGCCTGTCGGCGGTCAAACGCAGCTTCCACCTGGCCGCCGATATCGGCAGCCGCGGCGAAAGTTTTGCCATCCTGAAAGGACACGCGCAGGAATGGCTGCGCCTGCCCATCGGCAGCGACGAAACGCTCGAGCTGCCGGAAGAAAGCCTCGATCTCGCGATCAGTGTGTTCGCGCTGCATGCCGTCAACGACCTGCCCGGCCTTCTGATCCAGATCCGCCGTGCGCTGAAGCCGGACGGTCTTTTCATGGCAGCGCTTCTCGGCGGCGAGACGTTGCGCGAATTGCGCGATGCGCTGGGCGTGGGAGAAAGCGAAACGACAGGCGGCGTGTCGCCCCGGGTCGCGCCGTTCGCGGATGTGCGCGACATGGGCGGCCTGTTGCAAAGGGCCGGCTTCGCTCTGCCGGTCGCCGATGTCGAACGGACCACCGTTCGTTACCGCGATTTCACGACGCTGGTCGGCGATCTGCGCGCGGCCGGCGAAACCAATGCGCTGGCGGAGCGCGAGACGAAATCGCTGCCGCCGGCTGTGCTGGCCCGTGCCCTCTCGCATTATGTGGAAATGCACGCAGAGCCGGACGGGCGGCTGCGCGCGACGTTCGATACGCTCTACCTCACCGGTTGGGCGCCGCACGAGAGCCAGCAGAAACCGCTGCGTCCCGGAACGGCGAAGATGCGCCTGGCCAACGCGCTGGGCACGGTCGAGCGCCCCGCAGGCGACACCATAAACCGCAAGCGCTAGACGAACGGTGCGACCACCTCAGAGAAGAAGTGGCTGACGGTTTGGCCGATGCTCTGGACCGCCGCGAAGATGGCGATCGAGATGATGGATGCGATCATGGCGTATTCGATGGCTGTCGCGCCCTCTACGTCGCCGCGGCATTTCCCAACAAATCGCGCAAAACGGGAATGATCGGCAGGTCGGCCGGCGGCATAGGATAGTCTCGCAAAACCTGCGGCCTCACCCATTTCAATGCCTTGTGTTCGCGCGCCGCCACCTGGCCGTCCCAGCGGCGGCAGATGTAGAGGGGCATCAGCAGATGGAAATTCGTGTAGCTGTGCGAAGCAAAGGTCAGCGGCGCGAGACAGGCCTCCTTCACCACGATGGAAAGTTCCTCCGCCAGTTCGCGGATCACGGTATCCTCCGGACGTTCCCCCGGCTCGATCTTCCCACCCGGAAATTCCCATAGCCCTTCCATGTCCTTTCCGGGCGGGCGTTGAGCGATCAGCACCCGTCCGTCGGCATCGACAAGCGCGCAGGCGGCGACCAGAACGATCTTTGGAGCCGTCATGCGTTGTTCTCCTGACGATGAGCCGCCCCCGTTAATGGGCTGCTAAAGAAAAGGATTACGAAAAGGCTTAAAAGCGGACCGGACCTTTACACAAACCGTCACGCCGCCGTCATAAGACAATCCCTGCATTCGCTTTCGGGGACAAGGGGGAAACCGTCCGTGAACAATCTTGAAAACTTGCCGGCGCGCGGTGCGAAAGAGCGCACCCAGGTGGTGGTGGAAACGCCGAAGGGGGCAACCGCCAAGTTCAAATTCGATTCCAGGCTCGGCGCTTTCAAATATGTGCGCTCGCTGAAAGGCCGGCTCGCCTATCCGTTCGACTGGGGCTTCGTCCCGTCGACGGCAGCCTCCGACGGCGATCCGCTCGATGCGATGATCCTGCACGACGATACGAGTTTCCCAGGTGCGGTGTTCTCCTGCCGCGCGGTCGGCGTGCTGGAGGTGCAGCAGCGCGAGAAAGGAAAGACCTTTCGCAACGACCGCGTGATCTTCGTGCCGTCGATCGAAACGAAACCGGACGATGCGAAAGCAGCAGCCGCGAAACTCGCAAAGAACAAGAAGAGGCTCGAACGCTTCTTCAAGGCAGCCGTCGTGGGCACCGGCAAGGAGCTCACCTATCTCGGCTGGCGCGACGCAAAAGCCGCGAACTCAGCGGTGCGCAAAGCGGTGGCGAGCTTCCGCAAGAAACGGCGGCGGTAGCCTGCGAGCATTTCGACGTAGACTGCAGGTGGTGTAAGGATATGGTGCACCTGTCACTATTTTTTCCAAAACCAGATGAAACGACTTGTCTCTCTCGCCGCTGCCGCGACGGTTGCCGCATGCGCCGCAGCACATGCCGATTCCGCGCCAGACTGCACGCTCAAGGAATTCGCCTCGCTCGATATCGCGTTCGATGGCGGCGCGATGACCGTGCCGGTGAAGATCGCGAATGCCGACCGCAGGATGATGATCGATCTTGCGGTTCCCGACACTGGCGTCCGCGAAAGCCTCGCCAATGAGTTGCAACTCAGGCAACTCGATTTACCGGGTGGCATCGCGGGTGTGACTTACGCAGGCGACAAGGTGGCAAAGCAAGTCGTGCTGCCGGATTTTCAGATCGGCAGGATCAAAGTGGAAAACGCCAAGGTTCTGATGTTTGGCGGCAATAAATTGCCGCCGGACGTGGTGGGCATTCTCGGCACCGGTCTCTTCGACAAGCTGGACGCGGAGATCGATTTCAAGAAAGCGAAGCTCAATCTGTTTTCGCCCGATCATTGCGAGGGCAACGTGGTCTACTGGACAGACACGTTCGCATCGTTTCCCTTTCGCCTGGGCGCTATCCACCAGACCTATCTGCGCGCCGAAATGGACGGCAAGACAGTCAAGACTTCGTTCGCGACCACCGACGAACACAGTTCGATGATGCTGTCGGCCGCAAAGCAGCTGTTCGATCTGACGCCGGACTCGCCCGGCATGACGGTCGCGGCGCGCAACACCGATGGCACGCCATCGGTTTACCGCTATCCGTTCAAACAGATGCTGTTCGGCGGCGTCGCCATTAACAATCCGGCAATCGATATCGTGGTGGATACCGGGCCACGCTGTAACGGCACGGTCATTCTCGATAGGGGCGACTTCAAAACCTGCTACGGCGCGGTCGACGTTTACCTCGGATTCAATGTGTTGCGGAAACTGCATCTGTATATCGCGAGCGACGAGAGAACGCTCTACATCACCGCCGCCGATGCTTCGGCGCCGCCGGTGCCTGCACCGTCCAAGACGCCATGATCGTAGCTGATCATCCTGACGCAGCAAGCCGGGAACGAGACCCGGGTTGACCGCCGCGCAGAACGCATCCGTGGACAAAGCCTGGATCGGTGGGCATGACAGGCTTGCAGCCCTCTCGAGACGCGGCAGCAACACCATCGTGCCGGTGAGCGCCCACTACATCGAAATCGACCAGCCCGCCGCCGTCATCGCCGCGATACGCAAGGCGATAACGTAGGTTCGCGTGACCAGGTAACAAGACCGGCCGGCAAGCGCAGACAAAGCGCGCGATCGCGGCCAAGGCCCCGCGAACCTTGGAACGAGTTTGAAGTGAATCGCCTTGAAGGGGTGAAGAGTCGCACAGCCCTAACTACGATAGCTGCCGTTGATGTCGATGTAGCCGTGGGTGAGGTCGCAGGTCCACACCCGCGCGGTGCCTTTGCCGATGCCGAGGTCGACGGCGATCTCCACTTCGCGGCCCGACACCACTTTGGTCGCGGTGGCTTCGTTGTATTTCGCAGCACGGGCGCCTTTTTCGGCGACGACGTGGCCGCCGAAGGAGATCTTCAATGTGTCGCGGTCCGCCGCTTCGCCGGATTTTCCGACCGCCATCACGATGCGGCCCCAGTTCGCATCGTTGCCGGCGATCGCGGTCTTCACCAACGGCGAGTTGGCGATCGCAAGGCCGATCTTCTTTGCGGCCTCGTTGCTCTCCGCGCCGCTCACGTCGATGCGGATCAGTTTCTGCGCGCCTTCGCCGTCGCGCACCACCTGCAGCGCGAGCGACAGCAACACCTCATCCAGCTTCTTGCGGAAATCCGTGAGCCGCTTGTCCGCCGGCTTGGTGATGGTCGCATGCTTTGCGCCCTTGCCCGTTGCAAACAGCAGCAGCGTGTCGCTGGTGGAGGTGTCGCTGTCCACCGTGATGGCATTGAACGATGGCTGCACGCCGGCAGTGAGCAAATCCTGCAGGACGTTCGCCGGCAGCGCGGCATCGGTAAACACGAAGCTCAGCATCGTCGCCATGTCCGGCGCGATCATGCCGGAGCCTTTGGCGATGCCGTTGATGGTGACCCGTTTACCGTCGATCGAAGCGCTGGCGGTCGCGACCTTCGGATAGGTGTCGGTGGTCATGATCGTGGCCGCGGCCGCCTTCCATTCGCCAGCCGACGCGTTCTCGGCGATCTTGCCCAGGATTTTGGTGATCTTCTCGGCCGGCAGCGGCTCGCCGATCACGCCGGTCGAGGCGAGAAAGACCTCCGACGGCCGGCACCCGATAACGCCGGCGGCCGATTCCGCGACCGAGCGCGCGCCCTCGAACCCTTCCTTGCCGGTGAAGGCGTTGGCGTTGCCGCTGTTCACGATCAGCCCGCGCGCCTGTCCGCTCTTGAGCGCTGCCTTGCACCATTCGACCGGCGCCGAAGCGGTCTTCGATCTGGTGAAGACCCCCGCGACCTGGGTTCCCGGCGGAAAAACCGCCATCAGCACGTCGGTGCGGTCGGCGTAGCGCACCCCGGCGGCGCCGGTTGCGAGTCGGACCCCCGCCAGCGGCGGCAGGTTGGGGACGGATTTCGGGGCGAGCGGCGACACCGCAGGGCCGGCTTTGGCCATCTTTGCGGATTTCTGCGCCTTTGCCATGCCGACCTCCCCTCCCCTGGGATGGCCCGGATTTGGCGGGAATCGGCTGAATTGACAAGGGGGTGGGCGGTTCTTATCTCTCCCGCGCGGCCTGCTGCCGCCCTTTCGGGCGTGGCCGTATCCAAGCTTTCTTGGCAGGTTCGGCGTTTCGCCCTTGGAGGGGCGGCTTACGAGGTTTTCATGCTCGGCTTTTCCGGTATCACCAAGAAGCTTTTCGGCTCGGCCAACGAGCGCAAGCTCCGCGCTTTTTTCAAGCGTGTCCCGGAAATCAATGCGCTTGAGCCGAAATACAAGGCCATGTCGGATGGGCAGCTCCGCCACCAGACCGTCGTGTTCAAGGAGCGGCTGGCGAACGGCGAGACGCTCGAAGACATCCTGGAAGAAGCCTTCGCGGTGGTCCGCGAGGCAGCCAAGCGCACCCTCGGGCAGCGCCATTTCGACGTGCAGCTGGTTGGCGGCATGGTCCTGCACTACGGCAACATCGCCGAGATGAAGACCGGCGAAGGCAAGACCCTCGTCGCGACCGCTCCCGTCTACCTGAACGCACTCGCCGGCGAGGGCGTCCATGTCGTCACCGTGAACGACTACCTCGCCAAGCGCGACAGCGAGTGGATGGGCCAGGTCTATCGCTTCCTCGGCCTTACCGTCGGCTGCATCGTCCATGGCCTGACCGACGAGGAGCGCAAGGCCGCCTACGGCGCCGATGTGACCTACGGCACCAACAACGAGTTCGGCTTCGATTATCTGCGCGACAACATGAAGTACTCGATCCCGGCGATGGCCCAGCGCGGCCATTCCTTCGCGATCGTCGACGAAGTGGACTCCATTCTGGTCGACGAAGCGCGCACGCCGCTCATCATCTCCGGTCCGACCGACGACCAGAGCGAAATCTACCGCAAATACGATGCGATGATCCCGTTGTTGAACGATCTGGATTTCGAGATCGACGAGAAGCAGCGCCAGGCGACACTGACCGAGTTGGGCAACGAGCACATGGTGCAGTTGCTGCGCGAGAACGGGCTGCTCGAACACGGCGACCTGTACGACATCGACAACATCAACATCGTCCATCACGTCACGACCGCGCTGAAGGCACACAAGCTGTTCCAGCGCGACAAAGATTACATCGTGAAGGACAATCAGGTCGTCATCATCGACGAGTTCACCGGCCGCATGATGCAGGGCCGCCGCTATTCGGAAGGCCTGCATCAGGCGCTCGAAGCGAAAGAGAACGTGGAGATCCAGCCGGAGAACGTGACGCTCTCCTCGATCACGTTCCAGAACTACTTCCGCCTCTACGACAAGCTTGCAGGCATGACCGGTACGGCGCTGACCGAAGCGGCCGAGTTCATGGACATCTACAATCTCGATGTGATGGAAGTGCCGACCAACCTGCCGGTCGCGCGTCTGGACCATGACGACGAGGTCTATCGTTCGGTCGATGAGAAGAATGCCGCGATCGTCAAGCTGATCGAAGAGTGCGCAACGCGCGGTCAGCCTACGCTCGTCGGCACCACCTCGATCGAGAAATCGGAACAGCTCTCCGACCTTCTCAAGAAGCACAAGATCAAGCACAACGTGCTCAACGCGCGCTATCACGAGCAGGAAGCGACCATCGTGGCGCAGGCGGGTGTTCCCGGGGCTGTGACGATCGCGACCAACATGGCGGGCCGCGGCACGGATATTCAGCTCGGCGGCAACGCCGATATGCGTATCAAGAACGAACTCGGCGGCATCATCGACGAAGCCGAGCTGGCGCGGCGCTCGCAGGAGATCCGCAACGAGGTCGAGCTTCAGAAAGCGACGGCGCGTGCCGCCGGCGGTCTCTACGTCATCGGCACGGAGCGGCACGAAAGCCGCCGCATCGACAACCAGCTGCGCGGCCGCTCCGGCCGCCAGGGCGATCCCGGCGCTTCCAAATTCTTCCTGAGCCTTCAGGACGACCTGATGCGCATCTTCGGCTCCGAGCGGATGGATTCGATCCTCCAGCGCCTCGGCCTCGAAGAAGGCGAAGCGATCACCCACCCCTGGGTCAACAAGGCGCTCGAGAAGGCGCAGCAGAAAGTCGAAGCGCGCAACTTCGAGTCGCGCAAATTCGTACTCAAATACGACAACGTGCTGAACGACCAGCGCAAAGTGATCTTCGAGCAGCGCAAGGAGATCATGTCGGCCGAGAACGTCGCCGACGAGATCGCCGACTATCGCGAGCAGGTGGTCGAGGAGCTGGTCGCACGCCACATTCCCGAAAAGGCTTACGCCGAGCAGTGGGACGCCGCCGGCCTCGAAGCGGAAGTCTCGAAGATCTTCGGCATCGACCTGCCGGTCCTCGCCTGGACCAAGGAAGAAGGCATCGCCGACGAGGAAGTCCGCGACCGTATCCTGAAGGCCGTCGAGGCGCGGGCCGCGGAACGGGCCGTCAACACCGGCGTCGACATCATGCGCTATGTCGAGAAATCGGTTCTGCTGCAGACGCTCGATACCGACTGGCGCGAGCACATCGTCAATCTGGACCATCTGCGCCAGTACGTCGGTCTGCGCGGTTATGCGCAGCGCGATCCCCTGAACGAATACAAAAGCGAAGCCTTTGCGCTGTTCGAGGCGCTGTTGTCGAAACTCCGCTTCGACACCGTGCGCCAGTTGATGAACATCCAGATCAATGTCGAACCGCAGGACCAGCTGCAGTTCTCACAGCAGCTGCCGCCGATGTATGCGACCCATCTCAATCCGCTCACCGGCGAAAACGAGATGGACGATCGGCCGGAAGTCGCCGGCTACCGTATCAACCGCAATACACCCGAGGTGGCGATCGACCCCAATGATCCGCGCACCTGGGGCAAGGTCCAGCGCAACGCACCCTGCCCTTGCGGTTCGGGCCGCAAGTTCAAGCACTGCCACGGCGCACTGGTTTAGCTCTACTCGGCTGCGTCGAGCGGATGAACCCGCCGGACAATGTCCGCACCATGTTCGCGTTCGGCAAGAGCGATCTCATATTGTCCTTGCAGATCGAGCCAGAACTGCGCGCCGTTCCCGAAATACCGGCCGAGCCGCAGCGCTGTGTTCGCGGTTATCGCCCGGCGCCCGTTTAGGATATCGGTAATACGCCCCGACGGTACTCCAAGGTCCAGAGCGAGCCTGTTCGCACTGATTTCGCGCGATTCTAGTTCTCGTTTCAGCAGTCGCCCGGGGTGCATTACTGGCGGCATCGTTTTCATCCTTTATGATAGTCCACGATCTCTACATCGAACGCGTCGCCCTCGCGGAACATAAAACAAATTCTCCACCGGCCGTTCACCGTCATCGCCCACAGATGCTTCCGACCTCCCTTGAGCTTATGCAATCCTACGCTTTTCAATGGGCTGAGGTCGTCAAGCCGCTTCGCGATATTCAGTGCGAGAAGCAAATCAATGGCTTTATCGAAGTCCAGACCCCTAAATTGGTTAGGCTGATCGCCCTCCCAGATCTTACGGGTGGCAGAGTTCTTCCAAGATCGGATCACGGCAGTAGAGTACTACGCAGCGCGTATTACGGCAAGCGAGGGCCGGAGCGCGCTGGTTTAGGCAGACCACCGCACCGGCTCGACGCGCCGGATGACGAGCCCCCAGCCGGCGGCGCCGATCACGGCGACCGCAGCGGCGAAGAAAAACGCGCCCGTGAACGATCCGGTCCGATCCGCGATGACGCCGGTGATCAGCGGCGCGACGATGCCGGCGAAGTTCGCTACGCCGTTCTGAACACCAACCCAGCGTGCCGCCGCGCGCGGCCCGGCCAGCGTCTGGGTGATCGCCCAAAACGAAGAGCCGCATGCCCCCAGACAGGCGCCGGCGACCAGCAAGGCGGCCATCGATACGACCGGCCCGCCCAGCACCGTAACCACAAGCGCCACGGCGCCTACGAGATGACTGGCGACAGCAACCGCCTTGCGGACGCCTGTGATCGAACCGCCGGCAGCGACCCAACGATCGGACAGCCAGCCGATGGTTATCGAACTGATCCCGTGCAGCGCATAGATCAGCGCGCCGAACTGCGCCATTTCGGCAATGCTGAAGCCGCGCTCCTTCACCAGATAGAGCGGGAGCCACGACAGCACGAAATAGAGGAAATAGTTCAGGGAGAAGTGCCCGAGCAGACAGCCCCACATCTCGCGCAAGGAGAGAATGGCAGAATATGCCGGCGGCGGTTGGGCCGCTTGTGTATCGACGGCCCGGGGCGCGCTTCGCGTCACGGAGAGCCAGGGCCACAGCCAGATCAGCGCCACGGTGCCGAATACGAGGAACATTGCGCGCCAGCCGTAACTTGCCATCAAGAGGCCGCCCACGAGTGTCCCGAAAGCCGGTCCCAGGGCGACGCCGGCAACGATGAACCCGTTCGCAGTGCCGAGCTGGTGCGGCGGCAGATGGTCCGCAAGCAGTTTGGAGGAGCACGGGAAACCGGCGCTTTCGCCAAGACCCAGGAAAATCCGGAGCACGATCAAACTGGCGAAGCCGCCCGCGAAGCCGGTCAGGATGGTCGCGATGGACCAGAGTGCGAAGCCGGCCGCCAGCACCCGAAACGGCCCGACCTTCTCGGCCAGCCAGCTGGATAGCAACTGCGCCGGCGTATACGTCCAGAAAAAGGCCGAGGTGAGCAATCCGAGCTGCACGTTGCTCAGATGCAGTTCGTCCTTGATGAGCGGGGATGCCGTCGCGAGGTTGCCGCGGTCGACGTAGTTGATAAAAAGCCCGATCGCGAGCAGCAGCACCAGCCGCGACGCAATCGCCGACCGTGGCGGCGCCAGCACAACACTCTCCGCAACAGCCATACGTCCCCCGGGCGCTCCAACGCGTCAAATGTGCCGTGTTGTCCTATGAACGCCACGAACCTTTTTGACCGGCTGCACTGACGGCCGATACGCGACCATCAGGCTGCGGCAGTCTGCATGACAATCCTGTAAGCCGTAAGACCGTTTCCCGCGTTATTGTGCATCTCACCGAGTCGTCCGCAGGTCCCTTCCCATGCTCCATACCTATCCGCCCGGCAAAGATCTCTCGGCCCCCGATGTCATCTGGATCGATCTGCTCAATCCGACAGAGGCGGAGATCAAGGCGGTCAGCGAGCGGTTCAAGGTCAAGGTACCGACCGCCGACGATCTCGCGGAAATCGAGACCTCGAGCCGGCTGCGTTCCGACGCCAAAGGCATCTATGTGAGCATGCCCGTCGCACCGCAGCTCCATGGCGACGAATTGCCCTCGGCGATCGGTTTCATGTTGTTCGAAAACATCCTCATCACCGTCCGGTTCGCCGAGTTGCGCGTGTTCGACGGGTGCAAGGCCCAGTTCGACGAGCGCCATCCCCAGAACCCGTGCGGCGCGTTCACCGGTTTGCTCGAAGAGATGGCCGATGTCGGCGCCGACGTTCTCGAGCATGTAGAGGAAGAGCTGAACAAGATCTCGCGGCGGGTGTTTCACCGTTACGAGACGGAGCGCCAGCACAACATCGCCCGCTCCAACCGGGCCATGCGCGATACCCTGGTTTCGCTCGGCCGCAATGGCGAGCGCATTTCCGATATCCGCGACAGCATGCTCGGCCTGCAACGCATCATTCCGTTCGCGATCGACAAAATGAGCGTGCGCCTCGGCGAAGACCATGTGGCGCGCCTGAAGACGGCCGCGCAAGATCTTCAGTCGCTCACCGATTTCGAGATTCATCTGTCGAACAAAGTGCAGTTCCTGCTCGACGCCGTGTTGGGCTTCATCAACACCGAGCAGAACGACATCTTCAAGGTGCTGACCATCGTCTCGGTGGTCGGCATTCCGCCAACCTTTATCGCCAGTTGGTACGGCATGAACTTCCACTTCATCCCCGAATATGCCTGGGCCAACGGCTACCCCTATGTGATCGGACTAACGGCGCTCAGCATCCTGCTCCCCGCCGCTTGGTTCAAATGGCGCGGGTGGTGGTGAAGGCGTGTGATTCGACGCTATCAACATAGTTGTGAGGTGGCGAATGCCGAGTGAAGCCTACCAGGTTATAGCCTCCTATCGGCTACCCAGAGTGTGGGCTCAAGTGGCTTTCGCGATTTTCAGTCTGCTCATCGCAGTCTGGTATACTTTCTGGAGCTATGGGGGGCATTTGCTGGCCCGCATTGCCAGTTCCGGAGATCAGGGGTTTCTAACGATATCACTCGCATCAGTGTGGTTGTATGGAGCCATCGTCGCCATCAACCTCCCGGATTTGATAAAGCAACTCTTGTTTGAACATGGTACTGCTGTATGGGTCGATGGCGAGCGATTATATTACATGCGCGGTCGCAAGAGATCTCTGCTTCGTGGTGATATAGTAGATGTAGCGCAAGGTAAGATGACTATTTCATATCGTTCTGTTGACGCGATCGTACTCCGTCTTCGCGACTCCAGTCATCGGACATTTCCGACGGTCGCTCTGATAGAGAGCCCGAGCGTCGTGGTGGATCGTCTAAAAAACGCTCTTAATCTGTCCGACAAATCTGACGGTGAAGCCATTACAACAGGTTGGCAGCGCAGCTACGCGTTAGTCGGTGACTGCGGATTACACAACCCCCTCCCTCCACCGGCATGAACTTCCACTTCATCCCGGAATCTGCCTGGGCGAACGGGTATCCCCTATGTGATCGGGCTCTTGGTAACTCTGCATCATCTCACCCGCCGCGCAGTTCAAATGGCGCGGATGGCGGTAAGAGCGTGTGATCATCTCTCCTTGCGAATCTGTAACGTTTGAATAGAGTTGTGACCGGGCTCGCCCTCGCGGGCGACAGGGGACATTCTAAAAGCCGGAGAGAGATTCATGCGTATTGCGAAAGCATTTCGCGCCGCAGTGCTTGGCGCGATCACGGTTTCGTTTACAGCGACGACATTAGCCACGCCCGCAGGCGCAGAAGACGCGTATCAAAAACAGCAGCGCAAGGAGGGCGAAATCCCCCATTGCGCCACCAAGAAAGGGACGCTGGCGGTCTACGAGCCCCAGAATAACTGGTGGCAGGCCTTGGGTCTCGAATCGCCTGAGGCCCTGATCAAGGTGATCGTGATGCAGTCGGGCTGCTTCACCCTGCTCGACCGCGGCAAAGGTTTCGATGTGGCGCAGCGCGAGCGTGCGTTGTCGAGCGGCGGCGAACTGCAGCAGGGCTCCAATATCGGCAAGGGTCAGGTCAAGGCGGCCGACTATGTGATGGTCCCGGATATCGTGTCGAAGAACGGCAACTCCGGCGGCACCAATATCGGCGGCGCGCTCGGCGGGCTCTTCGGCCACAGCGCGCTCGGCGGCATCGTGGGCGGCATCAGCATCAACAGCAAGACGGCCGACGTGGTGCTCACCATCACCAACGTGCGCACCTCCGAGCAGGAAGCGATGGAACAAGGCCATGGCTCCAAGACCGATGTCGGCTGGGGCGGCGGCGCCGGATTCCTGGGACCGGGCTGGGGCGCCGGCATGGGCGTTTCCAGCTACACCAATAGCGAGATCGGCCAGGTCGTGGTGCTCGCCTATATCGACGCCTATACGAAGCTGGTCGGCGATCTGGGCCTTCTCTCGGGCAACGCGTCCGCTGCAGCGCCGACGCAGGCGGTAACGACGAGCTCTATCGTCGTCATGCATGAGACGGCCAGTCCGAGCAGCAAAGCGATCAAGAAGATTCAGGCGGGCGCCCTGCTCTATCCGACCGGCAACAAGGACGGTGTGATGTGGGAAGTGAAGGACGAACTCGGCGTACAGGGCTGGGTGTCTTCCAACCTCATCGCGCTCGCCAAATAGAACCGTTTCAGTTTCGTGACGGAAAGGGGGCCAAGCGGCCCCCTTTTTGTTTTGGGTGCGGCAGCCCAATATCACGCCTCCACCGCGGAGAGCGACAATGGACCCGTTCACCATCGACGTGCCGCAGGCGACGCTCGACAGGATCAGCCAGCGCGTGCGCGACTACGAATGGCACGAGATGCCGCGCGGCGACGGCCTCGAAGGCACCTGGGCCTACGGCGCCAATCTCGATTTCATGAAAGAGCTCTGCGCCTATTGGGTCGACGGCTACGACTGGCGCAAATGGGAAGCGGCGTTCAACCGCATTCCGCAGTTCAAAGCCAAAGCGGGCGATCTCGAGATCCATTTCCTGATGGAGAAAGGCTCCGGCGCTGCGCCTAAGCCACTGATCCTTAGCCATGGCTGGCCCGGTTCGGTGTTCGAGTTCCTGCATCTGATCGAGCCGCTGGCGCATCCCGAACGGTTCGGCGGCGACGAGCGCGACGCATTCACCGTCGTGGTGCCGTCGCTGCCCGGTTATGGCTGGTCGCAGAAACCGTCGCGTCCGATCGGTCCGCGCACAACGGCGAAGGCGTTCGACACACTGATGACGGACGTGCTCGCCCTGCCGGGCTACATCGCGCAAGGCGGCGATTGGGGCAGCGCGATCTCCGGCTGGATGGGCTACGAGGGCAAAGGCTGCCGCGCGATCCACATGAACATGATGGGCTGGACCTCGCCCGGTGTGCATGCCGAGTCCGCTGTCGAAAAGGAATACGCCGCGAAAGCTGCGCGGCTGTTCGAAATGGAAGGCGCCTATTTCCGCGAGCAGACGACCAAGCCGCAAACGCTTTCCTACGGCATGATGGACTCGCCGGTCGGTGCATGCGCGTGGATCGTCGAGAAATTCCACGGCTGGTCCGACACCCGCAAAGGGTTCACCAGCGCCTATACGAAGGATCAGCTGCTCACCAACGTGATGATCTATCTCGTCACACGCACCTTCAACACAGCTGCCTGGATGTATCGCGGCCGCGTGGAAGAGATGTCCGGCGCAACACCGGTGCCACCGGGTACGAAGATCACACGACCGGTAGGCATCGCCGCGTTTCCGGTCGATCTGATCCCCTTCCCGCCGCGCAGTCAGGTTGAGAAGAGCCTCAACATCGTGCACTGGACAGATTTCGCCGAAGGCGGCCATTTCGCCGCTCTGGAGCGCGGCGACGATCTGGTGACTGACATCCGCAAGTTCGCGCGCTGTCTGTAAGCTCCGGTGAGCGGCTCGGTCATCATCCTGTCCGGTCCGGTAGGCGCCGGCAAAACAACCGTCGCCCAGGAGCTGACGACATTGCTGCCGGCGCCAATCGCGCGCATCGAAGGCGACGTGTTTTGGTCGTTCATCGCCAAGCCGGGTGCGAGGCCCCGGCGCGAAAACTTCATGCT
The DNA here is from genome assembly GCA_036490455.1 of Rhizomicrobium sp. GTDB lineage: Bacteria > Pseudomonadota > Alphaproteobacteria > Micropepsales > Micropepsaceae > Rhizomicrobium. Next base: position 35,819 of record DASXDS010000050.1, read on the forward strand.
TATCATGCGCGCGATGACGGCGGCCAGTGTTCCGTTCGTGCGCACAGGACACCGTGTGATCCTCGATTTCTCCGTGCCGCCGCAGTTTCTGCGCGTGGCGCGTATCATCCTCAAGGACGCACCAATCGATTTCGTGGTGGTGCGGCCGGATCTGGCGGTGTGCGAAACGCGCGCGGCTGCCCGCAAGGACGGCACCATCGGCGACTATCGCCCGTATCGCGAACTCTACGCGCTGTTCGACGAAGCAGAACGCCACACGGTGGGCGAAGACGAGGCCGATACGCCTGCCGCGATCGCTGTTCAAATTCGCAATGGATTGGCGGCCGGAAAATTCCGCGTGACGGATTGATCAGTTCACGAACTGACTGCCGATCGCGAGATATTTCTGGCGGCGGTCCTCGACCAGCTTTTCCGGACTCATCTGCGACAGCTCGCTGAGCGCTTTGGCGATCTGCTCGCCGACGGCATGGATCGCCTCCACCGGCGCACGATGCGCGCCGCCCTCCGGCTCCGGGATGATGCCGTCGATCACCTTCAGGTCGAGCAGGTCTTGCGCCGTGATGCGCATCGCCTGGGCTGCATCCTGCGCCCGATCCGATCTGCGCCACAGGATCGAAGCGCAGCCCTCCGGCGAGATCACCGCATAGATCGAATGCTCCAGCATGTAGACCCGGTTCGCGGCAGCGATGCCGATCGTCCCGCCGCTCATACCTTCGCCCAGGATCACCGTGACGAAGGGGACGTGCAGGTTCAGGCCGGCCTGCGTCGCGCGCGCGATCGCTTCGGCCTGGCCGCGTTCCTCCGCGCCGACGCCGGGAAACGCGCCCTGCGTATCCGACATGGTGATGACCGGCAGCTCGAAGCGGTCCGCCAGTTCGAAGATGCGGCGCGCCTTGCGGTAACCTTCCGGCATCGCGGAGCCGAAATTGTGCGCGAGCCGCGATTTCGTGTCCTTGCCCTTCTCCTGGCCGAGCAGTGCTACGGCCTTGCCGCGAAACCGGGCCAGACCGCCGATGGTCGCCTTGTCGTCGCCGAAGGAGCGGTCGCCCGCCAGCGGCGTGAACTCGTCGAACAAATGATGCGCGTAATCGAGAAAATGCGGCCGCGCCGGATGACGCGCCACCAGCGTCTTCTGCCAAGGTGTCAGCTTGGCGTAGATTTCGCGCACCTGGCTGTCGACCTTCGACTGCAGACGCGAGACCTCGTCGTCGATATCCATGGCGGTATCGGCTTCGGCGAGCTTGCGCAGTTCGACGATCTTGCCTTCCAGCTCTGCAATCGGTTTTTCGAAGTCGAGGTAAGTGTGCATGGCTCTCGCTGGGCTGGCCGCTGAGCGCTAACGCCGAAGCGGGAAAAAAGCGCCGGAACCTGACGAACGAGTCCGGCGCTGTCAAATTACACACCTCGGCGGTTAAGACGCACCCAAAATCCCGACGTCCCATAACCAATTGATTTGATACGATTTATCCGACCGTGCAGGTTGAACCGATAAACCTCAGACCAAGTCTTGCTGCTACCCGCTGCGAGGACAGATTGCCGAGCCCAGTGCCGTAGAACAGCGTCCGGCCGGCGAGCGCTGGATGGCCGGCCCAGGCCGCCGTCGCTGCCGCACCGAAGCCGCGGCCACGAAACGCCGGCACGGTCACCAGCCCGAGATCGGCGGCGGCGCAGCCAAGCCGGGCGGCAAAGGCGAGCGAGGCAATCTCTCCATCGCGGATTACCGCGCACCACGGCGGCCAGAACTCTTCCACGTCTCCAAAACCCATTTCGCGTAACGCGGACGGCATGCCTTCGCGCTGCAGCCGCCAGAGAAGTGCATCGCCCTCGTCCGTGTCCGACCGCACGATCGCTGCATCGTTTGTGCGAGCGAGGCCGTTAGGCAAATGCCACAGGAGACCTGTCGACACCTTGGCCACCTTCGCATCGTGCGAGAGAAGCTTCAGATAAGTATCGCGATGAAGTGGCTGTTGTCCGTAGGCAGCCAAAGGCGGCTCGGTCTCCACAAGCCGTGCGATTTCGTGCACCAGCGCGGCCGGTACGTCGCGGTGAAAACACCGCACATTTCCCGCCGGACATCCGGCAAGTACGAACCTCGGTCCCGGCGAGCGGCCCGGGTCGTTTGTGCAAACGATGCGGCCCGCATCGTCGAGTACGAAGGCGGAAGCAAGCTGCAGGCGCAGCAAATCGAGATCGGTCATGATTTTCCTCTCGCGGAACACCGCGATGGTGGTTTCGATTTTGTCGGACGGGTGGACCAATGGTCCGTTAGCGGCTTAGCCGCGCGCGTTTCCGGACTGCTGCATCGAAGCCTCCATTGTCGAGGACAACGCAAGAATGGAAGCACAGCGATGGACGGTCAACGGCAACCGATGAGAAATTGTGCGAGACGCCGTCACAAACCGGTTCGCTGTCTCGTCTTTATCGCGAAGGAGAACGCAATGGGCGTGAAGATCGGCTTAGGCATCGTGGGATTGTTCAATGTGCTGAACGGGTTGTTCATGCTGGCGGCCCCCGGCGCCTGGTTCGCGCGGGTGATAGGCGACATGCCGATGGGTATGATGGACGACCATTTCATCCGCGACATCGGCTTTGTCTATGTGGCAAGCGGCGTGGGATTCTTCTGGGGCCTCCGTTCCGGCGCGACGGCGGCGGCCTTCGCGCTTGCCGGCGCGACGTGGCCAGTCCTGCACGCCTTCTTCCACCTCGATCTTTGGGCGACGCACGGCGTGCCGCAAGGCATGGCGCTCATCAACGAGGGCGTCGGCGTGATCGTGCTTTCATTCGCGGGCGCGCTTCTGGCGTGGCTCCGCTTCCGGCAAGGAGATAATCGATGATCAAATGGTTCCTGCACCGCTACATCCGCGGCTTCGAGAAGCACTACGGCTATGACGGCACCTATATGCATGAGATGGCCGATACTTCCGTAACGGCGTTCCAGCGCTTTGCCCGCATGCAGATGACGGGCGGCAACTGGAGAGGCACGGCGCCGCGCGATCCGTGGCTGGCGGCCGGCATCGCCGGCGCGCTGGTCGAGGATTGCGGCCCATGCGTGCAGATCGCGTCCGATATGGCGCAGGAAAAAGGCATGCCGGGGGAGACCATCAAGGCGCTGCTCTCCGGCACACCCACCGATCCGGCCGCGCAACTGGGCTTCGATTACGGCCGTGCGCTGCTGCGCGGCAGCGAAAACCTCGACGATCTCAGGCAGAAGGTCGAAACCCGGTGGGGCAAGAAAGCCCTGCTTGCGCTAAGCTTGCACGCGATGACGGCACGAAATTTTCCGGTGCTGAAACGCGCCATGGGCCACGCCAGGACCTGCCAGCGGGTGCGGATCGGCAACGTGGACGTCGCGGTGAACCAGATGCTGAAAGCGGCATGACCGACATCGCCATCTTCGAACGCCAGCGTAGCCACCTGCTCGGCATCGCCTATCGCATGCTGGGCGAGATGGCGGCTGCCGAGGATGTGGTGCAGGAGGCGTGGCTTCGCTGGCGCCGAGCCGGCGGCGAAGACATCCGCGATCCGAAGGCGTGGCTGAGCGCGGTGACGGTGCGGCTGTCGTTGGACGCGCTGCGCTCGGCACGGGCGCGGCGGGAGACCTATGTCGGCCCCTGGCTGCCCGAACCATTGTTGCCGGACGACACGCGTGCGCTGGCCGCCGATGCGCCGGCGGCGAAGGCCGAACTGGCATCCGATCTGTCGCTGGCGCTGCTGCATGTGCTGGAGAGATTGACCCCGGAAGAGCGCGCGGCGCTGATCCTGCATGATGCGTTCGACAGCGATTATGCCGACATTGCAGCGGTCCTGAACAAGACCGAGGCGGCTTGCCGCAAGCTGGTCAGCCGGGCGCGCGAGCGGGTGAAGGCCGACCGTCCGCGCCACACAGTGAGCGGTGAACAGCATCGCGCCCTGCTGACACGGTTCATGGCGGCGGCCGCGACACACGATGCGAGCGTCATCACGCCGCTGCTCGCAAACGACGTGGTCCTCTATTCCGACGGCGGCGGCAAAGTGGCGGCCGCGCTCAATCCGATTTTCGGCGCTGACAAGGTGGCGCGCTTCACGGCGGGTGTGATCCGAAAGTTCTGGTCCACCGGAAACCTCGCGGGCGAAATCGCCGAGGTCAACGGAACGCCGGGCCTCCTGCTCCGCGAAGCGGGGACGATTCACTCCGTGATCACGGTCGATATCGACGGCGACGCGATCAGCGCGATCTATTTTGTCCGCAATCCCGACAAGCTGGAGCGGCTGGCGCACGCGTGAACGTTGCAGGACAACGCCCGGCTGCAGCCCGCAGCCGGGTGCTCCCTCCAATGCTCAACCGTCAATCAGCCAAAGAGAAAATCGGCGCTGGTCAGATCCGACAGCGTAACGTGCTGAAGGACGACACTGTCGGTGGCGTCGAGCACAATGTGGACATCGGAGCCGGCCTGCGTCATGTGCGACGACAGAGCGGTGAAGTCCACAAAATCGTTGTGCGAGAATCGGATCACATCGTGGCTGGATCCCGTCGCGGTGAAGTCGGTGATCGTGTCCTGGCCGAAATTGCCACTGAACACGAAAACATCCTTGCTTGTGCCGCCGGTCAGCGTGTCGTCGCCGGCGCCACCGGTGAGGTTGTCTTTTCCGATGCCGCCGTTGAGCACATCGTCGCCGGCGCCGCCTTTCAATACATCGTCACCGGCGTTGCCAAGAATTGTGTTGTCTTCGCTTCCGGCGATGAGGGTGTCGCTCCCGTTCCCGCCGTTGATCGTGCCGAGAACATGACCGTTGGTGGAATTGATGTTGTTGCTTCCCGTCACAAGATTGATATCGCCGTCGATGGTGCCGTGGTTGATGACGATCTGCCCGCCCGTCAGGCCATCCTGATTGAAATCGCCCTGCAAGGTCCCGGTGTTTTTGAAGAAGCCGTTGCCGACGAAGCTGACACTGCCGGCAATGGTGTTGTAATTGTACAGGAGGTCTCCGTTGTGGAGACCCATGTCGCCGATCCTGCCGAAATTGCGAATCGTGTTGACGCTGCTGTCCGCCTGAGTCGCCATCCCCACATCGGCGATATCGCCGTAGTTGATGAGAAGCAGGTTTGTGGACTCGGCCTGAACACCATCGATCGTGCCGTTGTTGATGATCGTGCAGACTGTGATCGCACCGATCGTCACCCCGGTCCCGCTGTCGCTCGTGATCGTGCCGTCATTGACGATCGTGTTGCCGCCGTTGTCGGCGATGCCCGCCGTGGTTCCATCGACCATCGCGCCTGCACCGACTGTCACGGTCCCGTGTCCGCCGTTAAGAGCGATCGCGGTTCCCGCACTCGAGACCTCACCGTTCACCTGGATGTGCGCGTTTTGTCCGCCGGCCAGCGTTTCGATCCCGAAGGTGTCGCCATAGACCAGGCCATCGATGGTGACATTGTTGGCCGTCGACGTAGCAGCGAGCTTTAGACCGACAGCGCCGGTGCTGATCAAGCTTGCCGTGCTCAGAACAAGCAGGTTCTGGGATGCCGCCAGATCGAGTGCGTCGCCCACTGTGGGTGTATTTGTGCTGATTACAGTTGTGCTCATGGAAATCGCCTCCTCATCGGTTTGCGGCCCGGAAAATGCGTGCGTGCCCGCCGCCGCGATTGTGCCGCGACAATCTCCGCCAGTTGGCGCGCCGGGTGTTAGGCCGATTGCGACATCGCGCGTCGTTTTGGGCCAGTTTTGTGACCCGGGTCACACACGCGCACACCGCTCAGACAGATGCGGCTGCCGTTTCACAAAAAGTGAGGAGAGTTCGACGCGATGGCCACCGTCAGATCGGACGCCGGATCAGCACTTCGTTCCGCCCGGGCCGCCGTAGTTGAAATAGGTCAGCCATTTCGCCGAAAACGCCGGTACCGTTGCCGTGTAACAAGCCGGTGACGGCAGATCGACCGTCAACGAAGGTTTCACCAACTTCCCCGCCCCGTTGCGATACTGGATTTTATGCTGGTAGGAAGCGCCGGCGGCGTTTGCAAACTTCCCGCTGCCCATAGGGGGCCAGATGGTGCTGCCGACGGTTTCGCCGCCATACTCGATCAGGTTGGCCGCTTTCGACAATTGACCGCCCTTGTACAGCGTTGCGGGGTAATAGCCGACCCAGTCATTGCCGATCGAGAGCCACCAGTTTCCGCCGTGGAAGTAATATCCGAACTGCACCTGCACGACGCTTGTCGCGGTGCTGACGTGCGGCATCGCCCCGCCGAGCGCCCACGTGTTGCTGATCTGCACGAACGCCTTGCAGGTCAGGTTGTAGCAGCCCGTGTTATTGTAGTCGTCCGCGGTGTAGTAGATGAACAGAACGGGTTTCGTCGTGTTGTAAAACTCGGGAAAGACCTGCCAGCCGGTTTCCGCAGTTTGTGTTGCCGCGTCGTCGTTGGACACGGTGCCGACATACCAATGCTGGGTCAGCGAGAAAACCTCGTCATTGGCCGTTTTGATGACCGGATCGTAGACGCTGATAGCCGAACTGCCGCCATAGTTGGTCACGTATTGGTAGGTGAAGGCGTATTTGTGCTGGGGCTGCGCTATGTCCGGCCTTAGCACATGCGCATCGAACGGGCTTTTGTGGAAGAACTCCCGCAAGGTCCTGAAGCGGGCGAGCTGATCGATCGTGACGCGGCGCAGAGGAATGGTCCCGCTGCTGCAATGTTGCGCGTTGCCGGTGAGCGTCTCCGGTTCGAGATGCGAGCGCCCTTCCGCGGACGCAGGCGACAGGGACGGTGGCGCTGCTATCTGGCGCAATCCACTCGCACCGGGCTGACTTGCAACCGTGACGCAATCGAAGGTCGCGTTGTCCTGCGTGTATCCACCGCGCGTGACGACGCCGGAATACATCTGCTGCAGATGTCCACGCATCTCTTCGAACGCGGCGGCGCTCTGCACTTTGAATCCGGGATGGCCGATGTAGTCCTGCGCGCGCGCACCCGTCACAGACTGCTGGAACTGCGCATAGGAAGCGGCCTGAATGCTCTGGGCCGCGGCTGGCTCCGCGGACAGGGCCAGAAGCGACAGCAGCCCGCCCGCTGCAAACATCCATTTTCTCATCCACACATCCTTCCGGATTCGTCCCATCAAGATGACAAAAGCTAGCCCGATTTGCGGCGGCCAAACAATTGGTTGCCGCTTATCGCCTTGCCGGTGCTGTGACCGGCGCATTGAGCCGGTTCAGTGTCTCGCGTGCGATCAGCCGGTGAAACGGCATGATCAAAGCGAGGTAGGTGCGGCCCGCAATGTTGTGGGTGCGTACGATGGTCGTGAGCGTGACCCTGCTCACCTTCGGATGCTGCGGCTCTGCCGTTGTCACGACGCGAAAATCCAAATGCCAGTCGTCGAACCCGACACACACGCGCTCGGGGCTTTGGCTGATCACCGGGAATCCCGAACCTTCAGCCGGCTTCAGGCCCACGAGTTTTCCGAGTGTGTTGCGCAGGTTGAGCAGGGCTTTCATCCAACCCGGTGCCGCGCCAGCGAATATACGCAATGCCGCGCTGGCATCGGTGCCGGCCGGCGCTTCGATCGCGTAACTGTCCGCGAAGGTGAAGCCGGGCAGAACGGCCCCACAATCGGGCGGCGTCGCGATGGCGGCGGCATTCATTTTCCCGTCTTTTCGCGGATCATCGCCATCTGTTTGACGATGACATCTGCCTGACGGATCGATGCCGCATCGATCAGCACCCCACCAAGGGCGGCGGCCCCGGAACCCGTTTCATGCGCGTTTTTCATCGAATCCAGAATCGATTGTGCGCGGGCCACTTCTTTTTCCGGCGGGGTGAAGATCTCGTTGGCGAGCTCGACTTGACTTGGGTGGATCGCCCACTTGCCTTCGCAGCCGAGGATCGCCGTGCGGTTCGCTTGCACCCGAAAACCGTCCGGATCGCCGTAGTCGCCGAACGGACCGTCGATCGCCATCAACCCGTGGGCGCGCGCCGCCTGTACCATGCGGAACAGCGGGAAGTGCCACAGATCGTTCCAGTGCCGCACGCGCGCGCCGTAGTCGTCCTTGTCGGTCAGCATCACATAATCCGCATTGCCGCCGCCAATGTTGGTGGTGCGCATCCCTTGCGAGGCTGCATAGTCGGCCGCACCGAAATGCAGGCTCTCCAGCCGCTTCGACGCGCCGGCGATCTCGTCGATGTTGGTGAGGCCGAGTACGGATTCGATGATCACCTCGAGCCCGATCTTCTTCTTGCGCCCGGCGAAATTCGACGCCTGGGTGATCAGCATGTCGATCGCATAGAGGTCGGCGCCAACGCCGACCTTCGGCACCATGATCGCGTCGAGCCTCTCGCCGCCCTTCTCCACCAGCGCCAGCACGTCGCGATAGCACCAGGATGTATCGAGGCCGTTGATCCGGACCGTGACCGTCTTGCCCTTCCAATCGACGTCGTTGAGCGCGGCCACGACATTGTCGCGCGCCTTGTCCTTGTCGCCGGGCGCCACGGCGTCCTCGAGATCGAGGCAGATAACATCGGCCGGCCCGTTCGCCGCCTTCTCAAAAAAATTGGTCTTCGATCCCGGCACGAACAGTTTGGACCGGTAGAGCCGGACAGGCGCCTGACGTTCGACGATGGTGAAACTCAAAGGAGTGCTCCCGCTGGAAATTTTGCGATTGCGGGCAACGTCGCGCGAACCCTTCGTAGGGTCAACTGCGGCCCTTCTTCGCGCCGGCTCCGTTTTTCGCGCGTGCCAGGGGATGGGCGGTTTGGACCAGCTTCTCCAGCCGGCTCTGCGCGACGTGGGTGTAGATCTGGGTGGTCGCGATATCGGCGTGACCAAGCAGCGTCTGCACGCTGCGCAGATCGGCGCCGCCTTCGACCAGATGGGTCGCGAAAGCATGGCGCAGCACGTGCGGCGAAAGCTTTGCAGGATCGAGCCCGGCCTCCGTCGCCAGTTCTTTCAGCAACTGTCCACAACGCCGCCGGGTCAGATGCGCTTCCATCCCGCGCGACGGAAAGAGATAGCGCTCGGCCATCTTCACGCGCCCGCCTTCCGGCAAGAACTCCGCGCGCACGTCGAGATAAGCGTCGATCGCTTTGCGGGCCGAAGGATTGAGCGGCACCAGCCGTTCCTTGCCGCCCTTTCCCCTAACGAAGATGAATCCGGATTTGGTCTTCGCCGCGGCGAGCGACAGCGTCACCAGTTCCGAAACGCGCAGCCCGGAGGCATAAAGAAGCTCGACGATACAGTTGAGCCGCAGCGCTGCGGGATCAGCCTTGCCTTTGGCATTGCGCTTCTCCGCCGCTTCCCGTGAATGTTCGGAGAGTTTCTCCATGTCGTTGCGGGTCAGGACCTTGGGCAGTGGTCTCTGGCGTTTCGGCGCGTCGATCGCATTGGTTGGGTCGTCCTTGCGGATCTGTTCGGTGTAGAGAAAGGCGAAGAACTGCCTGAGCGAGGACAGCCGCCGCGCCTGGGTCGACGCTGCCATCGTGGCTGCGTTGGCGGCCAGATAGCTTTTCACATCGTCGCGCGTTGCGGTTTTGAGGGTTCGCCCTTTGCTCGACGCATGTCCGCCGAAATCGAGCAGGTCGCGCCGGTAGGCGTCGAGCGTGTTGCCGCTTGCGCCACGCTCGGCGCTCATCATGTCGAGAAAGTTCTCGATCAGCGCCGCGTTGGTCATGGTGTGGGGGCCGGCGCGGGCGACACCGGCTCGCGATAGTCGTGCAGCGCTTGCACCGCAAGCTGCTTCGCTTCCGCGTCCAGTCCGATCTGTTTCAGCGTCTGCACAAAACGGATGGAGATGTCGGGCGCCATGCCTTCGAGGCCTCGCTGGTCTACCGCCTCCAGGATGCGCAGGATCGCCTCGCCTCTGCGCGCAGGCTGCACCGCGGCATCGGCGATCTTCTGCATCTCGCTTTCGGGAGGCCGTGCGCCGATCCAGTGCGTCGTCGCCGCTCCCGCCACGTCCTGGTTTTCGTCGTAGGAGATCGAAGCGCCCAGCGCCTGGGCGAGGCCGGAATGCAGCGCATAGCGCTGTGAACTGGTTGGAGCATCCGTCGTCGCCGGAAACTCTTCTTCCGGAGCAATGTCCGTATCCGGATTGGCAAGCACCGGCGCGCTCGCCAGATGGAATTGCGCGGCAATCGCCGGCGGGATTTTCAACTTGGCCGCCTTGAACAGAAAGACATGCATCGGCGTTGCATTCGGGATCGCGCCCGGTGCGGTGGATTGATGTTTGAGAACATCGTTTCGCAAGATCAGATAAGCCTTGTCGGTCTCTCCTTGCGCATCGAGAAGCTGGTCGATCAAGTCGGCCTGTGCCTGAGTGTGTGCCACGGCGAAGCAATAAGCCCGCAGTTGCAACCAGAACGCGTCGCCATCGCTCAACCGGTGCGCCGTGACGTCGCCGCAAGCGCGCGCTGTGTCGCCGGCGAGCAGAATAGCGTTCGCCTGCATCCGCGCGACATCGGGGTTCTTAGGCAAATGAACCTTCAGGGCGAGTTGATCGGCGTCTGAAATGAAGCCTCCTTCCAGAAACTTCTGGATTCGGATCGCCACCAGCGCCCGCTTGCCGGTGCCGGCCGGCGACTCCGACGGGGTCAGCATCAGGCGCCGCGAAAGATCGCGGACGACCCTTATGCGCGACGCGATCGGCGTGGCCTCGACCAGCCGTTCCAGTTCGCCGCGCGGCACGTTCATCCACATGTCGCTGCCCAAGCTGCCGGAGGTATCGTCGAGCGTGCCGACGGGATCGCCATCCACGACATTCAGATCGCTCACTACCACCTTGTCCGATCGTTCGACGGGACCGCCGGCGTTTGGCGCGGCGTCCGGAAGTTGCGTGCTTTGCACCGCGTTCGGATCGGGTGGCGGCGCATCCTGCGCCAACGACGGGCACGCGCCGAACAAGCCGGTCACGATAACAAGGCTGGCGCGGATAGCGTTCATCGAACACTTTTTGGCGGAAAGCCCGGTCGACGCGCAAGGCCCGCTGGCGAGAGACGCACAACCCGTGTAATTCGAAAGCCATGGTTTCGCTCAATCGCACGGTAACGCTCGTCGGGATGATGGGTGCGGGGAAAAGTTCGGTCGGCCGCCGCCTCGCGGCGCGTCTGGGCGTGCCGTTCCGCGACGCCGACAGCGAGATCGAGACCGCGGCGGGCTGTACGATCTCCGAAATCTTCGATCGTTATGGCGAGCCGGCGTTCCGCGATGGCGAGCGCCGGGTGATCGCGCGCCTTCTGAACGGATCGGCGCATGTGCTGGCGACCGGCGGCGGTGCGTTCGTCGATCCGCAGACGCGCGCCGCAATCAAGGAGAAAGCCCTGTCGGTCTGGATCAAGGCGCCCGTGGAAATCCTGCTGCAGCGGGTGAAGCGGCGCGACAACCGTCCGCTGCTCAAAACCGGCGATCCGCGCGAAACCCTGGAGCGGCTGTTGCAGGAGCGCGAGCCGCTCTACGCCGAAGCCGACCTCACTATCGAAAGCGAGGACGGACCGCACGCCGTCGCCGTCGACCGGATCGTCGCCGTGCTCAAGCAACGGGGAGCGTTGGCATGAGCCAGACCATCCGGGTCGGTCTCGGCGACCGCAGCTATGACATTCATGTCGGCGCCGGAGAATTGGCGAAAGCGGGTGAAATCCTGAAACCGCTCGCGCGCGGTTCCGTGCCGGTGGTTACAGACCGTCACGTCGCAGCGCTGCATCTCGAACCGCTGATTGCATCGTTGCATGCGGCCGGGATCCGGACCAGCCAGCATGTCATCGAGCCGGGCGAACAAAGCAAAAGCTTTGCCGGACTGGAGCGTCTGATTTCCGAACTGCTCGAGAGCGGGGTCGACCGCGGAGGCCTGATCGTAGCGCTCGGCGGCGGCGTGATCGGCGACCTCACCGGCTTTGCCGCGGGCGTCCTGAAGCGCGGCATCGACTTCGCGCAAATCCCGACCACGCTTCTGGCGCAGGTCGATTCGTCCGTAGGCGGAAAAACCGCGATCAATACGGTTCAAGGCAAGAACCTGGTGGGCCTGTTCCACCAGCCGCGGGTCGTGATCGCCGATCCGGCCATCTTGAAGACCTTGCCGAGGCGCGAACTTCTCGCCGGCTACGCCGAGGTGATGAAATACGGCGCGCTGGGCGACGCCGCGTTTTTTTCATGGCTGGAGAACAACGGCGAAGCGGCGCTGGCCGGAGACGCCGCGGCGATGGAGTACGCGGTCGCTCATTCCTGCCGGATGAAAGCCGACATAGTCGCACGCGACGAACGCGAGACAGGCGATCGCGCCCTGCTCAACCTCGGCCACACCTTCGGTCATGCGCTGGAAGCGGCAACCGGCTATTCGCAGCGCCTGCTGCACGGCGAAGGCGTGGCGGTCGGCACCGCCCTCGCCTTCCGCCTTTCGGCGCACCTCGGTTTCTGCACAGAAGCCGACGGGGCGCGGCTGGAGCAGCATCTGCGCGCGGTCGGTCTGCCGGCTGCTATCGCCGACATACCGGGACCACGCCCGACGCCGGACGTGCTTCTCGAACACATGGCGCACGACAAAAAAGTGAAGGATGGAAAGCTGACCTTCATCCTCGTGCGCGGGCTCGGCCAGGCTTTCGTGACCCGCGATGTCCCGCAGGACGCCGTTCGCTGCGTTCTTGCGGCCTGACCGTCAGACACGCGTTATACTCTCCCATCTGGCTCCCAGGTTCGATCATGGACAAGACGCTTCTTTTCTCGCTCGGCGGCATCGCGATTTTGCTTGCGATATCCGCCTTTTTCGCCGGCTCCGAAACGGCACTGACCGCCGTTTCGCGCGGCAAGATGCTGCGGCTGGAACAGACCGGGTCGCGCGCCGCAGCGAACGTCAACAAGCTGTCGGAGGACCGCGAGCGGTTGATCGGCGCGCTGCTGCTCGGCAACACCTTCATCAACATCCTCGCCTCCGCCCTTGCGACGGCGTTGTTCGAATCGCGACTGGGTCCGAACGCGGTGTTCGTCGTCTCGGGGCTGATGACCGTGTTCGTGCTCGTGTTCTCGGAAGTGATGCCGAAGACGCTCGCCATCGCGCGCACCGACCGGTTCGCTCTGATCGTGGCGTGGCCGGTACGATTTATCGTGGCGTTCCTGGGACCGGTGGTCGACGGCGTGCAGTTCGTCGTGTGGCGGATCCTCGGCCTGTTCGGCGTGCGTGAGGGACAGGAGGTCGAAGCCGGCGCGGCGCACGACGAAATCCGCGGCACCGTCGAATTGCATCATCAGGAAGGCGCGGTGGAGCGCGAGCATCGCGACATGATCGGCGGCGTGCTCGATCTCAAGGAACTGCAGCTCGGCGACGTCATGATCCACCGCAAGAGCATGATCACGCTGAACGCCGAACTGAAGCTCGGCGATTGCGTCGAACAGGTTCTCGCCGCCGCCCACACCCGCATCCCGGTGTGGCGCGACGATCCGGAAAACATCGTCGGCGTGCTGCACACGAAGGACGTGGCGCTTGCCGCAATCACGCGCCCGGCCGATCTTGCAGCCCTTCCGCTCGAAGCCCTGATGCACCAGCCCTGGTTCGTGCCGGAGACGACCACCCTTCAGGAACAGCTTCGCGCCTTCAAGGAACGGCGCTCGCATTTCGCACTGGTGGTCGACGAATATGGGGCGCTGCAAGGCCTCGTGACGCTCGGCGACATCATCGACGAGATCGTCGGTGAAATCCCCGACGAACATGCCAAGAATGCGCCGGATGGTATCCGCGCCCAGCCGGACGGCTCTTTCAACATCGATGGCGACGTGCCCATCCGCGAGATCAACCGCGTCTTGGAATGGGACCTACCGGACGAAGAAGCGACCACCATCGCGGGCCTCGTCATCCATGAGGCACAAACCATCCCGGACGTCGGTCAGCGCTTCGCGTTTCACAGTTTCAAGTTCGAAATCCTGCGCCGCCAGCGCAACCAGATCACCTGTGTCCGGGTCGTTCCACCGGAACCGCCGTCCGAGCCTGCAGAAGCGAAATCGGCCTAACGCGCGGCTTCTTCGGGGGTCAGGGTGGTTAGCGCCAGCGCGTGCACAGGTGCATCCATTTCGGCGGCCAGCGCCGTATAGACACGGCGCTGCCGTTCGACGCGCGAGACGCCGGCAAAGACCGTTGACACAATCTTCACATTGAAGTGCGTCTCGCCACCGGGCCGCGCACCCGAATGGCCGGCATGGCGGGCGCTGTCGTCTTCCACCACAAGTTCGACCGGCGCGAAGGCGTCGGTGAGTTTTTGCCGGATGATAGCGGCGACCGTCATGCAATCAGCGTGTCACGCCTTCCGCTTCGACTGTCAAGCAATACATTTTCTTGTTTTTTAACAAGGCGATCCCATAATCCCGAGCATGCCGAGTGCGCAGCACAGACCGCGGTTCGTAAAAGACATCCGCATCAAACCGGATGTCGAAACGAAACCGCGCGTGCGCGTGTGCGCCCATGAGGGATGCAACGACGAAGCGACATGCAACGTCACCAAGAGCAGAAAGAATCTCTCGGAGCGGATCTGGCTCTGTCTTCCCCACGCACGCGAGCATAACGAGCATTGGGACTTCTTCGAAGGGATGAGCGAAGCGGAGATCGAACAGTTCCGCATCGATGCGATCACCGGTCATCGCCCGACATGGCGGCTCGACAAGCGCACCGCGCGCGCACCCAACCCTTACGGAAGCTTTCATTTCGACACGGCGTTCGGCGATCTCGAGGAAGAGGAACCGCCGAAACCGCGCCGCCCCGTGCACTCCGTTACCGGCCCGATCCGCAATGCATTGGACGTGATGGGGCTGGGCGAAACCGCCACCTTGCAGGAGATAAAGTCGCGGTATAAGGAACTTGTGAAGCGGTTTCATCCCGACGCGAACGGTGGCGATCGGGGCGCCGAGGAGCGACTGAAACAGGTTATCAAGGCCTACGCTGTTTTGCGGGCGTCAGGGCTGACCTCATAGGGCTCCAGACGCCCTTTCCCTCATGCGGCGGCACCTTCCGCTCAGAGGAAAGAAACCGGATCAAGAAATCATGGCGCAAGACGATAAGGGCGGACTCGACCCCGCACTGAGGCCCGATACGACTGTGGATGCCGGAGAGACCTTCGGCATTGCGACGAAGCTCAAAGTCCCGGCCTTCAAGGAAGGGAACGAGTACGTCCCGGAGCGCGATTCGGCCTACCGCTTCGATCGCGACACCACGCTCGCCATTCTCGCCGGCTTCGCGTTCAACCGCCGTGTGATGGTTCAGGGTTATCATGGCACCGGCAAGTCCACGCACATCGAGCAGGTGGCGTCGCGTCTCAACTGGCCGATGATTCGCGTCAACCTCGACAGCCACATCAGCCGTATCGACTTGATCGGTAAGGACGCGATCGTCCTGCAGGAGGGAAAGCAGGTCACGGAATTCCGCGAAGGGATTCTACCCTGGTCGCTGCAGCGTCCGGTCGCCATCGCGTTCGACGAATACGATGCGGGCCGTCCCGATGTGATGTTCGTCATCCAGCGCGTGCTGGAAGCCTCCGGCCGGCTGACGCTGCTCGACCAGAACAAGGTGATCAAGCCGCATCCGGCGTTTCGCCTGTTCTCGACGACGAACACCATCGGCCTCGGCGACACGACCGGCCTCTATCACGGCACACAACAGATCAACCAGGGTCAGATGGACCGCTGGAGCATCGTCACGACGCTGAACTATCTGAGCCACGACGCCGAGACGGATATCATCCTCGCGAAGGTCCCGTCCTATGCGACGACGGCAGAGAAGAAGAAGCAGATCGGCGCCATGGTCCGCGTCGCGGATATGACGCGCAACGCGTTCATCAACGGCGATCTGTCGACGGTGATGAGCCCGCGCACCGTGATCACCTGGGCCGAGAACGCCGAAATCTTCGGCGATGTCGGTTTCGCCTTCCGGCTGACCTTCCTGAACAAATGCGACGAGCTCGAGCGCGCCAGCGTGGCGGAGTTCTATCAGCGCTGCTTCGGCGAAGACCTGCCGGAAAGCGCGGCCAAGGTGCTGATTGCATGACGAAGAAGGCGAATGGCGAATGGCGCGTGGCGAATAGAAACCCGTCCGCTGTTCGTTCGCACATATTCGCTATTCGCCATTCGCTATTCGCCTTCCTCCAATGAACAAGAACGAGAACCCGGCCGAGCCCTTCAAGCGTGCCGTCACCGCGGCGGTGCGTTCGCTGGCGGGCGAACCGGAGCTGGAAGTCAATTTCAGCGCGGAGCCTTCGCAGTTGCGCGGGAACAAGGCGCGTCTGCCGCTGCCGTCCCGCAGCCTGCCGCCTGCCGAAGTCGCGTTGATCCGCGGCGCCGGCGACGCCTATGCGTTGCGCAAGGCCTATCACGAAGATCGCGTGCACGATCGCTACCGCCCGCAATCCACCGAAGCTGCGGCGATGTTCGAGGCGGCGGAGCAGGCACGGGTCGAAGCCATTGGCGCGCTCGCGATGCAGGGGGTGGCTAAGAACCTCACCGCCAGCCTCGATGCCAAACTCACGGCAAAAGGCTTCGCGAAGGTTCGGCAGAAATCCGATGCGCCGATCGCCGACGTGCTCGGCCTCGTCATCCGCGAGAAGCTGACCGGCGAAGCGCCGCCGGAGAATGCGAAATACGCGGTCGATCTGTGGCGTTCCTGGATCGAGGAGCGCGCCGGCAAGGAGATGGAAAAACTGCCGGAGATACTGCGCGACCAGAAGGCGTTCGCGAAGCTCACCCGTACCATCCTGAAAGACCTCAACTACGGCGACGAGTTCGACAAATCGAACGAGTCCGAAGAATCCGGCGAAGACAGCGATCAGGATTCCGAACAGCAGGACGCCGAAGAGCAGGACCCCAACGCCGAGAGCGAGAGCGCCGAAGCCGACATGTCGGAATCGGAGGGCGACGAAGGCTCGGAAGCCGAAGCCGAGATGCGCGACCAGCGCACCGACGACATGCAGGAGGGTGAAGAACCCGAAGAGGGCATGAAGCCGTGGCGGCAGGACCTTCCCTTCTCCACGCAAGATGAGTGGGGCTACAAGGTCCACACCACCCAGTTCGACGAGATCGTCGAAGCGGAAGAACTTTGCGACGCCGAAGAACTGAGCCGTCTGCGCACGTTCCTCGACCAGCAATTGCAGGCGATGCAGGGCGTCGTTTCGCGCCTCGCGAACAAGCTGCAGCGCCTTCTGATGGCGCAGCAGAACCGCTCGTGGGAGTTCGACCTCGAAGAAGGCATGCTCGACACCTCGCGCCTGCCCCGCATCATCATCGACCCGATGTATCCGCTGTCGTTCAAGCGCGAGAAGGACATGACCTTCCGCGACACGATGGTGACCTTGCTGCTCGACAACTCCGGTTCGATGCGCGGCCGCCCGATCATGGTCGCTGCCATGTGCGCCGATATCCTCGCCCGCACGCTGGAACGCTGCGCGGTGAAGACCGAAATCCTCGGCTTCACCACGCGCGCGTGGAAAGGCGGTCAGTCGCGCGAGAAATGGATCGCCGACGGCAAGCCGCCGCATCCGGGCCGCCTGAACGATCTGCGCCACATCGTCTACAAAGCGGCCGATCAGCCGTGGCGGCGGGCGCGCAAGAACCTCGGCCTGATGATGCGCGAGGGTCTGCTCAAAGAGAACATCGACGGCGAAGCGCTGATGTGGGCGCACGACCGGATGATCCATCGCCAGGAGCAGCGCCGCATCCTCATGGTGATCTCCGACGGCGCGCCGGTCGACGACTCCACCCTGTCGGTGAATTCCGGCAACTATCTGGAACGCCACCTGCGCCATGTGATCGACGACATCGAGAACAAGTCGGGCGTGGAACTGGTCGCCATCGGCATCGGCCACGACGTGACACGCTACTACCGCCGCGCGGTGACGATCGTCGATGCGGAGCAGCTCGGCGGCGCGATGACCGATCAGCTGATCGAACTGTTCGCCGAGGAAGGCGCCGACGCAGCGCATCGAAGCCCCGCCGGTGGCCAGCATCGCGCCGGAAGGGGACGGCTGCGCGCAGGCGCCCGGTGATGCGTCTCGCACCGCTCCACGGTGCGGTTCTTCTCACGGTCGTGCTGCTTGCGGCCTGCGCCAAGACTGTTCCGCCCGACTCGTCCTTGCCCGATGCCATCGGGCTGAGCTTCCAGCGCATCCCGCTTTCGTCGCAGGACCCGCGCGAAACACGGGTGGGCCGTCTCGTCTATCGCGGCGGTCTTGTGCTGACCTCCGGCGACAGCCGCTTCGGCGGCTGGTCGGGCCTTCAGATCAGTGCCGACGGAAAGCACCTGCTTTCGCAATCGGACGAGGCGCATTTCCTCAAAGCCGATCTCGTCTACGACGACAAGGGCGATCTCGCCGGAGTCCGGCACGGCCAGCTTGCCGACATGCAGGATCTCGACGGCCAGATCATGCGCGGTAAGGAAGGCGATGCGGAAGGCCTTGCGCTACTGACCGACAAGCTCGACGGCCCGGTCGCGATCAGCTTCGAGCGCAACAACCGAGTCTGGGAATACGATCTGACACACGGTCTCGACGTGCGGCCGACGCCGGTCGCCATGCCGGACGCGATCAAGACCCTGATCGACAATCTGGGGCTGGAGACGCTGACCCGCGTCGGCCCCGACACGCTGCTTGCCGTGGCCGAGATCCCGCAACAGGACCAGCACGGCGATAACCCGGCGTGGCTGGTCTCGGCGCCGGGAAAGACCGCGCCGGTCACCGGCACGCTCGGTGTGATCCCCCACAAACCTTACGAGATCTCCGACGGCACGCTGTCGCCCGACGGCAAGCATCTCTACCTGCTGGAGCGCCACTTCTACGATCCGATTCGCGGCGTCGTCATCGCGGTGCGCGAGATCGACGCGGCCACCATCAAGCCCGGTGCGCGGCTCGACGGCGAAGAGATCGCGTCGTTCACGCTGCACGAAAACATCGACAATATGGAAGGCATCGCCATGCGCCGCGGGCCGAACGGCGAGACGCTCGTCTATCTGATTTCAGACGACAATTATAACCCGGTCGAACGCACGCTGCTGTTGATGTTCGAACTCAGGTAGCGCGCGTAAACCGTTCAGGCGGCTTCCAGTTTCCTGGCGATCGCGCGCTTGAGCTTCAGCGCGCGCGGCGACAGCACGGCGTCCTTGGCCTTCAGGATGAAAGGATCGAGACCGCCATTCGCTTCGACCGAACGCAGCGTGTTCATCGCGATGCGCAGCTTGTAGGAGTTGCCGAGTGCCTCGCTGGCCAGCGCAATCGTTTGCAGATTGGGGCGATAGACCCGCTTGGTCTTGTTGTTGGCATGGCTAACATTGTTGCCCACCAAGGTGCCTTTACCGGTCAGTTCGCAGCGGCGCGACATGGCATTCTCTCAACGCGTTCGATTCAAAGAGGCGGTGTCATAAGGGCCGCGCCGGGCCGGGTCAAGCCGGGCGCAATCTTGTTACCAAAGCCCGGGCAGCGGCGAAGGGGAGCACCCTCCCCGCCGCCGCCGACCGCTCCAGCTTGGCGGCTTCCCGTGCCGTTTCCGGGTCTCCCAGAACTGCCTCCCGGACGGCGGTTTCGACCTCGGTCCAGAACCAGCGGCGAGCCTGGTCCTGCCTGAGCCGCGCCAACCGGCCATCGGCAGCCAGAGCGTCATGGATGGCCTTCACCGCGGCCCAGACTTCGACGATGCCCTCGCCTTGCAACGCAGACACCATTTTGACCGCCGGCTCCAGGCCGTCGTGCTTGGGGCGCATAAGATGCAGCGCGCCGTGGAAATCGGCCGCCGCCCGGCGCGCCGCCGGGATGAGGTCGCCGTCCGCCTTGGTGACGAGAAGCAGGTCTGCGAGTTCCATGACCCCACGTTTGATGCCCTGAAGATCGTCGCCGCCGCCCGGACTCTGCAACAGGACGAACAGATCCGTCATGTCGGCGACCGCGGTCTCCGACTGACCGACGCCCACGGTCTCGATCAGCACGACATCGAAGCCGGCCGCTTCGGCCAGCAACATGGTCTCCCGCGTACGCCGGGCCACGCCGCCCAGCGTGTCTCCCGCCGGCGACGGACGGATGAACGCGTTCGGATCGCGCGCCAGTGTTTCCATGCGCGTCTTGTCGCCGAGGATGGAACCGCCCGAGCGGCGCGACGACGGATCGATCGCCAGCACTGCGACCTTGTGGCCGGTTCCGGTCAGATATTTTCCGAACGCTTCGATGAAGGTGGATTTGCCCGCACCCGGCGCGCCGGAGATTCCGATGCGCACGCTGTTGCCGGTCTTCGGCAACAGCGCCGTGAGCAATTCCTCGGACGCTTTCAGGTCGGACGCGCGTGTCGACTCCACCAGCGTGATCGCACGCGCCAGCGCCCGGCGGTCGCCGTTTGCCAGCGATTCCGCGAGCGTATTAACTTTGGAAGACGCCTCGGTTTTCGTCATCGCGAGTCAGCGGCCATAATCGGGCCATACTGCTTCAAGAGTTTCCGCCCGCCAACGTCCCGGGGTTTGGAGTCCGAATACATGAACCTTCGCATCGCATCCGCCGTCGCCGCTTGCCTGTTCAGCGCCACCGCCGCTTTCGCGGCCGGCGGTCAAGGCGCCGACGACACCACGAAGCCGTCGTCGCAATTGCAGATGGCGATGGCGCTTTATGCCGGCGGCATATCGCTCGGCAATGTGGATATGGATGCGACCTTCCGCGGCGACGACTATCACGTGGTGTCGAACCTCACGACCAGTGGCGTGGTGAATGTGCTGTGGCAATCGCACATCCAGGCGACGTCCACCGGCAAGATCAGCGGCGGCCATGTCGAGCCGGCGCTCTACGATTCCTTCTACACGGGCCGCAACGTGAAGAACCAGGAGATCTCGCTGACCTATGAAAACGGGCAACCGCGGCTCTATGCGAACCCGCCCTATCCGTTGCGCGGCTATGAAGTGCCGCCGGAGCAGCAGAAAAACACTTTCGATCCGATGAGCACGGTCATCGCGCTCACCACGAGCATTCGTGCCGACTCGAAGAATCCCTGCGGTGTCACGCTTCCCGTGTTCGACGGCCGGCGACGCTACGATATCTCCTTCACGAAGGAGAAAGACGCGGACATCAAGATGGACAACGGCATCTACAAGGGCCACGTCCAGGTCTGTGCTATCAAGTACAATCAGATCTCCGGTTTCTCGCCGGGCGTGCTGAAAGCGAAGCAGAAATTTCCGCCGATCCACGCGTGGGTGGCGACCTTCCCGGCGGCCGAGGGCCGCACCTATGCCATCCCGTTGCGGGTGTGGGCCGACACCGAATACGGCACCATCGCAGCGCTGGTGAACAAGCTGGTGATCGACGGCACGCCACAGAAGGCGAGTTAGCGGATCGGCCGTCCGCTCACGGCACGCAGCAAGGGCGTGAGGGTATCACTGACGGGTGTGGGGATGCCGTGCTTGCGGCCGAGGCGGCAGATCACGGCGTTGCGCGCATCGTATTCCAGCACATTGCTATCGCGCCGGTCGTAATACATCGAGTTGCCGCGGTTTCCCGTGCGCATCATGAAACCGTCGACGATCTGGGTGGCGTAGTTCGGATCGAACTTCGCGCCTTCGGCTGTCCCAACCGCCATGCATTCTGACACGATCGCGAGCGCGACCTCGCGCAAACCCGGCACAGTGCCGATGGCATCGGGATTGAGCGTGAGGGTCGAGAGCGAACCGCTGGCCGCATTGAGGCAGAGCTTCTCCCACTGCCGCGTCATGAAATCGGCGGTGAGGCTCACCTTCACCGGCGTAGCGGCGAACAACGCTGCAAAGCGTTGGCCCACATCGTCATCGCTCGCGATGAGCACCGCGCCGCCATAAGTGGTAATGCGGCCGGGCGCGGTGCGTTGGGCCGGCAGCTGCACCACGATCGGCAAGACGGCCGTGCCGGCCGGAATGAATGGCGCGACGCGTTCGCGATGCTCGACGCCGTTCTGCAGAACCGCGAGCGTCGTGTCTGAACCGACCGTCGCGCGCAGCCAGTCCGCCGCGGACCCGGTCTGATGCGATTTGACCGCCAGCATCACCCAGTCGAAGACGCCGAGGTCGTCCGGCGATGTCACGACATGTGCAGGATACGACTGCGCCTCGGATGAACCTGCGCGTTCAACCGTGAGTGTGTCGAACGCCGTGTTGGCACAGATCGTAATGTTGTGTTTTTCGCTCGCGAGCAACGCACCGGCAACCGTGCCGCCGATTGCACCCGGACCGATAACAGCGATGTGCGCCACTTATTCCGCCGCGTGATCGAGGTGGCGGGCGCGGATCAGGTTCAGCACTTTGCGCGCCGCGTCCGGGATATTCGTCCCGGGTCCGAAGATTGCGGCGACACCGGCCTTGTAGAGGAAGTCGTAGTCCTGCGCCGGGATCACCCCGCCGCAGATCACGAGGATGTCGTCGGCGCCCTGCTTCTTTAGTGCCTCGATCAGCATCGGCACCAGCGTCTTGTGGCCGGCCGCCTGGCTCGACACGCCGATCACATGCACATCGGATTCGATCGCGTCCTTCGCCACTTCTTCGGGCGTCTGGAACAGCGCGCCGATGTCGACGTCGAAGCCGAGATCGGCGAATGCGGTGGCTATGATCTTGGCGCCGCGGTCGTGGCCGTCCTGGCCCATCTTGGCGACCAGCATGCGGGGACGGCGGCCCTCTTCCTTGGCGAAGGTTTCGACTTCGCCGCGGATCGCCGCAAATTCGTTGTCGCCTTCGTATTGGCTGCCATAGACGCCGGAGATCGAGCGGATCTCGGCGCGATGGCGGCCGAACACCTTCTCCATCGCATCGGAGATCTCGCCGACCGTGGCGCGCGCGCGAGCTGCTTCGACCGCCAGCTCCAGCAGATTGCCGTTGGCAGCCGCGCCTTTGGTCAACGCATCCAGCGTCGCGGCAACCTTGGCGGGGTCGCGGGTCGCGCGGATCTGCTTCAGCCGCGCGATCTGGGACTCGCGCACCGCGGCGTTATCGATGTCGCGGACGTCGATCTTGGATTCGTCCTCGGTCGTGAACTTGTTGACGCCGACGATAACGTCCTCGGTCTTGTCGACGCGAGCCTGGCGCCGCGCCGCCGATTCCTCGATGCGCAGTTTCGGGATGCCGGCTTCGACCGCCTTGGTCATGCCGCCCATCGCCTCGACCTCGTCGATGATCGTCCTGGCGTGCGTTGCGAGCGAATGGGTGAGCGCCTCGACGTAGTACGAACCGCCCAGCGGATCGACCACCTTCGTCACCTGGCTCTCGTGCTGCAGGATGAGCTGCGTGTTGCGCGCGATGCGGGCCGCCGTCTCGCTCGGCAGCGCGATGGCTTCGTCGAACGAGTTGGTGTGCAACGACTGGGTGCCACCCAAGACGCTCGCCAGCGCCTCGATCGTGGTGCGCACGATGTTGTTGTAGGGATCCTGCTCGGTCAGCGACACGCCGCTCGTCTGGCAGTGCGTGCGCAGCATCAGGCTTTCGGCGTTCTTCGCGCCGAACCCTTGCATGATCTGCGACCACAACAACCGCGCCGCGCGCAATTTCGCGACCTCCATGAAGAAGTTCATGCCGATGCCGAAGAAGAACGAGAGCCGCGGTGCAAACGAATCCACCGGCAGGCCTTTGCCGATCGCCGCGCGCGCATATTCGGCGCCGTCGGCCAGCGTATAGGCAAGCTCCTGCACCGCGGTCGCGCCGGCTTCGTGCATGTGATAGCCGCTGATCGAGATCGAATTGAATTTCGGCATGTGCTTCGCCGTGTACTCGATGATGTCGGCGACGATGCGCATCGAGGGCGCGGGCGGATAGATGTAGGTGTTGCGCACCATGAACTCTTTGAGGATGTCGTTCTGGATGGTGCCGGAGAGCTTGGCGAGCGGCGTGCCCTGCTCTTCGCCTGCCACGATGTAGTTCGCCATCGTCGGGATGACGGCGCCGTTCATCGTCATCGACACGCTCATCTTGTCCAGCGGGATGCCGGCGAACAGGATCTTCATGTCCTCGACGGAATCGATCGCGACGCCCGCCTTGCCGACATCGCCGGCAACGCGCGGATGATCGCTGTCGTAGCCGCGATGGGTGGCGAGATCGAATGCGATCGAAAGACCCATCTGTCCCGCCGCCAGATTGCGGCGGTAAAACGCGTTAGATTCTTCCGCGGTCGAAAAGCCCGCATACTGACGAATGGTCCACGGACGGCCGGCGTACATGGTTGCGCGGACACCGCGCATATAGGGCGCCACACCTGGCAGCGAATTGACCGCCGCAATCCCTTCGAGGTCGGCCGCGGTGTAGAGCGGCTTCACATCGATCCCCTCCGGCGTATGCCAGGTGAGGCTGTCGAGCGGGCGGTCCTTGAGCTCCTTGGCCGCGAGCTTTGCCCAGGCTTCCGGTGTCTTGTCGGTCATGGCGAATGGTCTCCCGCGCAAAGAAGTATCGCAGGTGCGAAGGCGGGGCAAAGTTCGCCGTGACGGCAACCTGCCGGCAAAGTGACGGTTCTGTGAATTGCTCCGGGTACGGAATATCGTGTTAAAAGCCCGGCCGAACCCCACGGGTCCGTTGGCACACATCATCTGGTGCGCCGGCACTCTTGACAAACACGTTATAGTATGAGAACAAATGCTGATATTGATTCGGTTGGTGATTCGTCACTGATTCGTTCAGTGCGCGTTCACGGCTGACAATCATCCGTCCACAGCGCATCGGTATGGCATCGCGTCGCTTGCGCGGCCTGTCTCAGTCCCTATCTTCGCCCCATGCAGAACCTCCGCGGCACCAGCCCCCGCCATCAGACGGCCAGCCGGGTCACCGCGGTTCTCGGGCCGACCAACACCGGCAAGACCTATTTCGCGATCGAGCGGATGCTTGCGCACAAAAGCGGCATGATCGGCCTGCCGCTGCGCCTGCTGGCACGCGAGGTCTACGACAAGATCGTCCGTCTCAAGGGCGAGCGGCTCTGCGCCCTCATCACGGGAGAAGAAAAAATCGTCCCGCCGGACGCGCGTTATTTCGTCTGCACGGTGGAGGCGATGCCGCTGGATATTTCCGTCGCCTGTCTCGTCGTCGACGAAATCCAGCTTTGCGCCGATCCGGAACGCGGCCACATCTTCACCGATCGTCTTCTCAACGCGCGCGGCGAAGAAGAGACGCTGTTTCTCGGCGCCGACACGATGCGCGCCACCATCGCGCGGTTCATCCCGCACAGCTATTTCGTTTCGCGCGAACGCTTTTCCGACCTCGCCTATACCGGACACAAGAAACTCACCCGCCTGCCCCGCCGCGCCGCAATCGTCGCGTTCTCGGCCGAGGACGTCTACGGCATCGCTGAGCTCGTGCGGCGTCAACGCGGCGGCGCCGCCGTTGTCCTAGGCGCCCTGAGCCCGCGGACGCGCAACGCGCAGGTTGCTCTCTACCAGAGCGGCGAAGTCGATTTCCTGGTGGCCACCGATGCGATCGGCATGGGTATCAACATGGATGTCGACCACGTCGCGTTCGCGGCGATGGACAAGTTTGACGGCTACGCCATGCGGCCGCTGCGCCCCGACGAAGCGGGCCAGATTGCGGGCCGCGCCGGCCGTCACATGAACGACGGCACCTTCGGGACTACCGGCGAATGCGAACCGCTCGACAGCGAACTGGTCAGCCGCATCGAAGGCCACCGCTACGATCCGGTACGCGTCCTGCAGTGGCGCAACTCAACGCTCGATTTCCATTCGACGGATGCATTGCTGGCGAGCCTGGATATGCCGCCGCCCACACGCGGGCTTGCCAAGGCGCGGCCGGCGTCCGACTTCACTTCGTTGCGCGCGCTTTCAGTCTACGAAGACGTGCGCGAACTGGTGCGCGGAACGGCAGGCGTGCGCAAGCTGTGGGAGGTGTGCCAACTCCCCGACTTCCGCAAACTCAGCGACGAAGAGCATGTGCGTCTGGTGCACACCCTCTTCGGTTTCCTGATGAGCGACGAGGAAGCGCTGCCGGAAGACTGGCTGGCGCGGCAGATCGAACGGCTGAACATCACCGAAGGTGATGTGGCGACTTTGTCCGGCCGTCTCGCCCAGATCCGCACCTGGACCTACGCCGCGCATCGCCCCGGTTGGATCCGTCATGCCGGCGAGTGGCAGGACAAAACCCGCGCGATCGAAGACAAGCTGTCCGACGCGCTGCACGAGCGGCTGACACAACGTTTCATCGACCGGCGCACCTCCGTTCTGATGAAGCGGCTGCGCGAGGACGATCTCGACGATCTGGTGCTCGATGAATCCGGCGGCGTGGCGATCGGCGGCGAGACCATCGGCAAGCTGGAAGGTTTCCGCTTCTCGCCCGACGAGCGCGCCGAAGGCATCCACGGCCGCACCTTGCGGACTGCCGCGCTGAAAGGTCTGGAGGGTGAGTTCTTCGCGCGCGTGAAGCGACTGGTGGAAGCACCCGATACCGCGATCACGCTCAGCGAACACGGCAAGCTGTGGTGGGACGGCGCGATCGTCGGCCAGCTCGAAGCCGGTCCGACGCCGCTCGATCCGATCGTCCATCTGCACGTCGACGAAAATCTCGCGAAGCAATTGCGCGCGAATCTGGAAGAACGGCTGTCCAAATGGGTGAAGGAGCGGATCGCGACGCGGCTTGTGCCGCTGCTCTCTCTGCGCGAAGGCATCGAGGCCAAGAACGGTACGGCCGACGCCTTGCCGGGCGCGCCGCGCGGGATTGCATTCCAGCTGTGTGAAGCGCTCGGCACGCTCGATCGCGCGAAGGTGCAACTGCCGGACGACATCCGTCCCCTGGCGCGCGCGTTGCGGCCCTATGGCGTTCGCTTCGGGCGGCGTTCGATCTACATGCCGCAGCTGTTGCGTCCCGAAATCGCGGGCCTGCTCGCGTTGCTGCGCGGTGTCGCGATGAAGTTGCGCCAGCTGCCCGCGCCGCCGCAGCCCGGCCTTACCTCCTTCGCGGTCGATCGCGATGCAAACCTCGAGATGCTGTCGGCAGCCGGGTTTCGCGTGATCGCGCACCGTGCCATCCGCGTCGACATGCTCGAGCGTCTCGAAGACGAGCTGGAGAAAGGCGCCACCGAAGGCGCAACCGCCGACGCACTGGTTCCCAAACTGGTCTCGCTGCTCGGCAGCGATCGGGCGACACTGGAAAGCATCCTGGCCCAGCTCGGCTGGCGGATCGTCGAAGTGGCCAGTCCCGAAACGGCGCCGCTCGCGGTATGGCGCCACAAGAGCGTGCGCCACACGCCGCCGAAACGCGGCAAGCCCAAACCCAAGCGGCCGGAAAATCCGGTGCCGGCGAATTCGCCGTTCGCCAGCCTTGCGCAGCTGAAGACAGGCCGCCGTTGACGATCCGCATCGACAAATGGCTGTGGCACGCGCGCTTCTACAAGACGCGACCGCTCGCCCAGGCCGCGACCCATTCCGGCCGGCTTCGCCTGAACGGCCATCGCATCGAAAAGCCCAGCGTCGCCGTCAAGCCGGGAGACGTGCTGACTGTTGCGCGGGGACAGGAGGTTTTGGCAGTTCGGGTTTGTGCAATCGGCGTGCGCCGGGGCCCTGCGAGCGAGGCGCGGCTGCTCTACGAAATCCTCACCGACGACGTGCTTGATCCGCGCCCGCCCGCGCCGTAAGTGGTCGGAACCCGCTATCGCCTGCCGGAGTGTTTATGACCTACGTCGTCACGGAAGCCTGCATAAAGTGCAAATTCATGGACTGCGTGGAGGTCTGTCCGGTGGACTGCTTCTACGAGGGTGAGAACATGCTGGTGATCCACCCGGATGAATGCATCGACTGCGGCGTCTGCGAACCGGAGTGCCCCCCGGAGGCGATCAAGCCGGACACCGAATCCGGTCTTGAGAAGTGGCTGACGGTTAATGCCGAGTACGCCAAGGTTTGGCCGAACATCGCCCAGAAGGGCGAAGCGCCGGCGGATGCCAAGGAATGGGACGGTGTCCCCGACAAGTTCGAAAAATTCTTCTCCGATAAACCCGGCTCCGGTTCGTAGAAATATTATTGCGCGCTAATGCGCGACTCAGGTTAGTCCTTGTTTTCGCGGCGAAAAGTTCACGCTGTTAGCGATAAACGCCGTTATTTCAAAGGTTTGGCCCGATTTTCCTTCACTTTTGCATCAACCTGTGATAGACGTCTGTTGTTAGGAAATTGTCCTGGAACGACGCGCGCAAAACGCACACCGGCCAGACGTTAGCTCGATGGCACTCCGTCGCCGCCCGGCGGCTGGCTGGGCTGATAGCGGCGTCCGGCTAGCCCCTGCTGAAGGCTGGGCCAGGTTTGTTGCCGTGCAAGTTGCCGAAAACCGGTTCCCCCGCCGGTTGGACCAACACGTGATTGAGAGATGAGCATGTCGATGACCACCACCACGCCCCCCACCGCAGCCCCCAAGAAGAAGGTTCCCGCGAACACCAACAAGAAGCTCGAATTCAAGGCGAACGACCACGTGGTGTATCCCACCCATGGCGTGGGCCGGATCGTGAGCGTCGAGGAGCAGGAAGTCGCGGGCCTCAAGCTCGAACTGTTCGTCATCACCTTCGACAAGGACAAGATGACCCTGCGCGTCCCCACCGCGAAGGCCAAGGCCGTCGGCATGCGCAAGCTGTCCTCGCCGGATATCGTGAATAACGCGCTCAACACGCTGAAGGGCCGCGCGCGTATCAAGCGCACCATGTGGTCGCGCCGGGCGCAGGAATACGAAGCGAAGATCAACTCGGGCGACCTCGTCGCGATCGCGGAGGTCGTGCGCGACCTGCACCGCGCCAGCGGCCAGCCGGAGCAGTCTTATTCCGAGCGTCAGTTGTACGAAGCCGCCCTCGCCCGCATGGCGCGCGAAGTCGCCGCCGTCGAGCGTACGGACGAGCCGACTGCCGTGAAGCGGGTCGAAGGCATGCTGCTGAAGAAAGCCGCCTGATCCATCGGTGAATTCACACCGAAAAGGCCCGGAGCGATCCGGGCCTTTTTGTTTACGGCTTCCAGGTCGCCGGTTGGAATGCTGCTTCCGGACCGCCGCCGATGCACAGGCGGATCAGATCGCGCATCGCGGGCATCATGGGAAGCGACTCTAGTTGATCGCGCGACACCCATTCCAGCCGGCGCAATTCCGCGCCGTCCGGTTTCGGCTCGCCGGAGATGATCTCAGCCGCGAACCCGATGCCGGTGTAGAAGACGACATCGCCATTGCCGTAGGTGAATTTCAGGCCGCTGCCGCCGAACACGCCGAGCACCCGTGTTGGTCGCACCAGCATGCCGGTCTCTTCCCAGCATTCGCGCACGGCAGCATCGGCCGGTGTCTCGCCAATCTCGATCGCACCGCCGATGGTCACCCAGTTGTCGTGGCCG
Organism: Rhizomicrobium sp.; assembly: GCA_036490455.1. GTDB lineage: Bacteria > Pseudomonadota > Alphaproteobacteria > Micropepsales > Micropepsaceae > Rhizomicrobium. The sequence continues at coordinate 65,065 of DASXDS010000050.1, forward strand.
TTCTGCTGCGCCAGCAGAAAGCGGTTCTCCCGATCGAAGACGAACACCGAGACTGCCTGAAGCATCAGGGGATCGGTGCCGATCTTCTCCCGGATGCGAGCGACGTAGCCGGAACGCGCCATGTCAGTTCAGAACCTCCACACTTTGCGGATTGGGGATTTCGATTTCGGGGCCGTTCACCTGTTGCACAAGACCACGCACGCGCACCGTCTTGCCGGCATAGGAACGGGGATCGACGCCCGTCGCATCGAAGTTCTTCATATCGTCCGGCGAGACAGTCGCCGTCAGTTCGGAATGCCAGTCCGTGCCGAAGTTCAGATAGGCGCGGCCGTCCTTGATCCTGGCGCTTTCGATTTTGCCTTCCACGATCTGGAACGTACCGGCATCGCCGCGCACATTGTTCGGTGAGCGGATAGCGTAGGCCGGGTTCGCCCACAATCCGCGATGCTCCTCGCGCGCCTTCGCTTCGAAGGCGAACAATTCGGCGGCGCATTCGGTCCGGTCGGGCGAAATGGAAACGCGGGCCAGCCCAAGCTCGAGCAGGCGCTTCTGAACCCAGACCTGATCTTTGGTTGACGCGGCGAACACCTGCGCCCGCAGACGGTCGTAGCGATCTTCCTTCGGCTCGACCGCGGTCAACGTGATGGCACGCGCGCGCGTCAGGGCGATTGCCGTGCCGAACGCCTGATCGGTGAACGTGCCCGGCGCGCGATCTGCCTTCGCGTTGGGAAGGCGGATGCCCTCCATCCGGATGGCCAGGCCGTCGGTAGTGATGAGGACACCGTTCTGCTCCATACGGGTGACGATCGCGCCGCCGATCTCCACCGGCCCTGCGCAACGTGGAACGTCATCGGCACGCACCAACGCTGGAAACAGCGTCGCCGACAGGAGCGAGAAACCCGCGATTATCCGTCTCATCGAGTCTCCAAAAGTTCCCAAGCGCGGCGATTTACCATTGTTCCCAAGGGGAGCACATCGCGGTGCCACGCGTTGACCATGCATGCAACTCGCACAAATGACTACACCCGCCGTGCAGGCGATGCTTGCGAATGGCGGTATCAACCTTGCCGCGGCCATTCTCGTGTTGGTCGTTGGCTGGCTGGTGGCCAGGTGGGTCTCGCGCTTGGCGCGCAAAGGGCTGGACCGTTTTCCGCACTTCGATCCGACGCTGAAGCCTCTGGTTGCGACCTTGCTGCGCTATGCGGTCTTCGCGCTGGCGCTGATCTCCGTCCTCAACCAGTTCGGCGTTCAGACCACGAGCATCATCGCACTTCTGGGTGCGGCCGGCATTGCGATCGGTCTGGCACTGCAAGGCACGCTTTCGAATGTGGCCTCCGGCGTGATGCTCTTGCTGTTGCGGCCGTTGCGCGTGGGCGAGCATGTGGGCCTTGGCGACGCTGTCGGCCGGGTTCGCGAGATCGGACTGTTTCGCACCATCATGATCATGGACGACGGCCGCTATGTCTCGGTGCCCAATTCCGCGATCTTCTCCGGCTCCGTCACCAACGACTCCCGCGAACCGACCCGCAAGGTCAATTTCAAAGTGACGCTCGACATGTCGGCCGACATTTTCGAAGCGCAACAGACGATGCTGGCTGTGGTCGAGCGCGATCCGCGGGTGATGAAGGTCCCGGCGCCGAGCGTCACCGTGGATTCGCTCGCCGAGTTCACCTTCGTGATGCTGGTGCAGGCGTGGGTCGAGAACGCCGACTTCGGCACCGCGCAATCGGATCTCCAGTTCGAAATCCGCCGCCTTTTCGAGACCGCGCCGGTAGCCGCGCCACAGCGCCTCGTCGGCGTGACCGCGAAAGCCCGCGGGACGTTGTCGTCGCCAGCCAGAAGCGAGGCGCGCTCGCACTGAAGCGCGTGCCGGTCAGACGGCTTGATACCAGTTGATGCCGTTCTTGTCCGCGGTGCGTTCCATGCGACTGCGCGAACGCAGGCAGTTCAGGTGCGCCAGACTTTCGCCTGTCGCCATGCCGAACACGCCGGCCGTTATCCGGCTGCGAAACAGCGCGGGGAACACATCCACTGCCCGCTTCGGCTCCGCACACATCGCATGCAGCTTTTCCATGTTGGTTTCGTGCATTTCGATCAGGTTCTGCAGCCGCTCATGCGCGCCGCGGAACGGTTCGTTGTGCGACGGCAGCACCAGGATATCCTCCGGCAGTACGCCTTTCAGCTTGGCGCATGAGTCGAGCCAATCCTGCAGCGAGTTCGCTTCGGGCTCGGTCGGATGCACCGATACGTTGGAGGAAATCCGCGGCAGCAGCTGATCGCCGGAGATGATGATGTTTTCCGCCGGGCACCACAGACAGGCGTGCTCCGGTGAGTGGCCGTTGCCGGTCACCACGCGCCAGGTGCGCCCGCCGATCTCGATCTCGTCGTGTTCGTTGATTCGGCGGAACGCGTTGGGCAGTTTGTAGACCCCATGTCCGAATCCGCCGAAACGCGCCTTGTAGTTTTCCAGCAGATCTTCGGGAAAGCCGGCCGCGCGATAGAACCGCAGGCCCTCGTCCGGGGCTTCGAGACCGGTGTCGCTGACGAGCGTGCGGCACATCAGAAATTCCGTGCGCGTGATCCACAGATCGGTGCTGAAGCGGCGCACCAGCCAGCCGGCGAGGCCGATATGATCGGGGTGCATGTGCGTGACGATCACGCGCTTGACGGGACGATCGCCCATCGGCCCGGCGAACACTTCTTTCCACGCTGCGGTGGTTTCCTCGTTGCGGATGCCGCTGTCGACCACGGTCCAGCCGTCGCCATCTTCCAGCAGCCACAAATTGATGTGGTTGAGCTGCATCGGAAGCCGCATGCGAATCCAGTGGATGCCGGGCGCGACCTGAATCGCTTTGCCAAGCTCCGGACGCTCGTCGCCCCATGGATATTCCAGATTGAGAACGGGCCGGCCGGCGTCGGGTGGGCTCACGAATATACCTCGATTGCTGTCTGACACCGACTATGAAGCGGTGCCGCGGTGCGTCAAGACGTATGAGAGCGGCGTAAAATCGTGCCAAGGGAATAGATTGCGGCGCGGAACGTTGTATCGTTTCCGCAGCGTTGTGATTTGGAGGTTCTATGGTTTCCCGCATTTCCGTCCTTGCTCTGACCGCCTTTGTCGTTGCCACCGCCGCGCAGGCGGATGTCTCGACCGATCCGAGTCGCGCCCCCAGCGGCGCCTACACGGTCGAGCCGCGCCATACCCAGGTACTGTTCGCCATCCCGCATTTCGGGATCACGGATTTCTACGGCCGCTTCGAGAAGATCTCCGGGACGCTGAATTTCAACGCGTCGGCGCCTGAGAAAAGCGCCGTTGACGTGACCATCCAGATGGATTCTCTCAACACACCGAATGCGACGCTGAACAAAGAACTGGTGGCGACCGACGTGTTCAACACGGTTCAATTCCCGACGGCGACGTTCAAATCCACCCAGGTCGTCAAAACAGGACCGACGACCGGCAAGATCACCGGTGACCTCACCCTGCACGGCGTGACGAAACCGGAGACACTGGACGTGACGTTCGGCGGCGGCACGGCCGATCCCATGAGCGGCGGCCATGACATCGGCTTTCACGGGACGCTGACGATCAAACGATCGGATTTCGGAATCACCGGGATGGCATGGAACTCTCTGGTGGGCGACGACGTAAAACTCATCATCGAGGCCCTCTTCGTCCAACAGAAGAAGTAATTTCATGACGACACAGAACACCCGTTTGCGCTACGGCACGGTGGCGATGAGCTTGCACTGGCTGATCGCACTGCTGATCCTCGGCAATCTGCTGAGCGGTTTTTTCTTCGCCAATGTGCTGACGCATCAGAACCCCTACTTCTTCCAGATCGTCCAGATTCACAAATCGGTCGGACTGACCATTCTCGGACTCGCCATCCTGCGTCTCGTCTGGCGGCTGATGAACCCTATTCCGGCACTGCCGCCGATGAGCCGGCCGCTGCGCTTGCTCGCCCGCGGAACGCATTATCTGTTCTACGCCCTGATCATCGGTATTCCGCTGGTGGGCTGGCTGATGGTCTCCGCGTCCTCGACCGGAGCGCCGACCATGTGGTTCGGCCTGTTTCCGGTGCCGTCGTTCTCGTTCCTCGCCGATCTGCCGCGCGCGCAGCGTTCGCCGATCCACGGAAATCTCGAGACGCTGCATGCGGTGTTGGCCTATGGCGCAGCCGCCCTGCTCGTTTTGCACGTTTCCGCCGCGCTCTATCATCAGTTCTCGCGCCGCGACGAGGTGCTGAAACGAATGTGGTTCGGGACCAGAGTGCAGGACACCGCATGAACCGCTTCATCGTCGCATTCGCCGCACTGGCGCTTTCGAGCGCGCCCGCATGGGCGACGCCGCAATGGACTGTCGACCATGGCAAAAGCAAGTTGGGCTTCGCGGTGCAGTGGAGCGGCGAAGCGTTTGCGGCCACCTTCAAATCGTGGAAGGCGGATATCGCATTCGATCCCGCCGATCTGGCGCATTCCCATGTAACCGTCCTGATCGATGTCGGCAGCGAAGCATCCGCCTTTCCCGACAACGACGAAGGGCTGAAAGGCCCGCAAGGCTTCGATCCCGGCAAGTTTCCAACCGCGAAGTTCGAGGCAGCGAAATTCACCCACGGCCAAGGCAACGCTTATGTTGCCGACGGCACGCTCTCGCTGCACGGCGTGACGAAGCACATCACCCTGCCCTTTACCCTGACGATCACGGGCAATACCGCACATATGGTGGGCAAGGCTGTACTGGCGCGTCCCGATTTCGGACTGGCGCAAGGCGAGTTCTCCGGTGAGACACCGATCGCCCACGCGGTGACGGTGAACGTTGACCTGACCGCCTCCAAGCCTTGAAACGGCCGGGTTGAGAGGGTATCGCGGGGCGCATGACCGCGACCGTCCTCACCAATCTGCATAAGGCGACGCCTGCTGCGATCGCAGAGGCCGGCGAAGTCTTGCGCCGCGGTGGTCTCGTCGCGTTTCCGACCGAGACGGTCTACGGCCTCGGCGCGAATGCCGAAGACGACAAGGCGGTCGCCTCGATCTTTGCTGCCAAGGGACGGCCGCGTTTCAATCCGCTCATCGTGCACCTGCGCGATCTCGCGCAGGCGGAGACGCTGGTCGAAATATCGCCCGCGGCACACAAGCTGGCCGGAGCCTTCTGGCCCGGTCCATTGACTCTTGTTCTGCCGCGCCGGAAGGACAGCCGCCTCTCGCTTCTGGTCAGTGCCGGTCTGGATACGGTTGCGGTGCGCGTGCCGAGGAATGCCATCGCGCAACGGCTGCTCGCCGCGAGCGAGCGTCCCATCGCCGCGCCGAGCGCCAATGCATCCGGTAGCGTAAGCCCGACGCTTGCGTCGCATGTGGCGGAAAGTTTGGGCGGCAGAGTCGACATGATCCTCGACGGCGGTGCGGCCGATGCCGGGATCGAGTCCACCATCATTGGTTTCGGAAACGGACAAGCGGTGCTGCTGCGGCCCGGCGCCATTGGACGTGACGCTATCGAGGCAGTTGCCGGCAAACTCGGCGCGCGCGTGGACTGTGGCATCTCCGCGCCGGGACAACTCGAAAGCCATTATGCGCCGCAAGCGAAGCTGCGCCTGAACGCGCAGAGTGCGCGCAAGAGCGAAGCCCTGCTCGCATTCGGCCCCGCACCACGCAGCGCTGCTGCAGAGATTCTGAATCTCAGCCCGTCCGGCGACGTCGTGGAAGCCGCGGCCAATCTCTTCGCGATGCTGCGCACGCTCGACAAGAAACACGCCACCATCGCGGTGATGCCGATCCCCGATGACGGCATCGGCGAAGCGATCAACGACCGTCTGCGCCGCGCCGCGGCTCCGCGGAGCGCGCCATGACGCCGGAAACACTGGCGCGGCTGAAAGAGGCCGCTGGTCCGAACGGCTTCACGGAGGACCCGCACGAGATCGCACCGCATCTCGAAGAGTGGCGCAGCAAATACAAGGGGCAGTCCAGGCTTCTGCTCAAACCTGCCACCACCGAGCAGGTCTCCGCCATCCTTGCGATCTGCAACGAGACCGAATCCGCGGTCGTTCCGCAGGGCGGCAACACCGGGCTGGTCGGTGCGCAGATTCCCTATGACGGCGAGATCGTGCTCAGCCTGACGCGGATGAACCGCATCCGCCGCGTCGACCCGCAGGCCAACACCCTTGTTGCGGAAGCCGGTGTCGTGCTGGCTGAAATTCAGCGCGCGGCGGACAATGCGGAACGGCTTTTCCCGCTCAGCCTTGCGGCCGAAGGCTCGTGCACTATCGGCGGCAATCTCTCCACCAATGCCGGCGGCGTGAACGTCCTGCGCTACGGCAACACCCGCGATCTGGTGCTGGGCCTCGAAGCGGTTCTCGCCGATGGCCGGGTGCTCGATCTCACCAAGGGCCTGCGCAAGGACAACACCGGTTACGACCTGAAGCAGTTGTTCGTCGGCGCGGAGGGCACGCTCGGCGTCATCACGGCGGCGGTCCTCAAACTTTTCCCGAAGCCGGCGCAACGCGTCACCGCGTTCGTGGCGCTGGAAAATCCTGCCGCCGCGCTTTCACTGCTGAGCAGAATGCAGGACGCGACCGGTGGCCTGATCGCGGCGTTCGAGCTGGTGCCGCGTCTTGGCGTCGATCTGGTTCTCGCCCACATCCCGCAGACGAGCGATCCGTTGCGCGAACGCTCGCCCTGGTATGTCCTGATCGAAGCGACGAGTGCGCGGCTGTTCGATCTCGACAACGCCGTGCGCCAGGGCCTCGGCGACGCCCTGGAAGCCGGCCTCATCAGCGACGCGGCGATCGCGGCCAGCGAAGCGCAGCGGGAGAACCTGTGGCGCCTGCGCGAAAGCCTGTCGGAATCGCAGAAACGCGAAGGCGCCTCGATCAAGCACGACGTTTCGCTGCCGCTGGCGCGCATCCCGGAATTTCTCCAGGCCGGAATCGCGGCGGTCGAACGCGCCGTTCCCGGCATCCGTCCCGTGCCGTTCGGTCATCTCGGCGACGGCAACATCCACTTCAATTTCAGCGCACCCAAGGACGGCGACGAACAGGCGTTCCTCGCGCGCTGGGGCGAGATCAACCGCATCGTGCACGACATCGTCGACCGCTTCGGCGGCTCGATCAGCGCCGAGCACGGCGTCGGCGTGATGAAGCGCGACGAGATCATGCGCTACAAATCGCCGGCAGAGATCGAGGTGATGCGCGCCCTCAAACGCACACTCGATCCGAACAACATCCTCAATCCAGGGAAGGTGGTTGCGGTTTAACCAACGTCGTCTCTGCAATCCCACTCAGCTGTCATCGCCGGGCTTCGTCCCGGCGATCCATTACCGCCGTATGTGAATGTTGTGGCGACAACATTTACCGTCGACCACGGTGTCAATGGATTGCCGGGAACTTCGCTTCGCTCAGCCCGGCCATGACGGCTGTGAGGAAGTCTGAGACCTAGGCCGCTTTCGACATTTCCGATTGCGGTTGCGGCCGCAGCGGCGGTGTCAGCGGTACGACCGGCGCCGTTCTCGCCGACGCATTCGCCAGCGCGCTGAACGTCGCCGTCGCGATGCTCGCGGCATACGGCAAGCTCTGTACACTGAGCATCACCATCCACAACACGGCGGCCGGATCGTCGAGGCCGCGGGTGAGGAAGGTTGCGGCGAGTGCGCACATGCACAGCCCAAACAATGTCGCTTCCTGCCACACCACTTTCAGCGCCTGCCGCAGGTCGGCGGGGTTCTCGCATTTTGGCGTGCGCAGGAACGGCTTGCCGCGCGTCAGGATGCCGGAGATCACGGCTTTGCCGGCGGTGTGGGTGAGTGCGAGGCCTGCCACCGACGCCATCACGGCGCCCAGCACGCCGGAACGCACTTTCTGCGGATAGAGCAACAGCGTCTTGATCGTCTTGGCGGAGAACAGCGCGAGTGCCGCCGCCGACAGCGCCGGCATCGGAACCGCGAAGATCTGCGGCTGAACCGCCATCAGCATCGTCCAGATGAGCGCGAAGAAGGTGAGCAGCATGCCGATGCCGTCGGAAATCCACGGCAGCCAGCCCGACAGGAACTGATAGCGCTGCGCCCAGGACAGTTTCGCATCGCCGATGAAAATCGCGCGCGCATGATGCTTCATCATCTGCATCGCGCCATACACCCAGCGGAAGCGCTGCGTCATGAACGCGTCGAGCGTGTCGGGGATCAGCCCCTTGCCCATGCTCTGCGGAATATAGGCGGCGCTGTAGCCAAGCTCGAACAGTTTCAGGCCGAGCTCGGTATCCTCCGTGATGCACCAGGTGCTCCAGCCGCCGGCTTCGACCAGTGCCTGCTTGCGCACGATCGTCATTGTGCCGTGCTGGATGATCGCGTCGTGCTCGTTCCGCTCGACCATGCCGATGTGGAAGAAGCCGCGATATTCCTCGTAACACATCGCTTTGAACAGGCTTTCATGCCCGTCGCGATAATCCTGCGGCCCCTGTACCAGCGCGATCTTCGGCAACGCGAACAGCGGCAGCGCACGCCGGAGCCAGAACGGCGATACCTGATAGTCGCTGTCGATCACCGCGACATAGGCGGCCTGCGGCGATGTCAGTTCCAGCGTGTCGTTCAGCGCGCCGGCCTTGAATCCCTTCACGTCCATCTTGTGGAAGAACCGGAAGCGCGGCCCGAGCAACGCGCAATGCTGCTCCACCGGCTGCCACACCGCGTCGTCCGGCGTGTTGTTGTCGTAGACGATCACTTCGAAGCGCTCGTAGTCGAGACGCTTCAGCGCATTGAGCGTCTCGATCACCATGTCCGGCGGTTCGTTGTAGCACGGGACATGGATCGAAACGAACGGCGCGTTCTCCGGAATGGACGCCGGCACGGTGCGCTTTTCGACCCGCCACAGGCTGGAGGCGAGTTCGATCCCTTCGGTCAGGATCACCGCCGACGCCAGGAACACGAGCGGCATCATCGCGATGATCATCAAGAGATCGCCGGTGTGGATGTACTCCAGGGTCGTCGCGTCGATGAGGCCGAGGAATCCGGTGGTCACAAGTGCGACCAGTGCGCCCATGACGAAGTAGCCGGTGGTGCGCACGCGCGGCATGCGCTTCAGGATCAACAGGCCGAGCAGCAAGGTGATGATCGCCGCGAGCAGCGCATAGGTCCGCCACTCTGGGAAGGTGCGCAGCATGCCGCGGAAGGCGAATTTCGGCGTGCCATCGGCCGCGAACAGCCCCCAATAGGCGCCGACCGCACCTTCCGCGCCGCCTTTCGACGGCTGGTCGAACGCTTCCATGAGGTAGTAGTCCCACCCCTGCACCATCGCGAACTGCACGAAGGCGCGGATGAAGTAGGCCTCGTTGGCAAGCGAGGCTTCGGCGTATTTGTTGGTCCGCCCTTCCGACGGCCAGCCGGTTTCCGAGATGATGATCGGCTTCTCCGGAAACTCGTCGCGCACATGCTGGAACTGGTGTTCCATGAACGGGAACGAAGCGCGCGGCGCGATCCCTTCCCAGTACGGCAGCAGCTGGATGCCGATGAAGTCGACATATTGGCCGATCTCCGGCGTCAGCAGCCAGGTGGACCACGGTTCAGCCGTCGAGACCTTGATGCGGTTGGGCAGCGCCGCCCGCACCCGGCGAATGTAAGCGTTGAGCTGGTTCGCGGTGACGTCGTCGCGCAGGATCGCTTCGTTGCCGACGAACACGCGATCGATGGTCCGGCGGTTTGCCAGCGCCACCTTGATCCCGGTCTCGATCTCCGTCTCGTTCTTTGCGAGGTCGTTGCCGATCCAGATGCCGAGCGACACCGTGATGCCGTAGCGCCGCGCGATCTCGGGCACCCGTTCCATGCCGTCGGCGACGGTGTAGGTGCGCACCTTGTTGGTGATCTGGGAGATCTCCGCCATGTCGGCGTCGATCCGCTCCGGCGAGACCATCTTGTGTTCGGTGGGCGAACTGAAGGTCTGGCTCGGGCTGTAATCGAGTCCGCGGACCTGGCCGTCCCAGTCCGGTGCAATCACTGCATAGTCCCGGCTCGCCCAGAACAGCACGCTGGCGCCGACCACGAGCGTCAGGGCCAGCGTGATGCGGAACGCTCCACGCGTACGCTGGCTGATCTGTTCAAGGAGAGATCTGAACAACGCCTGGACTGCCCACCTGCGCCCGGTCCGGCCCGGCACGCATTTCGCCTGATTGTATCAACTTGCCGAGCCGCCGTCCGGTTTCACGGCAATGCGGTTTTATCCACATCCCCCGGGGCCAGGCGGATCGATCTTCAGGAGCTGGATATCGAACACGAGTGTCTGGTCGGCTGGAATCACACCGTTGCCGGCGCCGGCTTTGCCGTAAGCGAGCCCGGACGGAATCGTGACCTCCCAGTCGTCGCCCGCATGCATCAGCTGAAGAACTTCGGTCCAGCCGGCTATTACGCCGCTCACTTCGAACGTCGCAGGGGTGCCCTTGGTCTGGTCGAACACCTTTCCGTTGATCAGCGAGCCTTTGTAATTGACCGTGACGCAGTCGTGGCGGCCCGGCTGCGGCCCGCTGCCCGACTTCAGCACGCGGTATTGAACCCCGGGGATGACGGTCACGCCGGCTTTCCTGGCATTGCTGTCGAGATAGGCCTTGTTGGCCTCGGCGCTGAGCGACGTGTCGGCGGCAAAGGCCGGCGCGGCTGTCAGGACGCCCAGAAGCAGCAGCGCGGAAACGCGAACCATGAAATCAACTCCTCAAAATACCGAAGCTAGTTACCGTTCGGGCTGCCACCGCCGCCCTGGTCGTCGTCCTTTTTCTGCGGCGGCGGCGGCGTCGTAACATCTACCAACTCCACATCGAAAATCAGCGTCTGGTTGGGCGGCACGCTTCCGTCGGCCGTGCCGCGCGGGCCATAGCCTAGTTCGGCAGGCACAAACAGCTGCCAGTGATCGCCCGCCCGCATCATCTTCATCGCTTCCTGCCAGCCCTGGATCAGATCGTTGACGGAAAACTGGGCCGGAAAATCGGGCTCGGTGCCTTGGATCGAATTGCCGTCGATCAGCGACAGCGTGTAGTAGATCGTGACCTTGTCGCCGTCTTTCGGGTTTTTGCCGAAACCGGGCTTCAGGACGCGATACTGCAAACCGTCGCGCGTGACCTGCACCCCCGGTTTGTGCGCATTCGCGGCGAGGAAGGCCTTGTTCGCCTCCAGACTGAGCGCAGCGTTCGCTGCCATCGCATTGGCCGATAGCGAAAGCAACGCCGCTACGACCAGGCCTGCCATTCCAAGTTTCATGAATCGCCTCATTCCTGCCGGCGCGAAAGAGACCAATGTCATGGCCTTTTCACGGCGAGCCTCACGCCTACCGAGTCTGCTCGAAGCCAATTTGCCAAAGCTGCCCGCCGGGTTCTACGCCATCGGGGCGGCGCGGTTGTCACGGTTGGGCGGGGGAAAATCAAGGCGGCCTCGCCCTCACCTGATCACTCCGCGCCAACAACCCCTTTCGCAATGGTTCCAAGGGTTTGTTGCCGTCTTCGAAGGTAACGGTTAGCGTCGGCGCAGGAGCAAATGAGGGGAATTGCATGTACAAACCATTCGATCTGACCGGCAAGGTGGCGCTTGTTACCGGCGGCAACGGCGGGATCGGCTTCGGGATGGCCGAAGCGCTGGCCCAGGCCGGTTCCGATGTCGTGATCTGGGGCACCAAGGACGACAAGAATACCGAGGCCGGAAAGAGGCTCGCCGGCTATGGCAAGCGGGTGGCATCGCGCAAGGTGAATGTCGCCAACGAAGCCGAAGTCGTCGAGGGTATGGCGGCGGCCATCGAGACCATGGGCCGCATCGACTGCGTGGTCGCCAATGCCGGTATCGGCGGCGGCGCGCCCTCGTTCAGCCAGATGACGACCGAGACCTGGCGCCGGGTGCAGGGTGTCAACGCCGAAGGCGTGTTCTGGACCTTCCGCGAAGCCTGCAAACACATGATCGAGCGCGCCGGCAAAGGCGATCCCGGCGGCTCGCTCGTCGGTATCTCCAGCCTCTCCGCCTTGTCGGGCGCGGCGCGCAACGAAGCCTATGCCTCCACCAAGGGCGCGATGCTGGCGATGATCAAGGGTCTCGCCGTCGAGCATGCGCGTTATGGCATCCGCGCCAACGCGATCGCGCCCGGCTGGATCGCGACCGACATGACCGGCATGGCGCAACAGTCGAAGGCTTTTGCGGAGAAGGTGATCCCGCGCGTGCCGATGCGCCGCTGGGGCGATCCGGCGGACTTCGGCGGCATCGCAGTCTATCTCGCGAGCGACGCCTCGAAGTATCACACCGCCGACACCTTCGTGATCGACGGCGGCTACCTCGCCTTCTGAATATTGCCGGACGGCAGCGGCAGATGTTTGAGCGTGAGCGGAAGGAACGATTTCAGGATCGCCTCCTTCCCGCCGCGCATTCTTGCCGCGTAATCGAACTCGCCGCCGAGTGCGAGATGCGAGAAGCCGTGGACGATCGACCACACCGCCATCAACAGGCCGAAGCCGTCCGGCGATAGCTCCTCCTCCGCCTCGGTTCCCGTTGCCGCGCGGATGGCGCCTTCGAGGGTGCGGAACGAACGGTTGGAAATCTCCAGGAACTTTGCATCGGTGATGTCGACTTTGTCGGTCCGGAACATCAGCGCAAAGCGCGCCGGGTTTTTCAGCGCGAAGGTCACATAGGCCTGTCCCTGCTCATGCAGGCGCTTTGCGGGATCGTTCCCTCCGCGCGCGTCGGCAGCAGCCAGGACATCGCCGAAATCGGCATAGCCACGCATCGCCACTTCGGTGAGCAGCCCTCTGGTGTCGCCGAAATGGTGGGCGGGAGCCGCCGGGGATACCCCTGCCCGCCGCGCCACCTCGCGCAAGGAGAAGCCATCCACCCCGCGCTCCAGGATCAGCGCTTCGGTCGCCGCGACCAGCTTTTCGCGCAAATTGCCGTGATGATAGGCCCGCGCCGCCTGCGGGACGGCTGGAGTCTTGCCAGGTTTTTTTGCGGCGCGCGATTTCCTGGCCGGTTGCATCTTGACGCTGTTCAAATCGTTTCCTACCTTCGACTTGACACTGTTTAGATCGGGATGCGGGAAAGGTCCATGGAAAACGGTCTCGTCAAGCTCGGGCGCTATGCCCTGACCTTCCTCGCCGCCGGTATCGCGGTGCATGCCATGCGCTACATGGCCGTGCCCGCCAACATCTGGATCGGCATCGACAACGATATCCGCGGCGTGATCCAGCACGTGCCGCTGCAGGCGCTCACCCACATGATCGCCGGCCCCATCGCACTGCTGACCGGTCCGTTCCAGTTCTGGCCGCGGCTGCGGGCGCGCCGTCCGGTCCTCCATCGCTGGACCGGGCGTGTGTACGTCGTGTCGTGCCTGGTCGCCGGTGTTGCGGCGCTGGCGACGGCGCCATTCGCCTCCGGCGGTCCGGTCGCCGGTTTCGGTTTCGGTCTGCTTGCGGTTCTCTGGATCGCAACCAACGTCATGGGCTGGCGCACCGCATTGCAGCGCAATTTCGAACAGCATCGCATCTGGATGCGCTACAGCTACGCGATGACGTTCGGCGCGGTCACGCTGCGGCTGCAGATTCCGTTCGGGTTCATCTTCTTCGGCTTCCACAGCTACGCGGCGATGTCGGTATGGCTCGCCTACACCGCGTGGATCCCGAACGTGATCGTGGTTGCGCTTTACACGCTGTGGCGTTCGCAGCGAGCCCAGATGCCGTTACCGGTCGCGGCTGAGTAATTGTCCGTACACGGAGGGCTACAAACGAAAAATGGGACGCCCGAATTCCGGACATCCCAGTATAGGGCGGAGCATAAAGACAAAGAAACAGACTGGCAAGCCCGGTTTGTGTGCCCTAGATGAGGTCCCCTCATACAACAGGGGATTCGCATGCGTGCCTGCGGACTTGATTTCGGGACCTCCAATTCGGCGATCGGCCTCATGCAGGGCAACGCGCTTGCGCTTGCGCCGGTCGAAGGCAGCGAGACGCTGATCCCGAGTGCCGTGTTTTTCGATTACGAGACGCGCGGGCGCGTGCTGTTCGGCAGCGATGCGATCGCGACCTATATCGGCCAGACCGAAGGCCGGCTGATGCGCGCGCTCAAATCCATCCTGGGATCGCCGCTGATCGACGAGAAGACCGCGCTTGGCCACCGCCGCGTTGCGCTCACCGAAGTGGTCGAGATTTTCATCCGCCATCTGAAGGCGCAGGCAGAAGCCTTCGCCGGCGAAGAGCTGACCGCTGTCGTTCACGGCCGTCCGGTGCGCTTCGTGGATGGCGACGACGCGGCCGACGCCAAGGCACAACGGGTTCTCGAAGGCATCGCGAAGAAGGCCGGCTTTCGCGAAGCGGTGTTCGTCTACGAGCCGATCGCCGCCGCCTACAATTACGAAGAGACGGCCACCAGGGAAGAGATCGTGCTGATCGCCGACATCGGCGGCGGCACCTCCGACTTCACGGTCATCCGCATCGGGCCGGAACGGCGCGCCCTGCCCGACCGCGCCTCGGACATCCTGGCCAACACCGGCACGCGGATCGGCGGCACCGATTTCGACAGCCTGCTCAGCCTCGACGCGGTCATGCCGCTGCTCGGGCTCGGTTCCTATCTGATCAAAAAAAACTTGCCGGTGCCCAACGGGCTCTATTTCGAGCTCGCGACCTGGGCGACGATCAACTTCACCTACACGCAGGCGAATGAGCGCGAAGTGCGCGAGCTGGCGGCCGACGCGCGCGAGCCGGAGAAGCTCAAGCGCCTGCTCAGGACATTGCACCGCCGTCTCGGCCATCGCATCGCGTTCGCGATCGAAGACGCCAAGATGGGCTTGAGCGACGCCATGCTCGCCCCGATCGCATTGGGCTTCCTGGAACGCGAGCTCGCCGCGCAGGCGACCCGCGACGGCTTCGACCGCGCCATCAAGACCCGCACCGACCGGCTTTTCACGGTGGCAAGCAAATGCATCGCCGACGCGGGCCTGAAGCCGTCTGACATAGATACCATCTTCTTCACCGGCGGCTCGAGCCGCGTGCCCGCCGTCCGCGAAGCGATCCGCAAAGCCGCGCCCGACGCGCGGGCCGCGGCAGGCTCCGATTTCCTCTCCGTGGCACTCGGCCTGACCCGCGAGGCACAACGGCGGTTCGCGTGAAAAACACCGTAACAGCACCCGATTTGGCATTTCCGGTCTGGCGGGTCATGCTTGAAAGGACTGCGACAGAAGGATTTCGATGCCAACACCATTCACCGCCGAACGATACGCGAGCGGTTGCGCCATTGTTGCCGGCGGTTCTGGCGGTCTCGGCGTTGCAATCTGCCGGGCGCTGGCGGAGGGCGGATCGAACGCCGCCCTGACCTATCGCAACAACCGGCCACCAGCGGAGGCTGTGGCTGAAGAGGTTCGCGAATTCGGGCGCAAAGCGCTCGTCGCACAGGCCGATCTCGCCGACGAAGCGGCGGTCTCGGAGTTCGTCGCGCTGGCGGCAAACACATTCGGCGGCATTCACACCGCGATCTATGCTGCGGGTCCTTACGTCGACATGCGTTATGCGGCGCAGATCGCACCCGAACACTTTCGGAAGACGGTGAGCACCGATCTGTTCGGCTGTTATAACTTTTTGCACGCAGCGCTTCCCGAACTGCGCAAGACGCGCGGCGCCGTCGTGGCACTCAGTTCGGCCGCGACGGGGCGCTTTCTCAAGAAGGACTTGCTCTCGGTCGCGCCGAAGGCGGCGGTCGAAACCATCGTCAAGGCGATTGCCGCGGAGGAAGGCCGCTTTGGCATCCGCGCCAACGCGGTCGGTGTCGGCGTGATCGCGGACGGCATGTATCACCAGTTGCGCGCCACCGGCGACTTCAGCGATCAGACGCTGGAAGTCATCAAGAAATCCTTGCCCCTCGGCCGTCTCGGCACCGCGCAAGAAATCGCCGATGCCGTAGCGTTCCTGAGTTCAGATCGCGCCGGCTTCATCACCGGTCAGACGCTCGTCGTGGATCGCGGTTACGTGATGTAACCCTTGCGTGCGGTTCGCCGCCCGCGCGACAGTAGCGCCAGACATCGGAGCAACGCGCCATGACCATCCGTACGCCGATCTGCGACATGCTCGGCATCAAATATCCCATCATGCTCGCGGGCATGGGCGGCGTTTCGTATGGCGAGCTTGCGGCCGCAGTGTCCGAAGCGGGCGGCTTCGGCACGCTGGGCATGGCAGGCCGTTCGCTCGATCAGATCAAAGAGCAGATGAAGGTCGTGCGCGACAACACCGACAAACCGTTCGGCGTCGATCTGCTTGCTGCCATTCCGGAATCGCTCGAGCGCACCGTGGACATCATTATCGAGGGCGGCGCGAAGGCGTTCATCTCCGGCCTCGGCGTTCCGCCGCCGCACATCACCAGGAAATTCCATGAGGCCGGCCTTAAAGTGATGAACGTCAACGGCGCGGTGAAACACGCGAAGTCCGCCGAACGCGGCGGCCTCGACGCCGTCGTCGCGCAAGGCACCGAAGCCGGTGGCCACACCGGCCGCATCGCCGGCCTGGCGCTGATCCCGCAGATCGTCGACGCGGTGAAAATCCCGGTGATCGCGGCCGGCTCGATCGTCGACGGCCGCGGTCTCGCTGCCGCGCTGGCGCTCGGCGCCCAGGGCGTGTGGATGGGCACGCGCTTCATCGCCTCGACCGAGGCGCATGCCGGCGGCCTCTACAAACAGGTGATCGTCGAGGCGTCGGACGAAGACACCATCATCACCCGCTCCTATTCCGGCAAACCGATGCGCGTGTTCAAGAACGAATGGGTCGCCGACTGGGAAAGCCGCCCCGGAGACATCAAACCGTTCCCGCAGCAGTCGATGCTGTCGTCACAGGCCGGCGTGATGGGCGGCATCGGCGGCCAGATCGAAGGCCTTTCGCGCGAGACTTCC
Source organism: Rhizomicrobium sp. (assembly GCA_036490455.1). Taxonomy (GTDB): domain Bacteria; phylum Pseudomonadota; class Alphaproteobacteria; order Micropepsales; family Micropepsaceae; genus Rhizomicrobium. The sequence goes on from DASXDS010000050.1 coordinate 81,933, forward strand.
GCCTTCGCCATGGGTCAGGGCGCCGGCGCCATCGGCGACGTGAAGCCTTCGCGCGAGATCATCGAGGACATCATGCGCGAAGCCGAAGAGGTGATCGCAAAGATGGCCGCGCTGGCGAAGATGAAGGCGTAGCGAGCGAGCCTCCATCCCACGAACCGTCATCGCCGGGCTTTTGTCCCGGCGATCCATTAACTCCGTGTACGGAGTTTATAGCTCCGCCTTATGACGAGCTCCACGCGAACTGTGGCTGCGGCTCAGTTCGCACATCGTGGCAATGGATGGCCGGGAGCTTCGCTGCGCTCAGCCCGGCCATGACGGCTCGCACTTGAAGAACGCTGTTCAATAAACCGTCACCAGCACGTCGCCCAGTACGACAAGGCCGAACACCGCGATCACGACGCCGGACATCCGGTTGATCAGCACCATCGTGGCGGCAGAGATGCTGTGATGCAGCTGGCCGATCAAGGTCGACAGGGTGAGCCACCACAGCGTCGAGCCGCCCGCTACGCCTGCCACGACGAAGAGCGGATCGAATCCGCCGAGCGGTCCCATCAAGCCGCTCAATGATGAGAACATCGCCGTGAACCCCAACAGCGTCGCCGGATTGGTGATCGCCAACGCGAAGGTCGACGCGATCGAACTCACCAGCGAGGCGCGGCCGGCCGATTTGGCGTTGCCGCGATCTGCCGTTTCCTTGAAATGCGGCTTGGCGACGAAGGCGCGGTAGCCGAAGAAAACGAGCAGCGCGCCGCCGACAAGCTGCAGCAAAATCCGGTAGCCGCGGATCAGTTCCTGCAGCCAGGTCAGCCCGAAGCCGATCACCGCCGCAAAAATGCCGTCCGCGGCCGCGGCGCCCAGGCCTGCGAGAAAACCGTACAGCGCGCCGAAGGCGAGCGTCCGGCGGATACACATGAGATTGACGGGACCGATCGGCAGTGCGGCGAAGAATCCGACCGCAAGGCTCGCCAGCAGGACGGTTAGAATGTGCATCCCGGGTCAGATCTCGACGACCAGACGCCCACGCACCTTCCCGGCCAGAATATCCTCGGCCGCTTTGCGCACGCCGGACAGAGGGATCGTCTGAGTCATGGACGCGAGCTTCTTCACGTCGAGATCGCGCGCCAGGCGTTCCCAAGCCTGTTTGCGGCGCGGCATCGGCAGCTGCACGGAATCGATGCCGATCAGCGACACGCCACGCAGGATAAACGGCGCAACGCTCGTCGGCAGATCCATGCCGGCAGCGAGGCCGCATGCGGTCACCGCGCCGCCGTATTTCGTGGAGGCGATCACGTTCGCGAGCGTCTTCGAACCGACACTGTCGACCGCGCCGATCCAACGCTCCTTGCCGAGTGCACGCGGCTCAGCGCTCAATTCGGCGCGCGGGATGATCTCCGACGCGCCCAGTTCTTTGAGATAACCCTCTTCTTCCGTCCGCCCGGTCGAGGCTATGACGTGAAACCCGAGCTTGGCGAGGACCGCGACCGCAACCGACCCCACGCCGCCCGAAGCACCGGTGACCACGACGGAACCCTTGTCCGGCGTCACATGCGCATCTTCCAGCGCGAGAATGCAGAGCATCGCGGTGTAGCCCGCCGTGCCGATCGCCATCGCTTCGGCGGCGGTGAATGCCGCCGGCAGCGGCACGAGCCAGTCGGCCTTCACGCGCGCGAGTTCGGAATAGCCGCCATAATGCGTCTCCGACAGGCCGTAGCCGTTGAGCAGAACCTTGTCGCCCGGCTTGAAGTTCGGGTTCTGGGATTCCTCGACCGTTCCCGCAAGATCGATGCCCGGGATCATCGGGAACTTGCGCGCGATCGGCGCGCGCCCGGTGAGCGCGAGGCCGTCCTTGTAGTTCACCGTCGAATGGGACACTGCAACGGTGACATCGCCCTCCATCAGATCGCCGGGCGAGAGCTCCACGTCTTCGGCAGTCTGCGTCGAGCCATCTTTCTTGAGGAGAATGGCCTTGAACCGGCTCTTCATCGCGGCGGTACCTGATTGGAATTGTTGCAAAAAGCGGAGAGACAGAACGTCCCGCAGTCCCCGCGCTAACAGGAACCGGCAGGCGGCCTCCCTGTCAAGTCGCGGGCAGACGCGCGGTCTCTCTGCCCATGCTCTAGGCGCCCGGCTTGGGCCGTTTCATCGCGATGAGCACGCCGGTCCCAACGGTCTCCTCGAACGTGCCGAGCGGACGGATACGCCGAAGCGCCTCCTCCAGATCGCGTTCGAACGCATCGCGCCGATCGCCCAAGAATCGCTGGGACGATCCCGACGTCGAGTAGGCGTGGCCGACGATCGATGCGATATCGCGCGTGATGGCCGTACTGAACTCGACATCGTCCGTGATGTCGAACGCCGAGCGATAAAGCGCCGGTTCATGATGCGGCTCGCTGTTGCGTTGCGGATGCGGCGGGCGTTGCCCCAGGTAGCGCTCGACCACTTCGGCGACGACAGGTTCCCAGGATTCCTGCGGCCGGCGCCGGCCGGGATTGATCAATGCGATGCCGCCGCCGTCTTCGATCAAACCGCAGAAATCGCGTAGCACCTGATCGCGATCCATCCAATGGAACGATTGTCCCATCACCGCGGCACGGAACGGGCCGTTCAGTCGATCAAGTTCCTCGGAGCCGGCCTGCACCCAGTCGATGTTCGAAATGCCGGCCGCAGCCGCGAGCCGTTTGCCTTCGGCCAGCATCTCCGCATCGGGATCCAACGCGATCACTTCGGCAACGCGTGGGGCGAACCGGCGCGCAAGTGTCCCGGGGCCACATCCCAGATCGATCAGGCGTGACTTTGCGTCGAGCCCCAGACGCTCGGCGGCAAACGTGATGGCTGCTTCGGCATACGGCGCGCGATAGCGGTCGTAGAACGCCGCCGTACCTTTGAAGAGATCAAGATCGTAACTCATGGACGCACCTCCGGCCGCCATCCTAACAAGCCGGCTGCGGCGGGTCAGGCAACGGGGAGTGGGATCACCATCTGCTGTGCGGTCGCACGCGCGATGTTGGCACCGTCGTCACGGCGGAAATCGGCCTCCACCGTGATCAGGGATTTCGACTGCGACGTGACGCGCGCCTCGATATTCAACGGATGGGCGCGACCGATCTTAAAGAACTGCACCGCGAGATTGATGGTGCGGAATGCAGTGTCGTCGGGCATCACGCTCATAGCCGCGAAGGCGAGCATCTGATCGGCGAGCGCCGCGATGTGACCGCCGAACAGCGAACCGTCGCCATTGAGCACCTCGTCGCATGGAAGCCAGCGCTTGACCGCGAGTCCTTCCGACCAGTCGTCGAGACCGCCGAGCCGTAGCGTCTTCGCCGCCGGCACCAGTTCAACCTCCTTCGCTTTCAACTTGTTCAGACGGTCGATCGCCCAGTTCATTTCGCGTGACTCCCTTTGCGCGAAAGCCAGTTTCCGAGCTAAGCTCACATTTCGCTACTCGCTTTTGCAGAAGCCCCCATGGCCCTCACAAAAACCGCGCGCCGCGCGCCGAAACAGGCCCGCGCGAAGGCCACGATCGATGCGATCCTCGAAGCCACGGCTCAGATTTTGGAGAAGCAGGGCGAGAAGGTATTCACCACCAATCACGTCGCCGAACGCGCCGGTGTCAGCATCGGTTCGCTCTATCAGTATTTCCCGGATAAGCGCGCCATCCTGCGTGAGATGGCGAAGCGCGAGACCGATGCGCTGCGCGAAGCGGCGAGCCGGATGCCTGCAAAAGACCGCGACGAGCAATACGTGCACCGCCTGATCGGCGCTTTCGCAGGACGGCCGCATCTGCGCCGGGTGGTGGTGAAATCTCTTACTGCCGATGTCGCCGACATGCCGATGGAGAAGATCGGCGCCGACGTCGATCGCGCCGCGCACCAGCTGGAGCCGGACTTCAAACTGTCGCGGATCGATGGTTATATCCTGTCCCGCGCCGTCATCGGCATCGTGCGCGCCGCGGTGATCGAAGACGCACCGTTCCTCTACAAGCCGGAGTTCGCGCAGGCACTCGTGCGCCTGATGCGCTCCTACAGGGACGCGTCCGTCAGGCCCGCGGCAGTGTCTCGACGAAGCGGATCGGTTCGCCCTGCCCGCTCTCGGTCAGCGCGTGATCGCGCATGACGGTCTTGCCGCGCAGGATCGTCGCCACCGGCCAGCCGGTCGTCTCCATCCCGTCGAACGGCGTCCAGCCGCAGCGCGACGCGATCCAGGAATTCTCGATCCGCCGCTTCTTCTTCAGATCGACAACCGTGAAATCCGCGTCGTAGCCGAGCGCGATGCGGCCCTTTCCCGCGATCCCGAAGATCCGCGCCGCGCCGGCACTGGTCAGATCGACAAACCGTTCGAGCGTCAGCCGCCCGGCATTCACATGATCGAGCAGGATGGTCGCCAGCGTCTGGACTCCCGGCATCCCGGACGGCGTATCGGGATAGGTCTTGTTTTTCTCTTCGCGGGTGTGCGGCGCGTGGTCGGAGCCGATCACATCGATCAGTCCTTCGCCGACCGCTTTCCACAAAGCCTCCCGATGGTCCGCGGTGCGGATCGGCGGATTCATCTGGGCATAGGTGCCGAGCCGCTCGTAACACTCCGGTGCAGCGAGCGTCAGGTGCTGCGGCGTGGTTTCCACCGTCACGAAGTCGTGCGCGTCGGCGAGCAAAGGCAACTCATCCGCGGTCGTCACGTGCAGTACGTGCAATCGCCGCCCGGCCAGCTTCGCGAGCCGGATCACGCGCTCGGTCGAGGCGCGCGCTGTTTCCACATCGCGCCACACCGGATGCGATCGCGGATCGCCCGTCACCCGATAGGATTTGCGCGCCTCAAGGCGGTCTTCGTCTTCCGAATGCACCGCCATGCGCCGCGTGCCGCTTTTCAGTGCCGCGAGGATGTCGTCCGGATGGCTCAGCAGCAGCGTGCCGGTGGAGGAGCCGAGAAAGGCTTTCACCCCGCACACGCCGGGCAGCCGCTCCAACTCCGCCAGCGCGCCGACATTACCCGGCGTGGCACCCGCATAGAACGCGTAGTCGCAATGCATCCGGTTCTTTGCGCGGGCGAGCTTGTCGTCGATGGCCGCGCGCGTCGTGGTCGGTGGCGCGGTGTTGGGCATCTCGAACACGCCGGTGACGCCGCCCAGCACGGCGGCGCGGCTACCGGTTTCCAGATCCTCCTTGTGTTCGTTGCCAGGCTCGCGGAAGTGGACCTGGGTGTCGATCACGCCGGGCAGCACATGCAGCCCGCGCGCCTCGAAAATCTCGGCCGCCTTTGCGCCATCGAGCGCGCCGACCGCCGCGATCCGGCCGTTGCGCACGCCAACATCGGCCTCGGCTATGCCATTCGGCGTCGCGGCGATGCCGCCCCGGATCAGAAGGTCGAATGTCTCGGTCATGGGCAAGGAGTATGACGCGTGCCGCGGCTTGGCAACCGGACCGCCGAGGGCTACTTCTGGCCCATGCCCATCGCCCGCCTTGACGATCGCGCCGTCATCGCCGTCTCCGGTCCGGAAGCGAAAACCTTCCTCCAGGGCCTGATCACCAACGACGTCGAAATGCTCGACCGGCACCACGCGATCTATGCCGCGCTGCTCACGCCGCAGGGAAAAATCCTGTTCGACTTTCTCGTCACCGCCGAAGACGGGGGTCTGCTTCTGGACTGCATGGCGGGCGCGCGCGAGGCGCTCATCAAGCGGCTTACGATGTACAAGCTGCGCGCCAAGGTGCAGCTCGTGCCGCGCGACGATCTGGCCGTCGTTGCAGCCTGGGGCGGCGGGCTGGAGATGGAGTCGCTGGAGGAATTCGGCTTCCGCGATCCGCGCCATCCCGAGCTCGGCGCGCGGGCAATCACCCTCAAAGACGCCATCGCGCCACGGCACGACGATTATCTTTCGCACCGCCTTGCGCTCGGCATCCCGGAAGGCGCGGACTTCGGATCCGACAAAATGTTCGCGCTCGACGCCGATCTGGACGAACTGCACGCCGTGTCCTTCGACAAGGGCTGCTATGTCGGCCAGGAGCTGACCGCGCGGATGAAACATCGCGGCACGGCGCGCAAGCGCCTGTTGCCGGTCACGGCGGCGACGCCGCTGCCCGCCCCCGGCATTGCGATCCGGGCCGGTGCGCAGGAGATCGGCGAGGTCGCATCGGCATACGGACTGCAAGGCTTCGCGCTCGTGCGTTTGGACCGGCTTGAAGAGGCAGCAGATGCGCCGCTGACAGCCGATGGCAGCATCGGGATTGTTTTGCGCCGCCCGCAATGGCTTTCCGCTTGACGCAAAACCGTTTCGGTTCAGAGTCTCGCCGGTTTCGCAAAGGAAGATTTCGATGCTCCATCACGTTTCCGTCGGCTCGACCGACGTCGTCCGCGCCGGCCAGTTCTACGACGCGGTCTTAAAGCCGCTCGGCTACAAGCGCGTCGCGGATTATTCGCCCGGCGCGATCGGTTATGGCGCAACGAAGGACCGGGTGGAGTTCTGGGTCGGTCTTCCACACGACCAGAACGCAGCCACGGTCGGCAATGGCACCCATGTCGGCTTCATCGCCAAGAGCAAAGGCGCCGTGCTCAAATTCCATGAAGCCGCGCTGAAAGCCGGCGGCAGCAACAATGGCGAGCCCGGCCCGCGCCCGGACTACGGCCCGCAGTACTACGGCGCCTTTATCTACGATCTGGACGGCAACAAGATCGAGGCGACTGTGCTCGCGCCGCCGAAGAAGGCGGCGGTAGCGAAGCCTGCCAAAAAGCCCGCGAAGAAGACCAAAAAGGTCGCGTCCAAAAAGAAGACGAAAGCCCGGCGGCGGTGAAAGAGGTCGTTCGCTGCGCCTGGCCCGGAACCGATCCGTTTTACATCAAATACCACGATGAAGAATGGGGCGTGCCGGAATACGATCCGCGCGCGCTCTACGAGAAGCTTGTGCTCGACGGTTTCCAGGCCGGGCTCTCGTGGATCACGATCCTGCGCAAGCGCGAGAATTTCCGCAAAGCGTTCCACGGCTTCAAACCGGAGAAGATCGCCCGCTATGGCGAGAAAGACGTAGCGCGTCTGCTACAGAATGAAGGCATCATCCGCTCAAAGGCGAAGATCGCTGCTGCGATCAGGGGCGCGCAGTTGTGGCTCGATATCGAGGAGAGAGAGCCCGGCGGCTTCACCGAACTGATCTGGAAGCACGTCGGCGGCAAGCCGAAGATCAACCACTTCAAATCGATCAAGGACGTACCGGCGAAAACGCCCATGAGCGAAGGCCTGTCGAAGGAGCTCAAGCAGCGCGGCTTCAACTTCGTCGGACCGGTGATCGTATACGCGTTCTGCCAGGCGGTGGGCACGGTCAACGACCACATGACGACGTGCTACCGGCACAAAGAATGCGCGAAGATGGCAAGAGCGAAGGCTTAGCCCGCACACCCGCGGTGTCATCCCCGCCCGCGATAGGGCGACACGCCGGGATCCGGTAGATAGACGCCGTTCGGCAACTTGCCGGTCTGCCAGAACACGTCGATCGGGATGCCGCCGCGCGGGTACCAGAAGCCGGCGATGCGCAGAAATTTGGGTTTGATCGCGGCGGCCACGCGCTTGCCGATCGTGATCGTGCACGCCTCGTGGAACGAGGCATGATTGCGGAAGCTGCCGAGGAACAGCTTCAGCGACTTCGACTCCACGATCGTCTTCGCCGGGCAATAGTCGATCACGAAATGCGCGAAATCCGGCTGACCGGTGATGGGACACAGAGTGGTGAACTCCGGCGCCGTGAACCGCACCACATAGTCGCTGCCGGTGTGCGGATTGCCGACGCCTTCCAGCTTCGCCTCGTCAGGCGATTTCGGGAACGGGACCGAATGTCCGAGTTGGGTGAGTTTGCCTGCCATGCGCCTTTCCTTTCAGGACGCGCGGGATGGGTCAAGTTGGTGCGGCAATCAGTGTTCCGGCGGCGCTGCCCCGCCGAGCGCCTCGCGCACGGCCGCCAGCATCTTGCGGGTAAGACCCTGCTTCGCGTGATCGTTGTAGGCGCCCGCCGTCGACACGATCACCGCATTCAGGTCGTGCACGATCATGATGTACTGTCCGCCATTGCCGATGCCGGAGAACCACGCCGGCGCCGCGCCGCAGGCCGGGACGATCCACCAGAAATAGCCGTACTGGGTGCCGCACTGTCCCGGATCGACATCGGCATGGCGTGTGGTGGACGCCACGATCCAGTCGCGTGGAACGATCTGTTTGCCATCATATGCGCCGCCGTCGAACACCAATTCACCGACCGTCATCATGTCGCGTGGTCTGAGCCTGACGCCTGACGCCGCGAACGGGATGCCGCGCGCATCCTTCAGCCACGCGAACTGCGCGATCCCGAGCGGTTCGAACAGCCGGATCCGCGCGTACTCCTCAAGCGGCATCTTGGTTGTACGCGCCAGCACCGCCGCAATCACCGCGACATCGCCGCCGCTATAGCGCCAGCGCGTACCCGGCGGCGCGTCGATCGGCTGCGAAAGGATGAAGCGGTAGCGGTCGGCCGCGGCGTCCATCGCCGTCTCGCTATTGCGCACGTCGGTGTAAAGATAGGTGTCCTCGTCCCAGTGCAGACCCGATGTCATCGAAAGCATATCGCGCAGCGTGATCTTCATCCGCTCCGGCGTGCGCAGATCGGCATATTCGGGAAAGTAGTCGAGCACCGGCGTATCGAGGTTTTTGATCGCACCGTCCTGCAGTGCGATGCCGAACAGCAGCGAAACGATGCTCTTGGACACCGAACGCAGATCGTGGGGCGTGTCGGCCGTGAAGGTCACGTTGCCGAGCGGCTCGCCGCGCTTCTCGTCGGGACCGGCGAAATACCATTCCGCCAGCATCTCGCCGTTCTGCCGCACCAGCAGACTGTGGATGTTGCCGAACTCGCCAGCCCGGATGCGCGCCTCGAGCGGCGCCAACCGCGCGCGGGACTCGGCCGGTCCTGCAACCACCGGCGTGGCAAACATCACCGTTCCGAGGACGACGGCTATGGCGAAACGGACGCTTTGCAGGGCACGCATGGTCAAACATCCTTTCCCTACCGTTGCTTGGAAGCAGATATAGCGTCACCTCGCCCTCGTGGGGAGGTCGTTCTCGCGGGCACCCGAGAAACGCAAAGCGTTACTCGCCGAACGTTTCTCCGACTAACCGGCCGCCGGCGCAGTCACCTGCGCCAATTCCTGCTTGAACTGGGCCACGAGGTCCGTGCGCGCGATAAGAGGCGTTTCCGCTATCAGCTCGTCCACGAACGCCACAGTGTCGGGATTGAACTCCCGCCGGATCATTGCCCACACGGCACGAAATGCCGGACGCATGAGATGCGCGCGCAATCCGCCGAGCGTCGTGTTCAGCGTCTGCTTGTCGATAAGCCCTGTCTCGAGCTGCCAGCGTACATCCTGGTTGATGACGACCGAGGCGCGCAGCAGGAAGGTGAGCTGCATCACCTCACGTGCATTGAATTCCCCTTCTCCCATGCTCACGCGCGCCCGCAGGTCGGCTGGCATCGTTTCGGCCGACCAGCGCAAGTTCTCCGCGCCACGTGTCGCGACCGCCTGGCTGATGATCGCGCGCTGATTGCGCTCCGTCTGGCGCACTTGAATGGTGAGATAGATCAATGAGATCAGTACCGCTATAGCGCTGGCCAGCGAACTGATGTTGGCGATATCCGAGAGTGTCATAATCCGTCCCCGTTAAAATCGATACGGAAGCTAAGGGATATCGCCGCGCCGCGGTATGCGTTTTGCGGTCAATGCGCCGGAACATGCGCCCCGTCACCTCCCGCAGCGCGAGGTTAAACACTCAGATCAGCTCGCTCGGCGTGATGCCGATCTCCTTCAGGAATGGTTCGGCGTATTCGATCCGGCCGGTCATCGTCTGCGGGTCGCCGCTCGAGAGCCGGTAGACGGCTTCGGCGATGTATTCGATCGGCTGTACCATGTCCTTCGTCGCTTCGGTGATCAGGCCGTGCACCGCAACACCTGGTGTCGCCACCAGGCCCGGCGAGACCACGTTCACCGCGATGCCGTCGCGCTGCACTTCCGACGCGAGGCCGGTGGTGAACCGTTCGAGCGCGGCCTTGCACATGCCGTAGACCGTGCCGCCGCGCACCGCGCCGGGTGGATAAGGCTGCTTCGGATGGATCCCCGCGCCCGATGAAATGTTGACGATCCAGCCCTGTTTCTTCGCCTTCATCGCCGGCAGCACCAGCTGCGAAAGATGGAACGGTGCATACACCTGTACCTCCAGCATCAGCTTGAACCGCTTCTCGGTGAAATCCGCGACCGGCATGAAAAACGTGATGGCGGCGTTGTTCACCAGGATGTCGACCGGCCCGAACGCTTCGGTCGCCTTCGCGATCAGCCTCCCGCGCTCGCTGGCCTGTGCGAGGTCGGCCTTGATGAACACCGCATCGGCGCCGGCGCGTTTCAGCCGCTCGACCGTGTCGGCCAAGGTCCCCGGCAGTTTGCTCTCGCCTTCCGACGCCGTGCGCGCCGAGACGACAACCTTCGCGCCTTCCATTGCGAAGCGCGCGGCGATCGCCTCGCCGATCCCGCGGCTTGCGCCCGTGACCAATGCCACCTTTCCTTTCATCGTCCCGTTTGGATTGATCGATGCCATGCGTGCCTCCCGTTTTTCTCTGCGCCAACCTTGTTCCGGCCTTGACGCAGCGCAAGCGAAAAGCCGCAAACCCCCATTGCCGCACCGCCCGAAAGGCGCGCAAAATGCACCGCTCCCGGGAGGAATCGATGACCGACGGCAATATCACCAAAGACGCCATGTACGGAGCCGTCGCCCCCGACGATTTCGAATCCATGATCGAGCTCGACCGGTATGAGCAGCGCTCGACCGCGTTCGACAAGATCATCTCCGCCACCCACGATCACTTCTGGGATCCGCTGGACAAGAAATACATCGACTTCGACACCCCGTTCGATCTGGCGAAGGAGCCGATGATCGATCTCGACATCCAGCCGCTGTTCCGCCTGCCCTATATCGCCGAGACGCTGACCGATCGCGACGAGCGGATCGCCTTCGTCAACAATCTCCAGCTGTGGAATTTCTCCTCGATTCTGCACGGCGAACAGGGCGCGCTGAACCTTTCGGCGTCGCTCTGCCTGGTGCTCAAGGATCAGGGGGCGCAGGAATACGCGGCCAACCAGACGCGCGAGGAAGCGCGCCACGTCACCGCGTTCGCGAAATACATCAAGGCGCGCTGGGGCCGGCCGGTCGAGTGCGGCGCGGCGCTGAAGGCGCTGCTGGTCGAGATCATCGAAAGCCCGACGGTCTACAAGAAGATCGTCGGCATGCAGATGATCGTGGAGGGCCTCGCGATGGGCGCCTTCGCCAACGGCTACAAATACAACCGCGATCCGCTGGCGCGGAAGCTGTTCCAGCTCGTGATGACCGACGAGGCGTTCCATCACAAATTCGGGAAGATCTGGGCCGACAAGACGATCCCCAAGCTCACCGAAGCCGAGCGCAACATCGTGGAGGACTGGGCGGCGCATTGTGCCCAGAGCATGCTGTTCAACCAAGGCTCGCCGGTACAGCAGGAAGCGATCTACGGCCGCTTCGGCTTAGATCCGGAAAAGGTGATGGCCGACATACTGGAGCGCCGCCGCCTGAAGGATCCCAAGACCCGCTTCCGCGGCGAGACCAATGTGTTCCGTGTACTGATCAAGACGCTGCTGACCGCGGGCATCATCACCGAGCGCACCCGCAAGTTCTACGCGGCCTATATCGACATGGACGAACTGGCCGGCGAAGGCACCCGCATGGTTGGCGACGACATCGCCGAGGACGGCATCCGCTTCCTGCAGGCGATCAACTTCAAGGACCAGAACCGCCCGGTCCCGATCGCGGCGGAGTAGTCTCGTCCGCCTACCAACGATGAATGCTGCCGATACGGCGCGCCGAGTCGTGTCCTGTGGCAACGCTCTTAAGAAAGACTATCGATGTCCATTGTTACGATCGCGCGCCAATTTCGCGGGCCGCCGAACTCGGGCAATGGCGGTTATGTCTGCGGTCTCCTCGGCAAAGAGATGGACGGACCGTCCACTGTCATCTTGCGCGCGATCATTCCGCTCGACGCGCCGTTGAATCTGGCGCGCGAAGACTCGCGCGTCACGCTCACCAATGCGGACGGGACGCTCATCGCGGAAGCGGGGCCGGCGAGCGCGCTGCCCGACGTACCGCCGCCGCCCTCGTTCCATCAGGCACAGACCGGCAGCGCGGCGTACGAGAAAGTGCAAAGCGAATATACCTTTCATCCACCCTGCTTCACTTGCACGCCGTTGCGGGCCGATGGCGACGGCCTGCGGGTGTTCGCGGGTTCTTACGGCGCAGAGCCCGGCCAGATCGCCGCGGCGTGGACTCCGCACCCCGCATTTGCCGATCGAGACGGCCTCGTTCCGGCGGAGATCGTGTGGGCGGCGCTCGACTGCCCCGGCTCATTCGCCTGGCTCGACAAGCTCGGCCGCACCGGTGGCCTGCTCGGCACCATGACGGCGGAGATCCTGCGACGCCCCGTCATCGGCGCCCCTTACATCGTCACAGCCTGGCCGCTCGAACAGTCAGGACGAAAATACAGTTCCGGCGTCGCGTTATTTACCAAGAACGGGGAACTGCTTGCGCGCGGCCAGCAAATTTGGATAGGTCGCGCAACGCCTGACGCTTAATTCCGTTCATGTTGGGTTCAGGCTCGGTTCGTCATCGTGCAGTCTGAAGGTCCAACCCCGGGAAACAATCAAATGCGAACAAAATACCTTTTAGCAGCGCTCCTGGTGGGTAGCGCCCTTGCCGGCGCGCCGGCTCTTGCCGACCCCGACAACCATGGCGGCGGTGGTGGCGGCGGCGGCCATCCTGCGGCTGCCGGCGGTCACTGGGGCGGTAATGGCGGCCACTGGAGTGGCGGACATTGGAATGGAGGCCATTGGAATGGTGGCCGCGGCAGTTGGCATCGCGGCTGGAACAACCATTGGGCCGCCAATCATGTCGCCTTCCGTTTCTCGACACGCGACGTCTCGCACTTCAACAGCGCCGAACTTTCGCGTTGGCGCGGCGGTCACTGGTGGCACGGCCGGCATGGCGGCCGCAATGGCTGGTGGTGGGGCTTCAACGGCGGCTTCTATTTCTACGACGCGCCGATCTATCCGTACCCCGGCTATGTCTCCGACGACTTCTACTACGATGACGGCGACTATGATTACGGCCCGGGCCCGGATGATTATGACGACGACCAAGGTCCCGGACCGGACAACATGGCGCCGCCGAACTATCGCGGCGCGCCGAACGTCGGCTCGTGGTTCTACTGCCGCAAGCCGGAGGGCTACTATCCGTATGTGCGGACGTGCCACGGCGATTGGCAGCGCGTCCCGGCTCAGCCGGAAAATTATGGTCCCGGCCCGGACGATCGCGACGGCACGCCCGGCGCGGACCGTGCCTATGGCCCGCCGACGGACATGAACCGCGGAGGCCCCTCGCAGAACGACGATGAGGATGACGATGGACCGGATGACGGTCCGCCGCCGCCCGCTCATCACTAGGTCGAGCCGATAACTGCCAAAGGCCGCGTCTCCTCCGGACGTGGCCTTTTCTTTTCCCGCTCAGCGCTGTGAGCCGAAACAAAAAACGGCGCCTTTCGGCGCCGTTTAATGGAGGCTCCTGTACAGAACAGGAGCGATGTTCGGTCGGTTACCGCCGATCAGCGATAACGCCAGCCACGATGCCAGCGATAGCGGTTACCCCACCACCTGCCGCCATGATAATAGCCGTGCCCGGCCCAGTAAGCGCCCTCGTAGTAGGGACCGCCATAAGCGCCGCAACGGCCGGGATGATAGTAACACCAACGACCCGGATGGCCGCCGTAGTAGCCGCCGGGTATGCCGATTCCGATACCGACGCTGACACCCGCATTCGCCGCGGGGACAGTCGCCGTCAGAGTGCCGGCCGCAAGGGCGACACCCAACGCAAGTTTAACAATGCCTTTCATATATGAACCTCCGCAAATCTGACTCACCACGTCTGATAACTTACAGCACGCCGAAGAGTTCAACCAGCGGCGTCACATGATCGAAAATTACAAGTCCTATGGTTCGCCGAGTCGCTGGACCGCGTGCCCCGAGAGGATGAAGGCGCGATTGGGCGGCCTTTCCTTTGGCGCTTTTGTGACCGGCGGTAAGCTGGTGCGGACACTATCCACAAACTGTAGGACCGGCACATGATCCCCAGCGGCACCGAGGCGGCCCGGCCTTTTCTGCCTTCTGAAAACTTCGAGACCAGCCGGGCGTTCTATGAAGCGCTGGGCTTTCGCAAATTGCTGGACAGCGACGTCGCGATCTTCGCCATCGGGCAGACCGCGTTCATCCTGCAGCGCTATTTCCACGAGGGTTCGCAACACATGATGCAGCTCATGGTCGACGACCTCGACGGCTGGTGGGCGCACATCATGACTCTCGATCTGCCGGGCCGGTTCGGCGTGACGATGCTGGAGCCACCCGAGATGCAGCCCTGGGGATTGCGCGTCGCCTACCTGGCCGATCCGGCCGGAGTGCTGTGGCACATCGCCCAACGCCGCGAAGGCAAGGCGCACGATTGAACGCAATCACTTCTTCGCAGGCGCTTTCTTTTTCGACTTGCTCTGGTTGAGAGCGATCGCCGCGCGGACCAGACTCTTCAGTGCGCGCGTGTCGATCTTGTCGTCTTTCGCGATATCGATTGCGCGCCGCACATTGCCTTCGAGGCTGGAATTGAAAAGGCCCGCCGGGTCCTCCAGCGCGGCGCCTTTGGCGAAGGTCAGCTTCACGACGGCCTTGTAGGTCTCGCCGGTACAGATGATCCCGTCATGCTCCCACACCGGAACGCCGCGCCACTTCCATGTCTCGACCACATCGGTATCGGCTTCTTTGATGAGCGCCCGGATCTGGGCCAGCCGTTCGCCCCGCCAGTCGCCCAGTTCCGCGATCCGCCCGTCGATCATCTGTGAGGGAGAGCGTTCCGCTTTCTCCTTCGCGTCTTTTGTCTTGCCGGCCATCGCGTTCACACCTGCTTGCGCCGGCGGATGGTATAGGGCAGCACGAACAAGTACAGACCGCTGAACAGCAACAGGAAGAGCGGGATCAGCGGCGAGTACGTCACCCAGGGCGGCGGCTCGCCGCGCACCCGGACCGCGAAATTGGCGACGACGGTCAGCGTGAAGAGGATCGACAGCCAGCGATGGGTCTGCCGAATTCCGTTGTTCCAGTTCAAGAATACCTCCTGCTCAATCCGTCCTGGCCAGAAGCTGTTCCAGGTTGGTGAAAAATTTCTGCCAGCCAAGGCGCGCGCCGCCGAAGGCTTGGGGCATGTCGGCGCGGAATCCGCTTTGCTCCATGCGCAGATGCGTCCCCGCTTCTGTCGGCGTGAGCGTGAAGGTCACCACCGTCCCCAGCGCGTTGGCGCCGCCGGCCGCGTAATTCCACGTGTAGGAAAGCGCCCGGTTCGGCTCGAGCGCGAGAACCTCGCAATCGAGCACTCCGCCCCAGTCGCCGCGGAGCTGGAATCGATGGCCGACGACCGGACTGAAATCGTTCTTCATCAGCCACTCCGCGATCAGGTGCGGTTGCGTCAGCGCGCGCCAGAGCTTCTCCGGCGGATGCGGAATCTCGCGTTCGACGACGACGGAGCGCGTTTCGGTGTTGCTCATTGGTCCATCCTTCTGAGGAGATCTTCGAGACGATCGAACCGGTTCTCCCAAAACCCGGCCATGTGCTTGGTCCAGTCGATCAGCGGCGCCAGCGCGCCCAACTGCGCGCTGTAATGCGTGAGCCGCCCTTCGTGGCGATCGCGCACCAGCCCGGCCTGTTTCAGGACGCCGAGATGTTTCGACACCGCCGGCTGCGAGACCTTGGCGCGCGCCGTCAGCGCGCCGACCGTCTGCTCGCCGTCGCGGCACAGCCGCTCGAAAATCGCCCGCCGCGTCGGATCGGCCAACGTTCGGAAAAGCACGGTATGGGCGTTCGTCATCTATAACTCTGTGGTTATGGATAAACGTATAACCACCGAGCTATGCGTCAGTCAAGTGGAGACTGGTTGGTTTCCACGGTTGGCAAATGCTACGCTCGCTGCAAAGCGGAGCGCTTCATGGCGGCGGTTGGTATTGGCGGCATATTCTTTCGGGCAAACGATCCTGCGGCCTTGCAGGAATGGTATCGAAAACATCTGGGCATCGTCCCCAACGACTCCTACCAATGGATGCAACAGGCCGGTCCGACCGTGTTCATGCCCTTCAAGCGAGACACCGACTATTTCCCGGCGGACAAGCAGTGGATGCTCAACTTCCGGATCGATAAGCTGGATGTGCTCCTGTCGGCGCTGCGCGACGCCGGGATAGAAGTCACCACGAACCCCGAATGGGACACGCCGGAGACCGGCCGGTTTGCCCGCATCCACGACCCGGAAGGAAATCCGGTGGAATTGTGGGAGCCGCCGGCCGAATAAGGTCCTCCCCGTCGATTTTTCGCCCACGGTTTTGACATTGACGGCGGCCGCAACGCCCCGTCTCATTGCGCCATGCCTGCACCGCTTTTCGGCTTTGCCGATCCGAAGTACGACCGCGTCCGCGACGCCTTCGCGGCGAATTTCGCGCAGCATGGCGAGAAAGGTGCCGCGGTGACGGTGCTGCTGCACGGTACGCCTGTGATCGATATCTGGGGCGGCTATCGCAACGCGGCGCAGGACGAACCGTGGCAGCGCGACACGCTGGTCAACTTCTTCTCGGTCTCGAAAGCGCTCTGCACGCTCTGTGCGCTGCAACTCGTCGACCAGGGCAAGCTCGATCTCGACGCACCGGTCGCGCGCTACTGGCCGGAGTTCGAAGCGGGCAGCAAGCAGAGCGTTACGACACGCCAGCTTTTGTCGCATCGGGCCGGACTGCCCTCGATCCGCGAACCGCTGCCGGAGGGTGCAGCGTTGCAATGGAACATCATCACCGAAGCGCTCGCGCGGCAGGAGCCGTGGTGGCCGCCAGGCACCGCGCATGGCTATCACGTCAATACGTTCGGTTTTCTGGTCGGTGAGCTGGTGCGGCGCATAGCGGGAAAATCCATCGGCCGCTATCTGCGCGATCACATTGCGGCGCCGCTCGGTGCAGACGCGCATATCGGCTTGCCGGTGTCCGAACATCCGCGTGTCGCCGACTATCTCTGGCCCACGGCGTCCGGTTCGCCCGGCGCACCGCCGCCCGATCAGGCGATGCGGCTCAACGCGTACTGGAATCCGCCCGGCTTTTCCGGCGCGGGTTGGGTCAACCGTCCGGAATGGCGCAGTGCCGAAGTGCCGTCCACCAACGGTCACGGCACGGCGCGCGGCGTTGCGCGCATCTATGCGGCGCTCGCCAATGGCGGCGCCGTCGATGGCATGCGTATCGTGTCGGCGGCCGCTCTCGCGGAAGCCACGACCGAGCATTCCAACGGCTACGACCTGATCAACGACCGGCCCAGCCGCTTCGGGCTCGGCTTCCAGCTCACGCAGCCCGAAAGGCCGCTGGGTCCGAACAAAGGCGCGTTCGGCCATTTCGGCGCCGGCGGTTCGCTCGGCTATTGCGATCCCGAAGCGGGAATCGCCTTTGCCTATGTCACCAACGACATGGGACCGCGCTGGCAGAATCCGCGCAACAAGGGGCTGATCGACGCGGTCTATGCGAGCCTGTGAGGCTCAGGTGCGTTTGAGATCGAGCGCGGGAAGCGTGTTCGCTTCGGCGACGGACGGCGTCGGCCGGAAATCGTCGGCAGAACGCCGCGCCGCCGCGAGATCGTCGCCATCCAATTGCGTCGCGATCGCATCGAGGCGCTTCTTCGATTCCGTGTCGCCGTTCTTCGCGGCAACCGCATACCATTTGTAGGCATCGGAAAGGCTCTGCGGCACGCCCTGCCCGCGTTCATAGAGCACCGCCAGATTGAACTGCGCATCGACGAAGCCGAGCCGCGCGGCGCGCGCGAACCAGCGCGAGGCTTCCGGAACGTCGCGCGCCCCGGCCCAGCCTTGCGCGTAGCCGACGCCCAGATCGTACATCGCCTTCATGTTGCCCTGATCGGCGGCGGCTTCGTACCAGCGCATCGCCTCGTCCGGGTCGGCGCTCACGCCGATGCCGTGCTGATAGACGTAGCCGGCCCAGTATTGTGCCATGGCCTCGCCGCGCTGGGCCGCACGACCGATCCACTGCGCCGCTTCTTCCGGCTTCTTCGGGCCGTCTTCGCCTTTCAGATATTTCAGGCCGATGAGCAGCTGCGCTTTGCCATTGCCGTTCGCCGCCAATGCGCTGAGTTCGTCGAGCGGCGTCACCACCGCCAACTGCTTCGGGGCCGCGGCGGGATGCGATGTAGCGCGGCTCGCGACTGCGGCGATCGTTTCGGCATTGGCGGCAAGCGCGGTTGCGCGCTGCACGACCAGAATGCCTATGACCAGTGTGACGACGGACATGACGGCGCAGGTGAACATCAGATATTTGCGCGGGATCCGATACAGCCACGGCTTCGGTTTGGGAGCGGCCTCGGCTTGCTCGACCGCCACGCGTGCTGCGGCGCGCGCCGCGTCCAGATAGGTGGCTTTCGCGTCCGCGTCGGTCTTCGGCTCGCTCGTCTCAGCAGCGGACGCTTCGACAGAAACCGGTTCATCCGTCGGCGCCGGTTGGACCGGCGTGGTCGGCGTTTCCGGCACGGTTTCCGGTGACGCTTCGGCGTGCACGGGTTCGGCGGCCGGTTGCTGCGACGGCGCGAAGCTTGCGAGGGTGATCGCAGGCTTGCCTTCGACCAGATCGAGCCGCCGCGCCGCCTCGCGCGCGCCGGCGCGGAGTTCGGCAAACGATTCACGCTGCCGCCGTTCGGCTTCTTCGAGGCGCTGATTCAAGCCGCGCAGGGATTCGGAGAGGAAATCGGCCGACGTGGACGTGCTCCTGTCCGCCCGCTCCTGCTGCGTCTGCAAATCCGCGAGCGTGCGCTCGACGACCCGCAGGCGGCGATCGAAACGCGCCAATGCTGCGGCACTGCCTTCGCTCTGCTCCGAGTCGCTCGGCGTGAGCTTGTTCAGGATGCGATCGAGTTCGGCTTTATGCTCCAGCCGCATCTGGTGCTCGTCCAGCACCTGAAGTGTCGTGTTCGGAATGTCTTGCAGCGGCTCTGCTGGAACGGACAGCGGCTGCATCGGGACGCCGCTCAGATCGGCGAAGAACCGTTCGACCGCCGAACGTTCCGGCGCCTGTTCCTCGACCTGCGGGGTTTCTTCCGCGAGCTGTGGAGTTTCGCCGCTCAGCGAAGGCTCGAACATCGCGCCACTGTCGGACGGCGCATCCTCTTGAGTCGACTCCGCCGGCTGCGATTGCGGCCACGCGGCGCGATCGACGACAGCGGTGAGCGTATCGACATCGTCGGCCACGACTGATTGCAGCAATTCTTCCTTGCTTTTGAAATAGCCGTACACGGTTGCGCGCGCGAAACCGGCTTCGACTGCAACACTCGCGAGCGTGAGCGTTTCGATTCCATGCTCCGCGGCAAGACGGCGAGCGGCTTCGAGGATCGCCAGGCGCGTCGCACTCTTGTCGCGTGCTTTTGCGCGCGTCTGATTCACGTCCGTTGCCGGCTTGGCACGCATCGTCGCCTTCTGCCCCAGTAACTGGCTCAGCCGCTTTTCGGGCTGTTGGGCATGACAATGGCAGCGAAAAGAAAACGAAGTTTTACCACGCGCTAACCCGGCCAACGGCGCGGTTAATGCATCATCAACCTGATTTAACGCGTTTGAAGGATTCGGCGGTCAGGCGGGTTTGGGAACTGCGCTGCCGGTATTGCGCCGGCCCTGCTCCCACCGCATCAAACCTACGATCGCAGCGATCACGGCGATGTAGGCGATGAGTTGCGCCGGATCCGGCTGATCGGTGTAACCGACCAGCGTATGCAGCAGCCGACCCAGGATGCCGCGCCAGCCTTCGCCACTTTCCGGCAGCAGCCAGGATGTGTTCCACACCGGCGTCGTCAGGGATTGCAGGAAACCGGCCTGCTGTAGCCAGTTCACCGCCTGCGCCGCCATGCCCGCCGCCAGAAGCGTGATCAGTCCGGCGGTCGCATCGAACAAGCGTCCCGGCGGAATGGCGAGCAACCCGAAATAGATCAGCGCCGACACCGCCGCACCCGCCAACACGCCAAGCGCGCCGCCCGCCAGCATCGCAGCCGCCGTCACGCCGCCCTGCAGCGCATTGCCGTAGAGAAAAAGAACGACTTCCGAACCTTCACGCAGCACCGCGACGCCGACCACGATCGCCAACGCCGCCAGCGAGCGTTCGCCCGCGGAAACCTGCGCGCCCATGCCCTTCATTTCGCGCGCCATCTGCCGTCCGTGGCCGGACATCCAGACATTGTGCCAGGTGAGCATACACACCGCGAGCAGCAGCACGCTCGCATTGAACAGCTCCTGCCCGTTGCCCGCAAACAGCGAGCCGATCTTGTCGGCGAACGCCGCCACGAGACAGGCGCCCGCAAGGCCGCCCGCGATGCCATAGGCAACCCATAGCGTGCGGCGCGGAACGCCTTGGGTGGCGGCCAGCACGATGCCGATGATCAAACCCGCTTCGATCACTTCGCGGAACACGATGATGAGGCTCGAAAGCATGCCCTACTCCGCGATCACGACGCCTTGCGCCGTCGCTGTGTGATACTCACCCATGAATGGGTATTTGCCCGGCGCCAGGGCACGAATATGAACATTGCCCTGCGAATGGCCGCCGACGACCTTCTCGACCTTCAGCGCCGTGGAATCGAACTCCTCCGCCGTGTCGTCGTTGTTGACGAACTGGATGGTGGTCGCCTGGTTTGCTTTCACATGAAGTTCGGCCGGCGTGAATTTGTGGTCCTTCAGCGTAAGCGTCGTGTCGCCGGCCCAGGCGGGCGCGCTCAGGACCGAAGCCAGGGCAAGGCCGGTCAGAAACCGCGTCGCGTTCATTTCGTCTTGCTCGGATAGGAGAATGTCCAGCTCGCCGTAACCGGCTTCCACCACGCGGGCACGCCGCTCGCCGCATCGACATGGCGGATGAACCCGTTGCTCGACGGCGGTTCGATCCTGTAGGTCAGGTGATAGGTGCCCGGACCCGCCATATTCACATTGTTGGCGTAGTGGGTGCCGTCCTTCGCGATCATCGGCGCCAGCACACCGGTTTTCCGGAACGCCGCATCGCCGTCCTTGGTCAAGGTGAAGTGGATCGTGAGATACGGGATCCATTGATCTTCCTGAAACCCGTGTTTGTCGCCGGCGGTCGCGTGGACATCGGCTTCGAGATGGACGTTATCCTTGCCGCCCATCTCCATGCCCTTCGGCATCGAGTCCATCTGCACGCCGGTGAGATAGTTCGGGACGATCTGCATCCCCTCTTTCACCACCGGTTCGCCGACATAGAACTCCTGCACCGCGCCTGCAGGAATAGGCAACGCCGCGACGGCGAAAGCCGCAACCAGCAGGGTGATGCGAGAACCCATGGATAAGCACCGAAACAAATCTGACACATGATACTCGCGACTAATTCTCAATTTCAAGCAAAACCGGGGTTGGCAATGTCGCATGGCCGCGTGTTCTTCCACCCCAGCGCCTTCAGACACCTGTCAAAACCGGGGTCTTGAAACCCAGGAACTTGCCCGCGCGTTCTTATCGGTAGAGAGCATGAGAGGGTGCCATGCAGCGCTACAGACTGTTCGTCTTCGACGATGCCGGCCGGGTTGTCGATGCACACCCATTCCAGACGCCGGACGACGAGTCGGCCTGCGCCTGGGCGAAACACGTTTCCCAGGACCGCCGTTTCGAATTGTGGAGCGACAAGCGTCGCGTGCATTGCAGTCATGAAGGGCCGTCGGTGCTCGACGCACTCTTCGGCCTCGCACCGCACTACGCGCTGCCGGCCACTTACCACGTGTCCTACGCTGTCCGATCTTAGGGGACGCGATCCAGGTTTTGACATTCGGTTTGCGCGCCAGGATACTGCCGCCATCGTTCACCGCGCCTTGCGGTGGGCCGCGTTAACACCGCGGTAGATCGAATGTCCCGAGCACTCGGGACGCGCGATCTGCTGCGGGGCGCCTCAAACAGGAGGCTGCCAATGCCAACGCTTACAGCCCAACAACTCGAAACCTTCGCCGACCAGGGCGTCCTCAACCTCAAAGGGCTGATCTCGCCCGATCGCGTGCGCAACGCGCGCGAACGCGTGCAGAAGCAACTGGAAAAGCGTGGACTTTGGAAAGACGGTGCCTGGCATCTAGAGGCGATGCCGCGGCCGAAATATCCGGCGACCGGCCTCAAAACCTCAAAAGTCGTCGGCAACAAGTTTCCAGAAATCGAAGCTCTGCTCGACGAACCCGCACTCAACATGGCCGTCGATGGGTTGCTGGAGGGTCGCGAATACGACCGCAAAGTTTTCTTGCGGCCACAGGTGCTCTTTACGATGCCGAACGCCGACACATGGACCCTGCCCTGCGAAGGCTGGCATTCGGATAGTGCCAGGCTTGAGAGCGGTTCGTTTCCCGGTATGCAGCTCTTCGCCGCGCTCGACGCCGTCGAACCGGGTGGCGGCGCAACGCTGGCGATTGCCGGCTCGCACCGCCTGGACAACGGCCGCGCCACGAGACCCTCGGAGCTGCCGCGCAAGTTCGGGCACGAACCGTTCTTCCGCGCGCTCTATGCGAAAGACCGCAACAGCGCCGAACTTCTCGAAGGGACGGTGGGCAATATTCCGCTCAAGGTGATCGAAATGACCGGAGCACCGGGCGATGTCTGGCTGCTGGACCTGAGGATCATCCACTGCGGCGCGCCCAATGCCGCAAAGCATCCGCGCATGATGTTCACCTATCGCTACATGCGCGCCGATCTGATGAAGGAGGTCGCCGCCACTTACGGCTGGAACGAGACGGGTTGAGTCAACCGCCCCCAACTCACCTGTCATCCTGGACGGCGCGAAGCGCCGATCCGGGACCCATTCCTCAGCGAGCGACGCCAGCGAAGCAATTGATCCCAGCGCTCCGTTTCCCCCGCAACAGGTGCGGGATCCACTCCGCCCAGGATGACAGGCGTTGATGTGAGAAAAAGAACAGACCACTTCACCGATCCACCCACCACCACGTGGATTCGGTTCTACCTATCGTATTGACTCTCCCCGTGAATCACGGCCTTGTACTTGATATGTTCTCATTGCCGCCCTATCTTCGGCGGCATGACAACGGTATTGGACCTCACCACCGATCCAAGGCGGCTGCACGGGCGCGGCGCGCTTTCGAATGCGGTCGGGCGCTTCGAGAAAGAGACCCGCTTCCTTACCGACGACGGCTGGAACGAGCCGGACGACGAGCCGGTGCCGAAGCTCAAGACCGAGATCTTCCGGGACTCCACCCGCACCATCATCGCGCGCAACACCTCGCCCGATATCTCGTTCAACCAGTCGATCAATCCGTATCGCGGCTGCGAGCACGGCTGCATCTATTGCTTCGCGCGCCCGACACACGCCTATCTCGGCATGTCGCCCGGCATCGATTTCGAGACCAAGCTGTTCGCCAAACCGGATGCCGCCACCCTGCTCCGCAAGGAATTGTCCGCGCCCGGCTACAAGCCGCAGGTGATCGCGATGGGAACCAACACCGATCCCTATCAGCCGATCGAACGCAAGATGCGCATCACCCGCTCGCTGCTGGAAGTGATGGCGGAGTTCAGCAACCCCGTCGGTATCGTGACCAAGTCGCCGCTGATCCTGCGCGATCTCGACATCCTCGCGCCGATGGCGGAGCGCGGTCTCGCGAAGGTGGCGCTGTCGGTCACGACGCTGGATCGCAAACTCGCGCGCATGATGGAGCCGCGTGCCGGAACGCCGCCGCGCCGTCTCAATGCGATCAAGGAGCTGAACGCGGCCGGCGTGCCGGCGGCGGTGATGTTCGCGCCCTGCATTCCCGCACTCAACGACGAGGAAATGGAATCCGTGCTGAGCGCCGCGAAGGAGATGGGCGCGAGAAGCGCGGGCTATGTGCTGCTGCGCCTGCCGCTGGAGATCAAGGATCTGTTCCGCGAGTGGCTGGAGGCGAATGTGCCCGGCCGCGCGAAGCATGTGATGTCGCTGGTGCGCTCGATGCGCGGCGGCAAGGACTACGATTCCGCCTGGCACGAACGGATGCGCGGCCGCGGCCCCTATGCCGACATGATCGCCCACCGCTTCCACCTCGCGATCAAACGCCTCGGCTTCAACCAGGAACACCGTTCGCTGGACGTGACCCAGTTCAAACGCCCGGTACAGGCAGGCGACCAGCTTTCGCTGCTCTAGCCGCAACTTCCTCTACCGGCGATCCCAATTTCGTATCGAATGCTGCTCAGTATTTCTGGATCCCGCTAGCAATGACCGCGCTCGCGGTAGGGGTGCCGTTGCTCTTTCGCCGTACTTGGCTATTCGATTTCTCTACCACGTTCCTCGGAATACTTTTGATCCTGCTAGTTCTCTATTTCTTGGGTTTCACGGGCGGTATGTAACGCATGTTTCATCGCGAAGCCGGCTTGAACACCTCCTCTGCATCCGGCGATTCTTCCACCGACGGCAGATAGGATGGCGGCTTGCGCGCCTGGGTTTCCTTTTCGAACGCTGCGCCGAATGCCAGCAGCTGCGCTTCGCTCCACGGCTTGCCGATGAAGGAGAGCCCGACCGGCAAGCCCTTCACATAGCCCATCGGCACCGTCAGGTGCGGATAACCGGCCACCGCCGGCAGGAACGCGGTGTCGCTGCCGTCATTGTCGCCCTTTACGAGATCGACGCGCCATGACGGCTCGTCGGTCTCGCGCACCAGCACATCGATCTTGTTTTCGCCGAAGATCGCGTCGAGGCCGTTGTCGCGCGCCATCGCACGCACTTCGTTCAACGCCTTGGTGTAGTCGGGATCGTCAAGCCCTTTCGTTTTCTCCGCCGTGACGAAGAGATCGTGTCCGATCAGCGCCATCTCGCGCGGCGTTGCATTGTCGAAGGCGATCACATCGGCGAGCGTTCGTGTCCTCACGGCGGCGGGCAGCGTCGCGAGATAGAGATTGAGATCGGCTTTGAGTTCGGTGAGCAACACGGCAAGCTCCAAAGCCCCCGCGCGATCCGCGGACGGCGGATCGAAACTCACCGGCACGATGACGGCACCGGCCTTCTTCATCGCGTCGAGCGCCCCGGCGAACACCGCATCTTCTTCGGTAGGCGGCGTCCCGTCGGTGTGCAGCACACCGATGCGCACGCCTTTGAGCGATGCGTTCTGCACCGCTTTGCCATAGTCCGTCTTGTGCGCGTCGGCTGCCGCCGTCGCCTTGTCGGCCGGATCGCTGCCGGCCATCGCTGTGAGAAGTGCTGCCACATCGGCGACGCTGCGGCCCATCGGACCCGGCGTATCCTGGCTGTGCGAGATCGGCACCACATGGGTGCGCGAGACGAGCCCGACCGTCGGCTTCAGGCTGACGATGCCGTTGATCGAACCCGGACACACCAGCGACCCGTCCGTCTCCGTCCCGATCGCCACCGCACCGAGGCTCGCGGCCACCGCTGCGCCGCTGCCCGAGCTGGAGCCGCAGGCGCTGCGGTCGAGCACATACGGATTCTTCACCAGCCCGCCGACTGCCGACCAGCCGCTGATCGAATGCGAACTGCGGATGTTCGCCCATTCGCTCAGGTTCGTCTTGCCCAGGATGATAGCGCCGGCCGCGCGCAGCTGCGCGATAAACGGCGCATCGCGATGCGTGAGGTTGTCCTTCAGCGCGAGCGACCCGGCAGTGGTCGGCATCGCGTCGGCAGTCTCGATGTTGTCCTTCACCAACACCGGAATGCCGAACAGGTCGCCATGCGCCTGCCCCGCCTTGCGCGCCGCATCGGACGCTTTGGCCGCGGCGACCGCATCCGGGTTGACGGCGATGATGCTGTGCAGCGCAGGACCGCGCCGGTCGATCGCGTCGATCCGGGCAAGATAGGCCTGGACGATCTCTTCCGAGGTCGTGCGGCCGGAAACCATGTCCGCCTGCAGCGCGGCGACGCTCTTTTCGGTCACGTCGTAGCCGGTTGCCCCTGCCGCAGTGCTCATGGCCAACATCACCCCCAAAAGAACCCGTTTCATGGCCCCGCCCCTATAAACCCTATTGCCATCCCAGCCGCAGCGCAGCGGCGTGCCGGAACCCATTCCTGAGTCTGCTCAGCCTAGCCGTTGCGCAAATTATTTTGTCGATTTCTGCATCCGCCGTGCGTCGTCCCTGCATCTGATGAATGGAAGGCTGATGGGAGGCCGCAATGTGGGATATTCTGGACGCCGTGTTCTGGCTGGGCATCATCGGCCTGGCGCTGGCGGGGCTTTATGTCCGTGCGGGCTCGATCGCCGGCCGGTTCAACGGGGGAAGTCTATAGATGCGTGCCGATGTGAACATCATCTTCTGGGGTTCGATCGCGATCGTCGCGATTGCGGCCATCGTGTTCCGCTTCCTGGAACTGCACAGCCGCAACAAGACACTCCAGGTCCTGGCGGAAAAGGGTCACCCGATTCCGCCCGAGATCTTCACCTCGAGCACCATCAACTATCACCGGACCGCGAACTCGTTCCGCGCCGGCATCATCCTGATGGCGCTCGGCATAGCCACCGCGATCTTCTTCTACGCGATGACGTCGGACAGCATCTTCGCCGGCCCGATCACCGGGGTGAACTGGCTGCCTGCGCTGGGCGTGCCCCCGTTCATGCTCGGGCTGGCGCTGTTCATCATCGCCGTGCTGGAGCGCCGCGTTCCGCCGCCGCCGGACAAGCCGTGACCGCATGGACGACACCGCACGCGCCGCGCTGCGGGCGGCATCCGGCGACGACGTCGCGTTCAGCGTCCTCGTGCGCCAGTTTCAGGGGAAAGTCCGTTCTTTCTTGCTGCGCATGACCAAAGGAAACCACGCCCTCGCCGACGATCTCGCTCAGGAAACCTTCCTGGAAGCGTTCCGCAAGATCGCGCAGTTCCGCGGCGAAGGGACATTCCAGGCGTGGCTCTATCGCATCGCCTATTCGCGTTTCCTGATGGAAGTGCGCAAGCGCAGGCCGGACGATGCCGAGATACCGGAGGACGTGCCCTCGCCCGATACGCGCGGCGCCTCGGAAACCAAACTCGATCTTGAACGCGCCATGGTGCAGCTGTCGCCGCCGGAACGCGCGGCGCTGACGCTCTGCTATGCGATGGAGTTCTCGAATACCGAAGCCGCCGATAT
Source organism: Rhizomicrobium sp. (assembly GCA_036490455.1). Taxonomy (GTDB): domain Bacteria; phylum Pseudomonadota; class Alphaproteobacteria; order Micropepsales; family Micropepsaceae; genus Rhizomicrobium. Next base: position 109,145 of record DASXDS010000050.1, read on the forward strand.
TCTGGAGATGCCGGTCGGCACCGTGAAATCGCATGTGCTGCGCGGACGCGAGAAACTGAAGTCGCTGCTGGAGGCCTCGGCATGAGCGCGCCTTCGGACACCGATCTCGATCTGCTGCTTTCCATGCCGCTCGAAGAGATGGCCGATTTCGGTTTTTCGGCGCGGGTCGCGGCGGAGGTCGGCGAAATCCGTCTGGCCAGGGCGCGGCGCGAGACGGTGCTCGCGCTCGTGGCCGTCGTGCTGCTGTCCTTCGTCATGGCAGCGTCGCCTGCCGGACATGCGGTCTCCCGCGTGGCGGAAGTGGTGGCGAGCACGCCTGCGGTCTGGCTGGGCCTGTTGATGACGGCGCTGTCGAGCGCGGTCTATGTGCGCGTCCGGAGCTGAGACCGGAAGTTGTGAACCGAATCGCCTGCTGAGCTTTCCGGCGCGCCGTGCTGCGCTATAAGGCGGCGATGCCGCACTACATTTTCGAGTCGCGCGTGCTGAAGACCATGGCCGGCCCGATCGCCGGCGTGGACGAGGCCGGCCGCGGACCGCTCGCCGGCCCCGTGGTCGCAGCGGCGGTGATCCTCCACCGCGGCAAGGTTCCGAAGGGACTCAACGACTCCAAGCAGCTCAATGCGGAAACGCGCGAGGAACTGTACGGCGTCATCATGAACATGGCGCTGTGCGTCGGCGTCGGCGACGCGAGCGTCGATGAGATCGACCTCATCAACATCCGCCAGGCCACGCATCTCGCGATGGCCCGCGCGGTTCGCGCGCTGCAGTACCCGCCGATGTTCGCGCTGGTGGACGGCAACGACGCGCCGGCGCTGCCCTGCCCGTGCGATACGATCGTCGACGGCGATGCGCGCTCGGTTTCCATTGCTGCCGCCTCGATCATCGCCAAGGTGACCCGCGACCGGCTGATGCAGCGGCTGCACGAAGAACATCCGGGCTACGACTGGTTCAACAACAAAGGCTACGGCACGCCGGAGCACTACAAGGGCCTCGAAAAGCACGGCCCGTGCGCCCATCACCGCCGCAGCTTCGCCCCTGTCCACAAGATGTTGTATGGGGAGAATCCTGGGGACTCAATTCGTAACGCTTTGATTCAACAAGACTCTTGACCTGTGAGTCCTTGCGAATCAGTGTGACCCCCGCTGTGGATAACGCGGGCGGGACATGGCCGACATCAAACTGGAAGACGCGCTCGATCGCGTGATCGAAGGCGATTGCGTGGAAAGCATGCGGGCGCTGCCGGAAGGCTCGGTCGATCTGATCTTTGCCGACCCGCCCTACAATCTTCAGCTTCAGAGCGAACTGCGCCGCCCCGACAATTCCAGGGTCGACGCCGTCGACGACACCTGGGACCAGTTCGCCAGCTTTGAGGAATACGACCGCTTCACCCGCGCCTGGCTGACCGCCGCGAAGCGCGTACTGAAAGAGAACGGTGCGCTGTGGGTGATCGGCTCCTACCACAACATCTTCCGGGTCGGTGCGATCCTGCAGGATCTCGGCTTCTGGATCATGAACGACGTGATCTGGCGCAAGACCAATCCGATGCCGAACTTCCGCGGCAAGCGCTTCACCAACGCGCACGAAACGATGATCTGGGCGACGCGAGACCGCAAACAGAAGGGCTACACCTTCAACTACGAAGCGATGAAATCGCTCAACGACGATCTGCAGATGCGGTCCGACTGGAACCTGCCGATCTGCTCCGGTAACGAGCGGCTGAAAGACGAAGCCGGCGAGAAGGCACACTCCACGCAGAAGCCGGAGAGCCTGCTGCATCGCGTGATCGTATCGTCGTCAAAACCGGGCGACGTGATCCTCGATCCGTTCTTCGGCTCCGGCACGACGGGCGCAGTTGCGCGCCGTCTCGGCCGTCGCTTCATCGGTCTGGAGCGCGACCCCGGGTACGCGCGTCTCGCCCGCAAGCGCATCATGCAGATCGTTCCGGGCGATTCCGAAGCCGTCGAAGTGACCAAATCGAAACGCGCCGAGCCGCGCATCCCGTTCGGCTGGGTTGTCGAACGCGGCTTGCTGCCGCCGGGCACCGTGTTGCGCGGCTCGCAAAAGCGGCACACCGCCAAGGTCCGCGCCGACGGTTCGCTCGTCTGTGCCGACGCCACCGGCTCGATCCATCAGATCGGCGCGCATGTGCAGGGTCTGGATGCGTGCAACGGCTGGACCTTCTGGCATTTCGAACACAAGGGCCAGATGATCCCGATCGATGTGCTCAGGCAGCAGTTGCGGGCCGGCTTGAGTTGAGATTCGCGTGCTTCGGGGCTCGCCTGCGGCTCGCACCTCAGCATGACGGTAGTCTTTGCGTATTCACATGCCGTTTGCGTCATCCTGAGGTGCGACGCCTAGCGGAGCCCCGAAGGACTAACGTTCGAACGGCTGTAAACCTGCACCCAATCCCTTCAGCCCGAACATCTGCTGGTATTTCTGCGCTTTCGCAGCGCGCGATGGCATCGAATGGATCATGGCGTAGCGCATCGGACCGATCCATTTGAGGCGCGGATCACGCTCGCCTTCTTTCGCCATCTCGCTTTCGATCCACGCTTCCATATTGCGCCAGAAGTTCGGCCGCGATCCATCGACGTCGTTGAAGCCATATTCGTCCGCGAGATCGCCACCCCAGAGCGCCAGCCCCGCTTTGCGGCCGACATCCGGATCGGCGGCGAGCGCCACCACCGCGCGGCCGACATAACGCGGTGTTTCGGAAAACGCGAAGTCGCTCTCTTTCGCCACCGCATCGCGCCAGTTCGCTTCGGTGACGCCGAAGCCCTGCAGGATCGCTTCCGAGCGCAGAAATCCCGGCGACAGCGCCAGCGCCGTCACACCCGTGCCGGCCAGATCCCACGCCATTTCATAAGCGAGGCGAATGACCGACGCTTTCACGAAATCGTAGAGCAGCTGTCCGCGATAGCCGGAAAATTCGCCGTCGGTGATCTCCACGATCAGCCCGCGCCTGGCCTCGACCATCAGCGGCGCCAGATAGCGCGAGGTGATCAGATGACTGAACACCGCCTGATCCACGACGGCGCGCACCGTAGCGATGTCGAGTTTCCAGAACTTCGCGCTCCAGTCGATCCGGTCGTCGCCGCCCCAGATGTCGTTGACCAGCACATCGAGCCGGCCCTCTTCGGCCCGAATGCGCGCGGCCAGCGCTTCGACTTCCGCTTCCTTCGTGTGATCGACCTGCAATGCAACGGCAGCGCCGCCCTCCGCGGCAATCATTTCCGCAGTCTCGTCGATCGTTTCGGGCCGGCCCGGCGTTGCGCCATGGCCGCGCGTACTGCGCCCGGTGCAGTACACCTTGGCTCCTGCCGCCGCCAGTTCGCGCGCGATCCCACGTCCCGCCCCGCGTGTGGCGCCCGCCACCAATGCAATTTGTCCCGTAAGCGAGGGTGGCATGTGGCTTTCTCCGCGGCGCTGTTCGTCGTAGACTCAATATAAATGAACATTCACTTATAATCAAATGGCGCGCAGAAAACTCATCAGCGACGAGGCGGTGCTCGATGCGGCGCTGCAGGTGATGTTCCGAAAAGGTCCGTCCGAGTTCGCGCTTACCGACGTCGCAGCGGCAGCGGGCATCGCACCGGCCACTCTGCTGCAGCGTTTCGGCGACAAGCGCCGTTTGATCGTCGCCGCCATCGCCCGCGACAACGAAAGTTTCGCAAGAACGCTCTCGGAACTGCCCCGCGTTACAGGCGCCGATGCGGTGATCGCGGTATTCCGCGTGCTGATGACGGACACCGACAATGCGGACGCGTTTGCCGACCAGTTGCTTTGGCTGCATCAGGACATGCGCGACCCCGACCTCAATGCGCTGGCGCGCGAACGCTTCCGCCTGTTACGCGAAGCGGTGGCGGTCCGCCTGCCACCGCTGCCGATCGCGCCCGCGCAGGCCGCGTTGCTGATCGAGGCGCAGTGGCAGGGTGCGCTATTGCAATGGGGCGTCGCGCGCCAGGGACGGCTGATCCCGTTCGTGACCAAGGCGCTGACGGCATGGTTCGCACTCGTGCTCGCGCCTAGGCTGTCCCGTGCAACACGATCTTCTTCATCACAGTCGGCAAAGCGGCGGTAGAGAGATCGCGTACCCAGCGGCCTTCGATGTCCGGATGTTTTGCAACGTCGGCCACGTAGACTTCGATTTCCAGTTCGAAATGCGTGAAGCCGTGGCGTACGACGCCGATCCGCTTCTTCCACTTTGCCTTGAAAGGCGCCTGTGAAACGGCTTCCGCTACAGAGGGGAAATCATCCGTCCACGGACCAAGTGGCGGCTGCATCATGCCGCCGAGCAGGCCCCTCTCGGGCCGCTTCACCAGCAGCACGGCGCCGTTCGGATCGCGCGCAACGAAGGCCGCGCCACGTTTCAGGGGCCGGACAGGCTTTTCCCCTTTGACCGGCAGCAATTCCTGGATGCCGCGTTTGCGTGCCGCGCAATCGTCGAACCAAGGGCAGCTCATGCACGCAGGCCGCTTCGGCGTGCAGATTGCCGAGCCGATATCCATCAGCGCCTGGGCGAAATCGCCGGCGCGTTTCTGCGGCACCAGCGCCTGGCCCATTTCGCGCAAGCGCCGCTTCGCCTGTGCGATCGGTTCTTCGACCGCGAAAAACCGCGCCAGCACGCGCTCGGCGTTCGCATCCATGGCGAGTTGCGGTTCGTCGAATGCGATCGCGGCGATAGCACCGGCCGTGTACTGCCCGACGCCGGGAAGCGCCCGCAAAGCCTCCGCCGTATCCGGGAAGCGTCCGCCCATTTCGTAAGCGACCACCTTCGCTGCGGCATGCAGATTGCGGGCGCGCGCGTAATAGCCGAGCCCGGCCCACGCGGTGAGCACGTCGTCCAACGGCGCAGCGGCCAGCGATTTTACCGTCGGCCATTGTGTGAGGAATTTCCGGTAATAGGCGCCGACCGCCGCAACCGTCGTCTGCTGCAGCATGATCTCGCTCAGCCACACGCGATACGGCTCGGCGCGCCGTCCTTTCGGCGCCCGCCACGGCAGCACGCGGCGGTGGATATCGTACCACGCGAGCATCTTCGCAGCCGCATCGCCGCTGTCCGTCTTCTTCTTGTCCGCTTTTGCCGCCATAGTTCTCGCTACCATGGCAAAGGACGGCGATACCAAACAAACCGAGCAACCGCCGCCGCGCCGCAACTATCCGGGCGCGGTCGCAATCGACGCCGGCGCCGCCGCCCAGGCGGCGTTCGCGCGGGCGGGTTTTCGCGACTCCACCATCGTCCTGCGCTGGACCGAGATCGCGGGTCCGGAGATCGCGCGTCTCGCCGTTCCCATCAAGCTCATGGAAAGCGCCCAAGGCGGCGTGCTCACCCTGAAGGCCGAGCCCGGCGCTGCAGTGTTTCTCCAGCACGAGACCCGCAGTCTGCGGGAGCGGATCAATGCCTATCTGGGCCGTCCGGCCGTCACCCGGCTGAAGTTCGTGCAGGGACCGCTTATCCACAGGTCCGCGCCATCGCCGCGGCCTGCCCGCCCGGCTTCGGTGCCGCCGGACCCCACCCTGTCGGCCTACCGCGGCCCGGATAAGGTGCGGGAAGCCTTGATCAATTTGGCGCGCGCACGGCACGTCCGGTCCCGCTCGGATTGAACCCGGCCGCGGCCTCTGCCAAAAGGCGCGCACGTCCTTTCCTGGAGCCCGTCGTGAATCGCAAAACCCTCTTTGCAGGTGTCATCGGCCTTGCCGCCGCGCTCGGCCTCGTGATGCTCGTCGGGTGCAACCAGGATTCCAGCACGGCCGCCGCGGGGACCGGCAACAAATCGGTCGCAATAACCAGCGACGACCGCACCCTCGGCAACCCCAATGCGCCGATCCAGTTCGTGGAATACGCAGCGCCCAGCTGCCCGCACTGCGCCCATTTCAATGAGGAAGTGTTTCCCTTCCTGAAGGCCAACTATATCGACACCGGCAAGGTCTACTACATTTTTCGCGTCTTCCCGATCGGACCGCAGGACATCCCCGCCGAGCAACTCGCACGCTGCGAGCCCAAGGCAAGCTACTTCGCGTTCATCGACATGCTGTTCCGCCAGCAGCAGGTTTGGGATCCGGAATACGGCATCACCAACGTCCAGGCCGGTCTCATCCAGGTGGCGAACGCCGCCGGCATGAGCCAGGACAAGGCGATGGCCTGCATGCAGAACAAGGCGGAAGAGGACCGAATCAACAAGAGCGCGCAGGACGCGGTCACCAAATACAATCTCAATTCCACCCCCAGCTTTGTCATCAACGGAACCGTGCGGGCGGCGGGATTCGATCAAGACTCTCTCAAGAAATTCTTGGATGCTTTGTTGTCGAAAAAATGATTCGCGCCGTTGAGCGCACAAGTTAGAGGTCGTCTTGAAGTTTACCCGGCTCAGACTCTCGGGATTCAAATCGTTCGTCGAACCGACCGAGCTCCATATCGAGCCCGGGATGACCGCCATCGTCGGACCGAACGGTTGCGGCAAGTCGAACCTGTTTGATGCACTGCGCTGGGTGATGGGCGAGACGCGTCCCACATCGCTGCGCGGCGGCGAGATGGACGATGTGATCTTCTCCGGCAGCGGTGCGCGTCCGTCGCGCAACATGGCGGAAGTAACGCTCTTCATCGACAACGCCGACCGCACGGCCGGCGCGCCGTTCAACGAGTTCGATCACATCGAAGTGTCGCGACGCATCGAACGTGAAGCCGGTTCCGTCTATCGCATCAACGGCCGCGACGTGCGCCAGCGCGACGTGCAGATTTTCTTCGCCGACGCCTCGTCAGGCGCGGGCTCGACCGCGTTCGTGCGCCAGGGCCAGATCGGTCTTTTGATTTCGCAGAAGCCGCTGCAGCGCCGCGCCATCCTGGAAGAAGCCGCCGGCATCGGCGGCCTGCACCAGCGCCGCCATGAAGCCGAACTGCGTCTACGCGCGGCGGAGACCAACCTCTCGCGTGTCGATGACGTCATCCACGAAGTCGAAGCGCAGGTGCAGAGCCTGAAACGCCAGGCACGGCAGGCCTCGCGCTATCGCAACCTCTCCGGCCTGATCCGCAAGGCGGAAGCACTGGCGCTGTTGCTGCGCTGGACCGCCGCCGAAGCACAGGCCGCGGTCGCCGCCGAAGCATTGGACGCGGCAAACAATGCGGTGATCGCATTCACGGACTCCGCCGCACTGGCTTCGACCGCGCAGGCGGAATCCGCTTCCGCTTTGCCGCCGCTGCGCCAGACCGAAGCCGAGCGCGGTGCGGCACTGCACCGCCTGATCGTCGAACGCGACGCGCTCGATGCGGAAGAAGCGCGCGCCCGCGAGGCGGCCCAGCGTCTGCGCCAGCGGATCGCGCAAGCCGAAGCCGATGTTGCGCGCGAGCGTGGGCTCGATGCCGATGCGGAAGCGGCCCTCGGCAAGCTGGCGGCGGAAGCTACCGACATCGAAACCGCCATCGCGAACTCTGCGAACGACGTCGCAGACGCGGAAAGCCAGGCTCTCGCGCTGGCCGAAGCGCTGAAGGAAGCCGAAGGCAAGCTCGAACGCCTGACCGCGGAATATGCGGACTGGAACGCCCGCCACGCGAGTCTGACGCGCTCGCGCAATGTCGCCGCCGCGCTGGCCGAGACCAGCAACGCGCAACTGGGTGAAGCGCAGCTGCGTCTCGACAGCGCGATGGAAAGCGCTGCGGGCGCGCCCGACGTGCGCGAAAGCGAAGCCGCCGTCGAAGCGGCGCGCACAACCGCAGCGGCCGCCACGGAGGCGCTTGCGGCCGCGCGCGCAACGCTCGAAACGGCGCAACACAACGAAGCGCAGACGCGCGATCCGCTCGAACAAGCGGAACGGGAAACCCAGCGCCTGCTCGGCGAAGCGAAGGCGCTTGCCGATCTGCTCAATCCGGAGAGCCAGGGTCTGTGGCCGCCGCTGGTCGATGCGGTGAAGGTGCAGCCGGGCTACGAGAACGCACTCGCCGCGGCGCTCGGCGACGATCTGCAAGCGCCGCTCGACGAATCCGCGCCGCATCACTGGCGCGATCTCGGTGAATTCGAAGCAGCCGCGCTGCCGGATGGCGTGAAACCGCTCGCCGAGTTCGTGGAAGCGCCTGCTGCGCTTTCCCGCCGTCTGGCGATGACCGGCGTCGTGTTTCCCGATCAAGGCAAGGACTATCAGGCCGCGCTCAAACCCGGCCAGCGCCTGGTGTCGCCGCGCGGCGATCTGTGGCGTTGGGATGGCTATTCCGCGTCGACCGAGGCGCCGTCGCAATCGGCCGTGCGGCTCGCACAGCGCAACCGTCTTGTTGCGCTCGAACAGGAAATCGAGGCCGCGAAGGCCGTGCGCGCCGAAGCGCACGAACACTATGCCGCGGCGCGGACCGCGGTCGAAACGGCCCGAGATGCCGCGCGCGCCGCCGAACAGGACCAGCGCAGCGCAGCACAGACGCTGGCTGCGGCGCAGGAAGAAACAACTCGCGCCGCCCGTGCCGCCGCCGAACGCGCATCGCAGCTTGCCAATCTCGAAGCGGAAATCCGCCGTCTCACGCAATCGCGCGATGCGGCCCTGGAAGCCGAACGCCAGGCCGCCGATGCACTCGCCGAACTCGGCGACGGTGTGATGCTTTCGGAAACGCTGGCGCAGACGCGCACCGGCACGGCAGACGCGCGCACGGCCAACAGCGAAGCGCGCGCCACGCTCGAAGGCTTCCGCCGCGAAGGCGAAGCCCGCGCCCGTCGCCTGTCGACGATCGGGGAAGAGCGCACGCGATGGGAGACACGCCGCGAGGCGGCGGCGCAACAGATCGCAGAGCTTACTCGCCGCACGGAAGAGATGGGCGGCGAACTGGCCACGCTGGAAGCCGTGCCGGCCGCGATCATCGAGAAGCGCGGCATCCTGCTCACTGCCATCGGCGAAGCGGAAGCAGCCCGCAATGCCGCGGCCGACGCGCGTTCGGTTGCGGAGGAACGGCTGGCCGTGGCGGACCGCAACGCAAAAGCGGCGGACTCGGCTCTTTCGGGCGCACGCGAAGAACGCGCACGCGCACAGGCGCTGTCGGAATCGGCCGCAGCGCGCATCGAAGAAATCCGCACCCGCATCCGCGACGAACTCGACGCCGCGCCGGAAGAACTCGCCGGGCGCGCCGAAGTGAAAGAAGGCGACGATCTTCCGCCGCAGGAGCAGGCCGACAAACGCGTCGAAAAGCTGAAGGCGGAGCGTGAAGCGCTCGGCGGCGTGAACCTGCGCGCCGAGGAAGAGGCCGCCGAGCAGGAAGAGCGCCTCGCCAAGCTCATCACCGATCGCGACGATCTGACGGGCGCGATCGAACGCCTGCGCCGCGGGATTCAAAGCCTCAACCGCGAAGGCCGCGAACGCCTGCTCGCGTCGTTCGAGCAGGTGAACAAGAACTTCCAGTTGCTGTTCACCAAGCTGTTCGAAGGCGGCGAAGCGCATCTCACCTTTACGGAGTCGGACGATCCGCTGGAGGCCGGCCTCGAAATCTTCGCCCGCCCGCCGGGCAAGAAACTGCAGTCGCTCAACCTTCTCTCGGGCGGCGAGCAGGCGCTGACCGCGATGTCGCTGATCTTCGCGGTGTTCCTCGTGAACCCGGCGCCGATCTGCGTGCTGGACGAAGTGGATGCGCCGCTGGACGACGCCAACGTCGATCGCTTCTGCAACATGCTGGACGAGATGACGCGCATGACCGAGACCCGCTTCCTGGTCGTGACCCACCACGCGCTCACCATGTCGCGCATGAACCGGCTGATGGGCGTCACGATGGCGGAGCGCGGCGTAAGCCAGCTGGTCTCGGTAAATCTCGCCGACGCCGAGCAAGTCATCGCGGCGGAGTAGCAAACGGACTTCGTGGCGACCTGGCCGGATTTGGGTTATCGTCCGGACATGAGCGAACTCCTGTCCCGCATAACCATTCGTCCCGAACAATGTCACGGCTATCCGTGCATCCGGGGAATGCGCATTCGCGTCTCCGATATTCTCGAGATGCTTGCCAACGGAATCGCGGAAACGGAAATCCTGAACGACTTTCCCGATCTGGAGCCGCTCGATATCCGTGCTTGCCTGGCCTACGCGGCGTCGCTCGCCGAACTCCCGGCTATCTCGGCGCAGTGAAACAGGCGTTTGTCTCAATACGATTCTGCCACTGTCTGCTGCGTTGACTTAGAATCTTGCGCGCATTTCGCCGCGCCACGATTTCATCAACAAAAACAGCGCCTTACGACGGTTTCACGTTCTTGACAGGTTATACCCTCGTCCCTATGGTCCGCGCGCCTTCGCGGGCGGTGTTATTTTCGTTCAGCACAGAAGAATCGTGGGCTCCATGAGCAATTCAGGACCCGATCCGGAACGGCTGCGCGAACTGGGCGCCAGGCTCGACGAGATTCATGGCGGTGGACGGAAAGAACGATTGCCGTCTACGGCCACGGGGATCGTGATGCGTCTCGCGACGGAGCTGGTGGTCGGTCCATTCGTGGGCGGCGCCATGGGGTTTGGGCTGGACTGGCTTACCGGATTTTTCGGAATCCACACCAAGCCGGTTCTTACGATCCTCATGTTTTTGCTGGGCGCCGCCGCCGGTGTCCGCAATGTGATGCGTACGGCACAGAAGTTGAACGCGCAGGGGCAGCCCGGCGCAACGGATGACAGGGAGTAGTCCATGGCCGCAGGCCCCATGGAACAGTTCGAAATTCGGCCGCTTTTCGGCGACCACCCGCTGTTCTCCATCGGCGGCCACCCGATCTTTTTCACCAACCAAGCGCTGTGGATGATCATCGTGACCGGCGCGGTCTCGCTGTTCATGACCTTCGCGATGTCACGCCGCAGCCTTGTGCCCAATCGCGCGCAATCGATGGCCGAACTCGCCTACGAGTTCGTCGCCAACATGATCAACACCGCGGCCGGCGAAGAAGGCCTGCGCTTCTTCCCGATGATCTTCACGATCTTCATGTTCGTGGCGACTGCGAATTTCATGGGCCTGCTGCCCGGATCGTTCACGGTCACCAGCCAGATCTGCGTCACCCTTGCGCTGACGATGCTGATCATCCTGACCGTGATCGTGACCGGCTTCGTCACCCACGGCATCGGCTTCCTCAAGCTGTTCGTGCCCAAGGCGCCGATCTACATGCTGCCGGTGCTGGTGCCGCTGGAGTTCATCTCGTTCTGCACCCGGCCGATGAGCCTTTCCGTTCGTCTGTTCGCCAACATGCTGGCGGGTCACACCATGCTGAAAGTGATGGCGGGCTTCGTCGTCGCGCTCGGCGCGATGGCCGTCACATCCAAGGCGTGGATGGCGCCGCTCTCGCTCGCGCCGATGGCGCTCATCGTCGCCGTCACCGGCCTCGAAATCCTGGTCGCCTTCCTCCAGGCCTATGTCTTCGCAATCCTCGCCTGCATTTATCTCGGCGAAGCGATCCACCTCCACGACAACCACTGAATACGCAAGGAGTTCTCTGAAATGGCCATTGACACCACCATGATCACCGCCGCCAAGCAGATCGGCGCCGGTGTTGCGACCATCGCCTTTGCCGGCGCCGGTATGGGTATCGGCAACGTGTTCGGCAGTTATATCGAGGGCTCGCTGCGCAATCCGGGCGCATCGCAGACCCAGTACACCAACCTGCTGCTCGGCTTCGCGCTTTGCGAAGCGCAAGGTCTGTTCGGCCTGATGATCGCGCTGATCCTGCTGTTCACCTGAGATGCAGGACGCAGCCACCACTTCCGGAACGGTCCAGCCCGAGCCGCAAGGCGGAGGCTTTCCGCCGTTCAAGGCCGAGACGTTTCCGAGCCAGCTGTTCTGGTTGACGATCACGTTCGGCTTCCTGTTCATCGTGTTGTGGCGGTTCGCAGGCCCGCGGATTCGCAGCGTCCTGGAAGAGCGTCGCGGCAAGATCCGCGACGAACTGAAGACCGCGGAACAGCATCGCCGCAGCGCCGAGACCGCGTCGGCGGCCTACCAGGCGCCACTGGTCGAGGCGCGCGAACGCGCGCGGGCGATTTCGGAAGAAACCCGCCAGCAGCTGTACCGCGAAGTCGAGCGCGCCAAGACGGAAGCCGACAGCGAAGCGAACGATGAGACCGCCAAGGCGCAGGCGCGGTTGGCCGAGTTGCAGGCACAGGCGAAACGCAACATCGCCGACGTCGCGCAAGGCGCGGTGGTCGATATCGTCCACCGCCTGACCGGCGAAACGATTTCGGCCGAAGAAGCCGCCGCCGCCGTGCGCAATGCGGTTCACGGCTGAGAGGGTGCCATGATCCAGCTGCTCCAGAATCCGGATACGTGGGAAGCCCTCGGCCTACTCATCGTGATCGGCATCATCCTCTGGCAGCGCGTGCCGCGCATGATCGCCACGCAACTCGATGACCGCGCGCGGACGATCACGAGCGAATTGCAGCAGGCGCAGGCGCTGCGCAAGGAAGCCGAGACGATCCTGATCGATTACCAGAAGCGCGCCAGTGCGGCGAAGTCGGAAGCGGAAGCGATCGTCACCGAGACCCGCGCCGAAGCCGAGCGGTTCGCCTCAGAGCAGCGCGCCCAGCTGAAGGCCCAGATCGAACGCCGCGGCCGCCTTGCCCAGCAGCAGATCGCGATGGCCGAGCAGCAGGCGATGCTGGAGATCCGCAAACTCGCGGCCGACGCTGCAACCGCCGCCGCGGAAAAAATCATCGCCGCGCGTTTGACCGAGCAGCACTCCGCCGATCTCGTTTCGCGGAGCCTCAGCGACATCTCCGCGAAGCTGAATTAGCGCGCGATCAGGTACCAGCCTAGCAGCAGGACGATGGCGAGATCGCCTGCCGCCAGCACAGCGGCCAACCGGCTGCGGAACGCCGGCGTGACCGCGACCAGCACAACGAAGCCCAATTTGCCGGCGATCGAATAGAGCAGGATCGGCAATCGCGTCTCTGCGTGATACGCGGCATAGATCAGCAACAATCCGGACGCGCCGACCAGCGCGCCCCAACTGCGCGCGATGAGAGCCGCGACCGGACCCTCCGCCACTTCGCCGAAGATCGTCTGCATCGCGAGACGTGGATCAGCCGCCATCAGCAGCACGGAGCTCGTCCCCAAGCCCGACACAATCAGCACCCAGCCGATGTTGCGAACGATCCAGCTCACGACCGATCTCCTTTCGTCCGAGCCGATCTTAGAGGCGCCGCGAACGGATAAAACACGCTCAGACGATTGCCGCGTGCTGTGGCGAGCGCAGCGCCGTCACCAGAACGCCGAGCGCCGACGCCAGTTCGTTCCGGCTGGCCGCTGCACCCAGGGCGATGCGGATGGCGTTGGGCGCCTCGCCGCCCACGGCGAACGCATCGCTCGAGACGACAGCGAGACCCTGGCGCTGGACATGCGCGACCAGTGCGTTGGACGTCCAGTTGCGCGGCAAAGGCAGCCAGATGTGATGTCCCGCCGGCCGCGCCGCATAAGTGAACCCGCCGAGCACGGTTGCCGCGAGTTTCTGGCGCGCCATCGCTTCCTCGCGGATCGCGGCGATAATTGCGTCGGCACTGCCGTCGCACAGCCAGCGCGTCACCAGCGCAATCATCAGCGGAGCGGACATCTGCGCCACGGCGCGCAGAGCATCCGACAAAACCGCAGCGGCCGCGCGATCCGGCGCGAGCAGGAACGACATCCGTAGACCCGGTGCGATGCACTTCGACAGGCTCGCCATGTAATAGGTGTTGTCCGCAAGCCGGACCGCCAGCGGCGTCACATCCGGCTCCAGCAGGCCGTAGGCATCGTCTTCGATCAGCGGCACGTCGGCTTCGCGCAGGATTTCCGCAATCGCATCCCGCCGCTTGGGCGGCATGGTCACCGTCGTGGGATTCTGGATCGTCGGCACGAGATAAAGCGCCTTCGGCTTGTGGCGCCGGATCGCCGCGCGCAACGCATCGGGCACGATCCCGGCTTCATCGGTTGCAACACCGGTCAACTGCACGCCCGCATAAGCCGCGGCCGCTTTCGCGCCGGGATAAGTCAACGCCTCCGTGAGCACGACATCGCCGGGCTTGGTCACTGTGTGGAGCGTGAGCGTCAACGCACATTGCGTGCCGGGGCAGATCACGACGCGGTCGCCGGCGGCTTGCGGCAGGCGCCCGCGCAGCCAATCGGCAGCCGTGTCGCGTTCCTCCGGCAACCCGCGCGGCTCGCGATAATTGAGATAATGCGACAGCCCTTCCTCTTTGGAAATCGCGGCCATGCCGCGCGAGATGCGGCCCTCCAGGTCGGCATCGAGCGGCTGCGGCGGCAGGTTCATCGAAAGATCGAACGCCGCGCGTGGCGCATCCGCATGACGGAGTTGCGCCATGCTTTCGGCGACGAAGGTGCCCTGCCCGACGCGCGCGTCGATCAGCCCGCGCTGCCGCGCCTCGCGATAGGCGCGCGTGACGGTGGAAAGATCGACGGCGAGCGCCTTGGCCAGGGTCCGGTGTGTCGGAAGCTGCTGACCGCGCCGCAGCCGTCCATCAGTAATGTCATCCGCCAGCGCCGCGACGATCCTCTCGTACAGAGGGCCGTTCCGGTCCGATATTGTAGGGGTCCAATCCATACATAAGTCCATACAATTCGTTGAATTGTGTGGACTTTAGATCACTTTGTAGGGAGAACCACAAGCGTGGAAAACGGAGAACGGCGATGTCCCTCCCAATCGAAGAGCCTCTGAAAAGCGAGCTTTTGCGCGGCGTGTTGGGCCGCTGTCCGCATTGCGGCAAAGGGCACATGTTCCGCGCTTTCCTAAAGGTGGCCGACCGCTGCGACGCCTGCGGCGAGGAATTGTTTCACCACCAGGCCGACGATTTCCCCGCCTATCTCGTCATCGTGCTGGTCGGGCATGTGATTGTCGCACTGGTCCTGTGGGCCGAGGCGACACGCGCTTTCAGCGCCTGGAGCGAGATGGTGGTGTTCCTGCCGCTGACCGTGCTGCTTTCGCTGGCCCTGCTGCAGCCGTTCAAAGGCGCGGTCGTCGCGATGCAGTGGCGCATGGGAATGCACGGCTTCGGCGCGGCGCGCCGGGCCGCGCTCGCTCACACGTCCGCGAAATAGAAGTGGTAGTGGTTGCGGCAGCCCGGATTGAACGGCGCGCCGCAGCAGGGGCAGACATTCCTGCAACCGAGATAATCGGCGACGCTCATCTCATGGCTGCAAACACCGCATAACACCGCCGGCGTATTCCATTCGTCGCGCGGCCATGTCTGCGCCGCGTGGCCGGCCAACGCATCGTGGCAGTCCTTGCAGGCGTAGTAGACGCCGCAGCACTTCATCTTGATGGCGATCACGTCGAGCGGCGAATGCCAATGGGCGCAGCGCGTTTGGGCATCGAGATCGACACCGCGCACCTCGGGCCTGTTCGGCACACCCTTCAGAAAATCGATCAGCGCCGCGTTGAATGCCGCCGGGTTCTCCGATTGCGGGCTATGGCCGGCTTTTGGGATCGTGACGGTTTTCGCATTCGGCAGTGTTGCCGCAAGCTCGGCGGACGTGCCTTGCATCAGCGCTTCTTCGTTCTCGCCGCAGATCACCAGCGACGGCTTCGCAAACCGCCTGAGATCCTCGACGGTGTTACGCCGGGCATGAAGCTTTTCATCGCCATAGATATATCCACGCGCCGAGCAACGGCAGAACCGGTCCTTCAGATAGGCCTGCACCTCCGGGCGGAGTCCGCGCGCGGACATCCACGTGCCGCGTTCCTGATGCAGGTCCCATACAGCTTCCATGCCCTGTTCGAACGCCAGTGTGCGTTCTTCCGCAGCGAAGGCATCCATCGCCGGCGTTCGCCGATACGCCCGGGGCGAGCCGCCGGCGCTGGCCACCAGGACCAGCGCGGTGACGGCTTCAGGATTGCGGATCGCGTATTCCTCGGCGATCGCGCCGCCCATCGAATGGCCGACAATGACCGCCGGGGCAAATCCGGTTTCAACGGCGAGCGTGTGAAGCCGGCCGGCAACGCGCGCTATCTCGTAGGCATCCGGATCGTCCGGCGATGCAGAAGCGCCGTGGCCGGGGCTATCCGGCGTGAGAACCCTCCAACCTGCACTCGCGAGTGCTCTGGCGCTCAGAAACCAGTCGCGCATGTTCGCGGTGAGGCCGTGAATGAGCACGATCGGTCGCGCGCCCGCATCGCCCATGATGCGGTAGGCGATCTCCACGCCGTCGATGACGCGTTTCTCCATAAGCGCAGTTTGCACCGGTCAGTCCGCTGCGTGAAAGAGCGCGGCTTTACGGCATGCAGGGTAAGGCAGGGAGAACATACTTTTGCAGCAGATCGACGGTCTGCTGGCTTGTGCCACGTACGTTGTAGTTTTCGCGGGTCACCACGACCGCCGCATGAAGCGCGTGCAGGAAGAGAATCTGGCTCCCGCCGTTTCCGGCGACATACCACACCGGCTGCGCTCCGCAGGCCGTTTCATAGTTTCCTTCGAAGGCAAAGTAACCGTAGTTCTGGTCGGGCCGGGAGGCACGGCGAATTGTGAACACCGCATCGACCCACGCGCTGGGCACAATCTGGCGGCCCTGCCAGCGGCCGCCGTCCTCCAGCATCCAGGCGATCTTCGCCCAGTCGCGGGTTCGCAATTCCAGTCCGCCGCCGGTCATCGTCTCGTGCGCCGGCGAGTACGACCAATTCCACTTTTCGATGCCGAGCGGCCGGAGCAGCCTGTCCTCGATGTACCGGTCGACAGGCGTGTGCGTGGCGCGCTGAACCACCTGCCCTGTCAGGAACGCGTTCGCCGTGCAGTAGCGCCACGGTCCGCGGCCGGACGCATCCCGCGCGTAACCTTTCATGGTCGGGAGATCGGCCGCCCACCGCGTCCAGCTCGGCTGTGGATGCATGTTGTCTTCGTTGCCGGGACTCTTGTCGTCATTGTCGTCGCAATCGAGTGCCGACGACATCGAGAGCATATCCGCGATGGTGATGGCTTCCTTGTCCGCCGTGTCGTTCTGGAACGGTTTCAGGTCGGAAAGATAGGCGAAGGCCGGCACGTACTCCGATGGCATCGCACCGTCTGCGATTGCCTCGCCAATGGCCAGCGCGGCGAAGACTTTCGTTGCCGACCGCGTGTTGTTGAGCCGTTCCGGCGAACCCTCGCCGAAATAGCGCTCGTAAACCGTCTTGCCGTCCTGAACGATCAGGACACTCGTGGTCTTCGGATAGTCGCCCCGCGCGATCGCGTCCGGTAGACCCGCGAGCGGCGCAGGGTCGAAGGCCTGTGCGGGCGGCGCGGCAAACAGGGCGACTGGAAGAAACAACGCAACGATGCGCATCGGGCCTCTCAGGTCAGTTCGGGAAGCAGCCTATCCGCGAAACGACGCCGGTTGGCCGCGCATCGGGGACCGGACTTGCGGCCTGCCCGCAAAAATGCGTGAAACGCGTATGGACCGCATCGACCGGAAAATTCTTGCGCTTTACCAGCACGACACGCGCCGCGTCGCAGAATCGATCGGCGCAGAAGTGGGCTTGTCCGCAGCTGCGGTTCAGCGCCGCCTGAAACGGCTGCGGGAGACCGGCGTGATCCGCGCCGAAGTTGCGCTGCTCGACAACCGGGCGGCGGATGTCCCGATCACCTGTGTCGTCACACTGACGATGAACACGCCGCCGGCGCAGTTGGACAAGTTCAAGAAACACCTGCGCACCCTGCCCCAGGTCCAGCAGTGCTACCACGTCACCGGCAACAGCGATCTGGTGCTTGTGGTGACGGCAGCCAGCATGGAGGATTACGGCGCGTTCGCGCGCGATCATCTGGAGCGCAGCCAGCACGTCGCGCGCTACGAGACCCATGTCGTATTGGACCGCGTAAAGGTTGGTTTGTCGCTACCGGTCACTACATAGAGAATGTTGCCGCCGCTGTTCTGCACCCGAACCCGGAAAGATCGTCTTGAGCCCAAAGAGCACCACCCTCTTCCATCGCGCCTATCAGGCCGCCATCGCCATCAAGGGGCTGGACGGCGGCATCGAGACGCTGGCCGGCCTGCTGGTTGCCATTGCCGGTACGGAGCGGCTCTACAATTTCGCGATCTGGATCACCGCGCCGGAGATCGCGAGCAATCCCGACAGCAAGACCGCGCATCTCATTCGCCACGGCGCATCGGGCCTGATGCATGCGTCGGAGACCTTTGTGGTCTTCTATCTTCTCGTGCACGGCATTCTGAAGCTCGGGATCGCCATCAACCTGCTGCGCGAGAGCGACTGGATATTCCCCCCGGCGGTGGTGATCCTCACCGGGTTCGTGATCTTCATGAGCTACAAGCTGACCGTCCACTGGTCGGCCTGGCTCCTGGGTTTCGCGCTGTTCGATACGCTGACCATCGCGCTCGTCCTGAACGAATGGCGCAATCACCGCGCCCGTCTGGCGCAGCAGCATTCTACTGCGGCTTAGGCACCGGGCGCACATAGCGGATGCGGATCGAGCGCGTCCCGTTCCAGGCTTCGTCTTCGACGGTGCCGATCTCGACAAAGCCCAGCTTCCCGGCCACCCGCTGCGACGCCACGTTGTCCGGATCGACATGCGCTTCGATCCGCCTGAGACCCGGAATGCTTTCGGCTGCCGTGCACAGCAACGCCGCCGCGCGCGGCGCATAACCCCGGCCGCGATACTGCGGATAGGTCCAATACGAGATGTTCGCGCTGTCGGCGGACAACAGGAAGGTCTCGCATCCGCCCATGAGCGTGCCGGATGCATCGCGCAACGCGTAGGCGAAGTTGGGACCGCCCGCCGCACGGGCATCGATCCAGCGCTGGATGGCGCCGCGGATCTCTTCGACCGTCGCCTTACGCGGCGAATCGAAGCGGCGCATCATCTCCGCATCTTCGCCTTCCCAATGCGCCTGCGCATCCGCCAGCGTGTGACCGTCCAGAACGATCACACCGTCGCCGAGCGATGGCGGCAGTCGCAGCGGCGTGCCGGTGAAAGCCATTGCGATCCTTTGCTACGCCGGAAAATGCTCGACATGCGTCTCCGCGGTCCGGCCAAAATACACGACGCGACGCCCCGGAAGCGACACAAGATAGCCCGCGCATCCCGCCGCCATCACCTTTTTGCAGAAGTCCTTGTAGGTGTGCGCGTTGGCCTGGGACTGACGGACCGCGGCCTCGACCGCAGCAGGCTCGAATATCTCGGCGACCGGAACGTCGACGGATTCGCAACCGGTCTCGATGCTCTCACCGCTTGGCAGGTAGTAGACGCGGGTCGCGCGCCGCAGATCGGCATAGTAGCCCTCCATCCCGGCTTCGATCAGTTTTCCGAGCACGCCGGGGAAAGTCAGACTGCCGTCTTCCGATCCTTTGGTGCAGGCTTCGGCGACGGATTTCAGATGCACGTTCATCGATCTTCTCTTTGAGGTTAGCTGGTGGGAATGGTCTTGAGATTGCGGCGCGCGACGATGCCCTTCAGGAGCCGCTTCAGCGTGGCGTGCTCCGTCTCCGTCAGATGATCGAAGAACTCCGCGTCGTTCCGGTCGGCAAGTGCGGCCAGCTCCGGCACGAGCCTGCGCCCCTGAGGGGTCAGCGCCAGTGTCTGTGCGCGTGCATCGGCCGGGTTCGCCCTGCGCGCCACAAAGGCTTTATCGATCAGCCGGTCGGCGAGCTTGGTGATCGCGCCGCGGGTCATACCAAGCTTTTCCGCCAGACGGCTCGGCGGCATCGCTGCTTCGTCGTATAGCTCGCGCATCACCACCCATTCCGCGACCGTCACGCCGCGTCCCTCCAGCTTGCGCGCAAACGCCTGGGAGACATGGTTGGAGACGTAGCGCAGCCAGTAGCCGAGATGCGCCGTCAGATCGGGAGCGGTACGCAGTTTCATGAGGACATCATTTCGTTGACTAGGAAACTACCTCCATTCTGTTTCCTAGTCAACAAAATATTCGGTGGTTGCAGCGGCGCGGCGCCGGAGCCATCGCTACAATATTCGATTACCGGCGCTTGCCGATTACCGTACCGCCGGGAACTGGCGCTTGCGCGCTTGGGGTGTATTTGAGGGACATCAACTGCCGCGCCGAGGAACAATAGGCGGCCTGTTTCGGCGGACCGTTCACGACCGGGACGAGCTCGGCGGAGATCAGACCGACCGATCCCGAAATCGTTTTGTCATCGGTGAAATGCAAGAGGGCGCTCATATAGAAGGAGCTGACGAGGTATTGCTTGATCGTGACCTGCTCCTTGGTGATGACCTCCGTTCCCGCCGTAAAGCCGAAGCCCCAGTTCCCCGAGAGCGAGGTTCCCGCGGCCGCACCCGTACAGGGTGAGGTGAACTGGATACCGCCGCTGCTCAATTCCAGCTTGCCCGAATCGGCGTCTCTGGCGACGGTGAAATACACCTGATTGCCGTCCGCCGTGGTTCCACGGTAGGTGCCGACACGCTGCGCATGTGCCGGCATGACAACGCCGGCCAGGCCGAGCGTGATCGTAACTGCAAAAACTTTTCTCACACTTCGCTCCGTCTCTGATGCGCGCACGCTCACCTTTTCAGATGGCGGCGTCAACACGCGCGTGAGCGTCTTGCGTCAGTCCGGCTTTACGACCCGGATATGCAGTTCCCTGAGCTGCTTCGCCGACACTTCGCCGGGCGCATTCATCATCAGGTCCTGGGCCTGCTGGTTCATCGGGAACATGGTCACTTCGCGCAGGTTCTCTTCGCCCGCGATCAGCATCACGATACGGTCGATGCCCGGCGCGGTGCCGCCATGCGGCGGCGCGCCATAGCGGAACGCGTTCAGCATGCCGGCGAACTTCACCTCGGTTTCTTCACGCGCATAGCCCGCGATCTCGAACGCCTTCAGCATCACGTCCGGATCGTGGTTGCGGATCGCGCCCGACGACAGTTCGATGCCGTTGCAAACGATGTCGTACTGGAACGCCTTGATGTCGAGGATCGTGTCCTTGTCGGTCTTGTCGAGGGCGAGGAATTTCTCGCGGTCGAATTGCGGCATGGAGAACGGATTGTGGGAGAAGTCGATCTTCTTCTCCTCTTCGCTCCATTCATACATGGGAAAATCGACGATCCAGCAGAAGCGGAATTGCTTTTCGTCGATCAGGCCGAGCTCGCGCCCGATGCGCGTGCGCGCATGGCCCGCAAGGATCGCAGCGCGGTCGCGCTTCGCATCCGCCGAGAAGAACACGGCATCGCCCGATTTGAGGCTGCATTTGTCGGCCAGCGCCGACAATGCCTGCGGCGGCAGGAATTTCGCGATCGGGCCTTTGCCCGTCACACTGCCGCTCTCGCCTTCCAGGATGATGTAGCCGAGGCCCGCCGCGCCCATCTCGCTCTTCGCCCAGCCGTCGATCTTGTCGAAGAACGAACGCGGCTGTGCGCCTGCACCCGGCGCCGGCACGGCACGCACCGTCTTGCCCTTGAACGCTTTGAACTCGACATCGTCGCGGGCGAAGATATCGCTCACGTCGGAGATGAGGATCGGGTTGCGCAGGTCCGGCTTGTCGTTGCCGTAGCGCAGCATCGAATCTTCGTAGGTGATGTGCGGGAAGGTCGAAGGCCCGCAATCGCGCCCGTTCGCGAACTCGCTGAACACGCCATGCAGCACCGGCTCGACTGCCGCGAACACGTCGTCCTGGGTGACGAAACTCATCTCGAGATCGAGTTGATAGAACTCGCCGGGCGAGCGGTCGGCGCGTGCATCCTCGTCGCGGAAACACGGCGCGATCTGGAAGTAGCGGTCGAAGCCCGCCACCATGATGAGCTGCTTGAACTGCTGCGGCGCCTGCGGCAGCGCGTAGAACTGGCCAGGATGCAGGCGGCTCGGCACCAGGAAGTCGCGCGCGCCTTCGGGCGACGACGCGGTCAGGATCGGCGTCTGGAATTCCGTGAAACCCTGCTCGATCATCCGTCTACGGATGGAAGAGATCACCTTCGAGCGCAACGTGATGTTCTTGTGCAGGCGCTCGCGGCGCAGGTCGAGGAAGCGGTATTTGAGCCGCGTGTCTTCCGGATATTCGAGATCGCCGAACACCGGCAGCGGCAACTCGGCGGCGCGGCCCTGCACCGAACACGCATCGATGCGGATTTCCACCTCGCCGGTCGGCAAATCCTTGTTGATCGTCTCCGGCGTGCGCGCCACCACCCGGCCGGTGAGCGTCAGCACCCATTCGGAGCGCGCCTGATCCACCGCGGCGAAAGCAGGCGCATCCGGCTCGATCACGCACTGCGTCAGCCCGTAATGATCGCGCAGGTCGATGAACAGCAGCCCGCCATGGTCGCGACGCCGATTCACCCAGCCGGACAGGCGAACGCTCTGGCCGACGTGCTCGCGGCGCAGTTCGCCGCAGGTGTGGGTGCGGTAGGCATGCATGGCGGAAGACCTTCAAATCACGCAGAAAAGAGCGGGGTATGTGCAGGACGGCTTGCGCCCGGTCAAGGGCGCGCAATATGCGTAGTTCCTTTGTCGCAAAGGCCGCATAAGCTCCCGTCGCCAAAGGGGATTCTCGATGAAACCGACCCGTCTCGCCGCCCTCGCCGTCCTTCTCGCCAGTGCCGTCCTGCCAGCCGCCGCCAGGCCGGCCAAACCGCACAACGTGATCGTCTTCGTGGCCGACGGGCTGCGCTATGTGAGCGTGACCCCGCAAGTCGCGCCGACGCTGTGGAAGCTGAAGCATGACGGGGTGGATTTCACCGATTCGCACGCGATGTACCCGACGATCACAACGGTGAATGCATCCGCCATCGCAACCGGACACTACATCGGCGACACCGGCGACTTCGGCAACACGATCTATTCCGGCTTCCCCTCCGGCGAGACCGGCAATTCGCCGATCGCGATCTTCGAGAACGACGTGATGCTGGGCGAGATGAACGCGCATTTCGGCGGCAACTATCTGAACGAGACATCTTTGATTGCCGGGGCGCGCGAAGCCGGGTTTGCCACCGCGATCATGGGCAAGGTCGGCCCGACCGCGATCCAGGACGTCACCCAGCGCGACGGCAGCGGCACCATCGTGATCGACGACGCACTCGACACACCGAAAGGAATCGCGCTGTCGCCGGAGATCGCCGCCGCGATCAAGGCCGCCGGGCTTGCTGACAAAGCGCCGAAGACGAACGTCCCCAACACCGATCAGCAACAATATATGATCGCGGTCGCGACCAAGGTGGTGCTGCCGAAGCTCGCCGGCAGCGGCAAGCCGTTTGCGATGCTCTACTGGTCGCGCGATCCCGACGCGACGCAGCACAGCCAGAAAGACAGCATCGGCAAGCTGACACCGGGCATCAATGGGCCGACCGGACAAGCGGGCATCAAGGACGCCGACGATACTCTGGCGGCACTCCTTGCCGCGCTGAAGGCGCAGGGGCTCGACAAGACGACGGACGTGTTCGTCACCGCCGATCACGGCTTTTCCACCATCGACCGGATGGGCAGCCAGACGAGCCCGTCGGCAAAGATCGCCTTCAGCGGCACTCCCGCCGGCGAAACGCCGTCCGGTTTCCTCGCAATGGATCTCGCCGCGGCGCTCGGCCTGCCGCTCAACGATCCGTACACGCACAAACCGGTCGACTACAAAACCGGTCAGACGCTCGCCTTCGGCAGCGGCTTCATCGGCGCCGATCCGGAGCATCCCGACGTGATGGTGATCCAGAACGGCGGCAGCGATCTGATCTACACGCCGGGCGCGGATGCGAAGGCGATGGCGGCGAAGGTCGTCGATGCGCTCACCAAAATGGACACGGTCAGCGGCATCTTCACCAACGATCCGCTGGGCGACATTCCCGGTGCGCTGCCGATGAGCGCCATCGGCTGGGTCGGCACGGCGCTGACGCCGCATCCCGATATCGTGGTGAGCTTTGCCTCGCATCCGATTCCCGGCTGCGAACCGGAACTGATGTGCGCCGCCGAGATGGCCGACACCTCGCTCGAAACCGGCCAGGGCATGCACGGCACCTTCAGCCGCGCCGACACGCGCAACTTCCAGGCGGCGATCGGGCCCGACTTCAAGAAGCGCTTTGCCGACCCGTCGCCGATCTCCAACGCCGACATCAACCCGACGCTGGCGCACATTCTCGGCCTGAAGATCGTAGCGAAAGGCGACTTGACGGGACGGGTGATCGGCGAAGCCTTGAAAGGCGGCAAACGCGTTGCGGCCGCACACAAGACACTGCGCTCCCAACCGGCGGCCAACGGCATGACGACGGTCCTGGACTATCAGGAAGCCGACGGCCGGAGGTATTTCGATGCGGCCGGTTTTCCGGGCCATACGGTTGGACTGACCGGCAGGTGATCACACCGAACGCAATCATTACAGCATCGCAATCGGGTGCAGCCCGGGATTAGTTCATTTGCATCTATCCGAGGTCAGAACAGCGCGATAGGTGCGGGTTTGTCGCTCGCGAGTACGAACCCTATGGCGCAGAAATTCTTCGACTGGAGCCCGCTGGTAACCTTTGCAAGCGGCCATGTTTTCCTGCCCAGCGCGGCGCCTGACGGCGTTGGCGACTTCGACATCGCCTACACGACCACAACAAACACGAATGAGGCGGAGCCGTGGACCGTCACCCTGATGCACACAGCGACCGACGCGTTCGGCAATCCGCTCTACCCTGCTGCGGCGGTGGCAACTTACACGGTGCCTGCACCCGTGATCGATGCGAGCGGCGATATCGAGTTCGATTTCACCTATGGAAGTTTCGAGACAGCGACCAATCGCAATGTCACTTTGTGGACGGAGCCGGTCGGAACGTTCTCCGCGACCACGTCGAGCGAAGTGCTGATGCGGCTCTATAACGATGCCGGTACTGCGATCGGAAGCACCATCACGCTGAACGTGCTCGGCACCGGCACCGGCGCCATCAAGGATCTGTTCGATCTCGGATTCTCATCCGGCCCGGACTTTGGCAGCACGTTCATGGTCGCCTATTCGACCTTCAATCCGGATTCGAACGTCGCGCAGATCGGTTACGAGGAATTTTCCTCGACCGGCACCGCGCTGAAACACGGTGTGCTCTTTTCCGAGCAAATAGACACCGGGCGCGCGATTTCATTCGGTACCTACGCTTTGTCGGAGGCGGCAAAGCCGGCCTACATGCTGATGTACCATCTGCCGGAGGCGGCAACCGGTGCCGTTCATGTGGAATTGCTCAACACGGACGGGACGCAGGGCGCCTTCAGCTTCGATCTGCCCGTCCTGGGACCGGACGGCGAAGGCAACACGGACATCCACAGCTTCGGCTTCGCGCGACCGGACGTGGCGGCTCCGAAAGGAAACTATGGAGTCCTGACGGAGACATTCGGCTATCAGGATAGCGGCGGCACCGATCATCTCGAAGCCGCCATCCAGGTCATCGGCGCAAATGGTCATGTCACGGCGCAGACCGAAATCCACATCACGGCTGACGACGAAGTCAAAATTGTGCACCTCACCAACGGAGACATCGCGGTAGGCTATGGTGCAGACGGCGTAACGCACATCGCGGAATACACGGAAGGACTCACCCAGGTCGGCGCGACCTTCAACCTGCCCAATTCGACCGGTGAACTGGCCGATCTCGTGACGCTGGACGACGGTCGCATCGAGGCGTTCTGGCGCGACAACACCACTGCCACAAAAGGCTCGCTGGACAGCATCATTCTCGATACCCGCACCGCCGGAGTGACGATCAACGACAGCGCAGATAGCACCAGCCAGGCCATCGCAGGGACGTCGTTCAACGACACGCTCACCGGAACGG
>DASXDS010000062.1:0-1587 GCA_036490455.1 Rhizomicrobium sp.
CCGTCACGCCCATGGGTACGTTCGAGACGGCTTCGGACCTTTTCTCGGCGGTGACCGTGATCGTCTCGACTTCAGCGAGAGGAGTCCGTTCCGGCGCTTCCGCCGTGTCGGTCGTGACTTTTTTTTCGGCGGAACGGGAGATGACAAGCCCGCCGGCGCCATCGGATTGCGCAATCAGGTCACTGCCCTCGATCGCGCGATGCACGGCTTCATCAGCGGACAAATCTCCGTTGATCGCGGGCGCCTGACGGCCAGAAACGGCGTCGGGAGAAAACAATATGTTCTCGCCCGTGCTGTAAGCGATCTGCTTGAGTGTCTGCGCCAGCGGCTGTGCCGGTATGGAAACATCCGCGCCTTGCGCAGATGCAAAACAGGCGCTGATGCTGAGCGCCCACGTCGCCGTGCCTACCATCAATACCGAGCGCACCCGGTTCTCCACTCCAAACATCGCTGCCCCTCCGCTGCCTGCGCCCATCGAGGCGCTTATGACAGACGAATGACGGCTGCTTCAGCCTCACCCCGCCGGCATGCGGGAATCGTCACGAACAAGTTCGATATGATCCGGGTAGTGCTCGATTGCCACAGGTAACAACCGCGACACCGATCGGGCGAAGGCTTCGTTGTCGCCGACGCGGTAGACACCGCTCAACCGCAGTTTGCTGATATTCGGATCGTTCAGCACGATCTGTTCGCTGGTGTAACGGTTCATCTCCGCGCAAGCGTCGCCGAGCGTTTCACTGTCGAATATGGCCTGTCCGGTCTGCCACGCCGTGAGGGACGCTAGATTGGGTTTGTCGATATTAGGTGCTGCCGCCGCCGTCGCGACCAACCGCTCGCCTTGGGAGAGCGCGATGCGCTTGTGATGGCCGACAAGGACGGTGGCCTGCCCGTCTAACAAAACCACGGAAACTTTTTCGGCATCGCGGCGTACATCGAATGTTGTCGCCGGCGCCACGATCTTCTGTTGCGCGGCCTCGACGACGAAGGGACGGCTGATATCCGGCTTCACGCGGAAGTCCGCTCGTCCTCGATCCAGTTCCACATTTCGGACGGTGCTCGAGAAGCGCTCGCGAATCTTGGTGTTTGTGTCCAGGAACACCTGCGTGCCATCGGACAGCACCACATGTTTCTGCTCGCCGACATCGGTTTCGTAGACTCCGGCGAAGGCCGCATCCCAGGCCGCGAAGGTGGCACCAGCTGCCGCCAGCGTCGCGAAGCCGGCTAGAATCGAACGGCGTTTGAACTTGGCCGGCGCTTTGACCGGAAGGTCGGCGATGCTGATTCCGTCTGCCAAATCCCACACCGCCGTCACGGCCTCGAAGGCGTTAGCATGATCCTGTGACTGGTTGAGCCACATTTTGAATGCTGCCTCGTCCTGCTCGCCGCGGTCATCGGCATGCAGCCGCGCGATCCAGGCGGCAGCCTCGGCTTTGATCTCTGCAGAAGGGTTGTCCGCCATCACCAGCCCTTTGTGAACTCGGTGAGGAAGAGCATCGCTTTGGCGACGTGTTTCTCAACTGCGCCGGTGCTGATGCCGAGCTGCCTGGCGATATCTTTGTGGGTCATACCTTGAATTTTGTGCATCAC
>DASXDS010000074.1:0-2508 GCA_036490455.1 Rhizomicrobium sp.
TCGCCGCACAAACGTCCCGGCATGTTGCGGAGGAACTTCTCCCGCGTCGCAAACAATCCGACATACGGTCCGCCGAAGTTTAGTCCGACGCCGAGCGATTGCCCCTCCGCGGCCACGATGTCCGCGCCTTGCGCGCCCGGCGGCTCGATCAATCCGAGCGACACGATCTCGGTGACAACTGCGATCAGCAGCGCGCCTTTGGCATGCGCCGCATCGGCGATGGGTTTCAGGTTGCGGATCAGGCCGAACACGTCGGGGCTCTGCACCACGACGCAGGCCGTCTGGTCATCGATCAGCGCGATGATGTCTTCCGCTTTGCCGGGCGTCACAGGCGCGCGCGTCACGGTGCCGGACAAACCGGCGACGGTTTCCACCGTCTCCGCGTAATGCGGATGCAGGCCGCCGGAGAGAATGGCTTTCGGGCGCCTGGTGATGCGTTGCGCCATCAGCACGCCTTCGGCCGTCGCCGTCGAGCCGTCGTAGAGCGAGGCGTTCGCCACTTCCATGCCGGTGAGCAGCGCGACCTGCGTCTGGAACTCGAAGAGATATTGCAGCGTGCCCTGCGCGATTTCCGGCTGATAGGGCGTGTAGCTGGTGAGAAATTCCGAACGCTGGATCAGATGATCCACCGCGCTCGGCACGTGATGCTTGTACGCACCCGCGCCGCAGAAGAACGGCAACGATCCCGCCGCGCTGCTCTTCGCCGCCATCTTGGTGAGCGCGCGCTCGACAGCGAGTTCGCCTTGCGTATCCGGCAGATCGAACACCGAGCGACCGACCACCGCGTCGTGCGGCACGTCGCAGAACAGCGCGTCGATGCTCGATGCGCCGATCTTGCCCAGCATCTGCGAGCGGTCATCGGGCGTAAGCGGTAGGTAACGCATGGATCAGAGCCCTTTCACGAACTCATCGTATTGCGCGCGGGTCATCAGCTTGGCGAATTCGTCCTTGCTCACGCCTTTGAGCTTGAAGAACCAGCCCGCGCCTTCGGGGTCTTCGTTCACTTTCGCGGGTTCGGCGGCGATGGCTTCGTTGCCTTGCGTGACTTCGCCGCTGACCGGCGAATAGACGTCGCTCGCCGCTTTCACGCTTTCGACGACGGCTGCTTCGCCGCCCGCGCCGATCTTGCGCCCCGCTTCGGGCACTTCGACGAACACGACATCGCCGAGTTGTTCGGCCGCGTGCTTGGTGATGCCCACCGTGGCGGTGTCGCCATCGAGGCTCACCCATTCATGCTGATCGGTGTAACGGACTTCGCTCATGGCAGCCTCTCAGTTGCGTTTGTAGCGGTTGGGAACGAATGGCATCGGCGCGACGCGCGCAGGGTTCGGTTTGCCGCGCACGATGAGATCGATTTCGGTACCGTCCTTGGCGAAGGCGCTCTCGACATAACCCATCGCGACGGGCGCGTTCAGCGAAGGCCCGAAGCCGCCGCTGGTGATCTTGCCGATGATGCGGCCCGATTTGTCCGCGATCTCCGCGCCTTCGCGCGCGGGCGCCTTGCCGACAGGAAGAATGCCGACGCGTTTCCTCTGCGTGCCGTTGGTGACGCGATCCATGATCTTATCGCCGGCGGGAAAATCCTTGTCCATTTTGCGGCGCTTGCCCATGGACCAGACCAGATTGGCTTCCACCGGATCGCGCGTCTCGTCGATGTCGTGCCCATATAGGCAAAGCCCCGCTTCGAGGCGCAGGCTGTCACGCGCTGCGAGACCGATGGGCAGAACATCGGGATCGGCCAGCAGCGCGCGGGTCACGCGTTCGGCATCCTTGGCTTCGAGCGAAATCTCGAAACCGTCTTCGCCCGTGTAACCCGAGCGGCTGACAATAGCCGGAGCACCTGCAAAATTCGCGCGGCGAACATGCATGAAGATAAGCGCGTCGATGCCGGGCGAAAGCTTTTCGAGAACCTTTCCGGCGGCAGGGCCTTGCAGCGCGAGCAGCGCGCGGTCCGGTTTCGGTGTCAGCGTTGCGATGCCTTTCAGCTTCGCCGCGATGTATTCGAAATCGCCTTCCTTGGTCGCGCCGTTGACGACGAGGTACAAATCTTTTTCACCGATCAGGTGCGAGAACATGAAATCGTCGATGATCGTGCCGCGCTCGTTCAGCAGCAGGCCGTAACGCTGCATGCCTTCCTTCAGGCCCTGCACGTCGGCGGGCGTGACGCGCTCCAGCGCCTTCGCGGGATCGTCGCCGCAGAGAAACGCCTGCCCCATATGCGAGACATCGAACAGCCCCGCCTTCTCGCGCGTATGCAGATGCTCCTTCAGCACGCCAGTCGGATATTGCACCGGCATGTCGTAGCCCGCGAACGGCACCATGCGGGCGCCAAGCTCGACATGCAGCGCGTGCAGCGGCGTGTGACGGAGATTTTCGTTGCTGTCGGTCATAAAGGTCCGCGACAAGAGTTGAGACGGCGCGAACCGGCAAGCCGGAACTCGCGCCCCTCTGTCATTGGACCTGAGAGATTTCCCCGCGCGGACCAAACCCGGCGGATTACCCCTTCGG
>DASXDS010000009.1:0-87827 GCA_036490455.1 Rhizomicrobium sp.
CGTCAGACGAACGAACCGCCGAGCTCCCACGATGGCTTCACCGCTACAACTGGCACAGACCACATGCCAGTATCGGATCAATGCCGCCCATCAGCAGACTCCCTCTGACCGGGAACAACCTATTGAGGCTCCACAGCTAGCGAGGCTTGCCGCTATTCGTCGACGTTGGTGAGGTGTCCGCTGTACATAACGCGACGCTGCTCGTCAGGCTGCCAACCGGTTCGCCACGTTGAGACACATCATCTCCTCGAAGTTGCGCCGATAGAAACGGTCACGTGTGTCCTCGTCTATATCGGCCATCGTGCGCTCGAAGCGGCCCTTGGGATCGTTGGTTCCTTCCGGATGCGGATAATCGCTCGAGAACATGAACAAGTCCGCGCCGCCATCTTTAATCATGCGGCCAGCATCCTCACCGGGGAACGGCGTGAACTTCACGGCACGGCGGAGGTACTCCGACGGCTTCATGTCCATCGCCTTCAGATACGGATCTGTGCGCCCGAAGCTCTTGAAGCCGAGATCGAGCTCGCGCAGGAACTCCGGCGCCCAGCCGGCCCCCGCTTCGATGATGCCGCCGCGCAAACTCGGGAAGCGCGCGAACACACCGTCGTAGACCATCGCGGTCAGCCACACCTGCGGAGCGAAGGAAAGCATGATGTAGTCGGCAAAGCGAAGATTCTCGCCGCCACCATGGAGATCCGGCGCGCGCTCGCGGCCGTTGTTACGGAACGCCATCGGCTGCGTCTTCGTACCCTGGCCGATATGCAACATGAAGGGCGTGCTGGTCTCTTCCAGACGCGCCCACACTGGATCGAGATCGGGATGGCCCGGCGACCGCTCGCCCGCGGGGCCGGCAGAGACTGAGATCGCGCGGTTGCCCGCCCTGATAGCGGCGTTCACCTCGTCCAGAGCGCGCTCGGGATTGTCGAGTGCCACAAACGCGACGCCCATCAGCCGTTTGTCGGTCTTACAGAACGTGGCCATCGCTGCGTTGTAGGCGCGCATGCCGTCATAGCGCACGCCTTCATCCTGCGCGGCCATCACAGGCGAAAGCGCCGACGTGCCAAACACGAGTTGGTGGGAAAACCCGAACAAGTCGAGTACACGGGCGCGTTCGTCCGGATCGAACGCGCCAGCCGCGATCCAGCCTTTGGGACCCGCGATCGGGTTTTCAAACGCCTTCGCTTCGGCTTCCGGATCGCCCTTGCGCGCCTTGGCCTCAGCCAGAATCTTGTCAATGCGGCCCGGCTCGCGACCGTAGATCGGCCTTAAGCGCGATCTCAGATCGGCGTCCATAAAGGGATCGAGCCATTCGCGTGTCTCCATGACATGGCTGTCGGCGTCATGAATAATGCGACCACTGGCATAGGTCATTGCGCACTCCCGTCCGTTCCAATTAGTAGTATGTTGTTATAATAAGAAATCCAGGTGATCCGCAACCCGCTTTATTTACGGCCGGGCGATTTCCTAGTCCTCGCCGGCCGGGCGCCGTATTTGGCGCCGAGTGCTTTCCAGCCCCCCATGATGAAGTCGCTCCACACATCGATCGTCAGGTCCGCGGAAACACCTCTGCGGCGCAGGTGTGGAACCGAAAGGATCGGGGCGCTGATCACCATTGTCACGGCGATGAGCGCCACGTCGCCCGGCACGCCGTAGGTTTCGACGAACTTGCCGATAAAATATTGCGACGTGTTCCGCGACGATGCCCGGTTACCGCGACGCGCTAGTTCGGCCACCGCGGGGTCGGCCGACAGCAGCCGCACAATCGGGCCACGCTCGAAATAGTAGTGCAACGCGTTTGCCACGGTTGCATGAACCACCTGATCGACCGGCGCGTCTTGCGGGATGCTGTTCAAACCGCGACGGCTCAAGAATTCGAACTCCCGGTTCATCAACGCTGTCAGAAGATCTTCACGGCGTGGGAAATATTTGTAGATCAGCGGCTTGCTAATACCGGCTGCGGCCGCGACCTGTTCGAGCGTGCAGCCTGCATGTCCACTGCCAACGATCAGTTTAACCGCTGCGTCGAGAATCTGCGCACTGCGTTCTTCCGGCGGCATGCGCCGCGCGCGTGATTTGGAGATTTTTTGCATCTAGGTCAGGCGTCTCAGCTTCAAGAAGCGATCTAGGTTCTCGCATCGCTGAATATCTTGATAAAGCACACTGTTGGCTAGCCTTGGCTGCCGGCGAGCGCGCGCATGTCCGGGGGTTCCAAAGTCTCTAGGAGCGCTCCAACAGACAAGAAAGCGTCGTTGCGAGGGCTGAGGCGCGCTGTGGTCCGGGCTTCCTAGTCCGCAAAACGATCAGAACAGACGAAACGCCGCCATATCGCCAGTTCGCTTGAACTCTTCGTAATTGAACGTGAAAACGCAAAGGATCGCGTTCGCCATCTGCCGATCCTCGCTGATCGGCAAATATAGCGCATCCCAATTCGGGAAAAAGGTACCTTTCCACGTGCTTTGCGGTCCCGTCAGACGGGTTGGCACGCGCCGTTTGCACGTGCGCTGAAGAATCATCCGGGTTAATTCGGTGAGGTCTCGTCCGGCGTGAGCGTAGGCCTGCGAAAGCGTCGTGCCCGTCGCATCCGAGAGAAAATAGCGCGCCACGCTGCTGCCGACGACGCGAAACCGAAACTCGCTCAACTCTTCCTCGGCATCAAGCAACACAACCCAACGCAGGTACTGAGGGAAATCGCGTATTTGGATGTCAATTCGTGCCGGGAGAGGACTGGCGCCACGCTTCTGTCGCCAGTAGTCAAGAAAGAAGGCGAGAATCGGATTGTCTACCTCGGCCGGATTCTCGATATAGCCGTCATGTTTCGGGGGGTGCGCAGCAATGGTTGGAACTGCGGACATTTGTAGACCCCACAAACGCAATCATTTCTACTAGAAGTACCCCTAAGACTCTCTTACCCCTGCGACGCACGCCACTACAACTGCGCAAAACCTGATCCAGACCTCCTGCTACGGCTTTCCTTCAGGTCAAGCACTTGCACCGCACCATTCCACGCGGACCGACCTCATAAGGTTTCGAGCATGGGTTGAACGTGATCGTGGCGCACCATTTTCTGGCACAAACATTCAGTGTTTGTTGCAGCGTGCCAACTCCTCCGCGCCTAGAGTATGGTCAGGTGCGCCGTATGAAGTCACTGTTCCAGCGCGGGTCGCAATTTCGCGACAGGCATCAAGCGATTTCGCATAGTTCGGATTCGTCGTGGTGACACACGTAGTGCCATCGCAATGCCAAACGAGATTTTGCGTGACAAAACTACTTGTTGGGGGCGGCGCCGCCAGGGTCGCCGTGTACGACCGAACGCCGGCATGCGCCAGCGGCGCGAAAAGGACTAACGCACCAGCTAACAGTGCATATCGATAAATCATACAAACTTCCTTCGATGTAAGACCAGAAGCCTCAATTTATCGTTTCGCTGACGATATGTCAATTGACAAGACATGCTGTCCATTTTGAGAAGCGATGCAATTGTTGTAACGCTGTGCGTCATGGCAACTTCAAGTTTGAAAAACAATCACCAACGGGTTTTTGCGTCCAAGCCGCTACCGAACATTCCGATCCGGCAGGCGCAAAAGGATTTAACCCGATCACGGATCCGCGAGGCCGCGCGCGATCTCTTTTATGCCGGGGGGGTCCATGCGACGTCGATCGACGAAATCGCAACAAGTGCGGGCGTGCGGCGTTCCACAGTCTACCTGCACTTCGCGGACAAACAGGCCCTCGTGCGGGCAATTGCAGACGAATATCTCCCGCGGATCGAGGCTCACATAGAGAGTCTAAACGGTCCAGTACCCACGCCAAAGCAGATCGACACATGGGTTCAGGGGTTCATCACTCTTGCGGACCGTGAGAAAGTTTCACTGTCGATCATGCGAGAAGTTGGATATGTACGACCTCAGACAGCATCTGGAGTCGACTGGATTTACGACTTTCTCATTCAGATCTTGGCGAAGCGAATTCCCGCATTTCGCGTCAACACATCGATCGCGCCGAACAACCTTGAACGCTATGCGCACGCCGTTTTCTTGATCGTGCAGATAGACCTGGCATGCAACCGTATTGTCCAAGGCGGCGAGACTCCTCTTAATCGCGCCATGCTGCGAGTAGCGAACAGAGCGTTTTATCAATTCGCCCGTAGTCAGGAAGCGTCTTCCCGGAAAAGATGAATGAGTCACCTGCGAAGCCACTCTATTCGTCTCGAACGGCGCACGATTGCAGCCGCGGCAAGTCGAGATTAGTTTAAAGAGCGATCCAAATTCTCCGGACCGAACCGGTGGTCAGTCTCAGCGGATGCTGTTACGGCGAACAGTCACCCCGGAATTCGGCGTGGCACGAAATATCGCGCAGCTGGAGGCGTCTATGGCTCTGCCCGGAAGCGAAGCGCAAGCGATCGTCCGCGAAAACGCGGCGAGGGTGCTTTCGCAGCAGTTGGAAAGAATGAACGCCAGGCCTGCGAAGGGCGACCTGCGATGGTCATGCGCTTTCGATGTACATCGCGTTGTGCTCACCCTGGCGTGCCACCGCCGGCTTCGCGGTGCAGTCGGCCGTTGAAATTCGGAAGGGCGCGTTGAGAACGGAAAAAGCGCCGTTGGCGTCGTGAAGTTGCTGGAATGTGCCGCGCGCGATCAGGTCCGGATTGGCGAGCTGTTCGGCGGGCGTACGGTAGATCGAGCATGGCACGCCGGCTTCGGCCATCAGTCGCTCGCATTCTTCGGACGATCGATCGGCGACCCAGGCTGCGATCGTCGCCATGATCGATCTGCGGTTCTTCATCGTGCCGGACAGCGAATTGTAGGCGGAATCGGACGCCCATTCCGGATGCCCGATCACCGGATAGACGCTGAGATAGGTCTTCACGGACACCAGTGTGATCATGATGTAGCCGTCGCGCGTTTCGATCGGTTCGAAGACGAACGGCGCCGGCGGCTTCTCCGCCTGCGCAGCCTGATACTGCAACGCGACAAGGCTCATCGCCGAATCCATCAAGGTAACGTCGACATGCGAGCCCAGGCCATTGCGCTCGCGATGGATAAGCGCGGTTTGTATGGCGCCGAAAGCATAGGAGGCGGCGATGACATCTGCGACCATCACACCGCACACCGGAGGCTTGCTCCCTTCTCCCTGCACCGATGCAAACACATGATCGAAACCGCTATAGGCGTGAACGAGCGGCGCATAAGCTGCACGTTCGGCCAGCGGGCCGGTCTGGCCGAAGCCCGAGATGGAGCAATAGATCAGTTTCGGATCTTCTTTCGACACAGTCTCGTAATCGAGGCCGAAGCGCTTCATCACGCCGGGACGATAGTTCTCGACGACGATATCGGCGCGTGCGATCAGCGCGCGCGCCGCGGTGATCCCGGCCGCCGACTTCAGATCGAGCGCAACGCTCTCCTTGCCGCAATTGTATTGGGCGTAGGAGCGGCTCATCCCGTCCACGATGGGCGGCTGAAAGCGCAAAATGTCGCCGTCGCCCGTGGCTTCGATTTTGACCACCTGTGCGCCGCAATCCGCGAGCAAGCGGGTGCACCACGGACCGGCCACGGTGGTGGTGAAGTCGGCGACGAACAGGCCTTCGAGCGGACGGGGCGACATGCTTTCAGGCGGCTTGCTGTTCGAGCATCGCGATCACCCGCGCACGATGCGTCGCCGGCGCGCCCAGCATCTCGGCGTTGGCGCGCGCGCGTTTGAAGAACAGATGGTTCTTCATCTCCCAGGTGAAACCGATCGCGCCGAAGATCTGGATGCTTTGGTGCGTTGCTGCGACATAGGCATCGCAGGCATAGGATTTCGCCATGGCGATCGACGCGCTGGCCTGTGGCGTCTCCTCCGACAGCGCCCATGCGGCATGCAGCACCGCGACGTTGGCGCATTCGCCCGCGCTGAACATGTCCGCCAACTGGTGCTTGATCGCCTGATAGGCGCCGATCGGCTTGCCGAATGCCACACGTTCGCGGGCATACTCCGTTGTCGTGGCGAGCACCGACTGCAATCCGGCCGCGCTTTCGGCTGCGAGCACGAGCAAAAGGCGGTCACGAACCCACGGCCACGCCGCCATGTCATCGGCGGCGAGAAGTTCGGCCTTGGCGCGCTCGAAACGGATGTTGCAGACCTGCCGCGTCGTGTCCCGCCACGGCAGGACATCGATCGTCACTCCGGCCTGCCGTGGATCGACAAGAAAGAATCTGCGCCGGTGGTCGTGCCGCGCCGCCACGACCAGCAGGTCGGCTTCGGCCGCATCGACCACGAACGATTTGCTCCCCTGCAGCAGATAGCCGCCCTGTGCGGGCATGGCTTCTGCGTCGGATCCGCACCCATCGCTCGATCCATCGCGATCGCTGATGGCGAGCGCCAGCTTCATGCCGCCACCGGCGACGCGCGGAAGGATCGCCTGCTTCTGAGTCTCGGAGCCGCCCTTCAGGATCGCCCACGTCCCGGCCAATGTTCCGAACAGCGGCCCGGGGGCGAGTGTGCGGCCCATCTCGCTCACGATCATCACAAGATCGAGACAGTTGAGGCCCGAACCGCCATACGCTTCCGGCACGATGAGACCCGGCCAACCGAGTTCGACCAGCTTCTGCCAGTTTTCGGCATAGCGGGCCTCTTCCACGCCGGCGTTGGGACGCAGGAGCGGCGAGAGATCGATCTCCTTTTCGAGGAAATCGCGTGCCGAGCGGCGCAGCACCAGATGATCGTCGCTGAGCGCGAAATCCATGTGCCTCTCCTTCAGCTGGCGGCTTTGAGTTGCGGCTTCTGCAACTCCGACCACGGGGTTTTGGCGGTCGGATCCTTCTCGCGCGGCAACCCGAGAACGCGCTCGGCGATCACGTTCTTCAGGATCTCCTGCGTGCCGACGCCAAGCGTGACCGCGGGACTGAACCAGAAGGCATAGTCCCAATTGTCATACGTGCCGCGGCCGTTGTTGGGCTGTGGCAAGGCTTCGGTGCCTCTTACAAGGCCCGCCATGCCCTGACATCGTTTGGCCAGATCGACCACGCGCTGCCCATGCGGCGCCGCGATCACCTTGCGCGCCGCCGCTTCCGGTCCCGCGCCCTTGGCATTCATACGATCGCTGAACGAGCGATAGGCAAGCAGGCGGAGAATTTCACCTTCGATATATAGTTTTGCGGCTTCGTCCCGCACCAGCGGGTCTTTTGTGGCGCCTGTCGCGATAAGGCCCTGCACGAGTTCGCGCGCCGAAGGCCCCGCGCCCCAGATCGCGCCCGGTTTGGACAGGGCGACCCGCTCAGTCTGCAACTGGCTCATACTGAGCGCCCATCCCTCGCCTTCCTTGCCGAGCAAACGATCGGCGGGGACTTTCACTTCGTCGAGGAAGACCTCGTTGTATTCGTTTTCCTCGCCGGACATGTCGATGATAGGACGGACCGTGATCCCCGGGCTGTCCATGTCGATCAGGAACTGCGACAGACCGGCGTGCTTGGGCGCGTGGGGATCGGTGCGCGCAACGAGGACACCGATCTTCGACTTGTGCGCGAGCGACGTCCAGATTTTGTGGCCGCGGACGATGTAATGATCGCCTTCCTTGCGCGCGGTGGTGCGCAAGGCCCCGAGATCGGAGCCGCCGGACGGTTCGCTGAACAGCATGCACCAGATTTCTTCGGCTGCGAGCGCCGGAAGCAGGAAGCGCCCCTGTTGTGCCTTGGTGCCGTGCGTCAGCAGCGACTGTGCGCAATTGTTGATCGCGACCGGATTGACGAGATTGGGCGCCAGAACGCCGGCCCGCTTGATCTCTTCGTCGACGATTAGCTGCAGCTCGGCGTCGGCGGCGAGACCCCAGGGCCGCGGCCAATGCGGCACCACGTACCCGGCTTCGGCCATGGCGCGATATTTCGGCTTGGGGTGCGCCGCAAACCACGCGCGGACCTCCAGGCGGCGGGGATCGTCATCCGGCGGCAGATCGAAATTCATGGCGTTTCCCTCGTATCGTTCGGCGGGAGATTGCGCGTCCTCATTTTTCCATGCGCGCGTGAACGCGCATCAGGTGCTCGGTGAGCAATTTCCCGGCCTTGTCGGCATCGCGGGCGCGCAGGCACATCAGAATGGCGCGACGCCGCTCGCCGAGGTCGTGCATCGGCGCCGGGCGCCTGGCACTGATCAGACCGGCGAGCAGCTGCGCGATTCCGTGGGTGAGAAAGCGCAGCATCTGGTTGCCGGTGGCCGCGGCGAGCAGATCGTAGAAGTTCGTGACATAGGTTGCATCCGACCGGCCATCGCCTTTTTCGACGGCGGCTTCGAGGCGTTCAATGTCCCGCTCGATCGCATTGAAATCCTTCTTCTTGCCGCGCTCGCAGGCAAGCCGCACCACGACTTCGGTGATGAGGATACGCGCCTCGGTGAAATCACGCATCGAAACGCGCCCGAGGTCGATCATGTCCTCCATCGACTGGGTTAGCGGCGCGCTTTCCTCGAGCAGGAATGCGCCGCCTTTGGCGCCCTTGCGCAATTCGATCAGCCCCGAGACCTCCAGCGCGCGCAGCGCTTCGCGTACCGCAGACCGGCTGACGCCGAACTGGCCAGCCAGGTCGCGTTCGGGCGGGAGCTTGTCGCCGGGGCGGATCTTGCCTTGCGAGAGCTGGCCTTTGATCTGATCGCAGATTTCCTCGAACAGCCGCGCGCTGCGCACGGTATCGAAACTGATTGACGCCTGGTCCATCGCGACGCGCCTCCACCTTGGCGCATCTAATGGTCAGACCATTCTATTGTCAATCCATTTGAGTCATGCTTAGCTTGCTGTCCAACTCGCCCCGGGAGAGCGAGCCGCAGGAGGGAACGATGGGCCTACAGACACCGTTCGACAGTGCAACGCCGGTCCTGGTCGACGATCGCGCCGGCCAAGGCATCTTCCGCGTCGCGCGGCGCGCTTTCGTGGCGCCTGACGTGCTCGCGTGCGAACAACGCGAGATCTTCGGAAAGTGCTGGCTCTATCTCGGCCATGAATCGGAGGTCGCCAGTCCCGGCGACTTCCTGACCCGCCGTGTGGCGGGCCGCAGTCTCATCTTCGCCCGCAACAAGGACGGCGAAATTCGCGCCTTCTTCAACACCTGCCCGCATCGCGGCGCGATGGTGTGCCGGGAGAAGCAAGGCTCGGCGAACATGTTTCGCTGCTTCTATCACTCCTGGGCGTTCGATCTGGACGGCAAGCTGATCACCCGGCCAGGCAACGACAGCTATTCGGAAAACGCCAACGCGCATGGCGAGCACAATCTGGTGCGGACGCCGCGGCTGGAAGAGTATCGCGGACTCTACTTCATCAATTTCGACCGCGATGCCCCGGACCTTGCGAGCTATCTCGGGAACACGAGGGAGTTCATCGATCTGGTGATGGACCAATCGCCGGATAGCATGGAGGTCGTCGGCGGCACGCAGGAATACGGTTTCAAGGCGAACTGGAAGCTGCTCGCCGAGAACAGCATGGACGGCTATCACGGCCAGCCGACCCACGCGACCTATTTCGACTACGTGATGAGCACCAATGGCGGGTTGGGTGACACGGTCGTGAAGATCAGCAAGCCGCACGATCTCGGCGGCGGGCACGCGGTCGTCGAGTATGGCGCGCCGTGGGGACGGCCGATTGCGAAATCCGTTCCGGCGTGGGGCAAGGAAGGTGAGGACGAAACGGCCGCACTTCGCGCCAGCCTCACGCAACGCTTCGGCGAAGAACGCGCGAACCGTATCGCCTACACCAACCGCAACATGGTGATTTTCCCCAACTTCGTGATCAACGACATCATGGCGATCACCTTGCGCACGTTCGAACCGATTGGACCGGGACAGATGCGCGTGAACGCCTGGGCACTGGCCCCGAAAGGCGAAAACCCGAAATCGCGGCAGCGACGGCTCTACAACTACCTTGAATTTCTCGGCCCTGGCGGATTTGCGACGCCGGACGATTGCGAGGCCTTGGCGCTTTGCCAGGAAGGGTATGCTAACGCCGCTGAAGCGGGCTGGAACGACATTTCCAAGGGCCTCAACCAGGAGCGCCCGTCCATCGAGGACGAAGTGCAGATGCGGGCCTTCTGGCGCGAATGGAGCCGCCGGATCGAAGGGACAGAGCCATGAGCGCGCATACGGCGCCCATGCGCAAACTTTCCGTCAATCGCAGCGATGTCGAAGATTTCCTGTTCGAGGAAGCGGCGCTGCTCGACGACTGGAAGCTCACCGAATGGGTTGCGCTGTTCGAGCCGGGCGCGAGCTATTACGTGCCCACGGCCGGCGCGGCGGACGACGCCGACCCCGCGACCTCGTTGTTCTACGTTGCCGACGACTATCACCGTTTGACGGAGCGCGTGAAGCGGCTGCTGAAGCGCACCGCGCATGTGGAATTCCCGCATTCGCGCTGCCGCCACATGGTCTCCAATGTCCGGATCATCGGCGGAGGCGACGACACGTTCGGCGTCACCTCCAATTTCGCAACCTATCGCAGCAAGCGGGGACGGACCGAACTCTATTTCGGACACCACCGCTATGTGATGACGCTTATCGATGGCGCCATCCGCATCCGGCAGAAGACCTCGTTCCTCGACTCGGACGACATCGCCGAGCAGGGCAAGGTCAGCATCATCATCTGACAGGGCCGCAAAGATGACCGACCTGAGATACTGCCGCCTCGGCTATGTCGCGCTCAACGTCACCGACATGGCGCGCTCCATTGCGTTCTACGAGAGCCTTCTGGGCCTGCAACACGCCGGCGAGGCGGCAAGTGGTGAGCAGTTGTTTCGCTGCAGCGCGCGGCACCACGACATCGTGCTGCACCAGGCTACCGAGCCGGGCTTGCGCCGCGTCGGTTGGGAAATGCAGGACGCGGAGAATCTCGCAAAGGTGCGCGATCTCTACCGGACGCTGGATGTCGGCATCCACGAAGTCAGCGCGGACGAATGCGGCCTTCTGGGCATTCACGGCGGTTTCCGGGTTTCGGAGCCCAACACCGGTGCGACGTTTGAGTATTTCCACAGTTTCGACGAAGCGGACACGGCCTACACACCCACCGTCGCAAAGATCGAGCGGCTCGGCCATGTCGTGCTCAACGTGCAGAACCACGCCGCAACGGAAAGGTTCTTTCTGGAACAGCTGAACTTCCGCGCCTCGGATCGTATCGACGGCGCCGTCACGTTCCTGCGCTGTTTTCCCAACCCGCTGCATCACTCGCTGGGACTCAGCAACGGTAAGGCAAACCGGCTGCACCACGTGAATTTCATGGTCACCGACGTGGACGATATCGGCAAGGCACTGTGGCGGATGAAAAAGAACGATGTGCCGATCGTGTTCGGACCGGGCCGGCATCCGCCCTCCGACTCCATGTTCCTCTATTTCCTCGATCCGGACGGCATGACGGTCGAGTACAGCTTCGGCATGGAGGAATTTCCGGAGGTCGACGCGCGCGAGCCGCGCCGGATGCCGCCCGGCCTGCAATCCGTCGACTATTGGGGCGCGGTACCGTCGCCGCAGATGGCGAGCGTCGGCGCGATCGAACGGTTGGAGGCCACGTCGTGACCGCAACGCCCGTCGTCATCGTGACCGGCGCCGCGAGCCCGATCGGTCAGGCTGTGGCACGCCGCTTTGAAGCCAACGGCGCCCGGCTGGCGCTGGGCGACCTGATGGCGGGGCCGTTGGCGAAGTTCGCCGAAGAACTGGGCGGGGAGACGATCCAGGTCTCCGGCGATCTCAGCAAGGAAGGGATCGCCGCCGAGTTGATCGGTGAAGCGAAACGCAAATTCGGCCGCATCGATGTTCTGGTGAACAATGCCGGCGGCGGCATCATCCGCGATTTCCTGAAACACACGCCCGGCACATTGCGCGAAACCGTCGATCGCAATCTGTGGACGTGTCTGTGGTGCTGCCGCGAAGCCCTGCCGCATATGATCGAACAGAACTTTGGGCGCATCGTGAATGTCGGCGCGGATTCCGTGCGCAACGGGCTCTGGCAGCACGCCGCCTACAACGCGGCCAAGGGCGGCATGCACGGCCTAACGACCGGGCTGGCGCGGGAATTTGCCGGTTACGACATCACCATCAATACCGTTGCGCCTTGCATGGTGAACACGCCGACGGTCAAAGCCGCGGCCGCGGCGGGCAATCCCGTCATTCAAAAGTTCACCGACATCATCCCGAAGGGTCGCCCTGCGGAAACCGAAGAAGTCGCCTCCATGATCGCGTATCTGGCATCGGACGAGGCCCGCTTCGTCACCGGCCAGGTCATCAGCGTCAACGGCGGCAGCACCATGCTCTGACCGAAAGGAACAACGACAATGGATCTCGGCATTGCCGGAAAGACAGCGATCGTGTGCGGCGGTAGCGCCGGCCTGGGCCGCGGTACCGCAACGGCGCTCGCGAAAGACGGCGTCACGGTTTACATCGCGGCGCGCGACAAGGACCGCCTCGAAAACGCAGCACGCGAGATCGTGGCGGAAACCTCGGGCTCCGTTCACGCCGTGCAGGCGGACGTGACCACGGACGCGGGCCGCGACGCATTGCTGGCGGCCTGCCCTGCCCCCGATATCCTGATCAACAATGCCGGCGGTCCGCCACCCGGCGACTTCCGCAATTGGTCGCGCGAAGACTGGATCAGGGCGCTCGACGCCAACATGCTGTCGGCGATCATGCTCATCAAGGCGACGATCGACGGCATGATCGCGCGGCGCTTCGGCCGGATCGTGAACATCACCAGCCACATGGTGAAACAGCCGGTGAACGTGCTCGGCCTTTCGAACGGGGCGCGTGCCGGCCTGACCGGATTCGTCGGCGGTCTCGCGCGCGAGGTCGCGCGCCACAACGTGACGATCAACAGCGTGCTGCCCGGCCAGTTCGATACCGACCGGCTGCGCTCCAATCACGCAAGATTCTCGGCGGCGCAGAAGATCGACATCGAGAAATTCCGCGACAATGCGAAGGCGCAAATCCCGGCGCGCCGTTTCGGCGATCCGGCCGAGTTCGGCGCAATGTGCGCATTCCTGTGCAGCGCCCAGGCAGGCTACATCACGGGCCAGAACATCCTGCTCGACGGCGGGCAATTCCCGGGTCTGCTCTGATGGCGCACGCCTACTTCGGCCGGATGATCGACGTGCACACGCATGCGATCCCCGACCACTTTCCGGACAATCCGTCGCCCGCCAGCAACACGCGCTGGCCCTGTTTGGCGGTGAAACCGCAATCGGCCTCGCTCATGATCGACAACAAGCCGTTCCGCGATATCGATGCGCGGTCATGGGACGTGTCGCGGCGGCTGGAGGATATGGATCGCGACGGCGTGGCGATCCACGTTCTGTCGCCGTTGCCGGAGCTGCTGTCCTACTGGTTCGAGCCGAACGATGCGGTCGTGATGTGCGATCATGTCAACGGCACCATCGCGGAGATGGTTGCGAAACGGCCGGATCGCTTCCGCGGCCTGGGTCTCGCGCCTTTGCAGCAGCCGGAGCTCGCGGCACGCTATCTGAAGCGGATCAGATCGGAGTTCGGTTTCTCCGGTATCGAGATCGGCAGCAACATCAACAGCGTGCCGTTGGGCGATGCGCGCTTCGATCCGGTTTATGCCGAGGCGGATGCGCTTGGCCTCTCCTTCTTCGTCCACGCGCTGCACCCGCTTGCGACGAAAGCGATCGCCGCCGATCAGACCTTCACCGCGATGGCGG
Organism: Rhizomicrobium sp.; assembly: GCA_036490455.1. Taxonomy (GTDB): domain Bacteria; phylum Pseudomonadota; class Alphaproteobacteria; order Micropepsales; family Micropepsaceae; genus Rhizomicrobium. Next base: position 13,653 of record DASXDS010000009.1, read on the forward strand.
GCTTTCCGCTCGACACCGGCATGGCGATCGCGTCGCTCGTCCTTGCCGCCGTGCCGGAGCGATTTCCGAATCTCAGATGGGGTTTCAGCCATGGCGGCGGCACGATCGGCAGCATGCTCGGCCGGCTCGACAAGGGTTATGCCTTGACCAGGGCTTACGGCGGAAAGCTGTCACGCACGCCGAGCGAGATCGCGCGCGGTCTGTTCTACGACAGCAACGTCTATGACGGAGATTACCTGCGTCATCTTGCGCGCCACACCGCGCCCGGTCATGTGTTCCTCGGTACCGATTATCCCTATGCGCTGATGCAGACCGATCCGTTCGCCTATCTCAGCCAATGTGGGTTGAACGACACAGAACTCGAGAGCGTCTGCGTCGATGCGGCTGCCGCGTTTCTCGGTTGAGGAAAGAAAACCATGAGCACCGCCGTCCTGCCCGACGACATCGCGCGCACGATCGCCGATCCGAAGTCCTACGCGGAGTGGGATGACCTGCATCGCCTGCTGGTGGATGTCCGCCGCGACTTGCCGTTCGCGCGCGCCGATCTGGCGGAATACAACCCGTTCTGGGTGGCATCGAGGTACGACGACATCCAACAGATCGCGCGGCAGAACACCCAGTTCCTGAGCGGCATGGGCGGATTGCAGACGCGGGCTGCGCTGGATTTTCAGATACAGGCCGGCACCGGCAAACAATTCCGCAGCGTCGTGGCGATGAACGAGCCCGACCATCGGAAATATCGCACCCTGACGCAGGCCTGGTTCATGCCGAAGAACCTGAAACAGATCGAAGACCGGCTTCGCAAACTGGCCCGCACCTATGTCGACAGACTCGCGGCCACCGGAGGCGAATGCGATTTCGTGAGCGAGATAGCGGTTCACTATCCGCTCATGGTGATCATGTCGATCCTCGGCGTGCCGGACGAGGACGAGCCGATGATGCTACGACTGACGCAGGAGTATTTCGGCAACAACGACGCCGAGCTCAACCGCGGCCGCGCGGCACTCACCCCGCTCGAAGCGGAGCAGGCGCTGACCAAAGTGGTCGGCGAGTTCAACGACTACTTCCGCAAGGTCTCCGACGACCGCCGCCGCAACCCGACGGACGACCTGGCCAGCGTGATCGCCAACAGCGCGATCGATGGCGAGCCGATCGCCGATATCGACGCGATGGGCTATTACATCACGGTCGCTTTCGCCGGCCATGACACCACGTCCTCCTCGGTGGCCGGCGCAATCTGGGCGTTGTGCGAATTTCCCGAGCAGCTCGCGCGTGTCCGCTCGGATGCCTCGTTGATTCCAGGTCTGGTCGAAGAAGCGGTGCGCTGGACCTCGCCTATCCACCAGTTCGTTCGCCGCGCCGCGTCCGATTGCGAAGTGCGAGGTCAGACAGTGCGCAAAGGCGACTGGGTCGTATTGCTCTTCCCGTCCGGCAATCGCGACGAGGACGTGTTTGACGATCCCTTCGCATTCAAGGTGGACCGCTCACCGCTCCGGCAGATCGGCTTCGGCTATGGCGCGCATGTCTGTCTCGGCCAGCATCTCGCGCGGATGGAGATGGCGATCTTCTTCGAAGAACTACTGCCGCGCCTCGAATGGATAGAACTCGCAGGCCGGCCGCGCCGCACCGTCACCAATTTTGTCGGCGGTCCCAAATCCGTACCTGTGAGATTTGGGCTGCGATAGGGTGATGAAATTCGACCATCAGCTATCGATTGGACAGGGCAATATTGGTCTCGTGGCCGTCGAGCACTGCTGTTACGGCTGCGGCAAGTCCTTACCGTGAACTCCTGGGCGCAGGTGATGTACGGCGCGCAGATCAGTGGTAGCGCCTCGTACCACGGAAGTGTGATCCTCGTCGTTCATAATTTCCCACCGCAAGCGCGCATTTGGCAATGGGCGTAGCGCAAATCGCGGCGCGCGCCCAATGACACTAGCCCGCCGCTTGGCAAGCCAACACGGCGCTAACACCGCCTGCCCCGCGCTTCGTGCGTTAGAGGAAATTTAAGATGGCCTCGCTGACCACGTCGGGTTGATCGAACTGCGGCGTATGCCCGGCGCCGGGCACGATCACGACCTTCGACTTCGCTAATCCGTTGGCGAAATCCTGCACGTAGCTGCTCGGCACGAGCCGGTCGTCGGCACCCCACACGATCAGCGTTTCCGCCTTGATCCGGTGCAGCCGCTTCGCAAGGCCGCGCTCTGGAATTGGCCAGAGGAAATGTGCCGTGCTCGCCATGGTCGTCACACGCCGTACCAATTCCTGAATTTTCTCCTCGCTCCCTTCAGGCAGCGCCATGCGTGCCTTCACATCCGCGCGCCCCGGATCGCCCAGCAGAAGAGCGATTTGCCGTTCGGGCGGGACTAGCAGATGGTCCTCGACTGGCGCATCGTCACGCCAAAGCCCGAGCGGATCGATCAGCACGAGCTTGTTCACGCGCGCCGGATAAGCCGCAGCAATCTCTGCCGCGACCATCCCGCCGAACGAATGCCCCACAAGGTCGATCTTCTCGAGACCGAGCCGGTCGAACAGTTCGTCGTAGTAGAGGATCAGATCGTAGATGCCGTCGAGGCTGTGCAGTTCTTCCGGTTCGTCAGAGCCGACATGCGCCGGCGCATAGACGTGGTGCGATTGCGCAAGCCCATCTAGCAGTCCGTTCCACTCCTGGCCCAGAAGCCCATGAAGATAGACGAGTGCCGCGCCCTCACCCTTCTCGAGAACCGGCGTCGGCGACAGCGCCTCGCCAACCTTGATGAATCGAACCGGCAAGTTCATTCCGCGGCCTCCTTCTGTGCGGCCCCTTGATTGCGCGTAGCGCCCGACGGCCACCAATGGTCCACGTAGCCCTCCTTGTCCCATATCTGGCGCATGCGCGGCAGGACCTTCTCCGCAAACAGCCGCGTGTTGTACTCGGTCAGCTCATGGTCCATCGACTGGATCTGCAGGATCACCATCAGGTGGCCGACGCGTAGATTGCGCACCGCCTCTTCGAGCTGTGTCGCGACCGTCGCCGGACTGCCACCGATCACCATCCGCGTCGTGTCCGTAAAGTGCTTCCAGGTCGCCTCGTAGGGATCGCCCAGCGCACGCGCGAACGAGCTGGCGCCTTTTCGCAAATTGAACTCCGTGCTCTTCTTCGTCATGAAACCGGGGATCGCGATGTGATGCGGCGGGATGTGCATCGACTTCGCGTAGAAGTTCTGCAGGTGCTTGAGATAGAGCTTTTCGGCCTGCGCGTCAGTATCGGCCACCACGACTAGTTGGGCGAAGCCCGCCCGGTAAGGATTGTCGTCGAGCCCCGCCTTCTCGACCTGCTGCCAGTAACTGTCCATCATGCCTTTGGCGGCGAGATGACCGTTAAAGCTCAAGTAGCTGTAGGTGTAGTCGTTGTCGGTGGCGAACTTCCACGTTTCCACCGAGCCGCCGCCGGCGAGCCAGATCGGCGGATGTGGGCGCTGCACCGGCTTCGGCCAGAGATTCACGTAACGCAGCTTGGTGAACTTGCCGTTAAACGGGAACGGGCCGGGCTTCGTCCACGCCGCCTTGATAAGATCGTGAGCCTCGTAATAACGCGGGCGAACTTGTGTAGGCGGAATCCCATAGCATCCGACGGTGTCCGGCGGCGAGCCAACCGGAAAGCCGGCGACAACACGTCCGTTGGAAATGCAATCAAGCCACGCGAACTCCTCCGCGACGCGTAACGGCGGATTATAGAGGGGCAACGTGTTGCCCAAGATTACGAGGGCAGCGTCCGAGTCCCGGCGCGCGAGAATGGATGCCATCAGGTTCGGCGAAACCGGAAAGCCATATCCATTCTGGTGGTGCTCATTGAGCCCAAGGCCGTCGAAGCCGAGGTCGTCCGCAAGCTCAAGCTCTTGCGCGTTCCAGCGCAGATACTTTGCCACTTGGTCAGAATGGCAGAGCTCGTCGTTCGGGGGCGTGACCCAAACGCTTTCGTAGCGCTTGTGGAAATCGTCCGGCAGGTCGCGATAGCCCTGCATGTGAAACCAGACCGTTTTCATGCCATTTCTCCGCAGCTCCACCTGCCCCAATCATACACGGGAGCCAACAGTGCCGATTGACCGATTGCGCCGAATTATTGATGCTTCGCGCCACGGTGTGGAGGCACGCATGGAGCTAACCGCGGATGCCGGGGGCGTCCGGCAATTTCTGGCCTATCTCGATCATATCGGTCTCGACAAGGCTGCGTTGGGGATCGAGGGACTAGATGCCGCGCTGAAGGGTTCGACCCGCTCGATGCCAGTCTCGGCCAATCACATTGTGAAGCTTATGGCGCGCGCGGCCGAGATCACGCAGCGCACCGATCTCGGCATCCAGTTTGCCACCTGGCTCAATCCCCGCGGTTTTGGACCTCTGGCGCTGCTTGCCGAGCACTGCAACAGCTTTGCCGAGCGCTATCACCTGATCGAGCGGTTCATTCATCTCGAAAACAATGCGATCTCATTCGACAGCATGGAAGAGGGCGACGAGGTATCGTTGCTGTGTGACGTACATCTGGCGTTGCGGCCCTGTGCCCACCAGTTCATAGAGGCGCTGGTAGCGCTCAATGTTAGGGCTGGGCGAGCAATGCTGGGCGAGACGTGGCATCCGCTGCGTGTCGAATTTGCGCATGCGGCTCCGCCTTCAACGGCGGCGCAGTGGCATTATTTCAGGTGCCCCGTCGTCTACGGCGCCGACCATCACGCCTTCGTCCTCAGCGCGTCCGACTACCGCCGTCGACTGCCACAGGGGAACACGGAACTGCTCGGGTTTCTCCAGAACCACATGGCGCGAGAGCACGCAAACTGGCCAGCAGACCTGCACGCCCAGGTCGAGACCCTGATCGCGGCCCAGCTGGCCGGCGGCAATGTCAGCATCGGCCAGATTGCCGCGTTGCTGGCGACATCGACTCGCACGCTTCAGCGCCGCCTCGCGGAGACTGGCGCAGACTTCGCGACAGTACTCGCGTTTGTACGAATGCAGATCGTTCGCGAACATCTCGCTCAGCCCACGCCTCTCTCGCTTGCGCGTCTGACGCACCTTCTCGGTTTCTCAGAGCCAAGCGTCACCTGCCGCTTCATCAAGGCGCAAACCGGCACCTCGGCACGGGTGCTCATGGCGAAGGCATCCAACGGAAAAGCTCCAAAGCGCGGTGCGCCGCGGCCGAAAACGGGCAGACGTTCTGCCATGACGCTGCAAGTCTCAATTCCGCCCAGACTGTCGCGGGCTCGGGGAAAAAAGTCTCGCTGATCACTCACACCGCCAAGAGATCAAACTCGGCTACTTCGGTCCGGCCAGAAGGGCTCGCGGAGTTTGCGCTTAAAATGTTGCCCGAGTCCTTGCGCGGCAGATTGTCCATGAAATCCCCCGCGCTTCGCTTGCTCTGCCGCCCGGAAATACCGGCAGGCCGTTCGGCTTCCTAATGCACACAGGTAAAATACTGACCGATCACAGAAAATTCCCGCGTATCGCTGTGAGCGTCACATCGCTCAGCTTCAGGCCTTTGTGAAGATAGTTGTCGAATGATCCGAACCGCCTATCCACCTCTTGGAATGCTGCCCGAAGGTAAGACGGATCGGCGCGCATAATAACCTTCGCCGTTGCCGCAACGGATCTAAGCGTATTTTCGACAGAGGCAATCTGTGGTTCGAGATAGTGATCCGTCAGGACGTAATCCTCGAGAATCACATCCCGCGGTACACCCAGAATTGTCAGCAACACGGCTTGGGCCCAGCCGGTGCGGTCCTTACCTGCCGTGCAGTGAAATACCGTTGGCAGGTTTTCCGAATTGCTGAGGCGCTCGAATAGATCGTGATAGCCGCGTTGCGCGCTGGGCAGACTCACGAAGTCGCGATAAGCGTCTTGCATGCGCTTTACTGCACTACGGGCTGGGGATACCGAGCCTCTACCCGCAGCAACTTGGCGGTCGGCCATCACGTTGTCGGATATTTCCGTAGCATGCCCGAGGACTGGGTCAGGCCCGCTTCTGCGCTCGTCATCCATACGCAGATCGCAGACAATCTTGATACCTAACGCCGAGGCGCGAGCCAAATCGGCATCGGTGAGTTGGTTTAGAGCATTGGAACGATACGCAAGCCCCATTCGAACCCAACGACCGTCCTTCGTGCGATATCCGCCGACATCGCGAAAATTGGCAGCTGATAAGAGATGCAAAGAGCGATCCGCGATCACGAGGGGAGCGCCGCGGTCCGGGATCAACTCAAAGTACCAGCGCGGTGCATCGGGGAGGATCAACGTGACGGTGGCTGCATGATTGCTAGTTGCGACAGGCGGACCGACAAAATGATTGGCAACAACGCTCGCCTCAATGCGCACTTGGTGCACGCCGGGCGCGCTCCAGTTGAGCGAAAAGGTGCGCCCGTCTAACGTTTCTGCCGTGGCTGCAGTGAAAGGGATGGCCGGTTCGGCATTTGCTGCGCCGGTATCAAGAAGCACCCAACCAGAAAGCACTACTGAAAGTCCCCATAGACGTCTCCAGCTGTTTGTCGATTCCGTCATGTGTGTCATTGAAGGAGTTGGTCGCGAAGCCGCATGAGGTGCTCTTGTCCGACACCCAACTCAGACTTCAAAAAGGTTTGAACAGAGCCGCTCCGCTCGTTGATCGCTTCGAACGCCGCTTGCAGATAAGCGCCATCGGATTTGAGCAACGGTTCGCGGGCGTTTGCTGAGAGCATTTCGAGAAAACTGTAGCCAGCAGCGGTATTTCGACCTTCTGCCAAACGGGGCGCTACAATCGTCCTTTCGTAGTCCACAACCTTGTCGGACAGGCAATAGTCTTCAATTACGTCACCTTCTGTCACGCCAAGCGCTGAGAGCAAAAGAGCCGCCGCAAGTCCGGTGCGGTCCTTTCCTGCTGAGCAATGGAATATGAGCGGTACCGCACCAGCCCCGAGCATAGAAAACATCGCGCGGTAATGCTCGGAAAACTGCCAAGGCAATTCGCGATAGAGTGCAATCACGGCCCGGCGCACGTCTTCCGCTGTAGATGCCTTGCCATGCAGCCGCGCCTTTAACGCTGTGTAGTCTGTCTCGTATTCACGACACCAGTAATTGATCTGTGAGTTGTCATGGAGAGGAAATGGCTCCGCACTTCGCTCAGAAGTGGAGCGAAAATCGCAGACGGCCGCGATAGACAATTCGGCAAGGCTTGCCTGACCTGATCGCGTGAGTCCAGCTAAAGAGCCCGATCGGAATGCATAGCGCCATCTAACTCGCCGCCCATCCGCCGCCGCATAGCCGCCAAGATCGCGGAAATTGCAACTTCCCTCCAAGGGAATAACACGTTCGCTCGAGATGACCGAAGTCGTCGTGTCCGGAGTTCCCGTTGCGTTCGGAGTGCGTTGCATCGGGCTTCCTTCTGGTTAGCTATACTCCAAAGTGTCCGTGACCGGCGTTGCACTTTGATGAACCTTATTTTCCGTCGTTGATTGCGCTCAAAATGCGACCCAGCTCGCTCGCGCAACTGGAAAAGCGATTTGCCCTCAGGCGTGGGCATCGTCCGAGGCGTTTTGCCATCTTCAGAAGTTAACACGACGAGAAAACGCACCATCGACCACCAGGTTGGCGCCAGTGGTAAAAGCGGACGCCGGACTCGCGAGAAACACAGCTGCGTTCGCAATTTCTTGCGGCGACCCCATCCGGCCAATTGGATTCAGCGCCAGAAACTGTTTGAACCGCTCTGCGTTATTCGCCTCCATATCTTCCCAGAAACCACCTTTAAAATAGATGGAGCCGGGGGAGATAACGTTCACTCTGATGCGCTTGGCTGCGTACTGGCGAGCTAGTCCCTTAGCTTGATGGATGAGCGCCGCCTTGATAGGCCCGTACGAACCCCCGTGATCAGCCTCTGCTGCGGAGACGGAGGAAATGATAACAAACGCTGCGTCGCCCTTCGCCTCAGCTGCACGAACTAACATTGGTAGTGCAGCATCGAAGGCTGCGACTGCCCCACCCAGGATATCCAGTTTGAAATTGGCAACCCACGCATCCTCTGAATTGCCATGTGCCATTGCGCCAGCATTAGACACGAGAATATCTATCCCGCCGAGCTCGGCGGCGACATAGGCTATCCACGCCTTGAGCGCAAAAGTGTCGGATATGTCTAAAGATCCACCCGACGCTTGGATACCATGGTTTTTCAGCGATGAAACTGTTTCATCCACTTCTCGTGCGTTTCGCGCGCAAACGGCCACCTTGGCGCCTTCGCGCGCGAAGGTCTGAGCGATCGAGCGACCGATGCCACGCGTACCGCCCAACACAATAGCGACTTTGTTCTTGAGGCTGAGCTCCATCCCGACCGATTCCCTATCGAGAGTGCATGTGGATTAGCCTGTGAGTTGAAAACCACCGCTGCTCCGAACGAGTTCTCCCGTAATCCAGGAGGCAGAATCGCTGCTAAGGAAGAGCGCCAATTCCGCGATGTCTTCAGGCAAGCCTATTCTGCCGAGCGGGGTGATATCGTTAATCGATTTCACAAACTCCTCGTCGGTTGGATCAATGTGCCTCGTAACAGTCACACCCGGAAGGATTGCATTCACCCGAACGCCAGCTGGTCCCCACTCGGCGGCCATTCCCCGCGTGAGCTGGTTCAGGGCAGCTTTGGCCGCGGCATAAACTGTCAAACGCCATGTTGGATAATTCACATATATCGATGATGTCGCGCTGATGTTTAGAACACTTCCCCGCGCAGCCTGCAAAAGAGGAAAGCACTGCTGCGACAGCGCCGCCGCGCCGATAACCATCACGTTGAAAGGTTCGGCTAGTTCGCTTTCGGTCATCTCAAGGAATGGCTTTCGCGAGTAACTGAGAGCGTTGTTCACGAGCACGTCGAGTTTGCCGTGCCTTGAACGGATTTCCTTCACCGCGGCAAGCCGCTCGGTCGAGCTTGAAACGTCGAGTTTCAAGTAGCTGGAATTCGCAGGAAACGCGTCGCAAAATGCTCGTAGAGGCTCTTCACGGCGCGCGGCGACGATTACATGGGCTCCTGCCATGGCGAACGCGTTCGCTATACCCAGGCCAATACCCTCGCCGCCCCCTGTGATAAGGACGGTTTTTTCCCTGAAATCGTAACTAGCGCGCGTAGCCATGACTGTCCCGTCCTGGAATCCCCGTGGTTATCGTGTTGACGGCCACGTTGTCGTGGGCGAACAACCGCTTGGATTTGAAGCTTGCTGAACCCACAGAGACTAGATGCGATTTCGGCAAACCTGTGATGGCGAACACGACGAGCCTCAACATTTCAGTCGCAGCCGAAGGAGGTCCGACTAGTAACGGATTGCTAGTTCGACTCCGTAAGTCCGCGGCCAACCGTAGGTTACGAGATTGGCCAAGCCGGCTTGAAGTCCCTGATTGTAGTAGACCGTGTCCGTCAAGTTTCTCCCGTAGGCCGCGATAGACCAGCGCTCGTCAGGCGTTGTCCACTCAACTCTTGCATTCAATAGACCATAACCGCCTTGTGTCATGTCACCGAAAGAGTCGAAATCGACCTTCGATTGATACGAGTAACTGCCCGTGACTGCGAACCTTCCATGCTCGAGGTCGTGGTGATACGTCGCGCTGAGCGTGCCACTGAACTCCGGTGCGCGAATGAGAGGATGGCCAGCTGCATCTTCAACGACCGGCTCGATCCCAACCGTTGGCGAGAAGAGATAACGAATGGCGCCCGGAAAGCTTGTGTACTTTGAGTGCAGTGCGGTCGCGCCTATGTCAAAATCAAAGTTCTCGCTTACATCCCACTTTAGGTGGGGATCGAAGCCATAGAGCTCCGCACTCGCGGCGTTGCTGACAATTTGGTATCCGGGGCCGTAACTCGAAACCTGCAGATTGCTGTAGTCGTAGTAAAACCCAGCCAGCTCTACCAAAATATCCCCGAATATTGCCTTATATCCAGCTTCGTAAGCCTTGATCTCCTCCGGCCTGACCGCGGCATCGCCGCCACCCGTTGGATTGAACGTACCCCCCTTAGACCCTTTGTTGAAAGAGACATAAACACTGGAGTTGTCATCGATCTGATAACGTAGGACGCCTCGATAGTCGAACTGACCGAACGTCGTGGTCAGTTTTGGTTGCCAAGTGAAATCCGGTGGAAATGCACGATCGGCATCGAGATAGTCAGAACTGTAACGCGCTCCGATGCTGAGAAATAGACGATCCGTTAACCCATAGGTCAAATCGCCATATCCGGCATAAGAGTGGATTGTTTGCCGGGACGAAATGATTGGAAACCAATTACCCCCGCCCACCGTCGTAGAACCTTGAAGGAGCGGCTGGCTGGCCGCCTCGTTCATATAGAAAGCGCCGGCAACCCATTGCAGTCTGTCGTTGCTGTCCGCGTTATTAAACTGAAATTCCTGTGTGAAGATGTTGTCCTGACCAGGATAGCGCGTCGTGTCGACCGGAATATTTGTAGCGTCCAGATCGAACAGGGTGTTCTTGCCCTGCTTTATCGTGTGATACCCGGTATAGGACGTCAGCAAAACAGAGCCCAGATCGTACTTCTGCGTTAGGTAGACACCGTTCAACTCAACGCTTTGCTGGCTTGGGGTATCGGCTGCGACGTATCCCCGTCCCGTGGCAATTATAACGCCGGGGGACAGTGCGCCATCCGTTTGACCTTTGTAGGGCTGAAGAACCAGCGGGTTCGGGTCATTTACGTAAAGGTGCTCGATCTCCAGTTTGAACTCTGTCTTATCCGACAGCCTGAATAGAAGCTTCGCCCGCCCGCCGGCTTTGTTATAGTTGCCTTCGCGCGCTTGTCGGAAAATGTTGTAGTTGAACCCGTCCGAACTGTTCTCGTAGAGCGAGATGCTCGCCGCCAAATTATCGGTTAGAGGCCCCGTGAGAAACAGTGATCCACTGCTTTCGTTGTAATTTCCATAACTTAGGCGCGCATCAGCCGCATAGTCGAAGCTCGGCTCTCTGGTTTGGATCAAGATCGCGCCACCGGTTGTGTTTCGGCCAAAGAGTGTTCCTTGAGGCCCCTTTAACGTCTGGATCGAGGAGACGTCCGAAAGCGCAGAGTCCAAACCGATCCCATCGGGGCGCAGAAACCCGTCGATATAAACTGCGACCGTCGACGACGCCGCAGGCCCCGCGATTGATCCTGAAACACCTCGGATTGTCGGTTGCGCGACGGCGCCGGACATGTCGATGCGAAGTCCTGGAACAACCTGTGAGAGATCCGAAAGGGATTTCACTCCATTTTGCCTTAGGTCCTCCGCTGTTGTCATGACAACTGCAGATGGGACATTGATGAGATTTTCCGATCTGCGCTCCGCAGTCACGACGACCTGTTCAATGCCTCCGCCGCTATCTGTGGGAGGAGCGCCCGCCGATTGCGCGTGCGCCAAGATCGGTGCAAACGAAGCCTGCAGCAGAAGTAATTGAATTGCTCGACGAAAGGTCGAAGCTTTGGATGCGCGTGCGCCCCATACCGAACTAGTCACTGCCGTCCCCTCCTCCTCTTTGCTCCTGAACCGCAGTTAGTCAGCGGGTTATTCAGGGCTTTTGCGCGCTGCGGCTGTTAATAAGTGAACACCTACTTTCAATTTGATCGCGACAATACGCTTCGATCCGGCTTTGTCAACGATACGCAGTCCGCGCAACCAAATCTCAAATAACGGTCACTTGGTTTCACTCCAAGTCATTCCTGGCCATGCGCGTGAGCGGCAAACCTAATAGACCGTCAGACATACAAAGAGTGTATTATCGGAGCACCTGATTTTACGTAAGTATCCGATTACTGAATTCTAAACGTCGACGATTTCGACAGCACCGGTGTCTCCATCCAGATCAATCAGAGCACCATCGGGGATTCGATTGGTGGCACCGACAACTGAGACAACGCACGGCACGCCTAACTCTCGCGATACGATGCTGGCGTGGCTATTGAATAGTCCGAGTTCTGTTACGACACCTCCGGCAACGAGAAAGAGTGGGGTCCAGCTCGGATTGCTCGTACGGGTCACCAGTATATCGCCAGGTTCGAGGGCCCCCGGATCCGATGCGTCCAGAATAATACGCGCACGGCCTCTGATTCGGCCCGGCGAGCATCCCACCCCGCTTAGTTTTTCTCCAACAACAGCTCGCGTTTGCTTGGCCGCTTTGCGTTTGGGCCAACTTTCAGGCGTTGCATACGCACCGTTTACGATGAAGGGCGGTTCACGAAGTGCCACCTCCCGCAGCACCTCCAGACGATCTTGTAGTCCGGAAGCAAATGCATCGGGCTTCGCGATGAACGGCTCCAACTCACTGTCCAGCAGCATGTAGAAAGCTTCAGCCTTACCGAGCACACCACGCCGAACGGCGCGACTCGCGAGTTCTTCGCAAGCCATCCGGACCTCATGAACAAATCGAATATTTGTGTTCTTTGACCGCTCGCGAGCCGCGAACCAAATGTCCACGGCTTGGATTGCGTTGTGTATCTCGGTGAACTTGTCATCGGAAACTTGAGCGCGGATGGCAGCTAGCGCATTCTGCTGATTTTGCGCGTTGCGCACCTGTGCTTGAGACGGGTCTGCTTCATCCGCCTGCTTCGCCATACTGGCTATCAATGTCAGTGCGTTTGCCGGGGTCGTCTCAAAGGTTCGGCCCGCCAGATCCCATTCATTGTCTCCGCGAGAACCGTGTATGGACATGAATTCGCCAAACAACTCGTTGAAACGGTGATCGATATCTTCCCCCAGCCCGTCCCCAAATCCTCGTTCAAGCCTTTGAATTAGAGCGGGCGTTCTTCGTACAAGGCGGCTGATAGTCCATAACGTCTTCGCGATATCTGCGGTCTCAATTTCTCGCCCCGTCGAGCACAACCTGGACAAGTCATTCGCGCGGCCAATGCTCGCGAGTGCAGTCTGCAGTTGTCCCATCGCAATCAACCCGGCTATGCCGACAATCACGTGGATTTCGCCGCCACGCCAGATTGGGGGTTGCATGTCTCGTATGCGACCAACGAGTTCATCGTCGGTAAGTGTCGAAAGGTCGGGTCGGCTTTTGCGTGCGGCAAAAGATTCAGCTTGCAGTATCGGCAAACTGTCGGGCGTCTTACCCGCAAGAATGTCAGCTTTCCATGCCGCAAGACGTTCGGTGGCCGTTGGGCTGACGTACCAAGCTTGTCTCTCGTATTTTGGCATGTCCGGGTGATCGTCGAAAGCCGACGCCAGTTGCGCGGCACTTCCGTCCAGGCGATCCATTAGGATCAGCATGGCGGAGAGATTCAGATAAAAATAACCGCCAAACGCGCCGTAAACCTCGCCTACCTCGCGCAAGAACTCATCTTCTTCGAAGCCACCAGTTGCGATGTAACCGTCAATCGAGCCAGGCTCGAACGCCTTGCGCCATACCGCTGTCCAACCGAGTGGCGACAAAGGCGCTCCGAGCACTTCGCTCGCGTTCGAGCGTGTATAAATCGGAAGCCGTCCAGACGGCTTGTCATTGAGTGGCCAGTCGTTCAATTTCACCCGACGTACTCCCTCTAATTCTTATTATCTGCACTTCACGTGCTGGCGGTTTTGGAGGCCGTCGCTCAGACGGGCTTTAGCTCAAACCGAATGGGCAACGTCTTCAGACCGTTGACAAACCAACTGGCGGAATAGTTGGCTTCACCATCCAGTTCCACGGATTTAAGCCTCGGTATCAGCGCTTCCCAAAAAAGGCGCATTTCGAGCTTTGCCAGATGTTGACCGAGACAAAGGTGTGCGCCGTAGCCGAAAGCCAGGTGGCGGTTGGGAGTCCGATCGGCTCGGAAAACATCGGGGTCTTCGAAAACTCCCTCGTCGCGATTGCCCGATGCATAGCACAGCATCACCCAGTCGCCCTTTTCGATCTGGCGGCCGGCGAACTCCATCGATTGACTGGCTGAACGCATGAAGGTTTTCACCGGTGTGGCCCATCGAATCGATTCATCCACAAATCCGGGAATTAAGCTTACGTCGTTCTGAATTCGAGCCAACAATGTCGGATCGGATGCCAAAGCATGCATTCCAGCCGCGATCGAGGATGATGTCGTGTCATGACCCGCGGTCGCGATCACGATAAAATAACTGCTCGTTTCGACGTCGGGTAGGAAATCTCCGCCAATGCGGGCATTCGCAATAACGCTGGCAAGATCGTCACGCGGGCTTTCACGGCGGTCGGCGACGATAGTGCCGAAGTACCGTGTGAAATCATCTATAGTTGCTTGGAGGATTTCCGCGTAGCGCGTGGCACTTAGCGCGGCGGTAGCCCGCGCGGTATCGGGGTCTTGCGGACCAAACAGTTCTTGAGTCAGCCGAAGCATGCGCGGTTCATCCGTTTCCGGAATACCGAGAATGCTCATGACAATGTGAAGCGGATAGCCGAGAGCAACCTCTTTGACGAAGTCACAGCGTCCGGCCATGTCGACTAGTCGATTCACCGCAGCCTCAGCTACGTGGCGAATATGCTCTTCCCGCCGCCGGACACTTGGCGGCATGAACCATGCTTGCGTGAGGGCTCGATATCGATTGTGGTCTGGCTCGTCCATCTGAACAAGCGATCGCACGAGGTTCGGGCGCCCACCGGTGATCTCTCGCATGCGCGCCGTGCTCGCCGCGTCCGTGAGAGTCGAACTCTTATCCCCATAGGGGAAAAGATCGTTGCGACGGCTCACTTCGAGAATGTCGGCATGGCGGGTTACCACCCAGAAAGGATCAAATCCGTCCAATGTGGCTTTGCCGAAGGGGTTATTCTTTCGGAGCCAACGATAACTTTCGAGAACTGCGCCCGATGCGTAGCTTGCGGGATCGACCAGCGGTCCTGCAATTTCCAGAGGGATCTTCTCGTCTACTGCGCTTGCTTGCACCACGATCTCCATCTCAATCTGCCACCAGATCCAACGCTCACTGGATTTGGTCTCCCTATGATGTTCCTTGACTAAACTCAGTCGCGGGAAATCTAGCTTTCATGCGCTGCCCCCTCTTCTTTCTCGCGGCTGCTGCCGGCTAACCGTATTAAGTACTCATGAAGTTCAAACCAAACGCTGTGGTAGCTGTCCACGCGAGGGGATGCGAGGAAGCGCTGATCGCCTCCTGTCATTTTCTCTACCGCGGCACCAAGTCGCGAAAGATAGATCGCGACCACCTGGGGAGGCTGAATCCCCCTAATCCAAGCTGATACAGCCTCATGCAATTTGAGAACTCTGCCCACGACAGCGTGGTCCGGATCGTTTCCACGCCCGCCGCTCGTGTGCGTTTCGCAAGTCGACTCGAGCTGCCAATCCGTTATCAGCTTTTTTACTGCTGTGTTGAGACTGCGAAACTCTAACAGCAAATCCTCGGCCCGCCCTCTCGTCAGCAAAACGCGGTGAGCGGCAATTGCGGCGCCTGCCCTGTCGATGGCCTCACCTGTTGGTTTCACGAAGATTGGCTTTGAAACATCGACGTACTCCGAAATCGCTGCCAGGCGCTTCGCAAGGTCGTTTGGGTCCACACCCAGAATTTCACTTAGAGCCGTGCGCGACGTGAGCCCCTTTATCGCGAGCAGGGTCACGAGTGCATCATCATCTATTTTAGTTCGGCTTCCTTCAGAAGGGCGCTCGTCTTCGTCGCTTTCGAGCCAGTCTATTAGGCTGCTCATTTCGTCGGAGAGCTCTTCGCGAACAGCGACATCACCTTCGAACACTTCGCCCGACTCGCCATCGATCGATATCCGATCTCCGGCGCGAATAAAGTGCCCATCGATGGATATACCTTCCGGCGTCACGATCATCGCTTCCAGCCCAACGACTGCGACCTTGCCCCAGCCTCGCGCCACTACGGCCGCATGGCTGCCAAGGCCGCCTCGTGCAGTCAGAATGCCCTTAGCTGCTGCAATCCCTTCAATATCCGAAGGAGAGGTTTCCGGCCGGGCAAGGATCACTGCTAATCCTTCAGACGCTGCTGCAACAGCAAGTTCAGGATCCGTCAATAACTTCGCCGTCACCACACCGGGCGAGGCACCCAAACCCTTGCCGAGCGCTTTCTCGCTGCCAATCCGCAAGGATGTGCGCACCTTCTTCGCTACGGGTCTAACACGGTATTCCGCTTCGCGGCGCGACAAGGGAAAATCTGGGTCCTTAGCCAAATCGGCCGCGATGCGAACAGCGGCTGTTGGGGTGCGTTTTCCAATCCGCGCTTGCAATATCCACAAAAGGCCGTCTTCAATCGTAAATTCGACTTCCACCATGTCCTTGTACAAGCGCTCTATCTTCGCGAGGTAGCTCACAAGCTGATGGTGCAGATCGGGAAAGGCTTTCTCCATCGACGTTATATCGAGCGCTGTGGCGACGCCTGATACGACGTCATCACCTTGAGCCCGGAATAGAACATCACCGAAAATCCTCGACTCTCCGGTCGACGGGTTGCGGCTAAAGACGACACCAGTCGCTGATCGATCGTTCAGATTCCCAAACACCATCTGTTGCACAGTGACGGCAGTGCCGAGGTCTTCTGAGATGGATTCAATCCGGCGGTAAGCCCTCGCCCGCTCGCTGTTCCAAGAACGAAATACTGCCTCGATGGCTTCTCGCAGTTGCTTCCAAGGATCGTTGGGCGCGTCTCCTTTGCGTCCGATGGCCTTCGCAAAAGTGTCGTTCAGTCTTCTGCGGCAGTCGCTCGCAAAGGACGCGTCGCGGCTGCTATCCGCCAAACAACGCTCGGTGGCGTCATTCAATCCGACATTAAGGACCGTGTCCATCATCCCAGGCATGGACGCCGCCGCTCCGCTGCGCACACTCAACAGCAAAGGCTGCTGTTGGCCGCCAAAATGGGTGCGCGTCTTTAGCTCGAGTTTTTCCAGCGCAAGCCTGACACCGTCTGCCATCTCATCGGTCCAGCCGCGATGCAGATACTCTCGGCACAGCGCGGTCGTTAGAGTGAAGCCCGGAGGGACTGGGAGTCCGCACAATGCGCTGAGTTCGAAGAGGCTATTTCCCTTGCCGCCGAGTAGTGTCAGACGAGCTTGCTGTGTCAGCGTCGAGGGTTCATCGAAGGCGACTATCGTCGGCAAAACATCTCGAGCAGAATCCTCCCCCGCTATCAAAATCGCCTCCTCCTATTGTTATGTAAGTGAATACATACTATATAGCCTCGGCGTTGTAAAACGGATCACCTAGCGAGGCTACGATGGCACCCCGGATCATGTCTCCCGACGATCACCTTCAGGCTCCTGCTCATTTATGGAAGAGTCGACTTTCATCGAAGCTCGTTGACTTTGGCCCACGGATAAAAAGGCTTAAAGGTCGAGTTTGGGACGCGGGCGGCGGAAACTTCCGGTTCACAGAAGACCAGGATGGCCGGGTAGGAGACGCATGGGATTACGACGGTAAGCTTGTACCGATCGTGAAGATTGCGGCAGCAGCGGGCTACTCGCCGCGCTCACAAGTGAAGTTTGAACCAACCACTTTCGAAGAGATTCGAGAAGGTTGTTACGATTCAAAAGCGCGCCTTCGCGACATGGATACGGCCGGTATTCTCGCGTCGGTAAACTATCCGAATATGTTTGTGATGTTTGCCGGCGAGCAGTTTAGCTTCGCGCAAGACAAGTCGTTAGCCCTGGAATGTATTAAGGCCTACAACGATTACGTCATTGAGGAGTGGTGCGCCGGGTCCGCGGGTCGCCTGGTGCCGATGGGTATCGTGCCGCTCTGGGACGTGAGCCTAGCAGTTTTGGAAGCCGAACGGCTGGCCAAACTTGGGTTCCACTCGATTTCGTTTTCGGAAGCCCCCCATCGTCTTGAGTTGCCTTCGGTCTCGTCAGGAAAATGGGACCCCTTGTTCGCTGTCTGCGAGCAATCGAGCATGGTGCTCTCTCTCCACATTGGAACGGCGCCGATGAACCTAGCTGCGAAGGACGCGCCGGTGGCAGTCCCGCATGCTGGAGGATCACTCTACATAATGCATTCGCTGCTGGAATATTTGTTTTCCGGCGTGTTCATCCGATATCCAAAGCTTCGGGTCTGTTTCGCAGAGTCTCAGTTGGGCTTGGTGCCTTACGTACTCGACCGCGCTGATTTCATCTGGAATGAAATAACTATCGACGGCACAGCGACTGTTGATCGTAAGGCGTTGCCAGAACCGCCCTCGTCCTACTTCAAGCGGAATTGCTGGGTCGCGTTCTTCCGCGATCCCGTGGGTTTGGCGTTTGCGGACAAGATTGGTGTCGATCGCATCCTGTTCGAGACGGACTATCCCCACTTGGATACGGAGTGGCCCAACTGCCAAGGCGCCGCCGAAGAGATGACGAAAGAGCTCGCTGCCGGCGATGCGCAAAAGATCTTGGCCGACAACACGAAAAATCTTTTTGGAATTGAAGTTGGAGGAATGCAATGAACATGGCCGATTTTGAGCCGATGGGTTCGCCCAGTTTTCGCGATCAAGACGAATTATTGCATTCGCCGCCGAAGGTTCCACCGGACCGTTGGCAGGAAAACATGTTTTTCGTCGCATGGGACCTGGACGGCGGAAACGGTGTCCTTATCCATACGAAGCGGTGGCCTTCAAAGAATGACCACGAAGCGCACATTGTCGTCTACGTTGAGGGCAAGCCGACTTCCGCAATTCTTCATCGGCCGCTCAAGTCTAGTCTGAAATTGAACGACGAAATCCCCGAGCTGTCTGCCGGGCCCGAAGTACCGTGGTCGCGGTGGCGCATCCAGGCAGAGTTCGACGGCGCCCCTGGCGAGGGACCTTACGGATTCCTCGCATATGCGCCGCATGGCAATGTGCGCGGTGCCATCGACATCACGCTAGAAATGGAAATCCCCGTAGCCGACTTTAATCAGGCTTTAGCGCGGGTTTCCGACGACCTGGCCGCGTCCGGCGGTGCACAGATTTCAGCGCAGGAACACTACGAGCAAGGTGGTCGATGGCACGGCGAACTGCGGGTCGGTGATCGAAAGGTCCGCTGCAGTGGACTGTTTGTTCGTGACCATACGTGGGGGGAACGCGTCGAAACCGACTTCGACCCAGGGGTTTTCTGGACTGCATCTTGCCTCGATGATGGAAAATTCTTCTGCAACGCAATCGGCGTGCCGGGAAAACAATCCACAATCGGCGGTGGCATCGTAGTAACCCCGAAGGGCGCGTTCTACACTCGTAGCGTCTCTGGCGCATTCTCTCCTGAACCTGGGTTGCTGACCTACGATAGAAGCCGCATCGAATACGGCTCTACCGAACCGATGGTTCTAGAAGGACGGACGAAGTTGCACGTGCCAAAGTACCTGCCCGGGTCCGGATCTCGTCGGTACGATAACAACGCGATTTCATATGTGAGCATCGGCGACAAGAAAGGGATGGGATGCCTCGAATGGGCGGCGGTGCTTACAAAGGAACAATCCGACGCGTT
This sequence comes from Rhizomicrobium sp., assembly GCA_036490455.1. Classification (GTDB taxonomy): domain Bacteria; phylum Pseudomonadota; class Alphaproteobacteria; order Micropepsales; family Micropepsaceae; genus Rhizomicrobium. The sequence goes on from DASXDS010000009.1 coordinate 33,009, forward strand.
GGATAAGTTGCTGATGGAGAGCGCTTAGCGGTTCAACTCACTTTTACGTTTCTCTTCTGCGCCACAGGGGGTCTCTGCTGCTCGTTCTTCTCGTAAAGCGGCAGAGACATCAACGCTATCTGATGTGCAAGCTTTGCACTGTCGAGCGGGACCCCTCGCAGGTGAGCATCGGCGGAAAGGAAGAAGTGGGTTGCGAAACCGGATATGGCAAGAAACTCTGGTCCGACATCCCAACCGCGCGCGTTTTTCGGAAGAGAGCGCGCGACGTTCCGGGCCCACTCGGCAATCAGCGGTTCGATCCGCGTCTTGTAGAGATGTTTAGCGTGGTCGTCTCTGCCGAAAAGAGCGATCCCAAGCAGAGGCACGATCCGGTGCATTTCCTCGAGGTATTCCGCACCTCCCCGTTCGAGCATGTGAAGTCGTGACTCGGCCGACGGCTCTACCGCAATTTGCGGCCCCTGGTGCTTGTAGCTGTGCATCCAGCGTTCCAAAGGCTCGATCACTGCATAGTCGAACAGCTCTTCTTTGGACTTGAAATGACGATAGATGAGCGCCTCATTGATTCCGGCCTTGCGAGCGATTTCCTTGGTTCTTGATCCGGAAAATCCAGACTTTGCAAAAACTGCACGGGCAGCCGTGACAATTAGTTCTCGTCGTATCTCCACCGATAGCCGGGCTGACCGTTTTGCTTTCTTCTTTCGACCCTTCTCTTTAGCAGAGGCAATCAATTTAATTTCCCCAAGTTTGAAGCTGTGCGCTGGACAAGCGATCCAGGTAAATAATGTAAACACTCGCTTTGCGTTGCTGCCCTGTCCGTTACCTATAAGCCAGCGAACGCAAACAACGTTATGCCTCGCTCTGTGCGGGTGTGCAAATTCGTACGTCTCCGCAAAATGGAGCGTTTCGGGGTAAAGCGCCTGTTGGCTTTGTATAGCGCTTAGAGGACCGCAATGCATCCATACGTTTTTGCTGAAAGCGACCCGACAAAACCGGCAATCATCATGGCCGGGACCGCCGAGACATTGACCTACGCAGACTTGGAGAGGCGATCCAATCAAGGCGCGCAACTATTTCGCAAGGTTGGGCTCAAACCTGGCGACGCAATCGCGATCTTCCTGGACAACAGCCTGCGATACCTCGAGCTTTGCTGGGCAGCCCAGAGGAGCGGCCTTTATTTCACCTGCATCTCGTCCCGGCTAACGGCGGGCGAGGTCCGATATATCGTCCAGGACTGCGGCGCGAAGATCCTTCTCGTATCGCACGCGCTTGCTTCTGTTGCGGCCGAACTGGCACCACTGCTGGCGGGAACCAAGGGCTTCTCGATTGGTGGTCCTGTAGCCGGCTACGAGGGCTACGAAGACGCGGCTGCGACCATGCCGACGCAGCGGCTATCGGACGAAACTGCCGGCGCGCCAATGCTGTACTCCTCAGGCACGACAGGTCGACCAAAGGGTGTCCGCACCGAACTGTCTGGCCTTTCCATAGATGCTCCGGTCGGCTTGACCGGGATGATTCGTGATCTCTACGGCGTAAGTGACCGGGACATATATCTATCGCCTGCCCCTCTCTATCACTCCGCGCCCTTGGCGCACTGTATGGCAATCCACCGGCTGGGCGGCACCGTGATCGTTATGGAGAAGTTCGACGCGGAAGCAGCGCTTCGTACAATTGATCGGTTCGGCGTCACGGTCAGTCAGTGGGTTCCCACAATGTTCGTTCGTATGCTGAAATTGCCAGCGGAGGCTAAAGATTCGTTCAATCTCTCGTCCCAGCGAGTCGCCATCCATGCCGCAGCACCGTGCCCCATCAACGTCAAACAACAAATGATCGAGTGGTGGGGTCCGGTGCTGCACGAGTACTACGCAGGCACAGAAGGGATCGGCTTCGTATATGTCAACAGCCATGACTGGCTCCGCCACCCTGGTACCGTCGGGAAACCGCTGGTTGGGATCCTGCACATCTGCAACGAAGCCGGTGAAGAGGTCGCGAACGGAGAAGAAGGCGTCATCTACTTCGAGTCCGCTTCCCGGTTTCGCTATCACAATGATCCCAAGAAGACAGCGGAATCCCGCCACCCCCAACACCCTTCCTGGGCAACACTGGGAGACGTTGGCAAGCTCGACGCCGAGGGGTTTCTTTATCTCACCGATCGCAAGGCCTTCATGATCATCTCGGGAGGTGTGAACATATATCCGCAGGAAGCAGAGAATCTGTTGATCACTCATCCCAAAGTGGCGGACGCAGCTGTTGTGGGTGTGCCAAACGACGATCTCGGCGAGGAGGTGAAGGCCGTGATTCAACCTATGAATTGGGCTGACGCGACGCCAGAGTTGGCAAGTGAACTGATTGATTATTGTCGTGCTCGGCTAGCGAACATCAAATGCCCCCGCTCTATCGACTTCGAGCAGGATTTGCCCCGCCAGCCAACGGGTAAATTATACAAACGGTTGATCCGAGATCGTTATTGGCATCAGCGGACGTCGCGCATTGTCTGACGGCCACTATTGGGTCCGAGTTCACAGTGACAACGGTGAGGGATTTGCGGCGATGGAAAGTAAGGCAGCGGTAGCTCGGGTCGGTGAACCTGGCTTCAAAATTGAGACGATTGCGCTCGATGAGCCTCGCGACGACGAGATCCTGATAAAGATTGCGGGCGTGGGGCTGTGTCACACCGACATTGCGTTCAAGCAATCGGGACAATTGGGACCAGCTGCTGTGTTTGGTCACGAAGGTTCCGGAATCGTCGAGCGAGTCGGCCGTGACGTAAAAAAGGTCGCGCCGGGTGATCGTGTTGTCATCACCTTCCGCTCTTGTGGTGTGTGTAAGAGATGCAAAATCGGAGAACCCGCATATTGTCATTCAATGCCGGCATTGAACTACACTGGAGTGCGGACTGACGGCACAAAATCGCTCTCCGATGCAGCTGGGCGGATAGCCGGTAATTTCTTCGCGCAATCCAGCTTCGCCCAGTACTCGCTGGCCTACGAGCGCAATGTTGTGAAAATTCCGAGCGACGTTCCATTGGAACTTATGGGACCACTAGGTTGTGGCGTGCAGACCGGCTTCGGCGGTGTGGTACGATCATTAAAAGCTGAACGAGGTTCGACCATCTTGATCCTCGGGGGCGGCTCGGTGGGCTTGTGTGCTGTTATGGGAGCGAAGGTTCAGGGCTGTTCCACCGTTATAGTTTTGGAACCGGTTGAATCGCGGCGCAGTCTTGCGTTGGAGCTGGGGGCTACGCACGTGATTGATCCGAAGGTTGAGAGGGACTTGGCCGCGAAGGTGCGCGAGATCGTGCCGATCGGTGTAGACTACGCGTTCGATACTTCAGGAATTCCGGAGGTCTTAAGCGCCACGATGAATTGCCTCGGGCCTCACGGCACTTTCGGTATCGTGGGAATATGCCCGCGCGGCACCAGCCTTCCAGGCGACATGATCCAGGTGATTACATACGGTCATACCGTCAAGGGCATTATTGAGGGAGACAGCGATCCGGACGAATTTATCCCGGAGATGGTCGAACACTTCCGCAGCGGCCGTTTGCCCTTCGACAGGCTGATACGCACGTACCCCTTGTCAGAGATCAACAAGGCAATTGACGAGCAACATCGTGGGGATTGTGTGAAAGCCGTTTTGCTACCGGATTAACGAGCCCAGCAATGCTGTGCACGGCCCTCTTCGCGTCAGAAACCTAGGCCAACCCTAGATATCTACGCAGATTTTGCCGATGTGCGCGGCTGTCTCCTGATAACGGAAGGCATCCGCCAATTCTTCCATTGGATAGGCCTTGTCGATTACCGGTCGAATCCCGTTGGCATCAATCGCGCGAACCATATCTCCCTGCTGGACAGCGTTGCCAACGCGGACGCCTTGAACGCGCAACTGCTTGCGGAGAATCGAGACGGTCGGCACCGGGCCCTTAAGTCCGGCTAGCGCTCCGATGATTGCAATGTGCCCGCCCTCTCGTGCGGCATTAATTGACTGGGGCAAAGTAGCCGCTCCGCCCAACTCCATAATGTGGTCGGCGCCGTCCCCATGCGTAATTTCCTCGACGGCCTCTTCCCATTTAGGCATGCTTCTGTAGTTGATCGTATGGTCGGCCCCAAGCGATCGCATACGCTCCAACTTTTCATCGGACGACGAGGTCGCGATAACCGTCGCTCCCATTGCCTTTGCAAAAAGCACTGCGAATGTCGAAACACCTCCCGTGCCGAGGACGAGAACGGTCGCGCCCGGCAAAACTGGACCATCGACAAGGGCGTGCCAGGCCGTGAGGCCCGCGCATACCAATGTTGCCGCCTCGCGATAACTGTAGCTGCTAGGGATGTGCGAGAAAAACGATGCTGGCGCCGTTGCGATTTCTCGTGCGTAGCCATCCATTAGCTCGCCTGGTACGCCATGAAAGCATCCTTTGCGGGGCGCCCCCGCTTCCCAGAACGGAAAATAGCGCGACATGACCTTGTCACCCACGGCGAAACCATCGACGCCATCGCCGACTGCTATTACCTCACCGCTGCCATCCGACATTGGGATTCGACCATCGGCGGCCGGGATGGCTCCTGTCACGACCAAATAGTCGTGGAAGTTGAGCGAGCTTGCGCGAACTCGAACGGATATTTCGCCCAAAAGAGGCGCTCGAGGATCCGCAGCTTGCGTCAACGAGAGTTTTCCCAGTCCACCGGGCGCAACAATTTTAAAGGCGCGCAATCTGTAACTTCCTTTCTACGCAGACGAACGGCTTCCAGCGCCGAATCGACCACCATCCTCTTCCGAAAGAACTGTTGGCGATATCTCAGTAAGTATTTACTAATATCACACGCCCGGGCTAACTCAAACCTTTGCGCCTTGCAGCAGGGAGACCTTCTGATTGAATCGGCCACCAGCGGTAACAGCGCTCTACCGCTTGAAGAATGTGTTGTGTCCCGTCCATAAACACTCGTTAGGCAGTTTTTTTGGGGATCAAGTTGGAGGTCACCAATGCGTCGAGCAGCGATCGTTTCTCCGATCCGTACTGGCGTCGGAAAGTTTCAGGGCGGACTTTCGACCCTTGCGGCTGGCGATCTCGCGGCCGTCGCACTGAAGGCTCTTGTCGAGCGAACGAAGATCGATCCGACTCGCATTGATGATGTTGTGATGGCCCAGGGTTATGCGAACGGCGAAGCGCCCTGTATTGCACGATGGTCCGCGCTTGCTGCGGGGCTGCCCATCTCGATACCGGGTTACCAACTCGATCGTCGGTGTGGATCGGGTCTCCAGGCGATCATCGATGCCAGCATGATGGTCCAAACAGGTGCAGCCGATGTCGTCGTAGCAGGCGGTGTCGAAAGCATGAGCAATGTCGAATATTACACTACCGATATCCGCAACGGCGCTCGCTCTGGATCGGTAACCATGCACGACCGGCTTCAAAGAGGCCGTGTGATGAGCCAGCCGATCGCCCGTTTCGGCGTGATATCCGGCATGATCGAGACGGCGGAAAACCTCGCCCGCGACTATCAGATTGGCAGAGCGCAATGCGACGCCTACGCAGCACGGAGCCATCAGCGGGCAGCAGCGGCTTGGGCGGCGCACAAATTCGACGACGAGCTTATTCCGGTTTTTGTCCCGCAAAAGAAAGGAGACACCATTCTGTTCGCAAATGACGAAGGCGTTCGCTCCGATGCAACATCTGAATCGCTGGCGAAGCTGAGGCCACTTGAGAAAGACGGCGTTGTGACCGCGGGCAACGCCAGCCAGCAAAACGATGCTGCAGCGGTCTCTCTAGTTGTAGCGGAAGATCTTCTCGAGCCGCTGGGTCTAGAGCCGATGGGATGGTTCGTCGGCTGGGCCGCAGCAGGTTGCGAGCCATCCCGCATGGGCATCGGTCCGGTGCCGGCCGTAGAACGGTTGTTTGGACGACTGAAATTGGACTGGAACGATATCGACGTGGTGGAACTCAACGAGGCATTCGCGCCGCAGGTGCTCGCAGTGCTAAAAGGCTGGGGCTGGTCAGACAGCGACAGCCGGCACGACATTTTGAATGTGAACGGCTCGGGTATTTCTTTGGGCCATCCGATCGGCGCAACGGGTGGGCGGATCCTTGCGACTCTGCTACGCGAACTGCAACGTCGCCACGGCAGGTATGGGCTCGAGACGATGTGCATCGGCGGCGGCCAGGGATTGGCGGCGGTTTTCGAGCGCGCTGCGTAAGCCGCGGCCCGGCAGATCTTTGACTTGAGTTTTTTAAGCGCGATCCGGCTGACAACGGCTCATCCAGCCCTTGGCCGGGATGATAAGACACGCCTCGTCAATGTGCGCGGCGTAACATGACCGGCAGTCATGTAATTGTTAGACTGTTTTTGAAGATGCGTCCCTCGGATGAAAGGCGAGCGCCATGTCCATAACAATCAACGGGGGGACGGTCGAATTACCAGACGATCCAAGGATGTCTCTGTTGGATTTCCTGCGGGAACGGCTCGACCTGACCGGCACCAAGAAGGGATGCAACCAAGGCGCATGCGGGGCCTGCACGGTGCTCGCGGACGGCGAACGCATTCTTTCCTGTCTCGCACTTGCAGTTCAATATGACGGACGTTGCATAACGACAATCGAGGGCCTCGCATCCAAAGGCGAGCTGCACCCGCTTCAACAAGCCTTTATCGAACATGACGGCTTTCAATGCGGCTATTGCACGCCAGGTCAGATATGTTCCGCGATCGCTATGGTGAATGAGCTGCGCCGGGGTGTGCCGAGCCATGTCACTGGCAATCTGTTAGCCGGCAATATTGCGTTGGACCGCGATGAACTCTGCGAGCGGATGAGCGGTAATCTGTGTCGTTGTGGCGCGTACAACGGCATTGTCGATGCGATCCTCGACACCTTCAAAAGTCTCGACTCGGAAGAGGCCTCGTGAGGTCATTCCGGTACATTCGCGCGACCGACACGACGTCCGCGGTTCGTGCCGGACACGCTGACGGCGCGAAGTATCTCGGCGGCGGCACGAATCTCGTCGACTTGATGCGGGAGACCATCGAGCGGCCCACAACGCTCGTGGATGTCACCCACCTGTCTCGTCAGATCACGGAACTGCCGGACGGTGCGCTATTGATCGGCGGCGCAGCACGTAACACGGCCGTAGCCGAGCACCGGCTTGTCCGGACACGGTATCCCGTGCTCACGCGCGCCATCGTGGCCGGCGCTAGCGCACAGATTCGCAACATGGCGACGGTCGCCGGCAATCTGCTTCAGCGAACACGTTGCGCCTATTTCTACGATAACGACGGCTCGCACTGTAACAAACGCCAGCCCGGCCAGGGATGCGATGCAATCGCGGGCTTCAATCGCATGCATGCGATTCTCGGGGCGTCGCACGCCTGCGTCGCGGTCCATCCCTCCGACATGGCGGTCGCGCTCGCAGCACTTGATGCGACGGTACATCTTGAAAGCGTAGAGGGCGTTCGCTCCTTGCCGTTGACAGAGTTCTACCGCTTGCCCGCCGAACAGCCCGATGTTGAGACTGTGCTGAAACCTGGCGAACTGATAGTCGCGGTCCAGCTTCCTGCGCTGCCTTTCGCCGTCCGCTCGACCTATAGGAAAGTGCGCGACCGGGCGAGCTATGCCTTCGCACTGGTGTCGGTCGCCGCCGCTTTGGAAATCGAGGATGGCCTCATAACAGACGCTCGGCTCGCGCTCGGCGGCGTGGCACACAAGCCTTGGCGCGCCGGCAAAGCCGAGGCCGTCCTGCGCGGCAAACCTACAACCGAAGCGACGTACACCGCCGCGGCGGTGGCCGAGTTGGCCGATGCCCAGCCGCTCGAGGAAAACGGATTCAAGGTTGAACTCGCCCGCAGGACTATTGTCGCGGTTCTCGGCCAATTGGCGGGAGAACGGGCGTGAGCCTGCGAGACAAGATTCAGCAGGGCGTCATGGCCGCCGCAATGTCAGCCGCACAGAAGGTGATTGCCGTGGCTCCCGACGAATGGTTGCCTGGCGGCCGTCCCGATCCTCTGATCCACCAGAAGCATGGACTCGTTGGCGCGCAGATTCCGCGCATTGACGGGCCGCAGAAAGTGATGGGCGCAGCGCGCTTTGCAGCGGAAGTTCCCCTGGAGGGCATGCTCTACGCCGCGCTTGTATACAGCACGATCGCGAAAGGTCGCTTGGCCGCGCTCGACACGTCCGCGGCGGAGTGTGCGCCGGGTGTCGTGCTCGTCATGACCCACCGAAATTCGCCCCGGCTGAAATCTCTGCCGCCCTTCACCGTCGACATGCGTTCTGCCGCACAGGACGACGTCCCGGTGCTGCAGAACGATCGCATCTACTGGAATGGCCAACCCATCGCGCTCGTCCTCGCGGAGACGCAGGAACAGGCGGATCACGCCAAATCGCTGCTGCGGCCGAGCTATATGGAAGAGCACGCTGTCACCCGCCTGGCGGAAGCCAAGGCCGCGGGCGTCGAGACGGGCAGCATGATGGGTATGCGATTCAACGACGAAATCAACGATGCCGAGAAAATGCTCGCCGCGTCGCCGGTCAAGGTAGACGAGTTTTACTCCACGCCTCGTCACAACCACAATGCCCTCGAACTCCACGCCGTCACGGTGATCTGGAATGGAAATAGCCTTACCGTGCACGACACGACACAGAAGATCGCGCACACTGCCTGGTCGCTTGCCCATGCGTTCGGCCTGAAAACGAAACAGGTTCGCGTGCTATCGCCGTACGTTGGAGGCGGGTTCGGCGGTAAGGGGCTGTGGCAGCATCAACTTCTCGCCGCTGCCGCGGCGCGTCTGGCCGGTCGCCCAGTACGGTTGGTCCTGTCCCGCGAGGGCGTCTACCGCATCATCGGCGGCCGCACGACGACAGAGCAGAGAGTGGCGATTGGCGCGCAGCGAGACGGCCGGTTCGATGCCATCATCCACGAAGGTGTCGCCGCGATGACGCCAAACAACAATATGCCTGAGCCGTTCATCATGGGAACGCGCAGCCGTTATGCGGCGCGCGCCTTCAGGCTTGGAGTCGGGACGGTGCACCTCGACATGATGGCCAACACGTTCATGCGCGGCCCAGGCGAAGCCGCGGGGACTTTTGCTCTCGAATGCGCCGTCGATGAACTCGCCATGCGGCTCGGCATGGACCCCATCGCGTTGCGCCTGCTGAATGAACCACAGAAGGATCCCATCAATGGACTGCCCTTTTCGCTACGGGAGGTCGAGAAGATATTTCGCGACGGCGCCGAGCGTTTCGGTTGGAACCGGCGCAATCCCGTGCCAGCCCAGCGTCGCGAGGGCGAATGGCTGGTGGGTATGGGCGTGGCAAGCGGGACTTACCCGCACAATCGAATGCCGGGCGGCGCGGCCCGACTGACCGTCACGCGAGAAGGCCACGCCACGGTAGAGTTTGCTGGTCAGGAGATGGGCATGGGCACTGCGACGGTCCATGCTCAGATCACGGCTGAGCGGCTCGGCCTTCCCATGACGCACGTGGCCGTGGCGTATGGCGACAGTTTGCTTCCTGGCAAGGTCATGGCGGTCGGTTCGGCGCAAACCGCGTCATTCGGCGCGGCGATCGCGGCCACGCACAAAAAACTGGTGAAGGAACTGATCTCGCTGGCCGGGAATGACAGCCCGCTTGCCGGACTTTCGCCGGATGAAGTGGGTGGGCTGGACGGTGGCCTGGCGAAGCTGGACGAGCCGGCCCGGCACGAGAGCTACGCGTCCATTCTTACTCGCGCCCGACGCGTGGAAGTCTCAGCCCAAGCGAGTGCGCCGCTGCCGCTAGAGTCGATGCATTGGTCGATGCATTCGCACTCCGCCATGTTCTGCGAGGTCAAGGTCAACACCGTAACCGGTGAAATTCGCGTCAGCCGTATCCTCGGTGCGTTTGACTGCGGCCGCATCCTCAACGCAAAGACAGCGGCGAGCCAATTCCGCGGCGGAATCATAATGGGGCTCGGCATGGCGTTGATGGAGGAGAGCAAGTTCGACGAGCGCAATGGCCGCATTATGAACGCTAACCTCTCCGATTATCACGTGCCAGTGCACATGGACGTCCCAGAGATCGACGTGATGTGGACCGATACGCCCGACCCGCATGCGCCAATGGGCGCGCATGGCGTTGGGGAAATCGGCATTACCGGCACGGTCGCGGCAGTGGCCAACGCGATCTACAACGCTACCGGCAAACGCGTTCGGGACCTGCCGATCACACCGGACAAACTGCTGTCAGTCTTGCCACTTTCGCATTCAGCCGGCTGATAGTGTGATTGGCACTCTTGCAGTGAGTTGCGCCGTCTCGGGGCGTCGCATGGCTTCGGGGACAGCGACCGGCGAAATCGCCGCCAGAACCGAAGCCCGGCGGTGTTAATCAGGAATCCATGTGCTCCTATCCATTGCGCGATACGGCTACAGCTCGCCAGCCGGTTACAGATCGATCCGAGCATGGGTTCCGAATGATAGGGAGAACCTTGGCTGTGCCAGCACCGGGAGATCGACTCGATAAAGCCGCGTCGTCGATCTCGCACGGGGCCCCCAGCCTCGGACTAAATAAGTTCGAAACGTCTTCCGGTTAAAAATTAACCTATGCCCGATCACACAGATGACTTTGCTTGCCGGACGCCGGTCCATTACGACGGGGCACTCAGCTTTGACCACGCAATGCTGCAAGAGGCGCTAGCTTATTGGACTGAGCGCCGTGGCACACGCCCGATGCCTCTCAAGACGGACATGAGTGTTCGCGGGATGAAGGAATTCATCGCGAACGTGAGTCTGATGGACATTAATTTGACCGCCGATGGTAGCGTCGACTATTCGGTCAAATTGATCGGCGAACGGGTCAGGCAATATTATGGGCCAATCGCGCATCGCAAACTGTCGGAGTTCCTACCAGCGGACTTGGAGCAGCGTTGGCGTGCCGCGCTCGACTGTGTCAGAACGACGAAACAGCCGCTCCGTGTGCATGGGAGGATGTCATATGCCAATCACACTTGGCTTTACCAAGAGACGCTTCTCGCGCCTTTAAGCGATGACGCTGGCGAGACAGCCATGTTCCTGATGGTAACGGCTTGGAGCCCTACCGCTGACCCAGCCAAACTAAGCTTGGGCGCACTCGTGGGAACTGGAGTATGTGTCTCGTCGAAAAGCAATCCTGAGTAAGGCGCCTCCTGAGCGTGCCGACGTTAGCAACGCGGAGCAGTATTCAACACCGAGCCGGCCCGTTTTGGACAATCGGCGCTTCAGTGCAAAACTGATATTGCGCACTATTGACCATCATTTCATGAATGATGCGGAGATGGCCTTCTCATATATGCCGGCTATAGGATGGCTTGACAGTTTAAGCGGTCGTCGACGGTTGGAAATTGCAAAGGCGTTCTGCCAGCGCCAATCACGAAAGTCGGATGCCAGGAGCGTCGAGTCATCAGATTTCGCGATGTAGTCGCGGCCGATATCAGCTCTCAACGGGTTTGCTAAAGTTTGCTTCGAGCGCCGCCACGGCCGCGGCCAGTTCGTCGCCGTGCACACCCGGGCGCAGCCGATGTACGGCCCGGAGTCCGGTCGCGATGCCTCGCGGCGCGATGGACGCATGATCTTCGTTGCTCATGATCTCCCACTGGAGACTTGCACTCGGCCATCCGCGAAGCGCGAATTGCTGTGCGCACCAGATGACGCCCGCGCCAAACCCGCAGAGGGCGCTGTCCGCACTGACGGCGATTTCCTCGGTACCCGCGCAAATGAAGATCTCGGTGTCTAGATCGCTGTTTTGTGCTGCGTACTCAGCCTCTGCCTTCGCTATGGCACCGTTTGCCGCATGAAAGCTGGGACTGATCACGACATAACGGCCGAATGGCGAGCGTTTGTCGAAAAGAGCCCGTAACGCAAAATGACCGCCTGACGACATGCCAATAAGCGTGTGTCGCGCATCTGCGTCCACCGGAAATGTTCGCACCAACGCCGGCATCAGCTCGTCGGCGAGAAACGTCATAAAGCGGTTATAGCCTCCCGCTTGCATCTGAAGGTCCGGACGGCTTTCGCCGGTCTTTATCAGCGTGAAAATCTCGTGCACCCGCTGACCGAACGGATCGCGCATAGCCCACGGACCGTGAAAGTCAAAGTTTCGCCTCGCGTAGAACCCGGAGAAGCCTTCGTCGACGGGATATCCGATGCCCACGACGAGGGCGGGCGGTAGCACCATGTTGGCCGCTGACATCCCACCGTGAACGATCGGGCGCACCAGATCGAACAGAAGATTTCCATCAAGCGTTAGAATGACCGGCAGCCGCTTGTTCGGCGGCGGGTTGGCAGGCAGCGACACATCGATGGTATAACGGCCTAGCCCATCGACTTCGACAGCGAACCGCGTGTATCCGCCAACGGTCTCGCCCGAATTAAGCTGCATCACCATCGTTCCAACCCTAAGAGTGCGCGGGTTTGTGCATCGCAGCCGTTGGCCAAAGCGGCGCTCCGCCATGCCGGCGCTGCCGGATACAGCCTTTCGAGCATCGTACGCCGAACGGCTTCACGTGATGAGGAACCGCGCCCCCGCCCGAACTTCAGCCATCGATCCATGCGGAGCGCGTTTGCAACCTTCGCATTGTCGTAGGTGCCCACTTCAATTGCGAGGCCTGCCCATTCCGCTTGCGGCGCTGCGCTCGGCAGCCAGACCGAAAATAGCCCGTCATAGGATGGTGTTGCGCCCTTTGCGCCATCGAACGCTTGTTCGAAACCAGCGCGCGCCTCGTCTCCCATCCATTCAAATACCCGCGCATAAGCGGACGATGCGGGATCGTGCATGCAGATGTGGCAGAGTTCGCCAAACGGACCTAAGCCTGTATGCCACTCGAGAAAAGCGACCTTCCTCGCGGATGCCAGCAGCGGCGGCAACTCGCGTGAGATCGCAACGTTTGACCACGCGGGTGCATGTCCGCCGAAATTCAGGCCGGAGGGTTCCAAACATTGGCCACCCGTAAGGCCGCTCAGAAACCGGTTCCAGCCATGGATTCGGACCAGTTCCTCCTGCAAGGCGCTCCAGTTCCCGGTCTCTGCGGTCCAGTCATCCGGGCAGAGTGTTGCGTGCAATTCCCGATAGACGTCGTTAACGGGAGGCGTTTGCGAAAAGTTTCGGAAATTGCGATTCAGATCGATATTGGCCTCGTCGGTCCGCGATAGATGCGAAAATCCCCAGGGGTTGAGCCCATGCACCGCAACGATGTTCATGCCTTGAGGGATTTCGAGCTTTTCCAAGAAAGCGATTTGGATCGCCGATCCGGTATAGCCTTCCTGTCCATGTGTGCCTGATATGAGAAGTAGCGTCTTGTCAGCAACCGGGTTACCGAACACCGCAAGGTCGATCACGAGTTCTTCGCCATCGACGCCGCGCGCAGTCGGATGGACGGCCGAACGCAATACGGCACTGTGCGCATCCGCCAGTGCGATAAACTTCGCGCGCGCTTCCGCATAACTGTCGCTGAATGGACTGGACATCGCGGCTAATACTGCACGCTGAGTGAGATACCGACTGTGCGCGGCCGTGCCACCGCGACCATCGTGTCCGAGAGCGTCGATGCCCCAAGTTGTGCACGCTCATCGGTCAGATTGCGTACGAAGGCTGCCATCTCCCAATCGTCGTGTTTCACACCGGCCCGCAGATTGAGGACCGCGTAGTCCGGCAGCGTGTACTGCTTGTAAATCAAGCTCGACGCGAAACCGATATTGCGTTCGCCCGCATAGTTCCCGGAAGCATTGGCAAACGCCCCCCAGCCGTTCGCAACCTGCCAGGCATACTCGGCCGACAACGAGCCGCTCCATCTCGGATTCATCGGCAGCGGATCGCCGTCGTTTCCAAGGAAACCAGGCAAGTTCTGCGTGAGCTTTGCGTCCGAAAAAGCGAGTGAGCCCGACAGTGTCAGCCCGTCGATCGGTTCAATATTGACGCTGGCTTCGACACCCTGACTCTCTGCCTGGCCGCCATTCGTCAGGCCATTGATGCCGTTGGAGAAGGTGATGATCTGAATGTTGTTCCAGTCGATGTGATACAATGAAAGATCGAGGAAACCGTGGCCATCATAGAAGCTCGTTTTCCATCCGATCTCATAGTCGCGCGTCGTATCGGGGTCGAACGTCTTCGGCAAGCCGGGAACAATGATGTTCGGTCCGCCGGGACGGAAGCCCGTCGCAAACCGGACATAGATCATGCTGTCGGGCGTGAAATGGTATCTGGCATTGGCGAGGTACGTCACCACCGAGTCTTGCGCGCGAGACAGGCCTGAATCTGCCGGCGTTGCCGCCAGGCCCGCGCCAACGAAAATGGCGTTCAACGCATCGGCGTCCGCGCCGCCGTAGAGTTGGCGATAATCCTGCGTGATGTCCTGAATGCGCAGACCGCCAGTGATGTCGAACTTGTCACTGATCGCATAGGTCAAGTTGCCGAACCCCGCCAATTCCCTGTAATGCGTGATGAGATCGTAGGTCACGAGATCGTTGAGCGGTGATGGATTGGGGGCGTTGTCGCCGTCGAAGGACGCCAGGCGTTGGATGTTTGTCGACGTTTCGTCGTTGTAAAATGCGCCTATAATCCAAGTCAGGTTGCCCACGTCGCTCGAGGTCAGGCGCAATTCTGACGTGAATTTGTGATTGTCCAGAAGAACCGAAACGGCAGGGTTTCCCGGCGTGGGTAGTGTCACGCCCCCAGCGAGCGGTAATACGAATTCCGCCAATTGACCCAAAGTGGCATCGGAGAAGTCGGCGACGTTCGTCGTACTGAGTGTTTGATAGCTGACGATCGCAGATGCTGTGCTCCAGCCCCAATCATAGTCGAGGTTCGCGGACGTGACGTTGAACTTACTGTCATACACCGGTGCAACGGCATCGTTGTTTACCAGATCGCCGAAAGCTGGCCTTTGCGTAACCGGATTGTAGGTCACCAGATCCTGAACGGAGCTGAGCTTTGCATAGAGGTCGGCGAGTTGAACTGTGAGTTTTGGCGCCAACTGAAATAGGAAAGCGGCCCGCCCACCATAATTGCGCCGATCGTTGATGTCGTTCCGGCCGAATGCTGTGTTGTCGATGAAACCATCGGTATCTCCATAGAATGCCGAGAGCTGCACCGCTGCTGTGTCATCTGAGATTGGCGCATTGAACATCCCGCGCAGCATGCCGCCTACGCCGCCGTTCTTTGTCGAAGTTCCTTCCGCGTAGGCCGACCCCATGAGGCCGCTGATATCCGGACGCTGCGTCACGTAGTTGATGATGCCGCCAAGCGTGCTAGAGCCGTAGAGGGTGCCTTGCGGCCCGCGCAGCACTTCAACACGTGCGAGAACCGAGGGATCGAGCTCGGGCATATAGGCGCCTGCAGCCGCACCGAATGCCGTCGGACCTATGGGAACACCGTCGATCTGGAGGCCAACGGTAGAGTCGCCATCATTGCCGGTGGTGATGCCGCGCAGAGAGATGTAGCCCGAACCCAGTCCGCCGGCGATCTGCAAGCCCGGCACGCTGGCGGTGAGATCGCGAAACGATACGGCACCCATGTCCTGCAACGCGGTCGCATTGATGGCCGTGACCGCCATAGGCGTGTCCTTCAGAGGCTCGGAGCGCTTCTCCGCTGTGACGACCACCACCTCGACCGGGCTGGATTCGGATACGGCGGTCTGCGCGAGCGCAGCACCGGATGCAAAGCAGAACACTGCGCTGCCGGCCAGCAACGATGGAATGACCACATTACGAATTGACATCACACCTTTCCCCTATCCGAAGCCTGATCGATGGCTTACTACACAAATGTATAGTACACAGTTGTGCAGTCGATGCAAGTAAGATAGAATTTGCTCATGAACACCATCGAAACACCGCCCGAGCCGCCGAGCTTTCCCCTTGCGGCAGTGCCCCAGACGCTGCAAGTCGATCTGACTTCGCGCCAGAATGGCCGCGTCTATCGGTTGCAGATCGCAACGCCTCTGGCCGCAGCGCCGCCGGACGGATACCCTCTGCTCTGCGTGCTCGATGGCGACATGCATTTTGGAGCTATCGCCGCAACGGCCCGTCTGCGTGGATACATGGGTGAGCTCCTCGCGGCCGTGGTTGTTGGGATCGGCTATCCCGAGGCGGAACAGAATCTTCTCGCGTCGCTCAAAAGACGAAACACCGATCTGACGCCATCCTCCGGTGGTGCGGCCATGCAGGAGAGCGTGCGCCGCCAACTGGGCGGTTTGGAAATCGATCCATTCGGTGGCGCGGACGCGTTTCTCTCTACCATCGAGGCCGAGCTGATCCCCTTCGTTGCTCGGGAAATGCCGTTAGACACAAGCCGAAAAATCTTGTTCGGTCATTCCCTCGGCGGCCTTTTCACGCTTCACACCGCCTTCACGCGGCCAGGTGCATTTTCGACCTACCTTGCGCTCAGCCCCTCGATCTGGTGGGACGATTGTGCGGTACTTTCGCATGAGACAGGATTTGTCGATGCCATTGCCGATGGCCGCGCAACACCACGACTCTTTCTCGGCGTCGGCGAGTACGAGCAGTCGCCGGAGAAAATCCCTCAGCTTCCGGCGCAAGAAGTGCGCAAAGCCGCCATGGTCAGCAATATGCTGGCGCTCGCGACTCGCCTTTCGAACATACACGCGCCCGGCTTCGACCTTCGCCACCAGGTCTATTCCGGTCAGACCCACATGGGCGTCGCGACCACGGCTCTCAGCGACGCGCTCGAGTTCGCGCTCGCGAATCCGGCTCACGACGTCGCATAGTTGCGCCGAAACACCATTCCAGCCAGAAATAGGGCCGAGAAGCGCGAGAACCTTTGAACAGCATGACTTCAGCGCGAAAGCCCGGGCCTCCAAGCAAAAAAACGCTTGCCAAACAGACCACCGGAACACAGCGACTGCTTGATGCGGCTATTGAACTCTTCGCGAGAGATGGATTCGAAGCTGTTTCGGTGAGAGACGTGGCGGACCGGGCGGGGGTGTCATTCGCCCTCATCCGCGCAAGTTATGGCTCAAAGGATGGGCTGCGCGAAGCTGCCGAAAAAGCGGTGTTCGACGAACTGTTTCCGCTGTGGATTTTCGCTGGTTCCGCGTCGTCCGAAGCGGAGATTTTGGCCTATATGCGCGACCAATCAGAGGCGATTGACCGTTTTCGCAAACATGTCGATTTCATCCGACGGAGCATTCTGGAACAGCGCCCCGCAGCAAACGTTTTCCTGAAACGCGTGCTCACCCACCTGAAGCAGCATGGCGGTTACCATCTCGCAGCCGACTATCCGAACGAGCAATGGCTGTTCGATCCGATTCGGTCGATGATGATGCGCTTCGGTTACATGCTGATCGCCCCCAACATCCTTGCGATCAGCGGCGTGGATCTGATGAGCATGAAGATGATCGAGCGCGTCAACGTGGATGAGGGACGCTATTGGAAGTTGCTCGAAATGGGGCTCGCGCAGGAAAAACGCGAGAAGAGCAAAGCCAAGGGGCGAAAGACCTAGCGCGACAGGAACGCACGCATCGCCGTTTCCGTCCCTTCGGGCTCGTCACGATGAACCCCATGGCCGGCATCGGCAAATGTCAGGAGGTCGACAAGCGATGCCGGCGAACGGGCCGCGATCTCTTCCGAGCAGGCGATCGGCGTAATCGGATCGTGCGCGCCGGCCAAGACCAGAGTCGGGCACTGCAAGCGTGACAAGCTCTCGCGAAAATCCATCGTCCGCATTTCGCCCAGAAAGAAATGGCGTGCCACATCGTTACGAATGATGGCTCGCTTGCGAGAGACGGCGCCTTCCGGATCGGGCCGCGGATTATAGAGCGGCAAGCAGGCTGTCAGATATTCGGCCATCGCGCCTTCGTCGCCCTGCTCGAACGCGAGTTTCGCGACCTCGCGGGCGCGCGAGCCGCCTTTTTCCTCCATGATGCGGTAGGTCTCATCAAGTCGCAGGCGGGCGGCCGTCGACGCCAAAATCAGCTTGGCCGGATGGTCGGGAAACTGAGCAGCGTAGGACATCGCTACCATACCGCCGAATGAAACGCCGAATACGACGGGCTTTTCGATGCCCAACTGATCGCACAACGCCTTCACATCGGCACCCCACTGCGCGAGTGTCCAAGTATCCGGCGCGCCGGTCGAACGGCCGTTGCCGCGATGATCGAGATAAAGGACCTGATGTGTGTCGGCGAACCGATCGAAATACGGACGCATCGGTGCGTGATCGAAGCCGGGACCGCCATGCAGTGCAATCAGGGTCGGACGCACCTCCATCCGGTCCGCGCCGAGCGCCAAATGCGATCCGACCGTGTCGTAAAAAAGCCTTGCGTTATTGAGTTGAGCGTACAAGTCGCCCTCCCTGAAAAGGACAAAACCGTAATACTGCACAATCGTGCAGTGAAGCAAGCTATGTCTGGTAGGTCAGCGAGCGAGGATTCCGGCAATCACGCGGTCGCAACGGTGAAGCCGCCTCCGTCGTCGGTGTGAAAGTCGCTAAACACACTACCGAGTGCTTTCCTTGTCTTTCCCTGCACGGCAATCCAACCGGAGTCGGCCGTGCTTAACAGGCTCGCGAGGATTGTTCATGCCCAAGATCGTCGACCATGAGAACTGCCGCGAGGACATCGCACGCGCCGCCTTCAGCATGGTTCGCAGAAAGGGTGTGGCCAAAGCCACGATCCGGGACATCGCGCGCGAGTTCGGCTCGTCAGTCGGCACGGTCGTGCACTACATAACGTCGAAGGACCATATCTTCCTGCACGCCGCGGAATATTCGACGCTCCTCATCCGCGAACGAATGGAACGCGCGGAGCATATCAATCAAGGCATAAGGGCCCTCCGGCACGTCCTCTACGAAGGGCTACCGGCGGGCGACGAGATGATAGGCCATTGGAAGATTTGGTTCGGCTTCTGGCAATTGTCCGAGACAAGCGAATTCATACGGGCGGCTACGCATGATCGGTACGACGAGTCCTATCGCCGCTGTCCTCGATGGCAATTAAAGACTCTGTTCCGCATCGCATTGGAGAGACAGATGCCCATTCCTGCCACCGTTGGTGCTTTTGCCATTGTGCCCAGCAACGATCTGCCCGGATCGGTCCCGTTCTGGGAGCGCATGGGCTAACGTGGGCGGCGATGCCAACTACATAATAATGAGCGGCTGGGACTGCGAGGTACATCCGACCCAAGCCGGCGAAGGACCATGGCGTGTGCCGAGAACAACAACCCGTTCGACGTCTTCATCCGCACGCCGGATGTAGATGCGATCGCCGCGCACATGGATGACCTGATCATTCGTCCGGCGGCGTCCTGCGTCATCGTGAGTGGGGTCTGTACGAATGCGGCATCAGGGGCCCGGACGGTATGCTGGTTCGCGTTGGCTGGCCGTCGCGTCTCATGCACGGCGATTGAGCGCCGCGTCGTTCCGCGGCGGTTAGCAGCCGTTAGGTGCGCTTCATAGCGAAGAAGGCGTCCAACACTTTCTGCTGTCCTTTGACGATTTTCGCGTAGGCCTCGCTTTTGCCGAACCACGCACCGCGATCGGCTTCCGGATATTCCTGAAGCCGGCCTGACTTGGGCGGCCACACCATGCTGAACACGTTGCTTTTGAGTGTAACCGGATCGATGTCGCCTTCGACCGCCCAGACGGACAGATTCTTTGTGCTGTTCTGGCGGAACGTGCTGAGCGAAATGAAGTCGCCAGCCACAGGAGAACCGACCTCTTCCTGAAATTCGCGTGTGGCGGCGTCCAGCGGGTCCTCGAATGCGTCGATCTCGCCTTTCGGGATGGACCATGCGCCTTCGTCGCGCTTCGCCCACATCGGCCCACCCATGTGAATGAGGAACACCTCTGTTCCCGCGGGCCTCTTCCGGAAGAGCAGGATACCGGCCGTCCCAATCATACCGTCACATTCTCAAAGCGGCACGCCCCGCGTACCAAATCCGTTGCTTCATCGAGCAGCATCGCGCGGTCCGTTCGCCTGCCTCACGCCAGTCGTGTTATTCTGAGGGAGGCCGGGATCTCGCACGGGCCTTTGGCCGCGCTTTGTCAACTGAGACGACTCTTGTAGCTAAACTTCTCAACTGGAGCCTCTATTGTGTTCGGCGGCCCATTCTTAGGCCGATCCGGATGAAGATTCGGGGGCCGGTGCCCTCGTGAAACGAGATCTTCTGACCATCGGCGGGTGTGTTGAGCGCTTGAAGCGCGAAGACGTCTTCGCGATACGGTTCGAGCCTGCCCTGCACATCAGGGGCGCCAAGCTTCGACTTCACACAGAGCGCCAGCGCGCCGTCTTTCTCGCTCACATCATAGATCGCGCCGATGTTTGCATAGCGGCCGACGTAGAGTGCCGGATCGGGCGTCCAGCTCTGTTGCGGCGGCTGCGGCGCGACCGGCGTGCCAAGCAGGGCGTCCATCAGCTGCGCCTCGATGGCGTCGTAGAGTTTTGCGCTGGGGGAATTGGTGAAGAGCGCGAAAGCGATGTTCTTGTCCGGAAAGGTGCGCAGATAGGCGAACTGGCCGAACGTCGCGCCATCGTGACCGACCATGCGGTAGCCGTGACCGTCGCAGCCGAACCAGCCGAGTCCCCAATGCGTCATGCCAACCCGGCTGAAGAGCGGAATCGGCGTGATGTCGGTCTGCATCCGTTGCGCGGATTGCACGCTCAGCAGGCTCTTGCCGTCGCCATAGGCGCCGTTCGCCATGTGGACGGCGGCGAATTTCAGCACGCTCTCGACCGACATGCTGAGCACGGCGCCTGCGGCTGCCGCGCTGAGCGACAGGAAGGTATGGGGTGCCATGCGGATCTTCGTCATGTCCTTCGGATCGGCGATGTGGCCAATCGCGCAGCGATAGCGCAGCGTCTCATGCGGATAGGCCACGACATGACTGAGACCGAGCGGTTTGCAGATGCGCTCGAGCACGGCAGTCTGCCATGGCAGACCGGTGAGCACTTCGACGATGCGTCCGGCGACGACGAAACCGCTGTTGCAGTACGCCATCGGCCCCTCGCCCGGTGGATAGAGGCTCGGCAGCAGGGCCATCTTGCGCACATAGCTCAGCGTCGACGGACCTTCCGGATCATCGGCCGGGAAGAAGTCGCCATCCATACCGCTGGTGTGGTTGAGCGTCTGACGGATGGTGACGCTGCGCGCCGCCTTCGTCTCGGCCAGCGTGAAGTCCTTGAGATGCGCGATCACCTTGTCGTCGAGCGACAGGCGGCCTTCGTCGGCGAGTTGCATGATGAGCGTGGTTGTGAAGACCTTGCCGATGGAACCGATCTGGAAGACGGAGTCCGGCGTCGCTTCGACACGCGTCTCCATATTCAGCAGACCGGACGCGGCGGTCGCGATCTCGCCGCCCTGCAGCACGCCGAGCGTGGCGCCGGTCACGTTGTGCCGCTCGCGCAGTTCGTCGAGCAGCGACTGCAGATAATCGGCCGTCAGGTTCGCAGACATATCCTCTCCTTCAGATGCGTTGCGCGCGGCGCAGAACCCGCCCGGCGCGGGCCGGCGTGGATTTGCCGTCCTGCACCGTGCGCTCTCCGTTGACATACACCGCCGCAATGCCGGCAGGCGTGCGCTTGGGATTTTCGAAGGTGCCGCAATCCACGATCGTGCCGGGATCGAAAAGCACGAGGTCGGCCTTCATGCCCGGCGTGAGCGTTCCGCGATCGTTAAAACCGAACTTGGCGGCGGGAAAGCCCGTCATCCGGTAGACCGCTTCTTCCAGCGCGAAAACGCCTTCTTCGCGCGCGTAGTGGCCGAGAACCCGGGCGAAGGTGCCGTAGAGCCGCGGATGCGGCTTGCCTTCGAGCGTCGGCAGGCCGTCCGACCCGATCATGGTGCTCGGATGACGCATCACTGTGCGCACATCGTCTTCGCACATCGTGTGCAGCACCACAGTGGCGCCGGGTTCGGTGGCGAGGATGCGTTGGGCGGCATCGCGCCAGTCGCAGGCCATGATCTTTCCGAGTGCGGCGATCGAGTGTCCTTCCCATTCGGGATGCGACGCAGCGGACGCGATCACCACGTTCTCCGGCGCGATCTGGCCGAGGCTGGCGCCACCGAGGCCGCCATCGCGATAGATCGCGGACAACACCGTGCTGCCCGCGGTGTAGGGATACTGATCGGCGTGCACATCGAGACCGCGCTTTTGTGCGTCTTCGATCAGCTTCAGCGATTGGGCGACGAGCCCCCATGCGGCTTCGCCGGAAGCCTTGTGATGCGAGATTTGCACCGGCACGCCGGCGCGTTCGCCAATGGCGATGGCTTCGGCCACGGAGTCGAGCAGCCCAGTGCCTTCGTTGCGCATATGGGTGGTGTAGAGACCGCCGGTGCCGCGCATCAGCGATGCCAATTCCACCAGTTCGTCGGTCTTCGCAAAACGGCCGGGATCGTAGATGAGACCGCTGGAAAGACCGACGGCGCCGGCATCCAGACCCTCCTCCACGATGGCTTTCATCGCGATCATCGCTGCCGGTGTCGGTTCGCCCGTGTCCAACCCCATCGCCGCAAGACGCGCCGTACCGTGGCCGATGAGTGCGGCGATGTTCAGCGCCGGCGGGTGCGCGTCGAGCAACGCGAGATAGCCGCGGTAGCCATCCCACTGCGGCAACGGTTGGGGATGGAGCGCGCGCGCACTGCTCGCCGCCTGGCGCCAGGGCGCAGCACCCATGCCGCAATTGCCGACGACACTGGTGGTGACGCCGCCATGTGTTTTGAACGCCATGTCCGGATGCAGGATCGCGGCGTAGTCGTCATGCGTATGCACGTCGATGAAGCCCGGTGCTATGGCGAGCGCGCTGCCGTCGACCGTGTCTCGGGCCGAACCGGTGGCCGATCCGACGGCCGCGATGGTGTCGCCCTCGACGGCGATATCGCCGCGGCGCGGCGGCGCTCCGGTGCCGTCATAGATCGTCACATCGCGAATGAGCAGGTCGAGCATTATGAGGTCCTTCGAGAGCAGTCTACCTCGGAGAGCCACACACCCCCAACGGCGAACGGCCCGGGTTGAATTCAGCGCGGATCAGACTAACATACAGTAGTGTATGGCAAGAAGACCGATACATGGATAAACCCACTGCGGATCTGAAGGTTGTGAAAACCGGAATGGGGTGCGCTGCAAGCGCCGCCCGACATGCTGGGGGAAATCTTCCGCCCCGGTGCGATCGAAGAGAGCGATCCCGCCCAATGGGTGCCGCTGGGGGGCGGCAACTACTCGCTGCCTCTGTGCCTCAACATCAGCGAAGGCTACTGGGTGCATATCGTGCGCGCGACCGAGCCGGGCATCGTCAACCGGCACCGCCATTCCTCGCCTGTGCACCTCATGACCATCAAAGGGTATTGGCACTATCCGGAAAAGGATTGGATGGCGGGACCGGGGACCTATGTCTTCGAGCCGCCGGGGGATACCCACACGCTGGTCGTTCCCGAAGGCGGAGCGGAAATGATGTTCCTGGCCAATGTGCGCGGCGCTCTTCTCTATGTCGACGAACAGCGTGCGCTGACCGGTTACGACGACGGGTTCACGCGGATCGATGCCTGCCGCGAGCATTTCATCGCAGCCGGGTTAGGGCCGGACTATGTCAAACGCTTCATCCGCTGACGCAATTTGCAATGGCGCACCGCCAGCCGGTAAGTTCGCCGTTCCCCAGAAGCGTGCGAATCGGAGACGGCACTGGAATGGCCAAGGCCGCGGTGAAAACGAAGCCCAAAAGCCGCGAAGGCGCGTTGACCCGGCAGGACTGGATCGATGCGGCGCGCGAGGTACTGATCGCAGAAGGCATCGAGCGCGTGAAGGTCGAGCCGCTGGCGGCACATCTGGGCGTCTCGCGCGGCAGCTTCTACTGGCATTTCAAGGACCACAAGGAACTGCTCGATACGTTGATTGCCGGCTGGCTGGAAACGGCGCTGGAACCGATGCGCGCAGTGGTGCGGGAAAAACATCTGAGCGCGAGCGAGCGGTTCGAGAAATGCATGCGCGTCTGGGTGCAAGGCGAACCGTTTTTGCCGATCTACGATCTCGCGATCCGGCGCTGGGCGCAGGTGTCGAAGGATGTCGCGAAGGTCGTCAAGAAGACGGACAACGACCGTATCGCCCTTCTGACCGAAATCTTCCGCGATATGGGGCACGACGCGGATGAAGCGTTCATTCGCGCCCGCATCGCCTATTTCCATCAGGTCGGCTACTACGCCACCGACACGCAGGAAAGTACCAAACAGCGCGAGCAGTTCTGGCCGATCTATTCGCGGATCCTGTCCGGCCGCTGAGGCTTCGCCATGAAATCGATGATCGAAACCGCCGCTGCGATCCGCAGCGGGGCGATGAGTGCTGTCGAAGCGGTGACATACTCGCTGGAGCGGATCGCCGCGCGCGACGGCGCGATCAACGCGTTCGTATATCTGGACGCGGAGGGTGCCTTGGCGGCAGCGCGCGCCGTGGATGAAAGACGCGCGCGCGGCGAAGACTTCGGCCCACTGGGCGGCGTGCCGTTCGGCGCCAAGGACAACGAAGCCGTGAGCGGCATGCCGACAAAGCGCGGCTCCTTGCTATGCAAGGACGCAGCTCCGGAAACCGAGGACTGCATCCCGATCGCGCGGCTCATGCGGGCCGGCGCGATCCCGCTTGGCAAGGTCGCGATGTCGGAATACGGGCTCGACGGCGTGACGCACACCATTGCGCATGGAACGACGCGCAATCCGTGGAATCTGGAACGTACGCCGGCAGGATCGTCAGGCGGATCGTCGGCCGCGGTGAGCGCGGCGCTGGTGCCATTCTGCACGGGCAGCGACGGGCTCGGTTCGATCCGGTGTCCGGCGGGTTTCACCGGGCTGGTGGGATTGAAGGCGAGCAAGGGGCGCATTCCGCATCTGAGCGGCTTTGCCGACACGGCGACGTTTGGAGCATTGACCACCACGGTCGCGGATACGGCGCGGTATCTCGACGTGTGCGCAGGCCCGGACGATCGCGATCGGACGACACTGCCTGCGGCCGGGATTTCGTATGAGGCCGTGACCGAGAGGTTGGACGTGCGAGGACTACGGGTCGCCTATTCGAAGGATCTTGGCTACGCGCCGGTGACGGACGACATGGCGCGGGTGTGTCGCGCGGCGTTCGACAAGCTGTGCGATGCCGCAGGCCTCATCTGCGTCGACGCTGCGTTCGCCTGCACCAACGCCTATGTCGAATGGAACGCGTTGGCAGCATTGAAGATGAAGGGCGAGTTCGAGCGGCTGGGCTTCCTGCCCGACCACATCGATCTCGTGAGTCCCGGCCCTCGGGCGTTCATTGAGAACGCGCAGATGCTGAGTGCGGCGCAGCAGATCGAGTACGAGATGGTGCAGAAACAGCTCGAGCGCGAGATCGCGGCGCTGTTCCGCAAGGTGGACGTGCTGATCACGCCCACGGCGTGCTGCGAAGCCTATGCAGCGGAAGGTCCGCTGCCGGTCGTTATCGAAGGGCGCGATGCCAGCCGCACCAATGCCGAGCCGTATACGACGGTGGGCAGCATCTGCTGGAACCCCTCGATCTCCGTTCCCGCAGGCCTGTCGAAGAACGGCCTGCCGATGGGACTTCTCATCAACACGCGGCGGCATCGCGACGATGTCGCGCTGCGGCTCGCGCGCATCTGGGAACAGACGCATCCGTGGCCGCGCCATGCACCGGGATACTGATCAGAGCCGTGCGAGCGCGGCATCGAGATCGGCAATGAGATCCTCGGTATTTTCGATACCCGCCGAATAGCGGATCAGGTTCTCGGGAATGCCGGCACGGGCGCGTTCTTCCGCCGTAAGCTCGACGTGGCTGGTCACGCGCGGCGGACCGGCAATGGACTGCACACCGCCGAGATGGGCCGCGAGCTGCACCAGCTTCAGGCTCTCCAGCACGATGCGTACCGCGTTATAGCCGCCGCGCGGCGTGAACGACAGGACGCCGCCGAAGCCCGCCATCTGCATGCGCGCGATGGCATCCTGACCGGCTAGGCCCGGATAGAAGACACCTTCGACCTTCGGATGGCGCGACAGATATTCGGCGATGGCCTGTGCGTTCGCGTTGTGACGCTGCATCCGCAGCTCGAGCGTTTTCATGCCGCGCAGGATACCAGCCGCGGCATCGGCATGAAGCGCGGCACCGGCGATCTCGCGATAGTGATGGATGCGATCGATGAGGCCAGCGCTGCCGCTCGCAAGCCCACCCATTACGTCGGAGTGACCGCCGAGGAATTTGGTGGCGCTGTAGAGCACGATGTCCGCGCCGATGGCGAGCGGCTTCTGGTTGATCGGCGTCGCGAACGTGTTATCCACGGCAACGATGGCATCCTTCCCTTTTGCTGTGCGCGCAAGCCGGGCGATATCGACGACCTTCAATGTCGGGTTCGTCGGTGTCTCCAGATAAAGGACGGTACAGCCTTTCGCGATCTCACGCTCGATCGCCTCGTGATCGGTGGTCGGGCACAGCGCGACCTCAACCTTCTGACGGGGCAGAAACTCCTCGAACAGCACGTTGGTGCCGCCATAGGAGTCCTTGATGCTGACGAGACGGTCGCCGGGGCTGAGCAGCGCGAAAAGCGTGCCGCTGATCGCGGCCATACCCGTGGAAAACGCCGCCGCACTCTCCGCCCCATCGAGCGCGGCGATCTTCGCTTCCAGCGCGGCGACGGTGGGATTGGAATTGCGCGAATAGATGTGCCCCGGCTGGTGCTTTAGCGCGACAGCTTCCCAGGTGTCGAGATCCGGGTAGGCAAAGGTTGCGGACTGCACGATGGGTACGACGGCGGCGCCGTAGGGATGCGGTCCTTCTTCGCCGGCCCAGACCGCTTTGGTGCCGTTGCCGAAGTTCGAGGTGCTGTTTGTCACTTCGGTGTCACTGCGATGGCGTCCTTCAGGGCTTTTTCAAAACGGTCCATCATCTCGCCGACCTCGGCGCGGGTGATGCAGAGCGGTGGCGCAAAGGCGATCGTATCGTTGGCGGACAGCCGGGTGATGATGCCGTGATCCTCTCCCAGCGCCTGCAGCCGCGCGGCGAAGCTGCCCACAGGATCGAGCAGCCGCTTCGTCTTCTTGTCCCTTACGAACTGGATCGCCGCGACGAGGCCGACGCCGCGCACTTCGCCGACGAACGGCCAGTCGCGCAAGGCGTCGAGGCGTTCGCGCAGATAGGCACCGGAGGCACGGACGTTGGCGAGAATGTTGCGCTGCTCCATCAACTCGATGGTCTTCAGGCCGACAGCGACGGCCACAGGATGGCCGCTGTATGTGGCACCGTGTGCGAAGGAGCCGACTTGATCGCTGACAGCTTTGAGGCCCTGATAGATCTGATCGCTGAGCACGACGGCAGCGAGCGGCTGGTATGCCGCGGTGATGCCCTTGCCGAGAACCATCGTGTCCGGCTGGATTTCGAACGTCTCGCAACCGAACATATTGCCGGTGCGGCCGAAGCCGGTGATGACCTCGTCCGCGAGGAACATGATGTCGTATTTCTTCAGCACCTTCTGCACGCGCGCGTAGTAGTCCGCCGGCGGCAGGATCACGCCGCCACCGCCCATCACGGGTTCGGCCATGAACGCCATGACGGTATCGGGACCTTCACGCAGGATTTGTGCTTCGAGCTCGTCGGCGCGGCGGGCGGCGAATTCCTCTTCGCTCTCACCATCGTGCGCCTCCATATAGTGATGCATGTTGCCGGTATGAAGAAAGCGGTCGAGCGGTGCGTCGAACAGCGCGTGATTGCGCGCAAGCCCGGTGAGGCTGGTCGCGCCGATCGTGGCGCCGTGATAGGCGCCCCAGCGGGTGATCACTTTCTTCTTCTGCGGCCTGCCGATGATATTGTTGTAGGCCCACAAGAATTTGACGACATAGTCGTTGCCTTCCGAGCCGGTGACCGCGAAGTAGACCTTCGCATCCGGAATCGGAACTATGGCGCAGAGCTTCTCCGCCAGCTCGATCGAACGATCGACCGATTTGGACGTCAGCGTGTGATAGTAGGGCAGCCGCGCGAGTTGTTCGGACGCGGCTTCAGCCAGTGCACTCTCGCTGAAGCCCAGCGCGGCGCACCACATCCCGCCTGCGGCCTCGATGTAATCCCGGCCGGTATCGTCGATCACGCGCACCCCCTCGCCGCGCACGATGATCTTCGGGCCGCCCGCTTCGTGCGTCGAAAGATTGGTAAAGCCGTGAATCACATGCTTCACATCGGCGGTGGCAAGCGCCGTATCGTTGCGGATCATGAAAGGCTCCCGGAGAGGGTGGCGGTGACGACGTCGTCGAGAACGCTGAGCGGCAAGGCGCCATGGCCGAGGACGCAGTCGTGGAAATCGCGGACATCGCGGCCGCGGAAACGGTCATGGGCGGCGAGGAACTTCATCATCCCGACCTTGTACGAGCAGAGCTGACCTGGCGTGACGAAGCTGCGGTCGGCTATGACACCTGCGAAGTCCTCGCTGACGCCAGTGTTGTCGCGAAAAAAGGTCCGCGCCTGGTCGCGGCTCCAGCCCATGGTATGAACGCCCGTATCCAGCACCAGATTGACGGTGGAATAGAGCTCGCCGCGCAGGCGGCCGAGTTGCGCATGGGGATCGTCGAGAAGACCGTGGGTTTCGGGAATGGTCTCGGCATATTTCGCCCAGCCTTCAATATACGCATCGAACACAACGGTGCGGCGAAAAACAGATGCGATCGGCAGTTCCTGTGCGATGGCGAGCTGGAGGTGATGGCCCGGCGTGCCTTCGTGGGCGCAGAGCGTCGCTAGTTCCCAGCGCGGGTTGCCCTGGGCGAGTGCGATGTTGAGGGAGAAGCGGCCGGGTCGCGAGCCATCGGCGGCCGGCGGGGTGTAATGCGTGTGCATTGTATCTTCGAGCGTCGCTGGTATCTCGACGAGGTCCAGCGCCGCGCGCGGACGGGTGTTGAAGAGATCGAGCGTGGCGCTTTCGAAGCGGCGCATCAGGGTGTTGGCATCGGACCAGACGGCGGCGCGGCCGGTGCCGCCTCGCGCATAGCGATATGAAGGGGCATCGCTGATCTGGGCGTAGAGCGCGGCGATGTCCTCGCCATGGATTCCGAGCGCGGCAAAGCGGTCGCGGATCGTGGCTTGCACGTGCGCGACTTCGGCGCGGCCAATGCCGTTGGCTTCGTCGGGCGAGAGGTTGGATGTTGTGGATGCGCGGAAAAGCCACTCGTAATGCGCCGCGCCGTCCGGCAGGGACCAGAAGCCGCGCTCTTCGCCGGCGCCGGCGGCAAGTTCTTCAATAAGCGCGACAATGCGCGTGTAGGCAGGGACGATTTCGAGTTCAAGCAACCTTGCAGCGCGCGCGACGAAGGTTTCGCTGTTCGGGATGCGCGCATCGTGGAGCTTGGCCGCGAGCGACGTGACGAGGACATTCTGCGCCGGCGGATCCACCGCAAAGCTGCGCATGTCTGCGGCCGAGGCAAGCAACGTGAAGCGTGGCGCGACGATTCCCCTCGCCGCGCGGGATTCCAGTGCATCTTCGACGCCCGCACAGGCACGTGGAATTTGCGCGAGGCGCGCGAGATAGGCCTCGGCATCGTCCGGTGTGCGGATGCCATGGTCGCGCGACAGCATCAGCACGAGGATAGGATGGAAACCGCTCAGGTGATTGACGGGATACGGCGTATCGACGAAGCGGTGCCCGCTGCGGCCGCGGAAAAACGAGAAGGCGCCGTCTTCCAGCACATAGCGTACGACGCGATGGGTGATGGCGTCCTCTCCGGAGGACGGCCGCGCGATCTGTTTCAGGCGCTCAGAGGCATCGGCCATCATCGCGTCGGCCGCCGCTCCTCCGGCGTCGGAGAAATCGGGGAGCATGTCCTGAGGCAAGCGATGGTTTCCGACCGTGGTCACGCCCATCTCGGCCGCGAGGTCAGGACGCAGCGTCAGCATCCGCAGCAGCAGATCGTCGGCAAACGTGTCGATGGCAGTCATACCGGCCACACAACGCGCGCGACACGCATCATGTTCTCGCCGAGGATGCCGCGGATGTCGGCGTCCTTGTATCCGCGCATCAGCAACGCTTCTGTGATCTCCGGAAGCTGCTCCGGCGGCACGAATTTGATGCCAGGTGCATAGCCGTAACCGGCGGGCCAGATCGTGCTCGCCTGCCTCAAGTTGTCGTCCAGACTTTGCTGGTTGAAGACGAAATCCAGGCCGATGCCGGCATGCGCCGCACCAACGCGCTGGACGACGTAGTCGATATGACGGACCACCGTCGCCGTGCTGATGTCGTTGTCACCGAGGAAGATGCCGACGCCGTTGATCGAAATAACGCCGCCTGTTTTCGCACAGGCGTCGATCAGTTCATCCGGAATGTTGCGCGGATGGTTGCGAAGGGCGAGCGGATTGGAGTGGGAGAAAATGCACGGCTTCGCCGACGCGGCAAAGGTATCGAGTGTGGTGCGATAGCCGGTGTGGCTGCAGCACTTTATGATGCCGGCGCGATCCATCTCCGCTACCACCTTGTGGCCGAACGGAGTAAGGCCAGTGTCGATTTCGTCATGCACGCCGGAACCGACGAGGTTGCGGGCGTTGTAGACCATCAGCATCCACCGGACGCCGATGTCGTAATAGAATTGAATCATCGAGAGCTGTTCGTCCATCGCGTAGGCGCCCTCGATATCCAGCAGGATGGCGAGCTTGCCCTGCGCCTTCGCCTCGGCGATGTCGTCGGCTGTGCGGATCAGTGCGAAACGATCGGCGTTGTGCGCGATGTAGTCGCGCAGGGCTGCGGCGAGCCGGATCATCTCCGCGAGTTCGACGTCGGAATCGCCGATGTTCACCCCGAGAACGTTGACACCCGACGCGCGGTAACGTTCGAGCAGCGGGAAGAAGGGCTCGGCGCCCTCCTGCGGAAAGCAGGAATGGTTGTCCCACACGAGCGCATCCTGATGGAGCGCCGTGGCTTTCTCACCAATGTTCCATTTGGCCATATCAGGCTCCGATTCTTTCTGCCGCTAAGGTCATGCCGAAGATCTGCGCGAAGAAGGCGAGCTCGCGGCTCGCAGTTTCGATCTGCTGCGACTTGCTCCAGCCGCCATGTGCCGCACCGCGAACGATGTGCAGTAGATACGGACCACCGGCGGGTTCGAGGGCCTGCAGTGTGGCAACGAATTTCCGCGCGCCGTCCATCAGCAGTTGCGCGTCCTTGTCGGCGGCGACGACCAGCGTGGGTGGATAGGCAACGTCTTCGTGCAGATTCTGCAGCGGCGAATAGCGCGCGATGGTATCGAACGCGCCGGGATCATCTGTCGGATTGCCGAGCTCGGGTGCAATCTGCGCACTCCAATGATCGCGCCCCATTCGCAAAGGATCGAGGAGCGGCAGCTCGCTGATGACCGCGCCGAAGAACTCCGGACGCTGTGTCAGGCACGCGCCGGTGAGCAGACCGCCATTGCTGAGGCCGCGGATGGCGAGCTGGCCGGGTTTGGCAATGCGCTCGGCGATCAAATATTCGGCCGCCGCGATGAAGTCGTCGAACACGTTCTGCTTGTTGGCGCCCTTCCCCGCGTCATGCCAGCGCGCACCGAACTCTCCGCCACCGCGGATATTGGCAACGGCGTAGACACCGCCAAGCGCGAGCCAGCCGGCAATGTCGAGCTGGAATTCCGGGATGATCGGCATGCCCCAGCCGCCATAGCCGTAAAGCAGGCACGGCCGAGACCCGTCGCGCGGAATGCCGCCGCGCGCGAGGATGGTGAGCGGAACTTCGGTACCGTCTTTCGAGCGGTAACGAACCTCTTCGGTGACAATGTCGGTCGTTGCGTCGTCTGGCGGAGCGACCAGTCCTTGGGTCTTCGGATCATAGAAGGCCGAGAACGGCGGGGCGGCGCGACGCCAGAGGTCAAGGATCAGTTGCCCGTCACTTGCGACACTGAGCTTGCCATAGCGATCGCCACCGGCGCCTGCGATGGCGGTGCCAGCCGGCAAGGGGACGTCGCGCAGCGCCTCGCCTGCGAGTGTGAACGCGCGCAGCGCGTGGCCGCTGCCGTTGAGATAGGTCAGATAGAGTCGATGGTCTGCTATAACGGCGCGCTCGGTGCGTGCGGCGCGGCTGGAAAAATCGAGCGGCTCAGCGCGTTCCGGCACAACCGTGATCGGACGCGGCGCAGCGGTGGGATCGAAGGCGACAACACGGCCGTTCGGCGCATCGAGATCGGTTGCAAAGTAGTGCCGGCGTTCGGCGGTGCCGATGTAGGAGACGCCGCACTCGCGCACGAGTGCGATTGCGTGGCCGATTGCATTGCACTCCGCATCGAGTGGTATGGCATCGAGCTGACAGCTGTCGGCGACCAGCATGATCTGGTTGACGAAGAGGAAGCGGCCATCGTCGCTTACATTGGGAATCGCGCCGTGCGCGGCCGGCCAGGTCATCGCGAAGATCAACTTGTCCTGTGCGGGCGGCGTACCGAGGCCGTGCCAGTAGATGCCATCGGGACGGCCGGCGCGCCGTTCGGATTCGATAAATTCGCCCTGGCACTGGTTGTAGAAGAAACCGCGCCCGCGTGGGTGCCAACTCACACGCGGCAGGATGTTGAGCGGAAAACCTTCCGTCACTGCGCCGGTTTCGAGATCGCGGACAAAGAGCGACATGCCGACATCTTCTGCCGTCTTCAACGAATAGGCGATGTGGCGGCCATCAGGGCTGGCAGAGATCGATTCCTGATCGAGGATCGCGGGCACGCCATCGAGCGGAGCGGCATCGGGATCCACCGCGACTATCGTGTTCACGCTGTCACGGCGCAGCAGAACAGGTTGCTGTGTGTCGGGACGTTCTTCCAGCTGGAATCGGTATCGTCCGGCATCGAAGGTGTGAAAGACGAACGGCTTCGCGAGGAATGCGGTGAGATAATCGCGGATGCGACGTTCGCGCGGATCGGTGCCGATGATCCGATCGGTGAGCGCCTGTTGCGCGGCCATCCAGGCGGCGATCTCAGCAGCCTCCTCCGCACCTTCGAGCCAGTGGAACGGATCGGGAAGCGTGCGGCCGTGGATTTGCTCGCTGAACGATGTGCGGCGCGTGGGCGGATATGCGGGCGTCATGACTGACGCTCGAATACGAGGCCGCGGGTGCGGAAGGTGTTGTACGCGAAGCCGCTGATACGGCCCTTCTCGTCCCGGCGGAAGATCAGCGTGATGTCTGTGGCGTCGGGTTCGTCCGCAAACGTCGCGCTGAAGACGTCCCGGCCATGCGGCATAAGGCCTGTCCACATCAGAGTCCGCAAGGTGCTGTCGAGACCGATGCGCAGTTCGCCGTTTTCGATCGTAATGATGTGCGTTTCGCGTAGCAGCGGGCTTCGATAGCGGCCCGTAAACTCGGTCAGATCAGTAGTGGACGCGGCCTCCTCGCCAGTAGGCTCGAAGACAACCGGCTCGACAGTGCCGCATTGGAGTTCGAGCAGCGGGCGGCCGTTGCGCATTTCACTTGTGACGCGCAACGGACAGACGACGGAGTCTTTCACGGATTCGAAGGTGTCGGTTCCTGTGCGATGCAGCGGAAGCCGCTCCCCCATAAGATAAAGCACGGTGCGGCCCTGCTCCTGCTTCAGGGCGGCGGCATAGCCATGCGTGAAACTCACATAGGGGCCGGACGGCAGATCGCTGATTTGCGGCGCCGGCGCGTTGGTACCGCTGACGATGTGCGCGATGGCGTCGGCCTTCTCGAAGATCGACAGATCGGCGCCGTTCGCGAGAACGATCACCCCGAGATCGTCGTCGGGATAATAAACGAAATCGCAGAGATAGCCGGGCATGCCGCCGCCATGCGCGATTCGGCGACGGCCCTGCTCGACGCTCGAGGTGATGCCGAGGCGATAGGCGATGCAGCGGCCATCGGCGAGCCTCGTTTCGGACTCAAGGCGATCGCGGAAACGGGGAACCAGCGTAGGATAGCGGTAGTGCAACAGCCACTTCGTCATGTCGTCGAGCGTGGAGACGATGCCGCCATCGCCGCAGAGCTCGATCGCGAAAGCTCCGTGCCGTTGCGTGCCATTCGGACCGGGAACGTAACCGGCCGCCTTGTTCTGCCGCGCCGCCGTTATATCGGAGAGAAGTGCGGTGTCGCGCATGCGGAGCGGCGCGAAAATGTTCTCTTGCAGGAAATCGCCAAGCGGTTGGCCACCGACGCACTCCACCGCGAGAGAAAGCAGCAGGTAGTTGGAGTTCGAATACGTCATGCCCGCGCCGGGTGCGAACATCGGCGCTCCCAGCCGCTCCAGAACGGCAAGATGCGCGGCGCGCGTGAGGTTGCCGCCGACGGGCAAACCCGCGAACAGGGGCAGCAAAAGACCGTCCGGCAAGCCGCTGGTCATCGAGAGCAGATGACGCAAGGTGATGGCGTCCATGAATGCCGGCATCTCGGGCACGAATTTGCGGATGCTGTCGGTTAGTGAAAGCAGGCAGCGGTCTTCCAGCATCAGGATGGCGGTGGCGCAGAATTGTTTTGTCGTCGAGCCGATTTGCGAACCGGTGTTGGCGGCGAACGGCGTGTCATTCTCGATATTCGCAACGCCATAGCCGCGGCGATGGATGACCGCGCCGGCCTTGATGACGGCAACATTGGCACCCGGTGTTGCCGGCTTATCGAACGCGGCAAAGCATGCGTCGATCGCGGGCGAATGAACGCCGGCGATGCCTTTGCCGCTGGCCCGGTAGCCTTGTGGTTCGTCGGTTGCGGCCGGGTTGGTGTCCATGCGGGTTCGCTATGCCGGATCGGGGGCGATGGTGAGCGGTGCAGCGACGGCGGCCCCCGCTGTCGCGGGTTCGATGCGCTTTTGGCGCGCCGCACGCTGATCGAGACGCTTGCGGATGATGTCGTGCTTCTTCCTGTTGAGCGGAAACTTCAGGATCATCGCCGCGGCGACGAGTTGCAGAAACGTGTGCAAGCCGATGAAGGTGAAAAGGATACCGAACTTCGCCCAGCCATGCGGCGCGACCGTCGCCTCTGTCGAAAAACCGAAGAAACCCACCAATGCGAGCGCAAGTCCACCACCGACAGCCGAGGTGAGTTTCACCAGCAACGCGACGCCCGCGAAGTGCGTGCCGGTACGGTTGGAGCCGGTCTTGAGGATGACATAGTCGTTGATGTCGCCGAGGATCGCCGGGTAGCAGACGGCGGCACAGGTCGAAAACAAGCCGTACAGCGCGGAGATGATCAACGACGGCACGAACGAACTCGGGCCAGGCGCGACAAACAGCCAACCGACGATGGTGATGTTGGTGAGCGCCGATCCAACCGCCCAGGCCTGATGCTTGCCCATCACCTTGCAGGCCCACAGCCATGCAGGCGTCGAGATGAACGACGCGCCGGCGGTGACGATCATCAGCCAGGAGAACTTGGCCGGGATCAGCAGATAACCGCTCATGAACGGCAGCAGCAGCGCCGCATAAATGCCAAGCGCGAGTCCCTGCACGCCGAAGACGAGCAGGAACACCTGATACGGTCTGTTGAACATCACGGCGCGAAACGTATCGACGACACCGACATTGGTGGTGGTGACGACCTTCGCCTGCGGCACCCAGAGGACCAGCAGGATCAGGCTGAAGGGCAGCAGGATGATGACCGACAGTCCGACGATGCGCATGACCTCCGGTGTCATTTCGGTCGACTTGAAACCGAAGAAAGCGGAGAGGAATATCGGGGCGCCGAGGAAGGCGATGCTGCCGATTGCGCCTATCATGCCCTTGTAAGTCGAGATGCGAGCCCGCTCTTCGTAGTCGCCGGAAAGTTCGGCGCCCCACGCGTCATAGGGCACCGTCATCATGCTCCAGGCGAAATAGACGACGCTCGACCAGATCAGAAAGTAGAGCGCGCCGGGTTTGCTTTGCGGCATGTAAAGAAAGTAGCAGCCAATGACGGAGAGAATGCCGCCGGCGATGATCCAGGGCTTGCGGCTACCGATCGGCGTGTTGGTCTTGTCGGAGAGATAGGCGATCACCGGATCCACGACCGCGTCCATTCCGCGCGACAAAGCCATGGCGATGCCGAGTGCCGCGAAGTTCACGGCGTAATACTTCTCATAAATGGTCGGCAGAACCGCGATCACGGGCACGATCACGATCGATGTCACGAGCGCGGGCAGCGAATAGTTGAGGAGCATGAGGATGGGAAGGCGCTGACCGTCCTGCGACTGGCGCCGCACCAGCCCCTTCAGCCATGTTCCAATGCCGCCCAAAGCCATTAAAACCTGCACTTTCGCCCCGTCGCGGCGATCATACGCCGTTGGCGGCATTGCGCGAGCCGCGGTTGAAGTGAGCCGCTTCCATACAGTAGTGTCAAGAGACGAAAAGCGGGGTGTGGATGCAGAAAACCGGTAGCGACCTGACGCGCATGACTGTCGCGGAGCTGGCGCATGGCTTCCGCACGAAGGCGTTTTCACCGGTTGAAGCGACGCAGGCGGCGCTCGATCGCATTGCGGCGCTCAACGGAAAAGTGAACGCCTTTGTCTTTGTGGATGCCGAAGGTGCGCTGGCGGCAGCGAAGGCATCGCAGGCGCGTTGGCTTCGCGGCGAACCGCTAGGCCCGGTCGATGGCGTAACGGCGAGCGTAAAGGAATTGCTGCTGGCGAAGGGCTGGCCGATTCGGCGCTGCTCGCTGGCGACGCCGGCGGACGGGATCGCGAACGAAGATGCGCCCACCGTGGCGCGGCTGCGCGAAAGCGGCGCGGTGATGCTCGGCAAGACCAACTCGCCCGAGTTCGGCTGGAAGGGTACGACCGACAATCGGCTCTATGGCGCGACGCACAATCCCTGGGACATTTCGCGGACATCAGGCGGATCGAGCGGCGGAGCCGCCGCGGCAGCAGCGCTTGGCATGGGTGTCCTGCATCTCGGCACCGATGGCGGCGGGTCGATCCGTATCCCGGCGGCGTTCAGTGGCATTTTCGGCCTGAAGCCGACATTCGGGCGCGTGCCGGTCTATCCGCTCAGCAAATTCGGGATGACGTCGCATGCCGGACCGATGACACGCGGCGTGGAAGACGGCACGATGCTACTGGACGTGCTGGCACAACCGGACCCGCGCGACTGGTTCAGCCTGCCCGCCTCCGGCGTGCGCTACGTGGATAGGCTCAAGGATGGCGTGAAAGGCTTGCGGATCGCGTACAGCCCGACGCTGGGTTTCGCGAAGGTCGATCCGGAGATTGCGGCGCTGGTCGAAGCGGCGGCGATGACGTTCGAATCGCTCGGCGCGGATCTGGAACTGGTCGACCATGTGATGGACGATCCGACCGATATCTTCCGCAAGATATGGGCGACGGGTTGTGCCCATTCGGTCGCGGCCTTTCCGAAAGAAGCACAGGCAGACATGGATCCGGGGCTGGTGGCATTGGCGGCCTATGGCGCGTCGCTGGAGCATATGGCGTACATGGACGCGGACTATGCGCGCGGTCTCCTTGGCGGTCAGATGAACCTGTTCCATCAACGCTACGACCTGCTGCTGACACCTGCGGAACCGATCGCCGCCTTCGCGATCGAGAAACAGGTCGACCGGCCCGAACAGAAGACCTGGATCGATTGGACGCCGTTCACCTTTCCCTTCAACCTGACGGGACAGCCCGCGGCCTCTATTCCCTGCGGCTTCACCAAAGCGGGTCTGCCAGCCGGATTGCAGATCGTCGGGCGTCGGTACGAAGACGACACGGTGTTGCGCGCCTGCTCTGCCTTCGAGGCGACACAACCGGCTGGGATGCCTGCGCTTCTTTCGAAAGACGGCTAGTGCAGCTTCACCGCGCCCAGAAGGACGATATCGGCTTCATCGTGGCCCTCGAGCAGCGGCCGGAGTTTTCACCGTTCATCAATGCCTGGCCGGCGGAGCGTCACGCTCGTGCGATGAACGATCCAGATTTTCGCTACCTGATGTTCGAGGAGCAGGACCGCGCGATCGGTTACGCGTTCCTCAACGGACTGACGTCGCCCAATCGCGCGATCCAGCTCTGTCGCGTGGCGCTGGCGGAGCCGGGCGGTGGCCGCGGACGCGCCGCATGCCGGCTGATCATGGAAGAAGCCTTCGACCGGCTGGGCGCACACCGGCTTTATCTCGATCTGTTCGAAGACAACGCCCGGGCGGAGCATCTCTATCGCGCGCTTGGCTTCGTTCTGGAGGGTTTGGCGCGAGACGCGGAGCGCCGGGACAGTGAGTTCCGGAGCCTGAAGCTGATGTCGATCCTCGAACATGAATATCGTGCGTACCGACCGAAAACATAACGTTTTTGCGGCTTGTCGCTCTCAATACAGATATGTATGGTGGCGCTGAATTTCTGCGCGCAACGCTTGCGCACAATGGAGGTTATAGTGCGTTCCACTGCCATCCGGCTGTTGTTGGCGTCCTCCATCTTCGCGTGCTTCTCCGCCTTCGCTTTGGCGGCGAAGCCTCCGGCTGAGCCTCCGTTGCTGACGCGCGCTCTGCTGTTTGCGCAGCCGGAGGTGCGCTCGCCCCTACTGAGCCCGAACGGCAAGTTCATCAGCGCCGTGAAGCCGCTCAATGGAATCGCGAATTACTTCGTAGCACCGCTGGACCGGCCGTCGGACTGGCGTCCGGTTACGCATTACAAGGACCGCGACGTCAATCCGACCGACGTCAGCGACTCGTTGATGTATTACTGGTCGGACGACAGCCGCTACCTCGTGTTCCTGCGCGATCACAACGGCGATGAGAAATTCCACGTCAATCGTGTCGATGTCGCGACGGGCGATGTCGTCGACCTGACGCCGGGCGATGGCGTGCGGGCTTTCATCTGCCAGCGGCCTGCGTCCTATCTCGGCTGCGAGCCGGGCTCGAAGGACGGCAAGATCCTGGCCGGCATCTATGGCAGCGACCCGCGGTTCTACGATCTCTACTGGATCGATCTGGCCACCGGTAAGCGGACCTTGGCGCTAAAGAACGACAAGTTTGTCGTGATGCTCGCCGACAACGATTACGAGGCGCGGATCGGTGCCGAAATCAACGACAAGGGCGAGGCGATCTACACCCGCAACAAAGGCGGTGAGTGGACGTTCTATCGCCAGTATGGCGTCGAAGGTCCGCACAACCGCGCGATCAGCTTCGATCCCACCAACACCAAGCTGCGCATGTTCAGCGCCGAAGACCGCAACACGCAGGCACTGGTCGAGTTCGACCTGAACACCAAGAAGATCACGACCTTGGCCCAGGACCCGCAAGTCGATCTGATGAGCGAGGTGGTGGAACCGCATACCGGTAAGGTGCAGGCCTATGTGCGCTACTGGACGCGGCCGGAAATGGTGGCGATCGATCCGGCGATCAAAGGCGATCTCGACTTCCTGCAGAAGTCGGTTGATGGCGCGCTGACGATCCTGAGCCGCTCGTCGGACGATCGCGTCTGGCTGGTGAAGTTTATGCTGAGCGACGCGCCGGAGACGGTCTATCGCTACGACCGGCCGGTGAAAAAGTTGACCAAGCTGTTCACCCTGACGCCGCAGCTCGAAGGGTTGCCGCTCACCAAGATGAATCCCGTGGTGACGAAGTCGAGCGATGGCTTCGATCTCATCGGCTATGTCTCGCTGCCGCTCGATGCCGATCCGAACCAGGACGGCCATCCGCTGCATCCCGTCCCCATGGTGACATTGATCCACGGCGGTCCGAGCGACGAGCGGGCGCAGTTCGGTTTTGCGCCGCTGCTGCAGTGGCTGAACAATCGCGGCTATGGCGTGTTCTACATGAACTTCCGCGGTTCGCCCGGCTTCGGCAAGAAGTTCCTCAACGCGCAGCAAGGCGAGTGGGGTGGCGCGATGAACCGCGACGTCGACGAACAGGTCGAGCACCTGATCGCAGATAAAGTCGCCGATCCGAAGGAGATTGCGGTTCTCGGCGGGAGCTATGGCGGCTTCGCAACGCTGACGGCGATCACGCAGCGGCCCGACCTCTACAAATGCGCGATCGACGTCGTGGGTCCGGCGAACCTCGAGACCTTCATCAAAAGCAAGCCGCCGGAATGGTCGCTGGAGTCGCTGGCCGCCAATCTTGGCGATCCCCGCACACCGGAAGGGCTCGCGAAACTGCGCGACCGCTCGCCGATCAATCACGTCGATCGCGTGAAGGGACCGATCTTGATCGTGCAGGGTGCGAACGACCGGCGCGTGCCGCAGGTGGAATCCGACAGCATGGTGGCGGCGTTGAAGGCGCACGGCGTGCCTGTGACCTATCTGCTCTATCCCGACGAAGGACACGGCCTGCTGCGGCAGGCGAACAACAATTCGTCCTTTGCGATCTGGGAGATGTTTCTCGCGAAATGCCTTGGTGGACGGGCGCAGCCGATCGGTGATGCCCTGGATGGATCGAGCGTCGTCGTGCCGGTAGGCGCAGAGTATATCGAGGGTCTGCCCGAAGCGCTGGCAGCACACAAAGCGGCGGAAGCGGCAAAACCGATCTCGCCGCTCGCAAAGTTCGCAGGCACCTATGCGCTGCTCGGAGCCGATACCGTGGTGTCGCTCAGGGACGGCACGCTGTTCATCCAGGTTCCTGGACAGGACGCGGGTGCGATGAAGGACATGGGCGGCGGAAAGTTCGCCGTGACCGGATCGCAGGCCGTCGTCACGTTCGCCATGAAGGGCGATACCGTGACCGGTCTCACGCTGCTGTCCGATGGCAAAACGTATCCTGCCGAGCGGAAATGACATCAGCGATGCTGATGCAGGGCTTGCCATGGCGTTGACGAGCGCGCCCGATGTCGCGTTGGCGCGAGAGGCGACGGCCAAAGCCGCGACAGTGCGCCCGAAACGCGAGCGGTATTCGGCGTTCGCCATCCTGAAGCATGCGCTCACCGGCAATCGCAACTGGCAGCCGGCGTGGCAGAGCCGGGAGCCGAAACCGTCCTATGACGTCGTCGTGATCGGTGGCGGTGGGCACGGACTCGCGACGGCATACTACCTCGCCAAACGGCACGGCATCACGAACGTGGCGGTGATCGAGCGCGGCTGGATAGGCGGCGGCAATACCGGACGCAACACGACGGTGGTGCGCTCGAACTATTTCTATCCCGAGAGTGCAGCGTTCTACGACTACGCGCTGAAGCTCTACGCAGATCTTTCGCACGAGCTGAACTTTAATGTAATGATGAGCAGCCATGGTGTGATCAATCTGATCCAGAGCCGGCATCAGCACGATGCGCTGATGCGCTGGGCGAACGCCATGCAGATCAATGGCATTCCGTGCGAGATGCTGGATGCGGCGGCAGTACGGCGCGAAATTCCGTTGCTGAAAAAGACGACGGATCCACGCTTTCCGGTGCTTGGTGGCGTGCTGCACCGGCCGGGCGGGACCGTGCGGCATGATGCGGTGGCCTGGGGCTACGCGCGCGGGGCACACGCACTGGGCGTCGACATCGTGGAGAATTGCGAAGTCACCGGCTTCGAGAAGAGCGGCAATCGCGTCACGACAGTGAAAACCTCGCGCGGCGATATCGCCTGCGGACGCGCCGCGATGGCGGTATCGGGACATTCGACGATCCTTGCGCGGTTCGCCGGCTTCCGCCTGCCGATCACGAGCTATGCGCTGCAGGCGCTGGTGTCGGAGCCGGTAAAGCCCGTGCTGCATAGGACTGTGCTCTCCGGTTCGACCGGAATGTATGTCAGCCAATCGGAAAAAGGCGAACTTGTCATCGGCGGCGGGCTCGATCTCTATCCGTCCTATGCGCAGCGCGGCAACCTGCCGGTGACGCAGGAAACCATCGCCGGCCTGCTCGATGCGTTCCCGACCTTCAGCCGCTTGCGCATGATGCGCCAGTGGGCAGGCGTGGTGGATGTGACGGCGGATTCTTCGCCCATCCTCGGCAAGACGCCGGTGGACAATCTCTATATCGACTGCGGCTTTGGCACGGGAGGCTTCAAGGCCATTCCGGCGGGTGGCGCAACGCTGGCGCACACCATCGCGCACGATCGCGCGCATCCGCTGATCGAACCCTTCGGGCTGGAACGCTTCACCTCAGGTGCGCTGGTCGACGAAGGCGCCGCGTCCGGCATCGCGCATTGAGGGGATGGTCCGATGCTGCTGATCCCCTGCCCTTACTGCGGACCGCGCGCCGAGATCGAGTTCGACTACGGCGGCGAGTCTCATCTGACACGGCCCGAACCGTTCGCTGCTGTCAGCGACGCTGAGTGGAGCGCGTATCTCTATCAGCGCGAAAATCCGAAAGGCGTCGGGCGCGAGCGCTGGCGGCACACGCATGGCTGCCGGCAATGGTTCAATCTCCTGCGTGACACGGCTAGTCACAAAGTGCTCGCGGCCTATCGCATGGGTGAAGCATCGCCCGCGCTCGATGCGGAGCGCACGCGGTGAGTCCGGCACAGCCTTTTCGTCTGGCCTCGGGCGGCCGGATCGACCGCAGCAAACCGCTGACGTTCCATTTCGATGGCAAGCGCTACGGGGGATTCGAAGGCGATACGCTGGCGTCCGCGCTGCTCGCGAACGGCGTGCGCGTTGCCGGCCGTAGCTTTCGCTTTCACCGGCCGCGCGGAATTTTCGCGAGCGGCATCGAGGAACCGAATGTCGTCGTGCAGCTGGGCGAAGGCGCACTCGCCGAACCGAACCTGAAAGCGACGGAAGTTGTGCTCCGCGACGGCCTCGTGGCGCGCGCGGTGAATGCGTGGCCGAGCGCGCGGTTCGATATCGGCGCGATCAACGACCTGTTCAGTCCATTCCTTGCGGCGGGGTTCTACTACAAGACCTTCATGTGGCCGCGATGGTCCTGGTTCTCGGGCGCGATCCGGCGCATGGGAGGACTGGGCACGGTACCGAGCGCGCCGGACGCCGCGAGCTACCGGCAGGTTTATTCCTTCTGCGATGTGCTGGTGATCGGCGGAGGGCCGGCCGGATTGAGCGCGGCGCTGGCGGCGGCGCGCTCCGGTGCGCGGGTCGTTCTGGCAGAAGCAACGGTGGACTTCGGCGGCTCACTGTTGGGCGCAGACGAGACGATCGACGGCACGCAGAGCGCGGTGTGGGTCGAGCGCGCTGTTGCAGCGTTGCGTGCGGCCGGAAACGTAACGTTGCTGCCTGCCACAACGGCGTTCGGATACTACGACCACAACACAATGAATCTGATCGACGCACAGCAAATGCTTCACAGCGTGCGGGCGCGGCACGTGGTGTTGGCGACTGGCGCGTTCGAGCGGCCGCTGGTGTTCCGCAACAACGATCGGCCCAACATCATGCTCGCGAGCGCGGCGCGGACCTATCTCAACCGCTACGGCGTGGCGGCAGGACGGCGCGCCGTGATCGCGACGAACAACGACAGCGCCTATCCTCTTGCGCTGGAACTTGCTGCGCATGGTGTGACCGTGGCGGCTGTCGTGGACTCCCGCAACGAAGCGCCGAACGGATTCGCGGCCGCCCTGGCGAACGCAGGCGTGCGGCTGTTGCTGGGACGATCGCCGGTGAACGCCATCGGACGCGCCGGCGTGCGAGCGGTTGAGATCGCGGGATATGACGGCAGCAGCGAGCGGATCGCATGCGATCTGTTGTGCGTATCCGGCGGCTGGAATCCGGTGGTGCATCTGTTTTCGCAATCGGGCGGACGGCTGCGCTACGACGACCGGCTGCAGACATTTGTAACGGCTGCATGGACGCAGGATGGAACGGTCACAGGTGCTGCGGTCGGAGAATTTTCGCTTGCCGGTGCACTGCGCGGCGGCGCCGTAGCCGGTACCGCGGCAGCGCGCGCGGCGGGGTTTGCCGTGGACGATGTACCCACGCCTGCGGTTGCTGCAGAACCGGTGCAGCGTGCATCGCGGGCAGCTTGGCAAACGCCCGACACCGGGAACGGACGCGCATGGGTCGACCTGCTGAACGATGTGACGAGCAGAGATATCCGGCAAGCGGCAGACGAGAACTATCGCTCGGTCGAACACCTAAAGCGCTACACGACGCTGGGCATGGCGGTCGATCAGGGCAAGACGAGCAACATCAACGCGATCGGCGTGCTGTCCGATGTTTTGGAGAAGCCGATTGCCGAGATCGGCACGACGAAATTCCGCCCGCCTTTCAATCCGGTGCGGCTTGGCGCATTGGCGGCCGGACGAACGGGACGGTTCTATCACCCCTTTCAGCAGCTCTCGGCCCATCGCGCGCATCGCGAAGCAACCGCGGCGATGGAGGATTACGGCGGCTGGTTGCGGCCGGCCTTCTATCCCAAGCCCCGCGAGACCGAGGAAACCGCCGTCCGGCGCGAGGTCTTGGCGGTGCGTCGCAGCGTCGGCGTGTTCGACGCCTCACCGCTCGGCAAGCTCCGCGTCGCGGGACGCGACGCGGCGGCGTTTCTGGATCGTATCTATGTCGGCATGATGAGCACGCTCCCGGTCGGGCGCTGCCGCTATGACCTGATGCTGTATGAGAGCGGCATCGTATTCGATGACGGGGTGGTGCTCCGTATCTCGGAGCATGAGTTTCTTGTGGGCACGACATCGGCACACGCATCGGCCGTCGCCTTCTGGCTGGAAGAGTGGCTGCAATGCGAATGGACGTCGCTGCAGGTCACCGTCGAAGACGTGACAAACCAATGGGCGACGATGACGTTGGCCGGGCCACAGGCGCTGACGCAGCTGCATGCGTTGTGCATCGATGCCGGGATTACAGACGATGTCCTGCCGCATATGCGATTCTGCGATTCTACGATCGGAGAGGTGCCGTGTCGCGTCACGCGGGTGAGTTTCACCGGCGAGCGGTCATACGAG
Organism: Rhizomicrobium sp.; assembly: GCA_036490455.1. GTDB lineage: Bacteria > Pseudomonadota > Alphaproteobacteria > Micropepsales > Micropepsaceae > Rhizomicrobium. The sequence goes on from DASXDS010000009.1 coordinate 77,637, forward strand.
GTGAGCGTGCCCTCGCAATATGGCGAGGCGCTGTGGCGCAGATGCGTCGCAGCAGGTGCGGTGCCGGTTGGGCTCGAAGCCGTGATGCGCTTGCGGCTGGAAAAGGGCTTTCTTCATGTCGGCAGCGATACGGACGGGACGACCTATCCCCAAGACCTGGGCTACGGGACGGCGATAGCGAACAAATCGACAGACTTTATCGGACGGCGCTCGACGATGCTGCCGGAAGCGAACCGGAGCGAGCGGCATCAGTTCGTCGGGATTGCACCGCTCGCACCGGGACGGGAGATCATGGCCGGCAGCCATTTGGTGCATAACGGAAAATCAGAAGGCTGGGTGACGTCGGCCGGCTTCAGCCCGGTGCTGGGACGCTTCGTGGCGCTCGGCATGATTAGGAACGGACTGGCGCGGATCGGCGAGACTGTGACCCTGCAGAATCTCGGCATGCGAACGCAGGCGCAGATCTGCGCGCCGTGTGCGTATGACCCGGGCGGAGCGAGGCTGCATGCCTGACCTCCAGAGACAGTCGGCGCTGACACCGCATCAGACCGAACATCACACCGATGGGCTGTCTATACACGAGAGCACGCTGGCTGTGCTCGGCCTCCGGCTCGTGCGCGGCACGCCGGCAAGCGTGCTGGAAACGAGGCTGGTGGCAGAGCTTCCCAAGGCGATCAACACGGCGCGCACCTTCGGCGAAGGATGGATCGTCGGCACCGAGCCAGATGTGTGGCGCATCTACACACCGGCGGCGCGGCACTGCGCGCTGGTTCGTGCGTTCGCCGATCTTCCGGCAACTGCAGGGCTGGCAAGCGACCTGAGCAGCCGTTTCTGCACGCTTGAAGTCACGGGACCGTCGGCGCGGATGGCGCTCGCATCGGCCTGCCCGCTCGATCTGCACCCCGAGACATTCGGGACCGGCAGTGCGGCTTCCTCTGTTCTGCTCGGCAGCCCCGTGCTGATCGTGAAAACATCGGATGCACCGTCATTTCTGCTGAGCTGTGAACGGCCGCATGCCGCCATCGTGTGGGACTGGCTTGCCGCGGGCACCGGGCATGGCACTATGCCGGTGCACGACGCCGGGAGATTTTCGTGAGTGCCGATTTCACGCTGGACGATGTCCGGCAAGTTCATGCGCAGATCCGAAACCAGATCGTTCACACACCCGTGCTGCGTTGCCATCCGGCGAGCGGCATCGCGCAGAGCGGGCACAACGCGGCGAGCGTGACGTTGAAGCTCGAGCTGATGCAGATTGGTGGCAGCTTCAAGATTCGCGGTGCGCTGGCGGTGCTGGCCGGCTACAGCGACGCCCAGATCGCGAACGGCCTGACGGCAGTGAGTGCGGGCAATCATGCGATTGCCGTGGCATTCGCCGCCAAGAGCCGTGGCGTTTCGGCGAAGCTGGTGATGCTGCAGCGCTCGAACCCGGCGCGCGTGGCGGCGTGCAAGCACTATGGCGCCGAGGTGATCCAGGTCGAGGACGTGCACAAGGCGTTCGACCTGGTGCACGAGATCGAGCGAACCGAAGGTCGCATCTTCGTGCATCCCTATGAGGGGCGCGGCACGGCCATGGGCACGGCGACACTGGTGGTCGAATTGATCGAACAGAACCCCGCAATCGACACGGTGATCGTGCCGATCGGCGGCGGCGGCCTGGCAGCCGGCGTTTCGACGGCGGTGAAGATGATGCGGCCGAACGCCGTCGTGTATGGCGTCGAGCCATTCGGCGCGGATTCGATGTATCGCAGCTTCGAGAAGGGCTCGCCCCAAGGTATCGACAAGGTGGCGACCATCGCAGACAGCCTGGGGGCACCGTCGGCGCAGCCTTACAGCTTTGGACTCTGCCGCGATTCCATCGACGAGATCGTCCGGGTGGACGACGATGAACTGAAGCGCGCGATGCGTCTTCTATTTCAGGATGCAAAGCTGGCGGTCGAACCGGCCGGTGCTGCGGCAACGGCCGCGCTATGCGGGCCGCTGAAGGATCGGCTCAAAGGTCGCAATGCCGGTGTGATCGTGTGCGGCGCGAACATCGACCCGGCGACATACTGGTCTTATCTGAACGCCTGATCAGTCCCGCGTGACGACGACCGCCTGCTGCGGTGTCTCGTTAACCGACAGCGAGAAGATGTCAGGCCGGGCGTAGTGACCCGCAACATCGAGATCGTACTTGCCGCGCGTGACGACGGACGGATCGATTTCGGCATAAAGGATGCTCTCGCCGGAGAAGTCCGGTCCGGCCAGTACGTTCCCGAGCGGGTCGATGACGGCGCTGCCCCCGCGGATCAGCACCGTCGCCGGGTCGTTGCCGAAGCTGCATTCGTAGTCGGTGGGATAGGCGGCGCGGGTGATGCGCTGACAGGCGGTGAGGACGAAACAGCGGCCCTCCAGCGCGACGTGGCGCATGGTCGAGAGCCAGCTGTCGCGGTCATCCACGGTGGGCGCGCAATAGATCGAGATGCCCTTCGCATACATATGCATGCGCAGCATCGGCATATAGTTCTCCCAGCAGATGACCGCACCGATCTTGCCGAGCGGCGTGTCGAGCACCGGCAGGGTCGAGCCGTCGCCGAAGCCCCAGATGAGGCGCTCCGCCGCCGTCGGCATCAGCTTGCGGTGCTTGGCGACGAGCCCCCGTTCGCCATTGAAGAACAACGCCGTACAGTAAAGCGTGCCGCCGCTCCTTTCGATGCAGCCGATGACGACAAACATCTTGTGCTCGCACGCCGCTTCCGCGATCAGCGCGGTTTCCGGACCGGCGAGATCGATGGCGCCGTCATAGTAACGCTGGAACGCTGCCCTGCCCGCCGGCGAACGCGTGCCGACGGGCGCACCGAACGATGCGCCTTTCGGATAGCCGCCGAGGAAGGCTTCGGGGAACACGACGATCTTTGCGTTGTTGCGGGCGGCATCGGCGATGGCCGCGGCGGCGATCTCCGCCGAGCGCAACGGGTCGAACGGCACCGGAGCAAGCTGGGCGACGGCCGCGATGTAAGGCTGCATAGATGAGATTCCGAAGTCAGGGATGAAGGCGCGTACGAAGGAATTCTAGCGCACGCTGGACGGCGATGTGGAGGCCGGCGCGCACATCGGCCGGATCGAATACCGGCGTTTCGATCTCGGGTGGAATGCCGATGGCTTCGTACAGCGCGCCGTCAGGCGCCTCGTAGACTTCGTTGGAGAGGCTGACCTCCCAGCCGATGGGAAGCGGCTTGTAGAGGTTGTCCGACAGGATGCCGAGGGTGGCTTCGCCAATTCGGGTAACGTTCGGGCAGGCCATCATGCCGAGGACGAGGATCTCGCCTGCGCTCGCTGTCTGCTTGCTGGTGAGCAACGCCACGGGCAGATGCGCGAGCGTGTGCTTCCGCAGTGCGACGCCGATGTCCTGCGAAGAGGTAAAGCCGTTTCCGGTCCATGCCTTCTTGCGATACGCGACACGCGGCTGGTCGGTAAAGAGGCCGGCAAACTCGAGCGCGAGGCGGTCATAACCGCCATAGTTCAACCGGGCATCGACGATGACGGCACGCATATCGGCGAAAGCGATGGCGATTTCGTCCAGCGACGCGTTGATGGCGGCGATTTCGTCGGCGAGGAATGGTGCTGCCTCGGCGCGCGGGCGCGGCAAGTCGAGCGCGGCGGACGCGCAGGGCGTGCCGGCATGGCCGAACTCACCGAACAGTGTGACGTAGCCGATCGCGGGCGCGATCTCGCCGTAGATCATCATATGGTTGGAAGCGGTGCGAAACCGGCCGCCGAGGAACATATCGCCGAGCGCCTGCTGCAGAACCTGTGTGTATTTCAGGCGGCTTTCTGACCAGGGCGGCGCGTTGAAGGTTTCGATGAGTTTTTGCTTGCGATCGCGGATCGGGCTGGTGACATCGAGGGTTCGCGGGCCGTCGGAGATTTTCACATGCGTGTCGCGCAAGGGACCGATGAGATCGCGGAACACCTGCCACAGATCTTCACGGCTGATATTGGCGCCGACTCTCGGACGGAAGGTGCGATAGCTTTGCTCCCAATCGACACCGCGCAACGGGAAGAAGGCATAGTTCTCCCGGAACTGGCGCCAAAGGACTTCGAAATTGCGGCGGGCGTCGTCGCTCGCAAAATCGCCGGCACATTGCGCCGGCATCGCGCCCAGGCGATCGAACCAATACGTCGTGACGTCGCCGCGATGCGTGAGCCGCAGCACGCTGGGGCTTTCACACACGACGTTGTCGAATACCTCTTCGAACAATGGACCGCTATCGACCGCCACGCCGCTGATCTGGGTGATGTCGTAAACCGTGAAATCGCCAGCCGGCGCGACGTCGAGCAACCAGCCATAGCCGCGCGATTGCCACAGACCGGCCGGTATCACTGCGGCGTCTCAATATCGGCGGGCAAGGTAAGCGTCTCCATCGCACTGATGTGACCGGCAAGTTCGGCTTTAGAGAAGTAGGCCGGCTTCATCTTCTTCTCGGAGAACAGACGCACCTGATCGGCATAGTGCGGCGACTTGGGATCGTCGCTCTGACCGAACGCGTACAGCGAATATGCACGCAATGGCTTGGTGAACTCAACGAGGCGCATCGCCTGGCTGCCGCGGATGACCATGAAACGGCCGTCCTTGCCGAACGGTACGACACCGAAGGCGCGCGGCGTGCGTTCGCAGATGGCGCGGAACATCTCGACGCAGAGCGGAACGGCCGTGGAGTCGATGGTGACGCCGCCGACCGGCAGATCGACTTCGCCGCGTGTCACGCGCACGAGATCGCCCAGCTTCAACGTCCGGTCCCCATAAGCGGCATGCCGTGTCTCCACCGACTGGGCGAGCGCGGTGAGCAAGGTCGTTGCGAGCTCGCGATCGAAATGCTCTACCTTCCACGGCCAGTCGATGAACGCACCGTTCTGTAGCTTTGCGACCGGACCGTTGGCTGCGGCACGCCAGAAATAGAAATCGACCGCAGCTTCAGACTCGGCATGCGCCTGTCCGTCAAACCCGAGGATACGGTTCAACGCAAGACGGGTTGCGGGAGACGCGGCCGTGACAAGGTCGGGCCGCGCTTGGGTGGCATATCGCAAAGCGTCGATCCAGCCGGGTGCGGTGATCCACATTTCGTCGAAAGCGAGCCCGAACGCGTCGTCCAGGGTCATTCGCGGATGGGCGCCGAGGACCTGCAGGGCGCGGGCGCCACGCGTGGTCTGGCGGCCCGGGAGATCGAAGTAGATGTCTGGTGGATAGTCCTTCGCATTCACGCCATCGATGGGCGTCACCACATCGGGCGAAGCATTGTCGTTCTGCAGATAACCGGCCCGCGGATCGCGCAACTGCACCAGATCGTCGATGCTGTGAAACCCTAGCCAGGCGGTCTTCGCGCTGTTGCCGGGCACCGGCTTGGTGAAGTCGTAACCCGCGGGGCGGATCGGCGCGCGGCCCACTCTAATGTAAAGCACGTGTCCCGCGCGATCGCCCGCCGTGATGTTCTGCGGCATGCCGGACATGGTGGCGAGCGCCTGCTTCAGTTCGTCGGCCGACTGCGCTTTGCTCATGCGGTAGTATTCTTCGTTCAGATATCCGGCACGGTCCATATCGGCGGCGCTCGCCACATAAGCTTTGCCGTCACGGCGCGCGATAACCGGTGCGAGCAGGCCGTTCATGCGGGCATATTCGAACGCGCGCGTCACGGATGGCGCGCCGGCAACGGCGATGGTCTCTTTGCGGACCTCCATCTCCTCCGGCTTGCCGTTGTAGAGATAGCGGCGCGGATTGGCGGGCTCGGTTTCGATCGCATAGCAATCGAGAAAATCGGGATTGCCGGTGGTCATCGCCCAGGCGACGCCTTCGGTATGCGACTGCCACAACGCGGGCCCCATGGCGTATCCAGCCGCATGCAGATTGCCGGCCTGCATCTCGTATTCGTAGTAGGCGATATTGTTGGTATCGACGTGTGGGTCCGACGCGAGGATGAGCGCACCGGCTGCGGTGCGGCTCGGCATCACAACCCAGCCATTCGAGGCGGGCGCCTTTTCGGTCGAGCGATACGGCAGCATGCCGCGCGAATAGGTCATGCCGTTCACGCCGCATTCGACCTGCGCGAATTGCTCGTGATACCCGGCGTAGACGATGGCGCGCGGGATCGCGACCATGTCTGCGACCGTCAGCGAATTGGCGAGCGCAGCCTGTTCCGGCTTCACCTTGGCGTCCGCTGCATAGGCACGGATGCCGGCAGCGAAGGCCGCGTAATTCCGATGGAGCTGGGGGCTGAGTTGCCCCACGGCTGCGGCTGCCATCTCATGATTGCGCCACAGGCGGTTCTGGATATCGGCTTCCAGCATGGAAGGACCCGCGGTGCTGGCGAGCTCGCCGCGCGCGTAAAGCAAAAGCTGCATCAGGCGATCGAAGCGGTCCTCGCTCATCGCGTAGCCAAGGCCGTAGTAACCGGCCTCTTCGGTCGCGGCGTAGATGTGCGGAACGCCGTAGTCGTCGCGGTCGATGGTTACGGAGACAGGCACTGGCGAAGCCGCCACACAACCGAACAGGCAGAACGCGAACGCAGCGGCACGAGAAAGGTTCATAGGCTACTCGGGTATGAGATCGTCCACCATCCGGCAGGCACGCAAACAGAAGGCCGCCGGCATTTGCATGCGGCTGCCTCGAGGCGGCTCCCGAACATATCGCTCAGTTCGTGTGAACTTTGAGATTTAAGCCGAATGTGCGCGGCTGGGTGACGACGTGAAGATCGGTGAAGGCCGCCGGCCACTCGTAGCTGTATGAGCTCTGATATTGGTCGGTGACATTCGTCACGAAAGCCTGGACCTCCCAGAAATCGCCGCGCACGCCGGCACGCAGATTCAGGTTCTGCGAAATCCCGCTGGCGAGGTTCGCCGTCGGATCGGGGATCGTGTTGGGTACGTCGCCGTACGAACTACCGCGGTAGTTGTATTCGCCCCGCAGATAGGCTTGAAGCTCGTCGGTGAGCGCGAACCGCTTCTCGACCGATGCGTTGAACAGGGCGGACGGCGAGCCGGGCAGCTTCTGACCTCTGAGCGGGAAACCAAGACCGTTAGTCGCGCTGTCGATCGTTCCGTTGTCGTATGCGGCGTTCACCAGCGACCCGCCGAACACGATGCTCCAATCATCGGCCGGCTCCAGGTAGACATCCGCCTCGATGCCGTAGCTGTGTGCGTCCTTGCCGTTTGTCACGATGAACTCAAGCGGCGGCGAGATGACGGATGTGATCGCCCGATCGATCTGGATATCGCTCCAGTCGATATAGAAGGCCGCGGCGTTCACCGTCAGCATCTGGTCGAAGAAGCTTTTCTTCGTGCCGATCTCGTAGTTCCAAATCTTGTCCGGCTTGAACTGGGCGACATAGGTCGGGTCGGTTCCGAGCGACTGGTCTGCATTGGTGCCGCCGGCGCGGAAGCCCTTCGCAGCCGTCACATAAAGAAGCGAGTCCTGATCGATCTGCCAAGAAATGGAGAACTTCGGGATGAGGCTGTGGAACTTGCCGTGGTCGGTCGGCAGGTTGTTCAACTCGTCGATGAAGTTGACCTGTTGCTCTTCGTAGCGGAGCCCGAACGTGGCGGTCCAGGAGGGGATGAACTGCCAATAGGCCTGTCCGAAGATCGCCTCCTTCTCCAACCCGTCATGGACATAGGGAAGCGTCGGCGGGAAGGTGACCTGCACGTTGCGAAGGGCGGAGCTGTAATAGGCGCCCGCGATCCAACTGAAGGGATCGTCGGCCGTGGTGTAGGACGACAGGCGAAGTTCTTCGCTGTATCCGACCGCGCCAGCATGCAGACCCGCAGCGGAATCCACCTTGCTCCAGCCGTATCCCGTAACCGAACTCAGATGCCCGATGCCCACGTCGGCGTTGACCTGCAGGATCGCCTGATCGAGCAGCGACGTGGTGCCGATGGCATCGCTGAACGCCGCATAGGTGTAGCGATCGGGAAAATTGGTCCCCGCCAGACCGTTCAGGATCGGCACCAGAAGAGGCGAGTCCACATTCTCGGACCCGGCGGTGAGCTTGTCCGTCTTGAGGATGAGGGTTGCATCGAAGTCCTGGGACGGCGTGTAGCCGATGGAAATGCGACCGCCGCGCACGTGCTCGGTGTTCGCGTCCTTGAAAACATCCGGTGCAGCACCGCTGAAGACGGGTAAGAAATTGACGGTGTCGATGTAGCCCGCATGGTTGTAGTCGTAACCGACGGCGCGAATAGCGAGGTCGCTGGCCACAGGTACGTTCACCATGCCGGCAAGATCATGATTGTCGGCGCTGCCGTGGTCGACGGAGAACCAGGTTGCACTGCCGGACGCTTCGAACGCATCTGGGTTCGGCTTCTTGGAAATGATGTTGATCACGCCGCCGAACGAGCCCTCGCCGTACAACGTGCCTTGTGGCCCGCGCAGGACTTCGACGCGGTCGACGTCGTAGATGCCGCCGTCATGTTCCGAGAACGTGCCGCTCGACTGCACACGAGTCGGCGGGATGACGCCGTCTTCGTAAATGGCGACGGTGCCGACCGAGGCGACGTTCGAGCCGAGGCCGCGAATCTGGACCTGGTTTCCGCCCCGCGAGATGTCGGTCATCGTCAGGCTGGGCACCATTTTGGTGATGTCCTCCAGGCCTTCGGTCTGGGTCTTTCCAAGCAATTCCGAATTCAGCACCTTCACGCTGACCGGCACCTTTTCCAACAGCTCGGTTTTCTTCTGCGCGGTGACGACGACCGTTTCGATTCCGGCCGCATGCGCGGCATTCAGTGCGAAGAGGGATGCCGATGCCAGAAGGACGGCGGAAAGCGTGAAACCCCGTGACATGACGATCCCCTTCGTTCGCAGCCGCAAATGGCCCCGTCCGTTTCAGCCCGAAACGGTCCTTGAGAGGGTTGGCGGACGGCGATTCCCGGTCAAGCCGATTCCATACATAGCTGTATGTTTGTGTGCGTGCGTGATGGTTTTGCTACAGCAAATCGGTTGATCGGAATTCAGCCTGTCCGCTACCCCTCGCCACGACCATACAGTTATGTATGGTCCTATTCAAGCCGCAACTGCGGCCAAAACGGGCGGACGCCCCGCCTATGGCTGGGTGAACCGCGTCGGCGACAGCGCGTTACGATCGATGCCGCAAAGATGATCGGCGATGGACGTCCCGGTAACGAGTGCGGCGGCGAGTTGTGAAGCCGCCGGCGCGGTCTGGATGCCGTAGCCGCCCTGCCCCGCGAGCCAGAAAAATCCCGTGGCGCGCGGATCGAAGCCGATCACCGGCGACCGGTCGGGCGAAAAGGTGCGTAAGCCAGCCCAACGATGCGACGGCCGCCGAATCGTCATCGTCGTCGCTGTTTCGAAGCGGTCGACGGCAATCGCAACGTCGAGTTCTTCCGGCTGCGCATCAACGGGCGGCGTCGGTGTTTCATCGGCAGGCGAAACCAGCAGACGGCCCGCGTCGGGTTTGAAGTAGAACTGCTCGCTCGCATCGATCACGCAAGGCCACTGCGCAAAGTCGGCGAACGGCGGCGCCTCGGTGAGGATCGCCGTGCGGCGCAGCGGCTGCAACCCGAGCGGCCCGAGGCCAGCGCGCTGGGCGACGATGTCGGCCCAGGCGCCCGCGGCGTTGACGATAATGGGTGCGGTGTAGGCGCCGGCCGAGGTTTCGATCTGCCAGGAACCGTCACGGAAGACGGCGGACTCCATCTCCGCATCGGTAACGAGCGTGCCGCCTCGGGCTCTGAGCCCACGCAGATACCCTTGCAGCAACGTGTCCACATCGATGTCGCTGGCTTGCGGTTCATAGAGACCCGCTGCCGCGAATTCCGGCCTCAGGATCGGCACCATGCGCAGGATCTCATCGCGGCCGATACGGCTCAGTCCAACACTGTCGCCTGCGATTTCGTCGAGCGCCGAGAGCCGATCCTCATGCGCGGGAAACAGCGTGCCGCGCCGGGACAGCGCGGGGGCGTGCCAGAACCCGCCTGGCAGTGCGTCGAAGAACGGCCGGCTCGCGACGCTGAGCGCGCGAACCACGGCCTTGCCATACAGCGTGGCATAGAGCGCAGCGGACCGGCCGGTGGCATGAAACCCTGGCTGGCGCTCCTGCTCCAGCACGATAACGCGGCCATGCGCCGCCAACTCAAATGCACAGGAAGCGCCTGCCATGCCGGCGCCGATCACGATGAACGCTGTGGTGCTGTCGGTCATACGCAGCA
>DASXDS010000015.1:0-67545 GCA_036490455.1 Rhizomicrobium sp.
CGTCAGACGAACGAACCGCCGAGCTCCCACGATGGCTTCACCGCTACAACTGGCACAGACCACATGCCAGTATCGGATCAATGCCGCCCATCAGCAGACTCCCTCTGACCGGGAACAACCTATTGAGGCTCCACAGCTAGCCTATACGCTGAACCTCGAAGGCACTTACACGCTAAGCGACTTCAAGGTGGATCCGGGCAATACGTACGAGATCGACTGCTCCGCCGAGCAATCGGCGCCGCATGTTTTGGCGCATGTGATGGATTCACTGATATAAATACAGCAACCTCTCATCGCGGTATGGATGGTATGCATCCATCCTGGGCGATGGTGAATTGTTCCGCGACAATCGCGTGACGCTTGTGTGACCGCGCGTTCTTGCCACCGGAATCGTTGCGGTTCGAAATAGTCCACTGACACAGACTCGTAACCTTACTGTCTTGGTAATCCTCCAAGGTCGGAGAATCTTCCGAACCATCAGGGGACTATCGATGAAAACACTATCCAGGATTGCGGGCACGATGACGTGCGCGCTCGCGCTCGCGACGGCGGCGCAGGCGGCCACTCCGCTCAAGGCCGACCCGGTCGGTCCGAACGGGCCGTTCAAGCATGTCGTCGTCATCTATCAGGAGAATCACAGCTTCGATAACCTGTACGGCGGCTGGGGCGCCGTCGGCGGCAAGGAAGTGAACGGCCGGCCCAACATCACGCCGGACAAATCCACCCAGCTCAAGGAGAGCGGCAAGCCTTACAACTGCCTGTATCAGAACGACGTCAATCTGACCTCGCCGCCGCTCCCCAGCTCCTGCAAGGACAACGCCGTCGGACTGAGCTACACGAGCAACTTCGGAAACGCGCCGTTCCGGATCGACAGCGTCATCCCGTCCAGCGCGACGACCTGTCCGCCGCCGGGCGTCTTCGCCACGCACGGCCTCGCCAACGGAACCGGCATCACGGGCGGCTGCACCGAAGACATCGTGCATCGCTACTACACCGAGATTTATCAGATCGACAAAGGCAAGCAGGACCACTACGTCACGGGCAGCGACGCCTCCGGCCTGTCCATGGGCTATTACGACACGACGCTGCTTCCGATCTTCTCGTTCCTGCACGCCAATGGCGCGCCCAACTACGTCATCGCCGACAACTTCTTCCAAGGCGCGTTCGGCGGCTCGTTCCTCAACCATCAATGGCTGATCGCGGCCGCTTCGCCGGTGTTCCCGAGCGCCGTCAACGACGGCAGTTCGCAGGACCTTCACTCGGTCGTCGACAACAACGGCATGGCGGCCACGACGCCGCTCTATGCGAACAAGCTCGGTTCAGCAGCGGTCGACGCGCAGATGACGGCGTCGTGCAGCCCGCCTGCCGGACGTGCCAAGACGCCGGCCGGCGTCACCTGCGGCGATTTCATCGTGAACACCACGCAGCCGTTCTTCCAGCCGTACTCGCCCGGCACGCCGGACTACAAGCGCGCGCCGCTGCAGACCAACCTGACGATCGGCGACCGTCTGAACGAAGCCGGCGTCACCTGGGCGTGGTATTCGGGCGGCTGGTCGAATGCCGACGGCGAGAAAGGCAAGCCGGGCTGGACCAACGGCGCGACCAAGGCGGACGGCTGCACCGATCCGAACGTGCTGCCCACCGCGGTCTGGCCGAACTGCCCGGACAAGACCTTCCAGTTCCACCATCAGCCGTTCGCCTATTTCGCGAACTACCGCCCGGGCACGGTCGCCCGCGCCACGCATCTGCGTGACGAGGCGGAGTTCATCCAGCGGGCACAGCAGGGCAAGCTTCCGCAGGTCAGCTTCGTCAAGCCGCTCGGCATCGACAACGAACATCCGGGCTATGCCAGCGAGACGACCGGCAGCAGCCACCTTGTCGATCTCATCAACGACGTGATGAACGGTCCGGACGGCGCCAACACGCTGATCATCGTCACCTATGACGAGTTCGGCGGTCAGTGGGATCACGTGTCGCCTCCGGGCACGCCGGGCGGTCCGGCCGGTCCGCACGACAAGTGGGGTCCGGGCACGCGTATCCCGGCACTTCTGGTCTCCAAGGCGTTCAAATTCTCGAGCGTCGATCACATCGAGCACGACACGACGTCCGTCATGGGCACGCTGGAGCACCTGTACGGACTGGCGCCGGTCGGCACCCGCGATGCGCAGGGTCACGACCTGAGCGGCGCGATCAATCTGGGCCTGTCGAACGGCCTGTGATCGCGGGCGCGGTATGAAAATGAAAGGGGCCGGTGCAAGCCGGCCCCTTTTTTTGTCCGGCGGTCAGACGCGCAGCAGGTGATTGTCGAAACCGGCTTCGCTGTGCCAGCGCGCCGCGATGACGGGACCGGCATCGCTGACCGTGATCCGCAGGATGTCGCCCAGACCCGAACTGGCCCAGAACTCGCCGTCGTTCGCGCCGGTCGTAAGTCCGCAAACATCCTGGATGTGCAGGCCGCCGATCCATCTGCGATCCGCGATGGACCACACACCGAGGACACTGCCGCGCGGACTCGCCGCTGCCGCATAACGGCCGGTGCGGTCGGCAGCGACGGAGCCGATATAGCCGCGGAAGTCGCAGGCGTTGCGATCCGGCAGCGGCAAGAGGTCGATCTCCGCGCCCGGCTGCAGCACGCCCACGACGGGACGCGGCTCCGACAAATCCTGATCCTGCATGCCGATCACGATGACGTCATTCGCATGCGCTAGGTGGCGCAGCGACAGCGAGCGGTATGAGGCCGGCAATGCGTGCCGTTTCACGACCGCGCCGGAGGTGACATCGATCTCGATCACGGCGCTGTCGATGCCGCCGGGATTGAACGCCGGACCGGCCACGCCGCCGTCCTTGATCAGGCCGCCGAGCGCCGCGATCACGCGGCTGGAATCGAGGAACAGCAGATCGTGCGGCTCGATGCCTTGCGGATCCCAGACGGTGCGAATCCCACCCTGCGCATCGCGCACCACGAGCGCGCCGCGAAAGCTGTCCGCCTCGAACTCGCTCGTCACCAACGCTGTACCATCCGGCGACACCGCGCCGTGACCGGCAAAGCGCTTGCCGCCGGCCGGTGAAAGAATGGCCGGCACGGCGCCCACATTGTTCTCGTCTACCAGGGCTGCGAACACACCCGGACGGCGGCCCACAATCAGCACGCGCCCATCCGGCAGCGCCGCGGGTGCATGGCCGCGCGCGGGCAAAGCGAAAGGCTGCAACGCGCCGGCCTGCCAGACCGCACCGTTGTCCTTGCCGTCGATGCGTGCGGCAGCGAACAGCCGCGGCGATGCGGCAAACGCGGGCAGCGCGGCGCTCAGGGACAGCGCCGCCAGTCCGGTCAAAACATTGCGTCTAGTCGCCATCGAGATTGTTGAACCCCAGCTGGACGCCGGTCACGGCGGGAAGGATAGCCTGGGCCGTCTGATTGAGCGTGGTGAACGATGTGAGCGCAGCCTGAAGGGCCGCCGTTTGCGCGTCCTGATCTTTGCCGGCGGAAGCCGCGATCGCTTTCAGTTTCGCGTCGGCATCGGCGAAGGCGCCGGCAAGATCGGATTTCTGTTTCCTGTTCGCCTTCGCCATGAAGAACGCGAGCGCTTCGCGGATCGCATCGAAATTGCGCTGGATGTCGCGCAAGGTACGGCCGCTTCGCGCGTCTTCCGCGAGCCGCGGCGCCGCAGCATTTGCGGTGTCGTGAAACAGCATCGCAACCTTGTTGTCTTTCAGGCCTTCGAGGCCGCTCACGAGATCGGTCAGCAACACGCTCGACGCTTCGGAGGCATCGTAGAACGCGACACCCCAGCCTTTGTTCTTCGCGATCGCGGTGCGGGCGCCTGCCGACCCGGTCCATCCCGCGACGATCGCCTCTGCAAGGTTCGCGATGTTCTGCGCCACCGCCAAGCCGATGGCGCAGCGGCGGCTCGCGCGCGTCACCTGGCTGAGCGCGCTGTCGGGATAGAGCAGGCGTTCGAGGACCGGAAGGCCCTGACCGCCGGCGCTTCCGGCCGCGATCTGCGCCGCGTCGGGATCCTTGTCGCCTGCGATCAGCGTGTCGATCGCTTTGCCGACGGCGTTCTCGCGGTCAAGCCAGTAATTGAGACGCTCGACCCGCAGTTCTGCCGCTGCCGGGCCGATGCGGATGAACTCGATATCCGCCCACGCATCCGACAGCGTGTCGTAAGCCTGTCGCAAGCTCTGCGGATCGGAGCCGTTGGCGCAGTACGCGGTCCAGGCCTGCTGCTGCGCGTGGGCGGCCGAAGCGACGGTCTGGAAACGCGGAATGACGAAAGTGTCGACAACCTTGAGCGTCACCGCGCTGCCCAAAGGTTTCGGCTTGGCCGCGTCCGCAGCCGAACCGCAGAAAACTGTCATGAACAGAAGAAGAGAGGCGAATACCTGAAATATGGCGCGCACTTACGGTCCGAGAAGAAAGCTCTCCAGAGCCTTACGGTCCGCCGGTGACAGTTTTGCGAATTGGACCCGCGACCGTGTCGCCTGTCCGCCATGCCAGGCGACGGCTTCCGCGATCGAACGGGCCCTTCCGTCGTGGAGCAATCCCCCGGCAGCAAGCTCGTCCGCCAGATGCCACAGCGGCGCGGTGCGCCATTCGGACGAGCGCGCTGCGCCTTCGGCCACGCCGTCGTCTAGGCCCGGTCCTAGATCATGGAGCAGCAGGTCGGTCATCGCGGATACCTTTTGGTCGCCTGGGGTCTTCAAGGTCGCATGACAATCCGAACAGCCTGCGCGCTGGAAGACGGCATAGCCGGACGCTTGCATGCTGGCGACCGGCGGAGGAAGCGCTGTGAGATAGGCGACAATCGCGTCACGCGCGCCGTCGGGCACCTCGATCGTCCGTTCGGCTGTCGCGGTGGCGAGCTTTCGGCAATCGGTTTCGCGCGCGGTGCAATCGCCCCAGGGATCGGGAAATACCGTCGTCGACAGACCGATGTCGCGCTCGAGCGCGATGGTGGTCTGCTGGGCGAGATCGGTCGCGGTGGCTTTCCAGCCGAACCGTCCGAGCTTCTGCTGCCCCGCGATGCGCGCGGGACGTCCCGCAACACCGCCGCGCTGCTCGCGTTGCGCCTGCGCGAGGATTTCATTGTCGGGAATGGAGGCGAGCAAACCTGCACCGAACAGATCCAGCGCCCGGCGCAGCGATGTCCGCGCATGCAGCGGTCCGAACGCGAGGTGCGAAACCTGCAACACAGGAACACGAAGATCGCCGCGCTTGCTCCACGAAAGCGTTGCGACCGCTTCCGGCTCTGCACCCGGGATCGAACGCAGCTGCAACTGTTGTCCGTAAACCGGATCGCCGCCGAGGCGGATGAGCAGGCCAGCGCCGAACGCAATGCGTCCCGCTTTCCCGCCACCATGACATGCGCTGCAGGCGCGCGCGTCGTAGAGTGGACCGAGACCTTCGTCCGCGCGGGTGGACGAGGGCGCCGGCACCCAATGCCGTTCGAACAGCGCCTTGCCGGCAGCCACGTCGAGCGCTTGCGTATCGGAGGCGCCGAGCAGCAGAAGCGAAATCAGGAAACCCGAAACCATCCCATCATCCCGGTTTCCTGATGCTCGATCACATGACAGTGGATCATCCAGTTGCCCGGGTTGTCCGCGACGAACGCAACCTGCACGCGTTCGTTCGGCAGTACCAGCACGGTGTCCGCACGATGCACCGGACGCTTGAGGCGATCGGCGGACAGCACCTTCATCGTATGCCCGTGGATGTGGATCGGATGGGTGCGCGAGGTTTCGTTGGAAAGCGTCAGCACGACGCTTTCGCCGCGCGCAAAGGTGAAGAGCGGCGGCGGCAGGCGGCGATGATCGCGCTCCGGCCACGACTTGCCGTCGAGCGCCCAGAATGTGCCCTGCGCAAGGCACAGCGAATCCGCGAGATCGATGCGCCGTCCATCGGGCAGGACGACGGGTGGGATGTCGGGATAGCCGGCCGGTGCGGCGCTGGCGTCGAGTTCGAGCGTGTGCTGCCAACCCTTTGCAAGATCGGGCTCCTGAAACCGCGTGGGCTCCAAGGCAGCAACCGGTTTCGGCGCGTCATCCGACCCGGACGGCAGCAAGGTGGCGAGCGTGACCGGCGTGGCCGAAAAATAGTCGATCACCTCCACCGGTTCGGACGCCGGCACGCGCAATGACAGATCGAGCCGCATCGCCGGGCCGAGCCGCCAGGTGTCGAGCGCGAACGGCGTCACCGCATTGCCGTCGATCGCGATCACCTGCGCGCCTTTCACTCCGATCTCGCAGATGCGCGCGGAATCGGTGTTGATGAGGCGCAGCCGCGCCTGTGACTTGCCGGGCACTGCGATCTTCGGCGACGGAATGCCGTTCACCGTTCGCACTGTCCCGAACGAACCCGCGCGGCTGGCGCCGGCCGTCGTCAGGAACGGCAGGAATCCTCCATCCGGCGCAAGACGCCAGTCCTTGATCAGAAGCACGACGTCGTCGTCGAATGAGACGCCATCTTCCACCACCAGTGCGCCGACCAGACCACGTCCGAGCTGCTCTGCCGTGTTGCAATGCGGATGAAAGAAGAACGTGCCCGTGTCGGGCGGCGTGAAGCGATACGCAAAGTGCGCGCCAGGCTGGACCGGCGCTTGCGTGAGATACGGCACGCCGTCCATCGCATTCGGACCGCGGATGCCATGCCAGTGGATCGAGGTGTGTTCGCCGAGTGCGTTCGCCAGCGTGACCTGGACTTCCTCGCCCTGCTTCAGGCGCAGAACCGGCAGCGGTTGCTCGCGATACACCCAGGCCGGAACGCTGTCATGGCCGATGTTGAGCGTGTGCGGTGCTGCGGTGAGGGTGAGCGGCCGGTTGCCGGCGCGGATCTCCGTCAGCCGCCCGGTCGGCGGCGCTGCGACTTTGGCGCAACCTGCCAATGCCAGCGTGGCGGACGCAGCCGTGAGCAATCCGCGCCGGGAGAGAGTGTCGTGCGTCAATGCAGGTTGGCCGGACCGTTGGCGCTTGCCGTCTTGTCGGACTTGTTGGCGTCGACCGTCACATGCAGCGCCGTCGCCACGCCTTCGATGGCGCGGGCCTGCGCCACCAGCGCTTCCATCGCATCCTGCACCATCTTGTTTCCCATGGCGTTACCGGCGCCGATCATCTGGTCGTAGGCCATCGCGCCGCTGTCCGCCGTCGTCTTGATCTTGCGGATCGCCACCATCGTGCGGTCGAGCGCCGCGTCGAGCCGTTTGGTCGCGACGGGATCGGCCTTCAGCGCAAGCGTGCGGAGGCCGGGACCCGCGAGCGTGTGTCCGTCGCTCGTCGTGTAGCTGCCGTGCCAAATGTTGAGGATGCCGGTCTCGTCGTAGAAATGCGAATTGTGCGTGTTGTCGGAAAAGCAGTCCTGCTCTTCTTCCGGATCGTGCAGCATGAGGCCGAGCTTCATCCGCTCGCCCGCCATCTCGCCGAACGACAGACTGCCGAGGCCGGTGAGGATTTCGCCCAAGCCTCCGGTCGCGCCTTTGGCCTGCATCTCCGCGCGCGCCTTGCCGCCGGGTTTCCAGTCGGCTGCCATCTCGGAGAGATCGTTCACCAGCAGCGTGGTCGCCGCTTTCAGATAGGCGGCGCGACGCGCGCAATTGCCGTGCGTGCAATGTGCGAGGTCGTAATCCGATGCCGGACGCTCGCGGGCGCCGGGACCGGTGCCGTGCAGGTCCTGACCCCACAACAAAAATTCGATCGCGTGATAGCCGGTCGAGACGTTGGTCTCCACGCCTTCGCCTTGTTGAAGTTCGCGCAGAAGCGGTTCGTCGATCGTGCTCGCGTCGATCATCCTGGCGCCGACGCGGATCTTCGTGTTGGCCACGACGTTCAGCGTGTAGAGCGGGTTCTGATCCGAATGCGTGCCGTAGCTTGGCGCAACGTAATCGATCAGACCTTCGTCCATCGGCCACGAATTGACCCGCGGTTCCCAGTTGTCGACGGTCGCATTGCCGAAGCGGAATACTTCGCTCTGGGCGTAAGGGACGCGCGCCGCTTTCCACGCCGCGCGCGCTGCGGCCAGCGTGGTGGCCTCGGGATGCGCGAGCAGTGCATCGACCGCGGCCTGCAAATCCCTGGCTTTGGCGGAAGAGTCTCCGTAGGTCGCGGCCGCGAGGTCGGCATAATGTGCGGTGACCGCGGATGCCGGCGGCGCCTCGGCGGCCTGCGCTCCATACATCGTGAAAACGGCCAGAAAACCGCTGTAAATCAAAGATTTCCGCAACATCCGCCACCCACCGGTTTTGGCGCTCTAGATGGGCCGGATTTGTAACGGGGCGGTGACAGCGGCGCGCCGCGCAATTGCCTGCGGGCGAAGTGCCGCGCGCTATTCCCTGGTTTCGCGGCGGGCAACCAGGATCTCGCGGACTTCCTCGTGCTCGCGGCGGCCGCGGCGATAGAGCATCAGCACGAGCACCGAGATCGCGGTGATCGCAGCAGCGCCGGGGCCTTGCATGAGGCCCAGGCGAAGCACCGTTCCTGCCGGGATGTGTGCGGCCACGACGGCCGTGCTGCCCACGCCTTGCGGAAAATGGATCAGGTCCAGAACCACACCCGCGAGCAGCGAACCGATGCCGCTCGACGCCTTGGCGGAAAAGCTGATGCCGGCGAAATACATTCCTTCGCGCCGCGCGTTGAACAGCATTTCATGCTCGTCCGCCGCGTCCGCCATCATCGACTGGAAGCCGATCAGCGAACAGCTGGCACCGATGCCGGTGAGGGCCGACGCGATGACGAGCGCCGTGACGCCGGCCGATGCCGGTATGATGCCCGCGACTTTCTGCGCGGCCGGTGCGAACTGACCGACCCCGATCAGTGCGATCCCGAGCACAGCGATCCAGCGCTTCTCCATGAAACGGGTGAGCGCCATCGCGATGAACACGCCGACGAAATAGCCGATATAAAGAACCAGCGCGATGATGAGAATCTGACCCGGCTGCAGCTTCCAGAAATAGGTGTTGGCGTGCAGCGCGATCGAGGCTGCGAACCCGAGTCCGATGAACAGCACGAGGCAGGCGCCGAACAGGATGGTGAAGGAGCGGTTGCGGAACACCTCGACCACTTCGGCGAACAGCGTGCCGGTATCCTGTCCCGGAGGGGCCTCATGCAGCCGGTGGCGTGAGCTCATCGTCCCGAACGTCGCCAGCGCGCCGCCGAGCACCACCAGCGCACCGCATACCCAGGCCAGCGGCGCATAAGCCGCGCGGACAAGCTGGCCGTCATGACCTTTCAGGAATACGCCGTATGCGAGGTACGTCGCCGACGTGGCGGCCACCACGGTGAACAGCACACGCGAGGCGACGATCGTCGAGCGCTCCGCGTAATCGTCGGAAAGCTCGGCGCCGAGCGCGATGTACGGCACCTGGAAAAAGCTCAGGCCGACGCGGATGATCATCAGCATCGCAAGCGCGTATACGAAGAGCCAGATGCCGGTGAGTCCGACGGGAACGGAAAACAAGAGCCCATAACCGATGGCGATGGGCAGGGCCGATACCAGCATGAAAGGATGACGGCGACCGTAGCGCGACCGGCTGTTGTCCGAAATCGAACCGACCCAGGGATCGAAGAACGCATCGGCCACCAGAGCAAATCCGAGCGCGAGACCGGCGATCGAGCCGGACATGCCGCAGATCACCGTGAGGTAGAACAGCAGCAGTGTGCCGAGCCCGAGGCCCAGCGTGTCCTGCACCAGCATGCCGGAGCCGTAGAGGGCGAGGGTGCCGAAGCCCAGGCGCTCTGCGCGGGCGGTATGGTTTGCGGCCTGGGGGTTGAGCGGAACGACAATCTCTTCCGTAACGTCCGCCATGGAGTTCCCAGCCGTTTTTTCGATTTATACTATGCATAGGGATGCACAGGGGGCCTTACAAGACAACCGGCCCCGTTTGTCCGCGCGTTCGGTGCGCAGAGCGCGCTTTATGGCTGCGATGTGCTGGGAAAGATGCCGATCTTCGTGGCGCGGCCCAATGCGCGATGCGTTTCGACGTCCGGAAACGGAATAGGCTCCGGCAAGCGCCCACCGGGCAACGGCCATGCGATCGGCGTCGCTTTGCCGTCGATTGGTGCGCCCACTTTGATCGCGTCGCGGTCGAGCGAGTAATGCGCCCTGTCGTTCGCGCGTGTGCAGCCGTCGCGGAAATAGATCGCCGTGTGCGCGCGGCGCACCGTGTTGCTCAGATTCGGCTTCGCGGCATGGATCGTGCGGCCGTGATGGAAGATCACATCGCCCGGCGAGCAGGGCACGAACACCGCGCTCTTCGTCTGCTTTGCCTGAAAGTCCTGGCCTTGTCCGGGCGTGGTGAACACGTCGATGAACTCGACGCCGCCCAGATGCGAGCCGGGGATGTAGCCCATGCAGCCCATTTCTTCCGCCACGTTCACCAGCGGAATCCACGCGGTCAGCGAGTCGCGCTCCGCGATCGGCCAGTAAGGCTGATCCTGATGCATCTCGGTCTCGCGGCCATGCGCTTCCTTGTAGAGCGCCTGGTCATGCCAAAGCCGCACCGCTTTCGCGCCGATCAGTGCCGCGGCCAGGCCCGCGATCTTCGGATGGAAGGTGAGCCGTCCGATCTCCGGGTAATCTTCCCAAAGGTACTGGCACATCGTGAACGACTGCTCGAACGGAGTCTTTTCGCTCAGGCCGCGCCCGTCCTGGCGTGTGCGGTTGGCGACGGCGCGGTCGATGATCGCGCGATGGCTTTCGAGTTCGGCTGGATCGAGCAGACCCCGGACGTGCACGAAGCCGTCGCGCTGGAAGGCCTCGACGACACCGGGATCGATCTCGCCGCGTGTATCCTGTTCGGCCAAAACGGCGGCCATGCTGACTACCCATCAAATCTCACTAACATGTTAGTTTGTTTTGGGAGTGGGTCAAGCATGGCGGATGCGGGCACAGCGATAGACGCGAGACGCGGCCGCGCGCGACGACAGCTATCGCTTAGCCGCACACAAAGTCGCGAACGCTTCGCCTTCCAGCACGAGCGGCTGTTCGTTCGGCGCGGCGAAACCTAGGCGCTCGTAGAAGCCCAGGCCGTGATCGTTGCCGCCATGCACCGACAGGCGCATGTAACGCGCATCGCGCGATGCCGCGCGTGTGGCCACAACAGCGAGCAGACGCCGTCCCAATCCGCTGCCGTGCAGATCGTCCGCGACATACAAATCCTGCACGTAGACGCCGCGACGGCCGCGCCAGGTCGAGAACTCGTAGAAGTACAGAACAAACCCGACCGGCTCATCGCTGCGCCGTGCCACGAGTGCTTCGAATGCCGGCGCTTCGCCGAAGCCATAACGCGCGATGTCGTTCGCGCTGCTCTTCACTTCGTCCGCGCGATTCAGCGCAGCGCCGAGCGCGTGCAGCATCGCATGGATCGCCGATGCGTCGGCGCGCGTCGCGACGGATATGACAATGCCGGCGAACGGAGCGGGCGAGGACGGTTTCACAATCGTGGTCGTTTCAAACGGCGTGCAATACGGCCTATAGTTTGCGGGATTACGTTGCTCCGCGCAAATTGCACCATCCGTTTTCGTATCGCCGACAGGTCACGACATGAACGATCTTTCGCCGTCGCATCTGTTTTATCAGACGCGCCTGCGCCGTCCGCTGCTGGATCGCGCGGAAGGCATCTATCTGTGGGATGCGAACGGCAAGCGCTACCTGGATGGCTCAAGCGGCGCGATGGTGTCCAACATCGGCCACAGCAATCCGCGCGTGCTGGAAGCGATGCGCGCACAGATGGCGCGCGCGACCTTCGGTTACCGCCTCCATTTCGAGAACGAGCCGGCGGAGCGGCTGTCGGCAGAACTCGCGCGCCTCGCGCCGGAAGGGCACAACAAGGTGTTCTTTGTCTCCGGCGGTTCGGAAGCAGTGGAAAGCTGTCTGAAGCTCGCGCGGCAATACGCGGTCGCGACCGGGCAGGGCTCACGCTGGCAGGTGATCTCGCGTGCGCCGTCCTATCACGGCTCGACCTTCGGCGCGCTCGGGGTGACGAGCTATGGGCCGCTCAACGCGCCGTTCGCGCCGATGCTGCGCGCGATGCCGAAAATTCCTGCGCCGCGTTGTTACCTCGACCGCGACAATCTCAGCGAAGCGGAGCGCGGCGTGCGTTACGCCGAGATGCTGCGCGAGAAGATACTGGAGCTCGGACCCGAAACCGTCCTCGCCTTCATCATGGAGCCGGTCGGCGGCGCTTCGACCGGCGCGCTGGTGGCGCCCGATACCTACTATCCGAGTATCCGACAGATATGCGACGAATTCGGCATCCTGCTGATCTACGACGAGGTGATGACCGGCGCGGGCCGCACCGGCACCTATCTCGCCGCGGAACACTGGCAGATCAATCCCGACATCATCGCGATGGCGAAAGGGCTTGGCGCGGGTTATGTGCCGCTGGGTGCGATGCTGGCGCATGAGCGCGTGGTCGAACCGGTGCTCGACAGCGGCGGCTTCCAGCACGGTTATACCTATGCCGGTAATCCCCTCGCCTGCGCCGCCGGCCTCGCGGTGGTGCAGGAGATTTTCGCGCAAGGGATGATGGAGAACACGGTCGCGGTCGGCGCGCTGCTGAAACGCGAACTGGAAAAGCTGAAAGACCTCTATCCGTTCATCGGCGATGTGCGCGGCAAGGGCTTGCTGCTCGCGTTCGAACTGGTCGCGGAGCGCGAGACGATGCAGCCGCTTCCGAAAGAAGCGAACGCCTATCTGCGGCTGGTCGAACTCGCCTATGAGCGCGGGCTCATCATCTACGCGCGGCGCACGCGCGACGGGATCGAAGGCGATCACTTCCTCGTCTGCCCGCCGATGACCACGACGGCCGCACAGGTGGAAGAAATCATCGCGCCGCTGAAGGACGCGCTCGATGCGCTGGCAGCGGAATTGCGCATGGGTTAGTGAGTCGCCGCACGGATGTAACGTTTTGCGTGGTTCGAATTAAGAGCGGGCGCACCGCGCGCAAATCAGCGACACTGCGCTTCGGACCAGCCGTTACTGTTTTTGTTTTTGAACGTCCGCAGCTGTGATCTGAGGCCGGGTGCACGAGCGTCAATATATTTGATTGTACCAGCATCGATCCGGTCTTCGAACTGAGCAAGTTCCATCATTTCCTCGTTTTGGTTCGCATCGAGTTCCGTTGCCAGTTGCGAAAGACAGTTTTTTGCCAGCAGAGAACGCCAATTTCGCTCATCTTCCAAACGGTTGAAGGCGAGCATTGCCTGAACAGAGGACAAGCCAACAGCGAATTTTCGGTAAGCAGTTCTCTCTCCGACAGAGTCGCCGGCGACGAAAAGCAAGATGCCGCAGATGAGACACCCAACTCCCGCCAATACCATTTTTGTTTGCATGAACTTCCTCCTAAAGAGATTGAAGTCTTGCTCATTCGGCATCGGAAATTCGGTGGCTAAGGCGCCGGTCGTCCCGCGACGAGCTAGCCTAAACCCAACTTGCCCCTGCCGCCGAGCATGCTAGCGTCCGCCAACAGCATTTATCGAAGGGCAACGGCATGAAAACGCGCATCACAGAATTGTTCGGGATCGAACATCCGATCATCCAGGGCGGCATGCATTTCGTGGGTTTCGCCGAGATGGCAGCTGCCGTTTCGGAAGCCGGCGGGCTCGGCATCATCACCGGGCTGACCCAGGGTACGCCTGAGCGGCTGTCGGCGGAGATCGCGCGCTGCCGCGAAATGACGAAGAAGCCGTTCGGCGTGAACCTCACCTTCCTGCCGTCGGTCACGCCGCCGGATTATCCGGGCTTCGTCAAGGCGATCATCGACGGCGACGTCAAGATCGTGGAGACCGCCGGCAACAATCCGCAGAAATGGCTGCCGGCGCTGAAGGAGGCGGGCATCCGGGTGATCCACAAATGCACCTCGGTGCGCCACTCACTGAAGGCGGAGGCGATCGGCTGCGATGCGGTGAGCGTCGACGGCTTCGAATGCGGCGGCCATCCCGGCGAAGACGACGTGCCGAACATGATCCTGCTGCCGCGCGCGGCAGAGGAGCTGAAGATCCCGTTCGTCGCCTCGGGCGGCATGGCCGATGCGCGCTCGCTCGTCGCATCGCTGTCGATGGGCGCCGAAGGGATGAACATGGGCACCCGGTTCATGGCGACCAAGGAAGCGCCGATCCATGAGAACGTGAAGCAGGCGATCCTGAACGCGACCGAACTCGACACCCGCCTCATCATGCGGCCCTTGCGCAACACCGAACGCGTGCTCACCAACGCCGCGGTCGAAAAGCTGCTCAAGATCGAGAAGGAAAAGGGCGCGAGCGTCACCTTCGCCGACATCGCCGAAGAGATCGCGGGCGTCTATCCGCGCATCATGAAGAACGGCGAGATGGAAGCCGGCGGCTGGAGCTGCGGCATGGTCGTGGGCCTGATCCACGACATCCCGACGGTGAAGGAGCTGATCGACCGCATCATGCACGACGCCGAGGCGATCATCCGCCAGCGCCTGAGCGGTTTCCTCGACGCCTGAGGGGCAACGCCGCAAAGCGAAAGGCTCCGGTCATCCGGCCGGAGCTTTTCTTTCGTGCAGCCAAACTGAAGCGCTACTGCGCGCCGAAACCGGTGAGGATCACCCAGATGGTGCGCAGGAACACGCGGCCTTCCATCCTCCATCCGGCATTGCGGATGTACTGGCAGTCGTATTGCAGCTTCTGGGCATAGGTGAGCTGGCAGGTCGTGTAGCCGATCGTGACTTGCGACAGGCCCGAAAGGCCTGGACGTACCAAATGCCGCAGGTGGAAGTTGGGAAGGATTTTGGAGAACTTCTCGACGTTCTCCACCATCTCGGGGCGCGGACCGATCAGGCTCATCTCGCCGCGCATCACATTGAGGAACTGCGGTACCTCGTCGATGCGGAACTTGCGCAGGATCGCGCCGAACGGCGTGATCAGGCCGCGTTCGGTGGAGCAGCTCTCCGGGCTCAGTACGACGGTGCGGAATTTGAAGATGCGGAACGGCTTCTCGTCCTTGCCGATCCGCAGCTGCGAATAGAACAGCGGACCCGGGTTGAAGAACGGGTTGAGAACGATCAGCGCCACGGAAATGAGGAACAACACCGGTAATGCGACCACGCTCACCGCGAAATCCAGCGCATGCTTGGCGATCCAGAACGCGCGCGAGCCACCCATCACGCTGACATGGTGGCCGGAAAAGTCGATGTAACTGCTGTTATCTGAGGTCACGGACGAGTACAGGGGCATGGCCTGGCTTCGCTGGAACTGGCCAGTTTCGGGTGCGTTCATAACTCGTTTCCCTCACCAGTATTCCTACTGGACGCCGCCCCCCCAGTTGTGCGGGGAATTCTCCGGGCCGATGGCCCGTCCCGGTCTCTGCCGGCCCCCCTTTGGCGTTTCAACCCCAAGTCCTTATCGGACCCCGTCAAAAACGCCCTTAACAACCTAACGGAAGCATAGTTGCCTTCCGGCGAAGCAATGTCAATTTTTGTTCAGATTTCGTGTGACGACAGGCACTCGACCTTCTTAAGCATCTGATGCTCTGACAAATTTCATAGAGTTTGACGCTTCGTCCTGTCTTTCCTATCACCGCACGATCCTAACGCGTTAGGATTTGGCACATCTATCTGTCAGTTTTAATGCACATCCTCTTTCTCTCTGACAATTTCGTGCCCGAACACAACGCGCCGGCGCAGCGCGTCTACGATCATTGCAAGCGCTGGGTCGACGCCGGAGCCCGGGTGACGGTCATCACCGGTGTTCCCAACTTCCCGACCGGCGTGGTCCAGGCGCCTTACCGGAACCGGCTCTACCAGCGTGAAACAATCGACGGGATCGAGGTGGTGCGGGTCTGGACCTTCCTTGCGCCCAACAGCGGGATCGTGCTGCGGACACTGGACTTCATCAGCTATGCCGCGACCTCGTTCTTCGCAGGATTGTTCCAGAGCTGCGACGTGATCGTCGCGACCTCGCCGCAACTGCTCACCGCGTTCTCCGGCGCCATGCTGTCGACGATGAAGCGGCGGCCCTGGGTGTTCGAAGTGCGCGACCTGTGGCCGGATTCGATCACCGCGGTGAACGCCATGCGTATCGGGCCGTTGATCTCGTTCCTGCGCTGGCTGGAAAGGCGTCTCTATATCTCGGCGGACCGCATCGTGACGATCAGCGATCCGATGAAAACGGCGATCGCGGCGAAGGGCATCCCGGCCACGAAGGTGTCGATCGTCCCGAACGGCGCGACCACGCGCCTGCAACCGGAGGAAAAAGGAGCGGCGCTTGCGGAGTCGCTCGGTCTGACGGGAAAGTTCGTTGTCGGCTATGTCGGCACGCACGGTCTTGCGCACGATCTCGAGACGGTGCTCAGAGCCGCCGCGAAATTGCAGGCGCGCGACGACATTCGCTTCCTGCTGGTGGGCGAGGGCGCGCGCAAGAAGGCGTTGCAGGAAATGGCGGCGGGCATGGGGTTGACGAACCTGTCCTTCGTCGGGCCTGTGCTTTCGACCCGCGTCGCCGCCTATCTCGCCTTATGCGATGCGCTGCTCGTGCCGCTGAAGAACATGCCCATCTCGTCGGGCGCCATTCCGTCCAAGATCTTCGACGCTGCGGTCATGGAGCGTCCGGTGCTGCTGGGTGTGCCGGGAACCGCGGCCGAACTTATCGAACGGTATGGCGCGGGCCTGGTGGTCGAGCCGGAGAGCCCGGGCTCGCTCGCCGAAGCGGTAGAGCGGCTGGCCGGCGATGCCGCGCTCTGTCAAACCTGCCGCGCCGGCGGACGCGCGCTTGCGAAAGATTACGGCCGCGATTCTTTGGCCGACCGCATGCTGGAAACGATCACTGCCGTCGTGAGGGCGCCCCGGCGCTAGTTGTTCGTGCCCAGCACCGCAAGCGATGCGGCGGTGATCGCGAGCTTGCTCACGATGTCCGACAGGCTGGTGAAGAACACCATCGCGTTGAACGGCGTCGGATCGTGCGGCACGACGATCGTCGAGCCGGGCGGAATCGCCTTCGACGAGTCGCCGAACGAGAACCAGCTGCCGCCGAGCGGATGGGCGCTGCCGTCCGGATAGATGACGAACGTCGAGCTGTCGTCCGCGGCCTGCGTCTCGCCGCCGGCGAGCTGAATGTAATCGTCTGCGTCCAGTGCGCGCTTATACTGGAACGCGCCGGCGTTGAGCACTTCGCCCGATACGGCAACCGTCGAAGGCCGCTTCGGGATGAATATCTGATCGCCGGGTTCGAGCAGCATGTCGAGTTCCGGCTTCGCCACCAGCACCACCGGATCGAGCACTGCGGTGATGCGTCCGATCGGCTTCTGGTTGCGCAGGTTCGTGGCGAGTGTTTCGAGATAGCCGAGCGCGGCGGAGTTCACCGTCGGATCGGAGGCGGCGACGCCGATCGAGGACTCCAGTTCGGAGGCCTCACGTGCGTAGCTGACGGATTCCTGCTGCGCCGCGCTCTGCCGGAGGAACACCGCACCGTACGGATAGCCTTCGTTCGTGATGCCGCCTGCGCGCAGCAGGACGGACGAGAGCTTCTCGCCGCGGTTGATGTTGAAGACGCCGGGGAATTTGACCTGTCCCAGGATCGACACCGTGCCGTAGTCGCGATCGGTGAAGACCTGGCGGACGCGGATCGAGTCGAGAGGACGCAGCATGACCTGCTGGAACCCGTTTGCACGGTTTTGGTAGACGTCCCGCGATGTCGAGGACACGCCGGTTTCCGGATTGATCAGGGTCGAGGTCACTTCGACCGACGAAAGATCCGACTGCAACTGCGTGCCGCCCGCGGCATCGAGCATCGCTTTCAGCGAGGTGCCGCTGTCGGCGAGATAGGCGCCGGGATCGGCAACCTGACCCTGCACCCAGACGAGGTAGCTGGCGGCGATGTTGAGCAGCGCCTGTGTCGTCAGGCCGAGCTGTGCGGCGATGGTATCGACGGAAAGGCTCGTCGCGGTGTTTCCGAACGCCGTGGAGGTCGTGAGGCCGCCGGTGTATCCGCTGCCGTTCTGGCTTTGCGCGAGCAGCAGCGCCGCCGATGCCGGGGATGCCTGGCTGATCGCAGCAAGGGTGCGCGGATCGATCGCCGGCGTCGTGTTGAGGGGCTGTCCTGTCAGGGTGGATGCACCTTGTGGCACGGGCTGACCGCCCGTCTGCGGCTGCATGCCGGGCTGTGTTTGCGCGCCCGGCTGCCCTGGAGCCGGAGGCTGGGCCGGCTGCGGCACGCCGCTCGCCAGCTGCGACAGGCTTTGTTGTACCCCCAATTGCTGGGCCGATGCCGCCGTTGCGACGCCGGGCACACCGGCCAGCGACTGGCTTTGCGACGTGCTCGTCGGCGCGGGACTGGTGCTGTTCGAGGTGAGTGTCTGGATCGAGCCGCTGGTGCCTGTTGCGGGCGATGGCGGCGCCGATTGCAGCATGCTGCTGGCAGCCACTTCCGTGGATGCGGCGGTCGATGCCATCAGCTGGATCTGGGCCGTCGAGAACACCATTACCACGTCGTTGTCGGACAGGATCAGGTCTTTCTTTCCCTCGAAGACCTGTTGCAGCGAGAACGCGGTCGCAGTCCGGAATTTCGTGCGCGGATCGCGATGCATGACCAGACCGAACAGGGTGTAGGCATCGTCGGCAAGATCGCTGCCGTCGCGGATGAGCCTCGACAGGGAGGAGGCTTCGGTCAGCGGACGCGTGCCGGGCAACTGTACGTCGCCCACCAGCGTGACGCGGCCGGTCATGCTGGTCTGCCGCTGGTCGACCGACAGGATTTCGCCCGACTTGATGGTCCCGTTATCGGTGAGCGGTGAGAGTTCGGTCCGTCCGGCCACGGTGAGACCGATGCGCGTGAGGCGGGTGACGCCCGCGATTTCGATCCCGCCTGCAATGCGCATCAGAGAGCGCGCATCCATGGCGCGGGCGCCCGGCGGCAACTCGTAGATTCCCGGCCGCTTCACCAGGCCAATCACGGCAACCGTGTCCTGGAGCGCCGGCACGATGATGCGGTCGCCGTCGCCCAGCGCGAACACCGGTCTGGTGCGCCCGCCGCCGAGGAAGCCGTAAAGGTCGAGAATTCTGCGCGTTCCCGCGTGTTCGACGATGATGTTGCGCAGGCTGCCCGTCTTGCGGACGCCGCCCGAGAGCAGCAATGCGTCGATCGGGCTGTTTAGTCCGCTCAACGTGCGCACACCCGGGATGTTCACTTCACCCGAGACCACCACCGAGATCTGGCGCGACGAAGCGAGCGAAACATAAGCCTTGGTCCCGAATTGCGCACGCGCCACGCGCTGTTCGATCTCGGCGCGGACCTCGCCGAACGTTCTGCCCGCGGCGGCGACCGGATCGATATTCGGGACAATCAGCCGGCCGTCGCGGTCGACGGTCACCGTGTAGGCGGAGTTGTCATGGCCGCGATCGACGACCGATACCTGATCGCCGGGACCGAGAATGTAATTGTCCTGCACGCCGCCCAACTGGGTCGAGACCACGGACTGCCCGGAGCCGAACGTGTCGTAGCCGAACTGCGTAAGCGGCTGTCCCGCGCGCTGGGAATAGAGCAATTCCAACCGCGACGGGGTGAGGTTCACCGTCGAGGGCAGGGCCGGGTTGAAGGTCTGGCTGTTCGACGATTGCGGCTGTTGCGGAATCTGCTGCTGTGCCGATTGGGTCGTCGATGCCGAAGGAATGGACTGACCCAGGCTTTGCAGGATCGAACTCACGTCGGGCGGCGGACTGGGGGTTTGCGCCTTGGCGCCCGACACCTCATCCACCACGGAGACGGACGCGACGGACGCGAGGAAGAACAACCAGGCGGCGAGCCGGCGGCGGTTATGAGACATGAAGTTTCAACGAGCCCTACAGGGCTGGCCCTCAGTGATCGGTCGAAAACGCCCTTTGCCGGCTTTTATCCCCCAGCGGCGGGTTTTGAGCAAGCTAAGTCGTTGGCAATGCACGATAGTGCACGGCGCGCGGGTGGTAGCATCGCCACCCGAACCGTGCAACGCCATGCGCCGCGCCATATAAAAAGCGGAGCCATCGGGAACCCTTCGTATGTCCCGGACACATTTGACTTAAATCACAGCGTCTCGCTGTCGTGCTTCGATAGTGCTTCGCGGCTGCGAAAACGGCTGGTAGGTTAGCCCGCACGCCCATCACGATTGTGAACAGTCCTCCATATGTCGAAATCCGGCGAGACCAGCGCGCGTCCCCGAGTCGCGGTCATCGGTTGCGGCCATTGGGGAAAGAATATTGTTCGGAATTTTTCAGAACTCGGCGCCCTCGCAGCCCTGTCCGATACGGATTCCGAGACGGCCGCGCGTTTTGGGCGTGAGTTCGACGTTCCGGCTCGGCCTTATGACGAAATTCTTGCCGACCCCGCGGTGGATGCCATCGCACTGGCCACGCCGGCCTCGCAACACGCCCGTCATACGCGACAGGCTCTCGCCGCCGGAAAGCACGTCTTCGTGGAGAAGCCGCTTGCGCTGACCGTGGCGGAAGGCCGCGATCTGATGGCGCTGGCGCGCAAGACAGGCCGCACCCTGATGGTCGGACACCTGCTGCGCTACCACCCGGTGATCGTGAAGCTCATGGACCTGGTGGATGCAGGACGTCTCGGCACCATCAAGTACCTCGCGTCGAACCGGCTGAGCCTTGGCAAGTTGCGCACCGAAGAAGATGTGCTGTGGTCGTTCGCACCGCACGATCTTTCGATCATTCTTGCGTTGCTGGGCGGCAAGATGCCGTTGCGCGTCACTGCGGAAGGGACGTCCGTCCTGAATGGCACGAGCGCGGACTTCGCCTCGATCCACATGAGGTTCGCAGACGATGTTTCGGCCAGCGTCTTCGTCTCGTGGCTCAATCCCTTCAAGGAACACAAGCTCAGTGTGATCGGCACCGAGGCGCATGCCGTGTTCGACGATACGGCGCCAGCTTGGTCCGACAAGTTCCGACTTCACGATCACCGGGTAGAATACCGCAACGGCTGTCCGGTCGCCGTCTGGGCGGAGCCGGAACGCATCGTTGCCGAACATCGCGAACCGCTACGAGAAGAATGCGCGCATTTTCTCGGCGCGATCCGCACGGGCAGCGTGCCGCGCACCGATGCCGCCGAAGCGCTGCGGGTGCTTTCGGTCCTCGATGCGGCGAGCCGTTCGATGGCGACCGGCAACCCTGTGATGCCAGAAGCGGTTGCATGAAGATCTGTATGATCGTGTTCAACTCGGGCACGCGCGACGGCCGTGTCATGCGCGAGGCGCATAGCCTGCGTGCGGCGGGACACGAGGTTCACGTCGTCGGCATACCGGAACCGGGCAGCGAACCGGCGCGCGAGGTTCAGCCCGACGGCGTCGTCGTGCATCGGGTCGATTGGGCGGCGGTGGCGCGGCGGCGCATGCATCGTACTGCCTGGTTGCGTCTGATCCCGCACGCGATTCTGCTCGCGATCATCGTTGCCTTGCTCGGCGGCTGGACGGCGTTATGGCGGGAGCGCTTCGCGTTCGCGCGACTGATGTCGGTGCCGCTCTATGCCGCGGCCGTGATCGGCGGTGCGATCGCGCTGTTGTTGCTCGCATGGTTCGGACGGCGCTTTGCGCTGCGCACGGCACGACGCGCGCGAACGGCGATCATCGCCGCTGCGAGCGGTGCGTTCCGCCGCGTTTGGCGGGCGAAGAATCGCAAGATCAGACCCTGGAAAGCCGAAGGCACCAGTCCCGGCATTGGCGACGAGCCGTTCCCGGTGGTGCGCTCGAAGATTCCGGCATGGCTTCCGGAATATGTGCTGGAGAGCGCGCTCGAGACCTTCAACTGGATCGGCGGCCGCGCGGGCCGTTTCGTGCTGTATCGTTTCCGCGGCGATGCGGTCGCCAAGTTTGTGATCGCGCTCAAGCCGGATGCCGTGCACTGCCACGATTGCATCGCGCTGCCGGCCGGCGTGCAGGTGAAGAAGGCGCTCGGCATTTCGCTGGTCTACGACGCTCATGAGATCTACGAGGCCGCAGCAGCGTCGCGTTTCGGCATCACGGACTATTACGGCCGCATCCACGCGCGCTTTCTTCCGCAGGTGGACGGCTTCGTGACGATCAACCGTTGCGCCGCGGCGTATTACCGGC
The DNA here is from genome assembly GCA_036490455.1 of Rhizomicrobium sp. Lineage (GTDB taxonomy): Bacteria > Pseudomonadota > Alphaproteobacteria > Micropepsales > Micropepsaceae > Rhizomicrobium. The sequence goes on from DASXDS010000015.1 coordinate 22,037, forward strand.
AGGCCTATCCGTATCTGCCGCCGGCCGCGATCGTGCGTAACGCGACCAACAGCGTCGATGCGTTCCACTATGACGGACGCCTGCACGATGCGCTCGGCCTGCCGCGCGAAACGAAGATACTGCTCTATCAGGGCGGCTTCACGCGGCATCGCGGCCTGCCGACGCTGATCCGTTCGGCTGCGCTTTTGCCGGATGGCTGGGTGCTTGTGATGATGGGCTGGGGACCGCTCAAGGATGAACTGGAGCGCATCGCCGCCGCGGAGGTTCCGAAAGAAAAACTCGTCTTCCATCCGGGCGTCCCGCGCGAAGAACTGCATCTGTGGAGCGCCGCCGCATCGGCAGGCGTGATCCCGTACGAGAACGTGGTGATGAATCACTGGATCTGTTCGCCCAACAAGCTTTGGGAATTTCCGAGCGCCGGGGTTCCGATCATCGTGCAGCCGTTTCCGGAATTGCGCGACGTGGTCGAGACCTATCGCTGCGGCTGGATCCTGCCGGAGGATTTCACGCCGAAAGCGATCGCCGATGTCGTCGCCTCGCTGAGCGATGACGATATTACACAGGCCCGCGAAGGTTGCGCCCGCTTCATCGAAGCGGATAATTGGGAGGCCGTTTACGAGAAACGGCTTGTCGCCTTCTACGCAACCCTCACCACACGCACCGCCGAAAGCCCTGTCACCGGCGCGCTGCAATACGGACATCGCTCGTGATTGAGACCGATTACATGTGCCATCCGACCGCCGTCATCGACCGCGGTGTGTCGATCGGTGCCGGTACCAAGATATGGCACTTCTCCCACATTCTCGGCGGCAGCGTGATCGGCGAGCACTGCAATCTGGGACAGAACGTTGTCGTCGGCCCCGATGTGAAGATCGGAAATGGCTGCAAGATCCAGAACAATGTGAGCATTTACAAAGGCGTCACGCTCGAGGACGACGTGTTTTGCGGTCCGAGCATGGTGTTCACCAACGTGCTGACGCCGCGCGCTTTCGTCGATCGCAAGCACGAGTTCCTGCCCACCCTGGTCCGCAAGGGAGCCTCGATCGGCGCCAATGCCACCATCGTCTGCGGCGTCACGATCGGGCGCTATGCGATGATCGGCGCCGGCGCCGTGATCACCTCCGATGTCGCGGATTTCGCGCTGATGACCGGGGTCCCAGGCCGCCGGACGGGTTGGGTCAGCCGCAGCGGCGACCGCCTCAGCCAAGCCTTGGTCTGTCCCCGCACGGGAGAGCGCTATGTCCTTCAGGGAAACAGGTTGGCGCTGGCCGACTGACGCAAAATGGGGCGGGAATGCCGCTTTGCCAGGCCATCTATATGGTCTTGCGCGCTTTTCTGTGCTTAACAGCAGCCACCTGCCGGACGGCCCGGCACTTGCAGCGCTTTGGGTTGGTTTTTGACGGAAATGACACGCCCCATGTCCATCCAGACCCTTGCGCGCAAACCTGTTCCCGCCCCCGTCGACCCCGCCGACCTCATGGCGCTTATCGCGGGTAAAGAGGCCGTCGTCGGCGTCATCGGGATGGGCTATGTCGGCCAGCCCCTGGCTATCGCCGCCCATTCCAAGGGCTTTCCGGTTATCGGCTTCGACATCGACCCGGCCAAGATCGAAGCGCTGAACGCCGGCAGGACGATGATCCGCACCATTCCGGACGAGCGGATCGCCAACATGCTGGTCGACGGCCGCTTCCGTGCCAGCGGCGATCTTTCCGAGCTGTCAAAGGCCGACGTGATCGTCATCTGCGTTCCGACCCCCTTGAGCAAATTCCGCGATCCCGATCTCTCCTTCGTCGAAGGAACCGCGCGCGCGATCGCGAAGGCGCTGCGCCCCGGCCAGCTCATCTCGCTGGAGTCAACCACCTATCCCGGCACCACGCGCGAAGTGGTGCAGCCGATCCTGGAAGCGGCCGGTCTCAAGGTCGGGCGCGACATCTTCCTCGCGTTTTCTCCGGAACGCGAAGATCCGGGCAACAAGGACTACCACACCGCCAACATCCCGAAGGTCGTCGGCGCCGACGACGATGCGAGCCGCGCGCTCGCCGAGACGTTTTATGGCGCCTTCGTGCCGCGCATCGTGCCGGTGTCGTCCAGCGCGACGGCGGAGGCGGTCAAGCTCACGGAAAACATCTTCCGCTGTGTGAACATCGCGCTCGTCAACGAACTCAAGCACGTCTACGAGCAGATGGGCGTGAACGTATGGGACGTGATCGACGCGGCGGCGACCAAGCCGTTCGGTTTCATGCCGTTCTATCCAGGCCCCGGGCTCGGCGGTCACTGCATCCCGGTCGATCCGTTCTACCTGTCGTGGAAGGCGCGGGAATTCGACGTGCCGACCCGCTTCATCGAACTCGCCGGCGAGATCAACACCGCCGAACCGCTGCAGGTCATCGCCAAGCTCAGCGCCGCGCTGGCGGCGCGCAAGCAGCTTGCGCTGAACGGCGCGCGCGTGTTGCTGATCGGCCTCGCCTATAAGAAGAATGTCTCGGACCTGCGCGAAAGTCCGGCTCTTACGATCATGGAGCGGCTGGGCAAGCTGGGCGCGAAGGTCGAGTATTACGATCCCTGGGTGCCCGTGGTTCCGGAAACCCGCGAACACGCTTCGCTGGCCAATCGCCGGACCATTGCATGGCGGCCGGAGAGGTTTAAAAAAGATTTCGACGCGGCCCTGATCGTCACCGATCATGACAGCGTCGACTATGCGGAGCTCGTTTCCTCGCTCGATCTCGTGGTCGATACGCGGAACGCCACACGCAACGTAATCGGAAGGCTGGAGCGCGTCGTACTCGCTTAGGTCCGCGGGTGGCGGCCTTGGATTGCGGTGCGGGAAAGAATCTAAGGGTTGTCGGACCAGAACGTCGTCGTACCAACCGTAACGCTGCGGTCCCTTCGCACGCAAATGCGGGTGATCGTTGCGCTGACCATCCGCGCCATGCAGGAAGATGCCGGCGCGTCCGCGATGGGCTATCTTGCGACGTTCATAACGCCGCTGATGACGGTTGCGATATTCCTGGTGTCGCACCTGGTCATCCACGCGCTGGCGCCGCCGGACATGCCGCCTGCACTGTTCATTATTCTCGGAGTTCTGCCGTACTATATGTTCACCGGCACGATGAAGCGCGTGACCAGCGCACCGAAGCGGGCGCGCTCCATACTGGCGTTGCCGCGCGTGACGACGCTGGACGTGATCATTTCGCAGTGTCTCGATGAGTACTGCTCCTATGCGATCCAGTTTGTCGGGCTGGCGACGCTTACGATTATTTTCGAAAGAGATCCCTTGCCGGCCGATCCGTTCGGGGTCGCGGCGGCTTTCACGGCTGCCTGGCTGATCGGCTGGGGTTTCGGCCTTGTGATTCTGGCCGCCCAGCGTGTGATCCCGGGCGCGGATGCGGCCAGCAAGATCATCAGCCGCGTCGGAATGCTCACGTCGGGACTGTTTTTCGTGCTGGGGCAACTCCCACAATCCACATGGCCTTACATGGATTGGAATCCCGTTCTCCATGTGAACGAATTCATGCGAAGCTGCTGGTTCCCCGTATACAAGTCGCCGGTTGCAAGCGCTTCGTTCATCTTCGAGTGCATCGTGGGACTGTTCGTATGCGGCTTGATATTTGAGCGCGCTATCCGGCGCGTCACCCCATGACCCTGTCCGTTCGCAATGTCTGCAAGAAGGTCCGCAGCGGTCGTGGCAAGGTCCAGCTCTTCGACGGTCTGAACGTTGAAGTCGGCCCGGGCGATAGAACCGCACTGTTCGGCGGCGCGGGGGCCGGCAAGTCCGCCGTTCTCAATTTGATGACTGGCAGCCTGGAGCCCGATACCGGACGGGTGGAGCGGCACGGCTTTATCTCGTGGCCGTTGCCCGGCGCCCCGTTCGTGTCGAAGGACCTGACGGGCGCGACGAACGTCCGTTTCCTGGCCCGCCTCTACGATCTGGACGAGGACGAATATCTGGACCGCGTATTGCGGCTCACCGACGTTTCCCATCTTCTGAACGACCGGATTGTCTATTGGCCGAAGTTGCTCAAGTCGGAATTCCAGTCGGCGCTCGGCTGGTGCCTCAACTTCGATACCTATCTGTTCGACGGCAGATTCGCGGCCGGTTCAAAGGGCTTCATCACCTCGTTCAAGAAGGAACTGGCGGCCATGGAACCGCACAAAAGCCTGTTTATCGCGACGGAGGACCCGCGACAGGTGACCAGTTTCTGCACACAAGCCTATGTGTTGTACAACCAACAGGCCGTTCATTTTCCCGTCCTCGAAGAGGGGATTGCCTTTTTCACGGCGATCAATGACACCAAGGGTGTTGTCAACGAGGAAGAGCAGGAGGATCTGGAGTCGGATGACGATGACGATCCGGCTGCTTTCGTGCTCTGAGGACCGCGCAAGAATGACGCGCGTTCGCACCAATCTTCTGAAAGTGCTTCCATGAGTTCTGACGCTCCATCGACCACGTCGAACAACCGCACCGGCACAGAAGCGGGCACGGCGCTTGAGACCGTGACACCCGATGTGCCGCGGCCGCGTCGCGGCAGAAACCTGCCTGCAGCCGATACGGGCACCGATGTGCAGCTGACACCGCCCTCAAAGCCCCAGCCGGTGGCGTCGCCGAAAGCCGAAGTGCGGGTCCCGACGCGGAACGTTCAGACCCCGCGTCCGGAGAGAGCGGTCGTTTCCGATGCGGTGCCGCCGACGGAACCCAGTCTGCTCGATACCGTGGTTTCGTATCTCAAATTCATCTACGTCATTCCCTTTGTCGGACTCTGTGCGGCCATCTACTTCTTCATGATCGCGGACCGGCTCAGCGTATCGGATGCCGTCATCAGTATCCGCGACCAGGGCCAGAGCACGAGCGGCATCGGCTCGATCCTGCAGAGCGGATTGTTCGGCGGCTCCGGCGGAAACAACGAGGATGCGACGCTCGTCTCCTTCATCCAGTCGCGCGAGATGCTCGAGGCGCTGGACAAGAAGCTCAATCTCCGCAAAGCCTATTCGTCATCCGACTGGAGCATCTTCACGCGGATGAATCCGAACGCAAAGGTGGAAGACTTCCTCACGTTCTATCAGTCGACCGTCTCCATCTCTGTGCAGAGCGACGTCGGCATCGTGACCATCGAGGTCGTGGATCCCGACGCGAAACGGGCGCAGACGATCTGCGAGGCGATCGTCCAGAACTCCGAAGACTTCATGAACAAAATGTCCGACCGCATGCGGCAGGTGTCGCTGCAGGCGGCTGAGCGCGAACTGGCGTCGGCGATACAGCAGGTCGGCTCCGCCGATCCGACACAGACGGCAGTCGCGGAGACGCGGCTGACTGCGGCGCAAACGAGCCTTGCCGGCATTCTGGGCTCCAACAATCAGCAGCTGGTTTTCGTGATGCGGATTTCCCAGCCGACGCTGGCGACCGAGCCGACGCTGCCCTGGCGCTATGTCGATGTGTTCGGCACGATGGTCCTCGCCTGCGCGGGATACTTCATCCTGTACCTGGTGTGGCAGAACATCCGGGACCACCGGAAGGTCTGATCGGCGAAGCGCCGGGCGCCATGACGATCGAATTCCTTGCCGGAAAGCAGCCCAAGCGGCGCGCCCCTTCGCCGCTCGTGGACGTCGAGCGCAAGCTCATCCTGTTCTGGATGCATCGCTGCGGCAGCACGGCCTCGCAATTGTGGTTCTTCCAGATGGCGGGGCTGGGACGCCGCATGGCGGGAAAGGGGGCCAGCGAACTCGCCAAAGCCTGGTACGCCGAACACGAAAATCTCTACCGCGATCTCGAACCGTATTACGCCGATCCGTCCTTCCTCAAAGTGGCCGTGATCCGCAATCCCCTGGAGCGCGCGGTGAGCGCGTTCAGCGTCGTGACGGATACGATCAGCGGTTCGCAGTGGCGCGCGGTAGAGCGCTCTATCGCCAATCCCGATCCGGACCGCCGCCTCACCTTTCTGGAATTCCTCGATTTCCTCGAGTTGAACGATCTCGCGGCCGCGAATTATCACTGGCGGCTTCAGACGGCGCAGGACTGGTACGACCGCGCCTTGCCGGACGTGCAGTTCGTGCGCGTGGAATCGCTGCAGGACGACCTCGCGCGGATGTCGGCGCGTCTCGGTCTTCGGAAGGAGAAGGTCAGGCCGTCATCGGCCACGACGAAGATCGAAAGGAACTTGCGCGGGCTCGACGTCAAGACCATGACGCGCGCCGACCTGGCGCGGGTCTTCGGGCGCGACCGGCGCGGGGTAATCCGCTTTCCGGACTATTCGCATTTCCTCGATGCCGGCACGACGGCGCGCCTGAAGAGCCTCTATGCGCGCGATTTCGACGTGCTGGGTTACTGAGCGCGCAATCGCTCACCAATACCATTGCGGATGGAACAGCGCGAGAAACGGCATGCGCCGCAGTTGCGCCACGGCTTCGGTGAGAAATTCGGGCGTCAGCCGGTAGCGCGCCGGACAGATCAGCCGCGCATCGTTGCGGCCGCCACCCTTGATCGCGAACGCGCGCTGGTTGTCGGAGAGATAGCGCATTTCGTGTTTCGCGATCAGCCGTCCGTCCTGCAGGAAGTTCACCTCCGGCGAATAGGCGATGCCGTAGGCTTTCGCCATCTTCGCATGCGAATAGGCGCCGATGTGCTTTCCGAGTTCGGGGAGTCCGGCCGGGAGCTTGCCGTCCCACTTGGTCTTGCGCACGCCGTCGTGGAAGAAGTCGTTGGCCTGCAGGCCGCGCGCCTTGATCTCCGGACGGCTGTCGCCATGCAGCGTGGCGCACCTGATGTCGAAGCCTCTGGCGTGAAAGTCAGACAGCGTCGCGTCGAGGCCGGCGTAGAGATCGCCATAGGTCGTGGCGAGATGGAAAACGTCCGGATGCAGGCCGATCTCATGGCCCAGCGCCTCGATTTCCTTCAGCGTGCGCCAGGTGGATGGGCTGTCGTAGAACGCCTCGTTCAGCGGATGGCGCGGCATCATGAGGAACAAACCTTGCGCGTCGTGCCGCGCCAGGATTCTTGCCATCTCGAGCGGCCGGTGGATGTTGCCATGGATGTCGAACTTCATCATGCCGAACGGGCCCAAAGCTTTATGTTCGGGCGTTGCGGCCTGCTTCTTCAGGCGCTTTGCAAAGCGGTCGACCGAAACGAGCTTTATGCGCGCTCTTCTGATCGCACCGACGATCGCTTCGAAGTCCGACAGCAGGAACTGATCGGCGCGCGGCGTCCGGGGAAATCCGGCCGTTGCTGTTTCGGACGAAAGCGGCTTTGCCGGCGCAGCAGGACGATTGGCGGCGTCCGCTTTGCGCCGCAGAACCAGCCAGACCGCGGAGTCGGTCTCAGCGTCGGAGCCGGCGCGCGGCGCCCAGCCCGCATAATCGTATTGCGCGCAATTTGCGAAACGCGCACGAAGCATATCGCCGTCGATCCGGTCGGTCCCAAATTGCGAATGCAGAAAGCCGGTCGCCTTTTCCGCCGCGTCGCGGGAGATCATCTGCGTCGCGGCGACGGCGGCGGCGTCGCGGAAAATCTGCACCGCGACCACCGCGCCGGGCAGAAGCGCATCCGGGAGCTGCTCGAACAGAAATTCCTCCAGGACATCGCGCATCTGCGCCGGGCCTGAAAGGATGGCGACGAAACCCAACCGATTGGGCAGGTCGAGTGCGAGGGGCGAGCCCGTCACGAGCGCATCGCCCTGGCGGCTCACACTTTCGAGTTGGCGTTCGCGCTCGCGGGAATCGGCGAAGAACGCGATCGGTCCAGTCCGCCGCGTGGCAATCTGCAGCGCCGCGCGCAAACCCACACTCGAACCGTTGGCAATGACGAGAGAGCCGCCTTCGGCCGGAAGGCCGCCGATGGCATCGCCCAGTGCGAGGCTCACCGGCTGAAACCGTTCTACCGCGGCCAGGATGCGTTTGCGGAACGACATCCGCTAGCCATACCGGGCAAACCGGCAATCTCAAAATCGGGCCGGGACGCTATCGGCAATCGATGCCTTGGAGAGGCAGGACTGTGCGGCAGGATTGGACGGCTATGCCGCGCGCGCGGCGAACTCCGCCGGGACGGTGAGAAGAGCGCGTTGTTTCAGGTGCGGAACGCGCGAGACATCCATCTTGCAGGAGAGGGTCGAGAGATAGAAATACTCTTCCTTGGTGGATAGCGCGAAGGCGGAGAATTCCCGCTTTCCGTCTTCGAACTCCGCGTCGCTGATCTCGGCATCGAATAATGCCCTGACCTGTTGCGAGCCGAACCCGAGGAGGTCCTCTCCGAAGCCGAGTTTTTGCCGGTCGCGAATGGAGCCCGGCAGCGCTTGCGGATAGAGATCGTAGATAGCGCGGAGCGGCTGCTTTCCCTGCATCGCTCCCAGTTTGTGCGCGACGAGTTCCGCTCCCGTGAGCGCGAGCGCGCGATCGGCGAGACCGAGATCGAGGAACGGTTCGCGGATTTCGACCTGGTGCTGCATCCCGCAGCGGTCGAGGCGCTGCAGATTCACCCGATGCATCAGCGCCAGACATTGCTCCTGGACGTTGCGGCCCAGCGCGTCGGACTGTGCAAAAGCGCGTTCTAGCGGCGGATAGCCGGCAAACAGCTCGTCGGCGCCTTCGCCGCACAACGCCACGCGATAACCGTCTTCATGGATCCGCTGCGCCACACGGCGGGTCAGATAAGCCGGCCGTATCGCGCCCGGCTCGAACGTCTCGACAGTTTCCACCAGCTGCATGAGCTCGGTCAGCGTGGCCACGCTCCAGTCCGGTATGTCGACGGTGCGAAGGTCGAGGCCGGTCAACTCCGCATATTCTTTCGCGAAGCCGTAGTCGGCGCTGCCGGTCGTATGCGCGAAATAGGCGGGCAAAGCGGAAACGTGCCGTTGCGCGTAATGGACCAGAAGCGTGCTGTCGATCCCGCCGCTGAAAAGGGCGGCAACCGATTGCTCGGCGGACAGCCGCGAAACCACCGCTTCATCGAGGATCGCGTCGAGCGTTTCCGGCGTGAGCGCTTCGCCGGCGTCCGGATCGCGGCGCAGACGAAATTTCGCGCAGACGCTGTGCGTCAGCACGTGGCCGGGCGGAAGCAGCAGGACTTGATCCTTGCCGGTCACGGCCAGAAGCGGCGCGATCTCCGAACAGAACAGAAAACCATTTTCCCGCTGCACCACGTAGAGCGGCTTCACGCCGAACGGATCGCGGGCGGCCAGGAATTCGCCGCTGACGAGATCGTACGAAACGAAGCTGAAGATGCCGCGCAGCCGCGGCAGCGCCATCGCGCCCCAGGCGCGCAGGGCATTCGCCAGAACTTCGGTGTCGCAATCCGTCTTGAAACGGACACCCAATCCTTCGAGTTCTTCGCGCAGCGCGCGATGATTGTAGATCTCGCCGTTCATCGCGACGACGATGCGGTTGTCGAAAGACGATTTCGGTTGTGCGCCGTTCGCTTCGTCGACGATCGGAAGGCGCCGCGTATAGAACGCAACGTCTTTGGCCGGACAGACGATCGGGTCGCTTACGAGCCCGCGATGCTGAATAAACGGCGCCAGCGCATGCAACGTGGCTTCTGCGTTGTTCCAGTCGATGGCAACGGCGATGCCGCACATGGGCACAAAACCTTTCGGGCAATTGGCGGCACAGGCCGCATCCGGCCGTGCCCATGAACGACCGGTAAACGACAAACGGTAATTTCGCGCAAAGGAGCGAACGCCCGGTTAACGATACCGGCGTGGTCGCGGGAAGCGCCGGTGTAATCGCCTTCGCGAAGAGGCCAGGGAATTGACGGACTTACGGCGTGAACCGCACCCGCACCTCGCCGAACCGGCCGAAATCGGCCACCGCTTCCGAGCCTACCGGAACAGTCACCGCGCCGGTGCAGCTTCCGGGCAGTACGGCCAGTCCGGCGGGTATGGCGATGCCCCGGGCGCAAAGGTTCTGGCAATGACTGACGACGGCTGCGAAAGGTCCGCCGTCGATGTCGCCGGTGTGCCCGTTAGCGACCGTCTTGCCGTCGATCTTCAGCGCGACCTCGGCACCGTCCCACGCGCCGGGTCCGTCGAACGGGGTCTCCGGTCCGAGAATGGCCCAGCCCGCCGCGCCGCCGTCTGCGACAAGGGCGAAAGGCCCGTGACCGCCGATCGCCACGAAACGGCTTTCAGGGAGTTCGATGGCCGGCAGGATCGCGCCGATCGCAGCCGCAACGTCGTCCGCCGTGACATCGCTGCCGGCGGGAATGCCGCGTGCGAAGCGGAAGGCAGGTTCGCTTTCGACCACGCGGAACCGCGCGGCGGACGCCGGGATCGTCGCAGGCGAAGGCAGTGCGCGCGCAAGCGCGACGGTTCCGTAGAAAGTACGCGGCAGCCCAAGGCGCAGGCGAACGGCTTCGACTGTTGCACCCAATTTGTGCGCGCCGCATCCGAAATCGAGCGTTTCCGCGAGCGCGCGCTGCATCGCCTCGGCCGTGTCGAGATCGCCCGGCAGGGCAAGCGGTTCCGGTTCGACCACCGTGCCATCGCGCCATGCGACGGCGAGTGCGTTCACCAGGCCGCGCTGTGCGTCGTTCAGAAGAATTTGTGTCATCGCAACAGGTTATGCCGGCGCTCGGTCACACAACAAGAGTGCGATCCTTGGCTAAACCGTTGACTCCCTTAGCTGCCCGGGTAGAAGAACAGACAACTGCGCAGCCTGTGGAAAACGGGCGCCGAACCAATAGCCATAGGGCAATCGCAATGACGGACTGGAATGCATGGCTTGTGGACTATTTCGCCCGTTTCAGGCCCGCCTTCTCGCCGGAAGTTCACAAAAGCCTGATTGAATTCAAGGAGTTGTGTGAACAGGTCAAGGCCCGGAAGAACAAGCTGCTGTTCGCCGGCAATGGCGCCAGCGCGTCGATCTCGGCCCATGGCGCGGTGGACTTCACCAAGCAGGGCAAGGTCCGCGCGGTGGACTTCAACGAGCCCAATCTGATCACGGCCTACTCGAACGACTACGGCTTCGAGAACTGGATCGCACGCGCGATAGAGTCGTACGCCGACGACGGCGATGTCCCCGTGCTGATCTCGGTGAGCGGAACTTCCCCGAATGTCGTGAACGGCGCGAAATATGCGCGCTCGCGCGGCATGAATGTCGTGACCTTCACCGGCAAGTCGCCGAACAACCCGCTCCGTGCGCAGGGCACCGTCAATTTCTGGATGGATTCCTCTGCGTATAACGTCGTGGAAGCCACCCACATGCTCTGGCTCACGACAGTGGTCGACATGGTGGTCGGCCGCGCCGAATACTCCGTGAACTGAGTGCCGCGATGACAAAAGCGGCGTTCTTTGCCCCCGGCAACCTGAAGGACGATTCGCGGACAGGCACGTCGCGGCTGCGCAGCCTGTGGCGCGCCTGCATCCGCAGCCTTCCGACCTACACCTTGCTGGAAGAGGCGGGGGCGTTGCAGTTCCGCGGCACAGGGCTCGACGTCGGCGAAGTGTCTGCGGTGCAGGCAGCGCTCGCGGAGTTTGCGCCCGATGTCGCGATCATCGCGGATGCGGAGCCGACCGAGCACTGGTTCGAGTTCGCGAAAACCGCGCAACGCCGCGTTTTCGTGCCCCTAGGTTCGGTGGAGGCGCTGAAGGACCCGGCGCATCTCGATGGTTTTACCGAGGTCTGGGTGCGCACGCCGGCCGATGCGGCTGCGCTCGGACACCTGCCGCTGACGGTGCAGGTGCTGCCCGATGCGTTCGAGCTGCCGCCGCTCAAGCGCAATCCCGCGCCCAACACGGTCGCCATCCTGAACGAGGCGCCGGACGAGGCATCGCTGGCGCTGCTCGCGGCAATGATCGATGCAAGCGCGCGCGGCGGCCAGCGCACCATCTTCTTTGCACCGCCGCAGGCGTATTACGCGCTCTCCCAAGAGGGCGTGGATCAGCGCTATCTGGTGCGCGTCAGCAGTCTCGAAGACGGTCTTGCCAAAGCGCAGGGCGCTGTCGGTGACGGCAGCGCGACGAGCCGTCACGCCGTCATCTGGGCGCATCATCTGGGCGTGCCGATCCTGGTGCTTGGCGCGGCTGACAAGGATGAGTTGCCCGGCATTGAAATCTGCGCAGACGGCGAAACCGCCGCACGAGTCCTTCCGTCGCTCCTGACCGCACCGCCGGCCGACGACAGCCAGACTGCGGCCCGAGCAATCGCGAACGATCAGCGCGCGCTGGAAGCGGCGCTTGCCACGGCGCTCGGCCTGCCGGTCGAGGAAGACCTTGAAGCGACGGGACGCGCGATCGCGGAGAACCTCGCGCTCGAGGTCAAGATCGACAGTTCCTACTTCAATGCCTGGTCGCGCGTGCTGGAGGTCAATCTCAATGTGCACGGCTGCGCCCTGTTCGACGACTATATCGAAGGCACATTCAGCTGGGAGAAGGACGTCTCGCTCCCGAACGCGTGGGTGGAGCGCATCGCACGCGCCACGATCGGCGGCCAGTCCGTTCTTCCGCTGAAGGCGGTCGCCGTGCTGCCGAAAGATGTCGAGCCGCAGGATCTCACCTCCGTCGTCTGGATCTTCGGCATTCCGTTCGCGGCGGTGCAGACGCCCGAAGACGTTCCCGCACAGACCGCAGGCCTGATCGGACTGGAGATCGGCCAGCACAATGCGGTGCAAGTCGAGTTCTGGGCCGCCGATCCGCAGTGCCCGATCCAGCTCGGCCGCAAGACGCAGACGCCGGCCTCGCGCTATGAGGCGGAAGGCCGTCCCCATCTTCTGACCGGCACCGGCAAGTGGCCGTTCGACCGCGAGACGCTGACCACGCTTCCGACGGAAGGTGTCGGCCAGCGCTTCCGGACGTTCCAGTCGCTCATGCCCGACAAGCGCCAGTCGTCCGCACGGCTCGAAGCGATGAAGGACGCCTATGCCGGCAGGACCGCATGGCTGATCGGCAACGGTCCGAGCGTTGCGGTCCCCGATCTGGAGAAGCTCAAAGGCGCGCTGACCTTCTGCTTCAACCGCTTCTATCTCGCCTATCCGACGATGACGTTCCGCCCGACCTTCACGGTCACCGGCGACGAGCAGATGATCGAAGACTTCGGCCAGGAGATCATCGATCTGTCGGGCGGGCAGGTGTTCGTCGCGAGCTGGAGCCCGCCGCCGCTCACCGGCGACTATTGCTGGGTGCGCCAGGTCGCCGGCTTCCCGTCGCTGTTCTCGAAGGACGCGACGCGCCGTGTTTCGCCGGGTGGCTCCTCGCTCTACGTGGCGATGCAGATCGCGTACTACCTCGGCATCCGCAACTTCTACATCTACGGCGCCGACTTCAAATTCAGCTTCACCCCGGTGGCGGGCGCCACGGGTTTCCGCACCGCGTCGGGCGACGGCAACCACTTCATCAAGAACTATCGCAGCGGCAAGCCGTGGTGTCCGCCGGCGCTGCAGAACATCCTCTCGTCATTCCTGTCGGCCCGAATGCTGATGGAGGCCGACGGCGGCTTCATCCGCAACGCCACACGCGGCGGGGAACTGGAGGTGTTCGACCGCATGGATTTCGACGACGCAGTTGCCGACACGCGCGAACGCGAAGCCGAGGCCGCGGCTGCAGCCGTCGCTGCGCAGGAAGCGGGGCTGGCCGAGACGGCAGAGAATGGCGAGACCGAAGTGATCGAAGTTGCCGAACAGGAACCTGGCGAAGCGGCAGAGACCGGCGAGATCGAAGGGATCGAAGTCGCGCAGCAGGACGGCGAGACCGAAGGCGCGAAGCCCGGCGAAGAGAACGACGCGGTCGAGGTGGACGAGATCGCGGCGGTCCCGTGATCGTCATCATCATGTGTATTGAAGAGAACGGAGTCGCGTTGTGATCAAGGTCGCGATCGTCGCCACCAACAACGACAAGGTCTATTCGGGCGGCCGCTATCACGCGCTGATCATGGCCTACGCGCTCGCGATGGCCGGCGACGACGTGCATTTCATCACCAACAAGAAGCCGGTGTTCTTCGACGATCTGGAGCCGATCGCGCCGGGCCGCGTGCGCTTCACCTACACCGGCGACTTCGTCGAGAAGATGCCGAAAGACCGGTTCGATTTCGTCATCCTGATCCCGACTGGCGTGTTCCAGCCGGAATATTACGAGGCCGCGCTGCGCTTCGCGCGCGGCGCCCGCGCCCGCATCGCGCTGTTGAATTTCGAATCGGAGAACTGGTTCAACACCTATGCGCCGGCGCCGCGCGATCCGAGGCTGTGGGATTACTGGCGCCGGAGCTTGAACGACGGCGGTCTCATCCTGTCGAGCGCGATGGAATCCCAGCGCCATGCCGAGGCGTTCTACACCTCCGACAAGCCGCTGCGCTTCGAGGTGGTGTCGCCGCCGATCAACAGTCTGGCCGCCGACGAGGCACGCGGGATGCCGAAGGACGGAAGCGTGGTCGCGTTCGTGCGCGCCTCCGACATCCACAAGGGCGGGCAGGATCTGTTGCGCCTCGACCCCGGGTTGTTCGAAGGCCGCACGCTGCGCATCATCGCCGGCGGACCGCTCGAAGGCGCGTTCGAGCGCGCGCTCGCCGCGCGCGTGGAGCAGGCGCCGAATGCGTCGCTCGATGTGCAGATCGGCGTCAGCGATGTCGAGAAGTTCAGGCTCGTCGCCAGCGCCCAGGCGCTGCTGTTCCCCAGCCGCTTCGAAGGCTTCGGCTATCCGCCGGTAGAAGCGGCTTATGCCGGCACCGAAGTCGTCTGCTACGACCTGCCGGTCCTCGTCGAAACGGTCGGCGGTGTTGCGCACATGGCGCCGCATAACGACGTGACCGCGCTGGGTGCAAAGCTCGCCGAAGCGCTGAAGATGCCGCCCCGGTTCGAAGAGCTGCACGATCGCGTCGCGGACCGGGTGTCGCTGCAAGCGGCCTCGATGCGTTTCCACGACGCGCTGTCGCGCAGTCTCGACGTCCGGCGCCTGCCGGAGAAGGAGCCTGCGAAAGTCCTCTACGGGCCGTGGCAGACCAGCACCGGTCCGGCGCCGAAGAACTCAGAGCCCGGCACGCTGCCGTTCATCACCCATTGCGCGCTCATGCATTCGGGCGAAGCGATCGTGGACGTGCAGGTGGAAACCGCGCGCCCCGCGCTGCACATCGCCTGCACCACCGAGGGCGTGCTGGTTCGCGATACTTGCCTGCGCACCATCGGCATTCACAACGGCCGCTACCAAAGTTCGGCCACCATGATCCTGCCCAAGGACAGCATCGGCAAGGAGCTTGCGTTTGCCGTGTCCGACGAGGACACGGTGCCGCTGCTTTCGTTCGAGTTCATCGTGCAGGCGTCCACGGCGTCGCCCACCGATCAGGCATACATCTCCATCCGCTCCGAAGGGCGTGACGGCACGCCGCTGACCGGCGAGTTCGCAGGCGCCGGCGCGAACGGCATCGACGAACTTGCCATTTCGGTGGACGGCAGGAACTGGCGTTTCGCGCCGGTGGTCAACCGCCGCTTTTCGCTGCGCCATCCCGATCCGCTCGGCGAAGACGAGAATATTTCGCTGTATGCGTTTTCGGGCGGTGCGGCCGTGCGCACTTTCGGCGGCTTTCCGCTTCACGAAGGCGGCCGCCGGTCTGGCGAAATCGAACCGGAGGCCGGCGAGACCTTCGACGTCGCGCATCTCACCAACGAGACCTGGAATCGCGGCGTGCGCCGCAACGCCATCGGACCCTATCTCGGCTCCATCGCGCTCAACCGCGCGCACGAAAAATCGATGCCGACGCCGGGCTCGCTGGTGCGGCTGGCCGACGGCCAGATCCGTGTCGTGGAAGACGCGCGTCTCATCGACCGCTTCCCGACGCTGCTGTTCTCGCGCGGCGTCAGCCCCAACCTCAACGGCTATCCGCGCAAGGTCGAGGTTATTCGTACCGGCACTCGTAATGCGAGCCTGATGCGGTTGAACGACCAAGACTGGAATTACGGCCTGTGGACCGTCGCCGGCACCATGCGCAACGCCGCTGTGGCGCTGCCGGCCAACGGTCCGCGCGCAGGCGTCGGCGATGTGATCCGGTTCGCGAACGGCACCGAGCGCCGCATCGCGGCGGTGGCGCGAGATAAAGCGAAGCAGGTGTTGTGGCTTTCGTCGCCGGTCGTACGGGCCGACATCCTGAAGAACGAAGTGACGCTGCGCGCCGACGGTCTGTCGCAGCCGCGCCTGTTCCGCATCTCCGACCGCAACGATGCGAGCTGGAGCGCCGGCATCGCCGTGGACGGCGGACGCACGGTCTGTGTGAGCGCGGAGCTGGAGGCCGTCAAACGCCTGCAGGACACTTATGTCCATTTCGCGCATAGCGGATTCCGCAAGGTCCTCGACGTGTCGAAGGGGCCGGACGGTCTTGTTTCGATCAAGGTCGATTCAAGCCTCGATCCGCAGCAGGACGGCTATCCGAATACGCTGCGCATGCCCTCGGAAGCGGAGGTCGCGCGGCGGCCCTCCACGACGCTCAAGTTCGGCTCGCCGGTGCGCGAGCGTGACACGCAAAGTCCTCGCCGCACGCTCGGCGAAGTGCTCACACGGCTCAGGCCGCCGGGCGATGCCGCGCGTCCGCGCGCGCTGTTCGCGACGCTCGTGCCGCCGCTTCCGGCGGATCAGGGCAATCGCGTCGTCACCCGCAACCTCATCCTGCACCTCCTGCGCCGCGGCTTCGATGTCGATGTCGTGCTGACCGGCGGCGGCAGGCCGTCCGACTACTGGCAGGAATTCGGCGACCGCGTGCGTGTGTTCACCGTGCCGTTCCCGGACTGGGCCGCCGATCCGAGCATCGCCGCCCGGCGCAGCATCGTAGATTTGCTCCGGCGCACCCAGTTCGCCGAGAGCGAAGCCGGCGTCGTCGAAGACCTGATCGATCAGGCGATGGTCCATCATCCATACTTCATCGTGCCCGATGCCGCGGTCGAACTTGCCAAGAGCCTCTACAAGGCGGGCGACTACCAGGCAATCGTCTGCAACTATACGCACCTGATCCGCATCGCCGACGAGCTGCAGGCCATGGGGCCGCTGCCGCCGACCGTCGTCATCACGCACGACGCGCTGTCGCGACTACCGAAGAGCTTCGACGGTGTGCCGATGGATCTGATGTATCGGTACTGCAAACCGCAGATCGAAAAGAGCGTGCTCGATGCGGTCCCCGGCGCCGCGGTGCTCGCGATCTCGGAGAGCGAGCAGTCCTACTTCAAGGAAATCGGCGTTAAAAATCCGGTGCTGCTGTGCGAGTTCGATGCGCTGCAGGAATGCGCGCCGTTCCAGACGACCGAGAAATCGTTCGAGTCGAATGCGCTGATCTTCCACGCCAGCGCCAATCCGATGAACATCGCGAGCCTGCAATGGTTCCTCGAGAAGTGCTGGCCCGACGTTCTGGCGCGCGTTCCGACTGCGAAGCTCCTCGTCGCCGGCAAGATCTGCAAGGCGATGCCAGGCCTGGCGCGCATACCCAACGTGACGCTGCTCAACGAGATGTCGCGCATGGCGCTGCTGCAGCGCTTGGGCACCACGACGGTCGCAATCAATCCAACCGTCGCGGGCACCGGCCTCAAGATCAAGACCGTCGAAGCTGCGAGCCTGGGCTTGCCGAGCGTGTGCCTGCCGCATGCCGTCGAAGGCCTGGACACGCATGCCGAACGCTTCTGCATCCTCGCGCAAACGCCGGAAGAATTCACCGAAGGCTGCGTGAAGCTGCTGAAGGACCGCCAAACCTGGACGGCGCTGCGCGAAAGCACGTTGGAATATGCCGCCGAGCGGTTCTCCACCGAAGCGATCTACAGCGAACTCGACGCCCAGATGGGCTGGCAGGACAGCGAACTCGAGCGTTTCCAGCAGCCGCGTCTGGTGCTGCCGGACATCCAGCCGGAATCGGCGCCGCCCGCGGACAAGGAAGGCGCCGATCTTCGTCAGCTAGCCGATCGCCTGCTGTCGCTGCAGCAGGATGAGTCCTCGGCGCAGGTTCTCGATCTTTACGCCAACCGGTTCGGCGGCAGCGCCGCCGACCACCTGAAGAACGCGGAAGCGGCGCTGGATGGCGGCACGCCGTCCTATGCGATCGACCAGGCGCTGGTTTCGCTGGAGAAGGGCGGCAGCTTCTTCGCTGCGTTCGACATCATCGTGCGCGCCTATGGCGCGATGAATCTGCCGAACGATGCGAACGAGGTCGCGCGCACGCTCCACCTCATTGCGCCGCTGTCGCCGCATCTCGCGGCCTATCGCAGTCTCAATCCGCCGGCTGACGATCACGCCGACATCACGTTCCCGCTGGAGCTCGGCAAAAGCGTGCCGCCGCGCTACCTCGTGCCGGTTTCCGAACGCTTCGGCCTCGGCTGGGGCAAGCTGGAGACTTGGGGAGTGTGGACCGAATCGACCTATGCGCGGGTGAAATTCCAGGTCTCGCCGGCCGTGCGCGGACCGTTCCAGATGGATCTGACTTTGCATGCCTCGAAGGGCGGCGTCAGCCCGATGCAGACGATCCTGATCTACGCGAACGGCCTCTTCCGCGGCCGCTTCGAGATTCCGCGCGACAGCACGCGGGTGCCGGTATCGATCGACATCCCGAACGAGGGCGACACGGCATCGCGCGATGGCGTCATGCTCGAACTGTTCGTGTCCGATCCGGCGCCGTATCGCAAGCCGGACGGTTCGGTGACCGACATGCGGCAATTGGGTGTCGCGCTCACAGCGGTCGTGCTGCGTTCCATGGCGGAGCAGACGATGCCGGAACCGGCGCTTGCCGGCGTGGGCTGAAACGTGGCGGATTCCGGGCTTGGTGAAGCGACATTGCGGCCGCTCATGGGCGACGCCGTCCGCCGGAGCGGCGATCTGCTGCGTGCCGGATTCGGCGCGGCGCAGGTCCTGTCGCAGATCGACCGCGATGTGAAACTGGCGCAGGACAAGCGCTCGGAAGCCGCGATCGTGGAATTCCTGCAGGCGCGCTCGCCGCATGCAATCCTGACGGAGGAGGCCGGCTGGGTTTCGGCGCTCTCGTCGCCGGACGCGCTTTACTGGGCGCTCGATCCGCTCGACGGCAGCCACAACTACGCCTGCGGCGTTCCGCTTTGTTGTGTCTCGCTTGCGCTGTGCCGCGGCGCGAGACCGATCGCAGGCTGCATCTACGACTTCGCGCGCGAAGAGACCATCTGGGGCGGCGCGGATTACGGCCTGTGGCTCAACGACGTTCGGCTGGACGCGGCACCTCCAAACCCCGGAAACACGCTGGCGACGGGGTTTCCCGTCGGCGGCGCGGAAAACGCGGCCGCGCTCTTAGAGCTTCGCGGCGAGGTCGCGGGCTATAAGAAGATCCGGATGATCGGGAGTGCGGCACTTTCGCTCGCGTGGGTGGCGCGCGGCCTGTTCGATGCATATGCGGAGAATGGCATACGCTGGTGGGACGTTGCCGGCGGTCTGGCGCTTGTGGAAGGTGCGGGCGGCGGCATAGGAGTCGAAGGCAATGTGCTTTCAGAACCCTTGAAGGTGCGGGCCGACCGTCACGGCGTCCCAGGAAGTGGCGGAAAAGAATGAGTGGCCATCACAGGATCGGGATTTGCGGTTTTGGCCGGATGGGCCGCATCCGCGCAGACGCCGTCGAACAGCACGGCGGGGCGGAGATCGTGAAGATCTTCGACACCGTCTATCAGGGCGACGAGAAATATCCGAAAGCGCCCAGCATCGACGCGATCGTCAACGATCCCGCCATCGACAGCGTCTTCGTCTGCCTGCCGAACTTCCTCAACAAGTCCACCACGATTGCGGCGCTGAAGGCTGGCAAGAACGTCTTCTGCGAAAAGCCGCCCGCGTTCACCGCGGACGATATGCGCGAAATCATGGAAGCCGAAAAGCAGAGCGGCAAGGTGCTGATGTACGGCTTCAACCACCGCCATCACGCCGCCCTGATCAAGATGAAGGCCTACGTGGACTCCGGCCAGTTCGGCCGTGTCCTGTGGATGCGCGGCCGTTACGGCAAAAGCGTGGACTCCGATTACTTCACCGGCTGGCGCGCGAAACAGGAACTGGCTGGCGGCGGCATCCTGCTCGACCAGGGCATTCACATGCTCGACCTGATGCTCTATCTGTCGGGCAGCAAGTTCGACGAGGTGCACGCGCTCGTCTCCAACCTCTACTGGAAGACGCCCGGGATCGAGGACAACGTGTTCGCGATCATGCGCAACAGCGACACCGGCCTGTGCGCTTCGCTTCATTCCACCATGACGCAGTGGCGCCATCTGTTTTCGCTCGAGGTGTTCCTGGAGCGCGGCTACATGGTGCTCAACGGGCTCAAGACCTCTTCCGGCACGTATGGTGACGAAGAGTTGAGCGTCGCCAAGAACCGTTCCAAGGCGCCAGCCGCGACCTGGGAAGACGAGGAGCGCTTCCGCTATCCCGTCGACGAGTCCTGGCAGCGCGAGGTCACGCAGTTTCTCGAATCCGTCGCGAACGGCGCCGCGGTGCGGTCCGGCTCGTCGCAACAGGCGCTCGACGTGATGGAACTGATCGGCGCGATCTATCGCCACGATCGGCACGAATCGAAGGAATTGTTCGAATCGCTTCCCCAGAATCCGCGCTGAGCCGGCGATTCTTCGCTTTCCTTTAATGCGCGCCCGGCAAAAGCTGCATTGCGCCGACGAGGGCGCAGCGGCATCCTGCCCGGGCAGATAAGCGAACGTTCCCGCTCGGGGTTTCTATGTCGTTCGATACACTGCGATTGCGAGAGGTTTGAAATGCCGCTTCGGCACGGTTCGATTTTCGCACTGACGCTCGCCGCAGTCGCAGCTCTTGCAGCGCCGGCTCTGGCCGCAGGCGGCAGCCCAACCGTACTCTTGGGCGCGCGTGTGGGAAAACTGACCGATCCGGACACTGAAACCCAGTTGAAAGATCTGGAAAATACGCTGGGGCGCAAACTCGCAATCGACAACGATATCGAAGGCTGGACGCCCGACGCGCAACCTGTAGGTTTTCCTGACGTCGCGCGTGTGCGGTGGGACATCCAGAACGGACGCATCCCCATGCTGTCCTGGATGGTCGTGTTCAATCCTCAACATCCGCGCGCGGATTATTGTGCCACCGTGTCGGATATCGCAGGCGGTCGCTACGACGATCAACTGAAGGGGCAGGCGCGGGCACTCAAGGATTTGCCGACCACCGTACTGGTTCGGTGGGCCTACGAGTTGGGATCGAAGGCGAGCCGGTGCCTGCTGGGCGGCCTCAATCAGGAAAATGACGCTTTCTCGGCCGGTCCGGCGTTCGTCGCTGCTTGGCGCCACATCGTCGATCTGTTCCGCAAGGCGGGCGTGAGGAACGTCCAGTGGGTGTGGTCGCCCGGTTCCCCCGCCTATTCGGAGGAGGATGGAAGGCCGAACGACAGGTGGAAGTATTTCTATCCCGGCGCCGGCTACGTCGATTGGATTGCCGTCGACCACTACAACAAAACGATGCGGGCTTATCCCTTCGGGGACGATCCGATGTTTCGAACGTTCTACAAACAGGCAGCAGGAATGGGCAAGCCGCTGATGCTCGCCGAAACCGCGGCTAACAGCGATCCAAATCAATCGCCGGATCCGCAGACCGTCTGGCTCACGTCGATGCGCGAGAGTTTTCCGCGCGACTATCCGGCTGTGAAAGCGGTCGTCTATTGGGATGTCGCCGGTGTGCTGCGCATGCACAACGGCCATGAGAAAGGCGCCTACGGATTGACGGACCGGGGAATCGCCGCGTTCAAGCAGCTCGCGAACGATCCCTATTTCACAGCCCGGGACGTGAAACCGTATTTCACGGCGCACTAACCGAGCTCGGCCCACTCCGGCTTGCCGATGTGGTCGAGATAAGCGCGCACCTGTTCGCTGTTGGAGAACCGATCGATGATCCGGCCGGCATTCTGTTTGGACAATTTGGAGCCCAGCTTGATCCCGCTGCGACCGCCCAGGAACGCAACCAGATTGGCCTGAACCGCTTCGTCGTTGATGGTGTCGTACTCGATCCGGAACACGTTGGGACGTTCGCCGATCAACCGGTCGATCTTGCCCAGGCGCTTGCGGACCTTGTCGCGATAACCCATGAATTTCTTTTTCTTGAATTCCAGTTTTTCCATGCCGTCGGCGCTCGCTGCACTGGTCGATTTCCAGGCACCGGTTTCGCGCGCGATCCGTCCCGACGAGAAGGTGGCGAGCAAGTTCGAGCGCCGCAACACGATGAGCTTGATCTCCGGTTGCGAGATGATGAACCTGAGCGCCGCCGTGCTGTGATCGTTGAACAGCTTGAAACCGCGGCGCACGAAGTCGCCTTTCGGGCTCGCAAACGCCAGCCGGACGAATTGCAGCGGATCTTCCTTGCGAAGCCGCTTCAGATCGACCTCAAGATCCTGCTCGATTTTCTCCTGGTCCTTGAAATTCATGATTTTCCGGGGGCTGAAGATTTCCCCGTGAAAGAAGAAGTCGGGATGGGAATTCAAGAGCATGGTGAGGTTGTTCGAGCCGGTCCTGGCATAGGCGAGCAGGACCGCGCCGTGCCTGACGGCGGGATCGGCTTCGCGGGCGAGCGGTACCGGCACGGGCGGAGGCACGGGCGGTGATTCTTCTTTCGCGCCGTTTTTCGCAAGAGACGTTCGCAGCGCCGGTTTCGCGTCGGCCTTGGGATTCTGTGCGGGCTTTGATGTTGTCTTCTGTTCCGCCACGGGAACGCCCGGCGCGGGCTTCGCTTCGAGTTTTGGTTTCTGTGCGGGCTTTGACGCCGCCTTCTGCTCCGTCACGGGACTCTTCGGCTCCGGCTTCGCTTCCGGCGGCTGCGTCCGTTTGGGTTCATCGTTTGGCTTTGCGATGCTCGTCGGCGCCTGGCCAGGCCGAGCCTTCAGCGTGCCGAGCCAGCTATCGTCTTTCTCATATCCCATCTTGACGAGAACATTTCCGAAGCGCTCCAGGAACGCCTCGCCCAGGCTTCGGTCGAATACTTCGCGCCATTGCTCGGATGCGCCGGACCGGATGTGCTTCTTGCGTTTCGATTGCTGACCGAACAGGGAATAACGCCAGAATTGCTTGCGGCAGATTTCCAGTTCGGCGTCGTTGAATCCGAGATGCCGCGCTATCTGCGTGAACAGCGTCATGTCGGTGTCGAGGATCAGTTCCTCGTACTTGCATTCGAAGCAGTCGGACCGGTCGTATTTCCAGTCGTGCATGTTCCGCACGACGTTGCCGGCCGTGTGGTCCATCTCGAACAGCAGCCGGCTGCGCTCGTCCGCGATGCTGTTGATCTTTTGCTGATAGGTGACGCCGCCGAACTCCTTCCTGGGCACGTGCAGCCAAGACTCGTCGGACGAGCGGTGATAGTGCATCGACGAAATCACGATGTCGCGCGGATCGCGAACCAGGTGCAGGACGCGGTCTTCGGGCAACGGCGCCACCAGGCGGGGCTTGTTGAACCATTTGGAATGGGCGTCGAGAACGATGCCGGGAACCGGGACCTGGGCCGGTTTAATTTTGTCCTTGATTTCCTGGAGCCGGACGATCGGAAGCTTGAGCGCTCCGCTGATCCCCTTGAAGGTTGACATCATCCAAACGGTGCCAGCCTTGTGATGGAGCGCGATGATGGCGCGGCGGTTCATGCTCTACGTTTCCGGTTTGGGGAATTTTCTCCCTAGCATACCGCCGCCTTGAGCAACAAGCGTCCGAACCCCTGCGGTAAGGGACCGCAATCCGCTTGCACAAAACGGGAAAGGTTCGCTAAGAGAAGCTCCTTCATTTGCGGAGATTTCGATGGCAGAGGCCGGCGGCGCAAAGCGTGCAGCGAAAACACTGGGCGGCGGAGCGGCCTCCAAAAGATCTCTTCAGGTCGTTGCGAAGACCCTGTCGGGGCTGAAGGGACCGCAGTGGAAGGAACTCAGTGCGGACAAGAAACGTCCTCACATGCAGATGGCCCGCAAGATTTTGGCGGCGCAGGCCCGGCTGGAAGCGGGTCCGAAAAAAGCGAAATAGGCTAGCAAAACCGCCGACGCGACTGCCGGATACCGCCGACGTTCGGGCGGCCGATTATGGCCGGTCCGGGGCGCAAAAATGGCGTTGCGCGCCCGAATCGGGGGCTCTGTGAACGATATGGTCTTTGTCACGGGACTGCGATAACACATCCGAAATGTTCAGCCTGGAAGACAAAGCCGTCCGCGGATGGTGCCGGAAGGCGGCCTCGATTGCGCCGCCGGACGATAAGGCCGGCGCCCCGTTCACGGATCGCAAGATGGTTATCGTCGCCATGACCCCGCGGTCGGGCAGCGGCTATCTGTCCGATCTGATGAAATTGAACAATCTCGGCCAGAGCGCCGAGCATTTCCGTGTGTCGGGCGGAACGATGGAAAAGCTCGTCACCAACAGCAAGCTGAAAACCTACGACGCCTATGTCCGCAAGATCATTCAGTCGCGCTCGCAGGGCAACATCTTCGCCGCGAAGTGCGACTGGCCGCAATTCGTCCCACTCTACTATTTCGGCTCCTACGACGCCTATTTCCGTCAGGCGCGCTTCGTCTACCTGACGCGCGGCGATCTCCTGATGCAAGCGATCTCGCGCTATATCGGAACCGCGACCGGCTATTTTCATTCGACGAACAAGGACAAGGCGCACACCCTGGATCAGGAGGTCGCGATGGATTTCGACGCGATCACGCAACACCTGACCCATCTCGTCAACATGCAGAGCGCCTGGGAAACGTTCTTCAGCACGGAAGGTATCTCGCCTCTGCGCCTGCGCTATGAGGAGCTCGAGGCCGATCCAGTGCTGACGATCCGGCGCATCGCCGATTTCATCGGGCGTCCGGTTACGGGCGATGTCATCACCCAGACCGAACACGAGAAAGTCCGCAACGAGCGCAACGAAAAGCTGCGCGACGCCTATGTGAATGCCGCCCGGATGAGGCGCAACCAGGCTTCGCAGGGTTTGCTCGAACTCGTTAGCAAGTGATTGAGTGTACGTGACAGTGATGTTTGACAGCTCCACGCCTGAGTGCCCATTCTGGACAGCGATGCAATCCGGAACGGTGGCCTGAAAGATGGCGCGCGTGGCACCGGCGGGCCGGCCGATAGCGATCTTCGGAAGCTGCGTCAGCCGCGACCCGTTCAGTTTTCTTCAAGTAACCGATTGGCCGATCGCGCCATACATCGCGCGCCAGTCTTTCATCGGCATCGCCGATCCGCCGCTGGCGTTCGATCCGATGTGGTACAAGAAAATGAAAGCGTTCGAGGCGCGCTGCATCGCAAGCGACCTGAGCAAAACGGCGCTGCGTATCCTTGCTTCCAGAAAGCCGTCGGTCCTGATCCTCGACTTTATCGACGAGCGCTTCGACCTTCTGCAGATCGGCGACACGCGGGTCAGCGACACGCGCCACATGCGCCAGCCGGGATTCCGGCAGCGCTACGAAAGCCGCTGGACGCCGATCCCCCGGCTGTCGGAGGAGACGACGGAGCTTTGGAAGACGGGCGCCGAGATTTTCATGAAGGGCGCGGCCGATATCGTCGGCGAGGAGAACATCATCATCCACGAGGCGACATGGGCGCCCGCGCTTCGCATGCCGGACGGGTCGCTGGAGCCGTTCGACGAACCGTATCTGAGCCTCATTCCGCGCCACAATGCGCTGCTGGAGCAGTATTTCGCCCATATGCGCGCGCTTGCACCGAAGGCGAAGACGTTGCGCGTCGCACAGCACAACGTCCTGGCCGATCCCGAACACCGCTGGAGCCGCGAACCGTTCCACTACGTGCAGGAATACTATGTCGACTTCATGGAGCGATTCCGAAAGCTCATGCCGACGATGCACCCTGCCGTCACCACGACCGGCGGCTAGAAACGCCGGCCTCGCCGGACTCATTCCTCGTCGGGCGAAGCATCCGGCACGATCTGTTTCGACCATGTTATGCGGGAACGGACGACCTTGGCCGGCACGCCGACCGAGAGGGTGTGCTCCGGGATCGATTGGGTGACCATCGCCGATGCGCCGATGACGGACGACTGTCCGATCGTGACGCCCTTGAGGATGTGAACGTCCTGTCCCACCCACACGCGGCGCGCGAGCACAATGTCGCCGGGCGGATTGAGGCGTTCGCCCGAATCCAGATCGTAGATCCCGTGCATGTCGCTGGTCCGCAGCCTTATGCCGTGGGAGAACAGGCAGTCGTCGCCGATTGCGATGGTGGTGCCGTTCTCCTCCAGCACGAACGTTGTCTCGCCGGTCTGAACGTCCCTGCCGATGACCAGCGTCGACCGCTGCCCGATCATGCGGATGGTCAGTTCTCGCAACAGCGCACCGGCGCCGAAATAGCAGACGCAATGGGGCCGCCGGATGACGATCTTGCTGAATCCCACCGTGCAGCCCGGCGCGAAAATGAAAACAGGACATTGATCCGCGGACCATTGCTCGGGTGTCTTCGAGAATTTTACCGTCTGCGCCATGACTCTGGCCGGCCCATCGTCCCACGTGTAACAACGAATGCCCTTCAAATCCGGGACTTTCAGTGGCCTCAGGGCCGAAGACGCAAGACGGCAGTCGATGTCGCTGCGGGCAAACAGCGCGTTGAGTTGCTTCAGCAGGGCAGTACTGACGGTCATGGCGTTACGTCTATCGTCATGGCGTGCGCAACTCTTTGTGCCGATGTACGATAGGCAGGAGCGCCTCTGCGATATCGAGATCTTCCTGCGTCTTGATCACGTGACCGGCCATCCGTCCCACCGAATGGAAACCGACGCGGCCTGCATAGGTGGCGCATTTGCCGTCGCGAAACGCTTTCAGATAGGGTTCGCGGCGCCAGCCGGTGATCGACCAGGAAATGCGGCGGACCGGTTTCAGGTCTTGCGAGTTCGTCTTCTCGGCGAGGGTGAAGTTCACCGGCTCGCCGTCGTAAACGGCCTCCAGCTGCTCATCCACCACGCTCATCAGGGCATCCGCGCCGGAGGCGCCCATCTCGGTGACGAAGCTGCGGACCTCCGCCGCGGTGAGCAGCGGGGCGATCGAATGCACCTGGAAGACCGTCTCGCAGGGATGGACTTCGAGGAATTCGGCGACGAACTGTTCGCTGGTCGCGGTGTTGGAGCCCAGATGCTCCGGGCG
Source organism: Rhizomicrobium sp. (assembly GCA_036490455.1). Classification (GTDB taxonomy): domain Bacteria; phylum Pseudomonadota; class Alphaproteobacteria; order Micropepsales; family Micropepsaceae; genus Rhizomicrobium. The sequence continues at coordinate 49,037 of DASXDS010000015.1, forward strand.
GCGATGGAATTTGACGCCTTCGCCTTCCGCGATCGGCCCGAAATCGGGATGCTCCGAGTTCACGTAGATCTCGTCGAACACGCCGGCGTCCTGGCATTTGCGGATCGCATGCACGATCAGCGGCAGGCCCACGAGCAAGGCCAAGTTCTTCTTCGGCAGGCGCTGGCTGCCCATGCGCGCGGGGATCATGGCAATGCGTGTCATGGCGGTCCTCGTTCAGCGAAGATAATCGGGGATGTGATCGAGTGCGTCGATGGCGTTTTCCAGGCCGTCGATCGCCGCGCGTCCCATCGCAAGCACGGATTGCGCGGTGCTGCCGCCGATATGTCCCGTCGCGATGAAGTTCGGAAGGGCGAGCAGTTCGCTGTCTTCCGGTGGCTCGGGCGAAAATACGTCGAACGCGGCGCCATATAGTTTCTTCGTTTTGAGCGCCGCCTTGAGCGCCTGTTCGTCCACCAGGCCGCCGCGCGCGGTGTTGATCAGCACCGCTTGCGGTTTGAGTTTCGCGAGCGTCGCCGCGTCGAACATGGTGCGCGTGGCGGGCGTCAGCGGCACATGCAGCGAGACGATGTCGCTGCGCGCCAGCAAGTCGTCGAACGAGACGGGCTCGACCCCGGTCTCTTCGTAGAAGGCAGGAAAGCTCCGGATATCGTGCGCCAGCACCGTGCAGCCGAACGCCTGGAACAGCCGGGCGACGCGCTGCCCGACATGGCCGCAGCCGACGAGGCCCACGGTATTGCCCTGCAGGTTGCGGCCGCGGATCTGGCGGAATTGGCCGGACAGGATTTCCGAGTGCGACTGGACGACATGGCGCAGGCAATCGATGGCGAACGCGACCGTCAACTCGGCGACCGATTGCCGGTTCACCCCGCCGGTCCATCCCACCCGCACACCGGCTTTGGCGCAGGCCTCGAGATCGACGTTGTCGAGTCCGACGCCGTATTTGGAGATGATTTTGAGATCGGGCAGGCGAGCAAGCAGGGTCGCGTCGATCCGCTCGAGCGCGACGACCACAGCATCCCGGCCTTGCAGAAAATCGACCAGTTCGTCGCCCGCAAGCGTGCGCCCTGTTTCGTTGAACCGGGTCCCGGGAAAGCGCGCAAGCAGTTCGGAACGCAGGGTCTCGTGCTCGGAAAACGATCGGGAAAGGACAGCGATTTGCTTTTTCATGGTCTGGGGATCATTTGCTTGCCTGAAGAACAACTCCTACCAAGGCTGACAATTATGCCTGTTCGGCTTGGGTTTCCACGCCGGTACTCTCTGTGAGCGCTCCTGCGTGGTTGAGCAAATCGTCGAAAGCGCGAAATTCTAGTGACGGTCGATACGGAAGCAACACCGTCACGCGCAAATAGCGGACATGTCGACAAACTGATATGGGGCAAGTTTCCCGATTCCCGTGAGCCGCCTATTGGGGTCCAGGCAATGTGCGACATTGCTGACCGAACAGGTGTGCCGACCTGTTTTTTCCTGGATATGGCCGAGGCCGAACTTTACGGCAGCGCCCTGACCGATGTTGGCCATTACCTGTGGTCGCGCCGGCAGGAACTGTCTCTCCACCTTCATCCCGGCCTGTTGCCGGCCTCCTTCTGGTCCCGGACAGGCCAAGCCGTGTCCCCTCGGGATCTGCAAGATTACGGCCCGCAGGAAGCTCAAGCGGTGCTTCGCCATTTCACGGACTTTACCGGCAAGCATACGGTAGTGTCTCTCTCGCCTACCGGGCGGGTTCGTTCAAGTTCAATCGGCATTTTCTTAAAGCGATGGGCGAGGTGGGATACCGATATCCTCCAACGTTGCATATGGCCGGCTTGTCAAGCGCGGCAGGGCCTTATTGTCGAACGTCGAAGAAGATGTCTTCAAATGGACCGGCGGGGTGGCTCAGCTGCCTATCACAGAGGTTCGACGTGGAACCACACTCACTTGATAGCTGACGGCATCGGCCTGTGGGCGCAGCCGGCGAAATTCCGTAAGCGCCGCTAGACGGCGAGACCGTCGAAAGAATATTCGGGAAAGCGCTGAAAAAATGGGCGGTGTTTCTCATATACCAGGTCGACCATTTCAGGGGTGTAGTAGGAACGATAGTCGGCGCTGCCGCTCTTCTTGTTGGTTACGTTAAATCGGGCGATCTCTCCCGAAAAATCTGCGCCGATCCTGTCGAACAGGAGCCGGGCGTCGGTGTTCAGGTTCTCCTGGTGCAGGAATACGTCGATTTCGCGGTGAAAAGGCGCCTGCAATTCCGTTGGCGTCTTGCTCTCGAGCTGGTCCTTCAAAAATTCCTCGAAAGACTGGGAAGCATTCTTCCGCAGATTGCGGATGTAACGCTCCTTATCGACAAGCGGCATCTTGTCGATCCAGGAATCCTTCCGATTTGCAGTGGCCATCCTCCTCGTGCGATTTCGATTGTATATCGCGACGTGAAACGAAAACGGATTTCTGATGCCGACCGATTTCGTATAAGTCGAAAATTCCGCTTCCCACAATCCCCCACTGCGCAACTGATCCAGAGTCGAATGCTTGCGCGGAATAAGGATTTTTTTGCCATCATGAATGTCTTCTTTCGGGAGGTATTCACCCACGCCGAGCCGGATCAAGTGCTGGATGAAGGCGGTGCTGCCCGTCGCGGAAGCCGCTAAAAACAACAGTTTTTTCTCTCGCCAAACATAAACCATCTACGGATTTCCCGATATTCGCCGCTCTTTTCGAACCCTCTTCCCTACCATCTCACGCGACCAAGACCCAAAATCTCCGCGGCCGAAAGGGCTCGAGACGGCAATTCATGTGCCTGAGGAAATCGCCAACCGCAGCTTTTCGTAACCCTTCTGGGCCGCCTTCTTGAGGTACGATCGCGAGTGCGACGGTATGGCCGCGGGAAACCGGGGCATACGATCCGCAAGATTGGGCTTCGCGAACGAACAGAGCAGTTCCTGCCGTTCCAATATCTTCATGAAATGGCGGCTCTTGTCGGTGGGCGACATCACCAGCGACGGTACGCCGTACATCGCTGCCACGACGGTGCCGTGAAATTTCATGCTGGCGAGCATTTTGCAGCTCGAAATCGCTCTGCACAGTTCTTCGAGCGACTCGGAATGGATTATCTCTTCGCCGTCTTCCGCGAAAGATTTCGCCACTTCGAGATCCGCTGCGCCGGTGGCCAGCGTACCCAGGACTATGTGCTTTATCTTGAATTCAAGGCTTTTCGCACGTTCGCACAGGCTTCGCACGTGAGAGAAGTCGTCTTGCGAATTGCGCTGCCTCAAAACGATGCCAAGCGTTCTTTGCTGTTTGTCGCCGCGCGGCAGTCGCATTGCACATACAAGATCGGGATGAAACACGGCCGGCACCGCCGGCTCGATGCGCTTGTTTATCCAGTTCATGCTCTCCTTGTCGCGTGCGACGATGAGTTTGACGCTGGGGGAACGGAGGAAATTGCGATAGTGCTTGATCACGGACTCTTTCTCGCCGCCCCAGGTCGGCACTCCCACCCCGACGACGAATACCGGTTTTTGGAGATAGGCGGGATTCCAATAAAGGTCGGATACGGTCCACGGAATGACAAGGTCGCCTCCACCGATGACGAACGCGTCGCACTCGTCGATAATTTGCTCGAGCGGCCGGCTGAAATAGGGACGTTTGGTCAGGTCGTTGATCTGCGCGATGTCGCCCAGGTCGCCGAGAAACTGTTTATGGGCTTCGAGGAACAGTTCATCACCGAAATTTCCCCAACCGAAAAAACCGACGAGGCCAATTTTCTTTTTCGTCAACGTAACTCGTCCCGGGATGAATGTGAGTTTTTCTTACTGTGGTTCTCAAGGGGTGTCGAGGCTCCGGGATTCCGGCGTTTGTTCGCTTTGACTGGTGTCATCCGGCCCACAATCCGCGTGTGTCCACCGTACGTCCTCTCTCCAATGCCGCCCGCGGCAATTCCTTGAAGGCATCGTGATCTACGAGCAGAACTATGATGTCCGCATCTGCGACGGCGGAGGTGAAATCCGTGTTCCATCGCACCCCCGGCATTTCCAGAGACTTCGGCATGGCCCGCAACATCGGATCGCAGACCACGAGTTTCAGGCTGCTGTCTTTTGCCAGTTCTTCGACGATATGCAGCGCCGGGCTCTCGCGGATGTCGTCGACATTGGCCTTGAAGGTGAGGCCGAGACAGGCCACGCGCGGTCGGTTCAGGCCGGCCGCCGCGGCGCGGACCTGGGCCACGACGTAATCGCGCTTGCCGTCGTTGATCTCGCGCGCGGTGCGGATCAGCCGCGCCTCTTCGGGCGCCGAGGAATGGATGAACCAGGGATCGACCGCGATGCAGTGCCCACCGACGCCGGGTCCGGGTTTGAGGATGTTCACCCGCGGATGACAGTTCGCGAGCTCGATCAGCCGCCAGACATTGATGTCCAGCTTGTCGCAGACGATGGAGAGCTCGTTGGCGAACGCGATGTTCACGTCGCGAAACGCGTTCTCGGTGAGCTTCGCGAGCTCGGCGGTCCGCGCATCGGTCTCGTGTACGGTGCCGCGCGCGAAGGCGCGGTAGAACGCCGCCGCGCGTTTGGTCGATTGTGCATCGACGCCACCCACGATGCGGTCGTTGTCCAGGAGCTCGCGGACGATCTGCCCCGGCAGCACGCGCTCCGGACAATGCGCGGCGTCGATGGCGAGCTTTCCGTCCTGGACGAGATCGGGCCGCAGCTTTGCGATTTCGCCGCACATCTGCTCGGTGGTGCCCACCGGGCTGGTGGATTCCAGCACCACAAGATCGCCCGCCTTCAGCACCGGCGCCACCGAGCGCGCGGCCGCGAACACATAGGAGAGATCGGGACTGTGATCGGGTAGGATCGGCGTTGGCACCGCGAGCACGAAGATGTCGGATTCGACGGGCGCGGTTCCGGCTTTCAGGTTTCCAGCCGCGACCACGCCCTTGAGGATCGCCTCCAGCTCCGGTTCCTGGAAATGCAGGATGCCCGCACTTACGGATTCGACCACGGCCTGGCTCACGTCCACGCCACGCACCTTGAAGCCCTGCATCGCAAGGAACGCCGCGGTCGGAAGGCCGATATAGCCCAACCCCACAACGCAAACGGTTTCCGTCTTATCGCTCATGCCGTGCCGTTTGCCGGTTTGGCCACATCGCCGTCAAGCCGCTGCTTCAGGGCCGACACAATGCGTTCGGCGGCATGGCCGTCGCCATAGGGCGACACCCCGCGCGCCATCGCGCGATACGCGGCGGCGTCGGTCAGCAATGTGGTGGCGCGCGAGACGATCCTGTCCTTATCCGTGCCCACCAGTTCGACGACACCACAATCGACGGCTTCGGCGCGTTCGGTCACCTCGCGCAGCACGAGCACTGGCTTGGCGAGCGACGGCGCTTCCTCCTGCACTCCGCCGGAATCGGTGAGGATCAGCGTGGCGCGCGACATCACCGCCACGAAAGCGTCATAGGGCAGGGGATCGCACAGCGTCACGTGCGGGTTGGTCTTGAAGAGCGCCCGCACCGGTCCCTGGACGTTCGGATTGGGATGCACCGGCCACACCACATGGATGTCGCCGATCGTTTCGGTGAGCTGCTTCACCGCATCGCAGACGTCCTGCACCGCGTTTCCGAAACTCTCCCGCCGGTGCAGGGTGACGAGCACGACACGCTTGCCGTCCGGCAGGGCGAAGGGCAGGGCGGGCCTGCGCGCGACCGCATCGATCAGCGCGTCGATCACCGTGTTGCCGGTCAGCACGATAGCGTCTTCCGCCACACCTTCGCGGCGCAAGGCCTCGGCCGCCTTTTCGGTCGGCGCGAAATGCAGGCTCGCGAGTTTCGTCGCCATCACGCGGTTGAACTCTTCCGGAAACGGGTTGCGCAGATCGTAGGTCCGCAGACCCGCTTCCACATGCGCGAACGGGATGGTGCGGTAGAACGCGGCCATCGCCGTCATCGCCACGCTGGTCGTGTCGCCCTGGGCGATCACCCAGTCCGGTGCATAGCGCGCCAGGGCGGCGTCGAGCGCGGTGATGCTGCGCGCCGAGAGATCGGGCAACGTCTGTCCCGGCTGCATCAGATCGAGATCGCCGTCGACGGACAGCCCGAAGAATTTCAGGATTGGATTGAGCATGTCGCGATGCTGGCCGGTGGAAAGCGTGACAACATCGGCCCACGGTTCCTTGCGCAGCGCCTGGATGACCGGCGCCATCTTGACCCCTTCGGGCCGGGTCCCCACGACACAAAGAAAGCGGCGGCGCTGCACGAAGCCCTTCACATGACGATGGAACCCGTCCGGGCGTGCGGCGGGGAAATTGCACGCAGAGCTTTAGTCCAGATCGCCACAAAAGGGAACGTCGCGTTCTTCGCTGTGTGCGCGTTGCGGATCGGGCTAGAGTGCTCATCTTGCGTTCAAGGGACGGCAAGCAAGCCGTCCGTTCGAGGGATTGGTGTGATCTGGAACCGGCGGCGTGCCGATGCGCTCCTCAAGGAGGCGCAAACGGCGCTTCGGGACAAGCATTGGAACGACGCGGAGCGGCTGTGGCGCGAGTATGGCCGGCTGCAGCCCAAAGACGTGCGCGCGCTGACCGGTCTCGCCTCGACCCTGATCGGTCTGGAACGTCTGCCCGAAGCCGCCGCCGCCGGTGAGACGCTTTCGCGGAATTTTCCCAGGCACACCGAAGGTCCGAGCGTGCTCGCCCGCGTTGCGGTCCAGCAGCAGCGCTGGGTCGATGCGGAGCATCATTGGCGCGCGGTGCTCACGCGCCAGGAAAACGACCGCAACGGCCTCGCCGGCGTGGCGCGGGCGCTGATCAAGCTCGGCCGCCTCGCGGAAGCGGAAACCGCGCTGGAGAAGCTGCGCGAGGCGTGGCCTACGCTGAACCTGCCTTATCTCGTCGCATCGGAACTGGCCGAAGCGCGCGGTGATGTCGAAGCTGCGGTGGAGGCCAGCCGCAAGACCGTCGCGCTGTTTCCCGACAACAAGCAGGCGTTACGCGACCTCGGCTTCAATCTCCTCAAGGCGCGCAAGCTGGCGGAAGCCGAACAGATCGCGGAGCAGCTGCTCGTCGCCGATCCCTATGCCGGCGACATCCTCAAAGGTCAGCTGCTGGTCCAGCGCGAGCCGGACGCCGATCACACCGATTTCTGGAAGGCGGCGCTTGCCCGCCATCCCTCGTCGACGGAGATCCTGCGCCGCGTGCTGCATGCCGCGTTGGGAGCCGGCCGGAAAGACGATGCCGTGGCCGCGCTGGACGAACTCCTCGCGCACCATCTGCCGCGCCTCTCCGATGCGAATTACCTGATCGGGGTCGCCAATCTCCTGAATGCGAAGGACACGGAGCAGAAAGACACCCGCCGCTTTGTGCGGACCTATCTCCGCCGCATGCGCGACCGTCCGGAATACCGCCGCGCGCTGCTGCGGCTCAGCCGGCTGCTCGCCGCGCAGTTCGCGCCGCCGCGCTGGCGCCACCGCTGCTTTCCCGCGCTGCTGCAAAAAGCCGATCTGCAGGAAGAAACCCGTGCCTTGCTGGATCGCGTGCAGGCCGTCGAGACCAGGCTCGCGCGCGCGCCGTCGTTTCTCGACAGCGACCTTTCGCCGGATGTCTGCCGCAACTTCATCCGTACGGTGCATGAGCATCTCTACCGGCAGGAGCCGTTCTCGTTCGTCCGCCTCGGCGACGGCGAGGCGAACTGCCTGCTTTACGAGAACGCCTCGCGCTCCTACGCCGCCAGCGACGCGGCGGAGCGCGAAGTGGTGTGGTGGGGCGCGCCGGTTCCGGCGGAGAAGCGGGCGGAGCTTGCGGTGCGCGTGTTGAGCGCGACCCGGCGCGCCGACTGCATCGGCATCCCGGGCGCGGCACGCTTTCTGCGCGACACGCCGCTCGAGCGCGACGATGCGCTTCTGGCGACGCGCAGCGGCCGGGGTTTGCGCGCGGTGCTCTCGGCGGTCGAGAGCGGCTATCTCAGCGATGCCTCGACGCCGCCTGCGCGCACCTACGCCTCGGCGCATCTGCATCAGGACATCGCCTTCTGGAAGCTTTATGGCGAGTTGTTCGATCACGTCGGCGACGTCGTCTGCGTCACCTGTCATCCCGATCTGCCCGATGCGTTGCGCAGCCGTTTCGGCGTGAAGACCGCCGCCAATTTCGTGATCGCGCCACGCAGCGCCACCGCCCGGCTGATGCGCAAGCGAACCGCCGATCCGCGCACCCTGCCCGAAATGGTGCGGGACGTGCTGGCCTCCATCGGCGACGCGCCGCGCGGCCGTCTTGTCATCGTGGGCGCCGGTTATCTCGGCAAATGGATCTGCGACGAAGCGCGTGCGCGCGGCGGCGTGGCGCTCGATCTCGGCAGCATCGTCGACTACTGGGTCGGTCTTAAGACGCGCAGCTATCTCGATCTGGTGTGAGCTGGAGCGGGGCGAGAATGCGCGCGACACTTCGCACGCTCTAAACCTTCCCCTCGCGCTGAGCCAGATAGTTCCGCAATTCCAGGATTGCGCAGGCGATGTGGTAGAACGAAGTCGCCGGCGCAGGCTCGTTCACGAAGGTGCCGTCGGGCCGCATCTTGTCGCGCCACAGACCCTTCACCGGCGTATCGAAATAGAAATGCAGCCCGCGCGCAGCGGCTTCCGCATCCTGTTCGAACTGACCGCGCGCGCTTTCGGTTGAGAGGCGGGCAAAAGCCAGCGCCGCTTTCAGGCGTTCGGTCTGCGGCCACAAGCGCGCGCGTGCCGAACGCACACTGAGATCGTCGGACAGCTCGTCGATCGCCACGCCCCGGCTGCGATCGACGCCGTGCCGGTTGCCGATCTCGTATAAGCGCTTTGCGAGTGTCATCGCGCCGCTGTGATCCAGGGCCTGCGACGCCTGGATCAGGAGATAAGCCCATTCGAACTGATGTCCGGCATCGACCAGCGTGCCGGCGGCGCCTTCGGCCGGGCGGCCGTCATCGGCATAGAACTCGCCGACCGCGCCGGTCTCCTGGTCGATGAAATGGCGCGCGCACAACGTCACGATCTGGCCTGCGAGTTCTTTCCAGCGCCCGCCGTCCGGCAACGCCGCCCACGCAAGCGATGCTTCCAGCAGATGCATGTGCGGATTGGATTGCAGGCGCGCGCCGTGCATCTCGGTTTCATTGAACCCTGCGAGCGGATGGGTGTGCGATGCGGTCAGCGCTTCATAGACACGCGCCGCCGCCGCGCGGCTTTCCGTTTCGCCGGGCAGGGCGCGTTCGATCGCGGCAAGGGCGAGAAGCGCGAAAGCCTGATCGTACAATGTCATCGCATCGTCGCTGCCGGAAGCGTCTGCCGCCGCGCCGCGATAGAGACCGTCCGCGCGCAGATGGCGCTCGCGCATGAAGCGCGCGCCGTGCGCCGCTGCGTCCTTCCACGGTCCCTGCCAGCCGGAAGCGCCTGCCGTCGCATAGACGAAGGTCTGGCGCGCCTGAACCCGGAAACGTTTCTGCAACGGAACGGCGCGGCCGCGCTGATCGAGCGCGCCGAAGAAGCCGCCGTTGGTGTGATCGGCCCCCATCGCCCACCACAAGGGCAGCGCCGACGCTTCGAACCAGACATCGAACTCGGATGCGAGATCGGCAAGCGATGCGGTGCGGTCGCGATGCTCGGTCCGCCGCAGCACCGTGTGATGGTTGCCGGCCTTGAGCGCCTCCACCGCGTTCTTCACCGCATGGCTTTCGTCGAGCTTGCACACCAGCACGGCATCGTGCTCCGCGATCACGCCCACGCCTTCGAGACCGACGACGGCAACGGTGGTGTGCGGCGCGTAGACGAAGCTGCCCTTGGTGTCGACCAGCGCCACGCGGCGACCGGCCACGACGTTGCGCTCCGCGTTCTTCTCGCCCACTTCGTGCACGGCGGCCCAGGCGCCGAGATCGGACCAGGCGAGATCGGCGCGCACCGTGGCCGCGCGTTTGGTCTTTTCCATCACCGCATAGTCGATCGAGTTCTTCGGCGTGCGGGCGAAGGTGGGTGGATCGAGATGCAGCACCCCGTCGGCACGCGCGCCGTTAGCGACGGCGTCTTTCACGCAGGCTGCCATCTCCGGCTGAAAGGTCTCGAGTTCTTCGGCGAATGTCTTGCCGTGGAAGATGAAAATGCCTGCGTTCCACAAAAAGCCGTCGCCGATGTAGGTGAGCGCGGTCTCGCGCGTCGGCTTCTCCACGAAGCGCTTCACCGCCATCACGCCCGGCGCCCCGGCGATCGCTTCGCCGGGCGCGATGTAGCCGAATGACGGACTGGGTTCCGTCGGTACGATGGCAAGGGTGACGATCTTGCCGTTGGCCGCACCTTGCGCTGCAGCGCCGATCAGTTCACGGAACCGCGCCATATCCGGAATATGGCCGTCGGCCGGTTGCACGACGAAGATGGTGTCGGGCGCACGTTCGAGGCGGAAATACACCGCGGCGGCGACGGCAGGACAGGAGTCGCGGCCTTGCGGCTCGATGACGATTTCGCCATCCACCCCGATCGCCGCAAGCTGCGTCCGCACCAGTTCTTCATGCGCAGCGCCGGTCACAACGATCGGCGCCGTCATATGCGGCGCACCGGCCAGTCGCAGCACGGCGTTCTGGAAACTCGAGCGGTCGCCGATCAGCGGTAGAAACTGCTTGGGAAAATCGGGACGCGAGGCCGGCCACAGACGCGTGCCGGAGCCGCCGCACAGGATGACGGGACAGATTTCCATGAGACGCGAACGGCCGCTCTTGTCGGGATTGAAGGTTCCGTGGGCTGTTTACGGGTTCATATCCGGTGAGGCAATGTTCAAATCTCTTCAACATCTTATCTATTGCCATCGACGGAGAATAAAATAGAACGGGCGCTCGGCCGACACGCGCGGGGGCGCACAATTCGCTCAAGGTATTCATGAAGCTGCCGGATATCCCGCTGGCGGAAAGCGCGCCGGAAAAATTCGTCAGTCTGCATGAAGCGGCGCTGGCGCGCGGCGATGGCCGCGAGCCGATTATCCTCATCTGCTGGCCCGATGCGCGGATGAACAAATATCAGGCGCTGCTCTACGGCGCCGCGTTCGAGCAGGGCTTCGAGGTGGTCCGCATCACCAAGCTCGAACAAATCAACAAGGTTTGGTGGCCCGGCCACATCGTGTTCCACGCCCATTGGTTTTCCGGGATTTATGCGACCTGCGCGAGCGAAGAGGACGCGATCGCGGCGAACGCGGCGGCCCAGGAAACGCTCCTGAACTTCCAGGCGCGCACCGGCGCCCGCTTCCTGTGGACGGCGCACAATCTTCTGCCGCACGGCACGCCGTTTCCCGAGGCGACGCTCGCGATGCGCCGCTGGATCGTCGAACGGTTCGACGCGATTCACCTGCTCAATCAGGAACATCGCGGCGTTCTCGAAGATGCGTTCGGCATGCCGCTGCGCCGCACCTTCGTCGCGCCGCATCCGTTCTACACCGATGTCTATCCCGATTATGTCCGACGCGACGAGGCGCGCTCGGCTTTCGGTCTGCGTCACGACGGTGTCGTGTTCCTCGCGTTCGGTTCGCTGCAGACCTACAAGAAACTCGATGTTCTGCTCGACGCCTTCGCCAAAGTGTCGGCGCAACGGTCCAATCCACCTTCGCTTCTGATCGCGGGAAAGCCGGTCGATGCAACGGTGATCGGGATGCTGCGCGATGCCGCGTCCTACAATCCCGATATCAAGCTGTCTGCCGGTACCGTGCCCGACGAGGATGTGCAATATTACGTGCGCGCAGCCGACGCGATGGTACTGACGCAATCGGAGGCATTGAACTCCGGCTCCGCGCTGCTCGCCGTCACGATGGGCCTGCCGGTTATCGCGCCCGATACGCCTGCGTTCCGGCCGCTCAGGCCGCTCGGGGTGCAGACCTACGATCCGCCGGATGCGGCGGCGCTGGCCGACGCGATGGCAGCCTTCCTCGATCGCCGCCCATCCGCCGCAAACGGGAAAAACAATCTTTATACGGATTATCTGCCGCAGGCCGTTTCGACGCGCTTCTTTTCCAGTGTCCGCGAACTCGTCACGGGTGACGCATGAGCGCCGCAGCCGGCACCGCGACACTGCCGCAGCCGACCGGCCTCGTTCCGACCAAGACCGCGCCGTTGCGGTTCACCTTTCCCGTTGCGCCGGCTTCGTCCTACATGCTCGACATCGAGGCGGTTGCAGAGAGCGAGCCGTCGCCGTTAGCAGCATTGATCGCGTTCACCTTCACCGACTCCGGCGGCAAAGAGGTGAAGGCGCCCGAGCACGGCCTTCTCACCTCGCGAAATTTCGCCGCTTATCTCTATCTGCCGCTCACGGTCGTTGGACAGGCCGAACGGAAACGGCTGCGTGTGCCGACGCCGCGTCAGGCGGCACAGGTGGAGGTGACGATCCGCCCCTGGCGCAGTTCCGGTGTCCGGCTCCTGCGCCAGCCGGCCCTGCTCGAAACCGCCGACACGCGCAGCGCTGCGCTGGTCGCGGTGCCGGCGAGTGCCCCAGGCCAAGGTCCCCAGAACCGCGTCGTCGATTATCTGCGCCGCCAATTGCCACAGATGCGCGGCGGCAAGCGGATCATGAACTGGCTAGGCTTCACGCCGCTGGCCAAGGTGCGTCCGCCGCTATGGACTCACGCATTCGAATGCGTAGGCGAGCAGACCTACCAGCTCGAGGCCACGATCGGCTTCTCTGGCCCTTTTGTCGCGAAGGAAGCGCTGATCGCGGTCGAGTTCTGGGATGCCGCGGGTGAGCCGATCAACCGGGCGGCCCCGGGACTCACGCGTTCCGACACCTACGGCTGGTATCGCTATTTCGAACGGCGTGCCGGCGACGATGGACCGCAACCGGTAAGCCTGTTCCTGCGCGCGCCGGCGCAGGCCGTGCGTGGCCGCGCCCGGTTCTTCCCACTTTCGCGCACGCTCTCGCTGGTGGCGGAAACTCCGCCTTCGTTGGCCGTAGCGGACTGGAAAACCTTTCGTGAGGGATTGCAAGCACCGCAGCTGGATCTGCCGGCATTGCGTTCGCTGCTCGACGTCTCCGTCAGCGAAGGCGATCTCGACAGCACGATCGAGATCGTGAGTCTGTTGCAGCTGCGCGAAACCGGGCGTGATTATCAGCGCCGCCTGAATATCCTGCGCGGTACGCGGCAGGAGCTGCGGACCGATTGGCTGCCACGCATCTTCGGTACGACGCGCCCGGGGGGCGCCAACCCGGAGCGCTGGCATCCGGCCCATATCCTCAAAAGCATCGTGCCGCAGGAAGCGAGCGGCGGAGCGGTGCGCAGCTGGAACATCGTCAAGCATCAGGCGCAGATGGGCTGGAGCCCGACGGCGCTCCTGCCGGCGAGCAGCAGCGTGCCCGAGGCCGACTTCGATGCGGAAGCGGCGCTGAAGGACGGTCTACGGACGGTGGACAAGGACGGGGTTCGCATCGTCTATCCAAAATTCCAGGGTCTTGAACGCGTGCTGTATCGTCCCGATCAGATGCTCGAGCTGGAGACGAGCCTCTATGCACAGCATCTTGCCACCGGCGGCTGCAACCTCGTCCACGCGGCGTCCGGCTTCAAAGGGTTCGACAACGCGCTGAAAGGGATCGTGCTGTCCGACTGGCTGTCGCTACCACTGGTCTACGAAATCCGTTCTTTCCACGAACACACCTGGTCGCCGCCGCGCAAGGACGTCGAACGGGCGCCGCTTGCGCAGTTGCGCTCGCAGCAGGAGTTGCGCTGCATCCGGGCCGCGGATGCGATCGTGACGATCTCCGATGCGATGGTGGAAGAACTCGTCAACCGCGGCGCCGATCCAGAGTCCGTCTTCATGGTGCCGAATTCGGTGGACGAAACATTCTTCGAACCCGTCGATCCGGCAGCGGTCGCGGCGTTGCGGGCGGAGATGGGGCTCACCGGCGCCAAGGTCGTGGGCTACATCTCGAACATGTCGCATCGCGAGGGCCACGATCTGCTCGTAACCGCGATGCGCGAGCTGCCGGATTTGCATTGCGTGCTGGTCGGCAACGGGCAGCGGCGGCCTTATCTCGAAAAGTTGGCGCAGGAACTCGGCGTGGCAACGCGCGTCCACTTCACCGGCGAAGTGCCGCACGAGCGCATCCGCGACTATTACGCGCTAATCGACATTTTCGTGGTGCCGCGCCTGTCGGATTACGCCTCCGATTTCGTGACGCCGCTCAAACCCTTCGAGGCGCTGGCGCTCGGCCGCTCGCTTGTGATGTCGGACCGTCCGGTGGCGCGCGAGATTCTCGGCGCGGACCAACGGGGGCTTTCATTTGTGACCGGCGAGGTTGGCGATCTGGTGCGCGCCGTTCGTGCGCTGGCGGACAATCCCGAGAAAGCCCGCGCGCTGACTGAAGCGGGTCGCAAATGGGTGCGGCAGGAACGCTCCTGGGATCGCACCGTGCGCATCTACGAGAAGGTCTACGACCACGCGGCCGGGATTTACCGGAGCCGCGCGATGCCGCACGCCCGGCGCTGACGCATCACCAGTACCATTGGGGGTGGAACAGCGCGAGGAACGGCTGCTCGCGCAGACGCATCGCCGTGTTTCGCGCCACGGCGGGTGTGATGCGAAACGGCTCGACGCCGCGCAACCGCTGTCGCTTCGGACCGGAAAACCGCAGGCTGCGCGTGTTGTCGCTGAGATAGAGGGGCACGAAGGGCTTGATCATCGTGCCGTCGTTGCCGAATGTCGTTTCCACCAGAAAGCGGATACCGGTCTTCTCTTTAAGCTCGGCGAGCGTGTAGCGGCCGAAATGCTCCGTCAGCGTTTCGTCGCCTTCGGGCGGAGCGCCGTCCCAGGTGCTGACATGCGCGCCCTCCTCGAAAAAATCCAGCGCCCGCAGCTTTCGGGCACGGATGCTGTTGCGGGTGTCGCCATGCAGTGTCGCGGACTCGATGGCAAGTCCCCTGCGACGCAGATCGTCCGCCGCTTCGGCGGTTGCCGCCAACAGGTCGCCGTGACGGCGCACCAGATCGAACGGATCGAGGTGCAAGCCGATCTCGTGCCCCATACTCTGGATGTTGCGCAGGACGTTCCAGGTTTCTTCGTGGTCGTAATACGCCGCGTTGGCGTCGTGGCGATGCATCATCAGGAAAAGGCCGGGCAGCGATTTTCCCGTCAGGATGCGCGCCATCTCTTCCGCCCGATGGATGCCGCGATGGATATCGAACTTCAGGATGCCAAACCCTTTACTTTCGCGCGGATTGGCAAGCGCAGCGAACCGCCGGGCAAAATTCGCGGTCGGCAGCACCCGGACTTTCCTGTTCTCCAGACGTCCCATCAGCAGCTTGAATTCGCGCATTGGGAAACGGTCCGGCTGCTGGCTCCTGAGAAACACCGGCTTGGGCTGCAACGTTGCCTCGGGCCGCTTGACGATCCGGATCCAGACGAGCGGCGCTTCCGTCGGTTCGACGATATCGAATGCGAAAGGCGCATCGGCGCTGAACCGGTTTGCGGTGCCATCGATCGGCGTGGTGCCTGCGAAGTGGAAATCGCCGAAGGCGCGCAGCGCTGCGGCCGCATCCTCGCGCGCCGGCAATTGCGCGAGCGTCTCGGCGGCCATATCGCGCGGGACCGGCAGGAGTGCGGCGCCGCCGGGCTTCAGCGCGCGGGCGATGGGGCCGCTCAGCCAATCCTCGTAGAGATCGGGTATCTGCTCCGGCGCCGGACAGACGATGCAGAGATCGTAGTCCGCCAGGTGCGGTGCGGTCTCGAATGCGGCGCAGGCGACCGTGCAACCGTCCGCCGCCAGATCCTGCAACGCGTTCGCGATCGCGGGTGAACTGGCGAGAAAGGTGCCGCGCGCGCCGGTCAGCGTAACGATGCGCCGCGCCAGCAGGGGATTGCCGATCAGCCACAACAAGCGCTTTTCCGGATCGGCGGCAACGGCCTTCGCGTCCTGCCACAACGGGCCTTGCGGCGGCCTGGCCGCGAGCCGGCGAAGCCAGTTGGGAAGCAGGGCGCTCATGCGCGCGACAGATAGGCGACGATGATCTCCGCCATCGCCTCGGCCGCGTGGCCGTCGCCGTATTCGCGAATGTCTTTGCGCGGCGCGTAGCCGGGATCGGTCCACAGCCGGTTCCAGCCATGCGAAATCGTTTCCACCCATTCGGTCTCGCCGCGCAGGGTTACGCACGGCACGCGATGGAAATACGCTTCCTTCTGCAGCCCGCCGGAATCGGTGAAGACGCGCGCGGCGTGATGCAGCAATTGCGACATGTCGAGATAGCCCACCGGATCGATCACGATGAGCCCGCGGGTGTCCAGACCGGCGGCGGCCAACGCGTGTTGCGTGCGCGGATGCAGTGGCAGCACCACGGGCTGCTTCTCGGCTTCCGCTTTCAGATAGGCAACGACCTTCGCCAGTTGCGCGGGATCGTCGGTGTTCTCGGCGCGGTGCACGGTCGCCAGCGCATAGTGCCCAGGCGAGAGATTGAGCGTGGCGAGGATACGCGCGTGCTTCTCCGCCAAAACGGTCGCGAGCAAGGTCGCGTCGAACATCAGATCGCCCGGATTGTGCACGCCGCGCGTGATCCCCTCCGCCGCAAGGTTCTCGACCGCGAGACGCGTGGGGCAGAGCAGCAACGTGCTCACATGATCGGCGACGACGCGGTTGATCTCTTCCGGCATGCGCCGGTTGAAAGAGCGTAATCCTGCCTCGATGTGCACCACGGGGATGTGGAGCTTGGCGGCCGCCAGAGCTCCGGCCAGGGTCGAGTTGGTGTCGCCGTAGACCACGACCGCATCTGGCATCTCCGCCACCAGCACCTCCTCGATCGCCGTCAGCATCCGGCCGGTCATTGCGGCATGGCTGCCGCCGTGGATGTCGAAGGCGTGGTGGGGCGGGGCGATGCCGAGTTCGCGAAAGAAGATGTCCGACATGTTGGCGTCGAAGTGCTGACCGGTGTGCACCAGCACCTCTTCAAGCGCCGGATGGGCCCTGACCGCGCGGGAGAATGGAAACGCTTTGATGAACTGGGGCCGGGCGCCGACAATGCTGACGATCCGCCATCTTCGCGACTGTGCCCCTGGCAAATCCCTGCGTCCTTGTCGGCAAGTTCCGCTTTTTCGCGGCCCGGCGGACACATAGCCCGCCGGGTGCGGTTTGGCCAGCATGGGCAATTTCATGGCTTTTACCAAGCCCAGGCGTGTAATTTACTGAGCGGCACCCGGCGCTTAGGGTGTGACCGGCTGGCGGGGAAAGACTTTGCGATTGCATGTCCTATCCGCCATGATGCAAAGCAACATGACGAGCGTGGCTGGCCGCAGGCGGCCGGCCGGTGCAATCAGGCACGGCTCGCGCTAAGCGGCGTCCCCTACTCCGGGATGTTCGTCCGTCGCATGCCCAGCTCCTGGGTGAATGAAGGGATTTAGCGTTTTGAATATGCAGTTAGCGAGCGGTCAGCGTCTGTCGCACCTGAAACGCCTCGAAGCCGAATCCATCCACATCATCCGAGAAGTGGCGTCCGAGTTCCGCAACCCGGTGATGCTGTATTCCATCGGCAAGGATTCGGGGGTGATGCTCCACCTCGCGGTGAAGGCGTTCTATCCCTCCAAGCCGCCTTTCCCGTTGATGCACGTCGATACGACGTGGAAATTCCGCGAGATGATCAAATTCCGCGACGAGACCGTGGCGCGGCTCGGCCTCGATCTCATTGTCCACACCAACCAGGAAGGCGTGGCCCGCGGCATCAATCCGTTCGCCTCCGGCTCGTCCCTGCACACCCAGGTGATGAAGACCGAGGCGCTCAAGCAGGCGCTCGACAAATACGGTTTCGACGCCGCGTTCGGCGGCGCCCGCCGCGACGAAGAGAAGTCGCGCGCGAAAGAGCGCGTGTTCTCGTTCCGCAATGCGCAGCATGCCTGGGATCCGAAGAGCCAGCGTCCAGAACTCTGGCGCGTCTACAACACGCGGGTGAACAAGGGCGAGAGCATCCGCGTCTTTCCGCTCTCCAACTGGACCGAACTCGACATCTGGCAATACACGATGATGGAAGATCTCCCCATCGTGCCGCTGTATTACGCCGCCAAGCGGCCGATCGTGATGCGCGATGGCGCGTTGATCATGGTCGACGACGACCGCATGCCGCTTCATCCGGGCGAGGTGCCGGAGATGAAGATGGTGCGCTTCCGCACGCTGGGCTGCTATCCGCTCACCGGCGCGGTCGAATCCAACGCCTCCACCATCGAGGAGATCGTGGCCGAGATGTTCACGGCGCGCACCTCCGAGCGTCAGGGCCGCGTGATCGACCACGACGAGAATGCGTCGATGGAGAAGAAGAAGAAGGAAGGATATTTCTGATGAACGCGACTTCCGATCTTCAGCAATATCTCGCCGCCCAGGAAAAGAAGTCGCTGCTGCGCTTCCTCACCTGCGGCAGCGTCGACGACGGCAAATCCACGCTGATCGGACGCCTCCTCTATGATTCCAAGCTGCTGTTCGAGGATCATCTGTCCGCGCTGAAGAAGGATTCCAAGAAATTCGGCACCACGGGCGAGGACATCGATTTCGCGCTGCTGGTGGACGGGCTGGAGGCCGAGCGCGAGCAGG
>DASXDS010000019.1:0-4485 GCA_036490455.1 Rhizomicrobium sp.
CACGAAGAGCGAGCCTGTCGCGTGAAGCGTCCCCGCGATGCGTGATAGATTGCCGCCGGTCACACGATTGAGCGTGGCACCGTTGCCGTTGTTGAACGCGACGCTGTTATTCGTGCCGATGGAGAAGGTTTTCCAGTCGATGACCCCGTTGGTGGACGACTGCTTCACGGTCAGCGACGTACCCGAGGTCGTGATCGAGCCTTTGCCGCTGCTGAACTTGCCGCTGGTGGGCAGGCCGCTGGCCGTGGCCCCGGCCACGCCCAGCGCAAGGACGCTAACCCCCGAAAGGAAAACGACTCTCGTGCCCATACCGGCTGCTCCGTCTTATCCGCATTCTGGATAATGCTGTTTGCTGAGGCACACATTATCCGTTCGGATTATGTGATAAGCTTCGGCGAGCCCGCGATGTCCCAGAGACTCCTCAGAATCCGATTCATCGTGCAATATCAACGGCAATGACGATGCGGTCGCCCAACAACGATCTTCTCGATCTGATCTACGAGACGGCTTATGAGCCGGAACTCTGGTCGCGTGTGCTGGAGCGGCTGGCCGATGCCGTCGGCGGCGGCGCCGGATGGGTCTCTCAACTCGACATAACGGACGGGAAGGGCGGCGATCTTGACGATCCAATGTGCCGTGTCGATGCGGTGTGGGCCCAGCGCTTCATCGATTACTACGCGGCCCTCAACCCGCTCAACAATGTGGGCGATACGCAGGCCTATTTTCGCCATTGGAAGCCGATCGTTCATACCGACGAGGATTGGATGTCGAAAGACGTGCTTAAGCGCACGGAGTACTACAACGACTTCCTGCTGCCACAGGATTTGCACTCCACGCTGTGGATCCGGCTCGATGCGAGAGAGCGCAATGCCGCGACGATCAACATTTCAGGATCGGTGCGGCGCGGCAGGTTCGAGGAGCGCGAACTCGATCTTGCGCGGGCCTACCAGCCGCATCTCATTCGCGCGTTCAAGCTCGGCCAGAAGATCGGAGCGGACCGGCGCAGACGGCGCAACATAGACATCCTTCTGGATCTTTCGCCTTGCGGGATTTTCTTGCTCAACGCGTCCGGCACGCTGTGCTACGCCAATCGCAGTGCCGAGCGCATGCTGGCCGGCAGCGCGGTCACCGTGCGTGACGGCAAGCTGCGCGCCATGCAGCCCGCGGCGTCGAAAAAGCTGGAAGCCTTGATCGCGACCGCGTCGCATGCGGATCCTGCCGTTCGCAGCGGTGGATCGATGGCGTTGCACACGCGCGATGGCGCAAAGCCGTTCTCCGTGTTGGTCACACCGGTCGGACGCGATCGCTTCGCGAAGCTGAGGGCCGATGCCTCGGTGTGCGTGTGTCTGACAGATCTGGAAGGCGAAGGAACGCTGCCGGAAGGCCCCTTGCGCGATGTTCTGGGACTGACGCCCGCGGAATCAAGACTTGCACAAGCGCTGTTCCAGGGGGCGAGCCTGCAAGAGGCCGCGAAGCGTTTCGATTTGAGCCCGAACACCCTGCGCGCTCAGCTCTCCAGCATATTCGGCAAAACACAAACGAACCGGCAGGCGGAGTTGATCGCATTGTTGGCCCGCATCGGCCAATCGCTGCAACAAAGCTAACTGACAACTTGTCAGTTATGACCGGGTGTGCCAGTCTGCGAGCCGGAACGTACGGAATCCGGCCGATGGAGCATTTCGACGTCGTGATTGTGGGCGCGGGGCTTTCGGGCATCGGCGCGGCCTATCACCTGCAGACCGAAGCGCGGCGGAAGAGCTACGTCATCCTCGAAGGCCGCGAAGCCAGCGGCGGCACGTGGGACCTGTTTCGCTATCCCGGCATCCGCTCCGACAGCGACATGTACACGCTGGGCTACAACTTCAAACCGTGGCGCGAGGCGAAATCCATCGCCGACGGTCCGTCGATCCTGAAATACGTCCGCGCCACCGCGAGCGAGAACGGCATCGACAAGAACATTCGTTATCGCCACATGGTCAAGCGCGCGTCGTGGGATTCCACCGCCGCGCGCTGGACGGTGGACGCGGAGATGGGCGAGGCGAAACAGGTCGTTCGCTTCACCTGCAACTTCCTTTTCATGTGCAGCGGCTATTACGCCTATTCCGGTGGCTACGATCCGCATTTCGCGGGGCGCGACAGCTTCGAGGGCCGCATCGTTCATCCGCAAAAGTGGCCGAGCGATCTGGACTACAAGAACAAGAAGGTTGTGGTGATCGGCAGCGGCGCCACCGCCGTGACGGTTGTGCCCGCGATGGCGAACGACGCCGCGCACGTCACCATGCTGCAGCGCTCTCCCACTTACATGGTTTCGCGTCCGGCGGAGGACAAACTCGCGAACTGGCTGCGCGATCGTCTGCCCGCAATGCTCGCGTATCAGACGATCCGCTGGCGCAATGTTCTGTTCGGCATGTATTTCTTCAACCTCGCGCGCAAGCAGCCGGCGAAGGTGAAGCAATATCTGATCGGCATGCTGAAAAAGGAACTGCCTGAGGGATTCGACGTGAACGCGCACTTCACGCCGCGCTACAATCCGTGGGATCAGCGCTTGTGCCTGGTGCCCGATAGCGATTTCTTCGCCGGCATCAAGGACAACAAGGTTTCCGTCGTCACCGACACGATCGAGACCTTCACCCCGAAGGGCATCAAGCTGAAATCCGGGCAGGAGCTGGACGCGGACATCGTCGTCACCGCTACGGGATTGAAGCTCGAACTGCTCGGCGGCATGCAGGTGAGTGTCGATGGCGTCGCCGTGAACATGTCCAAGACGATGAGCTACAAGGGCATGATGTACAGCGACGTGCCGAACCTGGCGTCCTGTTTCGGCTACACCAACGCCTCGTGGACGCTGAAATGCGATCTCACCTGCGAATATATCAGCCGCCTGTTGAACTACATGGACCGTCACGGTTACGTCGAAGCCCGTCCGCGCAAGGATGCCTCGGTGCAAGAGGCGCCGTGGCTCGATTTCTCGTCGGGCTATGTGCAGCGCGCAAAAGACATCCTGCCGCGCCAGGGCAGCAAGAAGCCGTGGAAGCTTTATCAGAACTATGCGCTGGATCTGGTGGCGCTGCGCTACGGCAAGGTGAACGACGGCACGCTGCAATTCTGCCGGCCGCGCAGCGTCGCGCCAGAACGCGAACTGATCGCCGCCGAATAGCGAAAAGTCCTCGTCGCCATTACTCCGAGCCGAGCCTCAGGCGTTGACAGCGCCGTGGGTCGCCATCCTATTGGCCTATGCGGCGACGGACATCGATTCGCGCGAAGAAAGACCCGGCGCTGCTCGGCGCCGAAGCTGTGTTCTGGATGCTGATCGTGCTGGCCTGCGCCGTCGGCGGTAGCCGCGCCATCGTCGGCGCGCCGATGCTGGTGGCGATGCTGGTGCCCCAAGGCATTATGTCGGCGCACGCATCCGACGATCCGGCGCCCGGCTCCGCCACATTGCCGATCGCCGTGCCGCCACATCCGAGTGAGTACGCCCCCGCGGTGCTGACCCCGGTTGCGTCGCATGGATTTCCCGGCTGGCTTCTCGCGCGCATCGCCGATGCGCATGCCCCGGCCGCGCCTGCAGCCGCGCCGCCGCACGGGCCCGCGATCGCCATCGTGATTGACGACATGGGATCGGACGCGACATCCGACCGCCGCGCCATCGCCTTGCCGAAGCAGATCAGTCTGGCGTTCCTGCCTTATCCGCAAGCGACGCCGGAGCTGGCGCGCGAAGGCATACGGGCAGGACACGAGATATTGGTGCATGTGCCGATGGAGCCTGTGGGCACGGAAGATCCGGGGCCGAACGCGCTTCTGCCGAATTTGCAACCTGCCGAGATCACGCGCCGTCTGGACTGGGCGCTGGATCGCGTGCCGGGCTATGACGGCATCAACAATCACGAAGGCAGCAAATTCACCGCCAATCGTGCAGCGCTCATTCCGGTGATCGAGGATCTTGCGAACCGGCATCTGTTCTTCCTGGATTCGCGCACCACGCCGGCCTCGCTGGTCGTGGCGATGTCGCGAGCCTTCGGCGTGATGAGCGCGTCGCGCGATGTGTTCCTCGACGACATCCAGACGCCGGACGCGATTGGCGCACAGCTTGCCGAGGCCGAGGCGCATGCGAGGCGCGACGGCGTCGCCATCGTCATTGGCCATCCCCATCCGACGACGCTCGACGCGCTGCAAGCCTGGACCGCCAAGCTGCAAGGCTTCGATCTGATCCGCGTGCGCGACGCGATCCGCCTCAAAACCGAACGCGACGTGCGTTCGGTATCGCTTGCCGGTCGCTAATATCGTCCGCCCTGGAGGGCGACGCTCAGAGCGGTTTCAGCGATTGCCGTTCTGCGCTGAAGCAAAACGCACCGCTTCATCCGCCGCGCTCATCAGCGCTTTGGCCTTGTTGACGGTCTCTTCGTATTCCAACTGCGGCACGCTGTCGGCGACGACGCCGCCGCCCGCTTGCACATACATCGTGCCGTCCTTCACCACGGCGGTGCG
>DASXDS010000047.1:0-133525 GCA_036490455.1 Rhizomicrobium sp.
CGGCGCCGTGGACATGAAGACCGCTATCGCCTGTTTCGTTGCTGCGGCAGCGCGGCATGGAAAACCGGACGGTTCGATCAGCCTGCTCATAACCGGCGACGAGGAAGGACCAAGCGTCAACGGCACGAAGAAGCTTCTCGGCTGGCTCGACGAGCATGGCGAGACAGTCGATCACTGCATCGTGGGCGAGCCCACCGCAACGGCGGCGAGCGGCGATGTGCTCAAGATCGGTCGGCGCGGCACGATGAACGTCGTGCTGAAGGCAATCGGCACTCAGGGGCACGTCGCCTATCCGAAGCAGGCGAACAATCCGATCCCTGCGATGGCCGAGATGGTGTCGCGATTGGCAGGCTGGAAGCTGGACGATGGAACGGCGCATTTCGATCCGTCTACCCTCGCCTTCACCTCCGTCGATGTGGGCAATCCGGCCACCAACGTGATTCCCGCCGAAGCGACGGCGAAGTTCAACATCCGCTTCAACGACATACACACGGGTTCGGATCTTCTCGAACACATCGAGCGCGAAGCGCGCGTTGTCGAACAGGCCAGCGGTGTCTCGATAGACGTCGACGCCGTGGTCGGCGGCGAGCCTTTCCTGACGACGCCGGGGCCCTTCACGAAACTGCTGAGCGAGGTGATCGCAAAAGAGACGGGCCGCGCACCGGAGCTTTCGACCACGGGCGGCACTTCTGACGCCCGGTTCATCAAGGATCACTGTCCGGTGGTCGAAATGGGTTTGCCCGGCGGCACGATGCACAAGGCCGACGAGTGCGTGCCGGTGGCACAGATCGAAAACCTCACGGCGTTGTATGCTCGCGTACTCGACGCTTATTTCGCCAACCCGCCGAAATGAACGACGCGCCTATCGGGATCTTCGATTCCGGCATCGGCGGGCTCACGGTGATGCGTGCGCTGGTCGCGCAACTGCCGCAGGAACAGTTCGTCTATCTGGGCGATACGGCGCGTCTGCCCTACGGCACCAAGAGCAGCGATACGGTCACCAAATATGCCGTGCAGGCGGCCGGCGCGCTGGTGAAGCGCAGGGTGAAGATGCTCGTCGTTGCCTGCAATACGGCGTCTGCCGTGGCGCTGCCCACGCTGGAAAAATTGTTTGCGCCGACACCGGTGGTCGGTGTGATCCTGCCGGGCGCGGAGGCTGCCATCGCCGCGGCACCGCACGGGCCGATCGCGATCATCGCCACCGAAGGCACGGTGAAAGGCGGCGCCTATGTCCGCGCCATCGAAGCGCACGGCCGCGTGCCGGTGATCCAGCAAGCCTGCTCGCTGTTCGTGTCGATCGCCGAGGAAGGCCTGCTCGATGGCGAGATTGCCGAGGCCATCGCGCGCCGCTATCTCGAACCCCTGCTGGCCGCTGTGCCCAAACCCAAAGCGCTGGTTCTGGGCTGCACGCACTTTCCCGCTCTGAAGCCAACCATCGCCAAAATCGCTGGTCCGGACATTGTGTTGGTGGACAGTGCAGCGACGACAGCGCGGGCAGTGGAAGAACGGCTTGCCAAACGCAATCTGCGAAGCAGCCAGCGCGGCGGCCCGCATCGCTTCCTGGCAACCGACGCACCGGATCGTTTCGCGAGAGTGGGCGAGATCTTCCTCGGTCAACCCATCGATCCCGGAAGCGTCGAGTTGGTGGATCTCCAGGGTTAAATTCGCGCAGAGGCGCAGGGGTTGCTGTGTATGTGCGCGCCACATCCGACTCACCTGCACATAAAAATCGGCGCTTCGCGCCAACAAAATAGAACACTGAGCGTCGCAGCCGGAACGGGGAAAATCCGCTGTGTCTCTGCGTCTCTGCGCCTCTGCGCGCCAGACTTCAATAATCGACGCGCATGAGATAGAGACCGTCGGGCGGGGCGACGGTGCCGCAGCGGGCGCGGTCTTTGGCCTCCAGCGCTGCGGTCACGTCTTCGCGCCGCCATTTGCCTTCGCCGACGAGTTTCAGCGTGCCGATCATCGAGCGGACCTGATGGTGCAGGAACGAGCGCGCATCGATCGTGGCGCGGATTTCATCGCCATACTGCACGATGTCGAAGCGGTCGAGCGTCTTGACCGGCGATTTCGCCTGACACTCGGCGGCGCGAAAGGTGGTGAAATCGTGCAGACCGATAAACGCCTGCGTCGCCTCGTGCATCGCAGCCGCGTCGAGGTCTTTGACGACATGCCACGCATGACCGGCGTCGAGCGTCAGCGGCGCGCGGCGGCAGACGATGCGGTAGAGATATTGGCGCGCGGTTGCGGAAAACCGCGCATGGAAATCGGGCGCTGCCACCGTCGCGTAAATCACCGCGATGGGCGACGGCCGCACATAATGATTGAGCGCGTCGCGCACCTTGTCGGCGGCGAAATCCTTTACAAGATCGAAATGCGCCACTTGACCCAGTGCATGCACGCCGGCATCGGTTCGGCCTGCACCTGTGACGGTGACCGTCTCCCCGGACATCTTGAAAATGGCGTCTTCCAGCGTCGCCTGGATCGAAGAGCCGTTGTCCTGCCGCTGCCAGCCCACGAACGGGCCGCCGTCATATTCGATTGTAAGGCGATAGCGCGGCATTATGCGAACGCGGTGCCGCGCGGCACCGCAAACCCACGCAGCAGATCGGTCGTGTTCATTGCCGCCTTGCCCGCGCGTTGCACCCGAAGCAGGCGCAACGCACCCTCGCCACAAGCGACCGTCAACGCGTCGTCGAGCGCGCTGCCGGGTGAGCCCGCGCCGTTCGCCGGTTCGGCGTAGAGAGTCTTGAGGCGCTCCCCGTTCAACTCCGTCCACGCACCCGGCATCGGCGAAAGGCCGCGGATCAGACAATCGATCTCGCGCGCCGGTTTCGACCAGTCGATCCGCGTTTCGCTCTTGTCGATCTTCTTCGCGTAGGTCGCGCCGGCTTCCGGCTGCGGCTGTTCGGCGATCGAGCCGCGCTCCATCGCACCCAGCGCGCGCGCCATCAGGTCCGCGCCCAGCCGGGAAAGTTCGTCGTGCAGGTCACCGTAGGTCTTGCGGCCGATGGGCGTGCGCTCGGCCATCAGTACCGGGCCGGTGTCGAGGCCCTCCTCCATCCGCATGACCATCACGCCGGTTTCTGTATCGCCGGCCATGATCGCGCGCTGGATCGGCGCCGCACCGCGCCAGCGCGGCAACAGCGAACCGTGCAGGTTGAAGCATCCCAGCCGCGGGGCATCGAGGATCGGTTTGGGCAGCAACAGCCCGTAGGCCACCACCACCGCCGCATCGAGACCGAGCGCTGCAAACTCGGCCTGCGCTTCGGGCTTCTTCAGCGAGGCTGGATCGCGCACGGCAAGACCATGTGTCTCAGCCAGCTGCGCGACCGGCGACGGCTCTGTGCCGAGACCACGGCCTTTGGGCCGCGGTGGCTGCGTGTAGACGGCCGCGATGTCATGGCCCTGCGCGATCAGCTCCGCGAGAGTGGGTGCCGAAAAATCCGGCGTGCCCAAGAAGGCAAGGCGCAATGTCACAAGCGTCCCTTATATCGGGAGGAGCGCGGAACTATAGGCATTGCGACGGTGGGTACCAACTGCGGATGGCTCAGCCGGCGTCTTTCAGACGCTTCGCCTTTTGCAGTTTGCGCAGAACGATACCGCGCTTCAGTTTCGACAGGTGGTCGATGAAGAGTACGCCTTCGAGATGATCCATCTCGTGCTGCAGGCACACGGCCAGCATGCCGTCGGCTTCCAGTTCCTGCCTCTTGCCATCACGGTCGAGATACTCCGCCTTGATGCGGGCGGGACGGTCGACTTCGTCATAAATCTCGGGAACCGACAAACAGCCTTCTTCGAAGGTCGCGGTTTCTTCCGACGCCCAGGTGATCTTCGGATTGATAAAAGCGCGCGGCTTGTTCTTGCCGTCCTTCTGGTCGAGGTCCATCACAATGATGCGCTTGGGCACGCCGATCTGGATCGCGGCGAGGCCGATACCGTCTGCGGCGTACATGCTTTCCAGCATATCCGCGATGAGCTTGCGGGTTTCGTCGTCGACTTTGTCGACGTCAGTAGAAACCGCTTTCAGCCGCGGATCGGGCGCAATGATGACGGGACGGATTGCCATGGCGGGGAGATAAGCGAGGAGACCGTATGGGTCAAGGATGGGCTTTGTTTCCGCATGGTTTAGGCACGAAGCAAGCCCGATAATGCCGGTCAACACAGAGATTCGGGCATGGATATTTCTCTTTTGGTTTTGAGCGCGGCGGTGATCGCCGCTGCCGTCATCATTTTGTTTGCCTTGCGCCGCCCTGCGCCGCCGCCTCCACCTGTCCTGGAGCCGCCACGCGATCCCAGGCTCGATGACGTAATCCGCGGTCAGGGCAACATCGCGGGGCAATTCCAGCAGACGCTCGAAGCACAGGCCCAGTTGCAGAAGATGATGGCGGAGCGGATCGAAGCGCTGGACCAGCGTCTGGGTGAAACGCTCGCGACGAGCGCGACCAAAACGGCGGCCACAATCTCCAGCATAGGGGAGCGTCTGACGGTGATCGACGATGCTCAAAAGAACATCTCTGCGCTTTCGGGGCAGGTGGTGAGCCTGCAGCAGGTGCTTTCAAACAAACAGTCGCGCGGCGCTTTCGGTCAGGCACAGATGGAGGAGATCGTGCGCGACGGCCTGCCGCCGAATCTCTATGGCTTCCAAGTGCGGCTTTCGAACGGAAAGATGCCGGACTGCATCATCAAACTGCCCGGGACGAAAGCCTGCGTCGTCATCGATTCCAAATTTCCGCTGGAGTGCTTCGCCCTGCTGCGTGTCGCCGTGAGCGACGAAGAAAAGAAGTTTGCATCGGCGAGGGTGCGAGGAGACGTTCTAAAGCACGTAACCGACATCGCGGAGAAATATCTGATCCCGGGCGAAGTGCAGACGCCGGCCATGATGTTCGTTCCTTCGGAATCGATCTATGCCGACCTGCATGACGGGTTTTCCGACGTGATCCAGAAGGCGCACCGCGCGCAGGTGATCGTCGTGTCGCCGAACATCCTGATGCTGGCCATCAATACCATACAGACGGTGATGAAGGACGCGCGGATGCGCGAACAGGCGGACCTGATCCAGAAAGAGGTGGGTGCGCTTTTGAAGGACACGCGGCTTCTCTCAGACGCGGTCGACAAGCTGCAGCGCCACTTCAACCAGGCGGAAGGCGATCTGAAGGATCTGATCACGCGCTCGAGCCGGGTAATGTCTCGCGCTGAGAAGATCGAGAAAGTGGAGCTGTCGCTTCCAGACCATCCACGATTGCCCGGGGTCTGAACGAATAAGAGAGCGTTCGCAACCTAAAGAGAACGCCGCGCCTTGAAGGCGGCGTTGAGCGTGCCTTCGTCGAGGTAATCCAGTTCGCCGCCCACCGGCACGCCGTGCGCCAGGCGGGTCACCTTTACGCCGGAGGGCGCGAGCGTGTCGATCAGATAATGCGCCGTGGTCTGGCCTTCGACCGTCGCGTTCATCGCGAGGATCACTTCTTCCACGCCCTCATGCACGCGATTGAGAAGCGACGCCACGTTCAGCCGTTCCGGCGTCACGCCGTCGAGCGCGGAGAGCGCGCCGCCCAGAACGTGATACTTTCCCTTGAACACGCCGGCGCGTTCCAGCGCCCACAGATCGGCGACGTCTTCCACCACGCACAGTACGGCGGCTTCGCGGCGCGGATCGCGGCACAGGCTGCACGGGCTTGCGGTATCGAGGTTGCCGCAGATCTCGCAGGTCTTGATCGCCGCGGCGGCATCGCGCATCGCAACCGATAACGGCTCGAGCAATACTTCGCGCTTCTTGAGCAGCACCAAAGCCGCGCGCCGCGCCGAGCGCGGACCCAGGCCGGGAAGCTTGGCGAGCAGTTGGATCAGACGCTCGATTTCGGGACCGGCGGGATGGGTGGCCATTTATTCGCTGTCTTTTTCCGGCATCGCCTGGGTGACGTCGTCCTCCACCAGATCGCGCACCGCAATCACCTCCGCGCCCGGGAAGCGATCGAGCACCGCGCGCACGAACGGTTCCTGCAGCACGCTTTCGAGCTTCGCCGCTTTGGCCGAGCGCTTTTGTTCGGCGATGGTCGGCGTGCCGCCCTCGCGCGCCACGATCACCGACCAGCGAACGCCGGTCCATTCCTTGAGCTTCTGCGCCAGATCGCCGGCCAGGGTGCGCGGTGCGGCCGGCGTCGGCGCGAACTCCAGATGCCCTGGCTCCAGCTTGATCAGCCGGATGTTGTTCTCGATCTGCACCCGCAGCACCGGCGAACCCTTCGCTTGCGCCAGCGCCGCCAAATCTTCCAGCGTATCGATGCGGACGGTTGGGGTGCCCGCGGTTTCGGCGATGGCAGCCGGAGCAATAGATGCATTTGCCCTCCCACCCTCCCCTTGAGGGAGGGTCGAAATCTGTTTTGCAGATTTCGGGGAGGGGTCCAGACGCGACGTTGAGCCACCCCTCCCCGAAAAATCCCCTGGATTTTTCGACCCTCCCTCAAGGGGCGGTTGGGAGGATCGCGGCGCTGGCGGATTGTCCAGTACATCGCGCACCAGCTTGTCGGTGGGCGGCAGATCGGCCGCATAGGCGAGCCGGATCAGCGCCATCTCGCAGGCGGCCAGCGGCTGAGTCGCGTCGCGGACCTCGATCAAGCCTTTGAGCAGCAGTTGCCACGCGCGCGTCAGTGATGGTACCGAAAGCTTGGCCGCGATATCGGCACAACGCTTTGCCTCCGCACTGCCGCCGTCGAAGAAGCCTTCGGCACCCGGTGCCACTTTCACCCGCGTCAGGAAGTGTGTGGTCTCGAGCAGATCCTGCATCACCACCAGCGGATCGGCGCCGCGGTCGTAGAGTTCGCGCAGGTCGCCAAGCGCCTCGGAGATCTTTCCGCCCATCAGCTTCTCGAACAGATCGAGCACGCGGCCGCGATCGGCCAGTCCCAGCATGGCGCGCAACGCTTCCGCCGTGATCGGGCCCTCCTCGCCATGGGCGATGGCCTGATCCAGCAGGGAAAGAGCATCGCGAGCGGAGCCCTCGGCGGCGCGGGCGATCAGCGCGAGCGCCGGGCGTTCGATCTGCACGCCCTCTTTCTCCGCGATGCCTTCGAGCAATCCGACCAGTTCGGCGCTTTCGATCCGTCTGAGATCGAAGCGCTGGCAACGCGACAGCACTGTCACCGGCACCTTGCGGATTTCGGTCGTCGCGAAGATGAACTTCACATGCGGCGGCGGCTCCTCCAGCGTTTTCAGCAGACCGTTGAAGGCCTGCTTCGACAGCATGTGCACTTCGTCGATGATGTAAACCTTGTAACGGGCGCTCGCCGGGGCATAGCGCACGCCCTCGATGATCTCGCGGATATCGTCGATGCCGGTGCGGCTGGCAGCGTCCATCTCCTGCACATCGACATGGCGGGACTCGGCGATCGCAACACACGGCTCGCACACCCCGCAGGGGTGGATCGTCGGCGCGGTCCGCTTGCCGTCGGGACCGATGCAGTTTAGCGCGCGCGCGATGATGCGGGCGGTCGTCGTCTTCCCCACCCCGCGCACTCCGGTCAGCATGAAGGCATGCGCGATGCGGCCCGTCTCGAACGCGTTTTTCAGCGTGCGGACCAGGGCTTCCTGACCGACAAGCCCGGTGAAATCGGACGGCCGGTATTTGCGGGCAAGCACCCGATACGCTTCGGTCTGCTTCCTCTGCGGCGGCGCGTCCAGGCCGAGACCCATTTCTTCGTTCTGGTCCATGCGTAACTATAGCAACGGGCGCTACCCGATTGCGGCAGGAATATGTGCAGTTGTTGGGGATAGGTGAGAGACCGGCGCGACCCGAAGCGGATTCGTTACGGCTGCTTCCGTCAAGACCTGACCGGGTTGGCGAGCGCTGCGTCCGCACCGGCCTCTCGGGCGCGGATATAGAACCGCTGCTTCAAAATTGCGAGTCGGCATTTTTCCAGCCGCTCAGCGCGTTTTTGGGGTTGACCGGAACTGCGAGAGGGTTACACGGGCATCGTTCGCGCACACGCGCGACCAATAAGGACCAAACGCAAAATGCCCAGCGACAGTCAAAGTCGATTGTGTGGGCCGTTCCGCCGGACGGTGAACTGATCCTTTTGGTTCGGCTCACTTTCTCGCGGAGGGCGGGAAGGAAGTAGCCGTGAACGACACAGCCCTCGATCTCAGCCGCGGCCCCGTCGCCGTGGAGCGCCTGCACGAAGAACGTCCGGCCGACCTCGTCGAAGCATTGAACGCGCTTCCGCATGACGAGGCGGAAGAGCTTCTGGAAGGTCTGCCGCTGAACCTTGCGGTGGCCGTATTCGACACCCCCGGCCTCGATGCCGCGTACGACCTGTTCGAGGACATGCCGCGGCGGCGCGCCGCGCTGATCCTGTCCGACATGTCGGTCGACCGCGCGGCCGAGATCGTGCGCCACATCGACCGCGACGCGCGCGAAGCGCTGCTCAAGATCGTCACGCCGGACACCAAGGCGGCGCTCAACCGGGTGCTGAAATTTCCGGATCACACTGCCGGCGCGATCATGACGACCGAATTTGTCACGGCGCGGTCGGACTGGACTATCGCCGAAACGCTGGAGCATGTGCGCCGTGTCGAGCGTTCGCGCGAGACGGTCTATGCGATCTACGTCCTCGATGTGAAGACGAAGAAGCTGCTCAACGCCGTGACCCTGCGCCGTCTGGTTGTCGGCGAGGACGAAGCGCCGGTGCTGTCCGCAGCCCCCGACCGCAAGCCGGTGACGGTGCCGCCCCTGATGGACCGCGAAGAAGTGGCCCGCATCATCTCCAAATACGACCTTCTCGCCGTGCCGGTGGTCGAGCGCGGCAAGGTGCTGGGCATCGTGACCGTCGACGACGTGATCGACGCCATCCTGGAAGAAACCACCGAAGACGTGCAGCGTTTCGGCGGCGTCGGCCCGATCGACGAGCCCTACATGCAGATCGGTATGCTGCAGATGATCCAGAAGCGCGGCGGCTGGCTGTCGATCCTGTTCCTGAGCGAGATGCTGACTGCGAGCGCCATGCAGCATTTCAACGACGAGCTGGAGAAGGCCGTCGTGCTGACGTTGTTCATCCCGCTTATCATGTCGTCGGGCGGCAATTCCGGTTCGCAGGCGACCTCGCTGCTGATCCGCGCGCTCGCGCTCGGCGAAGTGCGCCTGCGCGACTGGTGGCGTATCGCGCTGCGCGAAATTCCGACCGGCATCGTACTCGGCGCCATGTTGGGCGTGGTCGGCATCGCCCGCATCGCGATCTGGCAGTATTTCGGACTTTACGACTACGGGAAGCATTGGGTTCTGGTGGCAGCCACCGTGGGGACCGCACTCATCGGCATCGTGACGTTCGGTTCGCTGTCCGGTGCGATGCTGCCGTTCATTCTGAAACGAGTGGGCTTCGATCCCGCCAGTGCCTCGGCGCCATTCGTCGCTACGCTGGTCGATGTCACGGGACTGGTGATCTATTTCACTGTCGCGCTCGCGATTCTGCACGGCACGCTGCTGTAGCGCGACCTAGGCGGCAGCGGCCTTCTGCGCCGGCTCGGTCTGCACGATGCGCTCCGGCGGCAGGGTGAACGTGACCGTCGTGCCGACGCCTTCGGCACTTTTGAGTTCGAAGTTGCCGCCATGCAGCTCGGTAAGCTGCTTGGCCAGCGGTAGGCCCAGGCCCGTGCCCTGGTATTTTCGCGCCAGCCGGCTGTCGACCTGGCCGAAGCGCTCCAATGCCTTGGGGATGTCCTCCTTGGCGATACCGATGCCGGTGTCTGCCACAGAAATCGTCATGCCGTCCGAGGTCACCCGCGCGGAGACGTGCACGCTGCCGCCGGGATGGGTGAACTTCGTCGCATTGGACATCAGGTTCAGCAGGATCTGGCGGATACGCCGGCGGTCCGCGCGCACCAGCGGCAGGGCGGGCGACACGTCGTGGCTGAGCAAGACGCCGGCCTTTTCCGCCTGTGGCGACACCATGCGTTCCGTTTCGGCGACGACATCGAGAAGCGCGAACTCGTCTTCGTCCAGCGTGCCTTGCTGGGCATCGAGCCGCGACAGATCGAGCACATCGTTGATCAGAGACAGCAGATGGGTGCCGCTGTCGCGGATATCCTGCGCATATTCCTTGTACCGCTCGGCACCGAGCGGTCCGTAGAGCTCCGCAAGCAGCACGTCGGAAAACCCGATCACGGCGTTCAGGGGCGTGCGCAGCTCGTGGCTCATCGCCGCCAGAAAGGTGGACTTGGTGCGGTTGGCGATGGCTGCCTCTTCCAGTGCTGCGACCAGATTGTCGGACAGCTGCTCCAGCTTCGCTTTCGCGGCTTCGAGTTCGAGAACGTGATCGCGCAGGCGCTGGGCTTCGCCGCTGCGCAGCTGGCGCAGGTGATGGTCGAGAACCGAGCCGATGAGACCCAGAACGATTATGAACAGCGCCAGCGCCACGATCCCGATCGCCAGCGTGCCGGGCGCAACATTGCCGGAATCGTTCCACACCACCGACGGATCGTAAGCAATGGTTAGCCCCGCCAGCCCGACGAGATGCACCGAAAGCACTGCGAAGGTCAGCATCGCGGCACCGAACAGGCGGCCTGTCAGTTTTCCAATCCGGATACCGCCATAAGCGCCCGCCGCGCAGAAAGCGCCGCCGAGCAGGACCGAAGCAGCAACATAGCGCATGTCCCATTCCTGACGGAACGGTCCGTTGACACCGAGCATCCCGACATACTGCATGGCGGGAATCGCAAATCCGCTGATCGCACCGCCGGCCAGTGCATAACCGGGTCGCAGGATGTAGCTGAAACCGGCGGTCGCCGTGAGAATCGCGACCACGATGGCGCATACCGAAAGCGCAATGTCGTAGCTTAGCGGGATGATGCTGTGATAGCCGAACAGCGCGACGTAATGCGCGCCCCAGATGCCGGCACCCGCGACGGCTCCCGCGGCGAGTGTCCACCAGCGGCGAACGCGCCCCTCATGCAGATGCGCACGCAGCAGCAGATTCACCGCGGTGATCGCGGAGAAGGCACACAACGCACCGGCAAGCACAGCAAGCCGGACATCATGCTGCGCAACAGTGTTGGCCAGGGGCTGCAACATAAATGGAATAATGAACAAGCAGCGTAAACCCGCAGTGAACGAAATCCGCGGCGTTTCATCGTGCCGTCACGGCATGAGACGGTTCATGGTGAATAATTCGTCAATCCTTGGCGGCTGGGTCCCCGCCCGCTAGGTTGGCGATAGCGTTAAAGCGTTGAGAGACAGCGATCATGATCCCGTTTTCCGGCAATCCCCTCGACCGCGCGAGCGAGAAGCGCACTGACGCAACCTGGATCGAGGCGAAGCGGCGCGACCCGAAATCGCTGGTCTGGCCGTTCTGGAGGCTGCAGCCGTTCCTGTTTGGACCGGAAAAAGGCACCGACGGCGTGGAAGCAGGGCTGCTGCGCCCTGGATTGGCCGAGAGCCTGATGGCACCGGACGCGCCATGGATTTTCCTGGGGCTGGAAGGCGAGAACGCCCTGTTTGCGATCGATATTTCCGCCGCCCGCGATCCCGCGCATGAAGGTCCGCTGGCCGGCCTTGGTCACTTCCGCGATGCGCGTGTCGCCGGCGCATCTATCGCGCTGAAAGATGTCGCGATCATGGGCCAGGCGAAAGCGCTGATCGACTGGCATCAGCGGCACGGCTTCTGCCCGCGCTGCGGTTCGCCGACGATTCTGCGCGACGCGGGCTATCGCCGGTTCTGCGAGAACTGCGAGTCCGAACACTTCCCGCGCACCGATCCTGTCGTGATCATGCTGGCGACGCATTCCGATCCGGTTCTGGGCGATTCCTGCCTCGTCGGGCGCAATGCGCGGTTTCCCGGCACGATGTTCTCGGCGCTCGCCGGTTTCGTCGAACCGGGCGAGACCATCGAAGAGGCGGTGCGCCGCGAACTGATGGAAGAAGTGAACCTGAAAGTGGGCAAGGTCAGCTATCTCGCGACCCAGCCGTGGCCGTTCCCGTCGTCGTTGATGATCGGCTGTCTCGCGGAAGCCGAAAGCCGCAATTTCAAATGCGACGAGAACGAAATCGCAGAAGCGCGCTGGCTCGATCGTCCGACAGCGAAGAAGCTGATCGCCGGTGAACGTGTCGAGGGTTTGTTCGTGCCGCCCGCCATCGCGATAGCGCACCATTTGATCAAGGCGTTCGCGGAGCAGGAATGATCGCGATCCGGCCGGCGCGCAAGGAAGACTACGACGAAATCGCGCGGATGTGGTTCGAGGGCTACGTCGCCTCGGCCTATGGGGTCAGCGCCCCGATCGAAGTCACCCAGACGCAACTGCGCGACCGCATCCCGGGCGACATCCAGGACCGCGGCTGGGATCTTTACGCGATCGAAGCCGACGACCGTATCGTCGCAATGCTTGCGATCATTCGTGCGGAAAAACAGCTAGATCAGCTTTTCATCGGCGACGGCATGCGCGGCCGCGGCATCGGCAAGCAGCTTCTCGATTTTACCAAGACGCAGATGCCGGACGGATTCTGGCTGCGCACCCACATCACCAACGAGAAAGCGCAGGGCTTTTACGCGCATGAGGGGATGACCCACACGCACGATGCACCGCATCCGCGCCATCCCGAGGCGATGTTCCGCTTCTACGCCTGGAAGCCTAGCGCTTCCGCGTAGCCGTCAATTCAGCAAGCCGTTTCCAGTTGCTACCGGTTTCGTCAGCCGTCTCCGCGGTAAACACGAAACCGTCGTCCTCGATATTCGAGAATATCCAGCGGAAGCTCGCGCCGTCGGAGGTCTTGCCCTCCTGCACGATATCCCTTTCGTCGCGGCGCGTGCTGAGCACATCGATGTCATTGCTGACGGGATCGATCCAGACCAGCCGCCACGTTTTCGTCGCGGCATCGAAAATCCGCAAGGTCGTGCCATAGCGATTAGCCGGCATGGTGCGGAGCGAACGCTCTTCACGCCGCGGCGTCACGAACACGTCCTGGATCGCGCGGCCTTCGAGCACCCAGGCGAAGTGCCATTCGCCGTTGGACACGCGCCGCGCGCCATCCGATTCGAAATCGTGCACCTCGACGTCCCACGACCCGACGAGCCAGCCGAAGAGATCGTTATCGTTTGTTACTTCAGGCGCAGGACCGCGCGCGACGAGCGCTTCGCACATCGCGCCGTGCTTCGCTGCCTGTGAACTCGAACTCATGACAATCTCCTCCGCGCCAGATTCCGAATCTGCAAGCGAAAGCAGCCGCTGTGTGCGGACCCGCCGATCCCACTTGAAGAATTGAGCGTGAGAGCAATCGTCTCACAGGCGCGCTATTCGCGGCTTGGAGCCGCTCACCTGTTGCTCGTCTAGGAAACGGACACCCTAAGGGGGTAGTTCCCGCCCAAGTTCCGCCGTGTTTCTGAACGGAACGCGCTTTGGCTACGAACGATCGGAGCGGAACGAATGCGCGGGATAAACGCCCAGCACCGTGAGCTTGCTCGTGAAGAATTTCAGTTCTTCCAGTGCAAGGCGCACGCCGCGATCGTCCGGGTGGCCTTCGATATCGGCATAGAATTGCGTGGCGTTGAACGAACCGCCGAGTTGGTAGGATTCAAGCTTCGTCATGTTCACGCCGTTGGTCGCGAAGCCGCCCATCGCTTTGTAGAGCGCGGCCGGCACATTGCGCACGCGAAACACGAAACTGGTGACGACCTTGTCGCCGCTACCCGGCGGCGGCAGCGGCGCGTCGTCCGGTTCATGCGCCATGATGAGAAAACGCGTCGTGTTGTGATGTTCGTCCTCGACGTCGGCGCGCAGAACGTCCAGTCCGTAGATTTCGCCGGCAAGTTTCGACGCGATCGCCGCCAGCGACGTGTCTTTCGTCTTCGACACGTGCAGCGCCGATCCCGCCGTGTCGTACCAGTCCTGGGTTTTGAGATTGAGTTCGCGAACGATCTTGCGGCACTGCCCAAGCGCCGGCCCTTGGCTGATCGCGGTTTTCACTTGCGAAAGCTTCGCGCCCTTCAGACCCAGAAGCTGCAAATGGATCGGCAGGAAGTGTTCGCCGAGGATATAGAGTCCAGCGTCCGGCAGCAGGTGGTGGATATCCGCGATGCGGCCGTGCAACGAATTCTCGACCGGGATGATGCACAGATCGGTTTCGCCACCGCGCACCGCATCGACCGCATCTTCGAAGGACGGCTTCGGCACCGCCACGCAATGGGGCAGCGCTTCGCGTGCGGCCTGGTTGCCGAACGCGCCCAGTTCGCCCTGGAATGCCACCGTCTTCGCGCGCGAAATTGCCGTACTCATCTGTGTCCTAACGCCATGCGGGCTTTTTCGAGATCGGCTGGAGTATCGACGCTGAGCGGGACGCTGTCCACGCGCGCCACTGTGATCTGCATGCCCGCTTCCAAAGCACGTAGCTGTTCGAGCTTCTCGCGTTTCTCGAGCGGCGATGGCGGCAGCCCGACGAAGCGCGTCAATGATTCCCGCCGGAACGCATAGATCCCGATGTGATGATAGAGCGGCCCCGCGCCAGACGGTGCGCGGGCGCGGGTGAAATAGAGCGCGCGGCCCTGTTCGCCTTCCCACGCGACCACCGGCTTCACGACGCTCGGATTGTCGTAGTCCGTCGGGTCGTCGATCTCCGCGGCCAGTGTCGCGATGTCCGCCCCTGTGCCGTCGAGCAGTTCGGCTACGCGCCGCACATAAGCTGGATCGAGCGCCGGCAGATCGCCTTGCAGGTTGACCACCACATCGTGCGCGCCTTGCGGATCGATCGCCTGTAGAGCGGCATGGATGCGGTCGGTGCCGGAGGGCAGATCGGGATCGGTCAGCACGCAGTGTCCGCCAACCGTCTCGATCGCGTTCACGATCTCGCGCTCCGCGGCGGCGACGACGACGGGACCGATGCCCGCGGCCATCGCCTGACGCCACACCCGCACGATCATCGGCTGACCCGCGATATCGGCCAGCGGTTTGTCGGGCAAACGGGTCGATGCGAGACGTGCTGGGATGAGGATGATTGGCCGCATGAGTCTCGTTAGCCTCAGTCTTTTCCGGCACTTATGCGACGCTTCGCCGCGCGCTCCGCTTGGAGGTCGCGGGTAATGTCGGGCCCGATTTTCGGGTGGGAACGAGCTTATGGATTCCTTTGAGTGGAACAAGATTTTGGGCGCCGTTCTGGGCACGATCATGTTCGTGCTCGTGGTGCGCATTGCCACCGAAGCGATCTTCGAGCCGAAAGAGCCCGCCAAGCCCGGCTATGTCGTTGAAGGCGTGCAGGAAGCCTCGACCAGCGGCACATCGGCTGCCCCCGCCGAAGAAACCCTGCCCGATTTCGGCACCGTTCTGCCGAAGGCCGACGCCGCCGCCGGCAAGGAGATTTCCACCCGCTGCGAGCAGTGCCACGACCTTTCCAAAGGCGGCCCGAACAAGATCGGTCCGAACCTGTGGGGCGTGCTCGGCCGCGCGCGCGCCACACACCCGGGTTTCTCGTATTCGTCGGCGATGAGCGCGGATCACAAGCCGTGGGACTTCGCGTCGCTGTTCCGCTTCCTGCGCCTGCCGCAAGCCTATGTGCCGGGCACGAAGATGACCTTCGCGGGTCTCAAGAGCCCGAACGACCGACTCAACCTGCTCGCCTATCTGCGGACTCAGTCCGATAGCCCGCTGGCGATTCCGGCGCCCGCGCCTGCTGCTGCAGCAGCACCGGCGGCGACCGGCAAGGCGGGCGCCGCTCCAGCGCCGGCCGCTGGTGCGACGGCCACATCGCCGGCCGTGACCGACAAGGCCCAGGGAAATAAGACCATTCCCGCTCCGGCCGCGCCGGGTCCCGGTTCTAAGCCGAGCGACGTGCCGGCCGGC
Source organism: Rhizomicrobium sp. (assembly GCA_036490455.1). Lineage (GTDB taxonomy): Bacteria > Pseudomonadota > Alphaproteobacteria > Micropepsales > Micropepsaceae > Rhizomicrobium. The sequence goes on from DASXDS010000047.1 coordinate 15,814, forward strand.
ACGCCGAGCAAGGCACCGACCACGCCGGCGCCAGCCGGTCCGGCCCAGAAGCCGGGCTGATCGCACCGGATTGCAGCAGGGCACGAAAACCGCGAGCGTGAGCATATGACCTCACGCCCGACGCTTCTCATCGCGGTCACGCCTGCGTTAGTGAATGCCGTTGCCGGTCCGCTGCGTGCCGCCGGTCTGAACGTCCTTGTGCACGGGCAGGACGCCTATGCGCCGGAGCAGATCGACTACGCGTTGAGTTTTCGTCCGCCCCGCGGATTGTTGAAGAGCCTCGGCAATCTGAAAGCGATTCTGTCGCTCGGCGCCGGCGTCGACGGTTTCTTCGCCGATCCCGAACTGCCGACACACCTGCCGCTGGTCCGCTTCGTCGACGATACGCTGTCGCAGGAGATGGCGCAGTATGTGGTGATGCAGGTGCTGCTGCATCACCGCGAGCAGCGCATGTACGATGGGGCACAACGCGAACATCGCTGGGCACAGCAATTGTTGCCGCGTCGCACGGAAGACACCCGCGTCGGCATCCTGGGGCTTGGCGAGATCGGCATGGTATGCGCGCGGCACCTGCGCGCGCTCGGTTTCACGCTGACCGGCTGGAGCCGCTCTACCAAAACGGTCGATGGCGTGAAAAGTTTTGCGGGCACGGAACAACTCGACGCATTTCTCGCCCAGAGCGATGTGCTCGTCTGCTTGCTGCCACTGACGCCGGACACGCGCGGCATTCTGAATGCTGTGACGTTTGCGAAGCTTCCGAAGAACGCTTTCGTCATCAACGTCGCGCGCGGCGGCCATTTGATCGAGGACGATCTGATCGCCGCGATCGACAGCGGCCACCTTTCGGGTGCGGCTTTGGATGTGTTCCAGACCGAACCGTTACCGGCTTCGAGTCCGCTTTGGGCGCATCCGAAGATCACGGTCACGCCGCACATCGCCGCGATCTCCGATCCTGCAGCTGGTATCCAGTATGTGCTGCGAACGATCGCCATCATCGAACGCGGCGAGACGCCGGATCACATCGTGGATCTGAGCCGCGGCTATTAGAGGCGTTTTATCGAGGTGATCGCATTGCCTGCGCTCTTGATGCGCTCCACAGCAACACGAAACGGTTCGACCGCAACTTCGCCGTAGAAGCCGTTGGCATGCAGCAACCGCGTATCGTCCAGCATCACGCCGACATGCTCGTTCCAGAACACAATGTCGCCGCGCCGCATGCCGGATAAATCTTCCGGCGTCGCGATGGTGTTTGCGGTAAGCGCCGCTTCCTGCTGGTCGGAATCGCGCGGCACTTCGATCCCGCCGGCTTCCAGCGCGCTCTGCGTGAGACCCGAGCAGTCGAGCCCCGCGAGCGTGCGTCCGCCCCAGACATAGGGCACGCCGAGAAAGCGCTCGGCGATCGCCACCCAATCGGCTGCTTTGTACGAAAGCGGCGCGAGATGCTTTTCATAAACAAAGCCACCACCCGCGATCTGCAGGCATTTCGCTTCCCGCCCGATCGCCTTCACCCGCGCGTTCAGCGGCAGCATATCGAACGGCGAGGTCTTGAGGCTCGGCTGCCGGAGCAACGGCGTCGACAACGCCGTGATGCGATGGTCAGCCGGTTCGCCCATGTCGGCAAACGCATCCGCACGGGCGTAACCGACATAGCCGTCGCGGGCGGACTGCCCCCAGCACCAGTCGCCCTTCGTTTCGTAGACGGTGAAGCGCTCGCCGTAGAGCAATTCGGTATCGCGCATCGCCGCGACGGACGGTTCAACGTGCAGAGGCACGTGGCCTTGCCTTACAATTTTTTCCACGCCATCGACAAACCGTGCGGCTTCGACTTTGCCTTCGAGAAAACCGGCGGCGAGATCGGGACGGGCAGGTGTCGTGCGCGGGTCGTTCATCCCGCCGATTCTGGAACCTTTGCGGATAGCCGCGCAATGGCTTCACCAAAATCGCTGACGAACACAGATCCTTTGACCGTGCGTTGCACAAGCACATTGCGGCGATCCTGTTCGTCTCGCTTGCGCTTCACATAACCTAGGCGACTCAGCGCATCGAGCGCGCGGGTCACCGCGGGCTTGGAGATCGACATCTGCGCCGCCAGGCCACGTACGGTGTGTGGCGGCGGCCGCATGTAGACGACGAGAAGGATCGCCATCTGGCGTTGAGTCAGGTCCGGGTTGTCGCTGGCGACCTGCTCCACCACCACGTCGCGCCACAGCGCTAGTGCGTCGAACGGTTTCAGCACCGCCATCGGCTTCTCCCTCGCGCCGGGAACTTTACTCCTTTCCGTAGCGCGCTTCGAGAAGAGTGTAGAGCGCGCGAGCCGTATTTGCCTCGGCGCCGGCGCGGCGCCCGGGCTTCGGACGGTCGACCCAGGCCGGGATGTCGAGATGGACCCACGATTTCGCTTTTGCCACGAAGCGGTTGAGGAAGAGCGCCGCGGTGATCGCACCTGCCAGGCCGTAGTTCGGGTTGTTGTTGAGGTCGGCAATGGTGCTATTGAGCGCAGAGTCGTAGCCACGCCACAGCGGCAAACGCCAGAGGTGATCCTGCGCTTCCTTTCCGGCCTGAAACAGGTCGGCCGCCAACTGCTCGTCGTCGGTGAAATAGGGTGGCAATTCCATCCCCGTCGCGGTGCGCGCAGCCCCGGTCAAGGTCGCGATATCAATCAACAATTCCGGTGCCTCGCTATCGGCTTCGGTGAGCGCGTCGGCGAGCACGAGGCGTCCTTCCGCATCGGTGTTGCCGATCTCGACCGTCAGCCCTTTGCGCGATGGGAAGATATCGCCCGGCCGGTAGGCGCGGCCCGACACGGAATTCTCTACAGCCGGGATCAGCACCCGCAGCCGGATATCGAGCCCGGCATCCATCACCATATGGGCCAACGCCAGGACGGTTGCCGCGCCGCCCATGTCCTTCTTCATCGTGAGCATGCCGGCCGACGGTTTCAGGTCGAGCCCGCCGGTGTCGAAGCAGACCCCTTTGCCGACGAGCGTGACTTTCGGAGCGTCGGCGCGGCCCCAGTGCAGGTCGATCAGTCGTGGCGCACGCGCGCTGCCCATCCCGACCGCATGCACCAGCGGATAATTCTGTTTGACCAGCGCATCACCGGTGACGACGGAGAATTTGGCATCGTGCGTCTTCGCAAGGGTCTGTGCTGCCCCGGCGAGTTCTTCCGGCCCCATGTCGTTCGAAGGTGTGTTGATCAGATCTCGTGCGAGAAACACGCCATCCGCCATACGCGTGATGCGTGCCCCGTCGGCGCCTTGCGGCAGGACCAGCTTTGCGCCACTCGCCTTTTTCTTCCGATAGCGCGTGAACGCGTAAGTCCCCAACACCCAGCCAAACGCGGCAAGATCGGGATTGTCGAGCTTGCCGGCAAACGCATAGGTGCCCGGCGGCAGCGTCTCGGAGAGGGCCGCAAAGATCAGCGCGTCGCTGCCGTCACCCAGTCCCAGCACTGCACTGCCGAGCGCGCCGTCGGACTTCGGCAGCAATCGGATTTCGCCCTCGCGCGCGCCAAACCCGCTGGCTTTCAGGAACGCCGCGTCGCGCTTTCCGCGTGCCGAGAGAAAGCCGGAAAGCTCCCGTGTCTTGACGGCATAGAGGGGCGTCGCCCCCTTTGCACTCTTCGCAAGGCTCACATGCATGAAGAAGACCTTTGTTCTTTGCGGGCAGGAACTTAGAAACGCTGGGCGCTGACCGCAACCGGAGCCGCACATGACCGCGCAATACACACTCGTCGTCGGGACCAAGAACTGGTCGACCTGGAGCCTCAGGCCTTATCTGGCGATGCGGGCCACCGGCGCACCGTTCGACGAAGTGAAGATCGCGTTGAGGCAGGACTCGCACCCCTCCACCAGGGAGCAGATCCTGAAGCATTCCCCCGCCGGTTGGGTGCCGATCCTGAAGATCGCCGAAAACGGGAAGAAGCACTTGGTATGGGACAGTCTCGCCATCTGCGAGACGCTCGCCGAACGCCATCCGGAGGCGAAGCTGTGGCCCGCCGACCCGTTCGTCCGCGCCGAAGCACGCTCTTACGCGGCGGAGATGCATTCCGGCTTCGGGCCGCTGCGGGCCTTTCTGTCGATGGACATGGCGCGAAGCCTGCCCCTGCCGGACCTGACCGCCGATGCCAAAGCGAATATCGCACGCGTGGTCGAAGCCTGGACGAGCGCGCTGGAGCGCTTTGGTGCGCAGGGCGGCTTCCTGTTCGGCGGCTTTTCGATCGCCGATTGCATGTATGCGCCGGTGTGCTCGCGCTTCAGGACCTACGGCGTCGCGGTGCCCGATAGTGTTTCCGGCTACATCGAGCGGATTTTCGCCCTGCCCGCGATGCAGGATTGGCTTGCCGATGCACAAGCGGAGGTGGCCGGTGGCCTGCCTGCAGGGCCGAAATGGTCACCAAAGAAATGACCACGCCATCCTTTCCGTTCACCGTGCATTAATCCCGGTCCTTAAGGTTTTCTTGACCGCTTTAGCCCACGATCCGCAACGGATAATTGCGTGACCCAAGGGGTTTCCATGCTTCGCCGTTCCACCATTTTCGCCACTATCCTTCTCGCCGGTACAAGCCTGTCCGGAAACGCCCATGCGGGGCTGTTCGATTGGGCTTCTGGCAACAAAACGGCCCCCGCAGCGCAGAAGCCGTCTGTCGATGCCGCGAAGCCGGCTACGGCGACAACACCGGCTGCGGCGACACCGGCCCCGGCCGCCAATGTCGAGAACGACCTTCACCAGGCACAGACGATGCGCCAGTCCGGCGATCTGAACGGCGCCGTGAAGGTTCTCGCCCAGCTGATGCTGGTCTATCCCGACGATCCGCGGGTGGTCGGCGAATACGGCAAGGTGCTGGCGCAGCAGGGCCGCAGCCAGGAAGCGGTCAACTTTTTGAGACGCGCCACCCAGTTGCAGTCTGGCGATTGGACGTATTATTCCGCACTCGGCGTCGCCTATGACCAGACCGGCGATACCGCCTCCGCCCGCATGGCTTACGAGCGCGCGCTGCAGCTCAAGCCGGGTGAACCCACGGTGCTGAACAACTACGCGCTTTCGCGCGCCGCCGCCGGCGATCTCGCAGGCGCGCAACGCCTCATGGCGCAGGCTGCCGCGGTGCCGAACGCCGATCCCAAGATTGCGCGCAACGCGACGATGCTCGCTTCGATGAAGCCGGTGACGCCTGTTGCCCCGGCTGCCGCCGGGCTGCCCGCCAATGCGGTGGTCGAGAAGCTGCCGCTGGATTCGAAGGCCGGCTCGGTCGCGACCGCAAAGGCTGACCCGCATGCCGCAACACATGCCCCGCGGGATCTCGCCACCAACGCTGCAAAAGCGAAAGCCGCTGCGAAGAAGAAAGATGCGACGCCGGCCCTGCGCATGACGGCCGACGCCAGCGCGCCGTAAAGCTTCACGCAATCGAAGAAAAAAGGCCCGCTCTGAGCGGGCCTTTTTTGTGACTGTGGGCAACTGCGATTGCGCGAAGCCGCGACGCGGATCGGCTGTCGTCTAGTGGTGATGCATCATCGCCATCACCTTCATGACGGCAGGCCCCATGATGACCACGAACAGACACGGCAGGAAGAAAATGATCATCGGCACGGTGAGCTTCGCCGGCAGCGAGGCAGCCTTCTTCTCCGCTTCCATCATGCGCATTTCGCGGTTTTCCAGAGCCGCCACACGCAACGCACCGCCCACTGGGGTGCCGTATTTTTCCGCCTGATTCAGAGCGGCCGCGACGCCGCGCACGCCCTGATGGCCGCAGCGTTTGGCGAGGTTCTCGAATGCGATACGGCGCTCCGGCAGATAGGAAAGCTCTGCCGTCGTCAGGCCGAGTTCTTCCGCCAGTTCGCCAGACTGCGGCCCGATCTCGCTTGCAACGCGCGTGAACGCCGCCTCGATCGACATGCCGGATTCGACACAGATCAGGAGAAGATCGAGCGCATCCGGGAACGCCTGCATGATCGATTTCTGACGGCGGGAGATGATGTTCTGGACGAAAAGGTCGGGCAGGTAGAAACCCAGCCCCGCGATGGCGCAGGCCACGCCGAACTTGGCCAATCCCGCCCAATGGAAGTGGGTGATGTAGAACAGATAGACGAGCGCCACCACAAACATGATGGGCGGCATGACAAACCGGAAGAACATGAACATCACGACCGGCGCCTGCCCGCGGAAGCCTGCCTGGGTGAGCTTGTCGCGCGTGTCGGCCGATTCCAGGATGGTCGAAAGTTTTAGCCGCTCCACCGTCTGCTTCATGAAGCCGACGGGCGTGGAGCGAAGTGAGCTGCGTTGTTTGAGCGCCTCGTGATGCCGGTTGCGCAACTCTTCGCGCCGTACAGACACGGCCTTAAGCCGCTTCTCGAGCGAATTGCGTTCCAGCAGCGGTAGACCGAGCGTCACGATCGCCGCGAATGCGACGATCGCGGCAGCGGCCGTCGCCAGGAAGCTTTTGTCGAACAGGATGCTGAAGATACCGACGTCAAGCACAGCGCAGTCTCCTCAATGCTTGAAGTTGATCATCTTGCGCATGACCGCGATGCCTAGCGACATCCAGATCACGCAACCCGCCAGCATCAGGTTGCCCAGGTGTTCGCGGAACAACAGCATGATGTAGTCCGGGGTCGTCAGGTAGACGATGCCCATGACGCCCGGCGGCAACGCGCCGATGATCATGGCGGAGGCCTTCGCCTCTGACGACATCGCCTTGATCTTGCCCTGCAGCCGTTTGCGATCGCGCAAAACCGCCGCCAGGTTCGAGAGCGCTTCCGAAAGATTGCCGCCCGACTTCTGCTGGATGGACATCACGATCGAAAAGAATGCAACCTCGGCGGTGGGCATGTTGTCGTACATTTTTTTCAGGCCCTGCTCGAGCGTGACGCCGACGCGCATGCTTTCGTTGAGAAGCGTGAACTCGGCGCCCACCGGATCCGGTATCTCCTTCGCCACGATCTTGAGCGCTTCGTTGGTCGGAAGACCCGAACGGACGGAGCGCACGATCACGTCGATGGCGTTCGCAAACTCCTGGGTGAACTTCTTCTCACGGCGCTTGCCGAGGAAGTTCAGCAGCCAGCGCGGCAGACCGAGCGCCACGCCGAAGGTTGCAAGTGCAATGACCAGCGGAGATTGGCGGGTCACAAAACAGACCAAAGCGACGACGACGCCGAGGCCGGCGCTCGCAAGCCAGTAGGTCTGCGGCGAGAAATCATAGCCCGCCTGCTGAATCCGCTTGCGTAGCGTCAGCTTCTTCCTGTCCTTGTTTTCTTTCTGCTGCTTCTCGAGTTCTTTGAGGAGCTGGTTGACATTCTTGCGTTTGGCTGCGTTAGCGGCATCGCTGGAGCTACGCGCCATGATGCCTGCGGACGGCTTTCCGATCGCACCGAGGCGTTTTTGCGCAGCATCGCCGCCGGCGAACGCCAGATAGGCGCCGCCGAGCGCGAGCACCCCGACAACCGCACTCATCGCATACAGCAGGTCAGGCGACATTCGGCACCTCCCTAGCCCTGCACTTGGTCGAGAGCCTCGGCGAGATCGCGCTCCATCCCGTAGTAGCGGGCGCGTTCCCAGAAACCGGGCCGAACAATGCCGGTACCGACATGCTTGCCCCGGATACGGCCGGTCTCGTCTTCGCCCTCGATCTCGTAGGTGAGAAGATCCTGGGTGATGACGACGTCGCCTTCCGTGCCGATCACTTCGGTGATCCGGGTGATGCGGCGCGAGCCGTCGCGCATACGCTCGGCCTGAACGATCACGTCGATGGAGGCCACAATCATCTCGCGGATGGTCTTCATGGGAAGCTGGAAGCCGCCCATGGTGATCATCGATTCCAGACGCGACATGGCTTCGCGCGGGGAGTTGGCATGCAGCGTACCCATCGAGCCGTCATGGCCGGTGTTCATCGCCTGCAGGAGGTCGAAGGCCTCCGGTCCGCGCACCTCGCCCACGATGATCCGTTCGGGACGCATACGCAGACAGTTTCTGACCAAGTCGCGCATCGTGATCTGGCCCTGTCCTTCGAGGTTCGGCGGGCGGGTTTCCAGACGGACCACATGCGGCTGTTGCAGCTGAAGTTCTGCTGCGTCTTCGCAGGTGATGATGCGTTCTTCGACATCGATGAAGGCGGTCAGTGTGTTGAGCAGGGTGGTCTTGCCCGAACCGGTACCGCCGGAGATCAGGACGTTACAGCGCGAGCGGCCGATGATCTGCAGCACGCGGGCGCCGCCTTCGCTGATCGAACCGAAGCGCACGAGATCGTCGAGCTTCAGCTTGTCCTTCTTGAACTTACGAATGGTGAGCGTGGGACCGTCGAGCGCCAGTGGCGGGGCGATCACGTTCACGCGGGAGCCGTCCAGCAGGCGCGCGTCGCAGATCGGCGAGCTTTCGTCGACGCGGCGGCCGACCTGGCTCACGATGCGCTGGCAGATGTTCATGAGCTGCGAGTTGTCGCGGAACCGGATGTTGGTGAGCTGCACCTTGCCGGCGACTTCGATGAAGACCCGGTTGGCGCCGTTGACCATGATGTCGGCGATGTCGTCGCGCGCCAGCAGCGGCTCCAGCGGGCCGTAGCCAAGGACGTCGTTGCAGATGTCCTGGAGCAGGGCTTCCTGCTCCGCGATCGACATCACAACGGCTTTGATCGAGATGATTTCGTTGACGATGTCGCGGATTTCCTCGCGCGCCGAATCCGGATCGAGCTGGGCAAGCTGCGCCAGGTCGATCGTGTCGATCAACGCCGAGAAGATCGTGGACTTGATCTGGTAGTAGTCGTCGGAACGCGTGTCGATGATCGCCGTCTTCGGTGAGCCTTTGGCCGGAGCGGCTTTGGCGGCCGCGGCCACTTTCGGTGGCGGCGCGGCTTTCGGCGGCGCATCGGTGGCGGCAGCCGGAGCGGCAGCCGGCGCGCGCGGCGGCGTTTCGGCGCTCGGTTCCACACGCTGTGGACGCGGCGCTTCGTTTGTTGCTGTACCCGAACGCTTGCCGAACATGTTTTAGGCCCGCTTTAGCCCCTTGAGGAGCGAGAACAATGCACCCTTGTTCGTTTCGATCTGAGGCGCGCGGCCGGTGACGATTTCCGCGAGCTTTCTGACGGTGTCCGCAACGGGCGACTTCCCCTGGACTTCCAGCAGCATCTGGCCGTTGTTGGCCGCCGTTCCGAACAAAGCCGGATCGAAGGGGATGACCAGCGACGGCTGCACGCCCATCGTGTCGGCGAAATCCTTCGCCGGAATTTCCGGACGCTTGGGGATGCCGACCTGATTGAGCACCAGCTTCGGCGGCGCGTCGTTGGCGCGCGACGCCTTCAGGATGTCCATCATGTTCTTGGCGTTGCGCAGCGAAGCGAGGTCGGGCGTCGCCACGATAACGATATCGTCGCAACCGATCAGCGTCTGCCGCACCCACGGATTCCACGCCACCGGAAGATCGACGATCACGCACGGAGTCGACTGGCGAACCGCGTCGATGACCGATTCGTAGGCCTCGGGCGTGGCTTCATAGTCGCGCTCCAGCAGCGCCGGGGCGGTGAACAGGGACAGATGATCGCCGCGCTTGACCAGGAGACGGTCGAGCAGCACATCGTCGAGGCGTTCGGGCGCAGAGAGAGCATCGGCGACGCCCTGGCCGGATTCCTCGTTGAAGTTCAGGCCGGCCGTGCCGTGCGCCATGTCGAGGTCGACCAGCGTCGTGTTGATCTTCAGGCCGTCTGCGACGCACCACGCCGTGTTGTGCGCGAGCGTCGAGGCACCGACACCGCCGCGCGCGCTCACGAAAGCGACCACGCGGCCGATCGGCGCCGACTGGGGATCCAGATAGAGGCCGGAGATCACTTCGATCAGGTGCAGCGGATTGACCGGCGCGACCAGATATTCCGAAGCCCCGCGGCGCATCAGTTCGCGGTACAGTTCGACATCGTTGACGCGGCCGATCACGACCACCTTGGTCGACGGATCGCACACTTCCGCGAGGCGATCGAGTTCTTCCAGCGCCGTCTGACCCTGCAGGCGGGTCTCAACGACCAAGAGGTTGGGCGTGACTTGGCCGGTGTAGTGTTCGATCGCGGCCTGGAGCCCGCCCAACTGGACGGTGAGGTGCGCTTTCGACAGCCGGCGATCGGAGCCTGCGCGCTGCAGCGCGGCGCCGGTATCGGGAAACTCGCAGAACGCGTGGATCGAGATGCGCGGCACAGGCCGCTCGTGCGGCGCGGCGCCGAACGGCTCCTGTATTTCTTCTCCGGGCTTCGTCATGGATCTCTCCGCTTTACGGCTTCACGTCGGTGATGGTGGTCTTCTGCTCGTCACTATGGGTGGCACCCGTGACTTCGCCCTTCTGATAGTGACCGAGTACAACGGCACGCCGTTCCGTACTCATGTCGCCCATTGGCCGGGGCTGAAGCAGATCGCGCGGATCCGCAACCATCGCGGCAACGTTGTTCTGCACGGCGCAGCCGAAATTCGGCATCGGCTGGTTGTCATGCGTTTCGGCGGCGTTCTCGGACCAGTCTCCGCAGCTGTCGGCATGGGCGGCGTAGCCGACGAAGCCGAGTTCGACTCGCGAGTTGCGATCGCCGGGAGCGCGCGTTCCCACGAGCATGCGCGAGCGCGGCACACCCATGCTCGCCAGCCGTTCGCCGAAGTAACTGATGGTGGCGTTGGCGTACGAGCCGGCGGGGACCGTGATGCTGATCGCGCCGTTGCCATGTTGCATATAGTCGGCAACGAAGGCGTCGAGCTTCGCCGCATCGTCCGGCATCAAACCGGCGTTCGATGGGGCGAACGAGAGCTCCACACTCCGGGACATCGGATCCACCGTGATCGGGTGGTTGACCTCCGGATCCGCGACCCGGAAGTTCGGGTCTTGGGGCGAGGCACAAGAGCCGGCCAGCAGCACAGCTGCAAGCGAACCCGCACGAAGAACGTCTTTCATCAACATGATCGTCACCTCTTATTGGACGATGTAACCGGTGGAACCGACTGAACCCGATTTCGCGGCCGCGGGATCGCGCCTGTAGGTCGCGTTGAGCTTGCCCATCAGGATGGTGTCCGCATCGCCCGGAGGCACGAAGCCATCGGTCGGAGCGGCGAGCTTGGCTTCGGCAACCGGATTGACCAGGTATGCCGTGCAGATCACGACCAGCTCTGTCTCATCGTTCTGGAAGTCGCGGCTGCGGAACAGGGCGCCCAGGATCGGCATGGAACCGAGGCCGGGAAACTGTTCCAGCACCTGCTTGGTGGTGTGCTGCATCAGGCCCGCGATCGCGAAGCTGCCGCCAGAAGGCAGTTCGACGGTCGTGTCGGCGCGACGCACATTCAATGCCGGGATCGTGACGCCTGCCACGGTCACCGGATTGCCGTTCGAGTCCGTACTTTGGCTGGACGCCAGCGTGAACGCGCCGGTGTTGGTCAATTCGCTGACTTCGGTCGAGACCTGGAGAGAGATGCGGTTTTCCGACAGCACCACCGGCGTGAAGGACAGGCCGACGCCGAAATCTTTGAACTCGACCGAGACGTTGCCCTGCTGGTCGCGGCCGGACGGTACCGGGAAAGAACCGCCGGCGAGGAACTTCGCCGTTTCGCCGGACACTGCGGTGAGGTTGGGTTCGGCCAGCGTGTGGAGCAGACCGATGTCCTCAAGCGCCTTGAACTGGCCCTGCAGGTTGTTTCTCTGGGTGCAGACGCCACCGGCGAGCGGGTTGGCGCCGCTGGTGCAGACCTGACCGATCTGGCCGCCGGTCAGATCGTTCAGAGCCTGACCAACCAGACCGAACTCAGGATTGGAGGACAAGACGATGGGCGCAGTGCCGGCAAAGGACAGGTTGGCCACATCGATGCCGAACTGCTTGGACACAGTGCGGCTCATCTCGGCGACGCGCACTTTGATCATCACCTGATCGTGCGCTTTGACCGCGATCATGTTGACGACCTTCTTTTCGTCGTCGACGAACCGGTTCGCGAGTTCCTGGGCGCGCGTTGCATCCTGTGCGCTGCTGACGGTGCCCGTGAGCACAACGCCGTCATTCGCCCCGGTCACATGGACATCGGTGTCCGGCAGGCTTGCATGGATCAGTGCCGACAGATCGGAAAGATCGCGCTGGACGGAGATCTCCACCGACAGAACCTGGTGACCTTGGCCATCGAAGAAGAACGCATTGGTCGTGCCCGACGCCATACCAAGCAGGAAGATGCGCCGCGGACTGCGGATCACCGCGTCCACGATCTTGGGATTGGAGACGAGAACGTCACGCGCATCGGTATCGAGCTGCACGATGACGGCCTTGTTCACCCCCAGCTTGATACGGCGGTTCGGCTGACGGTCGTGCGCCGAGACTGCAACAACGCGATCGCCGACACTGTCGTCCGAGGACGGTTGCGGCGCGGACTGGCTCGCCTGCGGCAGGATCGCCGCGGCCGCAAGTACGCCGGCCAGAATAAATTTGCGCATCGCGCCCTACTCCCCTCAATTTCCATTGACGGCGTGGTCCACGCCGTAACGAATGACTGCGATCTGCCCGACTTCGGTGACACCGCGCGGCTTTGCACGCCCGTTGGACGCGATCTTCTGCTGCCCGGGATCGGAGTCGCCAAGCGCGCGCAAGGCCAGCGAAAGCGTTCCGGATGCCTGTGACTTGGCGATCAGTTCCGCCTGGTCCGGCGAAAGTTCGAGCGTCGCGGTCTTCGCAAGCACGACCTTCTGGTCCTTGTCTTCCTTGAAGGTCTGATCCATCGCGAGCACGCGGATGTTCTCGAGGATGGTGCTCGACTTAAAGCGCGGTGGGCTTTCGGCGAGCTTTATCGTCTGCACCACGTCGACGTGGTCGTTTGGCAGAATGAAGCCGCCGGCGCCGGTATCGGTCGAGATCGCGATCGACAGCGCCCGCATACCGGGTGTGAGCGTTGCCGCCATGAAGCTTGCGGCATCGGCATGAACGATGGCCGTGTTGGAGATCGGCTGGCCGGCGGTGAGCGGCGAGCGGACGATCGTGCCTTTCACGGCGGCATCGATATTGGGAGCAGTCTCGGATGTGATGAAGCTCGCATCCACGTTGCTACGGGGCCATTTCTGCCAATGGACTTTCGTTCCGTCGAGCGGCGTGCCCGGCTGCATGTTGTCGGAAGCGACAAGCACGTCCGTCGTCACGATCTGCGGCACCTCCGCTTTGACTTGCGGTGTGCCCCCGCCCAGAAGACCGCGCGCCAGGAAGGCGACGGCGCCGGCAGCGACGGCAGCGATAACCAAAATGAGAATGCGCTGTGTGTTCATGGCCTCCAGCTCCCTTTGATCCAATCCGAACACGAAACCCTTTAGAGAATGCTTAATAGCGGTCGACGGAATTGCACTATTGGCTCAATGCGAGACGAAAAATATCCGTGTGCGGAAGAACGACGAGGGCGCCGGCGGCAAGCGCCACGCCGTACGGAATTCCGGACTTGCCGTCGTGCAGGCGCGCAATCCAGGCTTCGCGCAGCAAAAAGCCGGGAAGCGGCAGCTGGCGCGCGCCGATCAAAAGCAGTGCGAGCGCACCGCCGGAAACCGCTGCAAACAGGGCATAAGACAGCAGATCGGAGAAGCCGATCCACAGCGCCGTTCCGGCGAAGAGTTTCGCATCCGCACCTCCGATATAGCCGAGCGCGAACAGTCCGAAACCGATCACCAGCGCAACGAAACCCGCAAGGAGATGAAAGCCGACGAGCCCCGGATTCATCCGCAGGATGACGGCGAACGCGATGAACGCCGCAACGAGCGCGATCGAGATCGCATTCGGAATGGTAAAACTCGCCAGATCCCAGCCCGCCGCGACGGCGAGCAGCAAAGGAAACACGGCGAACAGGAAGAACTCGGCAGCCACACGCTATCCCGGTCGAAGCGGCGCCGCAGCGTGGCGCAAAATGCTTGTTAAAAAGCGAACGGCTGCCACAAGGGCAGCCGTTCTTTCGTCAAATCGTCCGAGTTCGCCGATCAGATCTTGCTGGCAACCGTGTTGAACGTGGTCGTCAGGTTGGTACCAACGGTCGTAACAGCAGTGATGATGACGACGGCGATGAGAGCGGCGATCAGGCCATATTCGATGGCCGTCGCGCCGGACTCGTCGCGGACGAAACGCGTAATGAGATTGTGCATAGAAGCCTCCACTTGAGTGACACCCGTCCAGCCGGAACCGCTCCTCAATGGACGGCCCATTGCTTGGACACCTGTGGAGACTAAGCCCACGAACTTAATGCGGCCTTAAATGCAAAATTCTACCGACCGCAGGGTTGTGCCCAATTGAAACGAAAAAGGCCGCTCAAACCGATTCTACCTGCGGGACTTTACCGTTTGTTTGCCAAGCCGCGGAATTTGGCGGAACTATTTCGAAATTCGTTGCGTCCGAGTCTCCAGCGAAATGCTCGACCGGAAAAATCGCCGCCGTGCTTAGAGTGATCGCCAAGGCTTAAAGCTTCTTTTACGGCGCCTTAGTACGCTTCGTGCAGAAACTGTTCGAAGGACTTCCGGAAAATGCGCAACGCCATACGCACTGTCCTGCTCACCACGATCGCTTTCTGCGCCGGCGCTCCAGCCCTGGCAGCCAGTGGCGGCATCAGCCTTCCGATGGACGAAGGCCGGGTAATCGCGTTTTCGCAGCCGGTTCAGACGGTATTCGTCGGCAACCCCACCATGGCCGACGTGAACATGATCGATCCGCGCCATGCCTTCATTCTCGGCAAGTCGTTCGGCTCGACAAACCTGATCGCGCTTGACGCCAACGGCCGTGCGGTTGCATCGCGCCATGTGACGATCTTGGGCGGCGCCTCCCTCGTCACGCTGAACCGTGCCAGCGAGCAGTACACCTACGCTTGCACGAACGCCCGTTGTGAGCATTCGCGCGTGCCGGGCGATCCGCAGATTCCGTACAACGAATTCCAGGGTGAAGTTAACTCGCGCGAAGACCAAGGCCTCAAGCAGGCGGAAGCCTCGAACGGCCAGCAGCACTAAGATCGATTGCGCAAAGCCGCGCCGATGGCGCGGCTTTGCATGTCTCGACTTACCAGCGAGAGGCGTGATGCGCGAGCAAGCTATCCAAGCACCGCGCCTGGGAGCGCTGACCGAGCAAGTCCTTCACAGTATCCAGCGCACATTTTCCGCCCATATTCCGCTCTATGCCTGCGCCGTCCTGTTCACGGGCGCGACGGCGGCAATCGCGAACTACTACCGAATCCCGCTGACGTTCGATGCGACAGCGCAATTTCTTGAGATGGCGCCCCTGTTTCTCGGCGGCACGGTCGCGCTCGTTGCGATCTTCGAGCTGTTCCGGCTGGCGCGCTCAGGCTTTCCGCCGAACCCGGCGGCGATGATCGGAAACCGGATCCGCAATCTGGTGCTCACCGAAGACCGGCCCGGTAACGTTTTTCACGCGATCGTCGCGCTGACGCCGCTGATGATCGCGTTCGCCGCATTGAAAGTCGTGATCCCTTACATCCATCCCTTTGTCTGGGATGAGACATTCATGAAGTGGGACCTGGTGCTCGGTGGCGGCAAGCTGCCATGGGAACGGCTGCAGCCGTTGCTCGGCTATCCTGCGATAACCGCCGCGCTGAGCATCTTGTACGATCTTTGGTTCGCGGCGATGTTCGGGACGCTTTTCTCCGTCGCATTCGCGAAGCGCAACGATGCAAGGCGGATGCAATTTCTGCTCGCGTTCAGCTTCTGCTGGTTCATCGCCGGCAATGTACTTGCCACGGTCTTTTCTTCGGCCGGGCCGTGTTTCTATCACGGTGTGGTTTCAGGGCCGGATCCCTATGCCGCGCAGATGATCTATCTGCGGGACGTGAGCAAGCACTGGATCAACTGGTCCGTCGCCGTGCAGGAGCTTCTGTGGAATTCCTATGCCATCCACAAAGGCCCGGAACTGGGAATCTCCGCCATGCCTAGCATGCACATGGCGATTGCGACGCTGCTGGCATGCATAGGCTGGGGCGCAGGCCGCATGTGGCGGACAATCTCGACGGCATTTGCTTTACTGATCGGCCTGGGCGCGATCCATCTGGGCTGGCATTACGCCTCCGATGTATTTGCGGGGGCGTTTCTGGCGGTGTTTTTCTGGTACACCGCCGGTCTGCTCAGCCGCCACGCTCTTTCATCGCCCACCATAGCGAAGAAGCCGATCGAGAGCGTCGCTTAGCGCGTCCCACGGCGCGATCCTGCGGCTCGCCGCAACCAACTGAGCATATTGCCTGTGATCGAGCAGTTCGACACGACCGTACCTTGGCCGAGGCATGATTCGGTTCTGGGCTGTGGGCTTGATCACACGCTGTGCCGAACAGAAATCGGTCGACGCATCTCCCCCAGCTACCAAAACATCGATCGGGCAGACAGATCGGCAAGGCATTACGCTTACCGGTCCAGGCCCACGCCGAACCTACGTCAGATGGCCTGGCGCAGCAGTGTGATCGGCAGCCCCTTGGCGACAAAAGCGTCCGCGGCCGCAATGGCACACGGACGCCGACCTTCTTGCGCGCTGCGCTGGCGCCGAAGCCTTACTGGCTCACGCGCAGGTTGGTGATCTGCTGGCCGATTGCGGCGAAAGCGGCCTGGATCTGGCTGGTGCTCGTGAGGTCGTAATACTTGCTGGAATCGGTGGCGCAATTCTGCAGCACCGAAGAGTTGCCCTGGGTGCCGCCGATGTCGACAAACACCGCGTAGATGGTGATGTTGTCGGCTTTGGCGTTGGCACACACGGATGACATGCGGCTGTCTACCTGGCTGCTGTCATTCGAGCCGTCGCCATACCAGCGGTCCTGCGTGTTGAGACCGTCGCTCAGGATGATGATGATGCGCGAGGTCTGGGCCGGAAGCGATCCCGCGTTCAAAGGCGCGGCATTGGTGAGTGCGTGCCAGCCCCAGACCAGCCCGATCGTCTGGTTCGTGCTGCCACCTGCTTTCATATTGGCAACCTCGGTATTCAATGTTGACCAGGAGTAGCTGAGGCCCGTGAGCGCTTCGGGGCAGTTCGAGTATTGTTCGGCCGGGAATTGGCTCGATGTGTTGGCGCCGGGCGCCGTGTCCTCCACATCGTAGTTGTTCGTCGTATCGGGCCCGCTATCGCTGCCGCGATCCATCACGCAGCCGTTCCACGTACTGTGTTGGGCGGGCGTCCAGACACCCACGGTCCACACACCGACGGTCCAGGTTCCGTGCGTACTCTGGCAAACACTCTTGGTGTTCGGCGAGACTGAGATATTGCAGCCACTGAACGAGGACCAAGTCCCGACTGCACTTGTGCAACTCGATTGGGACGTCTTGCCTGAGATGTTACATGTGCCTGTTGTACAGCTCGACTGGGACGTCCTTCCGGAGACACTGCAGGTGCCAGATCCCTGACAACTGGACTGACTCGTCTTGCCGGAGATGGTGCAGGAGCCGTTGGCGGCGTTCCAATCGGTCCAGTCGATCCACGACGCGCCGGCATTGGTTGTCCCAATATCCACGTCTTTGACGAAGGGGACGATCGCCACCTGGACGTCTCCGGGATTGGCGGCGGCATTCTGCAGCATGGTGAGGAGACTCGTTGTCGAGTCGATCAGCGCCTTGATCTTGGAGCCGGTAGGAGCAGGATCGCACGGGGCATTCGCGCTGGGATTCGTGTCGCTCTGGCACATCGAACCGGTGTTATCGAGCACCAGCGATACCCAGAGTTTCGTCTGACCGAAGGTGACCTGCGACGTCGCGTGCACCGTCAGCGTATTCATGCCGGCAATGCGCATCAGCGTCGTCGGCATGGGAACGTCAGCCGACAGGGTGATGACCTGGCCGGTCTTCGATACGTTGACAGCGGTCGGCGTTCCGAAATGCGACTGATCCGTCGTGTAGTTGGCGTTGAAATACTGTTGCGCCATCGTTTGCATCTGCGACTGGCTCAGCCCTGCGGTACCGCCGACGGCGAGGCCGGCCGCATCCAGCGCTTCGGTGAGGCGAGAGCGCACGATCATGGCGCGCGCCATGTCGAGACCGAGGCCGGCGCCCAGCGTGATGGGGATCAGCGACAATCCGAAGATCAGCGAAATATTTGCCCGCTTCGAACGAGCGAAGAGTCCTGTAAGAACACGAACGCGCGCAAACGAGGCGCGCAGTGATGCGCCGATGGACATAATTTTCCAGCCCAATAGAACTCTACACGCATCATCATCCGTCAACCGTTAGCAATTTGCTCACGGATTCCTGCAAAACAGTTACGCAATCCTTATCCGGCGGCATCGCGCTTCACGAAGCCGAAGCGCGGTAAACAAAAGTCTAACGCCCTATTGAGCCGCGCGAAGATGGTAAGTTCTTCTTCAGCACGTTTCGCCGTTTTGCTTCGTTCTGCGTCATAACCGGCTTACACAAACCCGGGCCATATCGAAACCGTGCCAAAGATGATCGGGTTGGGCGATTTGAGACTCCGGATGCGCAGCGCCGTGCGGCGCCTGCGCAAGGATTCGCGGGGCAATAGCATGATCGAGTTCGCGATCGTTGCGCCCGTATTCCTGCTCTTCATACTCGGCATCATCGAGACCGGCGCAATCTTCTTCGGTCAGTCGACACTGTTCTATGCCACGCAGGACATCGCGCGTCAGGTTCGCACCGGACAAATCTCCGGGACTATCACGGCGAGCACGCTCAAAAGCGATATCTGCGCGAACGTCGCCGGGATGATCACCACCTCGCAGTGCAACGCCAATCTCCAGGTGGACATGCGCGCGTTCAATTCGTTCGGCGGCGCGAGTTTCCCGCCCGTGACCAACGCGAACGGTACGCTCAATGCAGGCGCCATGACGGTTCAGGCCGTCGGCGCCTGTCAGATCGTGCTGGTGCGGTCGTTCTATCCCTGGTCGATCATCACGCCGATGTTGAGACCGATGCTGCAGACGGCATCGAACGGCACGCACCTGCTCTATTCCGCGATCGCATTCCGAACCGAGCCTTACGCGTCGAACCCATGCTGAACCTGCTAAGCAAATTCCGCAGAGCGAAGGACGGCGTGGCCGCGATCGAGTTCGCGCTATTCCTGCCGGTCCTTACCGTGCTCATTCTCGGTTTGATCGAAATCACTAGCGCGCTGCAATGCCGCCAGCGGGTGACCGCGCTCGCGAGTTCCAGCGCTGACCTCGTCGCGCAATACAACCAGGTTTCGTCTTCGGAGATGACGGACATCTTCTCTGCGGTGAACCAGGTCCTCTATCCGTTCCCGACAAGCGCCTCGACCGTCGTGATCTCCAGCGTTCTCAGCGACGGCGCCGGCAACGGCAAAGTGGCGTGGAGCAGAGCAAGCGCGGGCGGATCAGCGCGCTCGACAAATTCGTCCGTCACGGTTCCGACCGGCCTGATGCCCGCCTATGTGTGCAGCGGTGGCGTCTGCACCGGTTGCGCCGCAGGCGCCTGCAGCGTGATCATGTCCGAAGTGCGCTACAACTACACGTCGTATTCGAACACGGCCAAATTTATCACTGGCCAGCTTACTCTCACCGATTCGTTCTACGCCAAGCCGCGCCGCAGCACGACCGTCACGCTCGGATCCTGACCGTTCAGCTCTTTTTGTTTTCCGTTTCGCGCAGGCGCATCAAACCTTCCTGCACGACGCTTGCGACCAGCTTGCCGTCGCGCGTGTAGACCGCGCCGCGGTTGAACCCGCGCGCCCCTGAGGCGCTGGGCGAATCCTGCGCATAGAGCAGCCAGTCGTCCATCTTGAAGGGATGATGAAAC
Source organism: Rhizomicrobium sp. (assembly GCA_036490455.1). Taxonomy (GTDB): domain Bacteria; phylum Pseudomonadota; class Alphaproteobacteria; order Micropepsales; family Micropepsaceae; genus Rhizomicrobium. Next base: position 35,506 of record DASXDS010000047.1, read on the forward strand.
CACATTGCGTGATCGAGGCTCGCCATCTGGATCGGGGAATTCCAGCTGCGGCCGTGCGGCAACAGCGCGGTGTCGAGTAGCGACATGTCAGATGCATAAGCGAGGACGGATTGCTGGACGATGATGTTGTCGGGCACGGGCCCAGTGGCCCGTATCCAGACATTGTCAAACGGTTCGCGCGGCGCGCGGTTCATCCAGTTGTCGAGAACCACCGGCCGCATCTCGATCGGGCGCGGTCTGTCCCACCAGGCCTTCGCCTCTTCCGGCATCTGCTGGTCCATGAGCTTCTTGCGAGCCTCGTGCTCGTCCATCAGCTCTTCGGGCGGCGGCACCTTGGGCATATCGAATTGATGCTCGAGCCCTTGCTCCGGCGTCTGGAACGATGCCGACATATTGAAAATCTGCTTGCCGTGCTGGATGGCCACGACGCGTCGCGCCGTGAAGCTGGAGCCATCGCGGGCCCGGTCGACTTCATAAAGGATCGGAACTTTCGGATCGCCGCCGCGCAGGAAATAAGCGTGGAAAGAGTGGCAGACGCGGCCTTCGACCGTGCGACTCGCGGCAACCAGTGCCTGGCCCAGCACTTGCCCGCCGAAAACGCGCTGCATACGGTCGGCGGGACTTTGGCCCCGGAAAATATTTTCTTCGATCTTTTCGAGGTCGAGGAGATCGAGGACCTCCTCGATCGGCGTTTTGGCGGGTTCCGTCATGCGCGCTCCCATAAGGAGATGCGCCACTATGCGCAAGCTGTTGCCCTGCGTCAGAAATATTTCATGTGGAAGATGCGGGGTTTGCGCCTATGAAGAATCGGTGACCGCTTCGCAGCCCCAACAAGGATTCAATATCCCCTGATGGCAAACGAGCTTCTCGACCGAGCCGCCCACCAGCGGCCGGCGACCACCAAACGTGGCGCCTTGGAGCGAATTTTTACCCTTATGTTTCAAGGGTTTGTCTATAATCAGATCTGGGAGGATCCCGCCGTCGACCTGGAGGCGCTGGCGCTGAAGCCGCATCACAGGCTTCTCACTATCGCGTCCGGTGGCTGCAACGTCTTGAACTATCTGGCCGCCGATCCGGCGGAGATCGTCGCCGTCGATCTCAATCCCAACCATGTGGCGCTCACGCGTCTCAAGGTGGCAGCGCTCGCAAATCTGCCAGGTTACGACGTGTTCTTTCGCTTCTTCGGCGAAGCGGACGACAAAGCCAATCGCCGTGCCTACGACGATTTTCTGTCGGCCCGCCTCGACGATCAGACGCGTGCGTACTGGGAAAAGAACATCCCCCTGCGCGGACGCCGCATCAACATGTTCGCGCGCAATCTTTATCACTACGGCTTGCTCGGCCGCTTCATCGGCATCCTGCATGCGGTCGCCAAACTGCACGGCAAGAAGCTCGAGCCGATCCTGAGCGCGCGCAGCCGCGCCGAACAGCGCACCATGTTCGAACGCCATATCGCGCCGCTGTTCGATTCCAAATCCGTCCGCATGCTTTCGAAAAGCCCGGTCTCGCTCTACGCGCTGGGCATTCCGCCGGCGCAATACGACGAACTCGTCGCGGCAACGAACGGCGATGCCATCGCCGTGTTGCGCGAACGCGTCGAACGGCTGGCCTGCGACTTTCCGATCGAAGACAACTATTTCGCCTGGCAGGCGTTCGGCCGCAGCTACGATCTGGAGAAGCGCGAGGCCGTGCCGCCCTATCTGCGCCGCGACACCTATGACATCATCCGTACAAGGACGGACAGGGTGACGGTGCATCACGCCTCGCTCACCGACTTCCTGGCTGGGCAGCCGGCCCAGTCGCTGCATCGCTATGTGCTGCTCGACTCGCAGGACTGGATGAACGCACAGCAGGCGTCCGCACTGTGGCGCGAGATCGACCGCACCGCGGACTCCCGCGACGCCCGCGTGATCTTCCGCACGGCAGGTACCGAATCGCCTCTCCCCCGAAAGTTGTCCCCCGAACTTCTGGCGCCCTGGCGCTATCTAGAGGACGAGAGCCAAGCCTGGCATGCACAGGACCGCTCTTCCATCTATGGTGGCTTTCACGTCTATGTGCGCCGCCCGCTTTCCTGATCCATGACCGCAGGCGACGCGAACCATGGCGCACTGATGGACCGGGTTTACCGGCGTCAGCGCTATATCTATGATTTTACACGAAAATATTATCTTCTGGGGCGCGACCGGCTGATCCGCGAAATGTCCCTGTCCGATGGCGCGGCGGTCCTGGAAGTTGGCTGCGGCACGGCCCGCAATCTCATTGCAGTGGCGAAACGCTGGCCCACCGCGCAGCTCTATGGCCTGGACGCTTCGTCCGAGATGTTGCGCACGGCGAGCCAGTCTCTGGAAAAGACTGCTTTGACAAACCGGGCGGTGCTGAGACAGGGGTATGCCGAAGCGCTGACCCCTGCTTTGTTCGGCCGCGACAAGCCCTTCGACGCCATCATCTTTTCGTACAGCCTGTCGATGATTCCCGATTGGAATCAGGCACTTGTTGCGGCATCGAACGCGCTTTCGCCAGACGGCCAAATCCATGTGGTCGATTTCGGCGATCTCGGGGGCTCCGGGCTGTCGCGCGCAGTGCTGCGGCGCTGGCTGGCGATCTTTCATGTCGAGCCCCGCGAAGAATTGCTCCGCACCCTCGAAGCTCGCGTGAACAGAGAGAAAACCTCTTTGCGGACTCTTCCGGGGCGTTATGCGTTTTTGTTCACCGGCAGGCGCGATGCGCTGGCTTTAGCCGGACGGGATGTTGCATGAGGGTCACAGAGGCTGGGTAAAACCATGCAGAAGCAGCCAAAACGGCCCTGTTTCACCAGTCCGGGCGGGAGACTTCCGGGGTTATCGTAGTTATAAAAGGCGTACCGTTCGGCGAAGCGTGGGGCAAAATCCCTGCCCGCTGGTATTTCAAGCGAGGGTTAAAATGAGACTTCGAAATGTTGCCCTGGCGGGCGTTGCTGCGCTCGCAATGAGCCTCCCTGCCATGGCGAACGCCGGCACGGGCTGGTATCTCGGCCTCGGCGTCGGTTGGGACCATCTTGAATCGACCCGGCTCACGCACGGCGCAACGACGTTCGACGTCCAGTCGAGCGACAACGCGCTGTACACCGGCGCGGTTGGCTACAAGTGGGCCAATGGCATTCGGCTCGAAGAAGAAGGCGGCTACTCGTCCAACGATGCCAGGGATCCTTTCGGCGGCCACCAGTCGCTGACCACCCTGCTGATCAATCTGGCTTGGGATATTCCGATCACGCATCGGCTGAACTTCACGGTTGGCGGCGGTATCGGCGCTGGCAGCACTCGCGAAGATCTGAGCCTCGCCAGCAATCGCAACGCCACAGTGGCCTTCGGCCGCAAGTGGGATTTCGCCTGGCAGGGCATTGCGGGTCTTTCCTATGAAGTCAGCCCGAACGCCGACCTGTTCGTCGATTTCCGCTATCGCGAAGGCGAAAACGACTCGAACTACCTCGCCGACCCCGCCATCAACCCGATTCATGCCGCCAATCTCAGCAATGAAGCTGTCATGGTAGGCTTCCGGTGGTACCTGGAACGCGAAGAAATGGCCCCGCCGCCACCCCCGCCGCCCCCGCCACCGCCGCCACCTCCGCCGCCCCCGCCTCCGCCGGTCAAGACGTTCATTGTGTTCTTCGACTTCGACAAGTCGAACCTCACGGCCGAAGCCCAAGGTGTCGTCACCGAAGCGGTCAACGCCGCGAAGACGAACGGCTGGGTCAAGGTGATGGTCACCGGCCACACCGACACGGTCGGCTCGGACGCCTACAACCAGGCGCTTTCTGAACGGCGCGCCAACTCGGTCAAGGACGAGATGGTCCGTCAGGGCATGTCGGCCGACTCGATCTCGACCGAAGGCAAGAGCTTCCACGATCCGCTGGTTCCGACCGGTCCGGGCGTGCGTGAGCCTCAGAACCGCCGCGCGGTCATCGAGTACTGATCGCCTAAACAGCGATAGGGTCAAAGAAAGGGCAGATCTCACGATCTGCCCTTTCTCTTTTGTTAGAACCGTTGCAGATAAGTGTCGTCCAAAAACAACAGTGACCGAGAAGCGGAATTGCCGCTGGAACAGGGCAGAGCTATTGTGCTTATAAGAAGCGTGAGGGGCTCACGAGTCGATGACTCTTGCCCCTGCGCGTAGCTAGCCGCGGCCCATTGGCCGCGCTTACCTGAGAGGGGTTTATGAAACTTTACGGATTGGCGCTTGCAGGCGTCGCGCTGGTGGCGCTTTGCGGACCGGCTTCCGCTGGCACCGGTTGGTATCTCGGTCTTGGCGGCGGTGCAGACATGCCGCAGAGCACGGACTTCCGCGTCAGGGATCACAACGTCAAACCCACCGTTCTTTTCACGGGCGAGATGTCGATGCGCAATCAGGGCGCATACCAGTTCGACGTCGGTTACAAGTGGGACAACGGTTTGCGTCTGGAACTTGAAGCCAGCACGACGACACCGGGCGTCCACACCGTTCACGTCGACGGCATCGGAACGAGCTTTGCGGCCGGCCATCTCCAGGAAGATACCCTCACCGCAAACCTCAATTACGACTGGATGTTCACACCCGATTTCGGTCTGACCTTCGGTGCCGGTGTCGGCAACGGCTGGACCAATGCGCATCTCGTTGCGCCGGCCTTTCCGGGCGCCGCAGTGGGCGGTGGCACGCAGTCACTGGCCTATCAGGTCATGGGCGGTCTGCTCTTCTCGCCGAGCGACCGCTTCGACCTTCAGATCGACGATCGCTGGGTCAACCTGTCGCCGACCTCTCACACCTCATCGGTGGCGGGCTTCAATCCCTTCACCATCCGCGACAAGGGCAACAACGTCCTGATGGCGACGGTTCGTTTCTACCTGCAGGGTGAAGAGGCAGCGCCGCCCCCGCCACCGCCGCCTCCCCCGCCGCCACCGCCGCCGCCGCCCCCGATGCCACCGGCGGTGAAGACGTTCATCGTGTTCTTCGACTTCGACAAGTCGAACCTCACGGCCGAAGCCCAGGGTGTCGTCACCGAAGCGGTCAACGCCGCCAAGACGAATGGCTGGGTCAAAGTGATGGTCACCGGCCATACCGACACGGTCGGCTCGGACGCCTACAACCAGGCGCTTTCCGAACGCCGCGCCAACTCGGTCAAGGACGAGATGGTCCGCCAAGGCATGTCGGCCGACTCGATCTCGACCGAAGGCAAGAGCTTCCACGATCCGCTGGTCCCGACCGGTCCGGGCGTGCGCGAGCCTCAGAACCGCCGCGCGGTCATCGAGTACTGATCGTTCTTGCAACGACGAATGCAAAGGGCGGACTTTTCGGTCCGCCCTTTTTCTTTTGTCCCGTGTTCTCCGCTTTCGGAAAAAGGCCTGCCGTCAGAGATTGGCCGGCTTCGGGGTCGGCACGATATTGATCCCGGCCTGCGTGCCCGAAAAACCGGTCGCGACATTGAGGGCACAGGAATCGACCGGACTGGTTTCGACCACCTCTACGCCCGACACGAACTCGGCGAGCGTGGGCTTGTTCGGAACGAGTGCTGCCGCCAAAACCAGATCGGCCGCCTTGCAGAAATCGGCGAAGCCATGGATGCGCCGCATTTCGGAATGGCTGGCCGCCCGGGTCTTGAATGCATTGTACTCGTCGTCGCCGCGGCGTGCGCCATAGAGCCGCTTGAACATCTTGAGCATCATCGCGTCGGACTTGCGCAGTTCGGGCCCGTAGGCGATCTGAAACTGGTTGAACTTGCTGACGAACTGCTTCTCGGAATCCGGAATACCGGTCGGGTCGCAGGACAGGGCGGCGACCATCAACTGCTGCTGGACCGACGTGACCTGTATGGCGGTGATTTCCGCCGGCTGTGCGCATTTCGAAGAGACTTTCGCCCGGTGCGCCGCCTCGGCGAGAGTCGTGGAGCCAAACGTGAACGCAAGCAGGCACGCACCTGCTACAAAACGCTTTCGCATACGCCCTTCCCTGATTGTGTGACCCCCGCGTAAACCATACCATCCCCTTGAGCGGGAACGCGAATCCTTCGCGGGTCAGACGTTAGACAATGGCAGAGAACCCAGAGTCAAAGTTCCAGGAAGTTCCGCGTGGACCCGCCGTCGATCTGACCGGGGAGAATGTCCATTGGGATCTCAAGGGCCAGATGTCTTATGCGGACTATCTCGGCCTGAAAGACCTGCTCACTTGTCAGCGGCCGCTGACCGGCCAACACGATGAGATGCTCTTCATCGTCATCCACCAGTCGAGCGAATTGTGGATCAAGCTTTGCCTGCATGAGATCGCCGCCGCGATCCGCCAAGTCGAGGCCGACGAGCTCGGCCCCGCCTTCAAGATGCTGTCGCGGGTCGGCCGGATCCAGGCCCAATTGATCCAGTCATGGGAGGTGTTATCCACTATGACGCCGTTCGACTATGCGAGCTTTCGTTCGAGCCTCGGCAAATCGAGCGGATTCCAGTCGTTCCAGTACCGGATGCTGGAATTCCGCATGGGCAACAAGAACGCGCACATGGCGCGCGTGTTCGAAAGCGATCCGGAGCTGCAGGCGCAGGTCCATGCCGCACTCACCGAACCCAGCATCTACGACGCCTCGCTTGCGCTGCTCGCAAAACGCGGCCTGCCGGTGCCGGAAGAAAAACTGACGCGCGATTTCTCGCAGCCCTATGTCGAAGACGGTCGCGTCACCGAGGCATGGCGTCTGGTCTATCGCGATGCCGAGACGCATTGGGACTTGTACGAACTGGCCGAGAAGCTGGTCGATCTCGAATACCGCTTCCACCTCTGGCGCTTCAGTCACATGAAGACCGTCGAGCGGATCATCGGCGCCAAACCCGGCACTGGCGGCACCAGCGGCGTGAGCTATCTGAAGAAAGCGCTCGATCTCACCTTTTATCCCGAACTGTGGGCGGTCAGGACCGAAATATGAGAGCCGCGCTGGCGGGGCTTGTGCTGGCGTTTGCGCTGATCTCGCCCGCGTCGGCACAGGACATGTCCGAGACGCCGCAAATCCGCTGCGGTGTGGACTGGAAGCCGGCCTTTCTCTTTGAACCAGGCACCGCGGTACCGGACCGTTGGGCGAAGCCGATGATTGCTGAAGTCATCCGCCTTGCCCGCAGCTGTCGCTACCGCCGTCTGCGTATTGTCGCTTTTCGCAGCAACGCTGGAGACGAGCAGGCGGTAGCAAGAGCGAATGCGTTGCGCGAAATGCTCCTGAACGCAAATTGGCCTACGCAAAACCTGGAAGCCGAGTTCCGGTGGAGCGCAGCGGCTCCCACCGGCCGCGACTACAAGGATCTCTTTCAAAGCGATGCCATTGTGGAGTTCACTGACCCGGACCCGAATTGGCATCGAGACCCGAAACAAAACCAGATTTGCGATGCGCAGGGTTGCTCTTCCCATGGAAGGCAGCCGCCGCTTTTCATTCACGTGCCGTGGCCGCCCGCCGCCATTCACATGCCGATGCTTTTCTTCGCAGCAGCAAGTGCAACGCTCGACCACGACGCGCAGACAATCACAAACGTCGCTGCTTCGCTCCTCAAAACGCTGAATTGCCGCGTTCTCGGTGTCGATGGCTTCGCCGACGCGGCGGAAGCCGATCCGGAAAAGTTGTCTCTGCAACGGGCGACCGCCACACGGGATTTTCTTATCGAGTCCGGCGTTGAACCGGCTGCTATAACAATCCAGGGATTGGGCACGAAGGCCCCGTTGGCTCTTCCCAGCGAAAGTGCAGCTCTGAACCGCCGCGTTACATTTGAATGTGAGGATTGATGGGCGCGCTTTCGCATATCCGGGTGCTGGATCTTTCGCGCGTGCTCGCGGCGCCTTGGGCGACGCAAATCCTGGGCGATCTCGGCGCCGAGGTGATCAAGATCGAGAAACCGGGCGAAGGCGACGAGACACGGCACTTCGGCCCGCCGTTCCTGACGAAAGAGGACGGCACGCGCGGCGACGCGACCTACTTCCTCACCGCCAACCGCAACAAGAAATCGGTCGCGATCGACTTCGCAAAGCCGGAAGGTGCGGCACTGGTGAAGCGGCTGGCGCGCCGCGCGCATGTGGTGGTCGAAAATCTCAAGACCGGCGCGCTCGCGAAATATGGTCTCGATTACGAGAGCCTGAAGGCCGAGAACCCTGCCCTGATTTATTGCTCGCTCACCGGCTTCGGCCACGACGGGCCGTACAAGGACAAAGCCGGATACGACTATGTGATCCAGGGCATGGGCGGACTGATGAGCATCACCGGCCAGAAGGATGGCGAGCCCGGCGCGGAGCCGATGAAAGTCGGCGTGGCGGTGAGCGATCTGATCACCGGCCTCAACACCGCCATCGCGATTCTGGCCGCGATCATCCATCAGGGCCGGACCGGCGAAGGCCAGTCCATCGACATGGCGCTGTTCGATGCCCAGGTCGCGGGCCTCGCCAACCAGGCGATGAGCTACTTGGCCGGCGGCACGGTGCCGGGACGGCTGGGCAACGCGCACCCCAACATCGTGCCGTATCAGGTGTTCCCGACTGCGGACGGCCACCTGATCCTTGCGATCTCCAACGACAACCAGTTCCGCAACTTCGCCAGACTGGCCGGCATCGCCGATATCGCTGCCGAGCCCCGCTTCGCCCGAAATGCCGAGCGGGTCGCCCATCGCGACGAACTGATTGCGATCCTGAAACCGATCTTCGCCGCCAAAACCACGGCAGCGTGGATCGCCGCGCTGGAAGCGGCCAACATCCCTTGCGGCCCAATCAACGGCATCGACCAGGTGTTCGCCGACCCGCAGGCCATCGCCCGCGGCCTGAAGATCACGATGGAGCATCCGGTCGCGGGCGCGCTCGACCTCGTGGCGAGCCCGCTCCGGCTGGAGAAAACCCCACCCGAATACCGCCTGCCGCCGCCCTTGCTAGGCCAGCACACCGGCGAGATCCTGGGAGAAATGCTGGAGATTTCCGCCTCCGACCAGGCCAAACTCCGCGAAGCCGGTATCATCGGCTGAACCAAGCAAATCTAAAGGCGTTTCCGGCCCATGGCCTATGAACTCTGGTACTGGCCCACGATTCAGGGCCGCGGTGAGTATGTGCGGCTCGCGCTCGAAGACGCCGGGGTCAAATACGAGGACGTGGCGCGCGGCAAGGGCGGTACCGGCAAGCTCGTCGCGTTCATGGAAAAGACGAACCGCGATTATCGCCCGTTTGCGCCGCCCTTTCTGGTCGCGGGCAAGAAGGTGATCGGGCAGACGGCCAATATCCTGCTGTTCCTCGGCGACCATCACGGCCTCGCGCCCAAAGGCGAAGCCGGCCGGCTCTGGGTGCACCAACTGCAACTCACCGTCACCGATCTGGTGGCGGAGATCCATGACAGCCATCACCCGGTTGCGTCCGGGCTTTATTACGAAGACCAACAGGAAGAAGCCGCGAAACGCGCGAAGGACCTGCGCGAAAACCGCCTGCCCAAATATCTCGGCTATTTCGAAGGCGTCCTGAAACAGAACGGTAGCGGCTGGCTCGCCGGCCGCTCGCGGAGCTATGCCGATCTTTCGCTGTTCCAGATCGTCGAAGGCCTGCGCTATGCCTTCCCCAACCGCATGAAGACGCTCGAGAGGAAGCTGCCGCGCTTGGCGGCACTACGCGATCGCGTGGCCGAACGGCCGGGCATCGCGGCCTATCTGAAGTCGAAGCGGCGGCTGCCGTTCACGCGCGAAGGAATCTTCCGCCACTACCCCGAACTCGACGATTAAATCGACTTTCCCCGGCACGGGTTCGCAACGGAGAAACGCTTTGCGGCGTTAAGAAGGCAATTGGGAGCCTTCTGAAATGCGTGGCGTTGTTGCCGCTCTTGTTCTGATCCTGGCCGCGGCACCGGCCGCCGCCGATGGATGGGGACACCAGCGCATGCAATTGCCGCCGCCATCGCCCGCTTTCGCGGACAGCGACGGCAACCGCTACGATCATCTGGGCAACGATCAGGGCCCGCCGCCCTACAAGAACGACTTGCAGCGTTTTGCCGACCAGATTGGCGCGGGCAAGAACGGCCGCACCACCGATCTCTTCCGCTATTCACTGGATCGCGACGAGGTTGGCGGCGCCCGGGCCGGTGCCGCAATCGCGGGCGCGGTGAGCAACGGCGCTGCAGAAATCCAGCTCCGCTGGAACAACTAGCCTCCGACAGCCCAATGCAGTAAGGGTGCGCGCCCGCGGCCTTAAGCGGGCGAAGGCGAGGTCTCATGGCGTACAAAGTGGCGGTGGTCGGCGCGACCGGCAATGTGGGCCGCGAGATGCTAAACGTGCTCGATGAGCGCGCCTTTCCCGCGAGCGAAGTCGTGGCGCTGGCATCGACCAGCAGCACCGGGACCGAGGTGTCGTTCGGCGACGGCGTGCTGAAGGTCAAGGCGCTCGACTACTATGACTTCACGGGCACCGACATCGTGCTGATGAGCGCGGGCTCCAAGGTGTCGAAGGAGTGGGCGCCGAAGATCGCGGCCAAAGGCGCCATCGTGATCGACAATTCGAGCGCTTGGCGCATGGACCGCGAAGTCCCGCTGGTCGTGCCGGAAGTGAATGCGAGCGCCCTCGACACCATCAAGAAAGGCATCGTCGCCAACCCGAACTGCTCGACGGCACAGCTTGTCGTCGCGTTGAAACCGCTGCACGACGAGGCGCAGATTAAGCGCGTGGTCGTCTCGACCTATCAGTCGGTGTCAGGCGCAGGCAAGGAGGCGATGGACGAACTCTTCACCCAGACGCGTGCGGTGTTCGTCGCCGATCCGATCGAACAGGGCAAGTTCACCAAGCAGATCGCGTTCAATGTGATTCCGCACATCGACGAGTTCCTCGATTCCGGCGTGACCAAGGAAGAGTGGAAGATGATGGTCGAGACCCAGAAGATCCTCGATCCCGACATCCAAGTGACGGCGACCTGCGTGCGCGTGCCGGTGTTCGTGGGACATTCGGAGAGCGTGAATATCGAGTTCGAACGGCCACTCACCGCCGAGCGCGCACGCCAGATCCTGCGCGCCGCGCCCGGCGTACTGGTGGTCGACAAGCGGGAAGACGGCGGCTACGTCACGCCGCTCGAATGCGCCGGCGAGGATGCGACCTATGTAAGCCGCATCCGCAAGGACCCGACGGTCGAACACGGCCTTGCGATGTGGATCGTGTCGGACAATCTGCGCAAAGGTGCGGCGCTCAACGCGGTGCAGATCGCAGAGAGCATGATCAACCGCAAACTGCTGAAGGCGGCCTGAGAGGGGACAGAGGGGGCTTCATGAACTACTCGCTGAGGCCTGTTTTCATCGGCTGGATCGTCCTGGTCACGCAGCTTCCGCTGCAACTGTTCTTCACGATCTGGTGCGGCGGATTTTTTGGCGGGATGACATCGGAGCTTCTCCCACATTCCAGTCTACCTTTCCTATTCTTCGGTGCGCTGGCTTTCGTGGGGTTTCCAACCGTCATCTATGTTGGGAAAAAGCTGAACTACTCGAGGACAATCTACAAATTTTATGACGACAGGCTGGAATTCGAGGAAGGCTTCTTCACGCTCAACAAGAAGGTGATCCGCTATCGCGACGTGAAGGAGATAACCCTGCACAAGGGACTCTTCCAACGCATATACGGGTTGGGCAGCATCTATCTGGCGACCCTCGCAACGGGGTCTTCGCGCAGCAACAATCTTTTCGCCGCTCTGGGATTTGGAAACGTAAGCAGCAGTGGTGTCACGGTTCGCGATGTCGCCAATCCGGATGAAGCGTACGACAAGATACGACGGCTGGCGGACGCACATGGTTGAACCGGTCATGTCCGCGGCGGAGTTCGACGCGCTGGTGACTCGGTTTGCGGCAGCGGCCACGGCAGGCGATGGTAAAGCGCTGGCCGCGTGCTTCACGCCGGACGGCATCTATTACGATTACATCTACGGGCCGCATGCGGGACGCGCGAGCATCGCCGACATGCTGGAGAACCTGTTCCACCGCGACGCGGACGAATATGACTGGCAATTCTTCGATCCGGTGACGGACGGCCGGATCGGCTATGCCTGGTCGCTCTCGACGTTCATCTCGACCGTGCCGGAATACAAAGGCCGCGAGATCGTGATCGACGGCACCAGCCGTTTCGTCCTGAAAGACAGCCTGATCGCGGAATACCACGAAAGCGTCAACGGCGGCATCGCCCACGCGCAGCTTGGCCTCGCGCCGGAGCGCATGGCCAAGGTAATGGCGCGTTGGTCGAAACGGCTGCGCGAGCGGCCGGATGTCGAGGCCTATCGCGTGGCGGTCCGGGCGCGCTACGCGGCGCGGCGATAAGGCCATTTGGGCTGTCGCGCCGGCCCGGCATAATGAGCGAAGATCGCTTTCGGGGATTTGCCATGACGACCATCCGCCCGCGCCGCTCGGTGCTTTATATGCCCGGCTCCAACGCCCGCGCGATGGAGAAGGCGCGGACACTCCCCGCCGACGCGCTGATCCTCGATCTCGAAGACGCCGTCGCGCCGGATGCGAAGGACCTCGCCCGGCAGCAGGCCTGCGATGCCGTGCGGGCCGGCGGGTTCGGCAAGCGCGAGGTGATCGTGCGCGTCAACGCGCTATCCACACCCTGGGGCGAAGCCGATCTGGAAGCGGTGACCGCCGTCAAGCCGGACGCCATCCTGGTCCCGAAGATTTCCTCGCCCGCCGATCTTGCTGCGATCGAAACGCGTTTCACCGGTCACAAAGCCGAACAGCAGATCGCGCTCTGGGCGATGATCGAAACGCCGCTTGCCATCCTGAACGTCGGTGCGATCGCCGCGGCCGGCGGACGGCTCGCCTGCTTCGTGATGGGCACCAACGACATCGTCAAGGAAGTGCGCGGCCAGCACACCCCGGATCGCTTGAACCTCGCGGCGGCCTTGGGCCTGTCGGTTGCGGCGGCGCGCGCCTACGGCCTGATCGCGATCGACGGCGTTTACAACGACATCCAGAATGCAGACGGATTCTCCGCCATCTGCAAACAGGGCCGCAGTTTCGGATTCGACGGCAAGACGCTGATCCATCCGTCGCAACTCGAGGAATGCAATCGCGTGTTCGCGCCGTCGGACGCTGAAGTCGCGGATGCGCGCAAGGTGATCGATGCCTTCGATCTGCCCGAGAACAAAGGCAAAGGCGCGATCAAGGTGGACGGCCGCATGGTCGAACTGCTGCACGCGGAGATCGCGCGCCAGACCGTTGCGATGGCCGACGCGATCGCGGCGGCGGGGCAATAGACATGAGTGCGAAGACCAATCCCGGAAACTACTTCGAAGACTTCCGGCTGCACCAGAAGATCGTCCATCCGACGCCGCGCACGCTGACCCACGGTGACATCGCGCTCTACAATGCGATCTACGGTCCGCGCTTCGTGCTGCAGTCGTCGGACACCTTCGCGCATGGCCTTGGCCTGAAACAAAGCCCGATCGACGATCTGCTCGTCTTCCACACCGTGTTCGGCAAATCGGTGCCGGACATCTCGCTCAATGCGGTCGCCAATCTCGGTTACGCCGAAGGCCGCTTCCTCAAGCATGTCTATCCCGGCGCAACCCTGCGGGCGCAAAGCGAGGTGATCGGCCTCAAGGAAAATTCCAACCGCCAGACCGGCGTCGTCTATGTGCGCACCGTCGGGCTCGACGAGCACGACGATCCGGTCGTGAACTATGTGCGCTGGGTGATGGTGCGCAAGCGCGATCCGGAAGCAGCGGTCGGCGAAGCCGTGGTGCCGCAGCTCGAAGAGGCGCTGCCGTCGAACGCGCTACGCCTGCCCGGCAACATGCGCTTCGACACACTGTTCGAGACCGACCAGTCCGGCAGTCCGCACAGGCTCGGCGATTACGAGATCGGCGAAAAGATCGACCACGTCGACGGCGTGACGGTGGAAGAATCCGATCACATGCTGGCGACGCGCCTCTACCAGAACACCGCGCGGGTGCATTTCAACCAGTTCAGCGAGAGCACCGGCCGCTTCGGCCGCCGGCTAATCTATGGCGGCCATGTGATCAGCCTGGCGCGAGCGCTGTCGTTCAACGGCCTTGCCAACGCGGTGATGCTCGTTGGCATCAATGGCGGGCGACACGTCAATCCGCTGTTCGCCGGCGACACCGTGTTCGCGTGGAGCGAAGTGCTCGACCGGGTGGAGCTGCACAAGGATTGCGGCGTGCTGCGGCTGCGCCTCGTCGCGACCAAGAATCTGCCCTGCGCCGATTTTCCCGACAAGGACGAGAACGGGAAATATCCGGACAACGTGATCCTGGACTTCGATTATTGGGCCGTGTTGCCGCGCTAGATGGCTGTTCAGGATCGCTACAAAAAACTCATCGCCAAAGGTGAGTTGAAGCCCGACCCGGCGCAGGCCGCGGCCGTGAAGCGGCTGGCCGCGCTCGCGGACGAACTGCGCAGCTACCGGCCGGGCCGCTGGACGATCTTCGCCAGGCCGGTGCCGCGCGGTCTCTATATCTGGGGCGATGTCGGTCGCGGCAAGTCACTGCTGATGGATCTGTTCTTCGAGAGTGCGCCGGTGCCGGTGAAGCGGCGCGTGCATTTCAACGCCTTCATGGTGGAAACGCATGCACGCATCCACGAAGCGCGCGAACGCGGCGAGAGCGATCCGATTCCGCCGGTTGCGAAAATCATCGCGCGCGAAGCGGTGCTGCTGTGCTTCGACGAGTTTCAGGTGACCGATATCGCCGATGCGATGGTGCTGGGCCGCCTGTTCGATCAGCTGTTCGATCTCGGCGTTGTGGTGGTCGCGACCTCGAACACGCCGCCGGACAGGCTCTACGAAGGCGGCCTCAACCGCCAGCTGTTCCTGCCGTTCATCGCGACACTGACGGAAAAACTCGACGTGATCGAGCTGAAAGGCGGCACCGATTACCGGCGGCTGCGCCTGGCAGGGCTCGACATGTACATGACGCCGCTCGGGCCGGCGGCGGATGCGAAGATGGACGCGGCCTGGCTGCGGCTGACCGACCGGAAGACCGGCGAGCCGCAAACCCTGACGGTATTGGGCCGCAAGCTGGTGGTGCCGCAGGCGGCGAAGCATGTCGCGCGGTTCACTTTCGCAGACCTCTGCGTCAGGCCGCTTGCGGCGCCCGATTACCTCACCATCGCGCAGGCGTTTCACACTGTCCTGATCGATCGCATCGCGGTGATGGCGCCGGAGATGCGCAACGAGGCCAGGCGCTTCACCCTTCTGATCGATACCCTTTATGACGAGGGGGTGAAGCTGATCTGCTCCGCGGCGGCCCCGCCGGACGGCCTGTTCCCCGAAGGCGACGGCGCGGATGCTTTCCGCCGCACCGCCTCGCGCCTTACCGAAATGCAGAGCACCGACTATCTTTCCCGGGGACACGGTGTTCATGGGTCTTAGGTGTTCAATCTCTGGTCGATTCTCATCCTCGCGGCTGTGGGCGTCCTGATCTACCGCTACAACCGGCAGGTCCTTGCGGCGCTGCGCCGGTTCGATCAGCGCAATGTCGATCGCATCCGCCAGGAAATGAACGACCGCAACGACATGCTGGCGCACTTCCGGCATACCGCCAACGTCGCAGAGGAACAGGTCGAGGACGTCGGCGAAATCGATGCGACCGACGAACGGCTCGGCACGCCGGTGAAGCGCTACGTCTTCGAAGGCGAACTGTTCGCAACCCGCGACGGGGCGGAAGCGGCGCGGCAGCGCGCGATCATCGCCAAGGCGCGCGATTATTATAAGGAACTGCCGGCGGCACTCGCGGCGCGCGGAAAAGACCGTCTGCACTGAGCGTACGATTTACGCTGCCTCGCCGCGCATCAGGCGGGGGAGCTTGCCGACCGCGCCGCCGGCGTGGCGCATAAAGAAGCGCCGCGCGGGTCCGATCGCATCGACGATGCCGAGCCCGAGATCGCGCGCGAAGCGGAGCGGCGCGATGTCGTTGGAGAACAACCGGTTCAGCGCATCGGTCGAGGCGCCCAGCACGAACGAATCGAAACGGCGCCAGCGCTCGTAGCGCTTGAGCGTGTCCAAGCCGCCGATGTCGAGACCGAGGCGCGCCGCATCCAGCACGACATCGGCCATCGCCGCGGCATCCTTGAGACCAAGATTGAGCCCCTGCCCCGCGATCGGATGGATGCCGTGCGCGCTGTCACCGGCGAGCGCGAAGCGCGGCCGCACGAAATCGCGCGCCAGATGGAATTTCAGTGGATAGGACCAGCGCGGCCCCACACTCTTCGTTCGACCCTGATGCGCGCCGAACCGCTTGGCGATTTCCGCGTCGAACGCGGCGTCGGACAGCTTCATCATCTGCGGCGCGATCTTCTCGTCTTCCGTCCACACCAGCGACGATCTGTTGCCGGTTAGGGGCAAAATCGCGAATGGACCGGAGGGCAGAAAGTGCTCATAGGCAACGCCGTTATGCGGCCGTTCGTGTTCGACGGTCGTGACGATGCCCATCTGCGGGTAGGACCAACTCACGATGCCGATACCCATATGCTCGCGCATCGGCGAGTCGCGCCCGTCGGCGGCGACCGTAAGCTTGGCGCGGATGGTGTCGCCATTGGAGAGAGTTGCCGCGATGAAAGCCCTGTCCTCCTTGAGATCGGTAAGCGCGGCAGACGAGACCAGCGAGATGTTGGGCTGCGCCGCCACCGCCTGAAACAACGCAGCGCGGATATAGCGGTTCTCGGCAATCCGGCCCATCGGCTCACCCAGCTCTGCGGAATCGAAATGCAGCGAGAACGGCGAGGCCGCTCGTCCCAACGCCGCATCGGTGACCAGGATGTTCTCGATCGGTTGCGCGTGCTCCGCCAGATGCGGCCACACCTCCAGCGTTTCGAACATCCGGACCGCGGCGTAAGCCAGCGCCGTGACCCGCCCGTCGAATTTGGGATCGAGCAGCGCGCTCTGCGGTACGGGATCGGCCACGGTCACTTTCAGGCCGCCTTGCGCCAGCGCGAGCGCGAGGGTCAGCCCCACCATGCCACCGCCGCCGACGAGGACATCTTGAGCCATGCGGCCTATCCGCTCCTCAAACCGCACCCAAGAGAGGGTCGCGCAATTTTATGTCGGAATTGAACCTCGATTTTGAGATGCTCCCCCTCCCCTTTTTTGCGCATTTCGGAAACCGAAGATCGATGCCTCCCCGGGTTATCGACCTTCCACGCGAACAACAAGCCTGCTTTCCAACGGCGCAAGCCGTCAGCCCGAAAAGCAGGCATCTGCGCACGATTGCACAAATAACAGGCGGGCAAAGCAAGCCGTTTCAACCGACACCGCCTACCGATTCGGAAAATTCCAAACGAAATCAACCTTCTGGAATTTCGCTGCGCTGCGGCACGGTTCTTGATGAAGGGTTAAGGCCCATGGGGTGTTCAGCGGGCGTAACTATTCATGGAAGGACGGCAGATGAAGCTCATCACGGCAATCATCAAGCCCTTTAAGCTCGATGATGTGCGGGAAGGCCTCTCCGCCATCGGCGTGCAGGGCATGACGGTGACGGAAGTCAAAGGCTACGGGCGGCAGAAGGGGCATACGGAAATCTATCGCGGCGCGGAATACGCCGTGAGCTTCCTCCCCAAGATCAAGATCGAAGTCGCGGTAAAGGCCGAGATGGCCGATGCGGTGATCGAGGCGATCAGCAGCAAGGCGAAAACAGGACAGATCGGCGACGGAAAGATCTTCGTCACGCCGCTCGACGCGGCCGTGCGAATCCGCACCGGCGAAACCGACAACGACGCGCTCTAGGCGCCGGCCAATTCAAGCAAGGGGAACACAATGAAGAACAATGATTGGAAAAAATTGGGGGTGGGAGCGCTCGTTGCTCTCGGCGCGACCCTGGCCTCGGCCGGAAGCGCCTTCGCGGCGGCGAAAGATCCGCTCAATTCCGGCGACACGGCGTGGATGCTCACCTCGAGCGCGCTGGTGCTCATGATGACGATCCCGGGTCTGGCACTGTTCTACGGCGGCATGGTGCGCAAGAAGAACGTGCTGGCGACCCTGGCGCAAAGCTTCGGCGCGACCTGCATCATCACGGTGCTGTGGATGGTGATCGGCTATTCGATCGCCTTCACCCCGGCGGCGAATGCGACGACCAACCAGTTCATCGGCAGCGTCAATTACCTGCTGCTCGGCAAGATGACGCTGAACGCCATCAATCCGCTGGCGGGGACCATTCCGGAATCCGTCTACATGTTCTTCCAGATGACGTTCGCGATCATCACCCCGGCGCTGATCGCCGGCTCGCTCGCGGACCGCATGAAGTTCTCAGCTTTCATGTGGTTCATGGCGCTGTGGCTGCTGTTCGTCTACTGCCCGATCGCCCACTGGGTGTGGGGCGGCGGCTGGCTCGGAACGCTGGGCGCGCTCGACTATGCCGGTGGCACGGTCGTGCATCTGAACGCGGGCACTGCGGCACTCGTCACCTGCCTGTTCCTCGGCAAGCGCGTGGGTCTCGGCACCGAGAACATGGCGCCGCACAACCTGATCCTCAGCGTGATCGGCGCCTCGCTGTTGTGGGTCGGCTGGTTCGGCTTCAACGCCGGTTCGGCAGTGACAGCCGGTTACAATGCCGGCATGGCAGCGGCGGCGACGCAAATCGCAACAGCCGCGGCAGCTCTGGCCTGGATGGGCATGGAATGGGTCATCGCCAAAAAACCTTCGGTCCTCGCCATGATCTCCGGCGCAGTCGCGGGTCTCGTCGCGATCACCCCGGCGTCCGGCTTCGTGGACGGCTTCGGCGCACTCGTCATCGGCATTGCCGCCGGCGTGGTCTGCTACTTCTCATCGGTGTGGGTGAAGAAGTGGATCGGCTACGACGATGCGCTCGATGCCTGGGGCGTGCACGGCGTGGGCGGTGCACTCGGCGCGTTGATGACGGGCATGCTGGCCAAGAACGCCATCAACTCGTCATCCAAAGGCTGGCTCTACGACGGCAACGGCAAGCAGATGCTGATCCAGTTCTACGATGTCGCCGGCGTGTTCGTGTACTGCCTGATCGGAACCGCGATCATCCTGTTCCTGATCAACATCACGATCGGTCTCAGAGTCTCCCGCGAGGTCGAAGTCGAAGGTCTCGACATCAACCTGCACGGCGAAACGGTTCACGGATAGCTCTCCCCTGTGCGTGAACTGGGGGCGTCTCACCCGAGACGCCCCTATTTTATTCCGATCAATCAGGCCGTGCATTGTATGGAAAGCCTCCGCACTGCCGGAGGATTGGCGGACGCTCATCGAAAGATGGGAACGCCTCGACACCGTGCACTCGCGGCGTCGCCCTCTTCGTTTAGGCACTCGCGCTTTCCGCCTAAACGTGTGTGAGCATCACCTGCTTGGCACACCCCTCGTGGTCGATCCCGCCGAACACCGCGGACTGCGCGATCCCGTTGATGAGTTTGCCATAGTAGACGTTGTACGTTTCCTGCTGGCTGGAGACGGTCACCGAGAGGGTGGTAAATGTCTGTGTAAACGGAATGGTCAGGTTTTGGACGCTCTGGTTCAACGGCTCACTATTGTTGCCGCTGCCGAGTTGGCCCGCCTCCACAAACGGGCTGCCTTGATCGTCGGTTACTGCGAGTGTGAGACTGCCGCTATCTGGCGTACCGCCCTGTATGAAATTTCCGGTTCCCGACTGAAGCTCGTTGGCACTGTTGTTGAGCGCGACCGAAGCGACGGCTCTCGACATATCGATGTTTATGCCTTTCGCCGTCTGGATCGCCTGACAGAATGTGCTCGACATCCACAAATACTTGCCGGACAGCAAAGGCACCACTTTGCCGGCCGAAGCGGGCGCCGCGACGCAAAGTGGCGAAAGTGCAATTGCTAGAGCCGCGCTTGCGGTTAGAACGGATTTCAACATTTGTAGTATCCCCCAATGGCCCCATCGGACCACGAACTGTTTGCGTCAGTGCTGCGCAAGTCAATTATTACAGATTTGTTATGATAAGATCAGCTGCGATAGGCCACGCAATCGGTGAGTTCGCAGGCTACGATGATTTTTCCGGAGCACACACGCTCCGCACCGGGCGGCCGCGCGTCGGAGGCCGGCTGGACTTTCGCAAACACCGTCGGTTTGGGCGCCGTCTCGTCGAACAGCAGGACGGTGGCTCGGCGTTCGATCGCGAGTCCGGTGAGCGGTCCGTCCGCGCCCTCGAGTTGCGCCACGATCGTGTTGATCAGCTGAAACGAGGCGCCTTGCGGCATGTAGATGGTGAGCATGGCGCAAGGGAGCACAGTTTTCCGTGTGCCCGCAATCTAAGGGAGATCAATCGCTGCGCTGAGTCGCCAAGCGCTGGGCAAAGAACCAGCCGCCGAGGGCGAGCGGCACCATGGCGAAGAACAACCACGCACCGATCCGGTGCGCGGTCATCAGATCCATACCCGCGGCCATGCCCAGAAGGTTGGCGAGCGTCCCCGAAGTCGCGGCACCCAGGGCGTTGCCGACGATCTGGACCGCAGGCACGGCCGAGGCGCCGAGCGTGCGCTCTGCTTCGGGCAGCGAGGCGAAAATGCGCTGCGCCGCGAACGACCAGAACAACCCGAAACCACCGCCCAGAAGAAATCCACAGACGATCACGAAGGCGAGGTTGCCGGAGGGAATGGCCACGCCGAGCAGCAGCAATGCGGCCACCACACACCCCGCGCCTCCACGAATGTAGAGACCGTGTTCGCGCTCGGGCCGGCCGGCGACGAACAGCGCGCAGAGCGTCCACCCCATCGCTTCGGCGCCGATCGCGTAGCCCGCTGCGAGCGGCGACAGGGCATAGATGCGTTGCAGCAGCGCCGTACCGTAGATGCCAAAGCCGACGGATGCGGCGCTCTCGAGGAACATCATCCGATAGCCCGTTCCGCTCACGCTTGCCGGATCGGCGAGTTGCGGCGGCAACAGGTGCACCGCTGCACGAGCATCGCGATGCAGGAACAGCAGAAGAAGTGCGCAGCCGCCCGCAATCATGCCCGTCGCAGACAGCACATGCGGGACGAGGCCGGCGATACCGATCAGCACCACCGATGCCGCGAGCAGTGCGGGCCGCGCCAACGGCAAACTGCTGCCATCGCCCTGTTCGCGCGCTTGCGGGACGAGCGCCAGCACCGCCGCGGCGAAGGCAAGCGACTGCGCGGCGAAAAGCCAGAACAGCAGCCGCCATGATCCTGACTGTGCGAACACGCCGCCGATGAGAGGACCGAGCAGGGTTGCGACGCCCCATACACCGGACACCGCGGCCAGGACGCGCGACCACAGCGCCTTCGGAAAGCCATTGCTGACCGCGCCGTAGACGAGGCCGACGATCCAGCCGGCACCAACACCCTGCAGTAGCCGGCCTGCCACGAACACCGCCATCGAAGGCGCCAGCGCGCCGACGGCGCAACCGGCGGCGTAGAGCACCGCGGCCCAGAACAACGCCGCGCGCAAGCCTGCGATCCCGGTCAGGCGGCCGGCACTCGCGCCCGCGACGATGGAGCCGAGAAGATAGGCGATGACCGGCCACGCGAAGAACGCATAGCCGCCGATCGCGCGCGCGACACTCGGCATGATCGTCGAGGTGACGAGCGCATCGGCCGCGTTGAGCCAGATGCCGAGACACAGCAATGCAAAGCGTGCGAGCCGCCCGTCAAACCTCAGATCGCTCCATTGTCCGGTTTCGCTCGCCACGTCGTATTTTGTAAAGTACGTACTTTCTAAAATAGCTATAGCGAAGCCGACGCCGACACTCAAGCGATAGCAATCAGAGCCCTCTCCCCCATCGGGGGAGAGGGCAGGGTGAGGGGGTACCAAAGAGCGCACCCAGCCCCGAAGAGGAAGCTCGCCTCTCACTTGCGCTCCTGGTTTGAAACAGTTCCGTCTCGCGGCATTACCCCCTCACCCAACCCTCTCCCCCGGTGGGGGAGAGGGAGACGTTTCCTTCCGAATGACGGTTGTTGATAGACGCTGGATTCTCGCACACTTAGAATCACCTCGCCTGTTGAAGGAAACATCCGTGCAACTTCCCGGCCGTCTTGCTGAGCTTCCGCCGTCTTCGTTTGCGATGCTGGCGACGCTTCTCGAAAACGAAAAGCCCGGCGAGCCGGCAATCAATCTGTCGGTCGGCGATCCGCGTGGTGTGGTGCCGGCGTTCGTGAAGGAAGCGTTGGCCAGGCATGCGCACGAGTTCGGCGAATATCCCGCGATCAACGGCACGGCGGACTGGCGCGACGCCGCGGCGGGATGGATCAAACGCCGCTTTGCGCTGCCGAACACCGCGATTGATCCCGAGAAGCACATCCTGCCGCTGAACGGCACGCGCGAAGGGCTGTTTCTCGCGCCGTTCATCGTCACGCCGGAACGGAAGAACGGCGCGCGGCCCGCGATCCTGCTGCCGAATCCGTTCTACCAATGCTATTCGGCCGCGATCCTCGGCTGCGGCGCCGAGCCGGTGTTCGTGAAGACGGGACCGGAGACCGGCTGGCTTCCCGATTACGCGGCAGTGCCCAAAACGACACTCGACCGCACCGTCGCCGTCTTCGTCTGCTCGCCCTCCAATCCGGAAGGCGCGGTCGCGAGCGAAACCTATTGGAAGAAGTTGTTCGACACTGCCGACCGCTACGGCTTCACGGTGTTCGCGGACGAGTGCTACGCCGACATCTATTCCGGCGCGGAGCCGGTCGGCGCGATGGCGGTGCGCTATGCGACAAGCGGCGGGTTCGAACGGTTGCTCACGTTTCACTCGCTGTCGAAACGTTCCGGCATGCCGGGCTTGCGCAGCGGGATTGTCGCCGGCGATCCGGCGCTGATGGCGAAGTTCCGTTTCTTCCGCAATTACGCCGGGCCGCAGGTACCGATGCCGATCATGGCGGCGAGCGCCGCGGCCTGGCGCGACGAGGCCCATGTCGTCGCCAACAGGGCCGGCTATGCCGAGAAGTTCGCGGTCGCCAAAGCGTTGCTTGGCAACCGGGCTGGGTTCTCGATTCCCCAAGGCGGGATCTTCCTCTGGCTCGATGTCGGCGACGGGGTCGAGACCACGCGGCGGCTGTGGCGCGAGGCGGGAATCCGGGTGTTGCCGGGGGCCTATATGGGACGAGAATCCGAACCCGGAACGATCAAGTCCAATCCCGGATTTTCCTATATCCGGGTGGCGCTCGTTAGCGATTTGCTAACCATTGAGGCCGCCCTCTTGCGGATGGGAAAAGTTCTGGGCGAGACATGAGCCAACGGGGATCGGCCATCTATCAGCCGCGGTCGCAGCGCGGCCAGTTCGTCGATGCGATGGCGGATGCGAAGCGGGCGCTGACCCGGGCCTTGACGCTGCTGATCTTCCGCGGCGCCGGGCTGCTGCTCGCCGTCGGTTCGCTGGCCGCAATCGTCGCGGTGTTCTTCTACAATTCGCAGGACGCGAGCCTGAACAACGCGACCGGCGCCGACGCCCACAACCTGCTGGGTCCGCTGGGCGCGACCGCCGCCGATATCCTCCTGCAATCCTTCGGCTTAGCGGCGATCGCGGCACTCGCGCCCCCGGCGGCGTGGGGCGTGGCGGCGCTGCTCGGCAAGCACATGCGCTATGCGATCTGGCGCGCCTGCGCCTGGCCGCTCGGCGCGGTGCTGGTCGCGGCCGGGTTCGGCGTCTTTCCGGCGATCCAGTCGCTGCCCGCGCAAACCGGCGGTCTGATCGGCATCGGCGCACTCTCGCTCTCCCACCATGTGGCCGACACCTTCCGACTGCCGTGGCTGTCGACCGTGCTGCCGCTGTTGCTACTGGTGGTGGGACTGCCGCTTGCATTCCTCGCGACGGGACTGCGCATCGTTTCGCTGTGGCGCGGGATCGTGAACGTGCCGGTGTTCTTCGTGTGGCTCGGCCGCCAGTTGAAGATGCCAACGTGGTCGTTCCGCCGGCACGACGCCGATTTCGACGACGACGATTACGGCCACGAAGACTCGTATGACGACGAGGACGGCTACAGCCTCGGCTTCACGCCGGAGCCGGTGGCCGCGAGGCGCGATGCGCCGGTTGCGCCCACGCGTGAAACGCGGGTGCGCCGCGACGAGCCCGGTTCCAAGGCAAATCCCAAACGCACCAAGCAGGAAGGATTGCGGCTGGTCAGCGGCGAGTATCAGCTTCCGTCGCTCGATCTTCTGGCCGAACCGCCGCATGTGTCGGAGACGGCGCAGCTCTCCGACGATGCGCTGGAAGAAAACGCCCGCATGCTGGAAGCGGTGCTCGGCGACTTCGGCGTGAAGGGCCGCATCGTCAATGTGCGCCCCGGTCCGGTGGTGACTTTGTACGAGCTTGAGCCGGCGGCCGGTGTGAAATCCTCGCGTGTGATCGCGCTTGCCGACGATGTGGCGCGGTCGATGTCGGCGGTTGCCGCGCGTATCGCGACGATCCCCGGCCGCAATGTGATCGGCATCGAGCTGCCCAACCAGAAGCGCGAGACCGTGTTCCTGCGCGAGCTTCTGGCGGCGCCCGAATACGACAAGGCGCGCGCGCCGCTGACGCTCGCGCTCGGCAAATCGATCGGCGGCGAGCCGGTGATGGCCGATCTCGCCAAGATGCCCCACTTGCTGATCGCGGGCACCACCGGTTCAGGCAAATCGGTCGGTCTCAACACCATGATCCTGTCGCTGCTCTATCGCATGCCGCCGGAGATGTGCCGCCTGATCATGATCGATCCCAAGATGCTCGAACTGTCGGTCTATGACGGCATCCCGCATCTGTTGGCACCCGTAGTGACCGAGCCGCGCAAGGCCGTCGTCGCACTCAAATGGGCGGTGCGCGAGATGGAAGAGCGCTATCGCAAGATGTCCAAGCTCAGCGTGCGCGGCGTCGAGGCGTTCAACGAACGCGTGCGCAAGGCGAAGGAAAAAGGCGAGAAGCTGAGCCGCACGGTGCAGACCGGCTTCGACCGCGAAACCGGCAAGCCGATCTACGAAGCGGAAATCCTCGAACTCGAGCCGATGCCCTACATCGTGCTGGTGGTCGACGAAATGGCCGACCTGATGATGATCAGCGGCAAGGAGATCGAAGGTGCCATCCAGCGTCTGGCGCAGATGGCGCGCGCCGCTGGCATCCACCTGATCGCCGCGACCCAGCGTCCGTCGGTCGACGTGATCACCGGCACGATCAAGGCGAACTTCCCGACCCGCATCTCGTTTCAGGTCACCTCCAAGATCGACAGCCGCACCATTCTGGGCGAACAGGGCGCGGAGCAACTGCTCGGCCAGGGCGACATGCTCTACATGATGGCGGGCGGCCGCATCCGGCGTATCCACGGTCCTTTCGTCGCCGACCACGAAGTCGAAGACATCGTGCGTTTCCTGAAGACGCAGGGCACGCCCGATTATCTCGACGCGGTCACCGAGGATCCGGAAGAAGAAGGCGGCGACGATCCCTACAACGTCTATGCCGGCAACGGCGAAAGCGGCGACGAGAACTACGACAAGGCGCTCGACATCGTGCAGCGCGAGCGCAAGGCGACGGTGAGCTATATCCAGCGCCGCCTGCAGATCGGCTACAACCGCGCCGCCCGCATCATCGAGCGGATGGAGAAAGAGGGCGTCGTCTCCAAACCCAACCACAAAGGCGTGCGCGAAGTCCTCACCCCGGAGTACGAGGACGAGCGCTGACGTGAACACCTATCTTCCATCGCTCGTCTGAAGCTTGCGCAGTTTCGCCCACACAAAACAATGTCATCCCGGACGCAGTGGACCCCGCACTTGTTGCGGGGCGCCGGACCTACTTCTCAGCGCACGCGGTTCTTTGGATGCACCGACTTGCCTGCACAATAGGTCCCGGCGCTCCGCTGCGGCCGGGATGACAAGCTGTGGTGATGGAAGTCGTTCTGCAACAGAAGGACATAGTGCACGCTACCTCCGGCCGAAGGTGTAGCTGAACGACAGGGTTTCGCGGAGATCGTCCGGCGCATAGGTCGAAAGCGCCTGCCGCACGGCGCCTTCAAACTCTTCCGCACGCGGCCCAAGAAGATGCGTTGCGCAGAACGAAGTGGAGGCGAGATTTCCGAGGATCGCTTCGACCGTCCACACATAGGGCGTCGTGAACGTGAATGTCGCCACATCGGCGAAGCCGTGCGCCTTGAGCGTCGCTTCGCACGCATCCGCCGGCGGCGGGGTCGACAGTATCTCCGCGTCCCTGCCGCTGAAGCGTGTGACGAGATCGCGGAGCGGGCGATGCCACGGCTCGGCGCCGCTCAGTGTGTCGAAGCTGCGCAGCGCCGCGATAGCGCCGCCGGGTGAGAGCCAGCTGTGCATCGCTGCGAGCGACGCCGGGCCAAAACGATGGAAGGCATCGCCGATGGTGATCAGCCGATATATGGCGGTTGCGGTGTCGAACGCTTCGGCTTTGCCGGTGTGCCAGGCGATGTTGCCGATCCCGCGCTCCACAGTGGCGGCTTCGCCTTCCGCGATCATCGCCGGCTCCAGATCGACCGCGTCGACGGCGGCGAAGGCCGGCGCGATGGCGACTGCGATGCGGCCGGTGCCGCAGGCGAGATCGAGCAACCGGCCGGAGCGCGAAACGCCCGTGCGCGCCACGAGATCGTCCAGCAGACTTTGCGGAAACGGCGGGCGGTAGCGGCGGTAACAGCGCGCCATCTCATGGGTGAAGGCGGACATCGAAATCACAGTGGGACAACAGCGGCGCGCACCATCGCCTCGCTTTGCGGCCGAACGCAACCGGTCGCGTGACACCGCCTGCCGCTCTCCTGTAAGACACGGCAAAACTGACGGAGGGAAACATGGCCGGCGACGTTCAGGGATTCGCGCACGACAAGTTTGCAGGCGTGCGAGATGTGTTCGAGAAGAACCTCGCGAGCGGCGAGGACATCGGCGCGTCGTTCTGCGCAACGGTGAACGGCGAGACCGTGGTCGATCTGTGGGGCGGCTATGCCGATCCGGCGAAGACGCGGCCGTGGGTGAAGGACACCATCGTCAACGTCTACTCCACCACCAAGACGATGACGGCGCTGACCGCGCTGCTGCTCGCCGACCGCGGGCTGATCGATTTCGCGGCACCGGTTGCGAAGTACTGGCCGGAGTTCGCCGCCAACGGCAAAGGAAGCATCACGGTCGCGCATCTGATGAGCCATTCCTCCGGCCTCTCCGGCTGGCAGGAGAAGATCACCGGCGACGATCTCTACGACTGGAACAAGATGACCTCGCTGCTCGCGGCGCAGGCGACGTTCTGGGAGCCCGGCACCGCACCCGGCTATCATGCGATCACGCAAGGTTACCTCGTCGGCGAAGTGATCCGCCGCGTCACCGGCAAATCGGTCGGCACCGTGTTCCGCGAAGAGATCGCCGAGCCGCTGCACGCCGATTTCTGGATCGGCCTGCCGGCCTCGGAAGACGATCGCGTCGCTGAACTGTTGCCGCCAGAGTCCGGCACCGCGGTCGCCGACCTCGCGACGCAATCGGAGATCATGCGCAACATGGCGACCAATCCCGGCGTCGATGTCGGCGCGACGCGCACGCGCGAATGGCGCGGCGCAGAGATTCCGGCCGCGGGCGGCACCGGCAACGCGCGCTCGATCGCGGAGATCCACGCGATCCTCGCCAATGGCGGCGTCGCCAAAGGCAAGCGCTTCCTGTCGGAAGCCGGTTGCCGCAAGGCGCTGGAATTGCAGATCGAAGGCCATGACCTGGTGATGAACGTGCCGGCGCGCTTTGGCCTCGGTTTCGGGTTGGCGGGCGGACTGTTGCCGCTGCCCAACGCCAATTCGATGTTCTGGGGCGGCTATGGCGGATCGCTCGCGCTGATCGACATGGATGCGCACACCACCATGGGCTACGCGATGAACCGGATGATCGGCACCACCACCGGCGACATCCGCGGCTTCGGCCTCGCCATGGCGATGTGGGAAGCACTGGCCTGACCACCCCTCCGACTCGCTTCGCGAGTTGGAGGACCCTCGCGCGGCAAAGCCCCACCCCTCCAATTCGCGTTGCGAATTGGAGGGGTCGAGCGAAGCGAGGGGGAGGACCTTGCGCGGCAAAGCCGCTCGTTCGGCCGCATCGCTCTGGTCTTCGAAACCAAACAGAAGCGCGCTTCGCACGCTAAGCTCCTCCCCCGCGGCTTCGCCGCGACCCCTCCAGCTCGCTTCGCTCGTGGAGGGGTGAGATCAGCCATCGGGAGAGGCTCGTGCGGCCATCGCCTCGGCGCGTTTGAAGCGCGCCATGAGCCTGCGCCAGCGCGGCGGCGGCAGCAGTTCGAACGCACGGAAGCGCGGGAATTGGCCGTGTTTGCGGATGACCGGCTGGAAACGGCGGCGCCGCGGCACTGGACGGGCTCGTGGGACTTTGCCGGCCAAGGCTTCGCGGGTCCGGATGATAATGGCGACGCGGGCGAGCACCATTTTGGCCATCCGCTTGCGATGGCGGACGGCCCGCCGCCGTTCGGCGATTTCGCGGCTATAAAGGCCGTGAATCAGCCTGTTTTTGTTGCCCGGCGGCGCGCCACGTTTGTAGGGCATTGCTTGATTCCTCTCGCTTATTTCCGCGCTTTTGCAATTTTCTGTCGGAATTGAACCTCGGTTTTTGACTACGCGTCTTTAGACTCGGGTTTGCCCCTGATCCGCGCCGCGGCTGCGGCCAGCCGGGTGGTGACGTCCGCCAGCTGGCTGACGTGTTGCACGAGCAGGTCGGTGGTCAGGGCCGCAGACGGACTGAGAATCCGGTCATCCAGCGGATGAGCCTTCCCGAAGGCACGCAAGTTTTTGACGCGGTTGCGCAATTCCGCATGGCAAAGCCTGGCCTGCTCGAGCAGCAGGGCTTCGAAAGGTTCAATCCGAGGGTCTTTCTTCATCCACGGGTTATAGAACAAATACGGATCAAATTCAATGCTTAAAAACCTATAGAAAGGCCGATAAGGGCCAATCCAGCGCGCGCGTCTTTAATGTCATGGCCTGCAAAAGCAGGCCATCCAGGTGATGTTTGCCCGACGCATCCCGAAAGAATTCCGGCTCACTTGCCGACAGCAGCGCAGCCGTCACCTGGATGGCCTGCTTTTGCAGGCCATGACAGTCGCGTTGGGGAGCGTCCGGCCAGCACAGCCACCAAAACCGTCATAGCCGGGCTTTGTCCCGGCGATCCATAACCGCCGTGGTTGCACGACAGGGCTCACCGCCGGCATCGCGGCAATAGATGGCCGGGAGCTTCGCTCCGCTCAGCCCGGCCATGACGATGGCGTTGGGGGGTGAAGGGGCACAAAAAACACAGCCTCGTGCATGTGACGGTGCTATAAACCGCGTCCAGTTTTCGCTTTGGGGGAGGCGGCGATGAAACGGGGTTTTCTGGCGCTGGCGATAGTCTGCGCGGTCGGGTTTGCGGCGGGCAATGCCGGTGCGGCGCCGCCGGACGAGCCCTTGATCGTGATCTCGATCGACGGATTCCGCGCCGACTATTTCGACCGCCATCTCACACCTGCGCTTGCCGCCATCGCGACGGATGGGGTGCATGCGAAGGCTATGCATCCGTCGTTTCCCTCGGTCACCTCGCCCAACCACTACACGCTGATGACGGGTCTAAGGCCCGATCATCACGGCATCGTCGACAACGGTTTCCTCGATCCCGCGATACCCGGCGAGAGCTTCGGCGAAGGCTCCAAGGACACCACCGATCCGCGCTGGTGGGCCAAGGCGACGCCGCTCTGGGTGACGGCCGCGCATGCCGGCCTGCGCACCGCGGAATCGCATTGGCCGGGCGGCGACGCGATCGTGAAGGACACCGACTTCACCTATCACGACAAGAGTGGCTGGAACACGCCGCCGGATACGGAGACCGACACCGTGCTCGGCTGGGTCGATCTTCCGGCGAACAAGCGGCCGCAGCTGATCCTGCTGCATTACGATCCGGTGGATTCGATGGGGCATGTGTTCGGTCCGGACTCGCCGCAGGTGAACGCGGCGATCGGCCAGGTCGATGCCGCGATCGCAAGGCTGGTCGACGGGCTTCGGACCCGCGGCCTCTACGACCGCATCAACCTGGTGATCGTGTCCGATCACGGGATGACCGATCTCACCGCCAACCCGCCGGGCTATGTGCTCGACACGCTCATCAACATCGACGACGTGACCGTGTCGATCCAGGGCGCCGACGCCGGCATCTGGCCGAAGCCCGGTCACGAAGCCGAAGTGGAGAAGGCGCTGATCGCGACGCCGCATCCGCACATGACGTGCTGGCACAAGAAGGACATTCCGGCGAGCCTGCATTACGGCAGCAATCCGCGCGTGCCGCCAATCCTGTGTCTCGGCGATCTCGGCTGGAGCATCGTGACGGCGGCGACGCTGAAGAAATATCCCAACCACCTGCACGGCAATCACGGTTACGACCCGGCGTTCCCCGATATGTGGGCGGTGTTCTTCGCGCACGGACCGGCCTTCAGGCGCGGCGTGACGCTCGAGCCGTTCGACAATGTCGACGTCTATCCGCTGCTCGCGAAGCTTTTGGGCGTGGCGCCGCAGGCGAACGACGGGACTCTTGCCGACACCGCGGCGGCGCTGAAGAACTGACGATTCGTCAGCGCAACAATCGAACAAAGCGGGCTGTTTTGTCGCCGCCCCTCCCGCCTGCCGGACGGGCACACTACATCGGGAGATCAGCCCGGGAGGGGCCATGTCCTATATCGAGCAGTCGCTGGGCGCGAAGGAAAAGATCATCGCCCACGCCCAGTTCCACTGGTGGTACACCTTCACCGCGATCCTCTATGCGATCACGATCGTCGGCCTCGTCGTCGCCGTGCCGATGATGATCCGCAAATGGACCACCGAGATCGCGGTGACGACGCACCGCTTCGTGATGAAGACCGGCTGGTTCACACTGCAGACCAACGAGATCGCGCTGCACAACATCGAAGGCGTGCGGGTGACGCAAGGCGTGTGGGGCCGCATGCTGGGCTACGGCCATCTGCGCGTCGAAGGCACCGGCGTCGATGCGGTCGAGCTTCCCACCATCGCCAACCCGATCGCGTTCCGCGCGGCGATCGAAACCGCCAAGGACGAAGGCGGCGCCGCCGCCTGATCGCGCGCGTCAGCTCGTGAAATTGCCGGTCGAAAGCGTCCCCGAATAGCCGGTGATGTCGATCACCAGATCCACTCCCGCCTGATAGCCGGCCGTGCCGTTCATATCGACGATCAGGAACGAATGGCCGGTGGTACCGAGCGAGCCGCCGGTTGGCGAGAAGATCACCGCATCGCCGGCCGCGAGTTGCGACGAACCGATCGCCGCCGCGAGATCGCTGTCGAACGTCGCGGTGTTGAGATCGCCGGTCGCCACCGTGGCATCGATGGCGGCGACGGGGACGCCGGGAATGGCGAGCGTCAGACCGGAGAAATTGGCGTTCACGATCGTGTCGTAGGTCGTGGAGGTCGAATCGGCCGCGCTGTGATAGGTGAGCAGCGCATCGCCATCGGCATCGAGCGTGAAGGTGTCGGCGCCGCCATTGCCGGTGGCCTGGGCATAGCTGCCCGTGAGGTCGAAGGTATCGGCCTGCGCGCCGCCGATATACACGCTGCCCGGAACGGTGGCGCCGATGAACGCGAAGCTGCCGTCGGTCTCGGCGCTGCCGTCGAAGGAAACCGTTTCGCCGAAGCCGAGCGCGCTCGCATCGACCGTGAGCGTCGTACCTGCCGCGACGTTGCCGTCGTCGCTCACCAGGTTGTAGACGCCGCCATTGTCGAGGACGATGGTTTCGACGCTGGTGAGGCTGTTCGCGGCAAACGTGAGGCCGCCGCTGTAATCGCCACCGAGTTCCAGCGTGTCGTTGCCGGCGCCGCCGATCAGTTGGTCCGCGGCGACGAAGCTCCCGCCCATATGGAAGAGGAAGGTGCCGTCCGTTTCCGCCGAGCCGTCGAAGCGGAGCGTGTCGGTGCTGAACAGATCGCTGCCGTCGACTTCGAAGGTCACGCCGGCGTTCACATTCGCATCAACCGTGGTGATGTCGTAGCTGCCGCCGCCGTCGAGATCCATCTGCTCGAAATTCAGCATCATCGGGCCGGTTAAGTGCAGCGCGTTTATGCCGGTGTAGCTGCCGGTGCTGGTCTCGTCGGCGGTGAGTTCGATCGTATCGAAGCCCGCGCCGCCGTCGAACTGGTCGGTAGGATCGACATGGCCGCAGGCGTCGATGAAATCGTCGCCGCCGCCGCCTTCGCCCTTGTCGGTGCCGCCGCCGTCGAAGCTGAGAAAGTCGGCCTGCAGCCCGCCGATGAGCACGTCGTTGCCGAGGCCGTCGGCCAGGGAGAAATTGCCGTCGGTTTCGGCCGAGCCGTCGAAGCTAAGCGTCTTGTCCGCCAGCAATTGCGAGCCGTCGACGATGAGGAAAGAGCCCGCCGCGACGGTCGCGTCGTTGCTGGTGATGTCGTAGCTGTGCTGGGGACCGAGTTCGATGTCCTGGATGTTGTTCAGCGTGTTGGCCGCGAGCACGAGGGCGCGCGTGCCGGTGTAATTGCCGTCGAGGATCACGACATTGCCGCCGCCGCCGCCGTTGAGATGGTCGCTCGCGGTCAGCGCGCCGCCCATATAGATCTGGTCGTTGCCGCCACCGCCATGGACGGTGTCGTTGCCGCCGGCGCTCATGTCGAAGAAGTCGCTGCTCATGCCGCCGGTCACGTTGTCCCGCCCCGCGCCGCCGGCGATCAGGAACGCGCCGTCCGTTTCGGCGGCGCCGTTGAACGTCAAGGTGTCGCCGGCGGTGAGTCCGTAGCCATCGATCTCCATGAACTGGCCGCCCGCCACCGTGGCGTCGTTGGTGGTCAGGTTGTAGCTGTGGCCGCCGTCGAGAATCAGGTCTTCGACGTTCACCATCGTGGTGGCGCCGAAGACAACCGATGCCGTGCCGGTCCCGTCAAGCCGGACGACGTCGAAGCCGCGGCCGCCGTCGAGCTGGTCGCCGGCGGTGAAGCTGCCACCCATGGTGATGTGGTCGTTGCCGCCGCCGGCATGGACCGTGTCGTTGCCGCCCTGGCCGAGATAGAAATGGTCGCTCTGGGCGCCGCCGGTCAGCGTGTCGTCTCCGGCGCCGCCCATGACCACGAAATGTCCGTCGGTTTCGGCCGAGCCGTCGAAGGTCAGGTGATTGCCGCTGCCCAGCCGCGAAGCGACCACCGTGAGCGTTTCGCCGGCCGCAACATTCGCGTCGTTCGTCGTCAGGCTGTAGTCGTTCCCTGCCGCGAGTGCGATCTTCTCGACATTGACCATGGTGGTGGCGGCAAAGATCACGCCCGCCGAATAGTCGCCATTCAGGAAGATCATATCGTTGCCGGTGCCGCCGTCGACCTGGTCGTCGGCGGTGAACGTCGCACCGAACAGGAAGATGTCGTCGCCGCCGGCGCCGTTGACGATATCGTTGCCGCCCTTCTGGAGCAGGAATTCGTCATTGCCCGACGTTCCGGTGAGATCGTCGTCGCCGGGATGGCCGTGGATGATGTTGGTCATGTGCAATCTCCCCTTCGTGAATCGATTCTCTCAGGTATTGCCGGTCAGAGCTACAGGCGATAATTGGAACCCGGCATTTGTCGCGATAGGTTTCTACGGCGTAAGCCGAAACGGGGATTGCATGCGGACGATATTGGTTGCAGCGCTCACATTCGCTCTTGCCGCGCAGGCACATGCCGCGGGCAATGCGGCGAACGGGAAAGACGTGTTCACGCGCTGCGCCATCTGTCACTCGAGCACGAAAGGCGCGCCGAACCAGATCGGCCCCAATCTGTTCGGCGTCGTCGGGCGCAAGGCCGGCAGCAAGGCGGACTACAACTATTCGGGTGCGATGAAGAGCTTCGGCAAGGTGTGGACGCCGCAGCTGCTCGACGTTTATCTCACCCATCCGCAGGCGGTGGTGGCTGGAACCAAGATGTCGTTCGCCGGCATCTCCAACGCAGGCCAGCGCGCCGACGTGATCGCGTATCTGCAAACCCTGAAATGAGGTCTCCCATGCGTGTTGCGGTGGTGGCGTTGTGCACGATGGTTGCGGCGCTGCCGCTGGCGGCGCGGGCGGCAGGCGATGCCGCCAAAGGACAGACGGCGTTCGGCCAGTGCGCCGGCTGTCACGGCGCGGCCAAGGATGCGGCGCCTTCGATGGGACCGAACCTGTGGCGTATCTTCGGACGGCAGGTTGGCAGCGAACCCGACTATGCCTATTCCGAGTCGATGAAGAATGCAGGCTTCACCTGGAAGGCGGAGAAGCTGAAAGCGTTTCTGGAGAATCCCGGCAAGGTCGTGCCCGATTCCAACATGTATTACATGGGCACCACGCCGGCGGAGGCCGACGACATCGTCGCCTATCTCGCAACACTGCAGTGAACGCGAAGCGGATCGCGCTGGCGGCGTCGCTCGCGCTGAGCGGCGCAGCATATGCGGCGGAGCCTGATCCCGATTTCACCTGCAGCCTGCGCCATCCGGCGAAGAGCGCGGATTCGCTGACCCGGCTTCCGCAGCCGGTTCGGTTTTATATCCAGAATAGCCGGCCGAAGATCGGCGCGATGGCGGATCGCGGCGCGTTCTACAACGCGACCGATGTGATCGTGAAACCGGGACCGTCCAACCGCTTCATCCGTGGCGGGACGATCGGCGACAAATACTTCCTCTGGTACGAGCATGGCGGCATCGCCTACTGGAAGACGATCGTGATCCTGACCGCGGATGCGGCGGGTGCCCCAGCGGTGGTGGCCGAGCAGAACGGCGGCTTCCCGGACGGGCTGTGCGCCGCCACCGACGCGCTGGTT
Organism: Rhizomicrobium sp.; assembly: GCA_036490455.1. Lineage (GTDB taxonomy): Bacteria > Pseudomonadota > Alphaproteobacteria > Micropepsales > Micropepsaceae > Rhizomicrobium. The sequence continues at coordinate 70,153 of DASXDS010000047.1, forward strand.
TCGCGGCATTAAAATCTGCGACAGAACGCCGCGCGCCTTAACAACGATTTTGCACTGCAACATAGAATTTTCCGGCCGGTTCCGGCCCTTACAAGCCTTGTGCAGGGCCGTGAACCTTCGTTGACAAGCCGAAGGCGGCGGACCTAGTTTTTGCGCCGCAAAAAACCTGGGTGGTGGACGAACCACCGTCCCGGCGCTACCGGCGCTGACCGATCCATCTAGCCACCCCGGAAGGCATTTCGACAGGATGAAAGTTCTCGTGCCCGTAAAGCGGGTCGTCGATTACAACGTGAAGATCCGCGTGAAGGCGGACCAGAGCGGCGTCGACCTCGCCAATGTGAAGATGTCCATGAATCCGTTCGACGAGATTTCCGTCGAAGAGGCCGTCCGGCTCAAGGAGAAGGGCAAGGCGACCGAAGTGATCGCCGTTTCCATCGGCCCGCAACAGGCGAGCGAAACGATCCGCACCGCGCTCGCGATGGGCGCCGACCGCGGCATCCTCGTGAAGACCGACCAGGAAGTCGAACCGCTGGCGGTCGCGAAGATCCTGAAAGCGATCTGCGACGAAGAACAGCCCGCGCTGGTGATCACCGGCAAGCAGGCGATCGACGACGATTCCAACCAGACCGCACAGATGCTGGCGGCGCTGATGGGCTGGCCGCAAGGCACCTTCGCGCACAAGCTGGACCTCGAAGAGGGCAAAGCCGTCATCGAGCGCGAAATCGACGGCGGCCTGCAGACCGTCGAGGTTAAGACGCCGGCAGTGATGAGCGTCGACCTTCGCCTCAACGAGCCGCGCTACGCGTCGCTGCCGAACATCATGAAAGCGAAGAAGAAGCCGATCGCCGACAAGAGCCCGGCCGATTACGGCGTCGACATCGCGCCCAAGCTGAAGGTCCTCAAGGTGAGCGAACCGCCGAAGCGCCAGGCCGGCGTGAAGGTGAAGACGGTCGCCGAACTGCTCGACAAGCTCAAGAACGAGGCGGGAGTGCTGCCATGACAAGCCTCGTCATTGCCGAACACACCAACGGCGCCTTGAAAGACGCGACCGCGAAGACCGTGACCGCGGCAGCGCAACTCGGCGCCCCGGTGCACGTCCTCGTCGCCGGTCTCGATGCCAAAGGCGCCGCCGATGCCGCAGCGAAGATCGCCGGTGTCGAGAAAGTGCTGCTGGCCGAAGGCGAGCCGTACAAGAAGATGCTGGCCGAGGCGATGGAGGCGTTGATCCTCTCGCTCGCCGGCAAGTACGACGCGATCCTCGCGCCCGCGACCACCAACGGCAAGAACTACATGCCGCGCGTCGCCGCCAAGCTGGACGTGGCGCAGATCAGCGAAATCATCAAGGTCGACAGCCCCGACACCTTCCAGCGTCCGATCTATGCCGGCAATGCGATCCAGACGGTGCAGGCCGGCGCCGGCAAGAAGATCATCACCGTGCGCACGTCCACGTTCAAAGCCGCCGGCGACGGCGGTTCGGCGCCGGTGGAAAGCGTGACGCCACCGGCCGATCCGGGCATCTCCAAATTCGTGAGCGAAGAGCTTTCGAAGTCGGAGCGTCCCGAACTCACCTCCGCCAAGATCATCATCTCCGGCGGCCGCGGCATGCAGTCGGGCGACAATTTCCACCTGCTCGACAAGATCGCCGATCAGCTCGGCGCCGCGGTCGGTGCCTCGCGCGCGGCGGTCGATGCCGGCTTCGTGCCGAACGACTATCAGGTGGGCCAGACCGGCAAGGTCGTGGCGCCCGATCTCTACATCGCGGTCGGCATCTCCGGCGCCATCCAGCATCTGGCGGGGATGAAGGACTCCAAGGTCATCGCCGCGATCAACAAGGACGAAGAAGCTCCCATTTTCCAGGTTGCCGATTACGGCCTCGTGGCCGACCTGTTCAAGGCAATCCCGGAGATGTCGGAAGAACTGACCAAGATGGGCTACTGAGCCCATGCGTCGCAAAGGACAGATATGAGCATCGAGCGCATCGGCATCATCGGCGCGGGTCAGATGGGCAGCGGTATCGCCCACGTTCTCGCTCTCGGCGGCTACGACATCGTGCTGGAAGACGCGAAGCCGGAGGCGCTGACCGGCGCGATGCAGCGGATCGAGCGCAACATGCAGCGCCAGGCGGCGCGCGGCCTGATCAAGGACGATACGATCCAGCCCGCCCTCAAGCGCATCCACACCGCGCAGACGCTCGATGAGATGAAGGATCGCGACCTCGTCATCGAAGCCGCGACCGAGGACGAAAGCATCAAGAAGAAGATCTTCCAGGATCTCTGTACCCGCATCGGCGACAAGACGCTGATCGCCTCCAACACCTCGTCGATCTCGATCACCCGGCTTGCTTCGGTGACCGACCGGCCGGAGCATTTCATCGGCCTGCATTTCATGAATCCCGTGCCGCTGATGCAGCTCGTGGAAGTGATCCGCGGCATCGCGACCGACGACACGACGTTCCAGTCCGCGCTCGACATCGTGAAGCGGATCGGCAAGACCGCCGCCTATGCCGAAGACTTCCCGGCCTTCATCGTGAACCGCATCCTGCAGCCGATGATCAACGAAGCCGTCTACACGCTGTACGAAGGCGTCGGTAACGTGGAAGCGATCGACACCGCGATGCGGCTCGGCGCCAACCATCCGATGGGACCGCTGCAGCTGGCGGACTTCATCGGGCTCGACACCTGTCTCGCCGTCATGCAGGTGCTGTACGAAGGCCTCGCGGATTCCAAATACCGGCCCTGCCCGCTTTTGGTTAAGTATGTCGAAGCCGGTTGGCTGGGCCAGAAGACGGGCCGCGGCTTCTACGACTATCGCGGCGACCACCCGGTTCCGACCCGCTGAAGCGCAATCGGGCGCAGTGTGCTGCGGTTCGCCCAGCAGATTGCGCGACAATCGAAAAGAGCCAGAGCATCCAATTCGGTTCCCTTGCGTTTCCGAGGCGCGAGCGCGCGTCGATCGAGGATTCGCAAGATGCTGTTATTCGGACGTAATGAAACTATCGTAAGAGAGCTGTACCGCGCGTTCGCCGAGCGCCGCAAGGATGACACCCGCGCGCTGATGGCGGAGGGTTTCACCTTCACCAGCCCGTATGACGATGCCATCGACCGCGACGCGTTCTTCGAACGCTGCTGGCCGAACGGCGACAACTTCCAGTTCTTCGAGATCGAGGAGATCGTGGAAGCGGGCGACAGCGCCTTCGTCACCTATCTCGTCACGACGGAAGACGGCACCTCGTTCCGCAACACCGAACATCTCGCGCTCGCCGGCGGCAAGATCGAAAGCGTCGACGTCTATTTCGGCCCGAGCTACCGGGCCGGAAAATTCCTCGCCAAGACACCGGAATAGCTCAGCGCGCCGCAAAGCGTTTGCGGTAGACGCTCGGCGCCACCCCGAAGCGGCGTTCGAACGCGCGGCGGAAGGCATCGGCGCTGGCATAGCCGACCGAGGCGGCAACGCTGTCCACGGTCTGGCGCGGCGACGGCAGGCGGCGGCGCGCTTCGTCGAGCCTGAGGCGCTCAACATAGCTGGCGGGCGACGCGCCGAATGCCGTTTTGAAGCGGCGGGAGAAATGGCGCGGACCGAGGCCGGCGCGCGAGGCCAGTGTTTCGACCGAGAAATCTTCCTTCAGATTGCGGATCATCCAGGCCGCGAGATCGGCGAAGCGGTCGGTGCTGCGGGTCTGGAATTGCAGCGGCTCGGAGAACTGCGTCTGGCCGCCCGGCCGCTTGAGATAGACCACCAGTTCGCGCGCCACGGCGAGTGCGATTTTCTCGCCGAGGTCTTCTTCCACCAGCGCGAGCGCGAGGTCGATCCCGGCGGTCACGCCGGCCGAGGTGTAGAACTTCCCGTCGCGGATGAAGAGCGCGTCCGGCGCGAACGTCACTCGCGGATAGCGCTGTGCGACGCCTGCGGCGAAGCGCCAATGCGTCGTCGCGCGCCGGCCGTCCAGCAAACCCGACTGCGCCAGCGCTTCGACGCCGGTGCAGATCGAGGCGACGCGGCGGATGCGCGGCGCGCTCTGCTTCAGCCACTGCACCACCGGCGCCGCAGTGGCGGCATCGCGCAAGCCGCGCCCGCCGGCAACGAGCACGGTGTCGAGCGCCGGTGCCGAGGCGAACGTGGCATTGGGCGTGATGGCGACGCCGGATTCGCTGACGAAAGGCCGCGCTTTCGCCGCCAGCACGACGTTTTCGTAGACGGCCGCACCGGCACGGCTGTTGGCGGTATCGAACACCTCCAGCGGACCGGCGAGGTCCAGCAGAGTGAGATCGTCATACCCGACAAACCCGATGCGCCGCTTCATGGGACGCAGTATGCGACGCGCGCGGGAGTCTCAAAAGGGCGGAAGTCTGGAATTGCCGGATGTCCGTCCTTCAGCCCTTTGCCGATCCTTCCCTCAGCTGTCATTCCCGGCGAGCGGAAGCGAGAGCGGCCGCGAGGTAAAGGGAACCCAGCATAAGCCGTATCCGAGGTGATCGAGGGAGGCTCGGCGGTCGATCACGATCAAAACTTGTCATCCCGGCCGCAGTGAAGCGCAGCGCAACGGAGCGCCGGGACCGATTGGGCCGGCAAGATAATCTCGCCGAAACGTGCTCTGAGGCGCAAAGCCCGTTGAGAAATAGCTCCCGGAGCTTCGTTGCGCTGCGCTTCACTACGTCCGGGATGACATTTCAGGTTTATAAAATCATTCAGAACAGATGCGGCTTATCCTTGGTTCCCTTTACCTCGCGGCCGCGCTACGCGCGTCCACTCGCCGGGAATGACACGTCTGTAAAATTTCAATTCCCCAAAAACCGCTTCAACACGTTCCGCGTGATCCGCATCACGAAGGGATCGTTCGCTGCGAGGCCGTAGGCCCATTCGGTCGTGCCGGCGTTGAACACTTCGCCTTTGCCGCGGGTGAACGACGCCATCACGGCGTGGCCGCGGCTCACGCGTGCCTGTGTCGCAAGGCTCGCATCGCCATAGGCGACGCGCGCGACGACATCCATCTGTTCCGGCGGGATCAGCGGACGGTAGGGGTTGTCCGGCGCTTCGGTGAACGCCGCGGGCACGAAGGCGACGATCTCCAGATTGTCCGGCACGCCGACGCCGCCGTCCGGCGCCGGCAACCCGTTCGCGTCGAAACGGATGGGGCAGCCGTCGTTCTCGTAGCCGACCAGCGGAATGTCGCCGCCGATCACGTCGCCGTAATAAAGATCGGTCCCTTCCAGCGCCCAGTGCTTGTCGCGATAGATCGTGTAGCCGCCGGCGCCGCGCGCGGCGCACAGGCCGAGCCGGTGATAACCGCCATAGAGGAAACTGAGGCCGGTGATCGCGGCCTCGCCGCGGCCGAACAGCGGATGCGACCACAGATGGGTCTTGTCCGCATCGGCGACCGCTTCGCTCTCGCCTTTCCATTTGTGGCAGATCAGCGTGTTGCCGCCGTTTTCCCACCGTACTTTCCAGAACGCGGTGTTGCCGGAGAAGATCGCGAGCCGGCCACCGCGCTCGACGAACGCTTCGATCGCATCGCGCTCGCGCCCCGACCAGTATTCGCTGTGACCGACCAGCAGCACGACATGGTAACCGTCGAGCGCGTGGGAATCGCGGTCGAGGTCGAAATCCGTGAGGTAGTCGAAGGCGAGATTCTCTTCGCCTTCCGCCCAGCGCACGAAGGCATGCTCCCAGTTGTGCAGGTATCCGGCGGAGCCGTCATACGGCGACTGCGCGTGGTCGCGCGACCAGCGCGGGTTCGCGCCGGCCCAGCTCTTTTCCTCGAAGCCGCGCGGACGCAGATTGACGAGACGCGGCATTTCCGGCGGCGGCGCGAGCAGCAACGGCGGAAACGGACGTTCGGTCGATAGCACGCCGATTGCGTTGGCCATCGCGCCGGCGAGCGTTGCCTCGCGCCGCATCAGCGACTCGACATGGCAATAGGCGCTGGCGCCGCCCCAGTAATTGTAGGCGTGCAATGTGTTCGTCGCGAGGATCAGCACCATGCGGTTGCGCCGGCCGCCAGCCCGCACGCAGACGAAATGATGCGCTTCGCCGCCTTTGGCATCGGTCAGCACGAGATCGTAATAGCCGCTGCGCCAATCTTCGCCGGCGGTGACGGTCAGCGCCGCCGGCCAGCCGCAGCCGTCGCGATCGGCATTCGCGGGCGTCGCATGCGCCTCGACCGCCACACTTTCCTGCCGCAACATGACTTCGCGGCCCGCGCCGACCCGTGCGATTTCCAGCGTGCAAGGCCCGCCATCGCCGCTGGCATACAGTGCGAAGCTCTCGCCCGGGCGGACGCTGAGCTTGTCGGTGTAGAACGCGAGCACGAAACCCTCACCATCGGCATCGAGAGCGAACTCGATTTATTTCCGTCGTCATGGCCGGGCGTTCGTCCCGGCCATCCATTACCACTATGTTTGCACAATAAAACGCACCGCCAGCATCGCGGCAATGGATGGCCGGGAGCTTCGCTGCGCTCAGCCCGGCCATGACGATTGTGTAAAAAGATGAGGCATGACTTTCGGCTGCCGGTTCCGATGCAACGGCCGCAATCGCTAAGTTTGCACGGCAACATCCGCACGTTAGCATCAGACCGGCCATGAACACGCAACCCACCTTCGCCGACGGTTTGCCCGCGCCCGCGCGCTACTACGCGATCGCGACCATCCTGCTCGGCATCACCATGGCGGTGATGGATTCGGCCATCGCCAATGTGGCGCTGCCGACCATCGCGCGCGACCTGCACACCGGCGCGGCATTCTCGATCTGGGTGGTGAACGGCTACCAGCTGGCGATCACGATCTCGCTGCTGCCGCTGTCGTCGCTGGGCGACATCGTCGGTTACCGCAAGGTCTATCTCGTAGGACTGGCGCTGTTCACGGTGGCGTCGCTCGCCTGCGCCTTCTCTTACTCGCTGCTCACGCTCGCGGCGGCGCGGGTGATCCAGGGTTTCGGCGCGGCCGGGATCATGAGCGTCAACATCGCGCTGGTGCGCTTCATCTATCCGCAGAAGATGCTGGGCCGCGGCATCGGCATCAACGCCGTGGTGGTGGCGACCTCGGCCGCGGTGGGACCCACGCTCGCGTCCGCGATCCTGAGTATCGGCACCTGGCCGTGGCTGTTCGCGATCAACGTGCCGCTCGGCATTGCGTCGCTGATCGTCGGCTGGCGAAGCCTGCCGCACACACCGAAAGCGCCGCACGCGTTCGATTGGCCGAGCGCGGGTCTTTCCGCGGCGACCTTCGGCCTGTTGATCGGCAGCATCGACGCGCTTGGCCATGGCGAGGCGTTCGGCTGGTTCCTCGCCGAGGTCGCGGCGGGCGGCGCCGTGGCCTATCTGCTGGTGATGCGGCAGCTGACACTGCCGCTGCCGCTGCTGCCGATCGATCTGCTGAAGATTCCGCTCTTCACGATGTCGGTGTCGACCTCGGTGTGCTCGTTCGCAGCCCAGATGCTGTCGCTGGTGTCGCTGCCGTTCCTGCTGCAGATGGATCTGCATTACAGCGCGGTCCAGACCGGACTTCTGATGACGCCATGGCCCATCGCGATCGCGATCGCGGCGCCGATCGCCGGACGGCTTGCCGACAAATATCCGGCCGGGCTTTTGGGTGGCGCGGGACTGTTCCTGTTCGCGATGGGATTGCTGTCGCTCGCGTTCCTGCCGCCGCATCCGGAGACCTTCGATGTGGTGTGGCGCATGGTGTTGTCCGGCGTCGGCTTCGGCCTGTTCCAGTCGCCCAACAACCGCGCGATGCTGAGTGCAGCACCCAAGGAGCGCAGCGGCGGCGCGAGCGGCATGCTCGGCACCGCGCGCCTGCTCGGCCAGACGACAGGTGCCGCGCTCGTCGCGCTGCTGTTCGCGCGGCTGCCGCTGCAGGGACCGGTGGTGGCGCTGTTCCTGGCAACCGGCTTCGCGCTGATCGCGGCCTGCGTGAGCGTTGCGCGGCTTTACGAACCGTTGGGCCAATCGCAACTGAGCGCGCCGAATCCCGAAGCCGATCCCACCTTGCACGGTGCGGTCTTGCGCGAACAAAAGGGCGAGCGGCCGACCATCCACTGAGCTTTCGCGTCTCTGCGCGTCATGCCATCTTCGCCGCAAAGAACATGCGAGGGGAAACGATGCGCAAGTGGATTTGGGCCGGACTGGCTTTGTGTGCGGCAACGGCCGCCGGTGCTGCGGACACACCGAGCCCGAAGAACAATCCGGGTCTCGGCAGCATCCTGTTCTGGACGCCGGCGCAGCAGGCCGCCGGCTACAAGGCGATCGAGAAAGTCTATCCGGTGCGCACCATTGCGCATGACGGCCACGTGTTTCCGCTGCCGCAGAGCGCGGATAAGCCACCGGCGATCTCCTACGATTTCCAGGGCAGCCACTGGGATACAGATCGCTTCATGCGCGACGAGCGCACCTCGGGTCTGCTCATCATCAAGGACGGCAAGATCGTGCTCGAGCGCTATGGCCCCGGACGCAAGCCGGAAGACCGCTGGGTCTCGTTCTCGGTGACGAAGTCGGTGACATCGACCCTGGTCGGCGCCGCGATCAAGGACGGCTACATCAAGAGCCTCGACGCGATGGTGACCGACTACATTCCGGGTCTCAAAGGCAGCGCCTATGACGGTGTGACGATCCGTCAGATCCTCACCATGACGAGCGGCGTCAAATGGAACGAGGACTACGGCAATCCCAAATCCGATGCGGCGCAATTCGCGCTGACGAAGCCCGGACCGAAGGGTGAAGACCCCGTCGTGCTGTACATGGCGAAGCTGCCGCGCGAGGCAAAACCGGGGACCAAGTTTGTCTACAAGACCGGCGAGAGCGACATGGTCGGCGTTCTGGTCCAGAACGCGACCCACAAGCACCTCGCCGATTATCTCTCCGAGAAAATCTGGTCGAAGTTCGGCATGGAGAGCGATGCCAACTGGATGCTCGATCTCGGCGGTTCGGAGATCGGCGGCTGCTGCATCTCCGCCACCTTGCGCGACTACGGCCGCTTCGGGATGTTCATCATGGGCGGTGGCGTTGCCGGCGGCAAACAGGTGGTGCCGCCCGATTATCTCGCGGCCGCGACGAAGAAACAGGTGACGAGCGATTTCGGCAACGAAGGCTACGGTTATCAATGGTGGATCCCAAATGGCGGCGGCGCCTATGAGGCGATCGGCATCTTCGGACAGTCGATCTACGTCAATCCGGCAGAGAAGCTGGTCATCGTCGTCAACAGCGCATGGCCGGAAGCGGATGCGGAGAAATATTACGCCATCCACGACGCCTATGTCGCGGCAGTGATCAAGGCGTTGCATAAGTAAGGGCTGTTACGGCCCAAACTCTATCGATTGAATAGTCGGCCTGCCGAAGTGCTCAGTAAACTTTTCCGAGATGCGTTTGACCCAGTTGGCCTCGAATTCCGGATGCTCGAACCCTTCTGCCTTCAAGATTTCGAGCGCAAACTGTCTGGCATCAAGGCGTTCGGACGAGGCTATCTTCTCGCGCTCCTTCGATGCCAGACAGAATCCCCATTCCGTGCAGAGCCAACCCATAAGGTTGTCCAGTTCGTTTTCTAGCGTAGGCATCCGCGCAGTGTCATCGGCACACGTTGAGTTCTCAGCTGCCGCCGCCTCTTTGGGCGACATTGTGAAGGTGATCGACATCTTGAAAGGCTTCCCCGAAATGAGCAATCGAAGGGGTTACCGGGCACTTTTCGGCATCGTAGCAGTGCTTGCAGTTGCAACGTTTGTCTCGGCCTTTCTAACATCCAGAGCATATGGCTTCTGGCAGGCAGGCGTGAACAGCCTGTGGATGGGAGCGGCATGGTGCCTGCTCGCCGCAACAGGGATCGCCCTTTATCGCAAATCTGGCCTCTGGTTGCTCATCAGTTCGCCAGTTGCTTTGTTTTTTCCAATCTATTTTCTGTTCTTCTGGGACGGTGGCTGCGGTGGAACGGGGTGCCTCTAGAATCCCAGCCGTGCACGCTGCAAAAATAAGGAGAGACGGCATGCGCTGGCGCGGGATCGCGAAATGGGCCGGCATCGTGGCCGCGGTGCCGCTCGGCCTGCTCGCCTTGCTCGGAACGGCGCTCGCCTATCCGGAGCCGTTCTTCGCCTATCACGCCGAACGCGGGCGGCTCGCGATCTATTCCGACCGGCCATTCGACGCCGCGAAGGCGCAAGCCGTGCTGGGCGATGTGGAGGCGCGGATTTCCCGTTCGCCGCTCGACCTGCATCGCAGCCATCGCATCTTCATCTCCAACGCGGCGTGGCGGCGGATCGTCTTCATGAACATCGCATCGGGCGCCGGCGGGGTGAATTTCTATCCCGTCACACGCAACGTGTTCCTGCGCCACGCCGATATCGACAGCGACACGCTCTACGGCGGCAGCGGCAAACCCGCGCCACCGCCGCGCACGCTTGCCTATTACGGCGCGCATGAGATCGCCCATTCGCTTACGGGCGAACATCTGGGCCTCGCGCATCTGTACAACTGGGCCCTGCCGCAATGGGTGCGCGAAGGCTATGCCGATTATGTCGGGCTGGGCGGCCGCGGCCGGGTCGATATCGCGGCCTATTACCGGCGTTATCGTGCGCGCGATCCGCACTTCCGGACCAATTCCGGATTTTACGACCGCTTCCGGATGCTGGCCGCCTTCTTCCTCGACCGCAAAGGCTGGACGGTGCAGCAACTGCTCGACAGCCGCCTCACTTTGGATCAGGCACAAGCCGCGATGGACGCCGATATGGCGAAGAACGGCTGACGCTGCTATGACGCGCCCCTTTTTCGGGGGGCTTGCGATGGAAGCGTATAAAGAGACCAATCTCGCGTACTGGAACGAGATGGCGCAGCGGCATGTGGACTCGCCGTTCTACGAAACGGCTGCGTTCCGGCGCGGCGAGAACATCCTCGATCCCATCGTGCGCGAAGGCATCGGCGACGTGCGGGGCAAGGCGCTGCTGCATCTGCAATGCCATTTCGGGCTCGACACGCTGTCACTCGCACGGATGGGTGCGGCGGTGACCGGTCTCGATTTTTCTGACGACGCGATCGCGACCGCGCGTGCGATCGCTGCGGAGACCGGCGTGCCCGCGACCTTCGTGCAGGCGGATGTGCTGAACCCGCCGGCCGATCTGAAGGACTTCGACATCGTGTTCGCGTCGTGGGGCGCGATCTGCTGGATCCACGACATGAGCGCATGGATGCGCACCGCGGCAAACGCGCTGAAACCCGGCGGCCGGCTGTTCTTCGCGGAAGGCCATCCTTTTCTGATGACGCTCGACGATTATCCACCTGTGCCGGCGCTGCCGTTCACCGTGCGCTACGATTACGACAGCCGCACGCCGCAGGCATTTGAGAACCAGGGCGACTATGCCGGTCCCGGCACGCTGAAGGCGCACCGCAATGTGCAGTATCTGCACGGCATGGCGACGATCCTGAATGCCGCGATCGATGCAGGTTTCCGGATCGACCGGATCGAGGAAGGCGACCGCATTCCCTGGATGGGCCTGCAGCAGATGATGAAGGTCGACGACCACTATTTCGGCCTGCCGCCGGGTGCGCCATTCATACCGCTTGCGCTGATCCTGAACGCGACGAAGATACGGTGAATGAATGTCGCGTCATTTCCACGTCAACGTCATGGCCGGGTGAACTGAAGCGAAGCGAAAGTCATCCCGGCCATGACGGTTCAACGATTTGCGTGCCAGCGACAAGCAGGTGATTCATGAAAACCACGCGTATCGGCATCATCGGATTGGGCCAGCGCATCGCGCATGTGCTGCGTGCGATGGACGAAGTCGGCTGGAAGCTCGACGTAGCCGGGTACGCCGATCCGCGGCCCGTCGGTGCGGAGATTCTCGGCGCGGGCAAAATCCCCGCAGGCAACGTCTATCCCGATGTCAAAGCGCTGCTCGCCGACGGGCCGTTCGATCTGGTGATGATCGGTTCGCCGAACCACCTGCACTACAAGCACCTGCTCGCCGCGTTCGATGCCGGTTATCCGATCTTCGCCGAGAAGCCGATCGTCCGCACCGAGGAAGAGACCTATGCCCTGGCGCGGCGGATGCGGGAAAAGAAAACACCGCCGCTTTATGTCGGTCTCGTCATGCGCTCGATGCCGATCGTGCGCGAGGTGATGAAACGCTGCGCATCCGGCGAACTGGGCGAGATCGTCTCCATCGATGCGACCGAACATCTGCCGCCGGAGCACGGCGGCTATCTCGCGCGCAACTGGCGCCGCCGCCAGGAGTGGGGCGGCAGCTTCATGCTCGACAAGGTGTGCCACGACTTCGACATCCTCGACACCATCGTGGGCGCCCGCGCCGCGCGGGTCGCGAGTTTCGGCGGGCGGCGCATCTTCGTCTCCGACCGCAAGGATGTGCCGCTGAACTACGACAATGGCGAACCGGCTTACGCGATCCGCGATGCGGGCTGGGAAGGCGCCAACGATGCGTTCCATTCCAACATGGACGTGACCGACCATCAGGTGGCGATCGTCGAATACGCCAACGGCGTGCGGCTGTCGTTCCATTCCAACAGCCACGTCGCATTGCAGGAGCGGCGCTGGTACATCGCCGGCACCAACGGCACGCTGCTCGCCGACCTAGTGCGCAACAAGTTGATGCTCCGCCGCGTGCTGGACCGCGGCAAGCCGGAGCGCATCGATTACGCCAACCGCACCGGCGACAACCACAACGGCGCCGACCAGGCGATGGCGGCCGACCTGCTCGCGACCTTCGAGACGGGCGCGAAATTCCCGGTGACGGTCGAGGACTCCATGGAAGCCGGCCTCACCGTGATGGCGATCGACCGGGCGCAGGACCGCGCGGAGACCGTCGACTGCGCCGATATGTGGTCGGCTTATGACGAAGCGCGCGCGGTGATCGCCTGAAGGTAGCGCACGGACGACGGCGCACCCCAGTCGGCGTCGCCAGCGGCGCGGCCGATCTCACGCCCCTTCGGATCGATCAGCACCGTGGTCGGCAGGCCATAGGCCTTGAGCGCGCGGACCAGCGCGATGTCGCTGTCGAGATAGACTTGCAGCGAGCCGGCGCCGTGTTCCTGGAGGAATTTGGCCGCGTCGAGCGCTTCGCCCCGGCCGACATCGACCGGCACGACCACCAGCCGGTTGCCCATCGTCTTCTGGAGCTTGGCGAGCGACGGCAGTTCCTTGACGCAAGGGGCGCACCACGTGGCCCACAGATTGAGCAGCACGTAATGACCCTTGAATTCCGCCAGGGTGTGGCGATGGCCCAAGGCATCGCTGAATGCGACATCGGGTAGCGCCGCGGGCGCCGGGCTCAGGGCGAAATGGGCGATGCTGTCCGGCGCGTGGACATGGCCGCTTCTCTTCACATATATCAGCGCCAGGATCGCGCCCAGGGCGACGGCCATGGCAATCGCCAGCGGAAGCGGTCTGAAACGAGGCATCGTTCACCCTATGAGCGCGAATTCGATGTGGGGCGGCCGGTTCGAAGGCGGCCCCGCGAAGGTCATGGAGGAGATAACGCCCTCCATCGATTTCGACAAACGGCTGGCCCGGCAGGACCTGGCCGGAAGCCGCGCCCATGCCCGGATGTTGGCAGCGCAACAGATCATTTCGCAGTTCGATTGCGACGCGATCCTCAAGGGGCTGGACCAGATCGAGACGGAGATCGCGAACGGTACCTTCGTCTTCCAACGGTCGCTGGAAGACATTCATCTGAACATCGAAGCGCGGCTGAAGGAGATCGCGGGCGAAGCGGCAGGCCGCGTCCACACCGCGCGCTCGCGCAACGATCAGGTGGTGACCGACTTCCGCTTATGGGTGCGCGACGCGTGTGCCCGCGCGGATGAAGGGCTAAAGGAATTGCAGCGGGCGCTGGTGACGCAGGCCGGTGCGCATGCCGCGACCATCTTGCCGGGTTTCACCCATATGCAGCCGGCACAGCCGATCACCTTCGGTCATCACTGCCTGGCCTATGTCGAGATGCTGGCGCGCGACCGCGGCCGCTTTGCCGACGTGGCGAAGCGGTTGAACGAGTCGCCGCTCGGCGCCGCGGCTCTGGCGGGCACCTCGTTTCCCATCGATCGCGACGCAACGGCGAAGGCCTTGGGCTTCGACCATCCGATGCGCAATTCGCTGGATGCGGTGAGCGCGCGCGACTTCGCGCTGGAATACATGGCGGCGGCGACGATCTGTTCGACCCACCTGTCGCGGCTCGCGGGCGAACTGGTGCAATGGACGACGCCGGCCTTCGGTTTCGTGAAACTGTCCGACGCGTTCACCACCGGCTCCTCGATCATGCCGCAGAAGCGCAATCCCGATGCGGCGGAATTGATCCGCGGCAAGACGGGACGGGTGATCGGCGACTTCGTGGCGCTCGCAACGGTGGTGAAGGGCCTCGCGCTCGCCTATGGCAGCGATTTGCAGGAAGACAAGGAGCGCGTGTTCGACGCCGCCGACACCATCGAACTGTCGCTCGCTGCGATGGTTGGGATGATCGCCGATCTGAAACCCAACGTGGACGCGATGCGCCGCGCCGCGGAGCCGGGCTTTCCGACCGCAACCGATCTCGCCGACTGGATCGTGCGCGTGCTCAAGAAACCGTTCCGCGAGGCGCATCATATCGCGGGCTCCATCGTGAAGCGCGCGGAAGAAACCGGCGTCACGCTCGACCGTTTGCCGCTCGCCGCGATGCAGGCGATCGAGCCCAAGATCACCGGTGACGTGTTCACCGTGCTTACCGTGGAGGCTTCCGTCGCCTCGCGCCGCAGCTTCGGCGGCACCGCGCCGGAACGGGTGCGCGAACAGGTGAAGGCGTGGCAGGAGAAACTGAAATGAAGGCAAGGCTGTTTCTGGTTCTCGCGCTGTCTGTCGCTGTGCCGCTTGCGTTCTCCGGCTGCGGCGTGAAGACCGACCTTCTCAAACCCGACGGCAAGCCGACGCCGAAAAACCAGAAAGACCCGTCCAAGCCGCCGCCGATGACCGTTCCATGAATTTTTTCGCCTATCGCGGCGGCTCGTTTCACGCAGAAGAGGTCGATCTCGCCGAGATCGCGCGCGCCGTCGGCACGCCGTTCTACTGCTACTCGACCGCAACGCTGGAGCGGCACTATCGCGTGTTTTCGCAGGCCTTTCCCAAAGAGACGCTGGTCGCCTTTTCGGTGAAGGCCAACGGCAATCTGGCGGTGCTGAAGACGCTCGCTGTGCTCGGCGCCGGCGCCGATGTCGTTTCGGGCGGCGAGTTGAAGAAGGCGCTGGCCGCCGGCATTCCCGGCGAACGCATCGTATTCTCCGGCGTCGGCAAGACGAAAACCGAAATGGCGCTCGCGCTCGACGCCGGCATCCACCAGTTCAACGTCGAGAGCGAACCGGAACTGGAAGCGCTGAGCGAGGTCGCGAGCGCGAAAGGCGCGGTCGCGCCGATCACCATCCGGGTCAATCCCGATGTCGACGCGAAGACGCACGCGAAGATCACCACCGGTACGGCCGAGACCAAATTCGGTATCCCATGGAGCCGGGCGCGCGGCGCCTATGCGCTGGCGGCGCGGCTGCCCGCGCTGCGAATCGTCGGTGTCGACGTCCATATCGGGAGCCAGATCACCGACCTCACACCGTTCGCCACCGCCTTCTCCCGCGTTGCCGAGATGGTGAAAGTTTTGCGCGCGGATGGCCATACCATTGCCCGCGCCGATCTCGGCGGCGGTCTCGGCGTGCCTTATCTGACGAACAACGAACCGCCGCCCGATCCGGACGCCTATGCGCAGACGATCGCGCGCGCCATGGGCGGCCTCGATCTCAAACTGATCCTCGAGCCAGGCCGGCTGATCGCGGCCAATGCCGGGGTGCTGGTGTCGCGCGTGATCTATGTGAAACGCGGCGAGCAGAAGCAGTTCCTCATCCTCGACGCGGGTATGAACGATCTGATGCGGCCGGCGCTCTACGATGCGCATCACGAGATCGTGCCGGTCGCGGAACCGGCGCCGGACCGTCATCATGCCGTTTACGATGTCGTCGGACCGGTGTGCGAAACCACCGACCTGTTCGCACGGGATCGTGACCTGCCGGAACTCAAAGACGGCGATCTTGTCGCGTTCCTGACCGCCGGCGCCTATGGTGCGGTGATGGCTTCGGCTTACAATGCAAGGCCACCCGCGCCCGAAGTTCTGGTCAAAGGCGACCGCTGGAGCGTGGTACGGCCGCGATTGGATTATGACGCTCTCATCGGACTCGATTCCCTCCCCGATTGGCTCTGAGCGCGCGCCGCCGCCGGTCGGCCTCGCGCGCGCCGCGCTGTTGTGGGAGCGGGTCTGGCTCCGGCTGTGGCCGGCGAGTGCGGTGCTCGGTGTGCTGCTCGCCGCAGCGCTCGCCGGTCTGTTCGAGCCGCTGCCTTGGCTCGCGCATGCCTTCGTGATCGCGGCTGCGGTGACCGCAACCGGTCTTCTGCTCGACCGCAGTTTCGCGGATTTCCGCATTCCGACCTGGGACGACGGTGCGCGGCGCATCGAACGTGCGAGTGGCTTGTCCGACCGGCCGCTCACCGAAGGCGCAGATACCCTCGCGGTCGGACGCGGCGACAGTTTCACCGAGACGCTGTGGCGCGAGACGCTGCGCCGCCGTTTGCTCGCCGCGCGCGATCTGCGCACCGGCTGGCCACATCCGAATCTTGCAGAGCGCGATCCGCGCGCGATCCGCTATGGCGTGCTGGCGTTGCTGGTCGTGGCCCTCGCGATCGCCAACACGAGCTGGCGCGAACGGCTGGCGCACGCGTTCCTCGCCAGCGACAACACCTCCGGTCTGGTCGCGGGGATCGATGCGTGGATCGATCCGCCGGCCTATACGGGACTTGCGCCGATCTATCTGTCGCCGGCGCAAACCGACGAGATTTCCGTGCCCACCGGTTCGCGGCTGAACGTGCGCGTGCACGGCGCGGACTACACGCCGATGCTGACCATCAGCCCGTCGCCGCAGAGCGGCGGAGGCGTGAAAGGCAAGGATGGCGAGTACGCCTCCGATGCGGTGGTGACGGCGAACAGTAGCGTGCGGGTGCGCGCGAGCGGCCGCACCATCGGCGCATGGAATCTGCGCGTCGTCCCGGACGCACCGCCCACCATCGCCTTCGCCGGCAAGGTGGAAAAGACCGAGCGGCTTGCGCTCAAGATTCCGTTCCGTGCCAGGGACGATTACGGCGTGACGAGTGTGCGGTTGTCGATTAAGCCGCGCGGCCGTCCGGGCAAGACCTCTTCCGTCGAGATTCCGCTCGGCGCGCAATCGGCCAGGACCATTTCGCAGACTGTCTATCGCGACCTCACCGGGCATCCGTACGCCGGTCTCGAGGTGGCGCTCACGCTGGAAGCGCGCGACGGCGCCGGCCAGATCGCACGCTCGGCCGTCGCCAACATCAAGCTGCCGGCCCGCATCTTCACCAATCCGCTGGCGCGCGCGCTGGTCGAACAGCGGCAGAACCTGGCGGCGGATTCGAAGAGCGCGCCGAAGGTGTTGATGGTGCTGGATGCGCTCACCATCGCGCCCGAACTCTTCTACGCCGACAAGAAGCCGATCTACACGGCGTTGCGTGCGGCGTTTACCGCACTGAAACGCGCGAAGAGCGACGCCGATTACGGCCGTGTCGAGGATCAGTTGTGGCAGATCGCACTCACCCTGGAACAGGGCGGGCTTTTGAACGCCGCGCAGGAATTGCGGCGCGTCCAGCAGCTTCTGACGGAAGCGCTCGCCTCCGGCGCGCCGCAGGACGTGATCGACGCGCTGCTGCAGCGCTACAATCAGGCGATGCAGCGCTACATGCAGCTGCTGGCGCAAAATCCGCAAGCCGCGCAGGGCAAACCCGATCCGAACGCGAAGACGCTCAACGAATCCGATCTGCAGACGCTGCTGAAGCTGATCCAGCAGATGGCCGCGGCAGGCAACCGCGAAGGCGCGGCCCAAGCGCTCGCGATGCTGGAAGACCTGATCGAAAATATGCGCATGGCGCAGGGCGGCGGCGGAAACGGCAGCGGCTCAGGCTCGGCGCAGGACAAGAAGCTGACCGACGCCGACAAGAAGCTCAGCGATCTGATGGGTCAGCAGCGCAATCTGCTCGACAAGACCTATCGCCAGCAGCAGGGCTCCGGCGATCCGAAAGACGGCGGCGCCAAAGGCCTGTCGCAGCAGCAGGGCCAGCTCAAGGGCAAACTCGGTGACACGCTCAAGGATCTCGGCGGACAGGCTCCCGGTGGCGATCAACTGGGTCGTGCGGACCGCGAGATGGGCAATGCGCAGAACCAGCTCGGCGGCAACGACGCGGACTCGGCGATCGAATCCGAAAAGAACGCGATGGACGCGCTGCGCGGCGCATCGGATGCGTTAACCAAGAAGCTCATGGAAGAAGCCGGCAACGACAAGTCCGGCAATGGTACGAACGAAGATCCGCTCGGCCGCGAACAGGGCTCGCGCGGTCCGAGC
The DNA here is from genome assembly GCA_036490455.1 of Rhizomicrobium sp. Classification (GTDB taxonomy): domain Bacteria; phylum Pseudomonadota; class Alphaproteobacteria; order Micropepsales; family Micropepsaceae; genus Rhizomicrobium. The sequence continues at coordinate 88,559 of DASXDS010000047.1, forward strand.
TTCGGCAAGGATGTCAAAGTGCCCAGCCAGAGCGAGATGGAGCGCGCTCGCAACATCCTCCAGGAGCTCCGCCGCCGCGCCGCAGAACGCGGACGGCCGCAAGAGGAACTCGACTACATCGACCGGCTGCTGAAAGAATTTTAACGCCGCGATGTTGACGGTCGTCCGATGTGACCGCGTTGCGTTGACAATTCGTTACTGCGGGATGCAACGTTTGCTCTATCTCCAGTGTTGGAGGGCGCGCATTTACGCGAACCATTCCGTCGCTGTGCCCTGACGCCTTCAGGACCGGCGGCTATCGCAAAAGCGCGATCTCGCCGGGTTATTACGCGGATAGTCCGCAGCTGAGGGGAATGTCATGACGACGACGGTCAAATGGAACGTGGACGCGGACGGCGATTGGGGAACCGCTTCCAACTGGAGCTCCGGCACGCTGCCGAACAGCAACAACGCGGTTCTCATTAACACGACCGACGTCCATACGGTCACCTACAGCGGTGGAACGACCACCGTTGCCAGTCTCGCTGTGGGCACAAGGGACCACTTTGTGCTCAGCGGCGGAAGCCTGAACGTGCTCGGCGCAGCGAGCTTCGCGGACGGCTTCACCCAGAGCGGCGGACAATTCCAGGCCGGTTCTGCTTCCATCACCGGTCCCGGCACGCTCATCGGAGGGAGCTCGGCAGGCAACACGGCGTTCACGATCTCCGGCCAGATCGCGCTCGCGAACTACGCCTTCGACGGCGCATCGACGCTCACCAACAACGCGATGACGAACCAGACCGGCCAGATCACGATCGGCGATCAGACCGGTATCAATGCCACCCTCACCAATTCGTCGAGCGGCACCTACAAGCTGGCGGGCGACTTCAACATCAACGGCGGCGCCGCCTCGGCGAAATTCGTCAACGCCGGGCTGTTCGACCGGACCGAGGGCAGCGCAACCGCCTTCATAGGCGTCAATTTCGCCAGCACCGGCACGGTCGAGAACGATCATGCGCTTCTGCAATTCAACGGTCCCGCCAACACCATCGGCGGGAAGGTGACCGGCGCGGGCGAGATTGGCTTCGGCAGCACAAGTGTCACCCAGTTCTCGGCTGGTACCGTAACGGCTTCCGCGCTGGGCCTTTTCGATAACGCCACGCTGAACATCAAAGCCAATGTTTCTTACGACGGCAATCTCGATAACCATTCGGGTGGCACGACAACGCTGAATATCGGAACCAGCACATTTGCGCTCGGAGCGGATTCGGTCAGCGAGATGACCGGCTTCGCCGGAAACGCCGTCCTGACCGGCAAAGGCGCCTTTACGAATGCAGGGGAGCTCACGCTCAGCAATATGATCGTCGGAGGGGCTGTTACCGTCAGCAACTCGGGCACGATCCTGCAGACAGGGACTGTGACTGCCGGAGACGGCAGCGGCCGGGTGCCGGTGCTCGGAAACACGAAAACTGGCGTCTACAATTTCGCGTCCGACGCGGCGCTGAACGAGAACAACGCGGCGGTCTCCTTCGTGAACAAAGGAATCCTGGAGAAAACCGCGGGAACGGGAACGAGCGATGTCCACGTCAACGTCAACAATTCCGGGACGGTCCAGGTCGCAACCGGCGCGATGTCCTTCGACGGCGCGCTGGACAACAGCGGCACGATCAGGGGGCTGGGCGCAGTCGTCATCAACGGCACTGCGACACTGGAGACCAGCAGCGTCGTGTCGGTCGCGACCCTGGACGTTTTCAACACCGGTAGCCTCACCATCAAAGGGGCGCTGACCTATGCCGGTGTGTTCGACGATGCCGCCAATGGCGGAGACAATCTCACACTTGCGACCACTGCCTCGAAGCTCACGCTTACAGGCGCGTCCAATTCGTTTTCGGGCGCATTCGGATCTGCAAACATCGATGGCGCCGGCATCCTGGTAAATCAGGGCACGCTTTCGATGTCGAACACCGTCTTCAACAACACGGTGAGCTTTCAGAACGACGGTACGGTCAACCAGACCGGCGCTGTCCAGATCGGCGGCGGCGACGGACATACGGCATCGATCGTAAACGAAACCGGCAAGGTGTGGAATTTCACCGGCACGCAATCGCTGAACGTAGGAACGGCGACCACGTCGCACTTCGACAACCACGGAACGGTGAACGTCAACGCCGGCTCAGGACAAAGCGCCGCTATCAATGTGCATCTCAACAATGACGCCGGGGCGACGATCGATATCGTGACCGGCGCGCTGGACATCGGCAACGTCTTCGTGAACGCGGGCACGATAAAGGGTACCGATCTCGTTCTCACCACAGGGCCAGGCAACTCCGTGAGCCAAACCACGCTGAATGACGGGACGGTTCTATCCGTCGGTGAGATCGATATTCTTGGTACCTCCGCGTTGGCGATCACCGCAAACATGTCCTACTCCGGCATCTTCCACGATCAGGCTTTCGGGGGGAACAGCTTCAATATCGAGAACAAGAACTTCACGCTGCTGGGCGCCAGCGACTTCAACAGCAGTTTCGGATCGGACGTCATCACCGGCTCCGGCACGTTCAAGATCGCAGCCGACTCCAAATTCGACTTCGGCACCATATTGATCGGCGGCACCGCAAAACTCGATCTCGCCGGGAACGTCACCGTAGGCGCCAACCTTCAGATCGGCGACAGTTCGGCGAGCACCGCTTCGGCAATTCTGGAGTCCGGCAAAACCTATGACCTCGTCAACGACAGCGGCGTCGGTCACGGGACCTCGGATGCTTCCGTTTTTACAAACAACGGGACGTTCGAGAAAACCGCAGGCACCGGCACGAGCATCGTGTCGGCCGATTTCGTCAACAACGGCACCATTACAGTAACGAGCGGCACGCTGGAATTCCTGGCTGGAACCTTGAGCGGTAGCGGGGCCATCCACGGCAACAAGACGACCGACAGCAACGGCAACATCTTCATCACCGCGGCTTCGCCGCCTCATGCGCCGCAGCCTGACGCGTTCGTCTTCCCGGATCACGCTGCGACGGCGCCGCACGACTATGCGGTCACGACGCTTCACGGGCAGGACCTGGACACGCTGCTGGCGCATATCGCGCACGACGCGCTGGTCTGACCGGCGGGACGCCGGTTTCGCGAGAGACCGGCGTCAGTCGACCGTCGCAATATAGGGCAGGCCGCGGTCCTTGCCGGCATCGTCCATTCCGTAGCCGACCAGAAACCCATGCACGCCGCGGAATGCGGCATGGTCGGCAACCAGCCGCGCGTCGTCGCGCGACTTGTCGATCGCGACCGCGCTTACGACGGCGGCTGCACCTTGCGCCAGCAGAAGCTCGCGCGCCTTCACCAAGGTCGTGCCTTTGTCGAGCACGCCGTCCAGCAACAGGACCGTCTTGCCGCGCACCGCATCCGTCGGTCCGGACAATACGACGATGTCGTCCGCACCGGTCCGGTTCTGGCCATAGCTGCGCAGCCAGAGACATTCGAACGGCAGCGACAGGCCGGCGCGCGCCAGTGCGCGCAACAGATCGGCGGCAAAGACGAACGCACCGACAAGAATGGCCGCGGCAAAATCCGGCCGGACCGCTGCGTTCACGATCTCGGCTGCGACCGCCTCGATCCGCGCGGCGATCTGCTCTTCGGTGAAAAGCGGCGTCATTCGCCGTCGCGCAGGAACCGCACCTCGAGATGGCGCGCCCCGGGCGGCGGGCTCGATATCCGGGTGAGGAACGGCACGCTCTGCCCCGCATTCATCGTCGCGACGTTGGCGCTGAAGATCCAGTGGTAGAGTTCGCGTCCGGCCGTGTCGCTGAGCGCCGCGCGGATTTGCGGCACCGGCTGCTCGCGCCCGCTCACGTTCAGAAGCTTGCCGGAGATCTCCAGAACGGATTGTCCATCCTGCTTCTCGCGCTTGTAGGACACCGCGCGAAATTCGATGCCGCGCGGGCTCACCGGCTTGCCGATCGCCGCATAGAGCGAGGCCGTCTGCGGCCATGCGGTCGCGACCTGCTGGCGGTAGGTGATTGCCGCCCATCCGGCTGCGACGAGCAGCCCGATAAGTACGAGCCAGCCGACCGCCACGCCGAGCCGCCCGGTCCAGGCCGACGGTCCTTTCGGCTCTTCGACGCGGGTGATGACATTTTCCCCGCGGATGGGGGGCGGCGGCGTGTAAGCGGGTGCCGGCGCGACCGGCATAGCCGCAACCGGCGGCGGAGCGGGTGCGACATCGACAGGTGGCGCAGGTGCAGGCGCCGGCTTCGATGGCGGTGGTGGTTCGGGCACGGCTACGGATGGCGCCGCGACAGATGGAGCGCCGGCCGCGGCCGCTTCGCCCGGCACGACATCCTGATGCCACGTATGACTGCATTTGGCGCACTTCACGGTACGCCCGGCAGCAGGGAATTTCGCCGCATCGACCTGGTAACGCGTCGCGCATTCGGGACAGGTGATGATCATGCAGAGCGCGTGGACATCCTGATTCGAAAAGTGACGCAAGCGGATCAAAGTCGCAAGAAGACCGCACCGGCAGGGCGTGGCGATGGATTCGCCGCCCCGGTATGCTCGGGCCAATGGTGCGCTTCGAAAATGTCGGGATGCGATACGGTGCGGGGCCGGAGGTGCTGCGCGACGTGACCTTCGTGCTCGAAGCGGGCTCGTTCACCTTTCTGACCGGCCTGTCGGGCGCGGGCAAAACCACCCTTCTGAAGCTCATCGATCTGTCCGAACCGCCGTCGCGCGGACTGATCTCGCTGTTCGGTCACGACATCGCCACCACCAAGCGCAAGGACTTTCCCGCGCTTCGGCGGCGCATCGGCGTCGTGTTCCAGGATTTCCGGCTGCTCGATCATCTGTCGGCGTTCGACAACGTCGCCCTGCCGCTCCGGCTGGCCGGCGGCAGACCCGCCGACTATGCCAAGGACGTCGAGGAGCTTCTGTCCTGGGTGGGACTTGGCGACCGCATGCAGTCGCGGCCGGCGACATTGTCCGGCGGCGAGCAGCAGCGCGTCGCGATCGCCCGCGCGGTGGTGGCGCGGCCGGAGATTCTCATCGCCGACGAACCGACCGGCAATGTCGATCCCGAGATCGGCGCGCGCATCATGCGCCTGTTCGCCGAACTCAACCGGCTGGGCACCACGGTGCTGATCGCGACCCATGACCGCGCCCTGATCGACGCGGCGCGGGGCCGCGAGATGCGGCTGGTGGACGGGCGGCTGGTCGAACTGAGAACACCCAGGACATGAGCACGACCATTCTTCCCCGCGAAAAAGGCGCCGCCCCGCTGGATGTGGTGATCGGGGTGATGGCGTTCCTCGCCGCCCTGGCGCTGGGCGCGTCGCTGATCGCAGAGCGCTCGGCGGAGGGCTGGCGGGCCGGACTTGCCGGCCGTTTGACCGTGCAGGTTCTGCCGCCGGCGCGACCCGACGCGTTCGAACCGGAAGTGGCCGCGGCACTCGCCGTGCTGCGGCAAACGCCGGGCATCGCTTACGCCAGCGCCGTGTCGGAGCAGGATACGCTGGATCTCGTCGCGCCGTGGCTCGGCAAGGACAAGTTGGTGGCGGAACTGCCGATGCCGAAGCTTCTCGACGCGACCATCGTGCCCGGTTCGACCGTCGACTTTGCGCTGCTCAATACGCGGCTGAAGGTGGCGGCGCCCGATGCGGTGCTGGACGACCACAGCCACTGGCTTGCGCGACTGAAAAGTCTGGCCGATGCCGTGGTGTGGTCGGCTTACGGCATTCTTCTGCTCATTGCCGTCGCCACGGCTGCGGCGATCTCGTTCGCGACCCGCGCCGGTTTGCAGGCGCATCACGAGATCGTCCAACTGCTGCATCAGATGGGTGCGCAGTCGAGCTTTATCGCGCGCTCGTTCGAGCGCCACTATTTCGTTTCGGCACTCGGCGCCGCTGCGGTGGGCGCGGCGATCGCCGGAATCCTGTTCATCGCCGCGGGCGGGCTGGAGTTCGCCGGTATCGACGCGGTGCCGTTCCTGCCGCCGCTGGCGCTCAAGCTGTCGGAAGTGCCCTGGCTGATCGCAGTGCCGGTGGTTTCGGGCCTCATCGCATGGGGAACGGCGCGGATTTCGGTGCTGGCCGTGCTGCGCGGGATCTACTGAGCGGACATTCTCAACCGCCGCTGTAATAGGATAAACTCGCCAAGACATGCGCATCGTGCTGAGAATCGTCCTGGGGCTGGCATGCGCGTACGTCGCAGGATTCCTGCTGTTCGTGCTGAGCCTGCCGCGCATGAAAGCCAGCGAAACGCGCGCCGACGGCATCGTGGCGCTGACCGGCGGCGACGAAAGGCTGCGCTCAGCGGTGGCTTTGCTGGAGCGCGGCGCGGCGCAACGGCTCTTGATCTCCGGCGTCCATCCATCGACGACCAAAGCGGAACTGCGCGTGCTTTCGCATGGCGGCGAACGGTTCGATTGCTGCGCCGATCTGGGCTACGAAGCCGCCGACACACGCGGCAATGCCGAAGAGACGGCGGAGTGGGCGCACGATCACAACTATCAGAGCCTGATCGTGGTCACCTCGAGCTATCACATGCCGCGCAGCCTGACGGAATTCGCCGCGGCGATGCCCGACGAGCGGCTGGTGCCCTATCCCGTCGAGCCTTCGGATGTCGATCTGACCGGGTGGTGGCACGATCCGGGGACATTGCATCTGCTGCACAGCGAGTACGTGAAATATCTCGCAAGCTTCGTCATCACGCGGTTCGAGAACCACACGCAACCGTCGCCCCAGGATCGCAGCGCGTTCGGCCGCGACAGGCCGGCATCCTCCTGACCGCCATGCTGCTGATCCGCTCGACGCTGTTCTTTGTGTGGTTTGCGCTTGTCTCCACCGTGCTGGCGCTGCTTTTTCTGCCGGCCCTTGTCCTGCCGCGCAAAGCGATCGTCGCGGGGTCGCGCTTCTGGTCGCGCTGCGTGCTGGCAGGCCTCAAATGGATCGCCGGTCTCGATTACGAGGTCCGCGGCACGCCCCCGGCGGAGCCGGTGCTGATCGCCGCCAAGCATATGAGCATGTGGGATACGGTGGCGCTGTACCTGATCCTCTACGATCCGGCGGTGGTGCTGCGAAGCTCGCTCCGGCTCATTCCCTTCTACGGCTGGTACACCTGGAAGGCGGGCTCCATCGCGATCGACCGCGAGGGCAAGGCTTCGGCGATGCGCAAGATGACCAAGGATGCGCAAGCCGCACTGGCCGAGCACCGTTCCGTCCTCATCTTCCCGGAAGGCACCCGCAAGCGTCCCGGCGCCGAGCCGGACTACAAGCCGGGTGTGGCCGGATTGTACGGCCTGTTGGGGGTGCCCTGCGTGCCGGTGGCGCTCAACTCCGCTCTGTTCTGGACGGGCGCCGGTGGGTTCGAAAAGAAGGCCGGGCGGATCGTCGTCGAATTCCTGGAGCCGATCCCGCCCGGGCTTAAGCGGCGGGAATTTCTGCCTGAACTGGAGCGGCGGATCGAAGGCGCGACCAACCAACTCCTGGCCGAAGGCCGCGCGCTGCTCGACCGGCGCAACAGCCGGTAGAGGGTCGTAAATCGTTTGAGGAGTAACGATATTTCTGGTCTCGGCTGGACCGGAACATAGGAAGAACATAAACTCCCCCGATGACCGACATTTCCCGCCAGATCTGGGACATGAAGTACCGGCTGAAGCAGCCGGACGGCACGCCCGTGGACCGCGATGTGGCGGATACCTGGGCGCGGGTGGCGCTGGCTGCCGCCCAGGCCGAAGCGCCGGAGAAGCGGCGGGCGTGGGCCACCACGTTCGCCCAGGCGCTGGCCGGGCATCGCTTCATGCCGGCAGGCCGGATCATCGCCGGCGCGGGGACCGACCGGAACGTCACCCTCTTCAACTGCTTCGTGATGGGCGCGATCGAGGATTCCATGAGCGGGATCTTCAGTGCGCTGCGCGAAGCGGCACTCACGCTGCAGCATGGCGGCGGCATCGGCTACGACTTCTCGACGCTGCGCCCGAAAGGCGCGCTGGTGAAAGGCGTCGGCGCCGACGCCTCAGGTCCCGTGTCGTTCATGGATGTGTGGGACGCGATGTGCCGCACCATCATGAGCGCAGGCTCGCGCCGCGGCGCGATGATGGCGACCTTGCGCTGCGATCATCCGGACATCGAAGCGTTCGTCGACGCCAAGCGCACGCCCGGGCGGCTCTCGATGTTCAACCTCTCGGTGCTGGTGACCGATCCGTTCATGGCGGCGGTGAAAGCCGATGCGCCGTGGGACCTGCAGTTCGGCGGCAAAGTCTATCGCACCATCCGCGCCCGCGACTTGTGGGACCGCATCATGCGGTCGACCTACGAATACGCCGAACCCGGCGTGATCTTCATCGACCGCATCAACGCCGAGAACAATCTCGCCTATGCGGAAACGATCCATGCGACCAACCCGTGTCTGACAGCCGACAACTGGATCATGACAGCCGAGGGACCGCGCCAGATTGCGGACCTGACAGGCAAGCCGTTTACGGCCGTCGCGGATGGCGAAGCGTGGCCGAGCGACGCGCGCGGCTTCTTCTCGCAAGGCAGCAAACCCGTCGTGGTGCTGCAGACCGGCGAAGGTCACCGCCTGCGCCTGACGCGCAATCACCGGGTGCGCAAGATCACGCGCAAGACCCGCTGGTCGAAAGACTGGGAATGGACGGAGGCCGGTTCGCTCGCGCCCGGCGATGAAGTCCTACTGCACGATCATCGCAGCCTCGCCTCGTGGGGCGATCCGGCCGCGCGTGTTCTGGACGACGCGAAGGGCTATCTGCTCGGTCTGCTTATCGGCGACGGAACGCTCAAGCGCGACAAAGCCGTTCTCTCCGTTTGGCCGGGACAACTGGCGGTGAACGGCGGCGGCGAGCGCGCCGGCATTCGCGGCGTGATGGACGCGGCGTTCGAAGCGGCCTCGCGGCTGCCGCATCGGAGCGACTTCACCGGGTGGCTGGAAGTGCCAGGACGCGGCGAATACCGGCTTTCGCTCGGTGCGCTGAAACAACTTGCGCAGGAACAGGGCCTGGCGCCAAGCGCGAAACGGATCACGCCCGCGCTCGAGCGGCAATCGTCGGCGTTTCACGCCGGCGTGCTGCGCGGACTGTTCGATGCCGATGGCAGCGTGCAGGGCAGCCAGAGCAAGGGTGTCAGCGTCCGGCTGGCACAGAGCGATCTCGACACGTTGCAGGCCGCACAGCGGATGCTGCTGCGCCTGGGGATTGCGAGCACGATTTACGAAGAGCGCCGGCCGCAAGGCGTCAAGGCGCTGCCCGACGGCAAAGGCGGCACGCGCGATTACGCCGTGAAGGCGCAGCACGAACTGGCCGTTGCGGGCGACAATCTCGCGTTTTTCGCGGAGCGAATCGGGTTTTCCGATACAGCGAAAATGGTCCGGCTGAAGAGTGCACTGAGTTCTTACCGGCGGGCATTGAACCGCGAGATGTTCGTGGCGATTGTTCGGACAATCGACGACGATGGCGAAGCCGAAGTGTTCGACGCGGCGGTGCCAGGCATCAACGCATTCGATGCCAATGGACTATGGGCGCACAATTGCGGCGAGCAACCGCTTCCCGCTTATGGCGCGTGCCTGCTGGGTTCGATCAATCTTGCGAAGCTGGTGAAGCATCCGTTCGAGGAGACTGCAGCGCTCGATGTAGCGGAGCTGGAGCGGCTGACGCGGGTTGCGATCCGCCTGCTCGACAACGCGATCGATATCTCGAAATTTCCGCTGCTGGAGCAACGCGCGGAAGCGATCGCCAAGCGGCGCATCGGGCTCGGCGTGACGGGGCTTGCCGATGCGTTGATCTTCTGCCGCACGCGCTACGGCTCGCCGGAGAGCATCGCGCTGATCGAAACGTGGCTGTCGGCATTGTCGAACGCCGCCTATCGCGCCTCGGCCGAGATCGCGGCGGAAAAAGGCGCGTTTCCGCTATTCGATCGCGACGAATACCTCGCCCGGCCCAATATCGCGAAGCTGCCCGAGGACATCCGCGACAGCATCGCGGCACACGGCATCCGCAATGCGCTTGTCACCTCCATCGCGCCGACCGGCACGATCTCGCTGTTCGCCGACAACGTGTCGAGCGGGATCGAACCGGTGTTCGCCTACACCTATACCCGCAAGGTGCTGCGCGCCGACGGTTCGCGCGATGAGGAGCCGGTGGAAGATTACGCCCATCGCCTGTTCCGCGCCCGGTTCGGCGCGGAGACCGAACTCCCCGAATACTTCGTCAATGCGCAGACGCTTTCACCGGAGGATCATCTGTCGGTGCAGGCCGCCGCGCAGCGCCATATCGACAGCTCGATCTCCAAGACCATCAACGTGCCCGCGGCCATCGCGTTCGATGCGTTCAAGGACATCTACCTCCATGCCTATGAAACGGGCTGCAAAGGCTGCACGACCTATCGTCCGAATGCGGTGACCGGCTCGGTGCTGGAGACCTTGCAACAGGCGACGCCGGCGGCGGAGCCGGAACCACCCCTGCCGCTGCCGGAAACGCCGCAGCGCCCGCGCGAGAGTGGCGGCATCGTTTACATGACCCAGCCGCTCGACCGGCCGGAAGTCCTGATCGGCCAGACCTACAAGATCAAATGGCAGGACACCGATCACGCGTTCTACATCACGATCAACGACATCGAGAAAGACGGACGCAGGCGGCCGTTCGAAGTGTTCATCAACTCAAAGAACATGGAAGCCTATGCCTGGACGCTGGCCCTCACCCGCATGATCAGCGCGGTGTTCCGGCGCGGCGGCGATGTCTCTTTCGTGGTCGATGAGTTGAAAGCGGTGTTCGATCCGCGCGGCGGCCAGTGGATGGGCGGACGCTATGTGCCCTCGCTGCTGGCGGCGATCGGCGAGGTGATCGAACGCCACCTGATCGCGACCGGTTTCATGGCGCCGCGCGAAACCCTGCTGCCGAGCGAAGAACGCCGCGCCGTTGCGGTAGCCGGCGAAGGCGCACCGGCGCGGTTCTGTCCGCGCTGCGGCTCGCCCAGCCTGATCCAGCTCGAAGGCTGCGAGTCCTGCGTTTCCTGCGGCTATTCGAAGTGCGGCTAGCGTGACGGCCTTTACGATTCCCAACGCGAAAGCGCGCGCCTTGATTCTCGCGCAGAGCGCGCTCGCGGGCGTGCGCCAGGAAGGCGGCGCCGGTGCGGTGCTGCCGCTGATCCGCAAGCTCGGCTATGTGCAGCTCGATTCCATCCGCATCATTGAACGCGCCCACCACCACATCCTCTATTCGCGCCACACTGCCTATCGCCCGCGTCATCTCGAACGGCTGCAGGCGAAAACACCCGGGCTGTTCGAGCATTGGACGCACGATTCCTCGCTGATCCCGCTCGAGTTCTATCCGCACTGGCGGCATCGCTTCGCCGCCGCCCGAACGCGAGCCGAAGTCTGGAACGAGCGCATCGGCGACACGCGGGTGATCGCAACCGTCAAGGACCACATCGCCGAGAACGGTCCATCGCGGGCGCGGGATTTCGCCCATCTCGGCGGGCGAACCGGACCGTGGTGGGGTTGGGGACCGGCCAAGGCGTCCCTCGAATGGCTGTGGCGCACCGGCGAACTCGCGGTGCTGGAGCGGGACGGCTTCGAGAAGGTCTACGATCTTGCCGAGCGCGCGATCCCGAAGGCATTGCTTAGCGCGAGGCCGTCGCTCCGCGACAGCCGCGAATGGGCGTTCAACGCGGCGCTCGACCGCCTAGGCGCCGGCACGGCGCGGATGATCGCCGACTTCTGGGCCACCACCTCCGTGAAGGAATCCCTGGTACTGGCCTCCATTCCGGAGGCTCATGCCTGGATCGCGCGGGAGAAAAAGAAGGGCCGGCTTATCGATGTCATGCTGGACGGCGCGCCGGGAATGCGCGGTTTCGCGGGTGTTGCGAGGCCCGACATCGAGGATCGGATCGCAAATCTTCCCCTACCGACCGGGAGACTCCGGGTGATCTCGCCCTTCGATCCGGTGCTGCGCGACCGCGTCCGGCTAGAGCGGATATTCGGCTTCGATTACCGCATCGAAATCTTCTATCCCGAGCACAAGCGCCAATACGGCTACTACGTGTTCCCGCTGCTGGAGGGCGACCGCTTCGTCGGCCGTATCGACATGAAGGCCGAGCGCGCGAAAGACCAGTTGAGCGTTAAGGCGCTCTGGATGGAGCCCAGGCTTTCCCTCACCCCGGCGCGGCGCGCCAAACTGACGCGCGAGCTGGAACGTCAGGCGAAGCTGGGCGATGTGCGCGACATCCTGTTCCCGCCAACGGCGCTCAAAACCGCCTAGGGTTGCGGGGATGAGATATTCCTCGCGTTTCTTCCTGTGGGCGCCGTTTGCGCTGCTGGTCGCACTCGGCCTCGGCGTGTCCGCGCGCTGGTGGTCGGTGGCGCACCAGCTGTCCGCAAAGCTCGACGCGCTGAACCACCGCGAGGTGATCCCCGGCGTGAAGATCGACTTCGCGTCGAAGAGCCTGAGCGGGTATCCCTTTAACGTCGATACGGTCTTTCACGACCTGACTGTCACGGTCGCCGGTCCGCATGGCCCGATCGTCTGGCACAGCGAGAATTTCGCGTCGCACGCGCTCACCTTCGGCGGCGAGCATTGGATCTACGAAGCGGCAGGTCACCAACGGCTCACCTGGACCGACAGCCACGGCCGGCAACACAGCCTCGCGTTCGAAGTCGGCTCCCTGCACGCCAGCGCGTCGCTGTCCGATATGCGGCTGGAGCGGTTCGACGCCGATCTCGTGGGCTTCGATTCGCCGGCGCTTGCGATTGCGCGGACCCAGGTCCATGCGCGGCGCAATCCGGCGGCGGACCAACTCGATCTGATCGTGGAGTTGGATGAGATGCATCTGTCGCCGCCCTTGCGCGGCGCCTGTGGCGAAACGGTTGGCCACCTGAAGATCGACGGCAATTTCTCCGATGGCAGCGCTTTCCGCGCGGTCCTGGCCGGCAACGCGCCGTGGCAGAGCGGATTGGACGCATGGCGCAAGCAGGGCGCCCGCTTCTTCCTGGCGCAAGGCGATTTCGCCTGCGGTTCGAGCAGCACGTTCGTGCAAGGCCAGCTCGGGCTCGACGACCAGAAGCGTCCGCGCGGGCTTCTGACGGCGCAGATCGCAGGCTTCGCGGCGTTGCGCGACGGCGCCGCGCATGCCAATGCCAAAGGCGGCTTCGTGACGGCGCTGCTCGACCAGTCCGCCGAACCCAATCCGACGGCAGAAGGGCGCGTGACGGTGCGCGCCTTGTTTCGCGATGGGCTGACCTATCTCGGCAGCGCGCCGGCCGGCATGAACGGTCCGCTCTACTGAGTTTTGGGTTTATTGCGGCCGAAGTTCGGTTCGGCGGAGTCTTGTCCCGCATCGACGATGCCGCGGCGGATCGCGCGGGTGCGGGTGAACAGGTTGAACAGTGCGTCGCCGTCGCCCCAGCGGATCGCGCGCTGCAGCGCCGACAAATCTTCGTTGAAGCGGCCGAGCACTTCCAGCACCGCTTCCTTGTTGTTGAGGAACACGTCGCGCCACATCGTCGGATCGGAGGCCGCGATGCGGGTGAAGTCGCGAAACCCGCCGGCCGAATATTTGATCACTTCGCCTTCGGTCACGGCTTCGAGATCGTCCGCGGTGCCGACGATGTTGTAGGCGATCAGATGCGGCACGTGGCTGGTGATCGCGAGCACCAGATCGTGATGCGCCACGTCCATCGTGTCGACCTTGCTGCCGAGGCCTTCCCAGAACGCCTTCAGCTTCGCCACCGCTTCGGCGTCGGCGCCGTCGGGCGGCGTCAGGATGCACCAGCGGCCGTCGAACAGTTCTGCGAAGCCGGCTTCGGTCCCGGAGCGCTCCGTGCCGGCGATCGGATGCGCCGGAATGAAATGCACCCCGGCAGGCACGTTCGGCGCAACATCGCGCGCCACCGCGCCTTTCACCGAACCCACATCGCTGAGGATCGCGCCCGGCTTCAGGTGGGGCGCGATCTCTTTCGACAACGCACCATAGGTGCCGACCGGTGTGGCGAGGATGACGAGATCGGCGTCTCTCACGCACGCTGCTGCGTCGGCGCAGGTCTCGTCCACGATGCCGAGTTCTTTCGCCTTCGCAAGCGACGCCGCATCCGCATCGGTGCAGACGATCTTCTCCGCGAGCCCGCCGCGGCGCGCCGCGCGCGCAACCGACGAGCCGAGCAGGCCGATGCCGATCAGGGCGAGACGGGCGAACGGCGCGTTCATTCGATGCTCATGAAATCGGCGAGCGCCGAGACCGCATAGTTGTTGGCCTCTTCCGAACCGACCGTGAGGCGCAGGCAATGCGGCAGGCCATACGCCGCAACCGGACGCAGGATCACGCCGCAGCTCGTGAGGAAGGCGTCGGCTTTCTCGCGGGTGTGCTCTCCGCTTTCCGGAAAATGTATCAGGATGAAATTGCCCACACTGTCGTCGACCCTGAGACCGAGCGAGCGGATTTCATTCGTCAGCCAGGCGCGCCATTTCTCGTTGTGCGCAACCGACGCTTCGACGTGATGATGATCCCTGAGCGCCGCAACCGCCGTGAGCTGCGCGGGCACGGACACGTTGAACGGCCCGCGCACGCGGTTGAGCGCGCCGGCAACGGCTGCCGGGCAATACGACCAGCCCACCCGCAAACCCGCCAGCGCGTAGATCTTCGAGAAGGTGCGCGTCATTACCACGTTCGGAAAGCCCGTGACCATCTCGATGCCGGCCTCGTAATCGTTGCGCCGTACATATTCGGCATAGGCCGCGTCGATCACGAGCAGCGTATCGGGCGACAGGCCGGCGTGGAGGCGGCGCACCTCGTCGTGCGGCAGGTAGGAGCCGGTCGGATTGTTTGGATTGGCGAGATAAAGCATGCGCGTCTTCGGCGTGACCGCCTTCAGCATCGCATCGACATCGACCCGCAGATTGGGCTCCGGCACGACCACCGGCGTTGCGCTGTTGGAGAGTGCTGCGATCTTGTAGACGAGGAACGCGTGCTCGCTGAACAGAACCTCGTCGCCCGGCTGCAAATAGATGCCGGCGAGCATGGTGAGCAATTCGTCCGAACCGTTGCCGCACACGATGCGTCCGGCATCGAGCCCGTAAGTCTGCGCGATCGCCTCGCGCAGAATCTTCGCGCTGCCTTCCGGATAGATATCGATGCCGTCTGCCGCGTCCCTGAACGCGGCAAGCGCTTTGTCGCTCGGGCCCAGCGCGGATTCGTTCGAGGAAAGCTTGAACACCTTTTCCACACCGGGCACGTGGGCACGGCCGCCGACATAAGGCGCGATGTCGAGAACACCGGGTTTGGGCTTGGGGCTCATGGGCCGTTGATAGGGCGCAAGCCGCGCGATTCCTAGCGATTTCGTTGACACAGGGGCGATGCGGCCCTAGCAACGCTGCCCCGGCTTTTCCGGGATGAAGAGGCCATGGCGGAAACCGCAAGCCCAAGATTTTCGCGTCCCCTGACGGCGCCCGGTGTGGACGCCGGACAGGCGATCATGTTCGGCGCCGACCGGCCGTTGACGCTCGACTCCGGCCGTCAACTGACGCCGTTTACCGTAGCGTATAAGACCTACGGCACGCTCAACGCGGCCAGGACCAACACCGTGCTCATCTGCCATGCCCTGACGCTCGACCAGTTCGTGGCGAGCGAGAATCCGGTGACGGGCAAGCCCGGCTGGTGGGAAGCGATGGTCGGTCCCGGCAAGCCGATCGATACCGATCGCTTCTTCGTGGTGTGCCCCAATGTTCTCGGCGGCTGCATGGGCTCGACCGGCCCGGCCGAGATCGATCCGGCGACCGGCGAGCCTTATGGGCTGTCGTTTCCGCTGCTCACGATCCGCGACATGGTGCGCGCCCAGGCGATGCTGCTCGATGCGCTGGGCATCGAGAAGGTGTTGTGCGTCGTGGGCGGCTCGATGGGCGGGATGCAGGTGCTGCAATGGGCCGCGAGCTATCCCGATCGCGTGCTCTCGGCATTGCCGATCGCGTGTGCGGCGCGGCACTCGGCGCAGAACATCGCGTTCCACGAAGTGGGGCGCCAGGCGGTGATGGCCGATCCCGACTGGCATCAGGGAAATTATGCGCAGCACAACACCCAGCCGTCCAAGGGACTCGCCGTCGCCCGCATGGCGGCGCACATCACCTATCTGTCGGAAGCGGCGCTGCAGCGGAAATTCGGACGTACCTTCCGCAATGTGGGCGGCATGTCGTTCGGCTTCGGACCCGATTTCCAGATCGAAAGCTATCTGCATCATCAGGGCACGACCTTCGTCGACCGCTTCGATGCCAACTCTTATCTCTACATCACCCGCGCGATGGATTATTTCGATATCGCCGCCGATTACGGCGACGTTCTCGCCGAAGCGTTCCGGGGCACCAGGTCGCGCTTCTGCCTGATTGCGTTCACGAGCGACTGGCTGTTTCCGACGGCGGAAAACAAGCGCGTGGCGCACGCGCTGAATGCGGCAGGCGCGAATGTCAGCTTCGTGGAGATCGCGAGCGACCGCGGCCATGACGCGTTCCTGCTCGACGAGCCGGAACTGTATGCCGCGGTGCGCGGGTTCGTGACGTCCGTGGCGCAGGCGAACGGCGCATGAGCGCACTCAGGTCCGATCTTGCGGCGATCGCCGCCATGATCCCGGACGGCGCGCGCGTGCTGGACGTCGGCTGCGGCGACGGCGCGCTGCTCGAACACCTGACGCAATCCAAGCACGTCGACGGGCGCGGTCTGGAGCTATCGCAGCAGAACGTGAATGCCTGCGTGGCGCGCGGACTATCGGTGATGCAGGGCGACGCGGATTCCGACCTTGCCGAATATCCGACGCAGGTCTTCGACGTTGCGATCCTGAGCCAGACGATCCAGCAGAATCGCGATCCCCGCCGGGTGCTGAAGGAGTTGCTGCGCATCGGCAAACGCGCCGTTGTTTCGCTGCCCAATTTCGGGCACTGGCGCGTCCGGCTGTCGCTGCTGTTCAACGGCCGGATGCCGCGCACCTCGGCGCTGGACTATTCCTGGCACGACACCCCGAACATCCATCTCTGCACCATCAGCGATTTCGTCTCGATGGCGCGAAAAACGGATGTGGAGATCGAACGGGCCATCGCGCTCGGCGAAGGCGGGCGCACGCATTCCATGAACGCGGATGCGTGGAGCCCCAATCTCTTCGCCGAAGGCGCGATATTCCTGTTGCGTCCGAAGTAGGTTTACTTCTGCGCGAGGATCGTCAGCGCCTGCTGATAGTGCGAGACGCCCTTGTCGTACAGATTGCTCTGGCAGAAGTAGTTGCCGGCGCTCTGCTGGTCCTTCGCCTCTTTGATGTTGGTCGATTGCGCATTGGCGCTGATCGCTTCCGCCACCTGGCTCTGCATCTTGATGCAGGTGCTGGTGTTGGCCTTGTCGGCGAACGCCGCCGTGCTTGCCGACATGAGACCGATCATCGCGATCGCCGCTGCCGCTGTTGCGAATTTCATTTTGTACTCTCCTCCTGGTTACACGCGGGTCGCTCCGCGGATGACAGGTAGGAGGGCAATTGTGATTTCAAAGTGGCAAAAACCGGTGCGCGAAATAACGACGCCGTGAGGTGTGTGACCGATCTACGAATTGCGCGGAATGGACAGCGGATGCATGCGCTGCATGCGAGCCATGCGAAATGCGGGTGTGCATTTCAACAGTGCGAATCCGTCGGAGCCGTAAAGCAAATCAACGTATGACGCGTGCGTCACGCCGGCGCATATTTCGTCTTCGATTGACGCAGCTTCCCCACCGGCACCGCGCCGAACACCGTCTTCTGCGCTTCGACGATGTGCGCACCGGCGAGTGCGGGCCACAATGCACGGCCCACTCTGTCCCATCCGGTGCCGGTGCGAATCAAACGGCGACTCTTCAGCGGCGGCTGCAGCAGCGAGATGTCCCAGCGCTCGGGCTCGAACATCGCATCGCGCAGCAGGCGATCGAGCTGTGACCGTGTAAATGGACGGCCATGGGCGAACGGCGAGCGCTCGACCTGCGCCCACAGGCTCGTACGGTTGGGCGCGACGACGATCAGCTTTCCTTCCGGAGCCATCACCCGCCACAACTCGCGCAGGTGATGCTTCATCGCATCGGCGCCTTCCAGCCCATGCACCACCAGAAGACAATCGAAGAACGCGTCGGGGAATGGGAGCGCGTCTTCTTCCGCGAGCGTGACGAGCTGGCGAACCGCCGGCCACGCCACCACACCGATCTGCGCCGGCATGGCCGCAACCACGCGTTCCGCCTCGCCGATGAAGCTGCGCAGATAAGGGACCGCGAAGCCGTAGCCGAGCACGCGCCGGTTCGCCAATGTCGGCCACAGCAAGCGCACCCGGCGCAGGATCAGGCGCCGCGCCACCTGTCCCATGGGCGATTCATAGAAATCCGCAAGCGTCGGCGCGTCGAAATCCATCGCTTTGACGTAGCGCCCCCGCCTTTCCGGTTCAACGGATGGGCTGCTACCTTAGCCACCCCAAATGCAGGAGTTCCGCCCGTGGGATCGCTTTCCGTCACGATCGTGCCGTGCCTGTCCGACAACTATGCCTACCTGATCCACGATGCGGAGGCCGGGCTGACAGCCGTCGTCGATCCGTCGGAGCCCGGACCGGTCAAGCAGGCGCTGGCCGCCAAGGGGCTCAGGCTCACCCACGTCCTCAACACCCATCACCATTTCGACCACACCGGCGGCAATCTTCCGCTCAAGGAGGAATTCGGGGCCGAGATCGTCGGACCGGGCAAGGATCGCGAACGTATCCCCGGGATCGACACGGGCGTATCCGAGGACGCGCCGTGGCGGTTCGGAAATCATCCGGTGCAAATCCTCGAAGTGCCGGCGCACACCAAAGGCGCAATCACCTTCGTGATGGATGGCGCGGCCTATACCGGCGACACGCTGTTCGCGATGGGCTGCGGCCGGCTGTTCGAAGGCACGCCGGCGATGATGTGGTCCAGCCTTTCAAAACTGGCGAAACTGCCGGACGGCACCCGCATTTATTGCGGCCACGAATACACGCTGTCGAATGGAAGATTTGCGCTGACCCTGGAGCCGGGCAATGCGGCGCTCAAAGCGCGCTTTGCGGATGTCGAGGCGGCGCGGGCTAAAGGGCAGCCGACCGTGCCGTCGACGATCGGCCTCGAAAAGCAGACCAATCCGTTCATGCGCCCCGCATCAGCCGAGCTGCGCAAGACCTTGGGCATGGAAAGCGCGAGCGACGTCGATGTGTTCGGCGAAACCCGCAAGCGCAAGGACAACTTCTAGCGCGCACTCAACCTGGCGGTGGCGTTCCGGTCGTCGTCGAACATTTCGGATTCGCGGATCCCGTGTCGGGCGCGCCGTTGGGCGTGGCGGTGCCGGCAGGTGTCCCGCCGTTCGTCGTGCCCTTCTGTCCGCAGGGCGGATAGGTGTGCGTCGACGTTGGATAGCTCGGCTTACCGGTGGTCGGCGGACCGTTTGGCAGCGGCTTGTTCGGCGTGGTGCCGTTGGGCGCGTTGGGCTCGGACGTGCCCAGCGGGCCTGCTTGATCCGTTCCCGATGCCGAAGCCGCCGAGGAGCCGCTGCTTTGCGCCAACGCGGGGACGCTCGCAGCCAGAACGATCGTCGAGACCAGCAGAATGCGTTTCAGCATGCGCTTTCTCCTGATCGGCAAACGTCTCGCCGGCGAAACCGTTGCTTCGGTTTCATGCGAGCGTCATCCGCTTAGATCAGCACATAGGCCAAGGTCAGCGAGGCAACCAAGGCAAGCGCATAGAGCGCGTAGCGATCGACCGGCTGGATGGGCTTGGGTTTCCGCTCCCACGGAACGGCGCGCATGCTGAGCGATTGCGTGCGCGGGAAGAAATAATCCGACGCGCGATATTCGGCCTGGGAACCGATCAGGCAGCGCGACGGGTTCGTTAACGTATGGCGTTCCGGTGCAAATCCAACATTCGACATGTTTCACTCACTCGCGAATAACCTCCCCTCACGCTCACAAAAACGCATCGGAATGCGCACCGGTTCCGGCGGCGCAGAAGACAGGGTTAATCGCCAGCGTCACCGGCTCGTGGAATTGCCGAATGCTCTCAAGCACATGCAGGACAGTGTTGCGCTCTTGACGCATCCGCGCATGAAACCGACGCTGGTGTCAGACCATCAGGGAAAGCGCAGATGACAGTGAAAACCCGAAAATTCGGCAACACAGGTTTACAGATCGGGCCGCTCGGCCTCGGTTCCGTTAACTTTTCGTGGCTCACCGACGAGCCGGACAGTTTCAGGATTCTCGACAAGGCGTTCGAGCTCGGGGTGAATTTTCTCGACACCGCCAACAACTACAACGCGGGTCAGACCGAAGCGCTGCTCGGCCGCTGGCTCGCGCAAGGCGGCGGGCGGCGCGAGAAAACTGTGCTCGCCACCAAAGTGTATTCGCCGCCGATGGAATGGGGTTCGAGCGATCCGGCGAAGCGCATGGGCACGTGGGTCGGACCGAACCAGCGCGGCCTCTCCGCGAAGAACATCCGCGATGCCTGCGAAGCGAGCCTGAAGCGACTCAACACCGATTACATCGACCTCTACCAGATGCATCACGTCGACCGGAACACGCGCTGGGAAGAGATCTGGCAGGCGATGGAATTGCTCGTGGCGCAAGGCAAAGTTCTTTACGTCGGCAGCTCCAACTTCGCCGGCTGGCACATCGCGCAGGCGAACGAGATCGCGAAGGCGCGCCATGCGATGGGTCTCGTCTCGGAGCAGAGCGTCTACAATCTCACCAACCGCACGGTAGAACTGGAAGTCATTCCGGCGGCACGCGCCTACGGTATGGCGTTCATTCCCTACAGCCCGCTCGGCGGCGGCAAGCTTGGCGGCAAGCCGACCGAGAACGAGCGTGGGCGTCGCTCTTATATTCCGGCGACACCGCAGATCGACGCCTACCAGAAGTTCTGCGCCGAACTCGGCCACGCGCCCGGCGACGTGGCGCTGGCCTGGGTCGCGAAACAGCCGGGCGTCACCGCGCCGATCATCGGACCGCGCACCATGGCACAGTTCGACGCGAGCCTTGCGGCCCTCGACATCGAACTCAGCGACGACACGATGAAAGCACTGAACGAGATGTTCCCCGGACCGGGCGGTGCCGCACCGGAGGCTTATGCGTGGTGAGCGTGCTCACGGCGCGACGAGGATTTTCACCTGGCTCTTGTCGGTCTGCAGCTTCACGAACGCGTCCGGCGTGGCGTCAAGCGGGACGATCTCGGTGACGATGTTCGCGTAGTTCGTCTTGCCTTCCGCCAGCATGCGCAACGACGCGGCAAACTCGGCCTGATTGTAGGCGAACACGAAGCGCAACTCGACTTCCTTGTTCACGAGGATGAGCGGCTCGAACGTGTCCGGCTCCATGCATACGCCGGCGACGACCATGCGCGTTCCGGCAGGCGCGGACTCCGCGATGTTCTGGATCACGCCGGGCACGCCGACGCATTCGAAAACGACAGCCTTCTTCACCGTCCTGCCCGCCATCGTGGCTAGCATCGCTTCGCCGCGGGTCTTCGGCACGCCGTGATCGGCCCACTGGGTATGCGGCGAGACTTCCGCCGGATCGACGATGATGTCGGCGCCCATCTTCTCGGCGTGGCCGCGCCGCACCGCGGAGAAGTCTGCTGCGATCACCGGTCCGGCGCCGCGCGCTTTCAGACATGCGATCACCGCTAGCCCGACCGGGCCGCAGCCGATGACGAGGCACACTTCGTTGCCCTTCAGGTCCGCCATCGCGACGGCATGCTCGCCGACTGCGAGCGGTTCGGTGAGTGCGGCGTGTTCCGGCGCAAGACCGTTCGGCACTTCGAGCAACAGCCGCTCCGCCACCACGATCTGTTCGGCAAAGCCGCCGGGATAGCGATTGGAATAGCCGACGCTCTCGAAACCGCCGCCTGGTCCCATCGCACCCGGCACGGCGACGACGCGCGTGCCGGGTTTCAGCGTCTTGTCGGAGCTGGGACCGTGATCGAGGATTTCGCAGCAGAACTCGTGTCCGAACACGACATCCTTGCCGCGCGCCATGCTGGTGAAACTGCCGAGCCGCTCGGCGACCGCGATCATGTGCTCGTGATGGGTCAGTGCATGCAGGTCGGAGCCGCAGATGCCGCAAACCAGCGTCTTGCACAGCACATTACCGGCGGTCGGTTCGGGCGCTGCAATGTTATCGACAACAAGGCGGTCGCCCCGGCGGATCACTGCGCGCATGATTTGCTCTTTCCCGAAATTGTCCCGTCATTTTGTCCCATGAAAGAACCGGGCGCCACGGCGTGGCCCGTTGTCGCTGGCTACGTGCTGAGCGGTCTGTGTCCCGGCGATTTCCGGGTCTAGCATCCGGCCATTTGGAATCATTTTTTGCAGAGGTGGATTCATGTCACTTTCGGATTTGGCGGCACTCGGCAGCTTTGTCAGCGGCGTAGCGGTGCTGGTGTCCTTGGTCTTTCTTTATTTCCAACTTCGCCAGGTCAGCAGAGAACTCAAACTGACGGAGAAAAATCAGCGCGCGATGATGCAGCAGGGCAGAAGCGCGCGGGCGAGCGACGCGATCATGAAACTTTCAGAACCGTATGCCTCGCAGATATTGCACCAATCGGTGTCGGACCGGCCGCTCTCCGGTCCCGAGACGCGCTCGTATCTCGGCTTCGTCATGGCACAACACATGAGTTGGGAAGACACCTTCCTGCAGCACAGCGCGGGCACCCTCGACAGCAAATCGCTCGAGACCGACGAAGCCGCTCTGCGCTTCCTCGCCTCACAACCGGCTTATAGAGCAGCCTGGCAAATGGTTCGTCTCCAATACGGCCATGATTACCGGGCCTATGTGGACCGCATCATAGGCGAGGCACCGGTTCAAATGCCGGGCGATGTTGCAGCGTTGTTCGACACCTTGAAAAAAGAACAGACGGCGCTTGCCGCCGTTTAGGGGGCTCAAAGATTGCGCATTTTGCCGCCGGGCGCTTCGACCATCAGCTTCACGAGATAATCGGTGACGTTGGGTTCGAGGCCTTCGGTGTGGCCTTTCTCCAGGCGCACCACGTCGGCGATCACCTTGCCACCTTGAGCATTGGGATAGAGCCACACTTCGGCCTTGCCGGGCGCCGGACGGCCGCCCCATGCGGGTGTCGATTTGCCTTCGCGCGTCGTGTCCCAGACCTGGCCGGGCTTGTCGTCGATCACGTCGGGTTGGCGCACGCGCGCGCCCGCGCCATATTTCTCCGCCCACGGCGACGTCGCGGGCAGTTCGACCATCTCACGCTCGCCGCTGGTGAAGATAAAGGAGATGTCGGCATCGGGCAGCGTGCCGGCGCCGGGACGCGGTCCGGTCGCAGGAAGATTCGGCGGGCGTCCGCCGGGGAAGAACGTGTCCGGCAATTTGATCGGACCGAGCCGTCCGCCCGAAAGCGAGAGCCAGCCGTCGACGCGATCGCGAAAGTAATCGGTGCCGAGCAGAAGGTTGGAGGTCATGCCGCCCTGGCTATGGCCGACGAGCCAGAACGCCTTGATGTTCTGCTTGCCGAAGCGCGCGAAGGTCTGTTCAATGATATTCACCAGATGCTCCTCGTCGGCATCCAGAACCCAGCGGCGAAACGGCTCCTTGGTCGCACAGGAGGGCGTCACGATCACCACGCGATATTTGTTCGCGACATCCTGTGCCGGAAAATAGAGCCGCTGCCACGCGCCGACCGACCCGCCGCCATGCAGGCTGAGCAGCAGCGTCACCGCTTCGCCCAGCCGGTAATCGTCGGGGTAGTCGATCGTATATTTGCGGCCGGTCTTTTCGTCGGTCAGCGTTTCGGTCGTCATGGCATCCTCCCATTTCGGTAGAAGCCTAGCGGCCTGGCGCGGCGATTAGAATATCCGGTATGGAAAAATCGCACCTGCTTGTGCCCAGCCAGACCGGTACGCCGGGCGCGCTATTCGCTCCGGAAATGGGTGAATACTAGTGGCGGACGACTATGTTTGAGGGACCGAAGATGGAGCCTGCGATGATCCGCGCTTTGACCCTTGCATCCCTCGCCCTGGCGGGTGCTGCACCAGCCCTGGCCGCAACCGACGTCCCGCTGGCGCCGTTCCACGGGCTGGAACTCAATGGCGGCGGCGACGTCGTGCTGAAGCACGGGCCGGTACAGAAGGTGACGATGCTTTCGGGCGACCTGCACTACACGACCTTCACGGTGAAGGACGGCAACCTGACGATCGATGCCTGCAATTCCTGGCATTGCCCGTGGCGCTACGACCTGCGGGTCGAGATCGTCACGCCGCAGCTCAATGCGATCTCCGTCCACGGCGGCGGCGATCTGAAGACGGAGGGCAGCTTCCCGCATCAGAACGAGCTTGCGATCTCCGTTCACGGCGGCGGCGATGCGGATTTGCGCGCCATCCCCGCCACGACGGTGGCTGCGGATGTTCACGGCGGCGGCGATCTCAAGACCACCGCCACCCGCAGCCTCACGGCTTCGGTGCATGGCGGCGGCGATCTCACCTATTGGGGCAACCCGCCCCAGCTCGCGGTCTCGACCAAAGGCGGCGGCGACATCTCGCGCGGCGACTGAAACCACCATTGCGTGAATCAGTCCGGTTTGCTCTCTTCCGCCCGGGCGGGGGAGAGCGGGCATGGATGACGAGCCAAGCGGCATAACCGGATTGGTTATCGCGGTCGTTGTCGCGATGGCGCTGGCATTGCTCTTGGTCCCCGGCGAATTGCATGCGGTCCTGCCGGGCTTGCGGAGCGGCGATTTCGCCTCCCCGGCCGGATACATCTTCGGCACATCGCTGTTCGTCGCGCTGATCGTGTGGGCGGTGCTGCACTTCGCGTATCTGCGCAGCCGTGTGCCGGAACGGAGCTTCGACTATTTCCTCATCCTGTTCGCAGCGGTGGGTGCGACCAATCTCGGCGTCATCTGGTTCGTCAAGAGCAACGCCGATACGAGGATCGCGGCCGTCCAGGCCCAGACCGAACAGGCCGAGGCGCGCATCGACGATTTCCGCCGGATGCAGAACGGACTGGTGTCGTCGTTGACCGACGCGCAGACGACCTATCACAACACGGTCACGTCGCTCGGCTTTCCCGCCTTCCTCGAGCCATCGCACTTTGCAGCGGACAAAAGCCTCGTCCGCACGCGTGCAAAACTCGAAGCGGTCCGCGCGGCGCTGCGGACCTACCGCACGACCCGGGACACGCTGGTCGCGAACTTCCGCCGGTCGATCGAGACCTCCGCCACCGACGCCACGCTCAAGCAGCAATACCTCGCCAGTTTCGATCGCGCGGAGGTCGGGCACAAAGCCGCCAACGATCGCGTGCTCGATCTCGACGACAGGATGTTCGTGGAAGCCGAAGCGATGACCCGCGATCTGGCGCGGCAAAGCGCGTTCTGGATGGTGACGGGCGGGAGGCTGCTGTTCGCGCGGCCGCAGGAACTGGCGACCTACAACACGCATATCCGCAACATCCGAACGCTGCAGAGCGAAGAGAACGCCGCCGTCATGACCGCCAATGCGGCAATCTTCACGAGCGTTACCGCGCCGCAGCCGCAAACCGGCGGGCCCGGTTTCGTCCCGCCGCAGCGCGTTCAGTGACGCTTGAAATACTGGACTTCGCGTTCGTGCTTTTCGGCCGCCGCCCGGCTCTTGAACGTGCCGAGATTGCGCCGTTTGTGGGTCTTGGGGTCCACCTTGCGCGAATAAAGCCGGTATTCGCCGGATTTCAGTTTGCGGATCATGCGCGTTCAACGCGCGAAGGCGGCGTTGCGTTGCGCCGGTCGTAGATGCGCATCGCCAGCGCGTGGTAGACCCCGTCGCGGTTGATGAGGCGCGAGCAGGCTTCCGCGATCAGGGCCGCCGTCATCAACGGCACCAGCATCGCGTGATTGCCGGCCATTTCCGACACGATGACGAAGGCCGTGATCGGCGCGCGGACCACGCCGGTGAAATACGAAACCATGCCGAGCAGCACGATCGCGCCGGTGGGGGCCGCAGGCAGAAAGCGGGCGATCTCCGATCCCAGCCCGGCGCCGATCGACAGCGACGGCGCGAAAATCCCGCCAGGAATACCGCTGATGGCGGTGATGACGGTGGCGAGGAATTTGAGCGGCATGAAATCCGCCGGAAGCGCCTGCGTCCCGTGCAGCGCGCCGCGCGCGTTCAGATAGCCGGTCCCGAATGTCGCGCCGCCGGAGGCATAACCGCACGCCGCCACTGCGAGACCGCATAACGCGGCGAAGAGCGCCGGATGGCGCGCGATTTCGGCACCGATGCGGCCCGGCATCCCGTCGGCAAACGCAACCAGGATGCGGCCGAACACGCCGCCCAGAAAACCGCCGAGCACGCCGCAGACCGGCACGGCAACCCAGTCCAGCCCGAAGCCGAGCGATGTGTTTGCGGTGCCGAAATAGGTGTAATCGCCGAGCAAGGCCTGGGCGATGAGACCGGCAAGGATCACCGCGCCGATGATCAGGCCGCTGGTCCGCACCTCGAAGCTGCGGCTCATCTCCTCGATCCCGAACACGATTCCGGCCAGCGGCGTGTTGAATGCGGCGGCAACGCCGGCTGCGGCGCCGGCGAGAATGAGACCGGGCTGACGGCGCGGCGAAAACCCGCCGATCCACGCCATCACCGACGCCCCGACCTGCACGGTGGGACCTTCGCGGCCTGCCGATGCACCCACCAACAAGCCGAGCAGGGTGAGCAGGATTTTCCCCACCGCAACGCGCGGACCGACATAGGGTATGCGGTCGGCGGGGTTCTCCAATGCCCGCGCGACCATCGCCTGCGGAATGCCGGAGCCCTGCGTGTTGGGAAACACCCGTTGCACCAGCCAGACGGCGGCCGCGAAGCCGAGCGGCGTCGCGACAAAGGCGCCATAGGGAAACAGCTTCAGATATTCGCGGAAGAGATGCTGCACACCGTCGGCGCCGAGCGTGAGCATGACCGCGGCCGCGCCCGTGGCCAGCCCACCCAGCATGAAGATGGCGCGCCGGCGCCAGCGGCGCGAATGCACGCGCCACCGCCGAAGCTGGCGAAGATTGAAGAGGCCGGCCATCGCCATGCTGATAGACCCATGCGGGATGCGGACCAAGCGCAGGCGTGACGGCCTTTTGACGCGCGAGGAGCGTCGCGTTACAGCGCGTTCATGGCCGGCATCGAAACGCTGTTCGTCACCAGGCTCTACCGTGCGGAACTAAGCCGTGCGCGGAACGCCGATCTTGCGAAAACCTGCGCGGCCATCGCGCGAGAAGACCACGCCGGGCAGCGCTGGGCGCGCGAACACGATTACGAAGGCTACACCTCCTATGCGTCGCTCGACGATCTTCCGACCCGCGCCAGCGTGTTCGCCGAACTGGAAAAGGCGATCGCGAAACATGTGCAGGCGTTCGCGAAGGCGCTCGATTACGAGCGGACGCGGCTGACCCTGGATTCGCTTTGGATCAACGTGATGCCGAAGGGCGGTGTGCACACCGCGCATATTCATCCGCACGCCGCGATCAGCGGGACCTATTACGTTCAGATGCCGCCGCGCGCCGCCGCCATCCGCTTCGAGGACCCGCGGCTTGCGATGATGATGGCGGCGCCGGCAAAACGCGCGCGCGTGCAACGCGACAACCAGACGTTTGTAAGCGTGGAGCCGAAGGCCGGGACTCTTTTGTTGTGGGAGAGCTTCGTGCGCCATGAAGTCCCGCTCAATCGCGCCAGGGGACAGCGGATCAGCGTAAGCTTCAACTACGCCTGAATATATTTGTGCTCACAGCGCAGCGAAGAGCGTCGTCGCTTCGTCCCAGTCTTTCACCAACCGCTCCGCACCCGCCGCCATCAGCCTTGCACCAGCATCCTCGTCCATGTGGCCGCCGCCGAGGAAACCCCAGACCCGCATGCCGGCGGCAAGCGCCGCGATCACGCCGTTGACGCTGTCTTCGATGACGAGGCATTCGTCCGGCGATGTGCCAAGCTCTTTCGCGGCGTGAAGGAACAGGTCGGGCGCGGGCTTGGCATGCATCACATGATCGGCGGAATAGACGTGCGGTGCGAAATGCTTCCAGTGGTCGAACATCTTGAGCTTCATCTCCAGCGCCTGCTGCTGGCTGGAGCTTGCGACCGCCTTGCGCCGCGCCGTCGCGGCAAGGGCGCGCTCGGCGCCGGGCACCTCCGTCAGCCGCGTGCGCACCGCTTCGCGCATCAAGGCCCGCATCGGCTCGCGCAGTTCGTCGCGGATCGAGCGGCCAAGCCGTTCCTGTGCATCTTTCTCCAGCGCATCCCAGAACGCGGAATCGCTCATCCCCATGAAGCGGGCGACAAACTCATGTTTGTCGTAATGCAGCCCGATATCGGCGAGCACCTTGCTCTCCACCTCATGGGCGAGAACTTCGCTGTCGACCAGGACGCCGTCGCAGTCGAAAATAATGGCGGAGATCATGGCAGGCTTTAGCCCCGTTCGCCGCCGAAATCCAGACACGCGATGTTGCAGAGCGTTTTCACCGGAACTCGAAGGCAATCGACAGAAATTGCAGCACGGCGGCGACCAGCACGAAGCTGTGCCAGATCGCCTTGTGATAGGGAATGCGCTCGATCACGTAGAAGGCGATGCCTGCGGAATACACCACGCCGCCGCCAAGCAGCAGCCACAGATCCAGCGTCGCCACATTGGCGATGAGCGGCTTCAGCGCCACGACGATCAGCCAGCCCATCGCGACATAGAGCCCGATGCTGAGCGTTTCGAACCGGCGCGGGAATATGAGCTTCATCACGATGCCGAGCGTCGCCGCCGACCAGTTCGCGATCAGGATCCACAAACCCCATCCACCCAGCCGGCCGGCCGCGAACGGCGTGTAGGTGCCGGCTATCATGATGAAGATCGCGCAGTGATCGAGCCGGCGCAGGATATCCTTGGCGCGGAAATGCCCCGGCGTCAGATTGTAGGCGGCCGACATGCCGATCATCGCCAGCAGGCCTGCGCAGTACACGGTGACGCTGACCGAGGCGGGCAATCCCGTGACGTGCCACAGAAGCCACGCGCTTGCATTGATGGCGAACACGATGCCCAGCACATGGACCACCGCATCGGCCCGTTCCTCGAACCTGGAGTAGATGCGACCGGCCGCTTCGGCGGCGGTGTGGACGGCATTTCGGGCGGATTCTTCGATACTCATGACGCATTCACCAATCGGAAAAGCATGATAGTGCCCTGGGACGTTTGCGCAAAGGAGCGCCGCCCGCCATTTGCAGCGCCGCTTCCCTGTGCTTTGCTGACCGAAAGAATTGTCCGGAGGGCGACGACAATGAAGTTCGGCATTTTCTATGAGATGCAGCTGCCCAGGCCGTGGGATGCGGACAGCGAATACAAACTCTACAACAACGCGCTCGATCAGTTGGAACTCGCCGACCGGCTTGGCTACGACTACGCCTGGGAAGTGGAGCATCACTTCCTGGAGGAATATTCCCACTCCAGCGCGCCGGAGGTGTTCCTCGGCGCGGCGAGCCAGCGGACGAAGAACATCCGCCTCGCGCATGGCATCTTCCAGCTTACGACCAACCATCCCGCCAAGGTGGCCGAGAAGGTTTCGGTGCTCGACCTTCTGAGCCATGGCCGCGTCGAACTTGGCATGGGCGAGAGCGCGAGCAACACGGAGCTCGAACCGTTCGACGTCGACTTCAACGAGAAGCGCGCGATCTGGGAAGATGCGGTGAAAGCGCTGATCCCGATGTTCGGGGACGGCGGCACGTCTTACGACGGACCGTATTTCAAATTCCCGCTGCGCAATGTGCTGCCAAAGTCGCGCCAGAAGCCGCATCCGCCGCTGTGGACGGCGTGCTCGCAACTCGAAACGATCGCTTATGCCGGGCGGCGCGGATTGGGCGCGCTGGGGTTCCAGTTCGTCAGCGCCGATGCGGCGCATGCCTGGGTCCATGCCTATTACAACGCGCTGACCAAGCGGCTCGAAAAACTCGCCGACTATCCGGTCAATCCGAACATCGCACTGGTGTCGATGTTCATGTGCGCCAGGACCGACGAAGAAGCGCGCGCCAAGGCGGACGGCGCGACGTTCTTCCAGTTCGCGCTGCGCTTCTACGGGCAAAGTACGACGCGTCAGCGCCCCCCGCCGGGCGCGGTGAACATGTGGAACGAATACAACAAATGGAAGCGCGAGAACCCCGATGCGGCGGCGAAGGCGCTGGCCGGCGGATTGATAGGCTCGCCGGAAACCATCCGGCGCAAGCTGCGCAAATTCGAACAGTCGAACATCGATCAGGTGATCCTGCTCAACCAGGCCGGTCGCAACAGCCACGAGGATATCTGTTCGAGCCTCGAGCTGTTCGCCAAAGAGGTGATGCCGGAATTCCACGCCAACATTCCGGCGCATGAAGCGTGGAAACGCGGCGTGCTGGCGGGCGACATCGAACTGGAAGAGATCGAAACCGAGCAGTTCACAGCACGCTACGGCGCCAAGGCGATCGAGGTGAAGGCGGCCGAGTGACCGGGCATACGGTGCAACGGACGCGCGCCGCGCAACCTTGCCATGCAGCAGCTGCATGGTCGCAAACGATGGCCGCGCGGCCGAACACCCTCTATCTCCGGGCGATAGAGGGAACGTCATCATGCGCCTGTCTCGCCTTGTCTTAGGCCTGTTGCTGCTCGCGGTACCGCTTGGCGCCCGTGCGGCGGATGCGCCGGCCCAGGTGATGATCGTTGGCGTGTTCCACATGTCCAACCCCGGCAAGGACCTGCACAACCTGAAAGTCGATGACGTGCTGTCGCCCGAGCGGCAAGCGCAGATCAAGAGCACGGTCGATGCCATCGCCGCATTCAAGCCGACGATGGTGGATGTGGAGTGGGACAAAGACACCACGAACACCCGCTATGATGCCTATCGCAAAGGGACGCTCGCGCCTTCGCGCAACGAGGTGGTGCAGCTTGGCTTCCGGCTGGCGCAGCAGATGAATCTGCTCGCCGTGAATGGCGTCGATGCCTACGGCGATTTTCCCTACGACGCGGTGCAGGCCTTTGCCAAGGCGCATGGCGAGATGCCGCTGCTGGACGCGCAGAGCGCGGCCGTCGACGGCTTCATGGCGACGATGGGCGATACGTTGAAGACTAAAGGCGTGGCGGCGACCCTGCGCTTCCTGAACGATCCCGCCACCATCGCGCGGAGTCAGGACTTCTATCGCACGACCTTGAAGCTCGGCAGCGGCAGCGTGCAGCCCGGCGCCGACCTTCTGACCGCCTGGTACCGCCGCAATTTCCTCATCTGTGCCAACATCGTGCAGCTGGCCAGACCCGGCGACCGGGTGGTGGTGTTCTTTGGCTCGGGCCATGCCTTCCTGCTGCGCCAGTGCATCGGCGAGATGCCGGGCTTTATGCTGGTCGAGCCCAACGCCTATCTGCCGCAATAGACTGGCGCGCCGCTTTCCCTAGACTGCCGCGGCGATTTGGGGCGGTGTGCGATGAGCAGCGACTACGACGACCTTCCTCCGAAGAAGGAAGTGCCCGCGGACGAGGAATCCGCCAGCGGTTCGCTGGGCGAACTGTTCGGTGCGGCGGTCTGGATCGTCCCCATCATCCTCTTGGGTGGATTGATCGGGTGGATCGTCATCCAGGCGTTGCATCGCTAGGTTAAGGGAACGGAAGCGGCGGCTCCCGCGCTCCCCAGTTATGGCGAAGAAAAACCTGAAACGCGGCGACAAGGTTTCGTGGAATACGAGCCAGGGCCGCACCACAGGTCATGTGGTCAAGAAACAGACCCGCACGACCAAAATCAAAACGCACAAGGTTGCTGCATCGAAGGCGAACCCGGAATATATCGTCGAGAGCGGCAAATCGGGCAAACGCGCCGCGCACAAGAAGCGGGCGCTGAAAAAGGTGTGACATGCGGGTGATGGCGGGTGTTGCAGCGGCTTTCCTGCTGGCAGGTGTGGCATGGGCCGATCCGGCGCCGGATGCAGCGCCTGCGCCGGGCGACACGACGGCCCAGCCTGCGGCACCGGCCGCGCCGCCAGCCGCAGCACCGGCACCTGCCGTCACCGTGCCGCCGAACGGGCCGGTCGCGACCATCGTGACGTCGCTCGGCACGATGACGGTCACGCTCGATCCCGTACACGCGCCGATTGCGGTGAAGAACTTCATCCAGTACGCGAAGGAAAAGCATTTCAACGGCACAGTGTTCTATCGCGTCGAGCCGGGCTTCGTGATCCAGGCGGGCAGCTACCTGGCCGACGGTTCGTTCAAGGGCGGCCTTCACAAGACGATCGCGTTCGAGGGCAACAACGGGCTGAAGAATGTGCATGGCGCGATCGCGATGGCGCGCGGCAGCGATCCGGCGAGCGCGGCCGCGGAATTCTTCATCGATCTCTCCGATATGCCGCAACTCGATCAGGCGCCGGGCGACACCACCAACAGCACCGGCTATGCGGTGTTCGGACAGGTCACCGGCGGGATGGATGTGCTCGACAAGATCGGCGCTGTACCGGTCGGCAGCGGCATCGGCCCCTTCCCCCAGGCCGCCCCGATCATCCCGGTGGTGATCGAACGCGTGACCATCTCTCCGGCCCATTGAACGAAAGTCGCAGATCGGTAGCCGACGCTTTCGCGCGCCGCGTTCACACAATGAAAACCGGCCGCCGGTAGGCTCGCGGACGCCAACGTCCGAGCCGAGCCATGGATCACGCACAGTTCGAAATGCAGGTCGCCGCCATCCTGACCGCGGGTCTGGCGGGCTCAGCCGGCGTCAAGGACGCCGCCGGCATCGTCGCCCTGCTGACGGAAGTGCACAAGGAAATCACCACCCGCGCGGCCATCTCCAAACAAAGCGCCAACTTCATTCCAAAGGGACGCTAGAGCGCAGGCAGCTAGTCCAGACTGAAAGCGGTTTTGAGAATCTTCACGAGCGCTTCTGCGCCCTGACGATCAAGCTGAATTGTCTGGCTCTTCTTACCCGGAATCTGGCGATCCTCTGTTCCGAAACTATCGATCTGCACAAAGACACGGCCGTCGTACTCGAAGACGGAATACGACGCTTTGATTTCGCGATGGATCGAGTTGCGCTCCATAGGCTTATTCGAAAATTGCCTAATGAGCGCCATGACCTAATCCTCGTATAGAAAATCAGCGCTGCCGAGCCTTGCGGGCGGCGTAGCGGGCGTCGCGTTTGGCTTTGCGGGCGGCTTCGTCGGCCACCACGCGGGACGCCATTTCCAGCTGCTGGCGGCGGCGTTCTTCCTCGGCCGCCTTTTCGGCGTCGAGGCGGGCCTGTTCGGCGGCCGCCGCTTCGGCCGCGATCCGCTGCTGCTCGGCAAGCCTGGCGGCCTTGCGCTCGGCTTCGCGCTCCTCGCGCTCTCTCGCGGCCTGGATGCGGGCCGCCTGGCGTTCGGCGAATTTCGGATCGTTGCGCGGGTCTTTCTTGCGCGCGCGCTCGAGCTGAGCCGCGCGGGCCTTCGCGGCGTCTTCCATACGGTCTGAGAAAGTGTGTTCCTTGTGGCCGGCCATCTGCTGTTCGTCTGTCCCTTTTGTATGTGAGGCCTCGCGGCCCCGCCTTGTGTCCGCCAATGCGAACGGCCCTTCCTGATGGAAGGGCCTGTCTTCCGTTTAATTATCCAGGAAGCTGCGAAGCTTTCTTGAACGCGACGGGTGCTTCAGCTTGCGCAGCGCCTTCGCCTCGATCTGACGGATGCGTTCGCGCGTCACGCTGAACTGCTGACCCACCTCTTCCAGGGTGTGGTCGGTGTTCATGCCGATGCCGAAGCGCATGCGCAGCACGCGCTCCTCGCGCGGGGTCAGCGTCGCCAGCACGCGGGTCGTCGTCTCGCGCAGGTTCGCCTGGATCGCGGCGTCGATCGGGAGCACCACGTTGGGGTCCTGGATGAAGTCGCCGAGATGGCTGTCTTCCTCGTCGCCGATCGGGGTTTCGAGGCTGATCGGCTCTTTCGCGATCTTGAGCACCTTGCGCACTTTTTCGAGCGGCATGGCGAGCCGCTCCGCCAGCTCTTCCGGCGTCGGCTCGCGGCCGATCTCGTGCAGCATCTGGCGGCTGGTGCGGACCAGCTTGTTGATCGTCTCGATCATGTGCACCGGGATGCGGATGGTGCGCGCCTGGTCGGCGATCGAGCGGGTGATCGCCTGGCGGATCCACCACGTCGCGTAGGTCGAGAACTTGTAGCCGCGGCGGTATTCGAACTTATCGACCGCCTTCATCAACCCGATATTGCCTTCCTGGATCAGGTCGAGGAACTGCAGACCGCGGTTGGTGTATTTCTTGGCGATCGAGATCACGAGACGCAGGTTCGCCTCGATCATCTCCTTCTTCGCCTGGCTCGATTCGCGTTCGCCCTTCTGCACCGTGTGCACGATGCGGCGGTATTCGACGATCGAGGCGCGCATCTCCTGCGCGAGGGTCTGGATCTCTTCGCGCAGCGCGTGAACCTTGTCGCGCTCGTCGATGACGAAATCCTTCCAGCCGGGACGCGACAAGCGGCCGACCCGGCGGGCCCAGTTGGGATCGAGCTCGTTGCCGAAATGCTCTTTGAGGAAATCCGTGCGCTCCACGCCATGCGCTTCGGCGAGGCGCAGCAGGCGGCCTTCGAGCGACACGAGGCGGCGGTTGATGCCGTACATCTGGTCGACGAGCGCTTCGATGCGGTTGTTGTTGAGCTTGAGCCCCTTCACGAGATCCATGGTCTCGTTGCGGAGCTTCTTGAAGCGGCGTTCCTGGCTGGTCGACAGTTCGTCGGCGCCGAGCGCGGCTTCGACGCTCGCGTCCTGCAGCTTGCCGAGCTTCTTGTAGAGGTTGGCGATGTTGTCGAGGGTTTCGAGAACCTGCGGCTTCAGCGCGGCTTCCATAGCGGAGAGCGGCAGGTTGCCTTCGTCCTCGAAGCCGTCGTCGTCGCCCGCGGCATCGGCAGCAGCGGCCGCCTCACCCGGATCGACCTCTTCGCCATCGGCTTTGGGCACCACCGGCTTCGGCACCGGCGGTTTTGCAATGGCAGGCATAGCGCCATTGCCGTTCAGCGCAGGATGCGGGGTCGCATTGGCGCTGGCCGGCACGTTCTGCAGCGGCTTGCCGTCCGGGCCGACCGGCGGCGGGACGTTGGGCTGGCCGTCGGGGCCGGCGCCATACATCGCTTCCAGATCAATGATGTCGCGCAGAAGGACCTTGCCTTCGTTGAGCTCGTCGCGCCACACGGTGAGCGCTTCGAACGTCAGCGGGCTTTCGCACAAAGCGCCGATCATCAGCTCGCGGCCGGCCTCGATGCGCTTGGCGATGGCGATTTCGCCTTCGCGGCTGAGCAACTCGACGCTGCCCATCTCGCGCAGATACATGCGCACCGGATCGTCGGTGCGGTCATAGGTCTCTTTCTCGTTCTCGACGGTGGCGACCGCCTTGCTGCCGGCAACGGCGGGGAGCGCGCCCTCGCCCTCGGCGCCGTCTTCCTGCTCTTCGCTCTCGATGACGTTGATGCCCATCTCGTTGAGCATCGACATCGTGTCCTCGATCTGCTCGGAGGATACCTTGTCGGATGGCAGGACTTTATTCAGTTCGTCATAGGTGACGTAGCCGCGGGTCTTCGCCTTGGCGATCATCTTGCGGACGCCGACATCCGACATGTCGAGCAAGGGCGAATCCGCATCCGGCTGCGGCTGGTTGGGATCGGTCTGGCCGGGCTTGAGCAGGTTCTTGGCGCCGGGCTTCACCAGCGGCTTGGCCGTTTTGACGGCCAGCGTGGCTACCGCGACGGCAATATTCACATCCACGGCTTTGCCGTTGGCTTTCGTCTCGGACTTCTTGAGTTCCTGCTTCACGGCCGCAGCCTTGGCAGGCGTCCTGGTGGATTTGAGTTCCGGCTTGGCTTTCGGGGCCGGCTTGGCGGGCGCGGATTTGCGCGCCGCAGCCTTCGAGGCCGTCGCTTTCGCCGCCGTTTTGGCGTGCGCCGCCTTGGCAGCCGGCTTCTTCACCAGCTTGGCGGGATGTTTCGGGTGTTTTTTGGTGTTTGCCTTCGTTGCCACTCTCAGATCCGTACTTGGTGTCCCTACCCTATGTGTAGAGAATCACGTTTTTGCGGTCCGGCTGTGTCCGAACCTGATTTTAGCCGTCGCGGCTGCCCAATAAA
The DNA here is from genome assembly GCA_036490455.1 of Rhizomicrobium sp. Classification (GTDB taxonomy): domain Bacteria; phylum Pseudomonadota; class Alphaproteobacteria; order Micropepsales; family Micropepsaceae; genus Rhizomicrobium. The sequence goes on from DASXDS010000047.1 coordinate 124,616, forward strand.
CGAGCAGCATCGCTCCAACTCTCTTCCGTCCCCTCGGTCTTGAAACGCTCCAAGGCCCTGGCCCGTTCGGCCCCGCCGTCGGCAATCTGCCGAAGCTGGGCGACGCAGGTGCAGAACCTGGCATCGGGGTCTTCGTCGGCGTCCGCCAGACCGGAAGCGCGCTGGCCGAGCTTGTCGGCAAGATCCTGCTGCCCCGAGCGACCGAGATGGGCCTCAAGAGCCTGTCTTTCAAGCCTGAAACCGGAAGCGGCGAGGTTTAGGAGTTCATGCCGGAACCTGTCAAGCGAACGGTCGGAAAACGGAAGCTCTGCAAGCGCTTCCCCCTGGGTTGCAGCCAGTTCCGGATGGGTAAAAAGCAGGGTGACGAGTTCCAGTTCCTTCATCCGCAAAACACCGCTTTTGCCGGTGCGGGCGAGCAGCGAGTTGCGGACCGCGGGAGACACCGCCTCGCCGGTGGCGAGCGATGGTGGCGGGGCGTCGCGCCGGAACCCCTTGCGATTGTCGCGGAACCGGCCTTGCGGTCGCGCGCCATAATCCTTCGCGGGCGCGCGGCGTTTGAAGGTGTCGAACACCTTCTGGTCGAAGTCGCGGCGGTAGTAATCGGCGATCTTCTGGTCGCCGATCGCCTGTACGATCTCGCCCAAAGCACGCTCCAGCCCCGCGCGCCGTTCCGGGGTCGAGAAATCCTTGCCCTCGGTCTCGGCCCGCCACAGCACCTTTGCCAAAGGCTCGGCCGCATCGAGCAACTTGCGCATGGCCTCGCGCCCTTGCGCGCCGATGAACGAATCCGGGTCCTCGCCGGGCGGCAGGAACACGAAGCGCAGCGAATATCCCGCTTTCAGATGCGGCAGCGCGAGACGGGCGGCGCGATGCGCGGCGCGCAAGCCTGCGTCGTCGCCATCGAACGCCAGTGTCGGCTCCGCAGCCGTGCGCCATAGCAGGTGCAGCTGGTCTTCGGTCAGCGCGGTGCCAAGCGGCGCCACCGCATGCTCGAAGCCGGCGCGAACCAGCGCGATCACGTCCATGTAGCCTTCGGCGAGGATGATCGTGCCGGCCTTGAGCGCCGCAGGCCGCGCGGTGGCGAAGTTGTAGAGCAGATGGCCCTTCGAAAAGAGCGCGGTTTCGCCGGTGTTGATGTATTTCGGCTTCGCGTCGGGCGAGAGGCCGCGGCCGCCGAACGCGATCACCCGGCCGCGCGGATCGGTGATCGGAAACATCAGCCGGTCGTAGAAGAAATCGCGCGCCGCGCGTTCGTCATCGGCGGGGCGCACCACGCCGGCCGCGATCATATCGTCGAGCGTCACGTTCTTGCCGCGCAGATAATCGCGCAACTCGCTGTTGCTCGGGGCGTAGCCGAGGCGGAAGCGTTTCGCCGCCTGTCCGTCGAGCCCGCGCGTTCTCAGATATTCCCGCGCCTCGGCGCCTTCGCGGGCGAACAGCTTTTCCTCGAAGAAGGCGCATGCGAGTTCGACGACGTCGTAGAGCGACTTCTTTTTCTCGGCGCGCTCCTCTTCCTCCGGCGACCATTTGGGAAGTTCGACACCGGCCTCGCCCGCCAGCCGTTCGACGGCCTCCGGAAAACTCACGCCTTCGGTCTCGATGAGCCATTTGAAGGCGTCGCCGCCGGCGCCGCAGCCGAAGCATTTGTAGGCCCGGCGTTCGTTCTCGACCTTGAAGCTTGGACTCTTCTCGCCGTGGAACGGGCAGCAGCCCCAGAACGCGCGGCCCTTGCGCACGAGATTCACCCGCCGCCCGACCAGCTGGACAAGGTCGGTCCGGCGCAGGATCTCTTCCAGAAGGTTGGGGCCGAAACGCATGGATCGGCCTAATGTAAGGGCTTGCGGCCCCACATGCGCGCCCTTTCGGCAGGAAATCTGTGAATCCCGAGACCGCTCGTATCGGATCGGCGCGAGCGGTAGTAGCCTCACACCACAAATCTGGGGATTTCATGAATTTCGCGGGATTCAACTGGGTAGCTTATGGACTGACGATCATAGCCGTTCTGCTGGCCGGCTGGTCGTTCATGCTATGGCGCTTCCGCCCTGGTTTCGCCGCCGGTACGATATCGCTCGCGCATTTGTCGGTTGCGGGCTTTGGCGCGGACGCTCCACTGCGCGGTCTCGTCGATCCGCACTATATTGGCTACCGCTTCGGCTATCTGGCGCCCGCCGCCGGTGTTCAGACAACGCTGATCGCCGGGTGTGTGTTCGCTTCGGCCGTCATTGCGGCGTTCATCATCTCGCGGAACAAACGCGGGCCCGCGATGTGGGTTGCGGCGGCAACGAGTGCGTTTTTCACGCTGAATTTCGGCGGGGCCTGGCTCGAAAGCACGCTTGGCGATATCTCGGACAACACAATGCAGCTCGGAGAATATCTGACTATTCCGGCGCTGATCGCGACACCGATCATGTTCGTGCTGTTCGTGCTCCCGTTTCTCGCCGGTGTCGGTTGGGCACCGCAACGCGCAAAGTAGAAGCCGGCCCGATCCTTCAAAGCGTGCGTTGAAAATGGAAGCTGGTGATCGCGAGCTTCAGCCGGTGATAGAAGCGATGCGCCGCCAGACGGTGCGTGCCGGAATCGAGGCTGAAGGTCTGGCAGCCTTCACGCCGCGCCGTCTCCTCCATCCACGCCATCAGCGCCTCTGCAAAACCTTTGCCGCGATGCGATTCGAGCGCCACGAGATCGTCGACGTAAAGCGTCTTGCCGGAATGGAGGTATTCGCTCACCCGAAACCCCGACACCGCGACAGGAACGCCGGCATCTTCCACATAGATCAGCCGCCAGCCGAAATCGGCCCGCATCCGCCGCACGCGGGCGAGAAATTCGTCTTCGCCGGTCAGATGCGGGCGCAGCACCTGCATCGCCGGAAAACAGCGTCGGATGTCGTCGTCGGAGACAGCGAGCTTTACGTCTTTGGTCGAAGGCATTCGGAGCAGTGCCGGAATTTTCGGCACAACCCTACCCTCCACATGGTGGAAGATCGATTTGCAGAAGCGCATAGCGCGTAAGCAAATCGGGAGGGTCGTTCCCCACTGACTTCCCTCTCCGCCATCGGGGGGAGAGGGCCAGGGTGAGGGGGTGTCAAACACAAATCAGATAGCTCAGAGCGTGCCTCGCCACACACGCCAGCAGTACGCGGTTAGCCACATCACGCGAACACAGAGTCTGCTCGAACACCCCCTCACCCTGCCTCTCCCCCGGTGGGGGAGAAGGTGAGTTTTGACAAGCTAGAATTACTTCGGCGCGCTCAGCAATTCCTTGGCTATGGCGCTCGCCTTTCCGAAGTCCATCTGGCCGGCGTAGCGCGCGCGCAGCAGGGCGACGACCCTGCCCATGTCCTTCATCTGCGTGGCGCCGGCTTCCGCGATCGCGGCTTCGATCGCGGCGCGGATTTCGCCGTCGCTCATCTGCTTGGGCATGAAAGAGCGGATGATCTCGATCTCTTCGCGCTCGCCGGCCGCCAGTTCGGGCCGCTTGCCGGCGTCGTAGGCGGCAGCCGATTCCTCGCGCTGCTTGATCATCTTGCCCAGCATGTCGAGGATCTTGCCGTCATCGATGCCTTCGCGGGAATCCTCGGTGCGGGCGGCGATGTCGCGATCTTTCAGCGCGGACAGGATCAGGCGCACGGTGGCGAGGCGCTTGGTCTCCTTCGCCCGCATCGCATCCTTCATCGCGTTGTTGAAATCGTCGCGCAAAGCCATGGCACTCTCCGTTTGAAGGGGCGGAACTTAAGGCGAAACGCCGCGCAGCCGCAAACAGGCGCCGAATCGCCAACAGGAAGAGTATTTGCCGGTTGACCCCAAAGGGTGTGCTCCCTATTTTCCGGCAAATTCGAGGCTTCCCATGACCGATGCACAGACCGCAACCGCCCCCAAACGGGCGGCGATTTTTTCGCGCGCGGTGCTCGTGCTGACGGACGGAACCGTGTTCGAAGGACGCGGCTTCGGCGCCGCAGCCGCTGCGGCCGGCGAGGTCTGCTTCAACACCGCGATGACCGGCTATCAGGAGATCCTCACCGATCCCTCCTATGCCGGGCAGATCGTGGCTTTCACCTTCCCGCATATCGGCATCGTCGGCACCAATGCGGAGGATATCGAGGCGACCACACCGGTGGTGCGTGCGATGATCGTGCGCGCCGATGCCGAGCATCCGTCCAACTACCGCAATCTCGCGGCGCTCGATGGCTGGCTGAAGAAGCACAACATTCCGGGCATCGCGGGCATCGACACCCGCGCGCTCACCAACCGCATCCGTGAGAAAGGGATGCCGCACGGCGTGGTGGCGGTGTCGGAGGACGGCCGGTTCGATATCGCGGCCCTGGTGAAACAGGCGCGCGAATTTCCGGGGCTTGTCGGTCTCGACCTCGCGAAAGACGTGAGCGCGCGGCAGATGTATCGCTGGAGCGAGACGCCGTGGGCCTGGAACGACGGCTACGGCAAGGAAGCGGCGCCAAGCTGGCGCGCGGTGGTTCTCGACTACGGCGTGAAGCGCAACATCCTGCGCCAGCTTGCGGCGCATGGCGCGGATATCACGGTGGTGCCGGCGAACACATCCTATGACGACGTGATGAAGCATTCTCCGCATGGCGTGCTGCTGTCGAACGGACCCGGCGATCCGGCGGCAACGGGCGCTTACGCGATCCCGACGATCCGTGGACTGGTGGAGAGCAATGTGCCGGTGTTCGGCATCTGCCTCGGCCATCAGATGCTCGGCCTCGCGCTCGGCGGCGAAACGCGGAAGATGGCGCAGGGCCATCACGGCGCGAACCATCCGGTGAAGGATCTGGAGACCGGCAAAGTCGAGATCGTGTCGATGAACCACGGCTTCACGGTGGATGCGGCCAAGCTGCCCGCGGGCGTGAAGGAAACCCATGTGTCGCTTTTCGACGGCACCAATTGCGGCCTCAGAATGACCGGAAAGGACGTATTCAGCGTGCAGTACCATCCGGAAGCCTCGCCGGGCCCGATGGATTCGCACTATCTGTTCGAGCGCTTCGCGGCCGCCGCGAAGAAACGCGCATGACGCCGCCGGTCAAATTCGGGCTCGCCGAAGCCGCACAAGCGCTGGCGAAAGCACCGGACAATTTCATCACGGTCGCGACACAGGGCGAGATGCGGCTGCTGCTGTTCGCGCCGCAGGGTACGGACACCCAGACCCCGCACACGCAGGACGAGGTCTATGTCGTGGTCTCCGGCCACGGCACTTTCCGGCGCGGCGGCGACACGGTGAATTTCACGTCCGGCGACATGCTGTTCGTGGGCGCCGGGGTCGAGCACCGGTTCGAGACCTTCAGCGACGATTTCAAGACCTGGGTCGTGTTCTTCGGCCCCAAGGGCAGCAGCGCCGCGTAAAATTTACGCCTGCCCGGGAATAAACCGGACGAGACACAGGTATAAGCCTTCAGCATGGATGATCGCCGCCGGAGGTTCGAGGCGGAAGCCGTGCCGCACCTCGATGCGGCCTACAACCTGGCCCGATGGCTCTCGCGCTCGCCTGCCGACGCGGAGGACATTGTGCAGGATGCGATGCTGCGCGCGTTTCGTGCCTATGACGGCTTTCAGGGCGGCGACGCGAAACCGTGGCTGCTCGCCATCGTGCGCAATTGCTGGCGCGACGCGGCCGCCGACCGCAGACGCCGGGCCCAGGTGCCGATTCCGGAAGAGGAGAGCCAGCCGCTGATCGCCACCGATCCCGATCCGGAAAACCTCGCCCAGAGCGCGAGCGAACAGCGCAGGCTCGATGGCGCGATCGCGGCGCTGCCGGAGGAATTTCGCGAAGCGCTGGTCCTGCGCGAGATCGAGGATTTGAGCTATCGCGAGATCGCCACCGTCACCGGCACGCCGATCGGCACGGTGATGTCGCGGCTGGCGCGCGCCCGGGCGCTTCTGCGCGAACGCTATCTGGCGGAGGAGCGCGCATGAGCGGCGATCATACGCAGCAAACCAAAGACCTGCTCGCCGGCGCGTTGACCGGCCGCGCAGCCGACGACGCTGCGCAGCACATCGAAACCTGCGAAACCTGTCAGGCCATCGTGGCCGAAGCCGAACCGCTGCCGCTGAAACCGGCGCGGCATGCGGCGCCTGCCGCGTTGCGCGCGCGCGTGACTGCGATGCTGGACGACGAAGCGCGAACCGTCGTGCCGTTGCCGAAGAAGCGGCAGGGGTTCTGGCTGGGGGCCGCGAGCGGTGCCGTGGGCACGGCGCTGGCAGCCGCGCTCGCCTTTCTCCTGATCCTGCCGCCGGCGGCGGACACCTTCGCCGATTCCGTGATCGACGCGCATACCGCCGCGTTGATGAACGGGCACGAGATCGGCGTCGTCTCGAGCAGCCATCACACCGTGAAGCCCTGGTTCGCGGGCCGGATCGCCCTTTCGCCGCCGGTCGCCGATTTCACGGATGCCGGGTTCAAGCTGACCGGCGGGCGGATGGACCACATCGGCGACATCCAGGCGGCCGTCGTCGTCTATCGCCATGGCGCGCACACGATCGATCTGTTCGTGTGGACGGACCGCGGGCAGCGCCTGCCGGGCGCGAGTGTGCGGCATGGCTATCACGCGCAATTCTGGAAGAGCGGCGATCTGGATTTTGCAGCTGTCTCAGACACGGAAGCGGCCGAGCTGCAGAAATTTATCGCCCTGGTGAAGGCCGAACGGGAATAAAACGGACGCCTCGCCGGTAGAGAGCCTTGTCACCAACGAGGCTTTCGACATGAACGACCCAACAACACGGCGCGGCGCGCTCCAATGCCTGGGCATGGGCGCGGGAACGCTGTTCACGCTCTCCGCCGGCATTTTCACGATGACCGATCTCGGCGACGCCGCCGCCCGCAAACCGATGAGCGGCACGCCGCTGTTCCTGCAGATCAGCGACACCCACATCGGCTTCAACAAGGAGGCCAACCCCGACGTGATCGGCACGCTCAACAAGAGCATCGATCTCGTCAACGCGATGCCGGCGCAACCGGCGTTCGCGATCCACACCGGCGACGTCACTCACCTGTCGAAGGCGGAAGAGTTCGACAATGCGAAACAGCTTCTGTCACGCCTGCGCGTGAGCAGCCTGCATGCCGTACCCGGCGAGCACGACGTGACCGACGGCACTGGCACGGAGTTCTTCAACCACTATGGTCAGGAGTCCAAGGGCAAAGGCTATTACAGCTTCGACGCCGGCGGCGTGCACTTCATCGCGCTCGTCAATGTGATGAACTTCAAGCCGGGCGGCCTCGGCGCGCTCGGCGACGATCAATTGGCGTGGCTGAAAGACGATCTCGCCGGACGTTCGTCGAGCCAGCCGCTCGTCGTGTTCGCGCACATGCCGCTCTGGACGATCTACGAGCCGTGGGGCTGGGGCACCGGCGATGCCGACCAGGCCTTCGCGCTGATGAAACGGTTCGGCTCGGTCACGGCGCTCAGCGGCCACATCCATCAGATCGTGCAGAAGGTGGAAGGCAATGTGACGTTCCACACCGCGCGCTCGACCGCCTATCCGCAGCCGCAAGCCGGCGTCGGACCAGGACCCGGGCCGCTCAAAGTGCCCGGCGACCAGCTCGCCGGCATGCTGGGCATCACGACCGTCACGGCGAAGAGCCTCAGGCAGCCGCTTCAGCTCACCGATTCCACCCTCGCCTGATTTTCCCGACAGCTGAAAGAAACGGAGACCTCGATGCTTTCGAGATTGTATCGCCATGCCTTCGCGGCAGGCACGCTTGCCTTCGCCTGTGCCATCACACCCGCTTCGGCGGCCGATGCGCAGGTGACGATCAAGAATTTCGACTTCTCGCCGATGATGGTGTCGGTGCCTGTGGGCGGAACCGTCGTCTGGAAAAACCTTGATGGCGAACCGCACACGGTGGTGAGCGTGGACGGCCAGTTCCGCTCGACCGCGCTGGATCAGGACGAGACGTTCTCGTTCAAGTTCACCAAACCCGGCACATACAAATATCTGTGTTCGATTCACCCGAAGATGGTGGCGATGATCATGGTGAAGTAACCCACCATGTGCACAGCGATCTCGCGGAAACTCGATCTTCCCCCGAAAGCCGCAGGTCGCTGATTGCACGTTTACCGCAGTGCCTTGCGCACCACGAGTTTCAAACCCGACCAGACATCGCTCACCGCGCAGACTTTCACGTCCACCAGATCGCCTCTGAGCGCGAGATTGCGGATCGTGCCTTCCGTGACATCCGCCGGGATCTTCGCCGCCATCTTGTACCAGCTGACCCAGATCATTCCGTCCACCGCCATCGCTTTGCGTGCGACCGGCAGGAGCTTTTCCAGTTCTCCAACCGAGGTCACGAACAGATGCACGAACGGCGCGCCGGCTTTTGGCGGCCTGGCGGCGATGGCCGCACCGGCGGGAAGCGGTGCGACCATCTTCGCATAGTCCTTCGGCGCGTTGAGCACGACCATGGCATCGCCCGGCTTGATGCCGAGCTTTTGCGGAAGCGCTTTCGTCGAATAGCCCGCCATCATTCGTCCTTGCCCGCCACGATCCGGGTGAAGCCGAGGAGATCGCCGGTGTCGGCTTCCAGCATATCGCCCTCGCGTTTCGCACCGGCGCCGTGTGCGCCCATCAACGGTGCGGTGAAGCGGCACCATTCGAGCCAGAAGGCGCGGCCATCCGGCAAACGATCGGCCGTCTCCACGCTCAAAAGCCCGGTCTTGGTCCAATGGTGCCGCCACCATTGGGGCGAGTGGAAGGAGCAGAAGTCCCACTCCCACCATGGTTTGATGTTCTCCGGCACCTCGGCAATTTCATGCGCCAGACCGGGAACGACGATACCAAGACGGCCACCCGGCCTGAGGAATTTCGCGATCGTGCCGAGGTAGAGATCGTCTGTGCCGAAATAATGATAGGCATCAAGGCTGACGATCGCATCGAAGCTCGCTTCCGCGAACGGCAGCGCATGGGC
>DASXDS010000058.1:0-105559 GCA_036490455.1 Rhizomicrobium sp.
TGCCGACATTGCCGGCGACCCCGTTGACCGCCGTGACGCTGAGTCCGGCGTTGGTGCCGGTGTCGGGGTCGGCATCGTTGCCGAGGAGGCCTGTGCTGACGGTGCTGGCGGAGACCGTGCTCGACTCGGTTGTCGAGATCGTGTCGGCCTGGGCGATCGCCGGGCGGTCGATGGAGAAGTTCAGCGCTTCGTTGGTCGTGCCGCCATGGCCGTCGTCGACTGCGACGGTGAACGTGTCTATCGGATGCGAGCCGGTCGACGCTGCGTCGATGGCAGCGGTGTTGTCCGCCACGTAGCTGTAGGAGCCGTCATTGCCGATGGTCAGGTGGCCATAGGTGCCGGCGAAGTTGGACAGCGTGTCGTTGATCGTGTTGCCGTCGAGCTTGGTGGCCTGGATCGGATCGCCGTCGCGGTCGCTGTCGCCGGCCAGCGCCCCCGTGCCGCCCGTCCCCCCGGTCCCGCTGGTCGAGCTGCCCTCCGCCACCGTCTCGTTCTGGATGAGGACCGTCGGTGCACGATCCAGCGTGATAACGAGATTGGTTGTTGTCGTGCCGCCATGGCCGTCGCTCGCGGTATAGGCAAAGGTGTCGTTCAGGTGCGAGCCCGTCGCCGCACCGTCGATCGCGCCGCTGTTGTCGGCGGCATAGGTGTAGGCCCCGTTCGAACCGAGCGTGAGATGGCCGTAGGTCCCGGCGACCGGCGCCCCGACATTGACGCCGCTGCCGTTCACCGCCGAGACCGTCAGGAAATCGCCATCACGGTCGCTGTCGTTGATCAGCACATTGCCAGCGGCATTGGTGCTCAGTTCCACTGCATCGCTCGATGAGGCATCGGCCGCCACGGTCGGCGCGCGGTCGAGCGTGACCGTGATGCTGGTCGTAGTCGTGCCGCCATGGCCGTCGCTCGCGGTATAGGCGAAGGTGTCGGTTAGGTGCGATCCGGTCGCCGCGCTGTCGATCGCCGAGGCATTGTCGGCTGCGTAGGTGTAGGCGCCGTTCGAACCGATCGTGATGTGGCCGTAAGTGCCGGCAACCGACGCACCGACATTGGGGCCACTGCCGTTTACTGCCGATACTGTCAGGCTGTCGCCGTCAGGGTCGGTGTCGTTGGCAAGAACCCCGCTCACCCCCACCACAAGGCTGCTGCCCTCGACCGCCTGCGTCGCCGGATTGTCCGCCGCCAGTGTCGGGGCGCGGTTGAGCATGAAGCTCACCGTCGACGCCGTCACACCGCCAAGACCGTCGCTCACCGTGTAGGTGAAGCTGTCCACCGGATGCGAACCCAACGCCGCCGCATCGATGTTTCCTGTGAGATCGGCGGTGTAGGTGAAGCTGCCGTTCGAGGCCAGGTCGAAGTGGCCGTAGCTGCCGGTGAACGTGCCCGACCCCAGGTTGGCGCCCGAGCCGTTCAACGCCGTGACGGTGATCGCGTCGCCGTCCTTGTCGCTGTCGTTGCCCAGAACACCCGTGCCGCCGGTCCCCTGCGTACCGCTCGCACTGCCGCCTTCCTGCGCCGTGTAGCTGTCGGCGGTCAGCGTCGGTGCACGGTCGATCGTTAGCGTGATCGCCTTTTCGTTCGGGTTCAGCGTCGTCTGGTCCGTGATCGTCGTGCCATCGCTGATGATGAAATCGAGCGTACGCGTCGGATGACTGCCGGTGCTGTTGTCTGTGCCGGTGTCCTGGAAACTGATCGCCTGGAGCAGGGTCTGATACTCGGCCTCGCTGTCGGCGCCGGTCATCGTCAACGTGTGCGTCGTGCTGTTCCACGACACCCCGATCTTGCCGCCATCCTGGGACGCGCTCTGCGTACCATTTACGAAAAGCTGGTCGCCCGACTGCGCATTGGCGATCACGACTTGGGCAAAGCCCATGTTCAACTTCGTGGAAACACCGTCCTGCGGATCGGTGATCGACGGCGTCGCGGTCAGCGCTATGAGCGCGCTGCCGCCCTGCAGCGCTTCCGTCGACGTGCCTGTGATGTTCGACAGCGCCGGCAGCGGATCGAAAAACAGCCCCGTGCTGCTCGAATTGTCGACGGCTTTGTCGACGTCCATAAAGTCGCTGTTGCCGCCGGTGAAAGTATGGCCGTCCGCGCTCAACGTGAGTTGGACGATCTGCGAATCCGAATTGTCGGAAATATAGAGCTGGCGCTGATTGGGATCGAATGTGAGCCCATTCGAACCGTTGCCATTGTAATCGGCCAGGCCCAGCGTGACGCCGGCCGGCATGTTCATCAGTGTGGCCGTGCCGCCCGTGATCGGCATCCAATAGAGCTTGCTGGTACTGTTGGAGGCGTTATCGGCAGCAAAATAGATGATGCCTTGCGCCTCGTTGAGCGCAAAGCCGGCGATGTAGTTGTTGTTGTCACCGGCGGCGAACTGGCTGTTCAGCGAAAGCTGCGTTGGGGTTGGCTGGGTACCCGCGCCGACCGAGCCCGATGTGCTGATGACGTAAAGACCGTTGGTCTGGTGCCACGTCGTGCCGCTGCCGGTGCCGCCGGGATAGCTGTTTGTCTGATCGATGTAATAGAGCTTGCCGTTCTGCATGTCGTACTGCATGCCGACGATGTTGGAGAACGGGCCACCGGTATTGGGATCGTCCGCCAGCATGTGGTTGAGATCCGTCACCACACCGGTCGCACCGTTGTACGGCGAGGTCATCGCGCCGGTCGTAGGATTGTAGGTGACTTCGAGGATGCCCGTGTATTGATCCGTCTGGCCGAACAGACCGACGAAAACGATGTGATTGATTGGGTCGACGGCCAGCGCCTGCACTTCGTCGGCATTGAAGCTTGTGCCGAAAACCTGGTCGATCTGTTGAATCTGCCCGCTCTGGTCGGTGTGATCGGTGTTGGTGATGCGGCCGTCCCGCAGAAAGCCGTCGGTTGTGAGCAGGAAGTAGAGTCCGTCCGCCGTATCGAGACCTATGTTCTCGACAGATGCGTGCTCTTCGCTGTTGTTGCCATCGGTCGTCGAATCTTCAAGGACCCGTCCGGCGCCATCGCCGTCGATATGGCCAATGCCGTTGGCCGCACCGAGGTCTTCGGTGCCGAACCAGAGTTGGCCGTACACCGGTGTGCTGCCGCCCGAGCCAAACGGCATCACGCCCTGATGCTGTGCCGCAGGAACGATATGGCCGGAGAAGGCCGGAAGCGGGTTCGCGGATAGCCCAATCGGCTGGGGCACGAACGCGCCGGTCGAAGGAACGGCTTCGGTGGCGTGCAGCAGATCACCCGCTGCCGCGATGCGGACAGCGATATCCACCGAGGCGAGCAGCTTGCCGTCGTGATGGACGTGTGTCGCTGCCTGTGTCTGCGTCACAGATAAAGTGTGCGCATCAAGCGTGGAGAATATCTGCCCGCCTTGTGCGAGGGCGATGTGGCGAACGCCACTTTGAGCCCCCGAAACAGATGCACTACCGAACGTCCACGATCCGCTCTGTGTCTGGCGCTCGCCTGCGGCGGACGGGGCCCCATTCTGTGCCGCAGCGGGCAGTGCGAAGTCCTGGAACAGAAAATTGAAAGCCTCGCGTGCGCGGTTCGTACTCATGCTGCTCCTCGCCCGATGCATTTGCGAGCGAGGCTCTCTTCGCGCCGCTCAATTTCCCGGAAGCGTGCTAAGAACAGTAATCGTGGGGAGCGACTCCGTATGCGTCAGAAAAAGGAAAGCCGTGTTCGCGCAAACGAACGCGTCCGTTCCAATGCAAATGTTCTGAATTGGGAAGGCGCGCGCATCTTTCTCGCGGTGTCGCGGCACAAGAGCATTCGCGCCGCTGCTATCGCGTTGGACCAATCGGTCAATGCTTTGCGCGCACAGATCGCTTCTCTCGAACGTCAACTTGGCACGACATTGTTCACCCGTCATGTCGATGGCGTACGGCTGACAGAAGAAGGTCAGCGCGTGCTGGTCATCGCGCAACGCATGGAGCTCGACGCGTTCGATCTGGTGCGCGCCGCCGGACGTAGCGAGACCAGCGTCGAAGGGATGGTGCGGCTATCGGCGACCGAAGGCATCGGCTCGTTCTGGATCGCGCCCGGTCTCATCGCGTTTCAGCGCGACAATCCGAGAGTCCTGATCGATCTACAGTGCCAGATGTCGATCGCCGACGTTCTGCGCCTGGAGGCCGACGTCGCAGTACAACTCGCGCGACCGATGCAGAAAGATGTACGCGTCGTGAAGCTGGGCCGCATGCATCTCTACCCGTTCGCCGCCGCCTCCTATATCGCACAGCACGGCATGCCGAAATCCGTGGCCGACTTTCCGCAACACAGGCTCGCGGTGCAGGTCAGCGAACAACTCACACCGGTCGAGGAATATCTCCGCCAACTCGGCAGTGTTTCGGCTTCCGATCAGATTTCGATACGCTCCAACGTGAGCAGCGCACATTATTGGGCGATCGCCACAGGCATCGGCATCGGACTGCTGCCGACCTATGCCGTTGCGTTGGGCGCAAATCTCGTTCCCATCGATCTGAACCTCCGCTTCCATCACGACATCTGGCTCGTCTATCATCCGGATGCGAGCCGCATCCCGCGCGTGCGTAACCTGATCGATTGGCTGATCGACCGGTTTTCAGCGCAGCGTTTCCCATGGTTCGCCGATGAGTTTCTGCATCCGAACGATTTCCCGAAATCGCGCGCCGGTTTGCCGGACGAAAACCTGGTGGATGTCTTCGTGCCGAACCGGAAGCCGCGCGCACGGTGAACGACGATGCCGCTTCGGGCGGCACCGTCGTTCTCTCAGATCAATGTGGTGGTGAATGTGCTTGTCGACAGCACACCCGTCGCGCCGGTGACATCGATGACGAGGTCCTGGCCGGCCTGGTATCCGGCGGTGCCGTTCATGTCGACGATGAGGAAGGTGTGGCCGTGCAACCCACCAGTGGTGGGGTCGAACAACACGGCATGATGTGCGCCGAGTTGGCTCGCGCCGATCGCTGTGGAAAGCTCAGTGTCGAAGGCCGCGGTTCTGTTCAGAGCGCCGCTCGTCACAGCGTTGTCGATACCCATGATGGGACCGAGGAGCGAAATGAAGTCCACGGAGAGATCGATGTTCGTAATCTTGTCGTAGGCCATGCCGGTCGATTCGCTAGCGAAGTTGTAGACGAACGTGTCCACCCCTGCGCCGCCGGTCAGGACGTCGGAACCCGCTCCGCCTTGCAATGTGTTGGTCCCATCGCCGGCCCTGATCGTGTCGTTGGCCGACCCACCGATCAGGTCGTCGTCACCCGCGCCGCCTTCCAGCAGCAGCCGGCCACCGGATGTGATAGCACTGCCGTCGAACGTCAGACTATCGCCCGCGCCCAAGCCTGTGCCGTCGACCGTGAGTGTCTGGCTCGCGCCGACATTGGAGGAGTTGAGCGTGAGGTTGTAGTCGTGTCCGGCAGCGACAGTGATCTTCTCGATATTGGAGATGGTGGTCGAGCCGAAGGTGATGCCGGCACTGTAGTCGCCGTTGAGGGCTAGTGTATCGATACCCGCACCGCCGTCGAGCGTGTCCGCCGCGGTGAATGCGCCGCCCATGCCGAAGACATCGTTGCCGCCGCCGCCATGGACAGTGTCGTTGCCGCCCATGCTGAGGTTGAACCTGTCGTTGCCTCCGCCGCCGGTGAGGTTGTCATTCCCCGCGCCGGTGAGGAACGCGAAGCTGCCGTCGGTCTCGGCCGTGCCGTTGAAGGTGATCGCGTCGCCGCTGCCAAGGGTGCCGCCATTGACCGCCAGGGTGGCGCCCGCCGCTACGTTGGCGTCGTTGGTGGTCAGGTCGTAGCTGTTGCCGGCGGTGAGGCGGAGCACCGCGATGTTGATCATGGTGTTCGCGCCCATCGTCACGGCATTGCCGCCGGTATAATCGCCGTTGAGCACGAGGATGTCGTCCCCCGTGCCGCCATCGATGGCATCGGCCGCGGTGAAAGCACTACCCATCGTGAAGGTGTCGTTGCCGCCGCCGCCATGGGCGGTGTCGTTGCCGCCAAGGGTGAGAATGAAGCTGTCGGACTGCGCGCCGCCGGTGAAGCTGTCGTTGCCCGCGCCGCCTCCAAACCGGAAGTGACCGTCGGTCTCCGCCGAGCCGTCGAAGGTCACCGTATCGCCGGCGCCGAGCAAGGCGGCATTGACAACGAGAGTAGCCCCCGAAGCCACATTGGCATCGTTGGAGGTGATGTCGTAGCTGAAGCCGGCATGCAGATCGATCTGCTCGACGCTGGTGAGCGTCGTGGCGCCAAGCACAACGGCGTTGCCGCCGGTGTAGTCCCCGCCCAGGACGAGCGTGTCCGACCCTGTGCTGCCGTCGACGGTATCGGCTGCCGTCAGCGAGGCGCCGAAGTAGAACTTGTCGTTGCCGCTGGCGCCGTTGACGTTGTCGTTGCCGCCGTCCTGCATCTTGAAGACATCGTCGCCGATCCCGCCACTATACGTGTCGGCCCCGGCCGTGCCCTGGAGGATGTCGTTGGAATCCTGCCCGTTGATGGTGATCGTGACGGTGGCGGTCGCCCCGCCGGTGATGGTGTAGCTGAAGGTCTCGGTGCCGGTGGACGGCGCGCCCGACGACGCATCGGGCAGGAAGTCCCAGGCGTGGTTGGGATCGTAGGTGTAAGTGCCGTCGGAATCGATGACGATGGTCGAACCGTCGGCGAAGGTTGCGGTCGAGCCGAGCGTGACCGCCGAGCCGTTCACCACTGCACCGGTCATACTGAGGCCGGTGTTGTTGCCGGTATCCGGATCGGAGTCGTTTGCGAGCAGACCGGTCGCCCTGGTGGAGGCCGACACGGTCGCACTTTCCACGGTCGAGATCGCATCGGCCTGGGCGATCGCCGGGCGGTCGATGGAGAAGTTCAGCGTCTCGTTGGTCGTGCCGCCATGGCCGTCGTCGACTGCGACGGTGAACGTGTCTATCGGATGCGAGCCGGTCGGCGCTGCGTCGATGGCAGCGGTGTTGTCCGCCACGTAGCTGTAGAAGCCGTCATTGCCGATGGTCAGGTGGCCATAGGTGCCGGCGAAGTTGGACAGCGTGTCGTTGATCGTGTTGCCGTCGAGCTTGGTGGCCTGGATCGGATCGCCGTCCCGGTCGCTGTCGCCGGCCAGCGCCCCCGTGCCGCCCGTCCCCCCGGTCCCGCTGGTCGAGCTGCCCTCCGCCACCGTCTCGTTCTGGGTGCCCACCGTCGGGGCGCGGTCCAGCGTGACCATAAAGATCTCGTTCGATGTCAAAGCACCGTTCGAGACCGTCATCGTGAAGCTGTCGGTCAGGTGTGAACCGGTGGCCGCACTGTCGATCGCCGAGGTGTTGTCGGCAATATAGGAGTAGCTACCATTGCTCTGCAGCGTCAGATGACCGTATGTCCCCTGCAATGGCGAACCGATCGTCCCAACTGTTCCGCCATTCGTCTGCACAGCGGTGATCGAGAGCGTTCCGTTGTCCGGGTCGGTATCGCCGGCCAGCGCCGCTCCTGTTCCACTCGTTGCAGTCTCACTTTCGACCACCGTGGTCGTGAATCCGCCAGCCGCGATCGTCGGCGCCGCCGCCGCTGTGAAATCCGCCGCATAGAGATTGGCGTCCAGCCATACCCGGTATAGCCGGTAAAAATACCGCTTTGCAGTGCTGCGAACACGCCGCCGTGGTTGTCCGCCGAAAAATAGTTGTCCAGGAAATACCCGGTACCGCCGGTAATCGGCGTGAAAACCGTGACCGGTGAGACAGCGCCGGTTATCGAGACGGTTCCGAGGACAGGCGCTACTCCACTGGGAAAGACCTGCGTCATCGGCGCGGTCGGGTTCGCAGGGTCATAGATCTCATACGTGCCCGGAACGAATGCACCGGCGCTGTTGAAATGTCCGTCGAAATCGATAACGACTTTGCCATCGGAGAGAACGACGGGGTTGAGAGTGTTGTCGGCGCTTCCGTTCGTCGTCGTCTCAATCAATTCCGGCGTGCCAAAGGCGCCGGTTGCACTGATGGTCTGGAGATACATGTTGAAGCCGGCAAACGATCCGTTGTATGGCGCGGTCGGATTGGCGATGACCGCCAGAAACCCGCCGGTCGGAAGCGCGACGAATTGCGGCGCAACGAAAGCGTTCTCAAGCGGATTTCCGGTGTCGCCCGGCATGGAACTCGACTCGTTCGGCAGCAGGCTGCCTTCTGCCGTCGCAAAAGACGTCGATCCGACAACCGTTCCGCCGCTGGCGTTGTAAATCGCGAAGTTCGCAGACGCGAAATCGCCTGCACCCACGGGGTTAGTGGCGACAATTACGTTGCCATTGGTGGCAACTGCCATGGTGCCGATATAGGCACTGCCGGTGGCGTCGCTGTCGCCGTTGTGGAACTGAAAGTCGCCAGACCCCGATACGGTTGATCCGTTAACGCTGAACGTCTCCAGATGACCGGTTTCGGCATTTCCTTCTTTCCACTCGACGACGAAACCGTTGTTGGACGTGGCGGCCAGGTTGAAGCTGTCGTTCAACTCTGCCGCGTTATGGTTTGTTGGGTTTCCATTTATTTGGCCGCTCGATATCTTGTTTCCCGAGCTGTCGAATAGATCGAAATAGAGATTGGTACCGGTTACGCGCGCTTCATCCACGACGACAAAATCGCCCCCTGTTAGAGGCACAACTTTGGCAAGATCCTGACCGTCCGGCGTACCGATGAAGCTCGCGGACAGCGTCAGCGTCTTTGTCGTCGGGACGCCGTTGTCGATGATCGTTTCGGAAATAGCGGAATAGCCTGGATAAGTAGTGAACCCGTTGTAAGTGACGTTGTTGATGATGGCCGCGGACAGCACGACCTGCTGGCCGCCGGAAAGAACTGCCGTGCCGAGAACGGAGTCGCCGAATTGGTCGGAGCTCAGAGTGTTGATCGAATCATAAGGCGGGAATGGCGCGCCACTGTGGAAAGTCACCGAACTGGGGCCATAGCCATGGAGGTGGATCGTCACCACCGATTGCTCGATCAAGGATGCCGTATCCGGACTGAAATGCCCTCCGTTCAGAGGCGCGGCGCCAAACGCATCCGCGGCGCCCTGCATCGCCAGGAGATTGGTACTGTTGTCGAGTGCAAAATTCCGCGGCGATAGCAGGCTTTCGGTGGAGAGATCGGTCGCAGTATCGAGGATATCGTC
This sequence comes from Rhizomicrobium sp., assembly GCA_036490455.1. Taxonomy (GTDB): domain Bacteria; phylum Pseudomonadota; class Alphaproteobacteria; order Micropepsales; family Micropepsaceae; genus Rhizomicrobium. The sequence continues at coordinate 9,105 of DASXDS010000058.1, forward strand.
GCCCGGCTCACCCTGCAGATGGACGTGCTTGTTGAGCAACGCGCTGACCGGCATGACGTTCTTCCCCTCGCGCTGGGCGGCGCACATTGTTCTGGATGTCGGAAGCCCCGCTGCACACTAATTCCGCCAATGCAAAAAGCCTAGTGGGAAGGCGCATGGAACCTGAAAACTTTCGTATCCGTAACGGATAACGTGGATTAGATCTTGTCAGCGACCGCGCTGATCTTGATCTGATAGTTCCCCGAGCCCGCGACATCCTGAACGTGATGCATCCCTTCTTCGGGGCGGCGCGACCAAAACGCTGTGTTCGGCGTGTCGACGGCGACGTAGCCATCCGAAGCGAGAAGATTCTGCATCGCCGCGCGGCGCGTGCCCGGCAGTATCTGAACATCGTAAACTTCGGTGACTCCGGCGGGAAAATCGAGACCGCCGAGAATGCGGCCGTTCTTCCTGTCGATCGCGGCGACACCGGCGATCATCGCCTTCGCTTCGGTGGCGACCGGCGGCGGCCCTTTCTTCCGCGTGACGCGATCCTGCGACATACCGGCGAACAGGATGTCGCCATGTGCCGCGAGCCCATGGGTGAAAGCGGGCAATGCCGCCAGAACCTCGCTGCGCCCACTTGCACGATCGACGTGCAGGACCTGCCCTTCGCCGCCGTTCAGCACGTACAGTTCGCCATCGAACAGGCGCGGCGAGTGCGGCATGCAGAGATCGGCGCGCAGGATCGCATTGGCCTGGGCGTCGATCAGGATGCCGCCATTGTCCGGAAGATCGCGCCAACCGGACGCTGCATCGGTTTGTGCCATCGCAGTCACATAGCGGAGTTGGTCACCCTCTGCGGCAAAGCCATTCAGATGGCAGCGGTCTTCGGCGCGCAGCTGGGTGATGAAGGACGGCAGCCACAACGGCGTGAAACTGTACGCGCCATCGATCCGGCAGATGCAGGAATAGTTGGTGTTGGCACCGATCAAAGCGCCGTCCACGAAAATCATGTCGTGCATGTGACAATCGCCGGTCAGGTGGATCGCCCGCGGCACGAAGAACGCGTCGTAGGTATCGCGCTTCGGCGGATAATGTGCCGCCAGCCGCGTGACATTGGCAAACACGGCGATGGAGCGCACCGTAGCGACGGCGATGCGATCCGGGCCGACCGCCAGACCCAGCGGTTGCACCATTTGCGTCGCGGAGAACGTCAACTCGCCGTTGCGCGCCCCGAGGAAGATGATGTGATTGGGCCGGGTGCTCAAAACGATCGAGATGCCGAGACGATCGAGGATGTCCACGAAATCGCCGCGCGCGATCCATTCGACGCTGCCTTGCGTTTCAGCGGTCTCCAAACACCTCTCCCCGCAATCTCAAATGCGCGGCCGAACCTAACGGCGGCATTCCGCATTGCCAAGAAATCTCGTTGACCGTTCCCCGGAACCTCCGCACCCTGACGAAAACACGAGTACATCTCGATGACCGTCTCAGAGAACGACGCACTTCCCTCCTGGGCGCTTGGGCCGTTTTCGCGCCCGGTTCGGATGATGGAGAATGTTCCCGCCGTCACGTTCGACTGTCCGGTTGCAGGCGCGCGGGTTGCCTGGGCGGCGAAGGATGCGTTCAACCCGGGCGCAGTGGTGCATGACGGACGCGTCTGTCTTCTCGTGCGCGGAGAGGATCATGTCGGGCGCTATGCCGGCACCTCGCGCATCGGTCTTGCGACCAGCAGCGACGGCCGGAATTTCGAACTCGAGCCCGAACCGGTGCTCTTTCCGGACAACGACCAATGGCAGGCGTGGGAGTGGCCGGGCGGTTGCGAGGACCCGCGTGTCGTGGAGTCGCCCGATGGCGGTTTCCTCTGCACCTACACCGCGTTCGACGGCAAGGCGGCGTCTCTGTTCGTTGCGACCTCAAACGATCTCCGGCGCTGGACCAAGCACGGACCGGCCTTCGCCGGCACGCCCTATGTGCGCGGCTTGAGCAAATCGGGCGCGATCCTCACCGAACTGAAGGATGGGCGCTTGCGTGCCGTGCGGCACGAAGGCCAATACTGGATGTATTGGGGCGAAGGCACGATCTACGCCGCGACCTCGGACGATCTCATCCGTTGGACGCCGCTGGAGATCGACACGGCACCGGACCGCTATCTGACCCTGTTTCCGGCGCGCGACGGCAAACCTCCGCGCTGGAAAAACGAGCGGGTCCTTTCCGCCAAGGGGCTGCATCCGCTGGCGGCGCCGCGGAAACACCGGTTCGATTCCCTTCTGGCCGAACCCGGCCCACCGGCGCTCAAAACCGAGGCGGGGATCGTTCTCATTTATAACGGCGCCAACCATCGCATCGACGGCGATCCGAACGTACCGCCGTTCGCCTATCAACCGGCGCAGATCCTGTTCGATGCTGCCGTTCCGTCCGCGCTCGTGGCGCGCACGCAGGCACCGTTTCTCACCATCGATCCGGCCGAGGCGCAGGGACAGGTGGGCAATGTATGCTTCGCGCAAGGGCTGGTCGCGTTGAACGGCGAATGGCTGCTTTATCTGGGTCTCGCCGACTCGCGCATCGGCCTGGCGACGGCACCTTTGCGCTGAGGCTCAGCTGTCGTCGCCGTCGGTCGCATAGCGGGCGCGCAGAGTCTTTATATCCTCGTAGTCTGGTGGCTCTTTTTTCTCAGCTTCCCACGCCAGTTCAATCAACCATAGCAGCATCGGCTTGGCTTCGCGGCCCTTTCCCAGCGCGTAAAACTCGTACATCAGATCGAGAACCCGGTCCGCAAGAGACGTTGCGATGGGCGGTTTGCGCCGCGCCGGCCTGCCTCGCTTTTCGGCCATATAAAATCACCTGAGAAAAAAGAATCGCGGGGCCTTGTCGGCATTCTGTCCGAGACATGGAATCGGTGCCAGCAACTTTAGACAAGTCTAAGGTTGTATTTGCAGAGTTACGGCCAAGCACTTTACGTCCATTTTCGATCCTAGGATTTGTGAACCGAATGTTGCTGGCAACTGCAAAGACTGGTGACGGCTGTGCTTTGCGTATCGGTGGAATGCCATGCTCGCAAATGTTTCATCCCAGGACGTGCACACAATTGTGAGAACCCTGTCACACTCGCGTCCCGCTCTTGTCACATGGGCCACGCCGCACAATCGTGCTTTCGTTAGACACCGCTTCGCTTCAGCCCGTCATCATGCGCTTTTCCATCGCCCTCCCGCCCATCTCGATCGAAGCCCGGCGCTATCTGCCGAGCCAGTGGGACATATTGGCCGCGGTTCTGGTGCTGGGCTTCATCGTCCTGTTCGCGAGCGCGAGCCAGATCCTCGTCGAGCCGCTCGCCAAGCTCGCCAGCACCCCGATCTCGTTGTCGCCCTGGAGCCTGCCGGAATATGCGCTCCGGACGTCGCTGCGCATGCTGCTGGCGCTGCTGGCTTCGCTCGCTTTCACCTTCAGCTATGCGACTTGGGCGGCCAAGAGCCAGCGTGCCGGAACGCTGCTAATCCCGTTCCTCGACATCCTGCAGTCGGTGCCGATTCTGGGCTTCATTTCGGTCACGGTGGTGTTCTTCATGTCGCTCGCGCCCGGGCGGGTGTTCGGTGCGGAATTGGCAGCGGTGTTCGCGATCTTCACCAGCCAGGCCTGGAATATGGCCTTCAGTTTCTACCAGTCGCTACGCACGGTCCCCAACGAACTGACGGAAGCAGGAAAGCTGTTCGGTCTCAGCGCCTGGGCACGGTTCTGGCGCATCGATGCGCCGTTCGCGATGCCGTCATTGATCTGGAACATGATGATGTCGATGTCGGGCGGCTGGTTTTTCGTTGTGGCGTCAGAAGCGATCAGCGTCGGCCATACCACCGTCACCCTGCCCGGCATCGGCTCTTACATTGCTGTCGCCATCCAGCATCGCGACCTCGGCGCGATCTTCTGGGCGATCGGGGCGATGCTGATCGTCATCCTCATCTACGATCAGTTGCTGTTCCGGCCGCTGGTGGCATGGGCGGACCGTTTCCGATTCGACCAGGACGAAGGCGACGACAAGCCGGAGTCGTGGGCGCTTACGGTCTTTCGCCGCTCGCGCCTGCTGGCGGCAACCACGGCGCCATTCACCGCCTTCCTTCACTGGACCTACCGGCTGGAGCCGCCCAAATCCCCGTTTCGAGTCACGCCGAAGGTCGCAGTACCGGAGCGTGTCGGCGACGTGGTCTGGTACGGCATCCTGGCCGTGCTCGGCCTCTTCGCGTTGTGGAAGATCGCCCGTTTCGCGGGTCCAATTTCGATCGCGGACATCACACGCGTAGTGGCGCTCGGTCTCATCACCATGGTGCGCGTGCTTCTGCTCATCGCGCTGGCCAGCGCGATCTGGACGCCGGTCGGCATCTATGTCGGGATGCGCCCGTCGCTCGCGCGCGTGATCCAGCCGGTGGCGCAGTTTCTTGCGGCGTTTCCTGCCAACCTGCTGTTTCCAGTTGCGGTATCGGGCATCGTCACCTTCCAACTCAATCCCGACGTCTGGCTTTCGCCCCTGATGGTGCTGGGCACCCAGTGGTATATCTTATTCAATGTGATCGCGGGCGCTTCCGTCATGCCGCGCGAACTGCGCGATGCCGGCACCAATCTGCAGGTGCGCGGCTGGCTGTGGTGGCGGCGCGTAGGGTTGCCTTGCGTATTTCCGTTCTACGTGACCGGCGCGATCACCGCATCCGGCGGCTCGTGGAACGCCGCGATCGTCGCGGAAGTCGCGACCTGGGGCACGCATACGTTGCGCGCCCACGGCCTCGGGGCTTACATCGCGGACGCCACCGCGGCCGGCAATTTTCATCACATCGTGCTGGGTATCGCGGTGATGAGCATCCTGGTGACGGTCGTCAATCGTCTGTTCTGGCGACCGCTTTACGAATATGCCGAACGCAAGTTCCGGCTCGGCTGATGTAGGCGAAGATGGAAGAGCAAGCGCTGCTGGACGTCGAGAATGTCCGTCGTTCCTTTCCCCGCTCCGGTGGAAGCGAGTTGCTGGTGCTCGACGACGTGAACATGACCTTGCGCGACGGTGAGATCGTCGGCCTGCTAGGCCGTTCGGGCTCCGGCAAGTCGACCCTGCTGCGCATTATCTCCGGCCTGTCGTCGCCAACCGGCGGCTCGGTCCGTTATCGCGGCACAACGGTCGACGGACCGGCAAGCGGTATCGCGATGGTGTTCCAGAGCTTCGCGTTGTTTCCCTGGCTCACGGTGCTGGAGAACGTGCAGCTCGGTCTCGAGGCGCTCGGCCTTCCGCCCAAGGAAATTCGCGCGCGCGCATTGTCGGCCATCGACCTCATCGGTCTCGATGGTTACGAATCCGCCTATCCGAGAGAGCTGTCCGGCGGTATGCGCCAGCGGGTGGGTTTTGCCCGCGCGCTCGTTGTGCACCCGAACATTCTTCTGATGGACGAGCCGTTCTCTGCGCTCGACGTGCTGACCGCGGAAAACCTGCGCACCGATTTCCTCGATCTGTGGAGCGAGGGGCAACTGCCGATCAAGGGCGTGATCCTCGTCACTCACAACATCGAAGAAGCGGTCTTGATGTGCGACCGTGTGCTTTTGTTCTCCACCAATCCCGGCCGGGTCGTGACCGAGATCAAAATCGACCTGCGCCAGCCGCGCGACCGGCAGGATCCGGCGTTCATCTCATTCGTCGAACGCATCTATGCCGAGATGACAGCGCGGCGCGGCGACCAGGCGGCGCAGCGAAAGGAGCGCTTCCCCGGCACCGGCATCGGCACTCATCTGCCGCCGGTTTCGGCGAACCTGATTGCCGGCCTCATCGAGGCGGTCGCAGCGATGCCGTATGACGGCAACGCCGATCTGCCCGATCTCACTGCCGATTTGCAGCTCGAAATCGACGAACTGTTCCCCGTGGCCGAAACGCTGCAGATGCTCAGGCTCGCCGAACTGGAAGGCGGCGCGATCAAGCTCACCCATATGGGTAAACTGTTCGCGGAAAAGGATGTGAACGGCCGCAAGGAGATCTTCTCGCGCGCCCTCGTAAGCTATGTGGCGCTCGCCGGTCACATCCGTCGCATCCTCGACGAACGCGGAAGTCACACCGCGCCGAAAAGCCGCTTCCTCGACGAATTGGAAGACTACATGACCGCCGACGCGGCCGAAGACACACTGCGCGCGGTAATCGGCTGGGGCCGCTTCGGCGAGCTGTTCGCCTATGACGACGAGACGGAAACGTTCAGCCTCGACAATCCAGGCTAACCAAAGGACCATAGGCAACATCGGCACGTGCATTCTTCCCAGAAGCAACACGATTCAGAATCGTGCCTGCCGAAACAAAAAAAGCCGCCGGGCTTTTGCCCGGCGGCTTCGTGAAGTGAGACTGGTGCGAGCTCAGTGCGGCCGGCTCTGGCTTTCGATCAGGCGGTCTATCCGGGCGTCGAGACGATCGAACCGTTTGGAATTGTCGGCGCTCGACGTCTGTATATTCTGCGCAATGGCGTTGAGTTGCTGCGCGCTTTCGTCGTGATTGCGGTCGATCTTCTGCTTGAGGTCCTGGATCTGGCCCGCGAGCCCGCGCACGACATAGCCCGGCCGGCTGGGTTCGCCGATCTGGGCCTGAAGATGGGCGATGGCTTTGCGGTTCTCGAGCGGAAGCGCCACGACATGCACCGCCGTGTAAAGAACCCCCGACAGCACACTGACGAGCGAAACGAGGCTCAGCAACGTGTTGACGTTAAGTTCGTAGCGCACGTTCCAGCCGAACAGACGGAAGCTCTTCATCTCGGGGGCAAGCGCACGGGCAACTTCCACCACTCTGGCGATGGTTTCGTCCTTGGCTTCGTTGGCGATGACGCGATCGTCGTTCATGCGGGTCCTTCCGGAAATATGCGGGAGGTTTGCTAAGAACCCTGCGGCGGTGTCTTGGAGCCGGGCGGGTTGATTCCGAGCCCCGCCAGAAGCTTCGCCGCCTCCGTCGTGAGTGCGCTGCGCATGCCGCACAAGGCGAGCGCGGCGAAAACCGTCTGCATGTCGTCGCTCGTGGACATCCGGTGCATGACGAGCGCGTCGATCGCGACATAGGCGAGCATGGCGGCGGCGACGAGATAGGTCTTGATACCCTGAAGCATGGTGTCTCCTTTGCGGCGCGCCGTGAGACGCGTCCTTCGCGTGGATGCGAAATAGCGGCCTGTCTTTCGCCGAGTCACACAGGGAGGCCGGAAAAGCCCCGCGTGCTGGATGATCTGTGTCGGCTCGCGGAAGGGCTGGCGAGACGGCGCCATAGAGGTTATTTGTTCCCCGACGCCAGCCGCACGAAACGCGTCACCAGGTCCAAACGCCATGATGAATGAAAAGAGACGAGCCAACCTGGCGGTACACGTGGAACGGATGGCGCGTTTCAAGCCGCTTTCCGGCGGCACCGTTTTGGAAGTGGGCGCGGACGCCGACGGCCTCGCGGCGGAGGTTCTGCTGGCGGCCGGCGCCGGCAAGGTCATCAGTACTAACTATGTCCCGAGTTGGCCGGCGAGCATGATCCGCGGGGCGGTCGAACTGCGCCGCGCCGATGCGCGCGACCTCGCCGCCACGATCGCGCCGGAGAGCGTGGACTTCGTCTTCGGCATCGCCGTGCTGGAACATATCGACGGGCTTGCGGCGTTTTTCGCCGGTGCGCGGCAGGTGCTGAAGCCGGGCGGACTGTTCTGCGTGCACGGCGGACCGATATGGACCTCTGCGGCGGGGCACCACGTCTTCGTCAAAGGCGAAAAGATGCACTACCGGTTCGGCATAAAAGAGGCCAATCCCGTTCCGAAGTGGGCGCATCTCACGAACACGCGGGATTCGCTTGCCGAACTTCTGATCGCCCGGGAGGTATACCCGCCGGATGCCGAGGCGATCGCGCAAAACATATACTTCAGCCACCATGTAAATCGCGTCGGCTACGCCACCATGTGCGAAACCTTTTCGGCGTCGCCGCTCAACCCGATCGATCGTATCGAAGCGGTGTTCCAGTCGCCGCCGGACGATGTGCTGGCCGCGATAGAGCGGGGCCGCTACGGCGACCAGAAACGCTATGACATTTCCGGCCTCACATTCGTTGCCAACTGAATGATCAGGGTTTGCGTCGTCGGAGACGCTCATGCATCGGCGTTAAAAGCGGGGTGGCAGCATCTCACAGGCGAATTTCCCGATGTCGAGATCACGTTCTTCGCCGCCCGCAGTACGGCTCTGCAAGACCTGGCCGTCTCCGGTGGCCGCCTCGTTCCCACCGCAGAGTCATTGCGATCGCAGTTCGCTCGTAGCTCCGGTGGCGAGACCGGGATCGCCGGCACTTACGATTTCTACATCGTCTGCGGCGTCGGGCTGCACGTTTCCGATGCCGTAAAGGCCGGAGCGGCCGCCGATGCGCGACGCACCGAGAAAAAGATCGCGGAGCATTTTCGCGACCTCCCCATCCTCCGGACGATCGCCATGCTGCGCCAATGTACGGCGGCGCCGGTCTTCCTGATCCCATCGCCGGCCCAGCCGGCGCGCCTTGCACAAAGCGTCCGTGGCATGGACGAAGAGACCGGCCGGAAAATCGCGAGCGCCTTCACCAATGCCTGCCGCCTTCTCGCAAAGCGCGTGCGTGCCGCGTTCCTGCCACAGCCAATAAGAACGCTAGCGCCCAATCTGGTGACATCGAAGATGCGGTTTGCGCACCGCCGGAAAACGGCAGCCGGCGACAGGATCGACCCGTGGCACCTGTCGGACGCGTATGGAGCGATCGTTCTGCGCCACGCGCTGAAGCGCGGCCGAACCGTCCTCGAAAGTCTCGCCCCCTACGGTGAAGCACCCGCCGGCGGTGCGGCCCGGGTGTGCGTGATCGGCGACAGCCATGTCGCGGCGCTTAAACTCGGCTGGCGCGATATTCGCGATGGGTTTCCCGATGTGGACATAAAGTTCTTCGCCGCGCCCAAGCGCGAGATGCATGCGCTTGCGTTGTTCGATGACGCCCTTGTCCCGGAGAATGACGCATTGCGCGCGAGTTTCAAATTGACGAGCGGCACGGGCGAGATCTGCGGCGACTACGACCTCTACATCCTTTGCGGCCTCTACCTGCAAATCCGCGAAGCCATTGCCGCGTACAAGGAGAACGCCGGTTCTGCCCTTCCCCGGCTTCGCCAAACGCTTGCCGCCTCCACCCTGTCGAAGCTTCGCGGGATCACCGACGCACCGGTCTGGCTCATCGCAACCCCGTTCAGCGCGCGGCCGCTTGTGCCGCAAGGCAATGACGACCCGGGCGCGGCGGCCTCCGGGATTGCCGAAATGTTCAATGCCGGGTGCCGCGAGCTGGCCGCAGAACAGCGCGCAGTCTTCGTGGAGCAGCCGGCGGAGACGATCGTTGCCGGCCACCTGTCGACCCGGCTGGAATATTCACGCGGCGGTTCGGCCGATGCCCCGCCTGGCGATCTGACCCACATGAGCCGCGACTTCGGCGCCCTCGTCCTGCGGACCGTCCTCACCCAATGGCAATCGGGCCGCCGGCGCGAGTGAAAACTCTCAGGGCAAAGTGCTATCTTACCCCGCCGAAACGAACACGCCTAACGCGAAGTTTCGACGCATATCAGCGGTTGACGCTTCGTCGTGCTGCAAGTCTTGGGCAACTGCATCACACGAATAGTTCGCGAACCGCGCGTCGATCGCGAGATGGGTTGTCGACAGTCGTTTATACATCTCTGGCCTCCAGCGGCGCGGTTCCGTAAAAGAGAAGAATGCCCACGGTCGCCATCATCGGAGACAGTCACATATCCGCTCTAAAGCAGGGCTGGCAGATGATCGAACCCGATTTTGCCGGTCTCGCGCCTTCGTTCTTCGCAGCACCACGAACGAGTTCGAAGGACTGGCCGTGTCAGACAACTGCCTAGTCGCTGCTACGGACCATCTTCGCGCCAGGATGGTTCAACTCTCCGGAACTGACAGAATCGCGAGCGACTTTGATCTCTACATTTTATGCGGCTTGGGCTTACACATTGCCCATGCGCTTGCCGTTCGGCAGGAGCATTCATTTCCGCAGATTGTCAAAACACGATTGAAGGAAACGCTTGCCATCACCACGTTGACGAAATTGCGTGCCTGCTCAGAAGCCCCTATTGCGGTGATGCCAGCGCCGTGTCAGCCACGAAAGTACGCGACAGATTTCGAAGCGCTTCCGCCGGGAGAGTCCCGCCGTATAGCGACCGTCTTTACGGAGGCCTGTCGGCAGTTGGCGGCAGCACACCACGCACTTTTCATCCCGCAACCCAAGGAAACGCTTGCGGTCAACTGGTGCTCTACCAAGATGAAATTCGCGCGGCGCCGGAGGCATGGTCAGGGATCCGCCGAAGACCGGTTTCATACGACGGGCGAATACGGTGCCATTGTGATGCGTCGAGCGCTACGGTTCCTACCTCTTTCCGATTCCGGCATCGCGTTCGGCTTGAACTCGGCGATCACCGAAGCGAAGTGTCTTGCTGCTGATTCTTCCCCGCGCAACGGACTCGTGTCTTCGCCGGGCCGCGCAGGGCCAACCGTCGAGACTGATTGACGTGCGACGGTCGTTATAAACGGCTCCATTCCTTCGCCGGACATGTTCGATTGACCAAGATGATAATGTCGGGGCCGATGTTGATCGCCAAAGCTCGGATAGACATTACAGTCTCGCATCGGCCGTATAGTGATAGCCGAGAGCGCCGCCAACGGCGGTCGAGGCGTTTCCGGTACAGGTCAAGTTGAAACCGGTTTCCGTCACGTTCGATGTCGCCTCGGCGGAGCAGTCTGCCGCTGCTGTTTCATCCCGGACGTGCGCGTTGGCTGCACCGGGGTTGTAGATCGTGATCGTTGGCACAGCGCGCATCGGAGCCGGAAAAGTGAGACGGGGCAATCTTTCGTTAGCTGCTGCGGCAACAGGCGCCGGAACGATGATTTCGCCAGTTCCGGTTCCGACGTTTTGCGCCGGCACCGTGGCTGGCCGGAAACTCTTGATGTAGCGGCGCTGACAGCGCATCAGTTCGTCCATCACAAGCGGCTTGCGGAAGTGCGTCGCGATGCTCGCAACTTCCAACTTAACGCCACCTATCGTGTAGCTGTCATCCGCTCCGGCCGTTCCTTGGAAATTGCCCGCCCGGATGGCAACGGCGACCTCCGTTGCGGTGCTCGGGACTGCCATCGCTGCGGAAATGATCCGCGCCACACTGCCGAAAGCCGCGATCTGCGATGTGAGCGTCCCGCCGCCGACGGTCGCGCCGCCGGTCACAAAGTTCGGCGAGCCAACATGCAGGTCGATATCCTCTTCGAAGCCCGTGCCCCAAAACAGGCTGACGAACAGATTGGCGGGCGTGTAGTTCACCCCCACCGTGAAATCGAAAGACAGAATGACGGTCTTTCCGGCGAGCGCCATGGAATCAGCGGTGCTGAGTTGCTGCGCAAAGTACACCTGAGCGGCAAATGTATTGCCTGCGGGACGCTGGACCTTGAGCGCGTATTGTGAGCTGGCAATGCCAGGCACTTGGGTGACCGTGCGTAACGCGTTCTGACTTGCCGCTTTCCATCCATCGGCGAGGTGTGTCTTCGTCGCAGAGTTCGTAACTGTGTAGCTCGTGTTTTCCTGCCAGATATCGAACGCCGGATTGAGCAGGAAGTTGATCCCCTCGACGCTCTTGGCCTTGAACGAATTGCTAATTGCATCGTAGACGTGTGCCTGGCCCTGTTGAAGAACATCGGCCGACAGCGCGACGCCACGGATCGCGCCGAGCGTGGGATTTGGTAGATTACCGGCAAGATCGCCACCCACCGCCAATCCGGTTGCAGAGGCCTTGGCGGCATCGACGTACGTTTTGACCGCCTTCTGTGAGGGATAATTGGTGTCGCTGTTGGCTGCCAGCGTGCCATCGGTGGACTTGTTCGCCGCGTTTTCCGCGGTGTAGCCGAGGTTGGCGGCGGCGGCGCCGCCTGCCAGCTCCGTGTTGCCGATCGCACCGGCGGGAATCGCGATCGTGGGATTGCCCGCCACGCCGTCGCCGTTGGTGACCGTGATCTTGCCCGCGGTACCGGCAACGGCGCGCGCCGCATAGGTGCTCACCCCGCCGGCCGTGCCGGTGCGCGCGATCATCCCGGTCGAACCCAGCGCCGACAGATTGCTGATGCCCGTGATGTCGGAGAAATCGAACAGCTGCTGGCTTTCGATCAGGGGCGCAGCACAAGTCCCGTCCGCACTCTGCACCTGGATGTCGTAGACGCCGTTTGCGGCGGCGAATTTGCCGATGCCATTGATGTCGGCACTGAACGGATTGGAGAGCGCGCCACCCGTCTTGTTGAACAGCGTGGCCAGCGTGGTGGTGCCGGCGGCATAGACGGTGATCGCCGCATTGGGCAGCGGCACGTCGAACGGAAAGCCGTAAAGCGCCTGCCCCGGCTGGGTGCAGACGATCGTCAGATATTGCATCGGATCGCTCTTTCGAAGGTAAGGGGCGCGCGCGTGAATGCACGCACGCTGTCGGAATCAGCGATTCCGTTCAGTTCAGCGCGGCGAGAGCCGCGCGCAGGACAAGCGTGCCGAAGACGGCGTTCATATGGGCAAGATCGTCATCGGCCTCGGCGAAGAATCGCACGCCATCGCGCGCGAATGCGGGCGCCGTGTCGATTCCGGTTTCGCCCACCGTCTCCTGCGGCTGCGGCAGGAAGCGGCAGCGAGTCTGGGCCGCATAGCGTTCGCAGGCCCGGTTGAACAGGTCTGTAAACACCGGCCCGCTGTTCGTTTCCCGAACCCGGTTCCAGAACGGCTTCTCCGGACTTATCACGCGAAACGGCCTGGGAATCATCACCAGTGGGCTTTGTGTGCACGCGCGCAGCTTCTGCACGATCTGTCCGTGGATCGTTTCTCCTACCCTGGCGCAGGCAGCCTCCAGTATGGCCTCTTCCGTCGCCTTCCGGCTTCGCAATTCCGTGCGCACGCGGGAAATGTAAGCCGCATCGAGCTCCATGCCGCAGGTGATGTAGGCATCGAACCCGGCGATGTCGATGCGGCCGATGCCGTCGGATCGCAGGACCATCCGGCGGCGCAAATCTTCCGACCCGGGCACCAGCGCGCAACCGTTTTCGACGACCAGGCCGCCGATCATCTTTCCCGGCGCCGCGAAGACGGTCAGCGAGACATCCGGCATCTCCGCGCCGATCTCGCCCCATGCGGCCTTCAACGCTGCGGTGGTCGAATCCCCGATGACACAGATACGCTGCATGCCGGCCCGTTTGCAAAAAACGCGGCACCATCTCACAGCCGCACAGCGGAAAACAAGTTCACGCGGTGAAGGAAAACTCCGTGCTGAAGTTCAGGCCTTTGGTGTCGTCCGACCAGGTATCGTACGCCGCAACACGCGCGTGATAGGCGGTGCCGGTGGTAAGGCCTGAGAGACCGGCGCTGGTTGCGAGCCCCTGGAAGAACAACGCGCCGCCGCCGTTCGTGGGATCGAACCCCGCGGTCTGCGAATAGTATGCGACGTAGCCGGCGAGATCGCTTTCGGTGTTCGCGGCCCAGCCGATCGTCACGCTGCCGCCGCTGCCCGATTTCGCGAGGCCGCTAACCGCCGCCGGCGCCGGGTTCGACACCGTCAGCACGGAGGAGACATTGCCGTCGCCGCTTTCGTTGCTCGGCGTAACCGTCACCCAGTAGGTGCGCAGGATGTGGCCGTCATTCGCCGCCATGTCTTCGGTATAGGTGAAGCTCTGCGCTGCCGTGGTGTTGGAGGTGTGAACCAGGGTGATGCGGTTCTCGTCGTAGATCCGGAAGGTGTAACCCAGCGCGTGCTCGGAAGCAGACGCCACCACCGTGAACTGCGATCCCGCCCAATCGCTCTGCAGCGAAAGCGAAGCGACATCGCCCGGCAATTGATCCGGCTGTTGCAGCAGGACGGTGTATTCCGTCACGTCGGCCAGATCCTGCACGTTGCGGCCGAAGATGTTGAAGCTTGCGAACTTCACATGCAGCGTCTGGCCGATCTGGGCGGAGAGGAAATCGGTCTTGAAGATCGCGCTGTCCAGCCGCACGAACGCGGTGCCCGCCGGGTGGTCCTCGATCACCGAGCCGTAAAGGCCGCGGCGCAGATAGGGATCGTCTGCGTTGCCCAGCCGGTACTGGTTCGCGCCCACCAGCGTCACGTCGCGATAGGCGATCAGTTCGCCGCCCAGCCAGCACAGCGTCGTCGCCGCATCGGCATCGGCTTGCGTGCCGCCCAGCAGCACGCCGGCACTCGGCGAAAGGTCGACGGTCAGCGTGCCGGCCGTGTGGGTCGGCCGCTGCCGGCAGATCGCTCACCGTCGTGCCGAAGCGCGCGCCTTTCGCGATCGTGCCGATCATCTTGTAGTCGGCGTTGCTCACGCTCACCCACACCTGACAGCCGCCCCAGTTGGGATTGGTGCTCGACACCGCAGCCCACGCCTGGAACGCGCCGTTGGTGATCGCGGTCGGCGCGATGAACAGCACAGGCGCGGCCACGCCGCCGGGATCGGCTTCGAAGTCGGTGATCGTGCCGTTCGCCGACTGGCTTGGATAAACCGGCGCGTTGGCGGTGCCGACCAGGATCTCGTTCGCCTGGATGGTGAGCTTGCCGCTGTCGCCGTCCTCGTCGATCTTCTGGATGCGGCAGAGTACGCGGTTCAGCCCCTGCGCCTCGTTGCTGACGGTGACGACGTCCATCTCCTCCAAGAGGTCGAAGCACCACGGCAGCGAGAAGGTGAACGGCCGTGCCAGGCTGGAGGTCTGCTGCACGAGAAGCTGCGCCACCAGCCGTGCAACGGTCGGATCCTTGATCGAGGGCAGATCGGTCGGGTCCTGCTTGCGCTGGCCTATCTCGTCGATGCTGGCCTGATCGAACGCCGGTACCGTTTCGTCGTTGTACTGATGCTCGCGATTCTGGAATTGCACCTGCACGTAGTTGTAGAGATCGTCCAGATTCGCGGTGTCGATCGAGATCGGATCGTCCGCCGGATCGTCGACGATGAAATCCGCAGAGGTGAGATCGTAAACCGGCGTCAGGCCGGGCGTGAAACTCACGCCATTGCCGCTGATCGCGGCATCGGCCAGCGGAAGCACTTGCAACGTGCCGTCGCCGCGGATCCAGCACTGGGCGTTGCTCGCGGTCATGATCTCCTGAAGAAAATCGCTTGCCTGCTGCTGCGTATCCAGCACCGGCGAGAGCAGGAGCCCCGCCGCCAGGCAGTAATCGCCATAGACGGTGAGATCGCCGATATAGGCGCGGCTCCATTGCGGCACCTGGTTGGTGAGGAAATCCGCAACGATGCCGTTCGCATAGCCGGGATTGGCATCGACGATGCCACTGCCCACCTGTAGCGCGAAGTCGGCTTCCACCGAATGGTTCTGCAGTCCTGCCTGATCGTTCAGCGCATAGTTGGAAGCCGCGAGATAGGCGATCGTGTCGTAACCCAGCGCCTGCGCTGGATAGGTCTGTTCCAGATAAGTCCACGGCGCTTGCCCGCCTTCGCCGGCGGCGAGCAGCGAAAAACCGGCATCGGTCACGCACGTCGTGCCGCTGAACACGCTTTTGTCGCGGAAAATCGTGTTCAGACCGCGTATCGCGCCGCTCGCGGTATCGCAGATGCCGAAGATTACATCGGCGCTGTAGGTGAAGCTGACGCTGGTCGAACCGCCGCCCCCCTTGCCGGACGACTGGTTCTGCGCGTGCTGCTGGCTCTGGAAATTCGCAGCCCAGATGAGGTTGAGACCGACGCGCGCGCGACCCCAGCCCACCGGAATGGGAATCGCATAGGCGCTCGATTGCAGCTGCAGCGACGAGATGCGCTCCGCCGCATTGGTGGTGTGCTTGCCGCCCATCGTCTCACCAGCCCATCACCAGAAAGAATAGAATTGCGGCTCTTGCACGTTGTAACCGGCATCGCGCGCGACATCGCACAGCACGACCTTGCGTTCGCGCAACGTGGCGTGGATCACGTTCGGCCACGCGATCACGATCGCGCCGTGGCTGCGCGTCAGCCCGAACTTCCACATCGCAACATCGCCCGGTTTCATCTGTTCGCGCGCGATGGCGCGGCCATAGCGCAGGATGATGTTCAGATATTCTTCGCTGCGCTGATGCTTGTTCCAGTCGGCGGCGTAATGCGGCACCGCGACATGCGGAACGATCCCGGCACGCTCATACACCTCGGCGATCAGCATCCCACAATCGGTACCGACTCCTTTGATCCGCCCCTCCGGATGATACGGCGTGCCGAGCCACGAGCGCGCTTCGGAAACGATCGCGGCGCGGCAGTCGGCTTCACTGAGGCCGGCCAAGGTCCTTGTTTCGCGCATGAATGATCCTTCAGGGCGATGGAGTCACGCTTTCCGAATGGGAGCGAGCAACGATCCGCTTCAGACCGCGCCCAACACCGCTGCCGTCAGCTCTGCCACAGGCGACGCGGAATCCAGTCGCAGTACCTTCGCTGCCTGATCGGCGAGCCAAGCCTCGTGGGCGGCGCGGCTGCGCAGTTCGGGACCGGCGGTATCGTAAGCCGCAGCCCAATCGAGGAATGCGGCCGTCGCCTCTTCCATATCTCCGCCAGGTGCGATACGCGCGCCGTAGCGCTCGTGCTCGCGCCGGCGCAGCCGCGCCATCCGCACCGTGAGATCGAGGCGCAGGTAGACGATCAGATCGTACAGTTTCTCGTACGGCGTCGCCCACCGGATAGCCGAGCCGGACAACACCCAACTTCCCTCCGCCGGTATCTCCGCCTGCATCAGTGCCAGCCGCTCCGCCACCGGCCGCGGCTCTGTGAACGGCGGATCGGTCGGCAGCCAGTAAAAGAAATCGGAATCGAAATGCGCGATACCGAGTATCTGCGCCACCGAAGCCGCCAAGGTCGTGGTCCCCGATCCCGACGCACCGAGAATGTGTATGCGAGGCATGCTTGCCATTCTACACCCCCTGCCAGTTCCGACGAGTGCGCATGCAACCGCACGCGCGTGCCGGGACAGGCTTGCTAGCGGAGGCGGGATGCCGGACGGTGGCGGGCGCGGAAAGTCGTGTGACGATGGTCTCCAGGGCAAAGCTGTACGATCTTTTGTGCGCCTCGCCCATGATCGCGTTGCTGGCACTGGTCGCACTAGGCTTCGTGCTCAAGATCCGCGCTGAGATCGGCACAGGAGCGCCCGGTCTCGTTGCCGATATCGCCGCCAAGACGGTATTCGCGCTGTTCGCCGCGATCCAGGTTGTTTTGTTCTGCGTGCGCGAATTGCCCGTGGTAAAGGCACAAGGCTGGGCGCCGCGGGCGGCTGCTCTTGTGGGCGCCAACACCGCGCTGTTGCTACTTCTCCTGCCCATGGCCCATCCGGAAGGCGCGCTGAGCGTGATATCTGCGATCTGCGCGGTGGGCGGTACCGCCGCCGGGTGCTTCGTGCTCCTCTGGCTCGGGCGCGGTTTCAGCATCCTGCCACAGGCGCGCAAATTCGTGGTCAGCGGTCCCTACCGTGTTGTGCGCCATCCGCTCTATCTCGCGGAACTGATCGCGCTGTTCGGCGCAATGTGGCAGTACCGGCAACCGTGGTCGTTCGCCATTTTTGCACTTACTACGGCCGCACAATTTCCGCGGATGGATTTCGAAGAAGCGATCCTGGCCGATGCCTACCCCGGCTATCGGGCCTATGCGATACGTACGGCGAGGCTCTTTCCGGGATTATATTGACGTTCTCACGGCGCCGCCGTCTCCGCGGTCGGGATGTAGGGTTGGCCTTTGAAATGCGCGAGGTTGGCGAACCGTGCGGCGCAACGGCTCCGTGTCAGGTCGCAGCCGGGATAGGCGGTGAACGTGTCGCCCGGTTGCGGCGGCGATGGCAGCGCGCGCACCAGTGAGACGACACCGCCGGATTGAGCTTTCACCGTGCGCGTCTGGCCGGCATTCGCGCCTGAGGTCAAATCGATGCGGCCGAGATTGAGATCGCCGTCCGCGATCGCCGCGCCAAGGCCGGTGAACAGGGTCAGCGCATCCGAGCCACTCTGCACGATGCCGGAGATTGCGAAGCTGCGCCGGTCCAGCGTGCAGCCCGTGTCGAACACGGTGTGCAGGCATGGCGGCTGCCACTGATTCACCGGCACCTGTACGTTCAGCAGCGACATCCAGGTCGAGCACACGAGCGTCGCCTGACTCTCTCCCGTATTGGTCAGCTGCGTCATGCGTCCGGTGAACTTCGGCAGGCTGCCCACGATCGCGGCTCCCGGCGCCGGCGCATAGGCGCGCTCGAACAGCAGCATCGCGTTGAAGAAGCCACCACCGGCCACGAATTGCGCGAGCGGCACGCCGTTCTGCAGCACCGTGTCGTCCATATATAAAGTGACGCTGAGGTCCGAGGTTTGGGTGCCGGCCTGGCGGCTGATCTGGCTGCGGCTGATGCCTGGCCCGCGGCGAAAGGTGTTGCCGTCCCATACGATGTCACGGTCGGCCGCAGTCCAGCGGATCACGGCACCACTCGCGAGCGTCCAGGTGTAAAGCTCCGCGATGAACGGCGCGCTGCGCGTATCGCTGCGCCAGGTGTTGAGCAGCGCGGTCAGTTCGGGCGTGGCGGTGAGCATCGCGCTACAGCTTCAGCGTCTCGAACGACAGCCCGTCATTGCTGAACAGATGATCGTTCAGCTGCTGGGTGTCCAGTTCGTCCTGCGTGAAATGGCAGAGGAACAGGAACTGGCCTGACCACGCGACGGTCTCGCCCGCGCCGGGCGGCGTGGAGAACACGATCACGCCGGGTGCGGCGATCTCGAAATTGGCGACCGGCACGCCGCCGATGGTGACGGCGGGCGGACCGTTGAGCGCGAACACAGGCTCGCTCCACGTCTGGAACGATCGGATCAGCTGAAACGCCGTCGTGACGCCGTCGCCTGTGCCGAGCGGCTGGCCAGCGACGAGATAATCCGTCGGGTCGAAGTAAGAGAAGCTGCCGAAGCCGCCGGCGCGGCGGTTGAAGAACGCAAACAGCCGGTCCTGATCGCGGCGCGACGGCGCCTGCGAAAGCGTGGCGTAGGACACGTTGAACCGCCAGGTTGGATAACTCCAGTTCTGCCGCCCGAAACGGCGGCCGGATTTGGAGATCAGACTGGTGGTTGACCACGCCGGTCCCTTCTTCGGAAAACCTTCGCCAGGCAGAAGCGGAAAGATATCCGGATCGTCAGCCAGATCGGGCGAACGCAGGATGCCACCCTGTGCGGAAAGTGCTGCTTTGTTGGTCACGGATTTACCTGTGCTCGATTAGGGGTGCCCGCAAACGATGGAGATGCGTGATGAAAAAGACGATCGTTGCGGGCTTGGCTCTGCTGGCGGCGCTGGCGCTCGGCAGCTGCGACTATTTCGACGGCACGCATGAAGCGCACGCCGCGATACGCGGACGGCTGACCGATCCCGGCTCCGCACAGTTCGCGAATGAGAAGACCTATGCCGGTGGCACCGTCTGCGGCGAAGTGAACAGCAAAAGCCAGTCAGGCGACGCCACCGGCTTCCTCCACTACGTCTATGCGAACCGGCTTGCGTTCCAGTCGCCCGGCGATCCGGATTTCGCCGCCTACTATCGCGCGGTCGATGGCCATGGCGATTTCGCCGGCGCACTCGATCAGGTGAGCAAAGCGTGCGTGTTCGCCTCCACCTGGACCAACTATTGTACCGCTCAGAGAGATGCGGAGCAGAGCGCGATGCATCAGTGCAGCCTGCTCAGTAACCGCACGCTGGCAGACACCAACACACTGCGTGCAGACGTCGGCGCACCGCCGGCCGCGCACTGAGATTCACGATCGCTTGCGCGCGGCGTGGAATTGCCCGCAACGGCTGTACCGGAAGCCGGTTATCGCTATGCTGCGCGACGCACGAAGCATGGGGGAGACGGTTGATCAGCAGGACCAGCTTCGCGGGCATTTTTCTGGCTGCACTGTGGCTCGGCAGCTGTGGGCTGGGGGCCAAGACGCAGCGCAGAAAGCCGTGCTTGCAAGCTCGAGGACCCTGATGACGCGATCTTTCGCAACGAAAAGCCGGGCGGCAACGGCGCGACGTGCGGCGAGGTGAACGGCAAGAACGGCGCAGGTGAGTTTACAGGTTTCCGCCGCTATCTGCATGTCCCGACGATGACGCTCCTCTCGCCTGATGAGCCGGATTTTGTGGCCGTGCTATCGGGCCGCCGACCCGCGGTCGATACCGCCACCGCCTGCACCTTCGCGATCACGTGGACAGCCCTTTGCACCGATCCCTCGCAGCGCACGGCCGAGACTGTCGCAGAGCATCGCTGTGACCTCTATGGCGATCCCGATCGGGAGAATCGGCTGAAGGCCGATTTGGGCATCAGGTAAGAACGCACCGCACCAATGCCCGCTGTTCAAGAACCGCACCCTTACCGACACCAGCACGCTGCGCGGGGCGTTAGCATTGCTCGCGACGGCTGTACCCGCGCCCGATTATCGCTATGCTGTGCGAAGCACGAAGCATGGGGCAGACGTTTGATGAGCAAGATCAGCATCGCGAGTGTTTTTCTGGCAGCACTGTCGCTCGGCGGCTGCGGGCTCGGTGGGCAAAGCGCAGTGCAGAAAGCCGTGCTTGCAAAGCTCGAGAACCCCGACGGCGCGATGTTTCGCAACGAAAAGCCGGGCCGAAGCGGCACGACATGCGGCGAGGTGAACGGCAAGAACCGCGCCGGCGAGTATGTGGGTTTCCGGCGCTTCTATTATCTCGCAGGCACGGTCCGTATCTCTCCCGGCGCACCGGACTTCGCTGCGGCGCTATCGATTCAGGGGCCACCGGTAAGCACCGCAGCTGCGTGCACCTTCGCCTTGATGTGGTCGGCCATTTGCACAGATCCCTCTCAAAAGACGGCCGAGGCCGTCACGAAGCATCGCTGCGATCTCTACGATGACCTCGACCGGCGCGATCAGCTGAAGACCGAACTGGGGATCAAGTAGAGCGTATTTACACCCGTTCTCCCGCACGGCGACGATCGCGGGCAATGTCGGCCATCGCGCGCCTATTGGCCGACTTGCTGAGGAAGCTGCGGAAGTCCGACGTGTCGAGCGCCTGGATCACGTAAGTGTCGCCGCCGCGTGCAGAAGACGATGTGCCCACGGGCGTCTGTGCCGGATTGTGCAACGCATTCGCGATGTCGTGGATAGCGGTACCGAAGAACCCGCCGGGCGCTTCGCTGCGGTTCGCGACATCCGTGGAGCCGGATGAGATCGGTCCGGACAGATCGAACGGCGCGGTGCGCACCACCGACCCTGCCGTCAGAGCCGTGCCCGGCGAAGTGTCGCGCGACTGACCGGCACGAATCTCGTCCAGCACCTTTGTTGGTACGTGGATCGCACCGGCCTGCGCGGCGGCGCCGATGTTCGCGATGGCCTCACTGTTCGAGACCAGGTCCATCAACGGCAGCGCGATGCGCGCGGGCAGTACGGACTCGTCTTTGTGGCCGATGATCAACTGGCCGTCCGCAGGAATGCTCTCAGCGCCACCGGCGGCGGAGATGACATCATAGGCCGCAACAGCCGCAAACGTGCCGGCGGCAACGACAGGCGCCAGGGCGACATTCACCGGGAACGGCACCTCGTTCATAACCCATTTGAAGGCCGACGCCGCAGCAGTATAGGCGCTGTTGAGGATCGATGTGGAATCGGCGCTCGCTTCGGCTGCATTGCCGGCTGCAGCGCCTGCGGTCTGTGCTGCCGTTCTGGCCGCAACACCGGCCTCGACAGCTCCCGTTTGCGCGATTTGCGATGCGAGCTGGGCGTTGGCAGCATCGAACAGCTGCGTGATCTGCTTCGAAAGAGCCTCGTCGCCGATGGCATCCTGCTCGCGCGAAGCGAACAGCGCCTGAAGCACGCTCTCCTGGGCCCATTTCTGGTCGCCCAGCTCCATAGCAGCCTTACCGGCCAGCCAGTCAAACTCGATCTTGATGCGGGCGGAAACAAAGCTGGCAACGACCTGAAGCATTTCCTGCTTCATAGCCTTGCCAAAGCTTCCGCCCTGCGTGATGAGCGTGTTGGTCAACCCTTCGAACGCGCTTTCAATAGGCGCGATGATCTCTTTCCACTGCTGCAGCGTGCGCAGCGCGGCCTGATCGTTCAGCTCGACGATCTTCGTATCGGCGGCAGCCTGTATCTGGACGATTTTGTCCTGATATTCCGCGTAGAGGGTGGGATTGTCCTTGTATTCCGCCTGCTCCTTCCGCACGGCCTCAACATCGAGACTTTCCTGTTTGCGGATCGCTTCGGCCTGGATCGCCGTCTTCTGAGCCTCTGTGACCCGCATATAGGCAAGATCGACATCCGCGTTCGCGAGATTCTGCGCCAATACGTCCTTCGCTAATGCCTGCTGCGTTTGCAGGTTGGTTTTGTCGAGCTGTTCCTGTTCGGCCGCGGCGCGTTTGCGGATCTGCGTTTCCTCGTCGGTTTCGTCGCGCGTGACCTGCTGCAATTGCTGCGCATTGAGTCTCGCGCCCGCTGCAAGGTTCTGCCAGACGTTATTTGCGAGCCTGATCTTCTCGTCGGCCGACAGTTTGTTGCTGGAAACAATCCCGTTTGCGGCTTCGCGTGCAGCGTTGATCGCCGTTTCCGTTTCCCGGTTTTGATCCACGGTCGCCTGATGCGTCACCCTGGCGGCAGCGGACGCGGTTTCCCGGTTCAGGCTGGCGGTCTTAGAGGCAAGATCTTTTTGAACGTCAACCTTGTCCTGCGCCACAACACGCGCATCGGCCAGGTCGGCTCTGTCGGCTGCGATCAACTTCTGCGTAAGGGCTTCACCGATGGCGCCGGAATTTTCTGCCTCTTCGCGGCGAGTTTCGATCAAGTCGCGACTGATTTGGCGGGCATTGTCGGCAATACTTTGACCGGCGTTCTGCCGGACGTAGACCATTGCAGCGGTGGTTAGCAACGTGTCATGCAGTTCCTGTTGCAAAAATTGCACTAACTTCGCCGCGATCTGCGCTTGTGTCAGATTGTAGTCGCTTTTTATCTGCTCGATCTGCTGCTGGATGTAATCTACGCCCTTCAGCTTTGGCGCGTCCTGCTGAGCCTCCTCGGCCTGCAGCGTTTTGAGATGATTGGAGAGATCGTCGACCTTCTGTTGAGCCCGGGCAGCTGCCAGTTCGATTCCCAGCAGTAGCATCGGATTCGCATCACCGCTGACTTGCACATTAACGCTGTTAAGCTCGCGCTCGGCCTCTGTAAGCTTGCCTTTAACCTGGTTTATCTGTTGCCCCAGGCTCAGATATGCGGTGCCACCGCGGCGGGCGACATCCTCGTTTATCTCGCCATAGGCTTTGGCCTGCTGTCCCGTCGCAAGCAGTAGCGCAATCTGCTCGCGCTGCTTTTCGGTGAGCCCGATCGACTTCTTGTCGAGTTTGTCGAAGGCGGCTGCGGCCTCTGGCAGCGAGCCGTTGGCGATCTCGTTCAGCGCTTCCTTGTAGTTAGTGAGAGCCTTCGGTGCATCGTCGCCCCAACGCTTCGCAAACAGCGGCGCAAGCTGATCGATATCCGTGTTGAGTTGGTTCGACCATTCCGCGTGGGCGGCTTCGGCTTCGACAATGCCCTGCGCAGCCTTCTCGGTGACATCGGGCATGTCTTCCAGCATGGACAACTCGGCGCGCACGGCGTCTGCCGATGCGAGTGCTGTCTTGCCCGAAAGGGAAAATCCCGCCGCCAGTGCCTGGGTGTTTTTCTCCGCCTCATATTCGTTCAGCGCCAGTTGGAGAAGCGCAGTGCCAACAGCTGCAACCACGACGCCGACCGGGCCAAATGCGGCACCCAGCGCCTCCGTCGCCGCATCCAGTGCACCGGTCTCGGTGGCGACAGACATTAGCGTTTCGGGCAGGCGGCTGAAATTGCCGCTGAGCGCTTCCTTGCCAAGCTCGATATAGCTCTGCACCGCGCCGGACGTTGCGAGATGAAGTCTAGACATTGCGCTTTCGGCTTCGTGCGCGCCACCGCTGGCCTTTTCCAACCCGCTGGAAAGTTCTGTCGCACCGGCGCCACCCGCCTCACCGATTTTGGTGACGCTTACAATAACCGCTTCCAGTGCCGTTGCGGTCTGTGCTGAGCCGCCCGTCACACTGGAGAAAGCGCCAGCCAGAATTTCAACGCTGGCACCGCCGCGCGAACCGATTTCGTCCACCGAGGAGATCAGCGCCTGAACCATCGAGCCAACTTGGGCAATGCCGGACGAAACTGAATCGTCCACTTCACCGGTGATGACGATTTCGACTTTGGTGTCGTCGCTCATGGCGGGCACTCGCTGTTGTGTACGTTACGGGTCGTAGAGCGGCAGGCCGGGATCAGGCGGCCGCGGCTCGGCAGTCGCACCGCTACGCAACGGGTGGCGGGCACGCGCGGTGTATTTGAAATAGCCGGCGACGAACCAGTCAGCGGGCGGATGCTGTTCCAGGTCGCGCTCGATCTCGTACAGGCGGCGCAGGGTGAGGTGGGACCACCAATATTCGTAAGTGCCGCCCCGATAGCGCATGATCTGCGTGATGATGCGCTCCCAGTTGGGCGCTACGCCGCCTTCGCTTCCCCCGAGGGTTCGACCTCTTCCATGCCCTCGAAATCGCCATAGATGCCGGATTGGCGCCGCACCACGAAGAACGCGTTCAGCATCTGGAAGCTCGTGGCCGGAATGGCACGAAACTCGTCTTGCGTCAGCGCCGGATGAGCGCGCAGCAGCCCGTAATAGACGACGCTACGCAGTTTCTTGTACTGCTCGGCCGTCAGTTGCAGACGACGGCCGACGACCAGAAGACCGCGCTTCAGATTCGCGGCTTCGGCGTTGGCCGCGTCCGCCAGCGGTTCGTCGCTCTGCGCGAACAGCACATTGCTGAGTGCGATCACATCGTCCCAGATCATGTCGAGCTGGTCGGCGACGAGCGGCGGCGCTCCGGCCACTGCTTTCCGCCCAGCGTGAGCGATGGGATGCGGTTGGGATCGAACGGCACGGGCTCTGTCATGCGGTCTCTCTCACCCGCGCACGGATTTTGCGCGAGGCTTCTTTGAGGTTGTCGAGGGTTACGCACCTGCATCACCGGATTGGACGCAAGACTGGCGGCGGCATAGGTCCAGGTCATGGACGTTCTCCGATTTCGTGTTTCACAGCGGTTCGGATAGAA
This sequence comes from Rhizomicrobium sp., assembly GCA_036490455.1. Classification (GTDB taxonomy): domain Bacteria; phylum Pseudomonadota; class Alphaproteobacteria; order Micropepsales; family Micropepsaceae; genus Rhizomicrobium. The sequence continues at coordinate 34,204 of DASXDS010000058.1, forward strand.
AGCCGCGTGGGTCGAAGCTAGGCGGCTTTCGAAGATGTTTTGGCGAACAACATTGGTGGCGCTGCTTGTTTCCGCCGGTACAGCCCAAGCAGACCCTGCTTCGTTGCACTTGTACATCCTGCCGGGAAATCACATGCAGGTCGAGGACGGTCCGCTGATGGATGATAGCCAGCTGGTACCAGAACTACACAAGCTGGCGCAGCGCAGACCGCTTCCTCGCGTCAGCTTGGAAATCGATAGGCACGCTACCTACGACACCGTCGCACGCGCTATGGCAGCCTGCCAGCACGAGCCGGGCATCTGCCACGCGAACCTGCCGGATGTGCGCAACATCCCTATCGAGCTGACGTCACCGCAGCCTTCCGCCATGCGTGTCCAGATTCTGCCGGACAACCATGTGTGCCTCGAAAGCGGGTCGGAAATGGACCTCGGCCAGCTTGTGATGGAGGTTCGCAAACTGGCGCGACAAAAGCCTCGCCCAAAGATCGACCTTGAAATCGACAAGCGCACGAACCCCAATTTTATCGGCGACGTGATGCTGACCTTCGCTCACGAGGGCTTCAATCACCTTGGACTGAAGCGTTCCAAAATATAGCTGCGATTGTTGATGAATGCGCGTTACCTCGCGGCGACACTCGCAGTGCAGGAGAGATCTCTTGGCTTTTCAGAAGAAGCTTTGGCGAACAGCTCTAATGACGCTTCTGATGGCCGCTGCTCCGGCGCAGGCGCACACGACTCTTCTAAACCTCTACTTGCTCCCGGATAATCACGTGCGCTTCGAGAACGGGCCTGAGCTTGATCTCGCTCAGCTCAGGCTGAAAATCCGAAACTTGAAGCGACGCAAGCCGTGGCCCAACATCGTGCTTCAGCCTGACAAGGCGGCGGCAAGATACGATTTTGTCGCTAAAGTGCTGGCCACATTCCAGAGCGAAGGTTACGACCGCCTCGGCTTCCTCGGCCTTTCGCAAAAGTAGCGCACCCGCTACCCCTTCACGCCACGATGGACGTGAAGAAGTAGCCCAGGTCGCGGCCTACCAGTTTCATGTCGAACGCCATTTCGGCTTCGACGCGGGTGGTGGAGCCGGGCTTGCCGCGGTTGGGGACCGGCTCGCTCCACGACGCGATGCCGTAGCTGTTCGAGCCGTCGAGCCCGTCCCAGCCGAAGATGTACCCAGCCGACGGGATGATGAGGCCCGGCGCATCCGGCGCGTAGGAGAGAAGTGCAACCTTGCCCACCGCGAAGTTGTATGCCGCGGTCGCGCCCTTCTTCGCGCTGTTGTACGTCGCTTTCGCCACCACGACCTTGTCGAGATCGAAGGCTGAGGCGAGCAGTTCCGGCGTGATCGCCTTCGCATCCGCCTGCATCGTGTACTTCACGCGGTCGATCACCAGCGGATGCTTGCGCAGCGCCTGGTACACCGGCCAGCCGAGCGTCAGCGTGTTGGGCAGATAGCCGGTGTTCTGCAGCACCGCGGTCTGCCCCGTCGCGATATCCGCGAACGGATCGCCGTTGGTGCCGTCGCTCCACTGGATGGTGTGCGTCGCGTCGCTGGTCGAGGTGGTGCCGGTGATGTCGGTGCCCCACTTGCCGGTCGCCAGATAGTTGGCGCTGAACAGCCGGTCGCGCCGGATCAGCAGCTTGTGCATCAGAAACTCGCTGATCGAAATGTCGAGGTCGATCGCCACGTCGGCGTTGCGGCGCATCTGATCGCCGATGTCCTTGTGCAGCGCATAGACCTTCGCCGAATAGGAATCGGTGGTGAGATCGACGCCGGAGCCAGCCGATTCCTGGCCGTCGGCGCGGATCTGCGCCTCGTCGCGGAAGAAATCATCCTTGTTCCACACGTAATAGAGATCGGACTGGTGCTCCACCGGCACGATGGGAAACACCTTGTCGGCGATGAAGTTGTCGTGGTCCTGCATATAGGCCACGGCCACGTTGGTGAGTGGCGAAGGCGAATGGACCTGGGTTGCGCTCGGTGAAGGCATGGGGGTTCTCCGTCGGAAGAATGGCGTGAAGAGGAAGTGAGCGGTACGCGCGTCAGCCGGGGGTGGGCACGATGCGCACCAGGCCCTGCTCGCCCGCGGCCGCGCTTTCGATAGCGACGGCGACCTTCGCGTTGGTTGAGGTCTGTGCGACCAGCTTGCCGGTGGACGCTTCGGTCATCAGCGCGCCGCCGGCGGTCCAGCCGCCGGTGCCCGCGATCGCCGGCGTGTAGCCGATATATTTGACGATCGCGCTTTCGCCGGCCTTCGGCGTGTTCTGCAGGATGCCGGTGATTGCCTCGCCGCCGGTGGAAGCGAGATCGACCGCGCGGTCGGTGGCGGTCTGTTTCACCGCGAGATACTGGCTGGCGCTAAGACCGGAGTTGGCAACCAGATTGCCACCTTCCGCCAGCCCGGTTCCGGTCGTCGTCATGAGAGTCTCCTTTGCGATGTTGGTGTGTGTTTGTGCGGCTCCCTCTCCCCCGATGGGAGTGGGTTGGGTGAGGGGGCGTCGCAAAACGCCTGTGGTGCAGACGGTCGTCAGACGACTGTGAAGCGCTGCATCAGGGATAAACGCGCACTATCCGCGCGCCCGCGTCTCGCACGCCCCCTCACCCTGCCCTCCCCCATTTGGCCATTGGGGGAGAGGGTGATCCATGGTGTTTCGTGCGCTATATGCGCCTTTAGTGGAATCCGGCGCCGGAGCTGATCAGGCTGAAAAACTGCAGGGTGTAGGCGCCTGTCGGATTTTCGGCCCTGATGGTATCGGGTTGAACGCCCCAGGTATAAGCGTAACTGAGTTTGCGTCCGCAAAACGGAATCGGCGGCGTCTTCATCTCATGTTCCGCCGTCTCATGTGGCGGCTCCGGAGCGCGTTTGCGTGCCGGCTTTATCTTCGTCTGGAAGAAGCGATAGACGCTCTGTTTGTCGAGCGGTTCGCCGTTCTCGCATTTGCCGCCGGTCAGAACCTGAAAGACGCGGGACAGATCGGTGCGATCATACTGCGCATCCGTCTCTGCAATCGCGTCATCGTGCTGCGTCTGGACACTGACCATCAGTACGGTGTCTTTGTACACCATGATTGAGATCGAAACGGCGTGAGAGGGCGCGTCGCGGAAATGCCCTTCGATACTGATGTCGCCGTTCAGCACGCCGGAAACCGTCTGGCGCGCGATCTCCTTCGAGGTCGTTTCGGGGCTGTCGTCGCTGACGATCAGCGACACATTGGCGATACAGGTTTTGAACGGCGCATCGACACACCCGTCCAGCGTGGAGCGGGAGCAGCCTGTTAACGCCAGACACAACATAAGGAGCACCAACGGCGCACGCATCGTCATGGTTCGCGAATCTCCCATTCCGGTTGTGATGGATGAAAGCACAGCGCCGGAGCGCAGGCTATCGCTTTACACCCCGCGCTGTTCGGCCTTCATGCGTTTCACCACGTCGGCGTTTTCGCGCGCCTTGTAGACGCGGACATAAGCCTGCTGTGCGGTGAGGCGTGGGTTTGTGCGCAGCAGCGCGTCGCGGCGGGCGAGCAGTTCCTGTTCGGCCGATCCGGCTTCGGGACCCGTCCTGCCGAAGGATGCAAACAGCTTGCTCTCTTCGACCTGGGTGTTGAGCGCGGCGACACGCGTTTCGATGTCGGCCTGCGCCGCCGCGTCGCCGGCGTAAGCCTTGCGCAAAGTCGCGCCGAACGCGGCGCCGAAACCGAGAGCGGTGGCGCGTTTGGCGAACGCTGCGGTCAACGCTTCTTCTTCGCGCTTGGCAAAGTCGGACGCATTGCGCGCCGCGCTGTCGTTCAACGCCTTCATCAGCCGGAAGTTGGCGCCCACGGCTTTCTTCGTGATCAGCGATCCATCGAGGGTGCGGAATGCCTCGCCGCCGTCGATCATCTTAACGATCGCGGCGTCATCTTCAGCTGCGGCGGGTTGCGGCGTCTGCGGCACCAGGGTGGAAAGGTATTCGCAAAACTCGTCCAGGCTCTGGCGGAGCATCGCGGGTTTGTCGGCCACCGCATCGTCGCCAACGATGGATTCGATCGATTGCTGCAGCGCGTTCTGCGCCTTCCAATACTCGTCGAGCAGGTTCTGCACCATCAGCTGGTCTTCGAAACGGTCGGCAAAGCCTTGCGCGTTCGCATCCGCGGCTACGCCGGCTTTCGCAAGCAGCGCGAACAGCGCCTTACCGATCTCGCTGCCCTGCCAGCCATCCGGGATCTTGTGCGCAAGATCGAGCGCCTTCGCTCGTGCCTTGATGTGCGCGCGCACCGGCGCCTGCGTACCATCGCTGTTCGCGCCCATGGCCTGTATCGCGCGGTCGAGATCGTCGCTGTCCGAGATCGGATACGATCCGTCCGCCATCGCTTCGCCGCTGGCCGCCATCTGCTTGCGTTGCGCCGCCGTGTATTTGCCTTTCCAGACGCGCGCGCTCAGCGACGCACGCTTCAGAATCGCTGCCCGCGCGTCTTCCTGGCACGGCACATCGACCGCAGCGATACGGCCGATCTTCAACTCAGTAAGGACGCGTTTCGGCATCAGTCATGCTCCTGGAATTGGATGCGCTTCCCCTCGATGGAGAAGCCGGTGTAGGTCCCGTCACGAAATTTCGCGAGCACCGCGGGCGGTGCCTGATAGCCGACCATCAGGCCGGTCTTGTCCGTCGCGATGCCCATTGCGTCGGCGATCTCTCCCGTCAGCGGAAAGGCGAACAGGAAGGTGCCGACGTCGCCGCCCGCGTGCATCTCGTTTCCGGCCCGCGCGCTCGCCATGAAATCGGCCGCGCTCTTCAGCATTGCAGCTTCGGTGATGTGCTCCGGCACCAGCTTGCCTTTGTGCACGCCGGCCGCGTCGACGTTCCAGTCGTAGTAGTCGTCGCCGTCGCGCGTGCAAACGATCGCCCACCCGAACACGACACCTAGAGACTCATCGACCTTTGCAATACGAAACAGCGACGTGGTGCCGAGGATCGCTTTGAAGGTTTTTGCCGTGGTGGGCGTGTGGACGGAGAATCGAGTCAGATCTTTTCGCATGGTTTCTCCGCGCCCTCTCCTCCATTGGGGAGAGGGGTGGGTGAGGGGCGGCGTAGGACGCGGTGATGCAGAACGTCGTCAGACGAATCGAATGCGAGACGTCTTACGACGGCCTCACATATTCGCGTCTCGCATGCCCCCTCACCCTGCCCTCTCCCCCATCGGGGGAGAGGGTTTTGACGTTTCCGGCAAATCCGACACATCGCGCAGGTATTCCTCCAGCGCCGCATCGGGGAACAGTGTCATCCCGGCCTGGTTCAGGCGCAGCAGGAAGGCGCTCAGCGCGTCGAGGTCGGTGCGTTGCGGCATATCGGGGCGCAGCGTGGGCATCAGCGCATCGTCGAAGCCGTTCAGCTTCCATAGCCGCGGCAAGGCACAGTTGTTCAGTACATCGGCATTCGCCTGCATCCAGCCTTCGGTCGCCTTCAGGAACAGATCGACCTTGTTGTCGGCGAGCGACTGCGTGCCGTGCGCGTCGTGGCCGAGCGACAGGAAATCCGCGAGCACGCTCGTCATGATGTCGAGCTTGTAGCGATCGATCGACGGATCGAAATTGGCGCCGCCGCGCCCGGCTTGCGGCACGTTGTACTTGAACTCGTACATCGGAACGTTCGATAGCGTGCCATCCTGGTTCTGATACACGTCCGACGGCGTGATCAGGCCCATCTGCTCGTCGATGCGGATATTGGTGACGATGCGCTTGAACATCGAGAGCGCCGCACTCGCTTTCGTGTCACCGGCGGCGGCCGCTTCGAGAAGCGCGCCCGGCACGCGATATTCTGGCGTGCCCGACATCCGCTCCAGCGCGATCGCTTCCTGCTCTTCCAGCCGCTTGAGAAAGAACCACGGCCGGTAGGCGGTGCGCAGGATCGAATATCCTTCGGGATTGTTCTTATGCGCCTTGGGCCGGAACAGCAGCAACTTCTCGATCGGGATGTCGATCAGTCCGCCATAGTAAGGCTGCTGCGTCAGCCCGGTGATGTCGCCTTCGTCGTCGAAGAACCATTTGATGACGGTGTCCTGCCCGCGCAGCGGCAGCTTGGCCCAGCCGATGCGGCCGTCGTCGTATTTGCTTTTGTGCTGGCCTTTGCGCACATCGCGGCCCATGCGCCGCTTGTAGACGATCTCATGCACTGCAAAGCCGTACGGCAGCATGCTGAGCGACTCGGCGATGAAATCCGTCCAGCTGTGGCTCATGTCATCGCGGCAGCTGTCGACGAAAGCGGCGGCTTCGCGCGCGGCCGCGCTATCGTTCGCCGGTTCGACACGCCACGTCGCCTGGCGCATCGATTGCTGGATCGCGAACAGGATCGCGCCGACCGCCGGCGAGTTGTCCTGCATCTCGCGATAGGTGCGCGCCGCCTGACGGCCCACCAGCTGCGGCAGAAACTCCTCGCGCACCCAGCCGCCATACTGGCGAAGGCCACTCGAGCCCTGCGTGCGAAAGGTGAGATCGCTACTCAGCGCCGGCGCGATGTAGCCTTGCGAGGCGTCGCTGTCCGGTTTTGGTTTTCGTCTGGCCAAAGGCGTCACCCCGGTGATGGCCGCTCCCCAGTGACGAGGATCGGACCTGCGAGAACGGGTGCGGCTGCACCCGACAGCATCAAATCGGTAAAGGCCCACACGAATGCATCGAGCCGGTCGGGCGATGCAAGCCCTTCCAGCGGCGCCCAGGTGCAGAGTTGGTCTTCCAGTTCGGCGAACACACCGGCGAACACGATGCGTCGCTGTTCGGAGAGTGCTGCCACCGGCTCGGCGCGCGCCTGTTTGCCATGGCGGGCGAACACGATGCGCACCGGCGCGTTGGCGCGCGCGGTGATGAGCGTGTGGCGCACCATCTCGCCGCCCTGATTGCCCTCCGCCACAATGCGGTCGGCCTGCAGCGCGTCGTATAAAGAGAGCGCCACGTTGGCCCATTCGCCCGGCGAATAACGCCCGGAGCGATCGGCCAGCACGTAACCTTTGTTGTCGAAGCCGAGGCCGCAGCCGACGATGCCGGTCAGCGCTGAGTGTCCGCCGCTGCTGGTGGCGGGGTCGATCGAGATCACCGTACGCTTCATCGGCGGTAGTGCCGTGGCAAGGCGTGCGGCCTCGATGGCATCGCGCGTCCACAATGCGCCGGCCACTTCGTCGATCACTTCGGCATTCAGCTCCTGCCGGCCGAGCCGCGTGCCTTCATATTTGCCCACGATGCGATGGAGGAACGACGGCGCGAGGTTCAGTGCGTTGTCATGGGTGCGGCCGCGCGTAACGACGATCGTCGCATCGGCGCGTTCGGCCTGCGCCAGCATCTCGCGCACGATCGGGATCGGCCGCGGCGTCGTCGTCACCATCGCCTGCGGCTGCGCGCCAAGACGCAAACCGAACATTGCCATGTCCCAGGCGTGATCGGGATCGGTCCATGCCGCCAGTTCATCGGCCCACAACGCATCGTGCTGCGGCCCGCGCAAACGATCAGGCTCTTCCGCCGAATAGGTCGTCGCGATCGCGCCGTTTGCCCAGGTGAGGCGATGCTTCGACGGTTCGTAAAGCGGCCGGCCCATCGCGTTGTCCTGTGCATCGAGATCATGCATCCATGCGGTGGAAAGAATCCCGGACTGGCCTTCCACCATCACCGCGCGTGCGTCGTCTGTGGTCGGTGCAATCAACGCGATGCGCCGCGCGCCGGCTTTGATCCTGTCGCGCACCCATTCCGCACCGCTGCGGGTTTTGCCCGCGCCGCGGCCGGCGAGATAGAGCCAGGTCTGCCAACCGCCCGCCGGCGGGCGCTGCTCTTCGCGCGACCAGCGTGACCAGTCATGCAGCAACGCATCGGCTTCCGTGTCAGTTAGGCCGCGAAGCCTCGCCTGCGCGGCCGGTCCCAGCGATTCGATCCAGCTTCGCGGCAAGTTCGGCGCGGGCGGCGTCATCGCGAACCTCCAGCGGAGCGCTCTCGTCATCGCGCAACGGCAGCACCTTGATCAGCGCGTTGACGAAGGCGGTCTGCTCGTTTTCGCCCCACTTCACGAGGTAGTCGACCCCTCCCAGTTGCTCGAACGCTGCATGCAGCAGCGTCGCCATCGTCTCTTTTCCTTTTGCTCGCCGTCGCACCGCCGTCGAACCCTCCTTCCGGTCAACCGCCATGTTGTTTCGATCTCCCACAGGAAAGCCCGCCCGCAACACAGCGGGGCGTCCGCGTGTACAGCATCGTTGGAGAGTGTCCGTCGCCCTTGAGCAACCGGCGAGGCTTACCGATGAGAGATCAACAAAAAGCTCGGCTACAACAGATTGTGCCGGCGCTCGTTTCCGAGACTGACAAAACGGTGGCGACCCGATATGAGGATGTCAACGCGGTTACGCGAAATTTTTCAAAAAGAACTGCTGCAGATAACCTCGCCAGCGAAGCAGGTGAGGAGAAGTGCCTCAACACGCGCTCGCGGCGCAGTTCTGCGAGACTGACAAACGCTGGCGACCCAATATGAGAGAGTCAACAGCGACGCACGAAATCTTTTCAAAGGAGTTGCGCCGTCTCCCCCTCACCTGCCGTTGCTATCGCAACAGCTGTCCCTCCCGCTGCGGGCGAGATTAAGCGAGAGCGTTGCCGCAGATAACCTCGCCCCCGAAGAGAGAGGGGACAGCTCGCGTAAGCGAGGTGAGGCGAAGCGCCTCAACACGCGCTCGCGGCGCAGTTCTGCGAGACTGACAAAACGCTGGCGACCCAATATGAGGATGTCAACGGCGATGACGCGATTTCTTTGACGTCGAAGATTTCGCCGTCACGGCGTCTTCGGCTTTGTCTGAGGCGCTGGAGCAGCTTGTGGTGCCGGAGCAGTATTCGGCGCCGGCGCGGTGTTCGGCTTTTCCGGTCCCGGTTCTTTCGGCGCGGGCTGCGGGTGGGCCTTGAGCCACGCGGTGTTTGCGTCGACCAGCGCCTGGCCGAGATGGGCCGACATCGCCTGCAGTTCGGTTTGGCAGCGTTGGTCGTCTGCGATCAGCGCGGCGCTATCCATCTTCTCCGCCTGCCCATCCATCGCTGTGGCAAGGCTCAGCGTCGGAACGCGGCCGTCGAGCTTGCCCATGAAATAAAGCAGCGCCGAACCGGCCTCGCCGCGCATGGCGGGATCGCGCGCAGCACCCATCTTTGTCGCTTCGACGACGATACAGCGTACGTCGCCGGTCGTCGCGTCGGGGGGCGCAGCAGCGGTGGCAGCGAACGCCGTGCCGCTGCCGCAAGCGAACACCATTGTTACCAGGGCCGCGCGCACAATCGTCGTCTTGAGCGCAAACGCGCCGGTCTCATGGGTCATGATCATCGCTTTGTTGGGAGACGCAGGGCCATAGCAAGATTTGGCCGCGCTGTCTCGCGGGAAAAGGGGTTCCCGCTGTCACGCCAGTGTAACGCTTTTCCGAAAAGGCAGAGAGCCCGGTTCGCGCGTCACGCCGCGGCGCGCGCCGCCCTTCCACGCATCGCATCGACCAGTTCGTCGAGCGCTTCGCACACCCGCGCGGTCACCGCATTCGGATGGGTGGGAACGGCTTGTTTCACCGCTTCCGCCATACTCCAGCCTTCGCCGCAGAGACGCTGGACGATGATGTAGTCCTTCGGTTTCAGCGCGGTCTTGGTGCGCGCGAGGGTGCGGCCGGCATATTCCTGTGCATCGCAGAAACCACCGCCAGGGCCTCCGCTGCCGCCGCCGATCATCTGGCTGCTGTCGCGGCCGCTGCGCAGCAGCGTCTCGAATGCTTCGCGGAAGCGGTTGGCCGCGGCGAAGCGGTCGGACGCGGAATACGCGCCGGGCCACGCAAGGCGGCCACGCTCATAGGCGAGTGTTAGCGGATGGTCGTCGATCCGGCGCAGCCGCTTGGCATGACCGCTCGCGGCATCGACCAGCTCCTGCACGTAGATTCCTTGACGCGGCAACTCCAACACCGCTGCAGCTTTGCGCATTCGGATTTTCTTTTTCTTCGTCATCGCATGTTCATCCGATTTTCTTTGGGCTTGCTCATGGCTTTTCCGGCTCGGTTCCATAGGAGCGAAGGGCAAAACGCTGCGCGCGGTTCACCGCCGGCAGGCTGAGCGCCCGCGGCACGCTCCAGCCATTGGCGATACGGCTTCTGACGGTGGCGAGCGGCAGGATGCAGCCGCTTTCGCGCATCGCTTGGGAAAGCGTCATCTCGCGGCCCCGATAAAGGACGATGACGTTGCGCCTTGTCATGACGCGGCCTCCGGTCCCTGCGCGAGGCGATAGACGTGCATCGGGTTGTTGTCCGCGTTCGGCCGCGTCGTTCCGGTGCCACGGATCTGGTCCAGTTTCGCCAGCTGACTGACGCGCGGGCGCACCTGTGTGGTCTTGAGACCGAGGCGCTCGGCGATCTCATCGGAGGTGAACTCGCCGGTTGCGAGTATCTCCAGACAGCGCAGCCGCACGCTTTTGCCGGTATGCGCGGCTTTTGCGGCGGCGACTTCGAAGGTCGCGCCTTTTCCGCACGCGCCGGGCACGTCGGGATACCGCTTCGGCGCATGACCGATCATCTCCACCCAATCGAGCTGCCTGCCGGTCATGGCATCACCCCTGCGCGGAGTGCGATCGCGCGCGCCCGCATGTGGCCGTGTGCCGTGCGCTTCACGCGGAGATGGCCGCGGTTCTCCAGTTGCAGCAGCAGCCGGCGCACCGCCGATTTCGCCGTGCCGAGCGACGCCGCCATCTCATCGAGCGACGGCGCGAAACCGTTCGCCGCGATCTGTTCGTGCAGATGATCGAGCAGCGCCTGGGCGCGCGGGGTCGGCGCATAGATCATGGCTCGCCCACCCCGTCGTCAGGTAAGGCGAAGAAATCGTTGGCGGTGATCGCGCCTTCGGTAAGGTCGATCAGTTTCTGCAGCACCGCCGCTTCGGGCACACGGCCTGTCTCATATCGGCCGACCGCAACAGCGGTGACGCCGAGTAGCGCGCCTAACGCTTCCTGGCTCAAACGGCGCGTCCGGCGCCATGTTTTCAGTTTCCGCATTCCGGTTATATAAAACCATATCGGTAATATATCAACCATATCGGTACTAGAAAAAAGTAACCACTATGGTTATATCGCTAACCTATGAATGCCATCGCCAAACTCCGCGCCGCCCGCGGCTGGTCGCAGGAAGACCTCGCCGAGAAGCTCAACACGACCGCCGTGTCCGTCGGCCGTTACGAGAAGCAGGACCAGCGCCTCACCCTGCCGCTGCTCAGAAGGCTGGCGAAAATCTTCAAGGTGTCGGTGGCCGAGGTTGCGGGCGACAGCGCCGCCTCGCCGGATCATGTCGGCGTGCCGATGTTCGACATCCGCGCCTCTGCCGGCGCCGGCGCCTATGTCGAAGATCTGAGTGAGACGCCGCACCACCACCTGATGTTTCGCGAACAGTGGCTGCGCCGCGTCGCGAGCGATCTCACGCAACTGATGGTGCTGGAGGTGGCGGGCGATTCCATGTGGGACACACTGCATGACGGCGACCACGTGCTGGTCGACCGGCTGCAGATCAATCCCCGGCGCGAGGGCCTGTATGTGCTGCGCTTCGATGACGTGCTGCAGGTCAAGCGCTTGTCGATGCACCCCGTGAGCAGGCTGCTCACCGTAAAGAGTGACAACGCCAACTATCCCACCTATCTCGACGTAAGCCCCACCGACATCGTCGTCGTCGGCCGCGTGATCTGGATCGGCCGGAATCTGGGCTGAGGTCTAACCTCGCCCGCCCGCACGGGCGAGGCCGATGGAGTCGCCTACCTCACGCACCAAAGTGCGCAGCCAAGCGAGGAACGGGTCGGTGGCGCGGATGTGGGAACAGACGAACGTCGTCTCGAGCACCGTGTCGCCGAAGGGCGGTTCGTGGAGCGCCAGGTCGAAGGCGCGTGCGAAACGGCGCGCGAACGCCGCCGATATCGTCGTGACGAGATCGCTCGCCGCCACGGCCGCCAGCGCCGCGGTGAAGTGCGGCGTCACCAGCGCGATGCGACGCGTCACGCCATGCGCTGCGAGCAAAGTATCGATTTCCGACTGTCCGTCACCCGTCATCGCGACGCCGGCGTGGCCGTAGCGGCCATAATCCGCGATCCGCCATTTGCGCCGCGCCGCTGGGTGGCCCTTCCGCATCACCAACGCCAGCCGGTCGCGCAGCACCGGCTCGCTGTAGGCGCCGGGCGGCAGCGGCGTGTTGGCGAGCGCGAAGGCAAAATCGAGTTCGCCGCTTTCCAGCCGCGCGAAACTGTCGGGACGGTAGGTCTCTCCGCGGAGCGCGACTCCGGGCGCCTCTTTCGCGAGACGGGCCATCAGCCGCGGCACCAGCAGCACGGTGTGCGTATCCGCGGCCGCGAACCGCACCATGCGCTGCACCGCACGGGGATCGAAGCTTTCATGCCGGTAGATCGCGCGCAGATGCGCGATCGCACGCGTCACGTCCGGCTGGATCGCCTCGGCCCGCGGCGTCAGCACATACCCCCTGCCCGCGCGCACCAGCAGCGGATCGTTCTGCAGGTCGCGCAGACGTGCGAGAGCGCGACTCATGGCCGGCTGGCTCATGCCGGTGTCGGCGGCCGCTTTGGTCACGTTTCGCAGACGCAGGAGGGCGTCGAGCGGCGGGATCAGGTTGAGATCGAGACCCGATATATTCACTTCGCGCATACTATAGATCATAACTATGCATTTCTCGTATGCCAATCCCACGCCTATCTTCTTGGCTAGAATAAGGAGGCAGGAAATGCAGGGACCGATTGTCGTTCTGGGCTATGGCGCGGCGGGCCGCGCGGTGACGGCAGCATTGGCCGCGCGCGTCGACGCGGTATGCGTCGCACAACGCAGACGGCCGGACACATTGCCTACCGGCGCAACCTTCGCGCCCTGCGATGTGCTCGACGCCACGTCGGTGAAGCAGGCGGTGGCCGGTGCGGCGCAGATCGTGATCGCGATCGGCTTTGCCTACGATCGCGCGGTGTGGCGCAAATCCTGGGTGCCCGCGATGCGCAACATCGTGGACGCCGCCTCCCGGAGCAACACGCGCGTCGTGTTTGTGGACAATCTTTACCAGCTCGGACCGCAGAGCGCGCCGCGCACCGAAGACATGCCGCTGAGCGAAGCAGGTGCGAAGCCCGCGATCCTGGCTGAGGTGACGCGCATCTGGCAGGAAGCCGCGCGAACCGGGCGCGTGCGATTCGCCGCGCTGCGCTGCACCGATTTCTATGGACCCGGCGTGCCGGTTTCGCATCTCGGCTCCTCGGCATTCGGGCCGCTCGCAAAGGGTGGCCGTGCGTTCCTGCTCGCACCGCCCGACACGCCGCACGATTTCGCCTATGTGCCGGATATCGCGCGTGCCGTGCTCACGCTGCTCGATGCGCCGGACGATGCTTACGGCCAGGCATGGAACATGCCGTGCGCGCCGACGCGCACACCGCGCGAGATCCTCACCCTCGGCGCGAAGGCGCTGGGCGTGAAGCCGAAGCTGCTGGCGATCCCGCTTGCGCTGCTGCCGCTGCTCGGCCGGTTCGTGCCGTTCATGCGCGAGGTCGCCGACGTCGGCTTCACCTGGGATCGGCCGTACATCGTCGATGGCAGCAAATTCCGCCGCCGATTCGGTTTTGAGACGACGCCATATGAGGTGGGCGCGCCGGCGACGGCGCTGTCGTTTCGCTGATCAGACCGGACATGGCGCCATGTGGCAGGGGACGGGCGCACTTTCGTCGAAGTAGCAGATCGCGCAGATGCGGTGATAACCGTCGGCGACGATCAGCGGGACGCGTGCGGTCATATTGCCCTGCACCAGCAGCACCGGCGAGAGCGCCTTGCCTTTGTGGATGCGCCTCAGATCGGCATCGACATGCGGCTCGTCGCGAGGCAGCAGCGGCAGACCGCTGGCGCGCAGCAGATCCTTCGCATCGCGCTCTGCCATCTTCGCCTTCTTCAGCGCATCGTGAAGCGCCTTCGCCTGTGCATCCGCAAACAGCAACGAGAGATAATTCAGCGCGGCGTCGTAATCCTTGGCGTCGGGCTTTTTCTTCCACTGCGGCTTTTTCATCGATTGCCCTCTTCTGCCCGGTTCGCGATCGGGGAAAGCAAAATGCGAACTTTTAGCGACCTGCTTTATTCCGCCGGAGAAACATTGCCCGGCCCGCGCGGGACGGGAGCCTATCACCGCCCCTATACCCGGGAAAAATTAGGAAAGGCTTAGGAAAGGTTAATGCAATGCGCACACGAAAGGTCTAGATTTCGCCGGTCTGGGACGGCGGCGATGCACTACCAATTTCTCTACTTCGACAGCTTCGGTCACATCATCGGCGGCATGGAATGCGACGCGAGCGAAGATCTCGTGGCCTTGGAAAAGGCGCAGACGGGATACCACGCGGGACCGCTGGAAATCTGGGACGGTGAGCGCTGCGTGGCGCGGCTGATGCCGGACGGCGGAGCCGACACGAGCGCCGCACGCGCGCACCCTTAGCGCCGCCAGAACGACACCACGAGGCCCCCCGGCAACGACCAGCGCGCCGCCCAGCAGGATGGGCAGTGTCGGCGAGGTGCGGAAAAACCGCATTGTTGATGACCCACCACACGACGAACAGCGTCGCGATGTAGAACCCGACGACCTGACCGAACCCCAGCGGTGGGAGATCGAGGAAGGTGCTGTAACCGAACACCAGTGCGCCCGCTCGCCGCGAACAACGCCGCGCGATACCATCCGGCGTGGTCGTACGGCGCCATGCGGTCATTGCACCGCCGCTCACTTCCAACCCGGTCGCGGCAATTGGAAAAAACACCGGATGGATGGTCTGCAACGTTTTCAGCACGCCAGCCTTCGCCTTTTCGCCCTGCATAACACGCCGCAGCATGAACGCCGCCGATGTCCGGTTCACGCGGGACGCACTCCGCTAGGACAGCTACGTGAACAACCCCATATATACCAATATGGTTGACATATTACCGATTCGGTATCATGATCCTCCAGACGACGCGTTGAAAGGACGCGATGCTGGCCACGTTCTATTCGATCCAGGTGCGATTGCCCGGCGAGGGCCATGCCTATCACGCCGAAGGCCCGGTGCCGGAAACGCAAGCCGAAGCGCTCGCGGCGATCGCCGAACTGCCGCGGGACTGGCAGGTCATCCGCGTGGTGCGCGTGCATGATGGCGTAGCGACCGACGTGACGAACGAGCTCGCACGCTCCGCCGACCACCGTTGGCGTGCCGCCGGCAACCACCCCGCGCTCGACCCAACGCCGCAGTTCGTCGCGGATCACGCAGATGCGGCGTGATGATGCGGCCACTCGACAATCCGCTCGCGGACCTCGGCAACCGCCAGCGCGCAGGAATCAAATTGCGACCTTCATTAACGACGCCCCTGGAAGACAGGTTGAGGGAAGTCGATATGGACGCTCGCGCGATTCCAACCGATGATGACTTCACGCAGAGCACAGGAGGGAAAATGACCGGCCTGATCGAAGGTGGCTGCCGCTGTGGGCGCATCCGCTACACCGTAACAAGCGATAAGCTTCCGAACGTTTACGCCTGCCATTGCCTCGACTGTCAGACCTGGTCGGGCAGCGCCTTCAGCCTGCAAGCACCACTGGCGGAGGCGCAACTCAATGTGACCGGCGAACCGTCGCTGTTCGAACGCACCTCGCCGGAGAGCGGCCGCACCACCTATCAGCGCGGCTGTCCCGTCTGCTTCACACGCATCTACAACACCAACAGCGCGCGGCCGGGCACGGCGATGCTGCGCGCCGGCACGCTCGATCGCAGCAACGAACTCAACATCGTCGCGCACATCTGGGCCAAGCGGAAGATGAGCGGCGTCGCGATTCCCGAAGGCGTGCCCACTTGGCCCGAAACCCCGCCGCCCGCCGATTTCGCCTCCGCCCTGCTGCGCCAATCGAAGACGGTTGCGAACTGATGCGTGGCGATGCCTTTATTTTGCGTACGCAAACCGGACTCGCTTCCAGAAATGCCACATGCCGGGACAAAAATCCCGTTCGCGCTTACTCGAACACGGCGCAGAGGCAGAGCACGTCGCCCTGGCGCTATCCCCAAAGATCGCCGTGATGCACGGCGACATGCAAAGGCGGCAGCCAATCGTCATGCAGCGCGGCGCTGAACGCATCTGAAGCACTCGCATGTTCGTCAGTGCCGGTCATCGCATCGCTGTGCCCGCTCCGCGATGCGGCACTGGTGGCGGCGAACACCCCTGCATCAGGAGTCGGCGCGTGTGCCGCGGCTTGATAAGTCACCGTCGTTCCGCCACTGCCGTCGCCGCCAAACGCGAAGTTCGCGTCGGTGAGGCCGGCGGTGAACTTGAGCGTATCGGTGTGACCACTGCCTTTGATGGTCAGTGTGTTGGTGGCCGCGTTCCAGGAGTGCGTTGCCGTGGCGCCAGCAATGTTTTCGAGGTCGATGGTACCGCCCTTCTGGAAGCCGCCGGTCAGACCGGTGAACGTGTTCGGATTGACTAGATTCACACGGTCGTGACCGTCGAAGATCAGGTTCTCGCTCCACTTCCCGCTGATGGTGAGCGTGGCATGGTTGTCGAGCACGGCATTGCCGGTGAACGTTTCGTTACCGGAGAACGTGGCCGTGTTCGCAATTTCCAGTTTGAGTGCGCCCGCGAGCACACCGGAGAAATTGGCAGTGCCGGTGAGCTTCACGGCGGTGGCGTTCGCCGCACTGTTGGTCAGCGTGCCGCCGCCGGTAAGCGACACGAGCGTGGAGGCGAGACCGTCAACATTCAGTGCGGCGCCTGCATCGATCTTCATGGTGCCAAGCGCGAATGTGTTCGCGTTTCCGACCGTATTGACCCTCCCGCCCGCGATCTCGAAGGCAATCGTCGCCCCGACGATCGCGGTTCCGGCCCCGAAGTTCACGGTGCCGTTGTGCGTGCTGTCACCGAAGATCAGTTTGCTGCCATCCAGTTGAAGCTGCGACGGACGGAATGCGAACGCGGCACCGTGAACAGCGCCGACTTCCACCGTGTCATTGAAATATGTGGTGTTGGCCGCAGAGGAAATTGCGGTAAGGCCCGTCGAGGCCGCGGCGATGATGGTGCCACCATAGCTCAATACGTCGCCGGTTCCTAGCGACGCCGCGTTCGTGACGAGAACCTCTCCGTCGTTGATACTGGTGCCACCGCTGTAGGTGTTGTTGCCCGAAAGGGTCAATCCTTCGCGATTATCGCAGATAACCCCGCCAGTGCCCGAGATCACGCCGCCGAACGTCTCCGGCGTGGTCAGATTGAACGCGAGCCTGCCGTCGTCTTCGATCGCGTGCGAGATCGTACCAGCGCTGCCGCCGCCACCGACTATGAGGAAGCCGCTCGCGGTAATCAGGGTACCGGCGATCGGGGCCGCGGTTCCGGTCAACACAGTTGTGCCCGCCGCGATTTCGAGCCCCAGATTTCCGCTGATCGAACCGCTGACGGTCGCGCTGTCGGATATTGTGAGCGTGGGTTGCGCTGCGGCGCTGTTGGTGATCGTACCGGCACTGGTGAAGGCGCCGAGGGTGAGCGCAAAGCCGTTGAGATCGACTGTGGCGCCTTTGGCGATGGAGACAGCGGCCGCCAGCGAGGCGAGATCCTGGAGTGCCGTAGCATTACCGGCCCGAAGCGTCCCGTCGTTGATATCGACGAACAATGGCTGACTGCTCGAAATGTTTTCCGTCACATCGGCCATGTCCAGCACGATCGTGCCGTCATGTGTTGCGTCGCCAAGGGTCAACGACATATGCGTGTAATTGGCGCCCATATTGCTGTGCTCGGCGGTGCCGAGGGTCAGATCTGCGGTCAGCGTGGCGACGGCGCCATCTGCCACCGCCAGGGAAGTATCGCCATTCAGGAGCATTTTCGTAGCGCTCTGCACCGAATGGCGAAAAACGATGCCGGCATCGTAGGCTGCGAACGATCCGCTACCCAAACCTGTCGACTGGTCGACCAGGACGAGAACGTCCTGCGCCAGCATCGTGCCGGTGAAACCGTTGTTATCGCCCCTCAGCGTTGCTGTTGTGGCTGTGCCCGCGCCAAAAATGTTGAAGGCGCCGGCACCGCTGATATCGGATGTGAGCGTCAGCGTTTTGGTGACGAGCGCGGTAAGCGTTCCCGCATCGTCGATGGCGCCGCTCAGACCCACCGTGGCCGCGACGGGAAGGTTTGCCAGGGAATAACCGCTCATCCCCTGGGAGAGACCGTACGCGTCCATTGCCGCCTGGAACGCGTTGGCGTTGAGCGGGGCGAGATCCAGTACCGATGTGCCGTCGATCGAAGACGTTCCGCTATAGGCCGCTTCGGTCAGGGCCATTGTTGCATTCGATAGCGCGAGGTTCAGGTTGCCGGATGGAGCAGCGGCGACTTCTTCATTCCCGACGGTCAGGGTCGCGGTCGTGGTGCTGCTGTTGACGAACGTCGGCAGGTTCTCAGCCACCAAAGTGTTGTTTAGTGTGAGGTCATGGCCATTCAGATCGAACGACGCGCCGGGATCCATGATCAGAAACGCCGTGCCGAACACCGTATTTAGTGAGTCGTCGCCCATCTCCAGCATACCGCCGGCCACCGTCACGGTGACAAGAGTGCTGCTGTCGATGTTCAATCCCGTACCGGCCGCAAACACCACGGTGCCCGCATGCGATGCATCGCCGATCTGGATGTCCGAAAACTTGGAGGTGGAATCGTTGGACGTGATGGTCGTAAATTCGGGGGTCAGCGTCAGAGTCTTGCCGTCGCTCGCCGCGATCTCGCTTTTGTTTTCAAGGCTTAGCGACCCGCTGATAGTTTCGGTTGCAGTGCCAATCAGGATCGGTCGCGCGCCGGCTATACCGTCGAACGAAACCCCGCCGCCGCCGGTATTTGTCACAGTCCCGAGAGCGCTCGCCTTGGAGACCTCCAGCGTGCCGTTGAGTATTACGGTACCACCGCTATAGGTGCTGGCATGATCGAGCAGTAACGTGCCGCTGGATACAACCACGCCGCCCGGACCGCTGATGTCGCCGTACGATCCGGCACCATTCCAGATGCTTTCATAGGTAAAGCTGCCAAAGTCGGCGATCTGTCCGTCGATCGTCACAGGGCCCGAGCCCTCGATCGTCAAATCGGCATTGCTTCCGATCGTTGTTCCGCCGGTGTAATTCTGACTGGTTTCGAAAATGGCCTCGCTCTCGATTTCGACGGCGATGTTGCCCGTGATCGCCCCGACGACGCCGTCATGGCCATAAATGTCGCTGCCGAACGTCAGGGTTGCCGCCGTGTCGGAGGTGTTCTCGACTTTACCGCCGGCGTCGATCTCCAGTCCTCCGGCCGTTGTCGAGAAACCGTTGAGATCGATGGTCCCGCCGTTCAGGACATGCACGACAGAAGACAACAGGGTCGAGAAGTTCGCGTCGCCGGCACGCAGGATCCCGCCGGCGATCGTGACCTGTATGGAATCGTCGTTGACAGATCCGTTGCCGCCGCTTCTCCACACGATGGTACCGGTGTTTGCCGTCGTGCCGGTCGGCGCATTGAGAATCAGATTCGTGTTGGCACCGGTTATCGAATATCCGCCGCCGCCAATAGCAAGCGTCGTGCCGGTCTTGGCATTTATCGCGATAGTGTCGATACCGTCGCCGGTGATATTGAGAAAATCGGAGACGGCCATCGACGCGGTGGAGCGCAACGCGCCACCCGCGAGAACCACCGCGCCGCCACCCAGCGCCGCGCTGTTGGAATATTGCAGCTGACCGCCCGTCACATAGAGTTGACCGAAACTGTTGACGCCGGCGAGACTCGCGGTGCCGTCGTCCAATTCGAAATTGCCGGTGGTGGCGATCGAACCGGCGGCACTTTCCGACAAGACGGCGTTCGGCGAATCGAAATCAAGGGAAGCGACCGAGATCGCGCTGGTCACCGAGACCGTGAAGGCGCCGTTCTGGATGATGGCCGCAGGGTCGCCGGGAACGGGCACAAGCCCGCCTGTCCAGTGCGAAGGATCGTTCCAGTTGCCGCTTGCAGAACTTATCCAATAGCGCGTCGCCATGCTCGTCCCCGATATTATCGGCGGTCCTTTATAGCAGCGCGCGGATTCATAGCGAGAACCGCAGTGAAGGAACCTTGCGCAAAAGCCGCGCCAGATGCGACGACCCTGGCGAGCCGCGTCAGCGATTCGACAACTGGATGGGGTTGCCGTCAGGGTCTTTGCCGTCGCACAGGCAGAGCACTTCACCCTGCCGTGCTTTGCCGAACCTGGCACCGCGTGCCACCAGCGTTTCCCGCAGAGCTGCGACATCGACTGCTCTGAAAACGAGCTTCGGTCCTTTGCGCCCCGGCGAGGCGGAGCCTGAATGGAGCGCGATTGAAGTTGCGCCTGCAGAAAATTCGCGCCAGCCCTTCTCTTCCGAGATTATCTTGAGGCCGAGCACTTCCCCATAGAACCGGCTCATCGCTTCCATCTGGCCGGTGAAAAGGATCACGCGCGCCATCTTCAATGCAGGCATTTTCCACTCCCAAAATCCCTGCCGGCATAAAGCCTGGCAAAGAATCCACGAACATTTTTGACCGAGGCTGCGGCGCACCGGTGCGCTTGCCCTCCCATACATTATATAGCGGAGTCGAGGGGCGTGGCATGGCTGAAGAGACGGAGCGTCCGGTCGGGTCAGGGGGGAACGACGATTCCGCGGCAGCCGCCCTCGCACTGACCAGTGCGAGCCGCACAAAAGCGGACGCCTATCTCGACGCACGGATCGAGGCGTCGCGGCTCGAGCGGGATAACCTGATCGAGCAGAACGCCTTCGAACTCTCCCACCTGCGCTGGCGCCGTTTCAACGACCAGATGAAAGGCGCGCTGCAAATTATGGCGATCGTCATCGCAGCCGTGATGGTGATCGCACTCGGCGCAGCGCTGTGGAACGCCAGCCGCGCGGATGGGCTGGTGGTGGACGTCTTCTCGGTGCCGCCACAACTTTCAGCATCGGGAGTCTCCGGCAGCGTTGTCGCCGACGACATCACCGGCAAACTCATTGCCATCCGCAATATCGCGAACAAGAACTCCCTGGGCGAATCCAAGGATGTCCAGCAGGACGGCGGCGCGGACATCAAGGTTGAGATACCCGATACCGGCATATCCCTTTCGGAAGCGTGGCGTTACCTTCGGTCGTGGCTGGGACACGAGCGCCATCTGCGCGGAAGCCTTCGCCTGGCGAACGCGGGCACGGTCGTACTGACATTGAATGGCGAAGACGCGGCATCCTTCAGCGGCGCCCCTGCCGATCTGGACCGGCTTGAACAAAAAGCCGCCGAACACGTCTCGGCCAACGCCGACGCCGCGCAATTTGTGATCTATCTCAACGTAATGGGACGGTCTGCAGAGGCGCTCGCCCTGTCGGCGAAGATCGCCAAGGCAGCCACAGAAAACCGGGCGGATCTTTACGCATTGTGGGCCAACGAGCTTGACGTGCAGGGTGACGAGCGGCACGCGCTGGCCATGGCGCATTTCGCCATCGCGATCGATCCAAGAGTGGCGACGCCCCATCTCGAAGCGGGAGGCTCCGCCGATCACCTCGGTCACGATGAAGAAGCAGTGCAGCAGGACTCGGAAGTTTTGGCTCTCGAAGATTCCGATCAACCGGATTACGAGCGCGGCAGAGGCTTTGCCCAGATGCGCGATATTGCGGCCCTGGATCGCGACATGAAGATCGGCGATTTCATTCGTGCAGATTCCGACCGTAACGACTCCGATTCGCAGGCCTCGCAGATTGCACTGCGCGCGAGCCTTGCGGCCCGGCTGCACAATGGCGCCAAGGCGCGCAAAAGCATCGCACAAGCAGAACTCGTTGCAGGAGACCACGATGCCGACAGTCTGGGGCGCGCACGCTATATCCTCGACATGGCCGCCGGAAACTGGCGTGCCGCGGCGGTGGAGGCGCGCGGGCTTGCGGCCCGGGCCAACGCGAAAGCGCCCGATGCGTATCGCGCGAACGTCATGCTTGCTTATGCACTCGCGAAAGATGGAGATATTGCCGGCGCCCGCGCCGTAATCGCCGCAGCGCCGCGCGATTGCGACGATTGCGACGATTGTCTGACGAAGCGCGGCGACGTGGAAGCGGCTGCACACAACTGGCCGGCAGCGGCCTGGTGGTTTGCAAAGGCCGTACAGGCCGCGCCGTCACTGCCGTTCGCCTACGCAGACTGGGGCGCGATGCTGCTTGCGAAGGGCGATACTGCCGGAGCGATCGTACAGTTCGCGCGCGCGCATGCGAAAGGTCCACACTTCGCCGATCCGCTCGAGATGTGGGGCGAAGCGCTGATGCTGCAGAACCGCTCCGACCTTGCGCTCGCTAAATTTACCGATGCCAATCGCTTCGCACCAAACTGGGGCCGCCTGCATCTCAAATGGGGCGACGCCTTGACCTATGGCGGCAGAAAAGACGAAGCTGCGAAACAGTTCGCGCTCGCGCGGACCCTCACGCTTCTACCTTCGGAAAATGCCGAATTGGCACGCGTTTCCCGTCACTAGCGTTCGCAAACGGAACAGAGCTCTCGCTTTCACGTTTCCTTTACTCGCAGGACATTCGAGCAAACGTGGGAGTGACAACATGCGTGTACTGAAGATGGCATTTGTGGCAGTGACAGCATTGGGCCTCGCAACCAGCGTGGAGGCGCAGGCCGCGAGCGGTACATCCAGCGGTGCGGCAGGAACCGCAGGCGCGGGAACCAGTGGAACGACAGGCAGTGCAACGGGCACCGCCCCGAGTACGACGGCGATGCCGGGCACGACCGGGAATACAGGCACCGGC
Source organism: Rhizomicrobium sp. (assembly GCA_036490455.1). Taxonomy (GTDB): domain Bacteria; phylum Pseudomonadota; class Alphaproteobacteria; order Micropepsales; family Micropepsaceae; genus Rhizomicrobium. The sequence continues at coordinate 56,958 of DASXDS010000058.1, forward strand.
ACAACGACAACAACAACGCCCGCGATGACTCCGAGCACGATGCCGAACACCATGCCGCCGTCCACCAACGGTCAGACCGGTATCAGCCCGACGACGTCGACACCGACCAATTGCCCTGCAGGCACGTTGGGCACGGGAACCACCGGCCCGACTGGCAGCAGCACGACCGGCTGCCCGCAATAGACTGTTCGCAAAGTATCGGAAGCGCGCGGCACGCAGACGATGTGTCGCGCGCTCCTTTTTCTCGCAGCAACGCTCCGATCGTCGATCGCGCCTGTGACACCGCGGATGCTATTCGCCGCCGGCTCTACGGATCCAGTTCGAACACAACGCCGCAAGCGAGTGGGCAATGCGGGCTGGTATTGCCGCCGCCTGCAGTGCCGTACAAGCGGCCTTTCTTGTCCATCGCGAGTTGTGAACTGAGACCGTTGGGGTTGAAGGCCTCGAAGCGATAGAGCGTGGTGAGCGTCCCCGCCGTGTCGAGCCTGAAGATCGATCCGCAACCGTGTTCGCAGGTGGCGGCCTTTTTTCCGCCCTCCGAAGTCTCGCCGTAAAGGTTGCCGGCGATGTCGCGAACGAGGCGGCCGATCGGATAGGAGCCGTCGGGGCCGCCGGTGAAACTGTAGAGCAAGGTCTCTGTTCCGTCGGGCGTCATTTTGTAGATCGTGCCCAGCTGGTTCGCGCCGCCGAAAATCGTAGTGCCGTAGAAATTTCCGGCTTCGTCCACGATAACGCCGCTCGGCACGAAGCCCTTGTCCATGTCGTTGAACGCATGCAGCACCGAGTACACGTTGTTCGCGTCGATCTTGAACAGGGTGCCGCCGTCGATAATCCCCCCACCACCGCCATGCGTGGTGCCATAGAGGTTGCCGCTGCGATCGCGGATCAAACCCGTCTCCGGGCCTTGTCCGTCCTCCAGAGCGGAACCGAAATTGTGCAGAACGGTCATGGTGCCGTTCGACACCGAATAGGCAATGCCATTGCCGTTGGTACCGCCGATGCTTGCGGTGCCATACACTTGGCCGTCGCTTCTGGATACGACGGACCCGGCTGGCATCGCGCCTTCCAGACTACCGTGCAGGCGGCGAATCCGGGTGAAGGTGCCGGTCGTGCTCAGCTTGAACACCACACCGCAGCCCAGGACGTTGCAGTGCTTGGTGCTGACCTTGCCGCCCACTTGCGTCGTTCCATAGAGATCGCCGCGGTCGAGCGAAAGCGTGTACGGCGTCTTCCCCTGCTTGGCGGCATCGGCGAAATCGAACACGATCGATTCCGCGCCGTCGCGGGTGAGCCGGAACACCGTGCCCAGCCCGTGCGCACCACCGTTCATGGTCGTGCCGTAGAGATTACCCGCCGCGTCGCGAACGACGACCGGCCCGGGATTGCCGCCGTCTGCGTCGCCGGTGAAGGAATAGAGCACATGATACTTCGCGGCTTCGGCCGCAGCGGGCGACAGCGTTGCGAGCAGGCCAAGCGCGAACAGAAAACAGGCTTTCATCATTATCCCCGCAGGAGGATGAAAGTTTAGTAATAAAGCTCCCGAGTACAAGAGGGTGCGGGTCTGCTGCTCAGCCCAGCACAAAACCTTCATAATCCGCTTTCGCAATAGCCGTGCAGCGTTCGCGATAGGCGCTAAAGCCGCCGACATAAACGCCGAACTGGCGCGGTTTGCCAGGGATGTTGGAACCGAAATACCAGGAGTTGGAGCGCGGGTAGAGCGTGTGGCCGGCGACTTCCGCGGTGTGCGCGGTCCACTCTCTTTGTGCCTGCTCGTCCGCTTCGATCCGTGTGAGTCCTGCGTCGCGCATATGCACGAGGCAATCGGCGATCCAGTCGACGTGCTGCTCCACCGCGGTGGGCATGTTCGCGAGCACCGACGGACTCAGCGGTCCGGTGACGGTGAAGAAGTTCGGAAAGCCCGCGATGCCCAAGCCAAGATAGGTGCTCGCACCCTCCGCCCACGCCTCGCGCAGCTTGCGCCCGTCGCGGCCGGTGACATTCATCGCGAGCAGCGGCCCGGTAATCGCATCGAAGCCGGTGGCGAGCACCAGCACATCCAGCTCGAACGATCCGTCGGCGGTGACGATGGTGTTGCCTTTGCAGCCGACGATCGGCGTCTTGCGCAGATCGACCAAGGTCACGCTCTCCCTATTGAATGTCGCGTAGTAGTCGTCGTCCATCGGTGGCCGCTTGGTGCCGATCGGATGATCGCGCGGCATCAGTGTTTCGGCGGTCTTGGGATCGTGCACGACGCGGCGGATATAGGCGCGGACAAACTCCTGCATCACTTCGTTGGCTTCGATATTGCTGAACGCATCCGAGAACGCGCCGAAGAACTGCGTACCGCCGCGCTCCCAGTATTTCTCCAGCAGTTCGCGGCGGCGTTCTTCCGTGCTCTGCAAGGCGGCCGCTTCCGGCGGATCGAATGGCACACCGCCGGCCGATGCGTTACAGCGTGCACGGATTTCGTCGTAGTGGTCTTTCACCCAGGCATCGAACTCCGCCTTCATCGGTGCGTTCCATACCGGGATGACGAAATTGGCTGTGCGCTGGAACACAACCAACTCCTTGGCCTGCGCGCCGATGCGCGAGATCGCCTGAACGCCGGACGCGCCGGTGCCGATCACGCCCACGCGCTTGCCGGTGAAATCCACCACCTCTTGCGGCCACGCCGCGGTGTAGAGGATATCGCCGCTGAAACTGTCGATACCTGCGATGGCCGGTTTCTGGATGTGCGACAGGCATCCGGCTGCGGTGATCACGAACCGCGTTGTGACCTTGTCGCCATTGCTTGCCTCCACCGTCCACAATCCGGTCGCGTCGTCGAAGGCCGCGCGGTTCACTGCCGCGTCGAAACGGTAATGACGGCGCAGATCGAACCGGTCGGCGACATGCGAGAGATAGCGCAGGATTTCCGGCTGCTCCGAATAGCGCAGGCTCCACGACCATTCCTGCTGCAGCTCTTTCGAGAACGAATAGCTGTAGTAATAGCTCTCGCAATCGCAGCGCGCGCCCGGATAGCGGTTCCAGTACCACACCCCGCCGACGTCCTTACCCTTCTCGAACCCGATCGTCTTGAACCCGAGCGAGATGAGCTTCTGCACGGCATAGAGGCCGGCGAACCCGGCGCCGATCACGACGGCATCGCAATCCGGTGTGGTCATCTTCGCGTTTCCTTCAGCCCCGGCGCGGTTTATTCGCGCGCTTTTTGCCGGCTTCTATTGTATAACCCGTGTTATATATCCCTGACAACCGGCAACATCATCGGACACAGGCGGAGGAAAACAATGGCGGACTGGCGGCTCAAGCATTTCTACCACACCATCATCAACGCACGGGACATCGATGAATCGGTGCGCTTCTACGAGATGCTGGGATTCCAGATCGTGAGCGACCGGCGCGATGCGGTGTGGCCGGATGGCGGCGGCCTCTCCTTCGGGCTGATCCCGAACACCAAAGGACGCGGCGTGCTGATGATCCTGCCGAGCGATCCGGACGGTCCGATGCTCGATCTCATCGAGTGGCAGATCCCGAAGGCGGATTTCCCGGTGCTGTCCGAGAACCGCATCCCGCGCGTGCTCGCGTTCCGCACCGAAAATGTGCGCGAGGCGCACCGCGCGCTCAAAGCCAAGGGCGTGACCTTCACCACCGAGGAGCCGACCTCGATCCCCGCCGCCGGCATCACCGGCTGCATCGTGGCGCACGACCCGAACGGCAATCTGATCGAGATGATCGAACTGGAACCGGGCCTGCGTCACTCGAAGATCAAAGAGGTGTTCACGCCGGAGGAGAAGAAGGGTTAGGCACGCTCTTCAATCCATTCCGTCGTCATGGCCGGCCGATAGCCGGGAATTTCGCCCGGCCATCACGATCTGAAGGCGGGACTCGGCGCGTGCATCGATCCGTTCTAAACTGTCCCGTGCGAGCGCTTGCCGCGCTCCGTTTTGAGGCGGGAGACCAAACATGTTCGATATCCGCACCGTTCCCCAGAGTGAAGAGCAGGACGTCGCCCAGACGCTCACCCTCTCGTTTGCCGCCGATCCTTCGTTCCGCTACTGGTTTCCGCGCGCGTCGGATCATCTCAAATGGTTCGCGCCCTTCGCCATGGCGATGGGTCATCGCGGCTTCGCGCACGACACGGTCACTGCAACGGAAGACTTCGAGGCGGTGGCAATGTGGTTGCCACCCGGCGTCGAGCCCGACTACGAGCGCGTCAGCACACTCGACATGCCGGGCACGGAGGAAAGCGCCGCGATCTCTGCCGAAGTGCAAGGGCAGATGGCGCACTATCATCCGAAAGAGCCGCACTGGTATCTCTGGATGATCGGCGTCGATCCGCGCTGTCAGGGCAAAGGTTATGGTTCGGCGCTGTTGAAACACATGCTGGAGCGCTGCGACCGCGAGCATGCGGTGGCTTATCTCGAAAGCTCTTCACCGAAGAACGTGCCGCTCTACGAACGCCACGGCTTCGAAACTATCGGCATCATCCAGGTCCGCGACGTCCCACCGATCACACCGATGATCCGCCGCGCGCGATAGCGCCGAACGGTCAATCGTACTGCGGCGCACGCTTCTCCAGGAACGCTTTCATCGCCTCGTCGAAATCCGGGCCGCGGCCGCAGAGCATCTGGGCGCGTTCTTCGAGGTCGATCACGGCGCGCAGATCATTGATTTTCAGTGAGGTGTTGAGCGTCTCTTTGGTCATGCGCAGGCCGAACGGCGCGGTGCGCAGCATCGGATCGATGTAGGCCGATGCTGCGGCTTCCAGTTCGTCGTCTGGCACGACCTTCGACACCAGCCCCACCCGCTTCGCACGTTCCGCATCGATGAAATCGCCGGTGTACATAAGCTCTGCCGCGATCCCGAGTCCCACGATGCGCGGCAGGAAATAGGTGAGCCCCAGTTCACAGCCCGAGCGGCCGAGCGCCACGAACGCGTCGTTCATCCGCGCCGAAGCACCGGCAACGCGGATGTCAGCAGCGAGCGCAAACGCAAACCCGCCGCCGCAGGCCGGACCATGGACGAGCGCCACGATCGGCTGCGGACAGGCGCGCATCAATTCGACGATGTCGAACAGGTGATCGCCGGTGCGTGCGCGGCCTGCGCCGTCCGGCGTGCGGTCGCCGCCCGGCGTGTTGTACTCCTTGATGTCGAGCCCGGCGCAGAACGCGCGGCCCGCACCGCGCATCACGATAATGCGGGTGTCGAAGTTCTGCTTCAAGCCGCGGAAGTAATCGCACAGTTCCAGCACCATCGTACCGGTGATGGTGTTGAGCCGCTCCGGCCGGTTCAAGGTGAGCCAGTCGACCCGGCCGCGCCGTTCGACGATCAGCGTCCTGTAGTCCGCGCTCAAGCGGGCACGCGCGTTTTCGCGAAGTGCGGGATCAGATGTTCGCCGGCCAGCCGCATGCTGCTCTTCACCGCCTCGTGCGGCACGGCGCCGAACTGCATCATGCAGAGCAGCCGATCGGTGCCGATCTCCTGGTATTTCGCGGCTTTCTTCCGGCAATGATCGACATCGCCGATGATGACGGAATCGAGCTCCTCGAGGCACTCATGTGCCTCTTCGTTGGAGATCTTGTCGCCCTTCGCCATGCGCTTGAGCAGCGCGATCACCGGGATCTCGTCGGGCGCGATGTCCAGGCTGGTGGGGTCGGAGCCGGTGAACACCGCGATCTCGGCCGCCGATTTGCGCACCAGATGCGGGTTCAGGCCGGCGCGGATCGCGTCGTACCAGATGTTACGCGGCACCATGAACGCGATCGGCGCAAAGTGCACATACCACAGCGCCGACCACGCCGCCCCGGCCGCGATCGCGGCTTTGCGCGATTCCGCGACGTGCACGAAGGTGAAGACGCCCTTCTGCTTGTTGGCGGTCTTGCCCGCCGGTTTCTTGCAGGTCGCGATGCCGGCATCGTATTCGTCGAGCAGCGCTTTCATCAGACCGACGGGGCTCAACAACGTCGTGCCCAGCACGCCGACGCCAAGCTCGCCCGCCATGCGGAAGGAATCCGGGCTGCTCGCAGTCTGCCACAGGCGCGGATGCGGCGTCTGCAGCGGCCGTGGTACGATCTCGCGTTCGGGCATCTGAAACAGCTTGCTGTCCCAGCTAAACGTCTTTTGCGTCCAGATCTTCGGGATCATCTGGATCGCCTCGCGCAGCTCGTCGCGCGCGGTTTCGGGGTCGACGCCGAACGTCTCCCACTCCTTGCCGCCCGACTTCGCGAGTCCCTGTTCGAAGCGCCCGCCGCTGAGGATGTCGAGGATCGCACCGCGCTCGGCAACCCGAAGCGGACCGTTGATCCGGAACGGTGCCAGCACACCTGCGTGACCCACATGCATGCGCTGGGTGTTCGCGGCGATGATCGCAAGCACGGTTTCGGGCGCCGCGCTGTAGCTGAACTCCGGCGCGCCGTGATGCTCCACCTGCCACCACACCTCGAAGCCCGTTTTGTCGGCGACGCGCGCCTCCTCGATCGTGTCCGCGAAAAGCATGCGTTCCTGTTCCGGCGTCGCAATGTCAGCGCGCTGGATTTCACAAAAGATGTCGAATTTCACGGCAACGGACTCCTGAGATGGCGTTCAGAGAATGGCGGTGGGATTGGCGGGCGAGCCGGTGCCGCGCTCGATGCGCAAGGGCGCCGTGGCAAAGAAAAACTCCCAGCGCTTTTCCGCGGCGCAGGCGTTTTCCAGTTCGACCAGGCGCAGATTGTCGAGCAGATGCAGGCCCATGCCGGCGAGCGCGCACATGTGCACCGGAATGCGCCAGTCTTCGATCATGTGGACCGGCGGCGACGGATCGTGCACTGCGTCCGAGCCGAGCACCGCGATCTTCTTTTTGTGCAGCCAGGGAATGCAGTTCGGATCGAGCCCGGGCATCGAATATTCTTCACCCGGCTTGTGCGGCTCATGATGTTTCTGCGCATCGCGGCCGACGGCGACGAGCAGGATGTCGCCCTCGCCCACCACAACACCTTGCGCCTTCTCCGCCGCGTCCAGCTCGTCGATCGTCACCGGTTTGGCGAGCGATACGAATGGCTTGCCGCGCAATCGCGGGATATCGAGCAGCACACCGCGCCCAACGATGCCGTCCTTTGCGGACATGATGCTGTTGTGGCGCGCACCGGTGGAACGCACGTCCGTCGCGGGAAAGCCGTTGTACATCTTGCCTTCCACAAACACGTGGCACAGCGCGTCGATGTGGCTCGACGCGAGACCGTGATAGGCGATGCCGATGAAATCGAGCGACACCTCGAGCCCCGGCACGCCGTGGCCGCAGGGATCGTCGCCGCCCATCACGATGTGATGCAGCGCCGGCGTCGGATTCTCCGGCCCCGGGACAACGGGGAAGTTGCGGGCACAGCTGATCTGCTGGCCCGTCTGGATCAGCCGGCCAGCGGCGGCGATCCGCGCCGGCGTGAGATAGTTGAGTGTGCCGCGCTCGTCGTCCTTGCCCCACACGCCCCAGTTCGACACGGAGTCGAAGACGGCGCGCATTTCGGCCTTGGTCTTTGGACTGCTGCTCATGATCGCGGGCCTCAGCTTTTCTTCAGCAGCGCTTCGTTCGCCTTGGTGTGGCGCTGACCCGGATTGAGCTCGATAAACTCGATCAGATTGCCGTTCGGATCGTAGCAGCAGCAGCTGTTGATCAGGCCGAGATCGGGAAACGGACCCAGCATCTTCGGCGTGAACCGCACGCCCTTCTCGCTCAGCGCCGCATGCGCCGCGCGGACGTTCTTGGTCCGGAAGGCGAGGATGCGCGGGATCGCGCCGTCCGGCACCGGGATCGCGGGGAATGTCGCCTTCGGTTCGACCCACTGGATCAGGTCCAGCATCGGACCGTCGGGATCGGCCGGCAGGTTCATCAGCACACCGCGCCCCTTGGCGCGTTTCATGTCGAACAATTCGCCGACATAATCGGGCCATTCCACGTCGCGGCGGTCGTTGAGCACGGCGAAGCCCAGGAGCTTGTAGAACGCAACGGATTCGTCGAGGTCACGGACGTTGATGACCGTGTGGTAAAAGTGCTGCAAACCCCAGTTCTCGCTCACGAGAGATGCTCCCCTTCCAGATCGTTTCGACCACCAGCGCGCCGGGTAATGTAACAAGCGTTATGGAATAACGCAATCGCCGCCGCGCGTCCGTGAAATCGGACCTTTCGCATCTGCACAGCCCTTGGAACTCCTGCGACCGGTTTGCCTTGCGCGGCGCTTGTTTTCACGCCAGGCCGCACGATATCAAAGGAGCCACAGTCAGGTTTGCAGGATCCCGGCGATGTCGCGCGTGACACAGCTCCTAGAGTGGATTCGCGAACACGCCTGGCAGATCGCGACCGAGGTGGGGATCAATTTCGCGCTCCCCTTTGTCATCTACAGCCTGCTGCAACCGAAATACGGGGATGTTGACGCGCTGCTGGCCTCTTCGGCGCCGCCGATCCTGTGGAGCATTGTGGAGTTTGTCCGCCGCCGTACGGTGGACGCGCTCTCCCTGCTGGTGTTGCTCGGCATCGCGCTGTCGCTACTCGCGTTCGTCGGCGGTGGCGGAGTCAAATTCCTGCAATTGCGGGAAAAGCTCGTCACGATTTTGATCGGCTCGATCTTCCTCGGCTCGGCCCTAATCGGCAAACCGATCATGTATGTGCTGGTGCAGGCGAGCCTGAAGCGGACGAACAACAAAGAAGAAATGGAGCGCTTCGAGGCCATCAAGGACCGGGCCGAGGTGCGCTACACGATGGTGATGATGACCGCAACCTGGGGCGCGGGCCTGCTCTCCGATGCCGCCGTGTCCATCGCGCTGGTTTTTCTGCTGTCGATCAAGACCTATATGGTCATAAACCCGATCCTTGGCTGGGGCACGGTCGGCGGGCTCTCGGCCTGGAGTGTCTGGTACGGCAGGAGGCGCCGCCGCGAGGGAGAACGGCTGCGGGAAGCGGCCGAGCAGGCCGCCGCCACACAGGCGAGCGCCCAGACCCCGTAAATCACATCGGTTTCCCTTCGCTACGTTTCGAACAGTTGATCGGCTGGCGTGCTGCGGGCATGGTGCCGTCATCCACGGCTTGGCCCCGCGCCGTCCATTTCACTCTCTGGATAATCCATGCCGAAGAAAGTCGATCATTCCGAGCGCCGCGAAGCCTTCATGCAGGCCGCCTACCGTATCATCAAAAAGCAGGGGCTGGTGGGCGTTACGGTGCGCGCGGTGGCGAAAGAAGCCGGCTTCACCACCGGCGCGCTCGTCCACTATGTCGATTCCGTCGATCAGCTTCTGGTCGAGGCGTCCGAGTTTGCCGCGCGCGATGTGCGCGCCAAAATGCTGGAGATGGAGGCGCTGGACGACACATTGGTGTCGCTGCGCGAGGTGCTCTATCTCGCCCTGCCGAGCGACGAGGACAAGCGTGGCAACTGGAATTACTGGCTCGGATTCTGGGAGCGGTCCGTCCACAACGCCGCGGTCCGTCACATTACCTACGTCCGCTACACCGAGTGGCTGAAGCGCACCGCGCGGATGATCCGCCGTGCGAAGGCCGCGGGCGACATCGCGAGCGACGTGGATGTGACGCTCGCCTCGCGCTCGATCGTGGCGCTGATAGACGGCATCGCGACCATGGTGCTGCGCTCCGGAAAGCCGCTTTCGCCCAAGGAACAGCGCGACCTGATCGACAGCTGGGTCGAGAATTGGCTCAAGCCCACGCGCCCGATCGCGCGGCACAAGCCGTCGCTCCGCAACGACGAAAGCGCGGAAACCCGCCGCGCCAGCGCCTAACCCGCCATCACGCCGCCGTCGATAATCAGTTCGGTGCCGGTGATGAAACGCGACTCGTCGGACGCCAGAAACACCACGCCTTGGGCAATATCGGTGGGGACGCCGGCGTGGCCGACCGGCGTTGCGGCGACGGACGCGGCGCGTGCCATTTCCATTGCATTGCTGAACTTCACCGCGTCCGGCGGCGGCAGATCGCCGTTGTAGCCCATCTTCACCCAGATCGGCGTCTCGATCGCGCCTGGATGAACGGAGTTGACGCGCACGTTGTTGTGCGCCTGGGCACATTCGAGTGCGACCGCCTTGGTGAACAGCCTTACCCCGCCCTTGCTCGCGCAATAACCGGACAGTCCCGGCACGCCTTTCAACCCCGCCACCGACGACAGGTTGACGATCGATCCGCCGCCCGCTTCCACAAGCAGCGGCATGGCGTGTTTGGCGCCGAAGAACATGCTGTCGAGATTGATCGCGAGCTGCCGCCGCCACGTCTCGGTCGTCATTTCGGCAAGCGGTGCGGCGACGCAGATCCCGGCATTGTTGACCAGCACATGCAGCGCGCCGAACGCGCCCTTCACCGCTGCCAGCATGGTCTTCCACGACTCCTCGTCCGAGACGTCATGGTGCTGGAAGATCGCTTCGCCGCCGGCGTTCTTGATCGCGGCCGTGGTCTCTGCACCGCCTTTCCTGTCGATGTCGGAGACGGCGACCTTCGCGCCCTCCGCCGCCAGCGCTTCGGCACAGGCGCGGCCGATGCCGCTCCCCGCCCCAGTCACGAGCGCGATTTTTCCTGCAAGCCGGCCCATACCTATCTCCAGTGCGATTTTGCGAAGGCGGCGATGGCATCGATCGCGGCATCGCCCTCCGGCAACAGCGGGTGAAACATGTGCCAGACGTGAATCATCTCAGGCCAGACAGTCAGCTCGCTCGGCACTCCGGCCGCTGTGACGCGGCGGTGCAGTTCGCGCGCATCGTCCAGCAGCACTTCCTCGCTGCCCACATGAATCAACAGCGGCGGCAAGTTCTTCAGATCACCGAAATGTGGCGAGGCGAGCGGCGTCCTGGCATCCGCGTCGCCGAGATAGGCATCGCCCATCTCCTTGAGGGAACGCCGCGTGAGCAACGGATCGGTGTGCGCCAGCGTGTCGAACGTAGAAGCGCTGCAGGTGAGATCGGTCCACGGGCTGATCGCAAACGCGGCCGCCGGCAGCGGCAGTTTGCGGTCGCGCGCCGCGATAAGGGTTGCGATGGTGAGACCGCCGCCGGCCGACTCGCCGCCGATGACAACCTCACTAGCGCGATAGCCGCGCGCGAGCAGCGCTTTATATGCTGCCACGGCATCCTCGACCGCGGCGGGAAAGGGATGCTCCGGCGCCAGCCGGTAATCGACGCTCACCACCCGAGCGTGTGTCTTCAGGGCGAATGCGGTGGTGAACGGCCGCGAACCGGCGGGATCGCCCAGCACATAGCCGCCGCCATGAAGGTGAAACAGCACCGGCGCGAGCGGCGAGCCGTCCGGGATGACCCATTCGACGGGCACGCCGCCAAGGCTGTCCTTCTCGATCCGAAGGCCGTGCGGCAGAACAAAAGCTTCCGCGAATTTCGCGCTCTGGGCGCGGCGTTCCATGTAAGGGGTATCCGGACCGCCGATCAGGCCGGCCAGCATTTCGCGTACCTGTTCGATCGGCGTCATGTGCGTTTCCCCGAGCCGGCGATTTCGTAACGCACGTTCGGGTAGACGGCAACGTTTTAGAACACGCGTTCTATTAAAAATTCACGACGACGGCCTGTTGCGCCGCAACACGGCAGAGCAGCGCGCTGTTGCAATCCTGCCGCGCTGTACCGCCCGCGTAGCTGCCCGGCTGGAAACAGCCGTTGCCATATTTGTAACAGCCGTTATATTTCAAACCACACGGTGGTGTGGCGCAGTGGGGGGCGCATTTCCCTTCGGCCGCAACCAGCCGGCGATATCGAAGGGGAGTGACATGCGAATCGGGACAAGGCTCGCCTTGCTGGGCGGTGTTGCAGGTTGTTTGTTTGCAACGCAAGCGGCGGCACAGATCGAAACGGTGGTCGTCACCGCCGAAAAGCGCGCCGAGAACATGCAGAAGGTTCCGATCGCGGTGAGCGCGGTCACCGGAGAGTCGCTCGAACGGCGCGGCACCATCGGTTTCAAGGAATTGCAAAACCAGGTCCCCTCTCTGCGCTTCGGCGCAGGCGTCACCGGCGGCGAAAACGTCATCACCATGCGCGGCCTCGGCAGCCAGAACACGACACCGGGCGGCGACTCGCCTGTCGCCTACAACGTGGACGGCATCTACCTGCAACGCACCACTGCGATCGATCCGGAGTTCTACGACATCGAACGCGTCGAAGTGCTGCGCGGTCCGCAAGGCACGTTGTATGGCCGCAATTCCGTGGGCGGCACGATCAACATCATCGACAACAAACCGACCGACGAACTGTCCGGCTCCGTCGATGCGCTGGTTGGCGACTACACGCAACGCACATTCCGGGCATGGCTCAGCGGTCCGCTGCTGGACGATGGCGGCACGCAGATTCTGTTCCGCATCACCGCCGGCGACGCACAGCACTCGCCTTACGCGACGAACCTCTCGACCTCACCCACCGCGAACCACGATCTGGACGCAGAAGATTTCCAGATGGCCCGCGGTCAGCTGCTGTTCAAATTCAACCCGGACATGACGCTGTTGCTCAGCGCCAGCCTGAACCAGAACTTCGACATCGCAGCGGCAAACACCGCGTGGTGGGAAGCACCGGCGCGCTATATCAACGGCTCGAATGCGATCCCGCTCGGTTCGCCGTGCGATTTCCATACTGCCGCGCTCTACAAACCGCGTGTCTTTTGCCAAGATGCGCCGGAAGATGGCGCGAACCGGATTACTCTCTTTGGCGCGACGTATGACTGGGATCTCGGCTGGGCCGGTTTCACGTCCGTCAGCGGCTACAGCACCAGTGCCGTCAAGCAGACCAGCGACGGCGACGGGTCGGACGCACCGCTGGCGCGCGGCACGGCATGGGTACTGCGACAGCACCAGATGTCGGAAGAGGTCCGGCTGCACTCGAACGACGATGCCAACCCGCTCAAATGGATCGCGGGCTTCTACTATTTCTGGTCCGACAATTTCGAGAACTTCGCCTACAAGGACAGCGGTAAGGACGATACGCCGTTCACGCTCTACAGCGACAAGTTCAACTTCCTGAGCCACGGCCACACCAAGACGCGGTCCTATGCACCGTTCGGGCAGGTCGACTACGACCTTGCCAAAACCTCACTCGGCATTCCGCTCACGATCACCGCGGGCCTGCGCTACAGCAACGACGAGAAGTACGGCACCAACTACCTCGACTATCAGCTTCCGATTAACCCACCGTTCGGTTGCGGCGGCAGTTGCGGCGTAACCCAAGGACCTTTCTCGAAATCCTGGGGTCAGATGACCGGCAAGTTCGGCCTTTCCTACCAGGCAAGCGACGACGTGATGGTCTACGCGTCGGCTTCGCGCGGCTATCTCTCGGGCGGCAACATCATTGGCCTCGCCCATGTCTATGGCCCGGAAACGGCCTGGTCGTATGAAACCGGCCTCAAGGACAACTTCTGGGATGGCAGGGCGCAGTTGAACATCGCGGCCTATCACGAAGAGATCAGCGACCTGCAGGTGTTCATCCAGAACAGCACGCAGTCGGGCATCAACAACGTGAACGGCCTGACACAGGTCAACGGCATCGAAACGGAGTTTACGTGGGCACCGATCGACAACCTGCAGCTCAACAGCACGGTCACACTGACCAGCGCGCATTATGGCAAATACGTCACCACAGATGCGCGGTTCGGTTCGCCGCCGCCGGGATGCGATCTCGACGCCAGCGGCAATCCGGTGCCGGGGGGAAAGCTCTGCAACTTCAAGGGTAACAACCTGAATCAGACCCCGCCTTACAGCGTGGACGTCGGTGCGCAATACACCTTCGAAACACCGGTCGGCGACATCACGCCACGCATCGACACCTACTTCTCCGGCCGGGTGGATTTCCTGCCTGACAACCTGTCGCCACAGAAAGCCTATACGCAGACCAACATCCATCTGACCTGGCAGAGTGTGGAACACACTTACGGCGTCGAAGCGTTCGTCAACAACGTGGAGAACAACGACGTCATTTCCAACGACGGACTGCAGTCTGTCACGTTGAGCAAGGGTGTGCTGGAGCCAGACAACTACGTCTACTATCCGCCGCGCACCTTCGGCATCCGCTTGACCTACAACTTCAATACGAAATAACGGGGCTGGGCCGCCGCTTCCACCGCGCTTCGAAAGAAGCGCGGTGGACGGCAGACCCTGGAACCCGCTCCTGCTAGCGGTTCGTTTCTCTCAGAAGAAAGCGTGGATCGCGCGCGTCGATATGGCCGACGGCGCGGTTCGTCATGACATAGCCGATCAGGCGTTGCAGTTCGGGCGGGAACGCGGCAGCCTTCTCGCGCGGGACCGCGAGCATCAGGTTTTCCTGCTGCCGCATGCAGCCGGCGCAATAGTTGATGGTAAGCGCCCAGCGCCGCTCATCCGACCGGTTGGCGCCGCCGCCGTGGTAGCAGGTGCCCAGCACGAAGCAGACGCTGCCCTTTGGCATGACCGCCGGAATCGAGTCGTACCGCTTCTTCAGATCGGCCGACTCGTTCAGGCGATGGGTGCCGGGCACGATGCGGGTCGCGCCGTTCTCGTCCGTGAAATCGGTGAGCGCCCACATCGTGTTGCAGACGAGGTTCTTGTGCGGCATCGCGATCTCGTAGAGTTCGTCGTCGCGATGGATGGGTTGCGCGCGCTCGCCCGGCGCGATGACGGCAGTGCCCATCGTCGACAGCAGCATGTCGTCGCCCAGCGCACCGCGCAGCACCGGCAGAAGTTCGGGATGCGCCGCCACCCGTTGCCACACCTCGCCGCGATTGAGCAGATCGAAATAGCGCACGGTATTGTAACCCACGAAGGCGTTGCCCTTGAGCGACGGCGGCTCGTGCGCCTCGAGCAGCTGGATCTCGGCAACGATCTCGTCGCAGAACTGAAGGCTCAGCGCGCCTTCCATGATCGAATAACCGGTCTCTTCCAATGCGCGGATGTGACGCCCATAGTCCATTTTGTGCTCCAGATCGCTTCGATTGCACGCTTGTCCGGTACCTTGTTCTTTTCGAGTGCTCGCCGGCAGACAGATTAAATCTTCCGCATCTTTGTCTGCAAACGACGTCCGCGCGCTGATTTTGGCCGATTGCGACATCGATTTGGTTGCGACATTAGCAAAGCACGCTCAACCCCGATCCGGGCGATCCTGGCTTCAACGGCGTTGCATGCACAGTACGCAGCGGTGCCCGCTGCGAATACCGGCGATCTAGTCTGGTACAATCGACTGGTGGTGGACGGCACGGTAATGGTCGGGTTCAGCCACCCGCCGACTGTATGATCGAACTTCGCCAACGCATGCGTCCCGCCAGTGTGCGCACGACGAACTTCGTCTAGCTCCGCGTGCAAACCGCTTCGCTTCTTTGTCGGTAAACGACATTCGGTGAGGCCGATTACGACATTTCGCGTAACAAGGTCACAGGGTGGTCATCGCCGCTTCTAATGGAATGACTTCAGCGCAATCTATCTGCAAATCCAATTTGACCTTTGGGAGAGACTCTTGAGCAACTTCATCGATGTCACAAGCAATACCATCCATTTTGGCGATAACGGCGCGGCGCTGAGCAGCGGCGACATCATCTTCGTCAGCACCGGCGTAGCTCTCGAGGGTCTGACCACGGGTGCAACGACCGGCAACGTCTGGGACGGCATCGACGCCACGCAAACAACTGGCGCCGGCATCACCGCCACGATCGAGGGAACGGTCGCCGGAAGCTTCGACGGCATCTCGGTAGATCACGTCGGTGGAAACAACATCACGATCGGAAACGCTGGCATCGTGACAAGCCTCTCGAATGTCTCCAATGGCGGCTATGGCATCTATCTCGGCGACGCCAACAATATTGTGTTCAACGCCGGTCAGATCATGGGCGCCAACGGCGGCATCCACGCCGCCGGCGCTGGTAACAACGCGATCTCCAACACCGGCCTGATCGAGTCGTCTTCTTCGATAGCCCTATATCTTGACGGCTTTGGCAACACGATTCAGAACACCGGCACGATAGCCGGCAGCGCCGGCGACATCGCAATCGCGCTCGGCTCGTTCGGCAATACAACATCTGGCAGCACCATTACGAACGCAGGCCAGATTTTCGGTGCGGTAGACGTCGTTCTGACCACACAGGCGAATGAAATAAACTGGATTACAAACACGGGAGTCATACAGAGCACCAGTGACAGCGCGATCACCAACGTCGGCGCGGGAATGCTGGTCGTCAACAATGATGGAAATATCGCCGGTGAGATCGAATATGCCGCAGCGTACGGCGATATCCTCGACAACACCGGCGTCGTTCGAAGCACCGGCGATGCCGTTTCGGAAGTCGGAGGCGCATTCACCCTGGACAACAGCGGGGCGATAAGTGCCTCGGGTTCGAACGCCCTCGTCACCACCGGCGGCAGCAACGTCATAAAGAACAGCGCCGGCGGCGTGATCTCGTCCAATGGCGATGCCATCCTGCTGAACAGCGGCACGGACATCGTCACCAATCATGGCGAGATTTCCGGTGACGTTTCTGCAGTGACGATCGACGGTATCGGCATCAACAAGGTGACGAACAGCGGCTCGCTTTCCGCTAGTGGTGGGGCGGGGCTGATAGTCGACGGATTTCTCAACACGATCATCAACACGGGCAAGGTGACCGGCTACACAAGCGGCGTGGAGATTGGTCTCAACGGCGGCGGCACCAACGTCCTGAACAACACCGGCACGATCATTGGCGGTACCGGCGTTTTTATCGCTGCCGGCGGGGGAGACAAGATCCTGAACGCCGGCCTGATCAGCGGCATCGCCGGGGTGAGTGGAGACGGTATCTCCAGTTCGACCTCAGACGTGGTCACGATCAGCAACACCGGAACGATCAGCGGCGACCACGCACTCGACCTGAGCGCGGTGTCTGGCGTGGTGGACGTCGTCCACAACGGCGGAACGCTCAGCAGCACGGGCGGAGTCGCGATCAGCCTCACCGGCCCCGGAGCAATTGACGTTTACAACACCGGTCACATCAGCGGAGACGTCGACCTCGGGCAGGCGGCCAGCCTATACAACGGCGTCAACGGCACGCTGGACGGCGCGGTGAACGGAAGCGACGGGTCCGACACGATCAAGGGCGGCGCCGATGGCGAAACACTCAACGGCGCAGGCGGCAACGACCTGATCAAGGGAGGCACCGGAGACGATACGATCGCCGGTGGCTCCGGTGGAGACAAGTTGTACGGAGGCGGCGGCCACGACACCTTCGTCTACACCAACGCGACCGAATCCCGCGAATCGCCATCGACGCACGACACCATCGTGGGCTTCGACGCGCTGCTCGACACGTTCGACTTCGAGGTCGCAGTGACCGGGGTGGACAAGGCCGTGACGGCCGGAACGGTGGACAAGGCCGCCTTCAACGCCGATCTGCAAAAAATCCTGAACGCAACGGCGCTGCATGCGCATCACGCGGTGCTCGTCACGCCAAACGCCGGCGATCTCGCCGGCCACACCTATCTGGTCGTCGACGACAACGGCACCGCCGGTTATCAGGCGCAGAGCGACTATGTGATCGAGTTGAGCCAGGGCGCACATCTCGCAAGCCTCAGCGTCGACAATTTCATCTGAGCCGGAAGCCGCGCCGGGCCGGCGCTATGCCGGTTCGGCAGCCCGCACCTCGCGCGCAGCAACCGCATCTGCTGTCCGGTTTCGACGCCGGACGCGGAACAGCCAGAACGCCATCACGACCAACGGTGTAAGCGACAGCAACAACAGCACATAAACGAGCGGTGTGTGGCGCAGAGCCGCCGGCATGAAGTTCTGCGCCTGCACCGAGGCCGAGACGGCGCCGATGGTCAGCGCCACGCACATCCGCCACAAGTGGCGCGCGATCCGCTGCCCGCCCGAAACACCACGGCGCAGGATCACCCGCAGATCGGAAATCGCGGCAATCGCGCCCACGAACAGAAAGACATAGAACGCCTCCGGCGGATTGCCTGCGATCGTGCCCGTTGGGCTGTTGCGCGCCTGAACGATGAAGAGCGCGCCCGCCGCGGCCACTGCGAGCGCGACGGCAAAGCCGCCGGTCTCGAACAGACCGGCGCCGCCATCCCGCCGCCGGACCGCGGCCCACGATGTGACGACCAGATAAAATGTCAGGACCCCGGCGATCGACGAAGGGATGTCGTTCAGCAACGGCGCCACCACGGCCCCGATCCCGGACATGAACAGCATCGAGACAAAGAACACGTCGCCCGACACCTTGTGCAGCCAGCCGCCCTTGCGCGTGATCAATGCAGTCGCACCCGAGACCAGCCCGAAGCATCCGCCGCCGATGTGCAGGACCAGAAGCGCATCCGCGCCGGCCTTTACCAGGAACGGGGCATCGGGACTTACGGGAAGAATGTTCATGTGCGCTTGCCGCCCTGCTCTGCCGAACACATATTCAGATAGTGGCGGTCGCGCCGGGGACCATGACGCAGCACACCAAAAACATGATCGCAGGTAACACGGGGCGCGGAGCCGTTGGCTGACCTGACGGTCGCGGCCGGTCTTGCGCGCGGGTTGATGGAGCTTGCGGTGTCGAAGGGCGCCGATCCGGCGGAACTGGCGCGGCGATCGGGCATTGCGCCGAAGCTGCTGGAAGACCAGGACAACCGGATTCCGTTTACAACCTACGTCGCGTTGATGCGGGCCGGAAAGGAACTGAGCGGCGATCCGGCGCTCGCACTTCACTACGGCGAGACCAATGATCTTTCCCACATCTCCATCGTTGGGCTGATCGGCTATGCCTCGGAAACGATGATGGAGGCGTTCGCGCAGCTGAACCGCTACGGCCGGCTCGTCGTCGAGTTCGACGGCGGTCCCGACCGCTTCCGTCTCGAACGCGACGCGGCCGGTCTCTGGATCGTCGACAATCGCCAGAATCCGAACGATTTTCCGGAGCTGACCGAATCCACCTTCGCCCGCACCATCGCCGGACCGCGCGTGTTCGGCGTCACCCAGCTTGCAAAGGCGGTGGAGGTCACCCACAAGGCGCCGCCCTATCTCGACGAGTACACGCGAATCTACCGCGCGCCGGTGACGTTCGAGGCGAGCCGCAATGCTGTGCTGCTCGACGAAAAATGGACGATGCATCGCATCCAGCTCCAGCCGCGCTACAGCTTCGGCATCCTGTGCGAACACGCCGACGCGCTGCTCAAGAGCCTGCAGGCTTCGAAGACCACGCGCGGCCGGGTCGAAAGCCTGCTGATGCCGATCCTCCACACCGGCAACGCGAGCATCGACACGATCGCCGGCAAGATGGCGCTGAGCCGCCAGACCCTGTTCCGCAAGCTCAAGGCGGAAGGTGTGACCTTCGAAAAAGTGCTGGACGAACTGCGCCACAAACTCGCGCTCGATTATCTGCGCGGCAAGAAGGTCTCCGTGAACGAGACCGCCTATCTGGTGGGTTTTTCCGATCCGGCCGCGTTTTCACGCGCCTTCAAACGCTGGACCGGCAAAAGTCCGCGCGCAGTGCGCATGTCCGGGTCCGAGCGATAGCCCATTTCTGAAGTTCCAATGACGGCTTTGTCATGCAGAGAAGGCTGTTCGCGCGCATGCACCGGCGTGATAGGTTGCGCCGCGGCTGAGGAAAACACCAACAGATGAAACGTTCGTTCTTTGCGCTTGCGATCGCAGCATCGCTTCTCAGCGTCCAGGCTACCGCCGATACGGTGCCGACGACCGATGCCGAACGGCAGACGGCGATCTACCAGCAACTGGTGTCCGGTCCGAACGGCCTCGCGATCAAGTTCCAGAACGTCCATCTGCAAGGCTCCGAGGTCGTCGGCTCGGTGCAGGTTCACTGGCAGGAAACGTTCTTCGGAAATCCGGTCACCTTGATCAACGGCGACTACCCCTTCTCAACCCCCGCGGTCGAAAACATCCTTACGACGGACGTCAAACTGGGATCGGGCGCCAAGGCCAAGATTCACGTCGTCGCATCGTATCGCCCGGTGCAGCAGGCGTGTATCGAGGTGATCGCGGCTTTCATGGGCGGCAAGATCAAAGAAACGCGCTGCACAGCGATTCCCTGAACGGACCGCGATACACAGGCCATCCCCGCCTTCACACAATCGCGTTGAGCCTCACCTGCCGTGCCGGCGCTTCTTTTCGTCGTCGTCGGTGTCGCCGCCGAAGTAGCCCAGCACGTCGACGGTGATGATCGATGGACTCGTCGTCTGGTTCTGACCCGCCGTCGCAGCCTGGGCTGCCTGTGCTGCAGCGGCTGACGTGGCACCTGCGCTCGACTGCAGGTTGACGTCGATGCCGGCCGGACCGGTGAGGCCGCTGGCGGTACCGCTAACGGTGAAACCGGTTGAGTGCGCGACGCTCTGCGCGGCAACGAACAGATTGCCGGCCACACGCACGCCGGCATCGCCCGCGTCCACCGTGCCGCGCGGCGCGATGAGGAAGACATCGGGTGCCGGCACGTCGGCCGTCGGCTCGAACGCAGCGATGCCCGCGCCGGTGACGGAGCCGGACTGGTCGTCTTCCGAGAACAGGTCTTCGTCGACCTTGACCACCACCGGCGGGAAGTTGGCGGAGGTCTTCGGTCCCTGACCGGCGTTCAGATTGCCGTTCGACGACCACATCTCGATGTCGCCGCCGTTTTCGGTGAAAAGACGGCTCTGGTTCAGCAGGAAGTCGGTGTCGGTGAAGGTCGAGATCGACCCGCCGCGTAGCGTCAGGATACCTTCGAAACCCGCTGGGATGGCGGTGATGGCCGCCACGATCGGGCTGTCATTGGCGTTGCCGGTGAAGAGCCGGCCGCCGTCATAGGCGCGGCGCGCCGCCTGCTGCGACGTACTCACCGTCGAGCCGGCGAGCACGCGGCCGCCCGGTCCCAGGATGTAGATGTTGCCGCCGCGCGTCGTCTCGATGGTCGACAGGCGCAGGTCGAGATCGCCGGTCTGCACCACTGTGGTCGCACCGTTGCTGCCGCCGCTGAGATCGTTCTGGGTGTAGCCGAGCGAACCGGGGAACAGCAGGTTGATCGCGAGGTAACCGCGTGAATATTGCTTGAACGACGGTCCGGTCGGAATGGAGGTCTGCTTCAGTTCGTTGAAATAGACATTGCCGACCAGGAACACGCGCTGCTGCAATTCGGGCAGCTGCTTGAATGCGTCATAGGCCTGTTCGAACGAGATTTTCGTCGTGCCGTAGTCCGCCAGCAGCTGGTTGGCGGCATTGTTCTGCATCCACTGGATCAGGATTGGCTCGTAGATCGGCTGGGAGCGGTCCGGCACCAGATTGCCCGACCCGTCTTCAACCTGCTTGAAGAGATCGCCGTCGAGATTGGGCAGGTTGGCGGGGTTGAGATAGTAGTCGCGCAATGCATCGAAATCCGCGCCCTTGGCGACGCCGAACTCGACGTAGAGATCCGCGCCTTTGGCCACGAGCCATGGATTCCAGTCGTTGCCGACCGACTGCACGCCACCGGCGTAGGATAGCTCGCCGGTCGCGAGCTGCTGCGTGCCGACGGTCTCGAAGCCGCTGACATTCGCGGAGTTGAGGAAGGGACCGGCGTTGCGTCCGGCTTCCAGGAAGAAGGAGCCTGGTCCGCCCACGATGAAGGTGTTGCCCTGCAAGGCGGCAAGCGGCTCGCCGAATTGGCCGGACGGCAGCAGAGGACGTTCCAGCTCCGTAGTCGCGGTGATGTCGCGGCCGGCCCAGATGCGTGTGATGTCGCTCGCCGACAGGTTCTGGCCGAAGAACATCATGTTGGTGAGATCGCGCCCGGCACTGACCCGCGCCGCCTTCGGCACCGACAGGATCATGTCGGTGATGTCGCCGCCGGCGTAGACCCGCACCGGATCGGTATCGCCTTCATGCGTCGGCGTCTCGTTGTGCAGCAGGCGGCGATCGACATCCGAGGTGCTCGGCAGCACGGCCGGGAACACGAAGGTGCGACCCACCGTGACGCCGCTCGCCACGTCGGCCTGGAAGGATGAGAACACGCCGGGCAGCAGGCCAGGATCGCCGTCGTCCATCGCGATCGTCACCGGCGTGATGTCGCCACCCGCCAGAAGCTGCAGCTCGCCGGTGGGCGACGGCACGAGGAAGATACCGCTCGCCGCGTTTTGGTCCGTGCCGGTCAGGGTCAGGTCGCCGGTCAACGTCGTCGCTTCGAACGTTCCAGGCCAGACCGCCGTCAGCGTGAGAGCAGTGGACTTGTCGCTCGGCGTGATCACGTCGGTACCCGTGTTGTCGACCGAGATGGCGGCGTTGGAGAGCAGCGATACGCCGGCAGCGTTGGAGAAGAAACCGCGGCCGTCGAGATTGTCGATAAAATCCGAGCTTGTGCCCTTGACCCCCAGAGCGGAGATGCCGTCGAGGACAATCCCGTGCAGAGAGGAGACCGAAACGCTGGCATCGCTCACCCGGATGCGAAGATCGTTGTTGGTCCGGTCGCCGGGCGTATCGATCTGCACGGTGCCGTCCGAAACGATGTCACCACCGGCGCTCACTGTGCCGGTGCCCGATGCCACATCGACACGGCCGCCCACGATATTGCGGCCGGCCGAGACCGCAACATTGCCGCCGCCGACCGTCCAAAGCGCCTGACCCGATGTCTTGCCGCTCTGCACAGTCGCCGTGGTCACCGACGTGTCGGACACCACCGAAAGATCGGAGACGTCGCGGCCCGCCTGGACCGAAACGTCGCCGCCGCCGAGCGCGCCGACGCCTTCGCTGAAGAGTTGCGGATCGATGCGGATGCTGGTGTCCATTCCGACCGTGCCCGAACGCCACGCCTGGTCGGAAGTGCCGATCCAGTCGTAACCGAGCAGCGAGGTCAGATCGTAGAAGGTCGCCAACCGCCCCTGGTCGAACACATTGCGGCGGCCGAGAACGTCGCGTCCAGCCGTCAAATTCACGTCGCCGCCGTCTTCGGCATACACCGGATTGGCGATGAAGATGCCGGAATAACCGGCGCCCGCGACGTCAGGCGTTCCACCCGCTCCATAGCGATATCCCGTTGTGAGCGGGAGGGCAAAGATGTCTTCGTTGTCGATATCGGCCGTGGGATCGATCGTGAAGCTCTGCTGGCTAATCGAATCCACGATGGTGCGCGGCGCGAGGTCGGCGATGGCGCCGGCCGTGTAGATCGCGGTACCGCCGACTTGCAGACCGCCCTTGGCCTCGGTCGACAGCGTTCCGTCGACCTTGCGGAACAGAGGCGTGTTGCCGTTGCGAAGGTCGATATCCTGTGCGGCAGCGACGTTGATGGAGCCCGTGCCGGTGCGCACCAGCGTCTGCGAGAACGCAGTGGTCGGCGTCTTCACCGTGGTGACTGCCGGCGTGCGGAAGTTGGATTTGAGCGCGTCGAAGTTCGGCGCCAGCACTTCGCTCATGAATTCGGCCGCCAGCGCCAGCGTGGTGCTGATCCCGGTCGGACGGGCGGCGGTGCCTTCGAGCTCGTACTGGTTGCCGTGCTGCGCAAAGAAGGCCGGCGCCGCATTTATCAGGAAGTCGCGGACCGCGGCCGGCGCCGTCTGCAGGTTGAGGAAGGTGTAGGAATCCGCATCGAGCGACGGGTTCGCGCCGATGAACGCCTGCTGCCATTCCTCCGGCGTGACAAAGCTCGAGCCTGCGGTCAGCAGAAGATTGTCGTCGTAGGAAGAGGTGCCCTTGCCCTGCGCGGCATAGGTGTAAGGCGTCATCCCCTGCACGATCACATTGCCGCTGGAAGCGGGATCGGTGAGCAGCGGATCGGCGCTGCCCAGATTTGCGCCGCCCGTCAGATTGTAGGACCACGACTCCACCGGCTTGCTCGTCGTGCCAGATCCCGGCAGGCGCGGGAACATTTCTGCGCTGCCAAGCGGATCGCCGGTGTTGCCGGCGAGCGAACCGAGCGCTGCGGGAGAATTGGCCGCGGCGCTGTAAGGCGCGAAATTCTGCAGCAGGCCGTTCAGGGCAGGCGGCACCGAAATGCTGATGAAGCTTTGCGGCAACACGCCGGCCGCAACCCAGTTGGCGATGGTGTTGCAAGTGCCGCCGAAGCACGCGGTCTGCAGATAGGGCGAGTAGATCGCCTGCCCGCCGCCGAGCGAAATGTTCAGATAATCCGGATCGGTCTGATCGCGGAACTGGAAGAAGCCGTCGCTGATGCTGCCGTTGACGATCAGATTTCCGCCGGCCCGCAGGCTGAGATCGCCAGGCTCCCCGTCGACGGCGCCACCGGTGCGATAGATCAAATGCGTGAAGCGCGCGAACACCGCCGCTTCGTCGCCGGGCAGCACATAATATTTTCCCGGTACCGACGGCAGCTGTGCCATCAGGCCCGCCGCCACGGCCCCGGCTACATCCACCGTGCCGGCGCCGAGATTCCAGTTCGAGTTGAGGACGATATCGCCGGTGTAGTCGAGTTGCACGCCGGGACGCTCGTGGAAATTCGCAAGCGTTGTGAGGCCGCCCAGATGGCTGTTCGCGCCGGAGATATCGAAATCCTGCACGAACTGTACGAGAGAGCCCGCTGCGTAGTCGGCGAGGAAATTGCTTTGACCCGCCGTGCCCGTGGCGCTGAGATCGAGCACCGCCTGACCTGAGGAGTTGATGGAGATACCGACAAAGTTCGCCTTGAAATTCGGATCGTTGACCATCTGATCGAGGTCATAGGCTTTGTAGCCCTCGACCACGACCTGACCCGCGCCCCGAATCGTGCCGTCGTAAAAGACGTTGACGTCGTTGCAGCTCGCGGTAACCGGCGCGCGAAACAGCACCGTGCCGCCCTGATCCGCCGGCACATAAGCGTAATAGGTCACGCCGTTTCGCACTTCCGGCACCAGCCGGTCCTTGCCGCCGGCGCCCACATCGATGAGCGCGCCGGATGCGACGGTGATCATGCCGTCGCCTGCGGTGCCGATTTCAACGTCGCCGCCCTTGGCCTGCCGCGTATCGGTCGCACCGTAGCCATTCGCATGCGCATCGATCTTCGCGCCGTTCTCGAACGTCACGCCGTCCTGACCGAACAGGCTGACATCGCCACCGGAAATGCCCGACACATCGATCGTCCCCGCGATGTCGACCTTACCGCCATCCGCGGTCAGGCTGACATTTTGCGCGTGAAACGTTTCGCCGCTCGCGAGATCGAGATCGCCTGTACCGGTCCGGATATCGATCGTACCGGTGAACGCACCATCAGCAAGCGTTGCGATGCTGGCGAGATCAAAAGCGGACGGCTGCTGCGGAAGGCCGACCTTATCCAGGATAAGCGCATCTAACGTAAGCGACGCGTTGCCCTTCGGCGCATCGGCGTCGAGCGCGGAGTCGAGTGTGATGTTGCCCTTCGACGCGACGAGCGCGAGCGTTCCCGCCTCACCCTTGCCGCCACCGATGGAAACCGTCGTACCCTGCGCAAGATCGATGCTGCCGCTCTGCGACGTGAGGGCGAGCGTTCCGCCCGGCGCAGACACCGAAA
The DNA here is from genome assembly GCA_036490455.1 of Rhizomicrobium sp. Lineage (GTDB taxonomy): Bacteria > Pseudomonadota > Alphaproteobacteria > Micropepsales > Micropepsaceae > Rhizomicrobium. The sequence goes on from DASXDS010000058.1 coordinate 82,330, forward strand.
CCGGATCGGCACTGTCGCCGAGCGTTTCGGCGAAACCTGGCGTTTCGAGAATCGCGCCGCCCGTGACGTCGATGTCGTTCACCGCGGTGAGCTTGAGAAGGCCGCTGGTGGCGTGCAGCCGCGCTCCGGAGACATCCACCGAATTGCCGGAGATCGTGAGCGACGCGCCAGGTGTACCGCTCGACGGCAACGTCGTTGCGGTATTGTCAGGATTGGAGATCGAGACCGCGCCGGTTGTTTCCAGCGTCAGGCTGGGAATGATGGTGTTCTCGTCCGGCAAGATCGGGTTGGCCGCATCGCTGATATAAGGTGTGGCGATCGAAAGCGCAGCCGGTCCTGCGTCCAGCGTTCCGACGCCATTGAACGAGATCCCATTCGCGGCCGTCAGTGAAACGCCGCCGCCGAAGCCATAGGTACGCACCGTCCCGCTGCCGAAATTGATACTTTGCGCGATGATGGAAAGGGATCCGGTGCCGCAGGCCGGCGCGCCCGTAGCGTCACATGCGAGGCCGGCCGCACTGCTGTTCGCGAGCGACAGCGTACCGGTGGTCAGCTTTGCACCCGTGCCGTCGAGCAGCGACAGACCCGGCGTATCCAGGCTGAGATTGCCGAAGGTGTAGCTGCCCGACGAGAAATCGATCGTGTTGGGCGAGCGGATGACGAGCTGGTCGGCCTTGCCGAACAGGCTCTGCAGCTGCGACGTGATCACCAGTCCATCGGTGACGTCGGGATTGTCGGTGAAGGAGACTTTTCCGGCGCCGATGGCGAGATCCTTGGCGTTCAGATCGGCGCCGGACGACACCTGCATGCCGCCGCTGGAATCGAGCAGCAGCGACGTGCCGCCGACCGTTGCGTTGCCGATGCTGAGCATGCCGGGCGTGCCGCTGTCGAGATTTGTACGGGTAACCTGACGCTGCGGACCGGTCGAAACGCGCAACAGCGCGCCCTGCCCGGTCATCGCGGCGCCCTGGCCGCTGATCAGATAGTCGCCGGTACGCGTATCGCCGATGGCGCCTTGTGCTTCGACATCCGCGCCATCCTTGACCGTGATGCTGGAGCCCAACCCGTCGACGGCGAGCACGATTTCCGGCGCCTGCAACGGATGCGACGTATCGTTTTCCACCACGATCGAATGTGCGCTCACTTCGAGCGAGGTCGTGCCGTCCGCGTTGTCGGTGCGCACACCGCCGATCAGCAGGCTCGAAGCATTCAGATTGGACAAGGAGTCCGCCGTCAGCACGATGGTGCCATCTGTCGGCAGCGTGTCGGGCAGTGTCGAAACGATGTCGAAGGAAAGACCGCTGATATCGGCCTGCGCGCCGCGTCCGCCTTCGGCCGGCGCGGTCAGCACGTCCGTATCGACCGTCAGCGTCTGCGACGGATCGAGGATCAGACGTCCGGCATCGATGGGAAGGGGCGGCGGCGCGAGACCGTCCTTCGCGGCGTCCGCGGCGAACTTCGCGTCGCCGGAAGTGAGCGCGATATCGGAATATTTGCCGATCGCGGCATGCGCCATCACGCTGAACGTATCGACCGTCGACGATTGCGCGCCGGAAGCTGCATCGCCGAAGAACCCGGTGACGATCAGCGAGCCGTCATTAAGAGTGCCCGATCCGGTGGCGAGCGGCGACGTCGCGCTCTGCTCGACGACGCGCAGTCCGCCAAGCAGTGTCGCATATTGCGCGGGCAGCAGCGTGTACCAGCCGGCGGCAAGTCCGGGTGCACCGGTCAGATAGACGCTCTTCCCGACGTCGGACGCGCTGTAAAGATCGGAGTAGCCCGACGAATAGATCGGATCGAACGCGGCGGCCGTGTTGTTCGAAAGACCCGGCACGATGGCGTAGACCTGACGGCCGTCCGGATACTGGAAGCCGTTCTGGCTGCTGAACGGATCGGCGTTGAACTGGTTCAGGATATCGCGCGAACCGCCGGCGCCTGGAATAAATTCGTAGGCGTAGATATCGCCACCGCCGCTGACATCGACGGTCGATCCCTTGTCGAGCGAAACCGACGCGCCCCCCAGCGTGAGAGACGCGGCCGGCGGCGCGGTCAGTTCGTTCGAGCCCGTTGGTTCGAAGAACCATTCCGTCTGATCGGTCGTCGTGCCGTACGGAATCATCAACCCCTTCGCGGACACCGAGGTGATGCTGCCGTCGAGCAATTCGACCGATGTCGTCGCAGGCGCGAAAGTGGTGGCGGAGTCGCCGGTGTCGATGTTCAGCGGGCTGCTGCCGCCGAGCGTGAGCTGACCCAGCGGGGCGCGGATGACGCCGCCTTGCACGATTTGCGCTGCCTGCACGGTGAGCGAACCGCCTGCACTGATCGGCGGCGCCGGCGTATCGTCCGAAGAGCGCGCGAAGGCGATCACACCGGTCGGCGCCGAAGACGTGATGGTGAAGGTCGAGCCGGTCGTGGGGTAGATCTGGCCCGCGGTGATAGAAAGATTGCCGCTCACCGCCAGCATGCCGGAGAGCGAGTTCTCCACCGTTTCGGGACTGATATTGAAGGTGTGCTGCCATGGCTGCACGCCGGTCAGGCTCACATCGTGGGTCGCGAACAGTTCGAGATCGGAAACCGAAGAATCCGTCGCGACTGCACCTTGGATACCGATCGTGTCGGCGCGGAAAATCGCGCTGTCTGTCCCGGTCGGCGTCGCCGCCGGTGCGGAGATCGCCTGGAAGTCGCTGTCGAAGCCGATATAGGGCGCATCGATCTCCATCACGCCGCCGGAACCGATGGTGGGAACGAGGCTGTCGCGGACGTCGGAGTTGTTGAGGTCCTGGCCATTGAGCCCGGTGACCGGCGCCGACGTGAGAAAGAACGCCCGGCCCAGATTCAGCGTCACATCGCCGTCGGAAGTGACACTGCCCTGCACCACCAGCGTGGTGAATCCAGCGTCGGAGATCGCGGCCGCAGAGATCACGTTCGCCGCCGGCGCGTTCGGATCGTCCTGCGTGAGGACGGGATCGAGCATGACGAGCGTGCCGCCCTCGGCCTTCGCCGCACCACCATGCGCGTCGATCAACGCGCCGGTCAGTGTACCGCCATTGCCCAGCGCCAGCGTGCCCGCGTTGCTCCACACTGGCGTGCGCGCAGTCGAACCATCCATCTGCAACTGGTCGAAGCTGTCCGCCGCGCCGGACAGATTGAGGACGGAGCCGCTGTTGGCATTCAGCTGATCGGGCGTCCGCACCGCGATCGGGTCTTCCGAGTTGAACACCGAAACGCCGAAACCGTCGTGGAACAGCGTCGTGGTGAACTGCTGTCCGGTCAGCGACTCCAACGTGCCGCCGGCCACGACGATGCCGGTCTTGCTTTGCTGGGTATTGCCGAAGCCGGTTGCCGGCGCGCGCGGATTGAGGATCGAGGTGCCGGAGAGATCGGTGGTGCTGCCGGCGGCAAGGCGCACGCCTTCGCCCTGATCGAGATCGCCCAGCAGATACAGCCGGTATTGCGAGGCGAGCTGTGCATTGGTCAGTACGGCGCCGTTCGGTCCCTTGATGCCGAGCGCGTTCGGTCCTTTCTCACTCAACAGACCCGCCGGCGTGAGGGTGAAGGCGTCGGCGAGGTCGTGGAGGCCGATGGCGTTCGTGCCGACATAGGCGGCCGGCAGCACCTCGGACTGAACGATCTGGCCGCCCGCGATGCGGATCGTGCCTTCGTTATACAATTGCGAGACGGTCAGCACCGCGCCAGCCGCGCCGGTGACGGTGCCACCGGCGGCGACATGCAGTTCGGTCGTGCCGCCGAGGGTCAGGTTGACGGCCTTCTGATCCCAAGCATCGGCCGGCACCGCAGGCGTCATCACCGAATAGAGATCGCCGCCGCTCGACAATCCGCGCAGCGCCGCGACATCGCCGGTGCTGAGGATCGGCGAGAACTGGCTCTGCACGAGCGAGAGCGTCTGGCCGTCGCCGACGGTGAGGACTTGCGTCGCCAGAACGGCGTTATAGCCGCCCAGATTGTTGTTGAACGGATTGGCGATCAGATCGGTCTTGTAGGAGGTGATGTCGTAGTTCGCGAACCCGGTGCGCGAGAAGAAATCGAGCGGCAACGCGGTCGCGATCGGCGAAGCCGGATCGCCGAACGAGACTTCCGGCGCATCGAGCGTGAACGTTCCGCCGCCTGCGAACCCTTCGGCGAGAATGGTGCCGTCGATCGCGACATGCGACGTGATCTGATCCGGATTGACCGCAACGACCGCAGTGCCGCCGGAGTTCAGGATCGTGGAGACGCGGAAGCCCGACAGGCCGCCCGCCGGGCGGTTGGTGTCGTCCGCGAGCTGAAAATAGTTGGTGTCGTCAATCAGACTCAGATTGCCGCCATGTCCCGACAGATCGAAACTGCCGTCCGGCCGGACGTAACCGCCGCCAGACACGTCGAGCACCGAACCGCTGTCGATCAGGATGCTACCGCTGATATCGACGTTCTGTTGAGGTGCTTCGGTCGGCTTGTCCGGTTTGTTGGGATCGCCTTTACTGTCGCTGACGCTCGCCGTTTCCTGCAGCTGGCTGACGCGCGGTGCGGAGATGATCGAGATCGTGCCGCCGTCGATGTAGGCGCCGCCCTGGGCGTCGCCCGGCGCGACGTTGAAATCGTTGGTCCACAATCCGCGGGTGGACAGCGTTCCATTGACCACGACGTCGAACGAACCGACAGGCAATTGCTGGGGTTGCGGCACGAAGATGTTGCCGATGCCGGCGTTGACCGTTTCCAGCAGAATTTTTCCGCTCGCCGCCTTGATCGTACCGTCGACCGTGATCTTGCGCCCCGCCGTCGCGTCGAACACGCCGCCCGGGGTAAGCGAAAGATGCGCATCGGCGGAAACAGTCAGGCTGCCGCTGGTGTTGATCGTCAGCTGGCTCAATCCTGCGGCCGACAATGCGTCGGCGGAGAGAAGGATCGTATCCTGCCGGTCCGGCGTCAGCACCGACGCCGGATCGCGCACCGGCTGGATCAGATTGCCGGACGGGTCGATCGAGATCGACTGACCGTAGGCGAAGCTCGTGTCCAGCGGCGTGTAGGTGGCAGTGATCGAAACATCCCCGCCGCCGGTGATGTTTCCTGTCGGATCCTTGCCCAACGCCTCGATGGCGACATAGGCGCCGGCGGGCAATTGGGAGGGCGCGGCCTGCAGCGCGCGCTTGTCGCCGAGCAGCGTGCTCGTCGCCGTTCCGGTTTGTGCGTTGACCAGTTGTTGCGATCCCGCATAGGCCTGACCGTACAGCGTGCCGTCGAGAACCACGGACGACGACCGGATGATCAGCGAACCCGCATCGCGGCCTTCAGTGTAGGCACTCTCGTACTGCCCATTGGTCAGCAGCGGATTGGCCCAGGTGTCGGTGATGCCCCAGCGCGGCTGCGACGAGACGTAACCGGTGGCGATGCCGACATAGGTGTCGCGAGGATCGGCCGCACTGATGTCGACGACTTGGCCTGCGCTGTCGATCAGCTTGGTGGTCTGGACGAAGCCGGCCTGATAGGTGACCCAGCCGCCCGACATGTCGATGATCGCGCCGGGTTTGACGATGATATCGGGCACCAGCGCCGGAACGCCCGGCACGGATGCTGTCACCGGCGCCGCACTCGCGACGCTCATGGTGATGTTGCCGCCCTTCGTCATCAGCTCTTCGGCCGTCACGCCCACCTGCTGGTAGTAGCTACCCGCGGACACCAGCGGCGAGCCGATCCAGGTGACGCCGTCGGCCCGCACCCCCGAGAAGCGCGGATCGACGAAGATCGTGGCGCCGTCGAGGAACGTGCCCTTCAGGGTAGGCGTATCCTGCAGTTCGTTGTCCGTGACCGGATTGATCTCGATGCTGTTGCGCGAGGCCGGGATCAGCACATCGGTCAGGCCGGCGACGTCGATGATCGCGCCGCTGTCGACGAAGATCCGCGAACCGCCGGGATCGACCGATGCCGGCAACGTCGTCAGACCGGGCTTGCTGCCGATCTGCACGTCGGCGCCCGGTGCGTAGATCATCGAGCCGCCGTCGATCTCGATGCGCGACGCGACCGGCAGCTCGGAGTTGGAGAAGGTGTTGCCGATCGAAATCTTCGAACTCTTGAAGTCGGTCAGCGATACCGGATCCTGCGGGATCGTCTGGCCGCTGTCGTCCGGCAGGATCGACATCGTGCTGGTGCTCGCGATCTTGATGTCGCCGCCATAGAGCGCGATGTAGCCGTTGCGCGAGACGCTCGTCGTCGATTGCAGCAATCCTTCCTGGATCACCGCGCCGTTGTCGGCGCCGGCCAGCGATATGAAACCCTGCGGCGCCTCGATCCACCCCGTGGATGTGTTGTCGACATAGTTTCCGGCTGCGTCCGTGCGTGCGAGCGCCGAAATCGTGAAACCGCGTACGTTTGGATCGTCGCTGTCGGCCGCACCGGTCGCGCGTTCCAGGGTGACCTCGCGGCCCGCCTGCAACGCCACTTCACCCTGCGGCGAGACGATGTGGCCGGAATTGATCACCTTCGGACCGGTCAGCAGCACATAGCCGCCGGTATCGGTCGCGATCTGCGCGCCGGCCTGCACATTGATCGTGCCTTCCAGCATCGGGTCGAAGGTGCCGGCGCCGGTCGCCTGCGCCGAGAAGGTGAACGCCGTCGACTTGTCGAGAACGCCCGCCTGATCGGCGAATCCGAGAAGGCCGAAATTGAGAAACTCGTCGTCGCGCTGCTTGATCGTCAGTGCGCCCTCTACCGAGTCTGTGGCGCGCCCGATTTCGAGACTGGTGGCGATGAGCCCGTGTGTGTTGACCTGCGCGGTTGCGCCGAACACCACGCCATTCTGGTTGAGGATCAGAACCGTACCGTTCGCCTTGATCGAACCGAGGATGAGGCTCGGCGCGGGCGTCGCATTCGGATCGCGCAGACCGGTGGCGGGGTCGATCTGGCCGACCACGCGATTGAGCACGATCCAGTCCGGCTGCGCCGTTCCGTTCTGCGTCTGGTCGAAGGTGAGCGTCGTCTTCTTGCCGACGTTGAACGTCTGCCATGACAAGATCGCGCGCGAGTCGGTCTGCTTGATCGTGACGTTGGCGGCGCCGTCGCTCGTCTTCGTCTGGGTCGGCGCCTGTGCGCCCTGCCAGGTGTTCAGTCCGGTCGCGTCCTGTGCCGCCGGTTCGGGAAACTTGACCGGATCGAGACCGCCGGTGCCGAGCCCGTCGGGCACCGAGATCTGTGCCGCCGCCGCGCGCGCAGCCGCCTGCGCCTGCTTGGCGAGATCGGCTGCCTGGTTGATATGCGCCTGATACATCAGCGCCCGCATCGTGGCGGTGCTCATGCCCTGCTGCTGCGCCGTCGTCTGGGTCGGGGCCGTCGGTGCTTTCGGTGCAGCTGCCGCCGCGAGTCCCGCAATGGCGCGGATGGTGGCGGCGGTTTCTGCCGAAGCCCCCGAAAGGCTCAGGGCGGTGCCGAGTGCGAACACGCTTGCGCCGCGCAGCAGCGATGCGCGCATAAGGGCACGGGCGGAAAACCCGCGCCGGACGATCTTCGCGTGCACGCCAGCACCCATCGTCAGAATCCTGTGTTCAGATCGACCTGGAGAACGTCGATCGCGAGCGGCGGGCCGTACACTTCATTCGCGCTCATCCAGCGCGCGCTGATATTGGTATTGCGGAACAGGCCGAAGGCCCCCCCGACGAAGTAGCCCTTGGCATTCGTTCCACCGAGATGGAAGTCGCTGTCGGTGAAGGAATCGAGTACCGCGTCAGGCTCCAGATAGCGATAACCGGCGAAGATATTCCATTCGCCGAACTCCGAGGGCCTCTCATGGCCGAACAGGAGCTTCGTCTGGAAGCCCGTCGGGCCGCTCTGCAGGGCAGACGGGACCAGAAGATTTGTCGCGTTCTCGCGCAGGTTGTTGATCGGCGTGCCCAGTGGGCTCTTCGCGAAAGCCGAAGCCGGATCGTAGGCGAGGTTGCGGACGTAGTCGGCCGTCAGGTCGATCTTATAGGAACCGCCGGCGTCGAAGCTCAGCATCGCCGTCGCATTCAGGACGTTGTAGTCGAAGGACAAGCCCGCGAATTGCGGTTGAGCGTAGTCGGTCGGCGACGCCGGATCCGGAATGATGTTGCGGATCAGGAAAAGCGTGTTGCCCTTCTGCATGAAGGCCGGCCGCGACTGATCGGTATCGCAAGCTTTGTTGCCGTTGACCAAAGCGCAGGGCGACGACAATTGTCCGCGCACGTTCACGAAGTCGTAGTAGCCGATGCCGGCTTTCGCGTCCCAGCCGGAACCGTTCCAGTTCGCAGTAACCTGGCCGCCCTCCATCCATTTGACGATGTCGCGGGTCTTGGGGCCGGTTCCGTTGAAGGTCGGAAAATTGGCATCGCCGTATTCCAGCGGGAAAATGCCGGCGGTCGCGCCGTAATTGAATCCGCGCGCATCGGCCGGACGGTTGGCATAGGCGAGCGCAAAGCCGTCGAAATTGAGGTCTTCATCGTAGAGCAGATCGGTGTGCAGGAACGGATCCGGCATCCGGCCGCCGGTGAACGTCATGCCCTGGATGGGACCGAGCTGCAGATACGCCTGGTCGAGCCAGATGATATTCTTCGAAAAAGCGCCGCCGAACAGCTGCGTCGTGGAAACGGGACTGTTGGTCTGGCCGCTTGCAAGCCGCATATCGAAGAACACGCCTTCGGTGATATCGAGGCCCACATTCAGCCGCGCGCGGAAGCTGTCGCGCATCGGGCGGTCGACACGTGTATTCAAGAACGGGAAACCGGTTGGGTTGGTGTCCTTGTTGATATCGATCGGGCCTTGGCTGTTGAACGTGGCGAAATCGACGAACTCGTCCACATTGTTGGCCGAGTAGAAATCGGATTCGTTGCGCAACCTGAGATCGCCTGTGACCTTCACATGCTTCGTCCATGACGGCACCGCTTCCGGCTTGGCCCAGTTCTGGTCCTGGACTTCCTGCAAGACCGCCTGCCGCACGTTGTCTTCGATCTGCTGACGCACTTTTTCCGGCACATACGGAACGCGGATCGTTCCGGCCGCGGGGGGCGGCGGCGCTTGCGGCGCGGATGCCTGTGCAGTCTTCGCTTCAGCCGCTTCCGCCTGAGCCTGTGCCATCAGCGCATCGGCCTGTTTCGCCGACAGCACCTTCTGCTTCACCAGGAGCCGGATCAGGTTGACCACCACGTTTGCGGAGGGCGTCGCCGGCATCGCTGCTTGCGGCGTTGCTGCGGGCGCGGTTGCGGCCGGTGCCGCTGCAGGAGCGGCGCCGGCCGGTGGCACATCGCCAGCCGGTGGCGCATCGGCAAGCGCCGGTTGCGCGGCGAGAACCGCCGCAAGCGTCGCGGCTGGCGCGAATGTCAACGACCTGGAAAACGGCGACATCGCCCCTGCCCCTCGAAATGATGAAAGCGCGGCCGGCTCATACCCGCCGTCCGCGTATCGCTATGCGTTGTGGAAATTGCAAAGTGCTTGGCGGCTGTTCGAGACTCGGCATGGTCTTCAGTGCTGCGAGCACGGCTTCGTCCGTCTTGTCGTCGCCGCTGGAGCGCACGATCTTCGCCTGGGTCAGATGCCCGTTCGCATCGATCCAGACCGCGACCTCGGTGGAAAACACCAGACGGTTCACGGAATCGTCCTGCTGGATCATCTGCTGGATCGATGAGCCCATGTAACGGCTGTAGGATTCGTCGCCGAGACCGGAGCTACTGCCGACCGAACCGGAGCCATCGCCCGCGCCGATGTTGAACGCGTCGTTACCCGCTTGAGCCGGGCCGTTTATGGTCATCGGCTTCGGCGCATCGGGGGTCTTCACTTCGTTCGGCTTCGGCGTCTCTTCGACCTTCTTCTCCGGCTCCACTTTTTCCGGCTTCGGCGGCGGGGGCGGCGGTGGCGGCGGCAGCGTCGTGAGAATGGTCTGCAGCGGCGGGGCTTCGCGTCGTGTGCCGGTGGTGCTGTGCATCAGGTACCAGATCATTCCCGCGATCAGCAGCAGAACGAAGCTCGGCACGGCCACGTGCATCCAGCGGCGCGCTACGCCACCGTCTTCATAATCGTCGAAATCTGCGTTGGTGCTCATTGCGGTGGACGCGGCCTCCCGGTGACAAGCCCGACCTTGCTGAGATCGAGGCGGCGGAGCAGATCGAGCACATCCATCACCTTCTGGTATTGCACCGCCGAATCGCCCTTCAGGATCACCGGAAAGTCCGGTGTCAGGGCGCGTTGCAGGCGCAGGCGATTTTCAAGCTCGCCCAGCGTGACGGGATAGGCGTCGAGATAGATCTGGCCGTTGGGATCGATGGTGATCGCCTTGATCTGCGGCTGGGACAGGCTGACGCTCGCGCTCGCCTTCGGCAGGTCGACCTTGATGCCTTGGACCGACGCGGTGGTCATGATGATGAAGATCACCAAGAGCACATAAGCGAGATCGAGCATCGGGGTGATGTTGATCTGATCGTAGGGCGCGTCTTCGTCCTGGACCTGCATCGGGGCCTCCTATTCCGCCGCGCGCGCGTAGGGACGCTCGCGGTAGAGTTCCGAAAGCCGGGTCACGAACTCATCGACGAACACATTCATGTTCGCCGTGATGTTCTTGTTGCGGATGACCAGATAGTTGTAGCCGAACAGCGCCGGGATCGCGACCGCAAGACCGGCAACGGTCGCGAGCAGCGCGGCCGAGATACCCGGCGCGATCGCGTTGATGTTCACGTCCCCGCTCGCAGCAATCGCTGCGAAGGTGATCATCACGCCGACCACCGTGCCCAGCAGGCCCAGGAACGGGCCGCCGGAGATCGAGATCGTCAGCAGCACCATGTTCTGGGCGAGCTTCTGGTTCTCGCGGATCAGGGTGGCGTCCATCAGCGCGCGGATCACTTCGATCGCGGCGCCGTCGAGAACCGGCCGGTGATGCTCCTCTTCCGTGCGCCGTCCGATCTCGTCGGCGCCGGACTTGTAGACGCGGTAGATCGAGGACCGCGCCAGTTTCCGCGATCGGGCCTGGGCAAGCGCCGGATTGACCGCGATAGGATCGCCGCCGGCGCGGCGGAACAACTCCAGGAACAGGTCGTTGCCGCGATCGATGCCGTTGGCGTAAGTCGCCTTCGACCACATCACGATCCACGACAGCGCCGCCATGATGCCGAGGAGGCCGATCACGACCCACGCGTCGATGGTGACGTTCTTGACGATGATGCCGAAATAGCCGAACCCGAAGCCGGCCTGTTTCTCGTCCACCCCGAAGCGGATCAGCTTGGTGTCGGGCCCCTCGCCGATGACATCGACGTAAAGCGCAGTTGCAGAGCGCGCGACGCGCGATATCCGCAATTCGTCCAGTTCGCCGGCGAAGTTGTTGTTGCCGCTGCCGGCCGTGGCGTCGCCCGCGATGGAGAGCGGCGTGTTGAGCGCGGGCAATGTGCCGGCGCCGCTCGCCACGCTCTGCCCGTTCACATAGATCGTGATTTTGCTGCCGTCCGCCGTCATCGCGACGTGCGTCCAGCGGCCTTGCGGCACGGCCTGCGGCGCGGCAACCCGCGTGAAGCCGGACCCTTCGACAAAGGGCACGCCATTGTCGAGGCCGAAGACCAGCGAGTCCTTGCCGGTATGACGCGCCAGCAGAACCGCGCGCGACCGCGCCTGATCGGAGCGCACCCAGGCGCTCACCGTGAACTGACCGCCGGCAGTGGTCGCAAGCGATGCGCTGGCCGGGACCGTCATGATCGTGGCGCCGCCGAACTTTGCCGCCTTGCCGATCACGCCGCCAGCGTCGAGACCGGTCGGTGCGTTCTGCGCGTTGTTCGCATAGGCCGTCTTGTCGTGCGGCGCGGCCTGTGCCGCGTCGTCGAAGTGATAGACGAGCGCGTAGTCAGGATCGAAAGTCGCGGCGGGGTTCGCGGCTTCCGGCGCATTCTTGTTGCCGTAGTAGAGCCAGATGTCCTTAGTGGCGCCGGCCGGGAAATCCGGGACATCCACCCACACCGTCGCCACGCCGGTGGTCGCATCGAAGCTTTCGATGTGGAAGGCGAGCGGAGTCTTGTCGTCGGACGTGATAAAACGCAGGTCGCTGCCGTTGTCGCGCGCGTCACCGAAGCTGAAATTGCCGTTGTGCAGGCGCACCAGAACGGCGGTACGGCCGGCCGGCGCCGTGACGTTCGCGCCCTTCGGGGTCGTATCGATGGTGATCTGCTTGCGATAGGACCAGTCCTTCTGCCACCAGCCCCCTTCCGCCTGGCTTGTCACCGGCACGAAGGCCGCCAGCAGGAATGCGCAGAACAACAGCGCCTGTCTTCCGTTCGCGATGAGGATGCGGCGCATATCAGAACTCCGTCTTTGCCGAAAATTCGGCGTAGGGCTTGTTGGCTTTCGTGTTGGTGCCGTCCCTGAGCGGAAACGCCACGAGCCCTTCCAATGCGAGATGTTTGAAAAGCGACATGCGGGTGCCCATGCCGAAGCCGAACTGCGAAAACTCGGTCGCCTGTCCGGCGACACCAGGATCGACAAGCCGCAGTCGTGCCGCATCGCTGAAAACGAAGAAGCGCCACTCATCCACGAAATTGAAGGTGTAGGGCGCGAAGGTCGGGGTACGCAGTTCTTCCGATGCGAAAAACCCGTCGTCGCCAATCGCTTCAGACTGCAGATAGCCGCGAACGGATGCGAGACCGCCCGAAGCGAATTGCTCGGTGGTCAGCATCGCGCCATCGGCAACTTGTCCGGTGATGCGCGAGTCGGAAAAGAAATCGGAGCCGAGATCGGCTAGGTATTCGAGGTCGATGTTCGCGTGCACGAAGTTCGGCGTTGCGTTGGCGGCATTGTTCTGGGTACCCGCCACAGAGCTGCCGATGCCGCGAATGCCCGCGGTCAGCGACAATGTTCCAGAAAAGAAGGAATTGCCCGACTGCTCACGCGCCGAGTACGAGATCGTGAGCGGTACATAATCGATAACCGAGTTGCTGGCAGTCGCGCCCTTCAGCGACAGATGCTCGAGCGAATGCTTGTAGTCGAATCCGAAGTTCAGGGATTGCCCGACATCGTCCCACGCCGGCAATTGCAGGATGCCGCGAACGCCGACCGTATAGCCTTTGCCCAGCACGTCGAGGCTGCCCAGCGTCGCCACGTCACTGTTCGACGTGTAGCCATAGAGAAGGATGGTCCAGGGACTGTCCGGAAGCGGGGCGGTGTAGGACCCGGAGAAGATTTCCGCGTCGCGCAGACGTTGCGGCGCGAGAATCGCGGTAGCGGAAATCGTGTGCCCAATGTCCCAAAGATCGCTGTACTGAACCGTGGCGGTGGTGCGCAGCGGCGTCGTATTGGGACTGTGGTCGTTGTTGAGCTCGACACTCCCGTGCACCGGCAAGTTGTCATTGACCTTGAGATCGACGTCGACCGTCCCGGGCATGTGCCCCGGCTTGAGGGCTGGTGTGACCTGGCGGTCGCCGCCGCGGTTCAGTTCCGCCAGTTCTTTCTGCGCCTGGTTGAAGTCCGGCACTTTGCCGGCCTGCAGCGAAGGAACGCGTGCAGCGATGTCTTCGGGCGATGTGTATTTCGCGCCCGTCACCTTCACCGTTCCAACGGAGGCTTCCACGACATGCATCTTCACAATGCCGGCCGCGACCGTCTGCGGCGGAAGCTGGACGATCACGGATTGGAAACCGTGCGCCTGATAGGCGCGTTCGAGCGACCTGCGCGCTTCTTCTATGTCCGCGCGCGTGCGTGAGGGACCGAGGTAAGGGTAAACCGCATCTTCGACATCGGACTGCGGCAGCAGCGTGTTGCCGTCGATATCGTAGGCGTCGATATCGATGGTGCGAACCGGTGCTGCGGGCGCAGCTGCCGGAGCGGGTGCAGCCTGCGGCGCGGGCGCGGTCTGTGCCGCTGCCCCCGGTATGTTGCCGCAGAGTGTCAGCACCACGCTCCCCACTCCAGCCCAAGCCGGCCAATTGCCCATGACGCCCCGACGCAATGCCTTCGAGCTCGCCGCTTCAGGCGTCCCAACACTGTGTTTTCTTTTTCGTTCGCTGCACCCGCGAACGCTCGCGCACTAATGCCCGATACCCCGGCCTCGTTTTGTCACCCTTTTGCGAAAGTTTTGCGTCAGCCAATAACCATCGCACCGGCCAAGGCGATTCGGCCGCCCGGACGTTGCAAGCGAATTCGGCAGTACAAGATTTTGGTGCTCGGCCGAAACCCGGTTCTGCGGATTTCGAACATAATCCCGCAGCCGGTGTTGCCCGGCGAGTCAACGGGACTGGTGCCGGCGAATGCTCGCGCCGGCAACCAGCACTCGCCGCAGGGATGGTGACACAGCGGTTTCATGAAACTGTCGCCGGATCGTCGCAGTGCGCGAGCAGGGTTCTTTTGGGGCCGCGTGTCTTGGCTTTAGGGGATTGCCGTTCGAGATGCGAGGAGGTTCGTCACAAAACGGACCGCGCGCGTCTATTGAGACCTTAAGCATTCGAAAGACCGAATGCTTTTGTAGTTCTGCGTGGGTACAGGGAACCGTGAATTTTTATTGAAGAGTTGATTCCCTGTATTGAGCAGCAAGCCCCGTTCGTAAATACATGCGTCGCCGCACATGGCCAATGACAGGGGAATGCCGCCGCGCAAATCGCATCGTTGTTAACGGGCCTGCGCCACGCCGACCTCTCGAAACCGAAACCGAACGAACGAACACGTTCAACCAAGGAGAAGACCGGAATGTCGAAACTAAAAGGATGCATGCTGTTGGGTGCATGCTTCGCAACCGTCATTGGCGGCACGAGCGCGGCAAATGCGGCCGTCACCGTCATCAGCGGTGCAGGCTCGTCTCTGCTGGCGCCCTATGCGCGTCAGGCGGAAGACTGCTACGGCAACAAAGAATTTCTGATCATCAAAGGCACGACGCCCACACTCGTCTCGGTGACGCCCTTCGTGTACACCGGTTCGCCGGCGCTGAACTGCAACACGCAGCACGCGAACAAGAATGCGAACTTCTTCTTCGACTCGACCGGTTCGGGCACCGGCATCAACGCGCTCTATGGCAACGATCCATCGCTGGCAGGCGACACGAACCCGAACAAGACCGGCAACCAATTCCTGCAGGGCATCCAGTACGGATTCTCCGACACTTCGCTCGATGTCACTGACGTCGGAATCTATGACAACGGCGGTGGCCCTTGCGTCGCTCCCGCTACCTGCCATGTCGGCGTCAGCGTCCAAGCTCCGGGCGGCGGCAGCGGAACATACGCGAATCCGAAGGTGAAATTCGGCGCCATGGTACAATTCCCCATGAGCATCGACCCTGTCGCGATCGCCTACGATCCGGTCTACAAGAAAGTGGTCAGCGGAGCCGGCGAGGAAACCGACTATCACTTCAACGTCCAGGCTCCGCGCGCCGACGGCAGCGGCGGCCTGCATCTCGATGCCAAAGGCTATTGCAAGATCTTCAACGGCCAGATCAAGAACTGGAACGATCCGGTCATGACGCAGCTCAACGGCGGCGTTTCGCTGGAAGATCCGAGCGACCCGACCCCAGCGAACAAGTGGAGCGTCCCGATGCAGATCACCGGGCGTTTCGACAGCTCGGGTACGAGTTCGATCTTCACGCGTCATTTGGCGGCGGTTTGCGGCGTCATCCAGAACAATCACTACGCCGATGCGACCACGACATTGCCGCCGGCGTTACATGTGAACAATGCGCACTATGACAAGACCCAGCCGAACAACAATCCTCCGGCCGGCGAAGCACTCGGTCAGTTTACGCTCGCCGACGGCAGCGACGGCGTCGCCAAGTACGTGAACTTCTCGAACGTGCCGGCGAACGGATCGACCCTCATCCAGGGCCGTATCGGGTATGTCGGAACCGACTATGCTCTGCCTGGCGCGCTCAACAATCCGGCGGATCCGGATGTGGGCGGCTACGCGCTGAATACGGCCACCCTGAAGAACGCGTCCGGCCACTTCATTGCCCCGACAGCTTTGACCGCGAAGGTTTCCTTCGGTTCGGTGCTGCCGCCGCAGACGAACGCCAATGGCACGTTTAACCCTTCGACCACCGGCAAGCTGCGCTCCAATCCGCAGGACTGGGTCGAACCGGCGAGCAAGACCAGCCCGCTGGCCAATCCGGCCGCCGCGCAGGGCTATCCTATCGTGGGTACGACCAACTTCATCGGCTATAGCTGTTACTCCACGGCTGCGAAGGCCAGCACGATTACCGACTTCATCAAGTGGTACTCGACGACCGCCGCGGTGTACGACGCCAATATCGGCATCCTCAGCAAGGCCGGACTGTCGCCGCTTCCGTCGGTATGGCGCGGCGCTATCAAGCAGGCCTTCGTCCTCGGCTCCGACGGTCAGAACCTGACCTTTGGTGTTGCGGGCACGGGTTCGTGCGCGAATGCAACAACTGGCGGCTAATTCTCTCTCGGGTTAGTCATCAGTTCGGCCCCGGAAGCAATTCCGGGGCCGAATTTTTTGAAAGATATTGTCAGCGGCGCTTCTTCTTCGCGCCGGCCGAACGGCCGAGACCGATCTTCTTGGCGAAAGCCGAGCGGCGCGCCGAATAGCTCGGCGCCACCATCGGATAGTCGATCGGAAGCCCCCATTTCCTGCGATAGTCGTCCGGCGACAAACCGTAGCGCGAGCGCAGATAGCGCTTCAGCGTCTTGAGCTTCTTCCCGTCTTCCAGGCAGATGATGTAGTCCGGAAAGATGGACTTCTTTACCGGTACAGCAGGCTTTTGCGTGGTGAGAGATATGCCGCCCGCCGCATTCCGCCCCAGTCCGGACAGCGTGGCATGCACCGACTTGATCAAGGACGACAACTCGGCGGCCGGCACCTGATTGTTGCTCACGTAAGCCGCGACGATGGATTTGGTCGGCGACAGCAAGCCTTCCGATTCCGGCTCAGCGGCAGAATCCGTTGCAACTGCCTTCGTTGAGCGCATGAAAATCCCTCCCGTTTCGCGACACCCGTTCGCGCGACACAACTAGACGGTGGACACTTGCAAAGCGCAATAAACCTTGGCGTGTGGATAATAACACGTTCCCGGTAGCTTACCTATTGGCGCAAAAGAGATAATGGGCCGCTGTTTTCATGTCCGCGAAGCAATGGTTGGCTACGACTGCCTCGAGCGAGGACCGGCGGCGAAGATCGTTCGCGCGCCGGCCATTGGCGTGCACCCGCGGTCTAGCTTTTGGAAGTCGGCTTGCCCGAAGCGCGCGCAGAACGGCTCTCGGTGATCGCGGCAAGGGTTTCGCGAGAGAGTGCCCGCGCTTTCGCGTGACGCCGTCTCCTGGCTTTCTTCTTTGCATTTACGCGGCTTGCGCCCATTTCATCCAATCCTTCCAAGGTTGCGGCCAACGGCCATCATCGTGCTTCTAAGCATATTGGGGCCTCAGCACCAGCGGCGCGCCTTGGGGCAAGTACGACGACACGTTCAGCCGACGATGTGTCGCGGTTCGCATCTGCCTGGCGTGCCTGCCTATCGTGCCGGACAATGCGCCTGATACATATGAGATTGACGATGGGGGCGTGAGGGATGGCGCAGATCAAACGCAAGACGAGAAAACCCGCGCCCGGTGCCAACCGCAAGCCCAAGATCCAGCTCAAGACAAAGACCAAGCCCCTCCAGCAGCGCGCGCAGGCGACCTATGACGCAATCCTGGACGTGACCGGCCGGCTGCTCGAAGAAGTGGGTGTCGAGCGGCTTTCGACCAATCTGGTCTGCCAGCGCGCCGGCCTCACCCCACCGGCGCTTTACCGCTACTTTCCCAACAAATACGCACTACTCCAGGAGCTTGGCGCAAAGCTGATGAAGCTTCAGGACGACGCGGTGTTCGAACAGATGTCGCAGATAGGCGCTACATTCGGCACGATCGAGGACGACGCTACGAGAATCCGCAAGATCCTCAACGCCGTCAACACAATCACCCGGGATTTTCCGGGCGGGACGTGGGTGATGCGCGCGCTCCGTGCCGTGCCTACGCTGGGCGCCGTGCGCATCCGCTCACGCGAAGAGGTGGCCGATCGCATCTATCGGCGCATGAAAGCGGCGTTCCCCAAAAGCGATCCGCGGCACCTGCGGACGGCGGCAACCTTGTCGGTGGAAGTGATGTATGCGTCGACCGAGCTGATCATGGACCAGCCCGAACTGGATGCCGAACGCATCACCAGCGAGATTTCCTACATGGTGGCGCTGTATCGTGCCTCGTTCGCCGATCCGAAGCGCAAGAGCCGTTTGCCGGGCGCGCGCCAGGCACGCGTTCCTCAGCCGCCGCGCCGTACGCCCAGCATGGCCTGAAGACCGGGATGCGGTTCGAGCGAAGTCTTGCGGCTTTTCAGCGCTTTGAACGCCTGCTCCGCAACCCCCAGAGCCAGCGCGATATCGCCGTCCGTCATCGCGCTGCAGAAGAACATGTTATGCCAGGGATGCACGTAGATGCCGCGCTTCACCATCTCGGCGCACCAGCCATAGCCGGTCCGGTAATCGGGATCGTCTTCGAACAGGATCAGCGGCATCTGGGCCGGTCCCGTCTGGCGCAGACCGAAGCCATGGCGTGACGAAATCTCGGCAAGCCCGGCGCGCAGATCGGCGGCAAGACGTCTCGTCTTCTCGAGGTAGTCGCTGTCCGCAATTTCGGCGAGTGTGGCGATGCCCGCCGCCATCGGCGTCGCTGCGAACCAGAACGAGCCGGTGACATAGAGCGATCCCGCCGCGGCGCGCGCCTTCTCACTGCCCACAAGGGCGGAGATCGGATAGCCGTTGGCGATCGCCTTGCCCCAGCAGGACAGATCCGGCTCCACGCCGACCAGCGACCAGCTGCAATCGCGCGCCAGGCGGAAACCGGCCCGCACGTCGTCGATGATGAGCAACGCATCGTGCTCGTCGCAGATTTCGCGCGCCCGCCTGGCATATTCCGGCAGCGGAAGCTGCTGATCGACGAATGCGTCGTGCTTGAACGGCGAGGCGATGATGCCGGCCAGATCGTTTCCGGCCGCGAGCACTGCGGCTTCGAGGCTGGCCACGTCATTATATGTGTATGTGAGGATATGCGCCCGGTCTTCCGGCAGCACCCCTGTAGGATTGGGCGTGCACCATGGCGCCGCCCCGTGATAGGCACCCTTCGCAACCAGCACCTTGCGCTTCTTGGTATAGGCGCGCGCCGCCATCATCGCCATGGTCGTGGCGTCGGTGCCGTTCTTGCAGAACATCGCCCAGCTTGCATGGCTGACGGTGGCGACGAGCTTTTCGGCGAAACCCACCAGCGCCGGCCCCGGTCCGGTCATCGCATCGCCCAGATCGGCCTGCGCGCGCGCCGCGGCGTCGACCTTCGGATTGCGATAGCCCAAAAGATTGGGACCGTAGCCGCACATGAAATCCAGATATTCGTTGCCATCCACATCCCAAAGCCGCGCCCCTTCCGCCTTGGCGAAGAACTGCGGATATTCCTCTGGCAACAGGCGCACGGATTCATGACCGTACATGCCGTTCGGAATGACGGCCGCGGCGCGCTCGCGCAATTGCCTGTCCTGGGAGTTGCTGCGGCTCATATCTTCCCTCCTCGCGGAACAATAGCTTTCACTATCATATTCCTGCCGTAGCGAAAGCGCACTGCGACACGGACGGTTCATCGTTTCCCGCAGTGCAGCAGGCCCGGCTCCGCGCGGATTGACAATCCCCGGCGGCGGCACCGTAATTCCCTAAAATACAAGGCAGGGAGCGCGCTATGGGTGACACACGGGCGGACGGCAAAACGGCAACCGGATCCTACGACGTTGTCGTGGTCGGCGCAGGTTTTTCCGGCCTCTTCATGCTTCACAAGCTGCGCGGTCTGGGCTTTTCGGTCCGGGTGTATGAGGCAGGCGAAGGTGTCGGCGGCACATGGTACTGGAACCGCTACCCCGGCGCGCGCGTCGACATCGAAAGCCAGGAATATTCCTACTCCTTCGACGAAGCGCTGGAGCTCGAATGGGAGTGGACCGAGCGCTACGCCTCCCAGCCGGAATTGCTCCGCTACATCAACCATGTGGCCGACCGCTTCGATCTGCGGCGCGACATCCAGCTCGGCACGAAAGTAACATCGGCGATCTTCGACGAAACGGCGAACCGCTGGACCGTGACCACCGGCCACGGCGACCGCGTCACCGCGAAGTTCTGCGTGATGGCGACCGGCTGTCTGTCGGTCCCCAAGGAACCCGACCTGCCGGGCCTGTCGCAATTCAAAGGCAAGGTCTATCGCACCTCGCGCTGGCCGCATGAGGGTGTCGACTTCACCGGCCAAAAGGTGGCGATCATCGGCACAGGCTCGTCCGCCATCCAGTCGATCCCGCAGATCGCGAAACAGGCGGCGCATCTCACGGTGTTCCAGCGGACCCCGAACTTCAGCCTGCCCGCGCACAACGGCCCGGTGAACCAAGAGGTCGTGCAGGATTGGAAGGCCAATCGTGAGACCTATCGCGAGCAGCAGCGTAATGCCGGTTTCGCCAGCGTGATGATCAAGGACACCGACGTCACCGCACTCAGCGTGAGCGACGACGAGCGCGAAGCAACCTATGAGAAGAACTGGGCCGTTGGTGGCTTCAGCCTGCTCGGCGCCTATGCCGATCTGATCAGCGACAAGACGGCGAACGACACCGCGTCGGAGTTTGTCCGCAACAAGATTCGCAGCGTGGTGAAAGATCCGGCAGTCGCGGAGAAACTGATGCCGCACAACCACCCGATTGTCACCAAACGGCCCTGCGTCGATATCGGCTATTTCGAGACCTACAATCGCGACAACGTCACGCTGGTCGATCTGCCCGCTACGCCGATCGAGGAAATCACCGCGACCGGCGTGCGCACCACCGCGAAGGAGTATCCGGCCGACAGCCTCGTGCTCGCGATCGGTTTCGATGCGATGACCGGCGCACTCAGCAGCATGGACATCCGCGGCCGCAACGGACTTGGCTTGAAGGACAAGTGGTTGGGCGGTCCGCGCACCTATCTCGGCCTAATGATTGCGGGCTTCCCCAACATGTTCATCGTCACCGGACCGGGCAGCCCGTCGGTGCTGACCAACATGATGGTCTCCATCGAGCAGCACGTGAACTGGATCGCCGACTGCATCTCCTATCTGAGCGATCGCCAGGTGGGCGCGATCGAAGCGACGGAAGATGCGGAGAACGGCTGGGTGCAGCACGTCAACGAGGTGGCGGACACCACTCTCTATCCGCTCGCCAACTCCTGGTACATGGGCGCAAACGTGCCGGGAAAACCGCGTGTGTTCATGCCCTACATCGGCGGCTTCGGCGTCTACCGGCAGAAATGCATCGAGATCGCAGCAAATGGCTATGAAGGCTTTGCGCTGACCCACTCGCCGTAACAGGCGGAGCTAGGGGCGCGCCTCATTGGCGCGCGGATCCATGGGCAGCGGCTTGAACTGTTCTGCCGCCACTTCCGCTGCCGTGCGGTCGTCTGCCGGCAGCTGCGTCGCCAGCGCTTCGGCGCGCTGCTTCGACTGGATGTCGCCATCCTTCGCCGCAATCGCATACCAGCGATACGCGTCCATCAGGCTCTGCGGCACGCCGTTGCCGCGTTCGTAAAGCACGGCGAGATCGAACTGCGCGTCGACCAGACCGAGATTGGCAGCTTTGAGGAACCAGCGCACGGCTTCCGAATTGTCGGCGTTCGTGCCGGCGCCGCGCACATAGGCGAGCGCGAGATTGTACATTGCTTTGCGGTTGCCCGCGTCGGCAGCACTGCGGAAATACTGCAGCGCCTTCGCCGGATCGGCTTTAACGCCCGAAGCGCCGCCATACAGCGTACCGACCCGGTATTGCGCGACGGGTTCGCCGTTGTTGGCCGCCATTTCGAGCCATTTGAGCGCTTCATCGGGCTTCGGCGGGACGCCGTTGGCGCCGAGCAGATAGCGAAGCCCGACCTGCAATTCAGCGTGCGCATCGCCGCCGCGCGCGCGTGCAACGATCCGATCCAGATTGTCCGCCGGATTGGTTATCGCGGGTTTCAGAGCGGGCGCCTTTATCCCTTTCGCATCTGCCGCGGCGATGGATTGGTGTGAAGACGGCGTGGGATGGGACGACAGCTTCAGGACCAATCCTGTCCCCAGAACACCGGCAGCGACGACCGCGACCCCCGCCAGCAACCGGACATGCGGCTTTTGGGCCGAGTTTTGGACGAACGACTGCATCGCTGCGCGCAAAGGGCTCTCATCGGCAGCCGTGACGGTCGAAAGATGCGCGGCATTTGCCGAGTGCCGCACCGCCGAGAGATAGGATACGGCGGGTTTCAGATCGCCGGGACGAGCGTCGGTGGAAATCGGCGCTTCGGCCGCCACCGGCACGGCAACATCGGTCCCGGTACCATCGATGTGCGTCTCGCCGCCGTCGGGATGTGCTTCAGGAGCAGCAGCCGCCGGTACGGGTTCCGTTGCATGTTCTTCATGGGCGTCGACTGGTGAGGCCGAGTTGGACTCCTGTTCGTCCTGTACTTCGAATAGAGACGCTGCGAAGTGCGCCTCGTGGTCTTCGTGCATCGGCACGGAAGCCTCAGCATGTTCCGTGGCAAGGATGAAGTCCTCGGGCCCGGGCGCGGCCGAATGGTCTGAATCGCCTTCAATCGGATGCCCTGCTGGAGCCTCGGATGCATGATCTGACGCGTCAGGCACATGCTCTGTTGCGACCTCGGGCGCGTTCTCTGCCACTGCTTCAGCCGGATGCTCCGGTTCTGAGGTCTGCTCCGGACTGTCGTGCGAAGAGGCCGGCACGTCCTCGTCATGCCCAAGCGGATTCTCGGGCGTCGCTTCGTCGTGCCGCGGTTCTTCCGCTTCGGTTTCCGAAGCAACAGAAGCAGGTGTCCCGGTTTCGAGTTCGGCCAGCGCTTCTTCGAGGTTTGCGATCGAAGCGGCCGCCGGCGCCTCATCCGCCTTTGGCAGCGACGCACCGATCTGGTGGCGCCGTTCGTCGATATTGTTCAGGATGGCGTAGACGGCGGTCAGCAGCTTCTGTACGGCGCCGGTCTGGCTCGGCGTATCCTTCTCGACCGTATCGATCCGCTCGCCGATATCGAGCAGCTTTTCGCCCAGTATGTTGAGCTTCGCGGTGGCGTCGTCGTTGTTCTTCCGGACGAGGCGGTTGAGGATTCCCGTGTCGGCGGTCGTGCCAGACTTCAGATCGTGAACGCTCTGCACGCATGCGGCCAATGCCGTCGATGCCCCGGCGGCATGCGCATCGGTTTTTTCCACCGCAGCTTGCAAGGTTGAAAGACGCGCCGCTGTAGCCGCCGATGCGTCCGATGCTTCGC
>DASXDS010000065.1:0-2119 GCA_036490455.1 Rhizomicrobium sp.
GCCACCGTTTGCTCGATAATGTATTTGACCTTGCTGTAAGCGATGGTGGCGATGATCTGATAGGCGTTGCCCGGATCCATGTTGGGCAGCACATAGCCGTTAATCCACGGCTTCGGATCGCGCACCATGGCGTCGGACAGCGCCCAGAACAGATTGCGCCAGGCAATCACCTCGCCGACATTGGCCTGCACGCCGCGATAGTCTTTGGTGCCGGACGCTTCGACCGCTTTCAGCAGCAGTCCCGCGATGAAGTCGAGCTTGACCGCGAGCCGCGTGCAGCCGTGCACGACAAAGCGCGGCAGGAAGCCGGTGCGCGGGAAGAAGTTGTTGGCCTTCTCCATATCGCCGTAAACGAACACGTTCTCCCAGGGCACCAGAACCTTGTCGAGAATGAAGACCGCGTCGTTCTCGTCGATACGCGACGACAGCGGATAATCGAACGGGCTGCCCATCACCGTCGACGTCATCTCGTACGACGTGCGGCAGATAAACTTCACGCCCGGATGATTGGTCGGGACCATGAACACCACGGCGAATTTCTTGTCCTGCACCGGAATGAGGCCGTGGTGCGCGACGAAGGTGTAATTGGTGAGCACCGAGCCGGTGGCGACGACCTTCGCGCCTGATACCACAATGCCGGCGTCGGTTTCCTTTTCGACGTGACAGCAGATGTCGCCGACTTCGCTCGGTGGGCGATCGCGGTCGACCGGCGGATGGATGATGGCGTGATTGACGAACGGCACGCGCTCCTGGCTGAATTTGTACCAGCGCTTGGCGTTGTCCTGATACGGATCGTAAAACTGTGAGTTCGCGCCGAGCGTCGCCAGAAACGACGCCTTGTAGTCCGGCGAGCGGCCGAGCCATCCGTAGGTGATCTTCGCCCATTCGGCGATGGCGTTCCTGCCGGCGATCAGATCATCGAGCGACTTCGGCGCCTTAAAGAACGCGTGGGTCTTGCCGCCGTTGCCGGTGTCGGTCGGCACCATGATCTTGTCGGCATGCTTCGGGTCGTGCAGCGCATCGAACAGCCGCGCCACCATCCGTGAGGTGTTGCGGAAAGCCGGATGCGTCGTCACGTCCTTCACCCGCTCACCGTAGATATAGACGGTGCGATCGTCGCGCAGCGAATCGAGATATTCGGCGCCGGTCTGCGGCGTGTTGGCCGCCGAGGGAGCCGGCTTCTTCGCCTTTGCCGCGCCGGTGTCGGGTTTGCTGGCTCCGCTCATGATCCTCCCCCTCGTGCGCCCGGTCCGTCAGAGGACTCGTGGCTCATTATATGTTCGATTATCGAACTGATGTACGCTATGCGACAACTTCGAGAACGATACCTGTGCGGCGCGCGGCGCGCAAGCCGCCGGGGCGCCCTGGTGCGCAATTGGCGGATTGGCGTGGCGAGGCTGGAGCGGCCGCCCTTCAGGCGAGCGAAGCGGAAACTCGCGCCGCCGCCGTACGCAAGCTCGGCAGGAAGCGCTCACGCAGTTCGTTGCGTGTCGTGCGCGTCGAATGCGTGCTGACATTCAGCGCGGCGATCGCCTGACCGTTGCGATGCAGGACCGGCACGGCGATGGAACGCAAGCCGCGCTCGAGCTCTTCGTCGACAATGGAAAAGCCCTGGGCGTGGTCGTCCTGCACGCGCTGGAACAGCGCTTGCACATCGGTGATGGTCGACGGCGTATAGGCTTCGACCCGCAGCGACGTCAGCCTGCGCCACAGCTCGGCTTCATCGAGAAAGCCAAGCTGGATGCGGCCCAAAGACGTATGAAATGCCGGCAAACGCGTGCCGACCGCGAGCGTCACCGACATGATGCGCCGCGCCGGAAAGCGCGCGACGTAGACGATCTCGGTGTCTTCCAGAATCGCCGCCGAACACGACTCGTGGAATTCCTCGCTGAGCGCCCGCATCAGCGGCGTCGCCTGTTCGATCCAGTTCTGCGTCGCCAGATACGCAAATCCGAGCTTGAGGATTCCCGACGACAGCGAGAACTCCCGGCCGTTCTGCGCGACGTAACCGAGTTCGGCGAGGGTGCGGAGAATCCGCCGCGCCCTCCTGCTGGGCCTCGCCGCCGGCGCCGCGGCCCCGGCCTTCGCCGCGACCGGCCGCGTCGTCACCATCCTCGGC
>DASXDS010000005.1:0-209825 GCA_036490455.1 Rhizomicrobium sp.
TCGAACTGGGCATCATCGATCACCGCGGACGGTTGCGCACCGCGCGACGTCCCGCCTCTCATAACCGGCCTGCCTCCTGATGGGCCAAATGTGTTACCCATCGTCCCGGATTAAACTGTTACCCATCAGCCCGGTCGGACAGAGGGGTCGAGCGAAGCGAGGGGGAGGACCTTGCGCGGCAGAGCCGCGCTCGTTCGGCCACATCGCTCCGTTCTTCTGTAGTAACTATGGAAGCGTGCTTCGCACGCTAAGGTCCTCCCCCGCGGCTTCGCCGCGCCCCCTCCAACTCACTTCGTTCGTGGAGGGGTGGAGTTGAGCAACGCGATGGAGTCCAGGCCGCAGGCTATGACGAGGCGGATCACGGTCTTGAGGTCGCAATATAGGTATATTATCAGCATAGGGCGCCGAACGTCTGCCACACGGCGTTTCACGCCGTTAGTTGACGGTCTGGCTGAGCGTCGCGGATGAGCCGCTATGCAGCGCATCGCCGGGAAACTTGGCCGTCAGGGTGTGCGTCCCCGAACCCAGCGTCGAGATGGCGAACTTCGCGCGCGTCCGCACTAGGCCGGTGAAGTGTTTTGTCTGCACAGGCGTAGAACTGCGCGTATTCGAACCGTCACCGAGCTCGCCTACCGCGTTACCGCCCCAGCATACGAGGCCGCCGGTCGAATTGAGCGCACATGAGGAGAAGCCGCCTGTCGACATCGCCACCACACCGCCCGACAGACCCGCGACGCTCACCGGCGAGAGGCGCTGAATCCTGGTGCCGTCGCCCAGTTGGCCTGCCCCGTTCTCACCCCAACATTCCGCACCACCTGCACGCGACGCTGTGCATGTATGAAACTCGCCCGCGACCACTGCCGTTGCCGGCGCAAGACCCTGCACAAGCTGAGGTGCGCTACGGTTGGTTTTGGAGCCGTCGCCCAGTTGTCCATCTTGATTGTTACCCCAGCAGGCGACAGTGCCATCGGCTTTCAAGGCACAGGTGTGAAACTCACCACCCGCCACAGCAACGACGTTTGTGAGGTCTTCCGCGAAACCGCGGCCGGTGTACCCCGTAGTACCGAGGCCGAGCTGTCCGAAGTAGTTCGAACCCCAGCACTCGACGCGCGCGTCTCCTGCGATTGCGCATGTGTGATAAGCCCCGGCGGTCAGGGCGACATAGGTGCCCGGCCCGCTGCTCACCGGCACGGCGCTATATACGCCGGAAGCCCCGCCATCGCCCAGTGCATCGAAGCCATCGGCACCCCAGCAGAAAACCCGTTGGGCGCGTGTGAGCGCACAGGTATGGTCATAGCCCGCGGCGATTGCGATCACATCCGAGAGGCCCGTAACATCGACAGGCACATGCCGGTCGGTCCTCGTCCCATCGCCAAGTTGTCCATCGCCATTCGAGCCCCAGCACTTGACCTGTCCCGTTCGCATGAGCGCACAACTATGATTCGCGCCTGCCGTGACCGCCACAGCGCCGCTAGAAAGGCCCGTCACGTTTACCGGGACATTACTTTTCTTGGTGGTTCCGTTTCCCAATTGTCCGTTCGGGTTGTTGCCCCAGCATCGCACACCACCGGTGTCCGTAACCGCACAGGCATGAAGTATCTCCTGCGCCAACATTGCCTGCCCGGTGCCAATGAATTGCAATCTGACTTTGCCCAGTTCGGCGCCGCCATCCCTGAACGTGACTTTACCGTTGGGCGCACCGCCGCCGAGCCCGTCGACGTTCGCCGTGAAGGTCACTTTCTGACCCACAGTTGATGGGTTGGGAGAGGAGAGAAGCTGTGTCTCCGTTGCGCTCGTCTGCGCATCGGCTTGCAGCGGCGAAACCGCGCAGAGAAAAACCGCAACAGCAATCGTCAAACCGCGTCGTACGCGACGGCCGTGTACATCAATCATGGCGAGAAGACCGGAGGAAACCCGCCATGATAGAAGCATTTATCGCTCTGCTTGACCAATACTTCCGCGCGGGAACCGCCTAGCGCGAACTCAGCACGAACTCGTTGCCGTCGGGATCCTTGAACTTCGCGAAGGTTCCCCACGGTTGTTTCTGCGGCGTCTCGGTGAATTCCACGCCGCGCGCCGAGAGCTGGCGATAGGTCGCCTCGACATCGTCGCAGGCGAGCGAGCCGTTGAAGAACGTGCCGATGCGGTCTTCGTGGCCGGGTGGCGTGAAGAGCACGAGGCCGGTCTCGCCTTTCGGCGTTGCGAGTTCGATCCAGCGCTGGTTGCCCATCGGCTGATCGGTCGCGAGCGTGAAGCCGACCTTCTCGGTCCAGAATTTCAGCGCCGCGGCCTGGTCGCGCGTCGGAACGCTCGCGAATTTGATGTGAGTGATCATCCGGTAAATCTCCTCGATGCACCGTGCTCTTTTTCAATGCGGGCAAGCGGCTGACAAGCCGTCCTTTAAATACTATAGTGACGAATACCATGAAAGCGATCGCGCTGGACCCGCATGTGATCGACGCGCTGATGCGCGACCTGGTAGGCCACGATCGCACGCCGGCGGCGTTCATCGTCTATCTCTGGCTGTGGCGGCGCACCGTGGGTGCGGAGAAACGCGCGCTCGGCATCAGCCTGCAGCACATCGCGCACGCCACCGGGCTGTCGAAATCCGCCGTGCAGGCGGCGGTCAAACGGCTGAAGGCGCGTCGCCTGATCTCCGTCCACCGCGCCGGCCCGACCTTGGCGCCGACCTACAAGGTGCACACGCCGTGGCGGGATTAGCTCTTTGCGCAGCGACTTCCCCTCACCTGCTCATCGCTTCGCGCTGAGCTGTCCCCTCCCGCTTCGCGGGCGAGGTTAAAGGAGCCTCGCTTAACCTCTCCCGCACTTCGCGGGAGAGGACAGCCGTTGCGCAAGCAACGGCAGGTGAGGGACCGCGGCAAGCATAGACGCGTCAGTGGCTCACCGCCTTCAGGCTCACGCCCGGCGGGAGCGGCATGGAGGGCGGGATCATGTAGTCGCCGCTGCCGAGCGGACGGCTGGGATCGACACGGTATTTGTCGAAGTCGCGCTCGCCCGCGTCGTACAGCACGATATCGTCGATACAGAAATTGCCGGTGAAGTCGCGCGCGTTCTTGTTGAGGATCACGTAAGCTGCGTCCGACATGATGTCGACGGTGCGGCAGCTGCGCAGACCTTCCTTGCCGGAGACCGCGAACTCGATCGCCGCCGTGGCGATGCCGGTGCGCGGCCACAGCGAGTTGAACGCGATGCCGTCGTCGCGGAATTCCTCCGCCATGCCGGCGGTGCACATCGCCATCACCAGCTTCGCGCTCGTGTAGGCGACATGGCGGCCGAGATATTTCGTGCTGCAATCGAGCGGTGGCGACATGTTGAGGACGTGCGGGTTTTCGGCCTTCTTCAGATAGGGGATGCACGCCTTCGAGGTGAGGAAGGTGCCGCGCGCGGTGATCTGGTACATCAGATCGTATTTCTTCATGTCGGTTTCGAGCGTGCCGGTGAGGCTGATCGCCGACGCATTGTTGAGGCAGATATCGATCCCGCCGAAATGCTGTGCCGTCCGGTCAACCGCCTCGAACACCTGCGCGTCGTTGCGCACATCGACCACCAGCGGCAACGCGCGGCCGCCGGCGCGCTCGATCTCCTCGGCGGCGCTGTAGATAGTGCCGGGCAGATGGCGGTGCGGCGCCGCCGTCTTGGCGGCGATCGCAATGTTGGCGCCGTCCTGCGCGGCACGCAGCGCGATGGCGAGGCCGATCCCGCGCGAGCCGCCGGTCATGAACATCGTCTTGCCTTTGAGGCTCATGCGCTCGCTCCTTCTGAAGGACGCGAACGCTACGCCCGGCAGGGATGCAGGAAAAGTGGAGCATGATATAAATTTTCCGGACGCCTGCCGCAGCGGCGGGCAAGGGAGACGCCATGCTGATCAGCGACATTCCGGAAATCGCCGCGCACCACGAGCCGGACAAGGTGGCGGTGTATTTCGAGGATCGGGCGTGGACCTTCACAGAGCTGCGGGACCGCTGCTGGCAGCTCTCCAATGCGCTCGCGACGATCGCCAGCCCCGGCGACCGCATCGCCATCCTGTCGGAGAACTGTCCGGAATACGGCGAGTGCTATTACGGCGTGCCGGGCGCAGGCATGGCGCTGACGTTCCTCAACTACCGCCTGACCGCGCGGGAGCTCACCTACATCGTCGGCAACAATGCGCCGTCGGTGGTGATCGTGCAGCCGAAATATCTCGATACGATCCGCAAGATCCTGCCGGAGCTGCCGTCGGTGAAGACCGTCGTGCTGATCGGCGGCGAGACCGACGACACGCTATCCTACGACGCACTGATCGCGCGCGGCGACGCGAAGCCGCCGGCGCTGCGGCCGCACGAAGACGATCTCTGCTGGCTGCTCTATACCAGCGGCACCACCGGCCTGCCGAAGGGCGCGATGCTTACGCACCGCAATCTCATCGCCTCGATCGCGAACTCCATGGCGAACGGCGCGGAAGCGCCGCCGGACGAAGTGTGTCTCTTCATGTTCCCGCAATTCCACGTCGCGGGTTACGTGATGCCGATGTATCACCTGCGCAAATGGCCGGTGGTGGTGCTGGGCGCGTTCGACGCGGAGAGCTTCCTCAGCGCGGTCGAAAAGCATCGCGTCACCCAGGCGCCGATGGCGCCGACCATGCTTGCGATGATGCTCGAGAATCCCGCGATGCGGAAATACGATCTCTCGAGCTTGCGGAGTTTCGGCTATGGCGCGTCGTCGATGCCGCTGGAGGTGCTGCGCCGCGGTTTCAAGGCGTTTCCCGGCGTCGGTTTCGGCACCGGCTTCGGGATGACGGAGTTGGCCGGCAATGTAATGGCGATGGGCAAGGCCGATCATGTGCGCGCGGCGGAGCATGGCCTCGCGATCATCGGCTCGGTCGGCAAGCAGATGCCGTTGTCGCGGGTGCGCGTGCTTCTGGAGGACAACAGCAATGCGCCGCCGGGTGTGCCCGGCGAGATCGTGGTCAAGGGCGACCAGGTGCTGAAGGGCTACTGGAACAATCCGAAGGCGACGGAGGATTCGTTCATCGACGGCTGGTTCCGCACCGGCGATGTCGGCCGCTGGGACGAGGACGGCTACCTCTACATCGTGGACCGCAAGAAGGACATGATCCTCACCGGCGGCGAGAACGTCTATCCGCGCGAAGTGGAAGAGGTGCTGTACGAACATCCGGCCATCGCGGAAGCGGCCGTGGTCGGCGCGCCCGATCCCAAATGGGGCGAGAGCGTGGTGGCGGTGCTGCGCCTGCGCGAGGGCGAACAGGTCGAGGCCGCGGAGGTCGTGGCGTTCTGCCGCGAACGGATCGCGAGCTACAAGAAGCCGAAATTCGTCTGCTACGTGACGGAGTTGCCAAGGAACGCGTCCGGCAAGATACTGAAACGCGAACTGCGCGACCGGATCGCGGCCGGCGAGTTGCAGCTGAACCGGGCCTGAGACGAGCACAGGTGGGACGTTTTTCCGGTTGCGGAAATCTTTGAAACACGTTCCAATTATTTCGTGGACAGCGGGCGCCCGGCTCGCGTGGGACTGGTAACATGACCGACAGCTTCGTTCTCGAAATCCCGGAGATGGTGGGCATTCCGGTGGCCGCCAAGCGCAAGGCGCAGGCCAAGGCGCACGAGTGGCCGGAGGGCACGGTCATCGTGTCGGCCGACAGCCACATGATCGAGCGCGACTGCTGGCACGACAAGTTTCCCGAGCACCTGAAGGACAAGGCGCCGCGCATGGAGTTCAGGGACGGCGCCTATCACTTCACCTGCGAAGGCCAGCCGATGGTGCCGGTCGAGCTTGCGAACATCCTGTGCGAGGCGATGGAGTGCAATCCAGGTCTGTCGAGCGTCGCCGCGCGGCTTGCCGATATCGACATCGAAGGCGTGGCGAAAGAGCTGATCTT
This sequence comes from Rhizomicrobium sp., assembly GCA_036490455.1. GTDB lineage: Bacteria > Pseudomonadota > Alphaproteobacteria > Micropepsales > Micropepsaceae > Rhizomicrobium. Next base: position 5,897 of record DASXDS010000005.1, read on the forward strand.
CCCGCAGCGCTTGTTCGGCCTCTACATCATGGGGCAGGACCAGCTGCGCGAAGAGATCTTCACCGTCTACAACGAGGACATCGCGGAGCGTTGCGCCGAAGGCAACGGACGGCTGTTCGCAGTGATGATCCCCAACTACTGGGACCTGACGAAATCGCGCGCCTCGATCGCGCGCATCGAGGAGCTCGGCGGGCGCTGCCTGATGCTGCCCAACAAGCCGGGCAAGGACGTCGACGGCAAGAACATCCACTACAACGACCCGCGCATGGACCCGTTCTGGGAAGCGGTGTCGGAGTTCGAGATCCCGCTCTGCTTCCACATCGGCGAGGCGATCGTGCAGTCACGCCACGGCGCGGCCGGCACGTCGGTGCTCGCGCAGATGCAGGGCTTCCGTCATCAATGGGGTATGCTCACCTTCGGCGGCGTGTTCGACCGTTTCCCCAAGCTGAAGGTGGTGTTCGTGGAGGCCGGCATCTGCTGGGTCGCCTCGATGCTGCACGACGCCGACATGGCGGCCAATTCGTTCCCCAGCATGATGGAGCCCAAGCTCAAGCATCCGCCGAGCTGGTACTGGCGCAACCATTGCTACGCGACGTTCATGACCGACCCCGCCGGCCTCTCGCTGCTCGACCGCATCGGCCCGGAGACCGTGATGTGGTCGTCCGACTACCCGCACCAGGAGAGCACCTTCGGCTACACGCGAAGCTCGATCCAGGCGGTCTTCGACAGCGTGAAGGACGTAAAGACGGCGCAGAAGATCCTGGGCAAAACGGCGCTGGAGCTGTTCCGGATGGCGTAGCGCGCGCTGCGCACCGGTGCGATTTCTCATTCTCAAAACAAGATGTCATCCCCGGCGAGTGGACGCGCGAAGCGCGGCCGCGAGGTGAAGGGGACCCCGGGATAAACCGCATCTGTGCTGTGCGAGCATTTACTTTTTAGCGCGCAGAGACGCAGAGAGCGCTGAGCTGTTAGAACGAGCCCTTGCCTACAAGTCTTTCGGCGCGCGAAGCGCGCCAACCAAATCGGATAGCGCCGGACTTAGCGGTTACGCTGCGCGCCGTTCGGGTTCGCGGATCGAGCGATCCCTCGGAAACAGCACCGTTGCCGTCGTGCCGTGGTGCAGTTCGCTTTCGAGGTCCAGGCGGCCGCCGTGGAGTTCGACGAGGTGGCGGGCCAGCGGCAGGCCGAGGCCGCTGCCTTCGAATTTGCGCGAGAGCCGGTTGTCGATCTGGGAGAAGCTTTCGAACGCCTTGGGCAGGTCTTCCTTCGCGATGCCGATGCCGGTGTCCGTCACCGCGATGAATACCGCGCCGTCGCGCAGCGCCGCGGTGAGCGCCACCGCACCGCCCTTCGGCGTGAACTTCACCGCGTTCGAAAGAAGGTTGAGCACGACCTGCTTCACCCGGCGGTCGTCGGCCTTGAGCCGCGGCAGGCCGGGCGGACACACGAGCGTCAGCGCGATGCCGTTGTCCTTCGCGCGCGCTTCCATCATCGCCGACGCTTCGGCGAGCAGTTGCGGCAGCGCCACCTCCGTCTCTTCCAGTTCGACCTTGCCGGCTTCGAGGCGCGAGAGATCGAGGATCTCGTTGATGATCGACAGCAGATGTGCGCCCGCCTTGCCGATGTCCTCGTTGTAGCCCTTGTAGCGGTCGTTGCCGAGCGGCCCGAACGCTTCGGCCGCCATCAGCTCGGCAAAGCCGATGATGGCGTTCAGCGGCGTGCGCAGTTCGTGGCTCATGGTGGCGAGAAAGGCGGATTTACTTTTGTTCGCGGCGGACGCCGTTTCGAGCGCGAAGCCGAGCTCGCGCTTGGTCGCCTCCAGCTCCTTGATGTGGGCCTTCAGCCGCGCGCGCTCGTCGCCGCGGCGGATTTCCAGATAAAGATCGAGATAGGCGCCGGCCGTTCCCAGCACGATGATGAGGACCGCCACCGCGCTCACGGCGATCGCCAGCGCCGCCGGCGGAAAGACCTCGCCCGCCGCGGACATGGTGGGATCGGGCACGATCGCAACCGCCGTCATCGCGACGAAATGCACCGTGCACACGCTGAGTGTCAGGAGCGCCGCCTGCACCGCTTTGGCGAAACGGGCCGGGATGGTCCAGCCGGCCTTCAGCGAGCACGCCGCGGCGAAGACGCCGCCCAGCAGCGATGCGGCGACGTAATACGGATTCCAGGCCAGGTGAAACGGCCCTTCGAGGGCTGCCATGCCGACATAGTGCATGACGCCGATCCCGCCGCCGACGATCGCGCCGCCGAGGATCGTCCAGTTCTTCCGCACCGCCAGCCAGAAACCGATCCAGTTGATGCCGACGGAGAGCACGATCGACAGCGCCGTCCAGCTCTCGCGATACGCCATCGGCAGCGCCGAACGGAATCCCAGCATCGCGATGAAATGCGTCGCCCACACCGACAATCCGAAGACCGCCGCGGCGGTGAAGATCCAGACGTTCTGCGTCCGCACCTCGCCGCTTCGCGCCCGCGACAGCAGGACGACGGCGGCCCAGCTGCCCGCAATGCAAAGGCAGGCCGCGACGAAGACGAGCGTGGGGTCGTGCTGCTCGGTGATGCAGCCGATAACGCGGAGCATGGCGAAGATTAATTCCGGTACCGTAAATAACCGGTGAAAGCAGTTTTGGAATAAGCGTTACAGGAACGCGCACGCCGTGGTTGCGTACGCGTCCGCGTGCACTTGTCATCCCGGACGCAATGGAGCGCAGCGGAATGGAGATCCGGGATCCATCCGCGGGTTGGTTGGCGCATCCGAACTTTCGTTCCACGCAAAGCGCATTGAGAAATGGGTCCGGCGCTTCGCTTCGCTACGGCCGGGATGACATTTTTTTTGTGTTGTATGCCCTACCGTCTCGGCGTTCGGTCGCGGATCTTGTCGAAGCCCTGTTTGATTCCGGCGAAACGGGCGTCGATCGCGGGTTCGAACTCGGCGTCGGTGAAGATGTAGGGCCAGTCGTTCTCGATGCCTTCGCGCACCAGCTCGCCGACATAGAGCGGATCGATGCCGCCCTGGATGCGCGAAGCCACCGACTTGATCAGGTCGGCGACCGGACCGTCCTGCGGCAACTCCCTCGGTTTTTCCGCATAGCGTTCGGGGCGGTTGCGGCCCGAACCGATGATGTTGGTGCGGATGAATCCCGGACACAGCACCGAAACGCCGATGCCGCGCGGTGCGAGCACCGGGCGCAGGCCTTCGGAAATCGACACCACGCCGTATTTCGACACGTTGTACGGATTGGCGCCGCCGACGAGGCCCGCGATCGACGCGGTGGAGACGATCTGGCCGCCTTCGCCATGGCTCTCGATCAGCGGACCGAAGATCTCGATGCCCCACACGACAGCCATCAGGTTGACGCCGAGCGTCCAGCTCCAGCCCTTGTCGCTCCATCCGCCATAGCCGGCGCCGTCCGCCACGCCTGCGTTGTTGACCAGGATGTGCACCTTGCCGTAGCGCGCGACCGCCGCATCGGCCGCGGCCCGCAGTTCGGATTTGAGCGAGACGTCCGCCTTCACGCTGTCGACGTCGACATTGGTGCGGCGCAGACCTTCGAGCGCGTTCTTGAGCGCCGCGTCTTCGATATCGCACAGCATCACCTTCACGCCCGCCTGCGCCAGTGCGGTCGCGACGCCAAGCCCGATGCCCGATGCCGCGCCCGTCACGAACGCCGTCTTGCCCGCCAGATCTTTCATGGATGTCCCTTTCGATTTTCGGTCAGGCTAACGCGGTTCTGCGCACGCGCGATAGTTTCAAAGATTCTCCGCCGTCATGGCCGGTCGCGCCGAAGCGAAGCGGAGGCCGTACCGGCCATCTATAACCGCCGTGACGGCATGGTAGGCCTCCATGCCGGCAACGAGGCAATGGATTGCCGGGACGAAAGCCCGGCAATGACGACCTTGATGAGAGAATGGCTTCGGCCGCCCTTGACTTGCTCGTACTGTGCCCCACATACTGTGTTGAACACAGGAATGGATATGCCCGAAAATCAGGTCGTCGACGGATTGAAGCTGGAACTCCGGCGCGGCTCGCTGGTGCTGGGGGTGTTGGCTGCCCTGCGTGTCGAGCAATACGGCTACACCTTGCGCAACACGCTCGCGGCGCACGGTATCGAGATCGAGGAAGGTCCGCTCTATCCAATGCTGCGGCGTCTCGAAGACCAGGGCCTGCTGCAAAGCGAGTGGCGCGAGGAAGGCAAACGCAACAAGCGTTTCTACGCGCTCTCGCCTGCGGGTGAGAAGGCGGTGCGCCTGCTCGAAAACGAATGGCGGCAGATGAACGGCTCGCTCGAACAGCTTCTGAAGGAGAAACAGCATGAGCCCGCTTGAGGCATATCTCGCGCGCGTGCGCTCGCGGTTGCCGTGCAAAGGGCGCGACGACATAGTGCAGGAATTGCGCGGCGCCCTGCTCGACCGAATCGAACGGCGCGAAGCCGAATGGGGCCGCCCGCTCAGCGATGCGGAACAGGAGACGATCGTGCGCGGCTTCGGCCGGCCGCAAGCGATCGCGGGGCGCTATTGGACGGGCACGGGTTTGTTCGGCGGACCGCTCACACTCTATTACCGCATGACCTTGCTGTGGTCGGCGGTTGCGGTGGTCGTGGTACACGCAGCGCTGTTCGCGTGGCGTGCGTTGCGGAGCCACGATGTGACTGCGGCGCTAACCGCGACACGGCCCGGCCTGATCTGGGCGCTGATCACCGCTGTTGCGATCACCACGCTGGTGTTTGCTGCACTGGACGCGGCGCGGCAGCGTTATGCGCCGCCCCGCACGCCGTCGCGGGTTTGATGCAACGGCCCCTCACCTGCCTTCGCTAACGCGAAGGCTGTCCTCTCCCGCGAAGTGCGGGAGAGGTTAAGCGAGGCTCGAGTAACCTCGCCCGCGCAGCGGGAGAGGACAGCTTCGCGAAGCGAAGCAGGTGAGGGGAAGTCTCCCTCTGCCTTAAGCGTCCGTTTTTGCCTTCGACATGTCCGGCGCGTTGGTGGTCGGGATCGGCGTGGCGCCGGCACCGGCCTTCGCCATCATCGCCTGGGTTTCCTTCAGCGCCTCGACCGCCTTTTCGTTTTCCATGATCTTCTTCATCACCGCGGCGCCGGCGCGTTCGAACATGTGGCGGTTGTCGATCAGGTATTTCTGCGAGACACGCAGGTTCTCCGTGAAGCCGTTGACCTGCGGCACCACATAGCGCGCGACGAGATCCCAGCTGCGCAAGGTCGCTTCGCGGTTGGCCCAGTCATGCACGAAGCCGACGGTGACGCCGTAGCCGCCGCTCACTTCCTGTATCTTGCGGATCGCGGCGACGAGGTCGTCCGGCGTGCCGATCACCGCGGTGGTGCCTTCGACGAACGCCGTCTTCTCGACCGCTTCTTCCGGCGAGTTGAACGCGACGGTGTTCGGGCGACCAAGCGTGCCGAGCGTGTACTCGTTGTGCCAGAGCATCAGGCCCTCGCCCGCTTCCTTCGCGGCTTGCGCCCGCGTCTCCGCGATGTGCCACGAAAGCAGGATGCGCCACTGCTTGCGATCCGCCACCTTGCCCGCCTTCTTCGCGGCGTCTTCGGCGTAGCCCCATTGCGTGTGCAGGCCGTTGAGTCCACCAGGCTGCATCGAACCGAGCGAGATGATGCCGATGCCGTGCTTGCCGGCGAGCGTCATGCCCGACGGGCTTACCTGCGAGGCGGTGGCGAACGGCATCTCCTCCTGCAACGGCAGAAGCTGCAGTTTCGCATCCTTCATCGTGAACCATTCGCTTTCGGCGGTGACGCGTTCGCCCGCCATCAGCCGCTTGATGATGCCGATCGCTTCGTCCTGGCGGTCACGCTGGGTCATCGGATCGATGCCGAGCGTGTAGGCGTCGGACGGCAGCGCGCCGGGACCCGAACCGAAGATCGCGCGGCCGCCCGTCATGTGATCGAGTTGCACCATGCGCTGCGCGACGTTGAAGGGATGGTGATAGGGAAGCGAGATCACGCCGGTTGCGAGCTTGATGCGATGGGTGCGTTCGCCGGCGGCAGCCAGGAACATCTCCGGCGACGCGATCATCTCCCAGCCGGAGGAGTGATGCTCGCCGCACCAGAACTCGTCGTAACCGAGCTTGTCGAGATGTTCGACGAAATCGAGATCGCGGCGGAACTGCAGCATCGGGTGTTCGCCGATGGGATGATGCGGCGCGAGGAAGGCGCCGAATTTCATGCGTGACATCAAAGGCTCCCTGGGTGGTTGGATAGCGTTGGCGGAAGCCTCGACCATCGCGGCGCGCACGTCCAGAGGGCGGTTTGACCGGGTCCGGAATTTTTATACACTGATATAAATATTGCGGAGACGGCGATGGCGGGCACGGTGACGGAACAGGAACGCATGGCGATCGAGCATGCGTGCGCGCGGCTCGCGGTCGATTACTCCTATTACGCCGACTCCCAGCAACTGGAGGCGTGGGCCAATCTGTTCGCGGAAGACGCGGAGATGACCTTGATGGGCCAGACCCACAAGGGCCGCGCCGCGATCCTGGCGAGTCTCAACGGCGGGAACGGCGGCGCGATCGCGAGCTTCCACAGCAACACCAACATCCGCGTCGAGGTGGTGAGCGCAACGGAAGCGCGCGGCACCGTCGGCGTCACGCTTTACGCAGCGCCGCGCAAGGACGGCGTGGCCCTGGTGCGCGAGATCACGCCGGCCGTGGTGGGCCATTACGAGGACGTCTACCGCAAAACACCCGAAGGCTGGCGCTTCGCCAAACGCGGCTTCGCAACAACCATCGCGCGTGCACCGGCATAATTCGCGCAGAGACGCTGAGAACGCAGACGACAGGGATCGAGCCTATGGGCTTTGCTCACGCGGAGGCGCGGAGGCGCGGAGTCCACATAGCGGACTCGCGAACGGCGTCGATTTGGATTGGCGCGCGTCGCGCGCCGGCAGAATGGGCGAGCGAACCGTGCTGGGCCCAACTCGAGATCGCTCCGCGGCTCCGCGCCTCCGCGCGCAAAAAAAGCGTAGAACCTTGCTGCAGGCGAAGGCGCGCAGCGGCTCAGCGCCTCTGCGCGAAATGGTATTACGCCGCGGCTTTGCGGGGGCTGCGGGACACGGACTTGTGGTACGCCGCGATCTTCTTCGACAGCCGCTCGCGGCCGGCTTTGGTGGCGGCGCCCTGCAGCATTAGCGCATAGCCATAGCCCGACACCGGCAGCACATGCTCGGTCTCGATCGCATCCATCACCCAGGACAGCATGATGCCGTTGAAGGTGTGCGCGAGGCTGCGCTCCACGCCGTCAGCGGCGATTTCGGGATCGAGGTAACCGTCGCGCTGCGCATTCTCGATCAGGGTACGCCACAGCGCGTGGCTCTGTGCCCGGCGCTGCGGCGTCGAAAGCCCGCCGCCTTCCTTGCCGCTGGTGTCGAGCAGCGCCTTCCACAAGGTGCGATAGAAATCCGGATCGCCGATGTAGTAGCCGACACGCAAAGTCAGGGTCTGGAAGATGTGGTCGAGCGAGTTGGTGGAATGCAGGCTCGCGAAGCGCTTGGCGAAATCGCGCTCGTCCTCCAGCACCGCCAGAACCACCGCGCGCTTGGAGCCGAACAGGTTGTAGGGCGTCGCCAGGCTCACCTTCGCCCGCTTGGCGATGGTGCGCATCGAAAGATTGGTATCTCCGGTTTCGCGGATCAGTTCGCGCGCCGCCGTGATGATCCGCAGGCGGCGCTCGGCCTTCGCCTCCTCGCGCCTTCCAAGTCCGACGACCGCCGCCAAATGAAACCTCTTCCCAAATCTTGCGCGAATATTTCGCTGGGGAAGGATTCTATTACGGCACGGTGGAAGCGGGCAACGGCGGTAATGCCGCAAGCCCGCTTCCAGACCGGCTAAATGCCGATTTCCCGGTCGTTTTTCCCGGCCGCGCGCTGGGCGTCGTATTCCTTTTCCATGGCGTCGAATTCGCGGCGTTTCGGCCCCAGATAACCGAACAGGAACGCCGCCACCTTGCGCATCTGGATTTCTTCCGAACCTTCCGTGATGCGGTAGCGGCGGTGGTGGCGGTAGATGTGCTCGAACGGCTTGTGGCGCGAATAGCCCAAGCCGCCATGCACCTGCATCGCGCGGTCTGCTGCTTCGCAGCACAGCCGGTTGCCCCAGTAGTTGCACATGCTCACTTTGTCGGAGATCTGGCGTTCGACCTCCTTGTGCGGCATGCGGTCGATCTCCCATGCTGTCTTGCGGATGAGGAGGCGCAGCGCCTCCGCCTGGGTGTAAAGCTCGACCAGCGGCCACTGAATTGCCTGGTTCCGCGCCAGCGCCTGCCCGAACGGCTTGCGCAGCCGGGCGTACTTCACGCTCTCGTTGATGCAGTAGACCGCGGCGCCCAGCGAACCGGCGGCCTGGCGGATGCGGTTCTGGTGCACGAAACTTTGCCCAAGACCGAGGCCGCGGCCCACCTCGCCCCAGATCGCCTCGTCCGGAACCCACACATTGGTGAAGCTGACGCGCGGATGGTCGGTCGGCATGTTGAAGGTCCACATCCACTCTTCGATCTTCACGCCCGGATCCAGCCTCGGCACGATGAAGACGGTGATGCCGCTGGCGTCGCCGGCCTTGCCGCTGGTGCGCGCGAAAACCATGCAATGGCTGACCGCATGCATGCCGGTGGTCCACATCTTCTGCCCGTTGATCAGCCAGCCTTTCTTGCCGTCCTTCTCCTGCGGCACCGCAGTCGTTTCCATGTGTGTGGCGTCGGAGCCGTGGTTCGGTTCGGTGAGGCCGAAAGCGGTGCTGATCTGCCCTTTGAGCACCTTGTCGCCGTACATCGCCAGTTGCTCAGGCGTCGCGAACTCCTTGAACAGCAGGATGAACGGGTTGTTGCCGACGATGGAATGCTCTGTCTGCAGATCGTTGTGCAGGCCGAGCCCCTTGGCCGCGAGATGCTCGCGGATCACCGCCATGTCGAGACTGCTGCCGCCCTTGCCGCCCATGTCCTTCGGCCACGCATAGCGCAGGTGTCCCGCCTTGTCGGCCTTTTCGCGCGCGACGCGCAGCAGCTGCTCCCAGTCATGGCGCGGCAGGCCGTTGTTGTCCCAATCGGTGCGCGCATGTTCGCGGCGATGGTCGAAGAAACGGATGTTGTCGTCCTGCTGCTCCAGCGGCTTGATCTCCGCCTCGATGAAGCGGTCGAGCTCGTCGAGGTAGTCCTGCAGCTCTTGGGAAATGTCGAAGTCCATGGCGTTCTCCAGCGGTGCTTATTCTTTGTTCCAGGGATAGGCGGCCGGCATGTCGGTCGAGACCTTGCCGGTGAATTTCGGTTTGCGTTTTTCGAGGAACGCCATCACGCCCTCTTTCACATCGGGACCGGCGCCGAGCTGCATCGCAAGCAGGCCGTCGACCTTCAAGAGGTCCTTGTAGTCCGGCGCGTTGCCGAACTGCCAGAGCAACTGGCGGGTGAGCGCGATGGAAAGCGGTGCGGTTTCCTCGGCGATCTCGCGCGCGATTTCGCGAGCCCGCGGCAGGAGTTCCTCCGGCGGCACCACGTCGGAGATCAGTCCGCCGGCGAGCGCTTCCTGGGCATCGAACACACGGCCGGTGAGGCACCATTTCATCGCCTGGCTGAGCCCTACCAGTTGCGGCAGGAACCAGGCGCTGCCTGCTTCCGGCACCAGGCCGCGGCGTGCAAACACGAACCCGAAACGCGCGGTGGACGACGCGATGCGGATGTCCATCGGAAGCGTGAGCGTGAGGCCGACGCCGACCGCCGGCCCGTTGAACGCGACGATCGACGGCTTCTTGCAATTGTAGATCGCGTGCACGAAACCGCCGCCGCCGCGCGTGCGCCGTTCGCGCTGGGTTGCATTGCCGAACGAGGCCGACTGGCCGCTCGAGGCATCGAACGCATTGGCGCCGGAGGAGATGTCGGCGCCGGCGCAGAAGCCGCGGCCTGCGCCAGTGACGACGATCGCACGCACGCTGTCGTCTTCATCGCAGCGGATGAACGCGTCTTCCAGTTCCTGCCCCATCACCGCGGTGTAGGCATTGAGCTTGTCGGGCCGGTTGAGCGTGACGGTGACGACGCCGCCGTCCTGTTCGTAGAGAATGTCCTGATAGCTCACCGGCGTCTCCCTTGTTGTTTTCTGCATAACCCCGGCGATGCTCCGTCAGGCGACCGGCGAATTCAAGCAATTTTCAGAACGTGTTCAGATTTTCTATTTGATCGCCAGCGGTGTGATCGGGCTGCCGACGCCGCCCACCACTTTCAGCGGCGGTGCGGCGAAGAAAAACTCCCACACGCCGTCCGCCGCGCAATCGGCGGCCAGCGCATCGAGCACGAAGATCTCGCCCAGCGTCATCCCCATGTCGCGGATCAGCACCGAATGGATCGGCAGGCCGAACGGCGCGCCGGGCACCGCGACCTCCACGCCCCAATTGTCGGAGCACACCGCCGCAACCTCCCGCTTGTGCAGCCAGTCTGCGCACGACAGATGCAGCCCCGGCTCGCCGTGCCAATAGGCTTCCGGCGAATTGTCGACTGTGAACGCGTGGATCCAGCCGGTGCGCACCAGCAGGATGTCGCCAGGGCCGGTGCGCACGTTCTGGCGCGCTTCGGCCGCGTCGAGATCGTCGGGCGTGATCGGCGTGCCAGCCGCCAGCCGGTCGACACCTTTGAGCGCCGCGATATCGAGCAGCACACCGCGGCTCGCGATCCCTTTCGCCGCGATCTGATCGATCGACAGCACCGTCGAACCGGCGATGGTCGTCACCGTGTTCGCCGGCACGCCATTGTAAAAGTGATCGTCGTAGCCGAAATGCGCGAGTCCATCCCACTGCGTCACCGATTGCAGCGGCATGATGATGTAATCGTCGGAGATGATCGCCCCGTCGGCGCGGCCCCGCAGATCGGCCGGCGTCAACGACATCAGATGGATGGGATTGCGCCGGTTCGCACCCGCCGGCTGGATGCCTTGCGCCTTCACCGGCAGGCCGAGTTCGAACAGCTTGCCTGTCTTTATGAGTTTGCCCGCCGCCGCGAGCCGTTCCGGCGTGATGTGGTTCAGCGTGCCGAGCCGGTCGCCCTTGCCCCAGCGTCCCCAATTGCTGAGGCGCTTGCCTTCTTCGCGAAAGTCCATGTGCTCCTCCTGCGCAGACCGCAAGTGAAACACAAACCGCTGCCTCTCGTTGCGGCAGGTTTGCGCGAAGATTTTATGGGATGCGCGGATCTTCGCCTTGATGCGCGTGGACGATCGCTTTCTGCAGATCGTGGGCGAGTTTGCCGCGATCCAGCACCACCTTCTCGTCGTGCACTTCCTTCACCGCGGAAACCGGCACGGCGAAGTCGCCTGCGTTCTCGATGTAGACCACGATCTCGTGCGGGTGGACCTGCCGCACCGCGCCGAACGCCTTTTCGCCGTCATGGACGAAGACGGTGAACCCTTCCTGGATCGCTTCACTCATGGATGTCTCCTGTTGGCGTTCAGACGTAGCGCGGGATGGGACCGTTGTGCGGCGTCTTGTCGAGATCGAACATCACTTCGTCGACATAACACCAGCCCCAGCCTTCCGGCGGATCGTAGCCTTCGACGATCGGATGCTTGGTGCGGTGATAATGCTTGGTCGCGTGTTTGTGGGGTGAGGAATCGCAACACCCGACATGCCCGCACGTCCGGCACAGCCTGAGATGCACCCACGCCGATCCGGTCTTCAGACACTCCTCGCAGCCAAGCGCACTCGGCGTGACTTTGCGGATGGTATCGACATGCGTGCAGCTGTCGGACATGAGCGGGACTTTCGGTTTGATGGTTGCACCACCTTAACGCCCTCTCCCCCGCCGGGGGAGAGGGCGTTAAGGTGGTGCAACACACTTTGTGCTTGCTGTGAGGCAACACGTTTTGGTGTTGTGCGTTTGTTTTCGTTCGACACTTCATTCGAAGATGAATGCGTGCTGCGGCACCCCCTCACCCTGCCCTCTCCCCCGGCGGGGGAGGGGGTTAGTGGAAGTTCACACCCGTACCGCGCCGCCGGCGGGGTTGACGGGTTCGTCGCCGGCGCCGTCGGCGGCGAGGCAGGCGTGGATCGCGGCGACGACTTGCGCGCCCTCGCCCACCGACGCCGCAACGCGCTTGACCGAGCCGGAGCGCACGTCGCCGATCGCGAACACGCCCGGCAGATTGGTCTGCATCGGAAAGCGGCCGTCGCTCGCGAAGGTATCGGCGTGCACGAAGCCCTTGGCATCGAGGGCGATGCCCGATTGTGCGAGCCAGCGCGTGTTCGGCGCCGCGCCGATCAGAAGAAAGAGATGCCGGATTGCGCTGGTGTTCTCGCCGGTTTCGCGATGGCGCCAGCGCACATGCTCCAGCGCGCCCTTGTCACCGGAGAGCCCGACGACTTCCGTCTCCGTCAGCACCTCGATGTTCGGCTGCGCGGCGATGCGGTCGCACAGATAGCGCGACATCGTCGCATCGAGGCTTTTGCCGCGCACGATCATCCAGACTTTCGCGACCTGGCCGGAGAGATAGACCGCGGCCTGCCCGGCCGAGTTGCCCGCGCCGACCAGCGCCACCTCCTGCCCGGCGCAAAGCTTCGCCTCCAGGGGCGAGGCCCAGTAATGCACATGCGCGCCTTCGTATTGGGAAAGATTGGCGACATCGAGCTTGCGGTATTCGGCGCCGCTCGCCACCACGACAGTGCGGGCGCGCATCGTCTGGCCGCTCGTAAGCTGCAGGGTGTAGCTGCGCACATCCGAGGACTTGTCTTCGCAGAGACCGGCGACCTCTTCCGGGATCGCCATCTCTACCCCGAACTTCTGCGCCTGGTTGTAGGCGCGCGCCATCAGTGGCATGCCGGCGATGCCGGTCGGGAAGCCGAGATAGTTCTCGATCCGCGCCGACGCGCCCGCCTGCCCGCCGAAGGCGCGGCAGTCGAACACGATGACCGAAAGCCCTTCGGACGCCGCGTACACCGCCGTGCCGAGACCCGCAGGTCCGGCGCCCACCACCGCCACGTCGTAAAGATAATCGGTGTCGAGCGCATGGGTGAGCCCGATGCAGCGCGCGAGCGCATTCTCGCTCGGATTGCGCAGCATCTCGCCGTTGACGCACAGCACGATCGGCAATTCGCCCGGCCTGACGTGAAAGCGTTCGAGCAGCGCCTTGGCCGACGCGCTGGCGTCCGGATCGAGACGCAGATGCGGATGGCCGTTGCGCTGCAGGAAGTTCTCCAGCCTGAGCACGTCGCGATTGTCGGCGCGGCCGACGATCACCGGGCCGCCGACATTCTGCTCCAGAAGTCCGACCCGGCGCAGGATCAACGCGCGCATGATGCGCTCGCCGATCTCGGCTTCCGCGATCATCAGGTCGCGCAGCCTGGGCGACGGGATCACGATCGCTTCGACGTCGGTGAGCGCGAGGCCATCGACCAGCGACGGGCGGCCGGAGAGTTGCGCCAGTTCGCCGAGAAATTCGCCGGGCTTGTGGGTGACGATCTCCTCGTCCGGCGTATTGTGCGGGGTCATCCGCACGTCGCCGGAGAGGATGAGGATCACCCCCTCGGTCTCCGCCCCCGCACTGACCACGCGCGCACCGGACTTGTAGTGGCGCGCTTTGCCGAAGCGGCGCAACCGGTCGATCTCCGCCGCCGCCAGCGCCGGAAACATCTGCGCCCGGCGCGTGACCAGGACTGAATTTGCGTCCGCCATCCGCCTGTTCCGTTTGTGAACGTCACGTCATGGAACGGCATTGCAGCGATGAGTGCAACTCCGGCGAAATCCCTTCCACTGTCATGGCCTGCAACAGCAGGCCATGACAATTGGGATGGATCTGAAAAATCCTCAACGCCTTCAGTAGTCAACTAAGCGTCGTGAACCGACGGCGATACGCCGCGCGGGTCGAGTTCGACGGCGATCGGCGAGGACTGCACCGGGACGGCGACGAAATTTTCCGGCTCGACTTTCGGACCCGTTGCATGCGTCGCAATGCGGCCGATGGTGAAGAGCGCAAGTGTCGTGTGGACGCTCGCCGTGTAGAGAAAGAGCGACGCGATGCCGAAATGCTCCGTCACGCTCGCCGCGATCGGCGGTCCCAGGATCGAGGCGATCGAATTGATCAGCAACAAGGTCGCCGACGCTTCGACGAATTGCGAACGCGGCAGCCGGTCGTTCACCAGCGCGACGCTCATGCCGTAGAGCGGCAGGCACACGACGCCGAACAACGCGCCCATCGCGAGCGTGACCGTGTGGCTGTGACCGCCGAACAGATAGACGAGCACGCCGGCACAAGCCGCGGAGACGCCGATACCGGCGATGATATAGCGGCGGTCCATCCGGTCCGACAGGCGGCCGAGCGGCACCTGGACCAGCGCGCCGCCGAGCGTGAACAGGATCATGAACAGCGAGAGCAGGCCGCGATGCAGTCCCATGCTCTGGGCGTAGATCGGCGCGAAGGTCCAGGTTGCGGCGTTGGCGAAACCGACCGCGATGCAGCCCCCGATGCCGACGGGCGAGACGTGGAACAGCCACAGCGGCCGCAAAGTCGGCACCTCCACCGGCTTGGGCTGCGGCTGGCGCGTGAGGCCGAGCGGGATCAGGCACAGCGCGTAGAAGATCGCGGTGAGGTTGAACAGCGTGAAGCTCGACGCGCCGTTCGACATGAACAGCGCCTGGCCTATGATCAGGCCGGAGTAGTTCACCACCATATAATAAGAGAAGATGCGGCCGCGGGTTTGCGGCTCCGCCCGGTCGTTCAGCCAGCTCTCGATCACCACATAGAGACAGGCCGCGCCCACCCCGAACGCGGCGCGGGTGACAATCCAGGTCACGGGATTGAGCGACATCGACTGGAACAGCGTGGTCGCCGCGGCGACACCGGCCGCCACCGCGAAAGTACGGCTGTGCCCGACACGCGCGATCAGCCGGGGTCCGGTGAAGCAGCCGGCCATGAAGCCCGCGAAATAGGCCGAGCCGATCAGGCCGATGGTGAAATGCGAAAATCCCGCGATCGACGCGCGCACCGGAATCAGCACGCCGATCAGCCCATTGCCGATCAGGAAGACGATCGTCGACAGCAGAATCGAGAAGATCGAGCGAATCTGTTTGTTCACGGCGGCAGCCCAAAAGCCAGGCCGGTATCGCGCCCGATTGTGGCGAAGTCAAAGCAGGATGGAGGATCGCACCATCAAATTGGTTTGAAGTGTAGCTGTCATCCCGGACGTAGTGGAGCGCAGCGTAACGTAGCTCCGGGACCTATTTCACAACGCGCGTTGTGGGTGAAGTGTTATGGCGGTCACACCGTCTTGCTGGACCAATGGGTCCCGGCTCTCGCTACGCTCGGCCAGGATGACAACTCAGGTTTTGGTATTGCCACGCCCCGCATTCTCCAGATGCGTATCCAGGTCGCGCATCCAGCGGCGGAAATTGGCGTGGTTGATTTTCGAACTGATCTCGATGGCCGAGAGACCGGCCGAGGCGGCGGCATCGCGCGCCTCGCGCGGGGCGTGCCCGAAGGCGCGGCGGTACGAGTGGCTGAACAGCGCGGGATCGGTGAAGCCCACGGCGGAGGCGATCTCCGCGATCGGGCGGTGTTCGCCGGGATGCTCGAGCATGGTGCGCGCCGCAGCCAGCCTGCGGGCGCGGATGAAGGCGGCAATCCCCTCGGTGCCTTCAAAGGCGCGATAGGCCGACGCACGCGAGATGCCCAGCTCCGCACAAATGAGCGCCGGCGCAAGCTCCGGCCGGTGCAGATTGCCTTCGATATGGCGCTGCACGTCGTGACGGATCGCGAGCGACAGGACCGGCGCACCCTCTTTGACGCCGCGTTCGGTCAGACATGAGGCAAGCAGCAGCACGGTGGTGCGCGCGACGACCGGTGCTTCCGCGGCAGAAAGGTGCGGCGCGATCGCGACGGTCGAGGTCAGATGATCGGCGACAAGGCGCGCAAGCGGCCCGTCGACCTCCGCGCCGTGATGGCTGTGCAGCGTGCGCGACGATTTCTCCAGCAATTCGCGCGGCGCGCTCACACTGATGAACGCGCCCTCGCCCGAGCCGTGGAAGCGCCGCTGCATGTCGAACACCACGGTGTTGCCTGGCGTCTGTTCGACGGTGCGGTCTTCGAACACCGAGGTCGCGTGGCCCTGGATGAGATGAAAGAACAGGTAGTGGTTGCTGTTCTCGCTTTTGATCTTCGCATCGTCGCGGCGAAAGCCGATCGGCGGAAGATGCGAATGCGCGAGCATCAGATCGCCCAGCATCCAGCCGTCGACATCGGCCGCGAACGGCGCGTCGCCCAGCAGTTCGACGTCGTAGGTCGCCGACATGATCTGCCGCCAGACCGCAAACCGCGTCTCCGGCGGATAATCGCGCGAATCGTAACGAATATGCGGCAGGGAACTCGTCATCGGTCGGGCGCGCTCGGCTCAGCATTCAGGCTTTGGGCGAAGGTATAGCGGAGCGCGCCGCATCTGCCACCGCGGGTCGGGTAAAGCGCGCTTCCGCCTGTGCGGGCAGATGTGACCACAGGGAACACGTGCGCCCACAACAGTTCCGGTCTGACCAAATCCGGGCGCAACCATCGTCGCAAATACTTCAAGTAGAACAAGTTCTCCGTTTCCGCTTACAGTGGATCGCCACAGCGGCGGGGTGGGAGAAGCGACAATGCCGAAGAGCGCCTTGCGATGGGATGACATGGATAGCGCCAGCATAGCTCTCAGCGCCGGTTTCGACGCCACAGCGCCGGTCGCCGCAGCGCCACACGCGCGCGGGACTTTCTTTCGTGCGCCAGTCGCGCGGCATCTTCACGGTCCCGGCGATCTTCTCTCTTTCGATGCAGGCCTCAACGGCGGCGATATACAGACCGGCTTCGCGACACCGGATTCGCCGGGTGCTTTTGCGTTCGCCAACACCGAGCCACCCCAGAGCGACCCGGTGTTCTCATTGCCTTCCGTCAACGGCAAGAACGGGTTTGCGCTGGGCTTCGGTGCAACCATAAGCGCAAGTGTCGATCTCAACGGTGACGGCTTCGCCGACATCGTGCTGGGTGATCGCCATGATCCAGCGGAGGTGACAGTCACCTTCGGCCATGGCGGGCAGTTCGGCGACGGTACGAATATTGGGCCAATCCAAACCATCACGTTCACCGCCAGCGACGATCAGGCAGACAACGATTTCTTCGGCCATTCGATCGCGTCGGGTGGCGATATCAACGGCGACGGTATCGACGATCTGATCATTGGAGGAGAACCCAACGCCTATGTCGTCTTCGGACATGCAGGCGGGCTTTCCTCGATGGACCTCAGCACGCTCGACGGAGCGGACGGTTTCGAGATTACCGGCGCCGGTCATCAGCCCGCCGAACGTCAGAACGAGGCTCTCAACGTCACGTCCCTCGGCGATCTTAACGGTGACGGCTTTTCCGATCTGGCGGTTCGCAATGTCTCTACCGGGGCCGTACACGTGTTCTTCGGGCATGCTGGCCCGTTCGCTTCGGACCTCGATGTCTCGCAACAGGCTTTCCAACTCGGCAAGCAAGCGGCTGGCCCAAATACAGCAATCGCAGACATAGCAAGCGCCGGCGACGTCAACGGCGATGGCATCGATGATTTCATCGCCGGGACCGGCAGGAACGCCTACGTCGTTTTCGGCCACACAGGGACATACAAGCCGAGTCTCCACCTCACCGATCTGAACGGAAAAGATGGATTCGAAATCCAGACTGATAAGGGACAGTCGTCGCTCGTTGCGTCAGCAGGCGATATCAATGGCGACGGTTTCGGCGATGTGATCGTAACCTCGATATTTGGCGGAACGGCCTACGTCGTGTTCGGACACCACGGCACTTTCAGCCCCAGCATCAACAGCGCAGCACTGAACGGCAGCAACGGCTTTACGATCACCGGCCTTCAAGGCTCGGGTTACGGCGGCATTACCGTAACCTCCGCCGGCGATTTCAATGGCGACGGCTTCAGCGACATCATCATAGGACTGCCATATGCCAATGCGTCCTATCTCGTCTATGGTCACGCAGGCGGGTTTTCAGCGTCCATAGATTTGCAAACGCTTACGGCGCAAAGCGGCCTCAAGCTCACCGGGCCCGGCGTCGTACATGGGGACCGATACGACTACTATGCTGTTGCGGGCATCGCGACGAGTTCGGGCGATGTCAACGGCGATGGCTTTTCCGACGTCATCATTGGTGCTCCGTCCTACTTAACGTACGAGGGTATGCTCGATGGCTATAGGCGCGGTCCCGGCCACACTTATGTCGTGTTCGGTCATGCGCCGGATGAGGCGGTAACGCGGGTTGGCACAAACGTCGCCAACACGATCTATGGCGGCAATTTCAACGACACGCTGTCCGGGCTCGGCGGCGGCGACAAGCTCGTCGGCCAAGGCGGCAACGACACTGTCGACGGCGGCGACGGCGACGATCATCTGATCGGGGGAAGCGGACGCGACATCCTCACCGGCGACGGCGGCAACGATCTCATTGAAGGCGGTCCCGGCGACAACGTCCTCAAAGGGGGCGACGGCAACGACACCGTCATCGGCGGCAAGGACAGCGACGAGATCCACGGCGGGATGGGCAAAGACCTTCTCATCGGCAATGGCGGCGGCGATGTCTTCGTCTATCACAGCGTCGCCGAATCCACCGGCAAGGACGGCGACACCATCCGCGGCTTCCATTTCGGAACTGATCCGGGAAGCGACCGGTTCGATCTGCCGGTCGCGGTCGCCGCAATCGATCCGTTCGTCGGCGCCGGAACGCTCAACCAGGCCAGTTTCAACAGCGACCTCAAAGCCGACATCGGCAAGGCGCAACTGGGCGCGCATCACGCCGTGCTGTTCACGGCGAGCGGCGGCGATCTTTCCGGCCATACCTACCTGATCGTCGATGCCAACGGCATCGCCGGCTACCAGGCCAACGCCGACTTCGTCATACAAATCCAACTCGCCGATAACATCGGCAAGATCGCCGCCGGCGACTTCATCTGAACACGCTCAAGGGGAAGACCCATGCCCAATACTGCCCTGCGATGGAAGCCATGGGGCGACTATGACAACAACACGGGCGCCACAAGCGGCGACGGGTTCGATATCACGTCACCGACGGTCGCAGCAGCATTCCCGCGGGAGACGTTCTTCCCCGCACCGGCTGCGCTGCACCATCACCTGGATGATCCCGACATTCTGCTTTCGTCATTTTTCGTTGACACCACCGGTATACAGAGCAGCGCCGATGCTGCCAGCGCGGTGCTCATGGTACCGCCGAACCAGCCTTTTTTCGACTTGTCATCGGTCAATGGCGTGAATGGTTTCGTGCTGGAGGGCGAAGGTTATGGCGGCGCCGGCTCATTCGTGACGGCGTTCGATGTCAATGGCGACGGCTTCGCCGATATCGAAACGAGCGAGAACGGCCGTGCGTACGGCGTGTTCGGTCACAAGGGAACTTTCTCCAACGGCGACCTCGCAGCGACAACTGCGAGCCACGGCTTCAAGTTCGCGAACGCCTATGACGCAGGAACAACTGGCGGCGATGTGAATGGCGACGGCATAAACGATATGCTCGTCAGGGGCGGCGTCATCTTCGGGCACACTGGCACGTTCTCCGTCGTCGATAACACGCACCTCGACGGCACCAACGGCTTCACGATCGCGACAGACGCATCGAACCCACAAACCTCCGTCTATTCGATAGAATCCCTCGGCGACATAAACGGCGACGGTTATGCCGATCTAGCGGTTACGGTTGAGACCAGAAACGGGCGGACCGGCAGCCGCACCGTCGACGTGATGTTCGGCCATCCGGGGCCGTTTGCGGCGAATGTCGACGCGAACGACATCGTCAGCGACGGCGGATTCAAGATCGGCGGCCGCGGCACCGGAGAAATCCTCCACGAACAAAGTGCCGGTGACGTGAACGGCGATGGCATCGACGATTTCCTCGTTTCTACAAAACAGAGCGCCTATGTCGTTTTCGGCCACACAGGTTCTTTCCAGCAGGATTTGCAACTCTCCTCGCTGAACGGCACGAACGGTTTCGCAATCGCGAACAGTCCCCAAGGCGGCTGGAGAGCTACGGCAGCAGGCGACATGAACGGCGACGGCATCGCCGATATCGCCGTCTACGCGGCCAACAGCTCGACGGCCTATGTCGTTTACGGACATGCGGGTTCGTTCACACCGCTTTTGGATCCGACGACGACTTCAAGCGGATTTGCGGTTGGTGGGCTGGGCGATGGCGTGCACATCACGGTCGCATCGGGTGGAGATTTCAACGGCGACGGCTTCGACGACCTTCTTATTGGCGTGCCGCACTCCAATGAGGCCATCCTGGTCTATGGCGGAAGCAGGAGCGAACTCACCCTGCTGGGCCCGAAAACATCGCACCCTCATGGACCATACGGCTCGCCGTACTATTTGTTTACCGGTTCCGGCGTGGCGTCCGGCGATGTCAACGGCGACGGTTTTTCCGATCTCGTGATCGGTGTGGGCTTCGGCGGCTACATCGACCAGTACCACGACATCTATTACGGCCGCGGCGGACCTGGCGGGGTTTACACGGTTTTTGGGCAGAAGCCGGATCATCCGGTGACAAGGACCGGCACGGACGCCGCCAACACGATCTATGGCGGCGATTTTGCCGACACATTGTCCGGGCTGGGCGGCAACGACAAGCTCTCCGGTCTTGCCGGCAACGATCACATCGACGGCGCGGACGGCAACGACACGCTGCTTGGCGGCAGTGGCGGGGACGTCATCGCCGGCGATGCCGGCAACGATCTCATCGAAGGCGGACCGGGCAACAATGTCCTCAAAGGCGGCGATGGCGAGGACACCGTCATCGGCGGCCCCGATAACGACGAGATCCACGGCGGAATGGGCAAGGACCTCCTCATCGGCGGCGGCGGCAACGACACCTTCGTCTATCACAGCGTCGCCGAATCCACCGGCAAGACCGCCGACACCATCCGCGGCTTCGATCCCGCACACGACAAGATCGATCTGCCGGTCGCGGTCACCGCGATCGATCCGATCGTGAGAAGCGGCACGTTGGACCATGCCGACTTCAACAGCGACCTCAAGGCCGCGATCGGCAGTGCGCAACTGGGCGCCCATCATGCCGTGCTGTTCTCCGCCAGCGCCGGCGATCTTGCCGGTCACCTCTATCTGGTCGTCGATGCGAACGGCGTCGCCGGATTCCAGGCCAATGCCGATTACGTGATCCAGCTCCAGCTCGCCGAAAATCCCGGCAAGATCGCCGCCGGCAACTTCATCTGAACCAGCGCGAAAAGGTAGACACCGATGTCCAACGCTGCTCTGCGATGGAGACCCTGGGACGATACCGACAGCATAACGCTGGGCGCCGTCGCGGGCGGCGACGGGTTCGATATCACGCCGCCGGCGGTCGCTGCGGCATTCCCGCAGGAGACGTTCTTCCACACGCCAACTGCGTTATCTTTGGTCGACGCCGGCGAGACGCAGGACAGCGCCGCCGCGCCGGCGTTTTCCGATAGTGTCACGCCTCTCATCATCCACGCCGCTGCCACAGCGCCGGCACCCGCGTCCGATTTCGACCTGACGACGCTCAACGGCGTGAACGGTTTCACACTGAGCGGCGCCATCGGCTTCCCCAGTGTCGGCGACATTAACGGCGACGGGTCCGACGACATCCTGGCATCGGCGAACGCCACCTCCACCAGCGGCATATTCGGCCATCACGGCGTGTTCCAGAGCGGCGACTTCACCACGATAAGCGCCAGCAGCGGCTTTTCTTTTCCGGCACAAGCGTTTCCGGGTGGCGATATCAATGGCGATGGCATCGATGATCTGATCGCCACGGGCGGGCGGGTCGTTTTCGGCGAGACCGGCAAGTTCAAGACGCTCGATTTTACCGACCTCGACGGCACCAACGGCTTTACAGTCACTGCGCCGCATTCCGATCCTCACGCCACGATCACGCTGCTGCCCGTTGGCGACATCAACGGCGACGGCTTTTCCGATCTGGCGGTGACGAGCCTCGACCAGACGACCCACACCAGCACTGTCGATGTGATGTTCGGCCATGCCGCGCCGTTTCCAGCACATATCGACCCCTCCACCCTCACGGCCACTGAAGGTTTCCAGATCGACAGTACCGGAGTGGGAGCGATCACCGGCGAACAGAGCGCCGGCGACGTAAACGGCGACGGCATCGACGATCTCCTCGTAACGACGGCAAAGAAAACCTATGTGATTTTCGGTCATTCGGGATCGTTCTCACAGGATGTGCAACTCGCATCGTTGGACGGCAAAGACGGGTTCGCGATCCGCCCCGGCTCTCCCTGTACGGTTACATCCTTGGGCGACATCAACGGCGACGGCTGTGACGATCTTATCGTCTACAGGCCTTTCAGTTCCGAGGCGGACGTCGTTTTAGGGCATACCGGATCATTCGCATCGATGGTGGACGCGAAGACCGCCAGCGGCAGCAGTGGATTCACGCTCTCGAACTCCGGCGTGAATTTTGGCGTCGTCGCATCTGCGGGAGATTTCAACGGCGACGGCTTCGACGATTTTCTTGTCGGTGCGCCCGATTCCGACAAAGCATATCTGTTCTACGGCAGCGCCAAGGGATTGTCCGCCATCCAATTCGACGGTCCGCCACTCACCCACCTTGTGTCCACTTACGGTACCTTCGCCGTGTACAGCGGTACGATCATCGGCACGGCCGTGTCGAGCGGAGACATCAATGGTGACGGGTTCTCGGATGTCATCATCGGTGCGGGGTACGGTTATGTTACGCGCCAGTACGGCCACAGCTATTACCAGGTCGAAGATTCCACGCCCGGCACGCTCTACACGGTTTTCGGTCATGCGCCCAATGAGGCGGTGACGCGGGTCGGCACCGATGCCGCCAACACGATTCATGGCGGCAATTTCAACGACACCTTGTCGGGACTCGGTGGTGACGACACGCTGATCGGTCAGGGCGGCAACGACAAGATCGACGGTGGCGACGGCGACGATCATCTGATCGGCGGGGGCGGACGCGACATCCTCGCCGGCGATGCCGGCAACGATCTCATCGAAGGCGGACCGGGCAACAATGTCCTCAAAGGCGGCGATGGCGAGGACACCGTCATCGGCGGCCCCGATAACGACGAGATCCACGGCGGGATGGGCAAGGACCTCCTCATCGGCGGCGGCGGCAACGACACCTTCGTCTATCACAGCGTCGCCGAATCCACCGGCAAGACCGCCGACACCATACGCGGCTTCGATCCCGCACACGACAAGATCGATCTGCCGGTCGCCGTCACGGCGATCGACCCGATCGTGAGAAGCGGCACGTTGGACCATGCCGACTTCAACAGCGACCTCAAGGCCGCGATCGGCAGTGCGCAACTGGGCGCCCATCATGCCGTGCTATTCTCCGCCAGCGCCGGCGATCTTGCCGGTCACCTCTATCTGGTCGTCGATGCGAACGGCGTCGCCGGATTCCAGGCCAATGCCGATTACGTGATCCAGCTCCAGCTCGCCGCAAACCCCGGCAAGATTGCCATCGGCAACTTCATCTGAGCGTGGTTTGCCCGTATGTCGCAACCTGTCGTAGACAGCGGCAGGGACGGATGGATCATGGCCACGGCGGACGAAAAGAAAGACCCGTTCACACTCAGCAGTTCGCGCCACTTCCCGGGCTGGCTGGCCGGCACCGGTTCGAGCCTAGCCTTTTCCACCTACCAGGCCGCCAAGCTGTTCTTTCTGGGCAGCAAGCCGGACGGCCGCCTCTCGGTATTTGAACGAACGTTCGCGCGCTGCATGGGGATCGGCGTTGCGCAATCCGGTCAGGCCTTCGCGCTCGCCACGCATTATCAGATCTACCGCTTCGACAATGTCGTGCCGCCGGGGCAGAAGCACGGCGAGCACGATGCGCTGTTCGCGCCGCATGGCGCCTGGATCACGGGCGACGTCGACGCCCACGATATCGTGCTGCCGCCGGAAGGCGATCCGGTTTTCGTCAACACGCTGTTTTCCTGCCTTGCATCGGTGAGCGTGAGCCACAGCTTCCGTCCGGTGTGGCGTCCGCCCTTCATCAGCAAGCTGGCCGCTGAAGATCGTTGCCACATGAACGGCCTTGCGGTGGAGAACGGCGTGCCGCGCTATGTGAGCATGGTCTCCGCATCCAATGTGACCGACGGCTGGCGCGACCGCCGGACCAACGGCGGCCTTGTGATAGACGTGCAGACGGGCGAGCGGATGGTCGAAGGCCTCTCCATGCCGCATTCTCCGCGCCTGCATGGGGGAAAGCTGTGGGTGCTGAACTCCGGCGCCGGCGAGTTCGGCTATATCGACGGCGGCAAGTTCATTGCGATCGCATTTTGCCCGGGCTATGCGCGCGGCCTGACGTTCGTGGGCGACCACGCGATCATCGGCCTGTCGCTGGCGCGCAAGAACCGGACGTTCACCGGCTTGCCGCTCGATGATGCGCTGGAAAAGAACGGCGCGGAGCCGCGCTGCGGCCTGATCGTGGTCGACACCAAAACGGGAGACACCACGCACTGGGTTCGGATCGAGGGCGTCGTGAGCGAACTCTACGACGTCGCCGTGATCCCGGGCGTGCGCAATGCCGCCGTCGTCGGCTTCAAGACCGACGAGATCCACCACGTCATCTCGATCGACGAGCGCTAGGCGGTCAGAAGATGTAACGGACCGCGACGAAGCCGGTTACGACCAGTACGAGCAGGACGGTCAGCGCGAGCGTGAGGTAGCGGTCGAGCAGCCATTTCGCGGTGTCGCCGAAGAAATAGAACAGCGCGCCCTCGCCGATGAAGCGCACGCCGCGGGTGATGAAGGACAGCATCACGAACAGGCCGAAGTTCAATCCGGCAAATCCCGACGAGATCGTCACCAGCTTGTAGGGGATCGGTGTCAGCCCCTGCAGCACGATCAACGCGCCGTATTTCACATAGGCCTGGCGGAACGACTCCACTCCGCCTGCCATGCCATACACGCTGACCAGCCAATGGCCGATCGAATCGTAGAGCAGCGAGCCGATCGCATAGCCGAGCATGCCGCCCAGCACCGACCAGAAGGTGCACCAGGCGCCCAGCAGGAACGCGCGGCGGCGATCCGCCAGCAGCATCGGTATCAACAGGATATCGGGCGGGAACGGGAAGAAGGAACTTTCTGCGAAAGCGATGAACGCCATCGCCACCCAGGCGCGCGGGCCCTCTGCATTGCGCAGAATCCAATTGTAGACACGCCGGACAAAACCGGAGGGCATGGCGGCTTCGGCAGTCGTCATAGTCGTCCCAACCTTTTCGGATGCGCGCCTTCTAGCACATCCTTACATCACGTCCATGTCCTTGCCGCACAGGGTTCCATTGACTAGTTTCGCCGCGGTTAACCTCTGAAAAAAGACAGCCATGGCGACGCGCAAAAAGACGAAGAAACCGGCCAAAACGGCGGCCAAGGCGAAGGCGCCGGCGAAGAAGAAGGCTGGCAAAAAGTCCGTGAAATCCACCAAGCCGGCGAAAGCGGCCACCCGTCCCGCTGCCAAGCCCGCCGCGCCGCGCAAAGCCGTTTCGCGCAAACCCGTGGCGTCGGGCCGGATGGTGCGCAAATCGCTGGTCCGCCGCGTCGCCGATGCGGCGGCGCGCGTGCTGCCGCGAATCAAGCTGGGCGGCACGCCCTACGACAGCGACCTCGACAAGAGCCCCGCGAATTACCAGCCGCTGACGCCGCTCTCCTTTCTCGAGCGCGCGGCGAAAGTGTTTCCGGAACGCGACGCCATCATCCATGGCAAGCTGCGCTACAATTATGCGGAGTTCTATACGCGCGCCCGCCGGCTCGCCTCGGCGCTGCAGAAGCGCGGCATCAAGAAAGGCGACACGGTCGCGGTGATGCTGGCCAACACGCCTGCGATGCTGGAGTGCCATTACGGCGTGCCGATGACCGGCGCGGTGCTTAACACGTTGAACACCCGCCTTGACGCGGCAGCGCTTGCGTTCATGCTCGATCACGGCGAAGCGAAAGTGCTGATCACCGACCGCGAGCACGCCGCGACCATCAAGGAGACGCTCCGGCTCGCGAAGCAGAAGCCGTTCGTCATCGATTACGACGACAAGGAATTTCCCCAGACCGGCGAATTTCTGGGCGAGATCGAATACGAGGATTTCATCGCCGATGGCGATCCGGAGTTCGCATGGTCCTATCCGGCCGACGAATGGGACGCGATCTCGCTCAACTACACCTCCGGCACCACCGGCAATCCGAAAGGCGTGGTGTTCCATCACCGCGGCGCGGCGCTGATGGGACCGGGCAATGTACTTGCGGCCCAGATGCCGCGCCATCCGGTGTATCTGTGGACGTTGCCGATGTTCCATTGCAACGGCTGGTGCTTTCCATGGTCGCTGTCGGTCGTCGCGGGTACCCATGTGTGCCTCAGATGGGTGCGGGCAAAAGCGATGTACGAAGCGATCGCCGAGCACAAGGTCACGCATCTGTGCGGCGCGCCGATCGTGATGTCGACCTTCATCAACGCGACCGAAGAAGAGCGCAAACCGCTGCCGCACGTGGTGCAGTTCATCACCGCCGCCGCGCCGCCGCCGGAAGCGGTGCTCGCCGCGATGGCGGATGCGGGATTCAACGTCACGCATGTCTACGGTCTTACCGAGACCTATGGCCCGGCGACGGTGAATGAATGGCGCGACTCGTGGGAAGCGCTCGAGCCCGGGCCGCGCGCGGCGAAGAAAGCGCGCCAGGGCGTGCGCTACCAGATGCTCGATGCGCTGACCGTGATGGACCCCGAAACGATGGAGCACACGCCGGCCGACGGCGAGACGCTGGGCGAAGTGATGTTCCGCGGCAACATCGTGATGAAAGGCTATCTGAAGAACCCGAAAGCGACGAAGGAAGCGTTCGCCGGCGGCTGGTTCCACTCCGGCGACCTCGGCGTGATGCATCCCGACGGCTATATCCAGCTGAAGGACCGCTCGAAGGACATCATCATCTCGGGCGGCGAGAACATCTCGTCGCTGGAGGTCGAAGACACGCTGATGAAGCATCCGGCGGTGATGTTCGCCGCGGTGGTCGCGAAGGAAGACGAGAAATGGGGCGAAACGCCCTGCGCCTTCGTCGAAAAGAAGACGGGCTTCGAGAGCACGACCGCCGAAGAGCTCATCGAATACTGCCGCGCCAATCTCGCACGCTACAAATGCCCGCGTTACGTCGTGTTCCGCGAAATCCCGAAAACTTCCACCGGCAAGATGCAGAAATTCAAGCTGCGCGAGATGACGAAGGATGTGATCTGATTATGGCGAGGCAACTCTCATGAAAACTGGTGTGATCCTGGCTGCAGGCCTCTCACTGTTCGGACCGCGCGTCGTGAGTTCGATCCCCGATGGATACACAGGGCCAACAGCGCAAATCCGCGATACCAGTACGCAGCGGCCGGGTACTACAGCCCTGGACATCTTTTCTCTGGAAAAGATCGGCGGAAACGAAATCGACAATAGTGTGCTCGAGACAGCGGAAGCCACTCAAGGAAGAGGCATGAACGTCAGCCCGCGGATCATAGATCGCCGGGTTCCTGCACAGGATTCGACGTTTACCTTGCATGCCCTGAACTATTACGGCGCGCCCATCCAGGCGATGTTCAATAAAGTCTATAGCGTTTCAGGCGACGTCCATTTCACGCCCATGGCCGATCATATCTACGAAGTAGAAGGTGTTTTGGGTGCGGATTATTCGGCCGTATGGATCGAGGATGAGGTGACGCATCAAGTCATGGACCACAAGATCGAGGCCGGCACTCCGCCGCAGTGAAGTGCCAGCCTGAAAGAAGTTTTAGCGACGCCGCTGAAAAGCGGATGCTAGATTGCCGCCAGCGGAGCGGGTCTGGGACGCATGGCACAAACGGAAATCGGCAAACGGGTGGCGATGACGCCGCGTACCCATAGCTGGCGTGAATGGACCTTCGCCGTCCTGGAAGAGGGCCAGATCGACAGTTTTGCGGGCCGCGCGATCGAGGTTTTCCTTATCGCCCTCATCCTTGCCAACGTCGCGGCGGTGGCGCTGGAGACGGTCGCCGCGATCAACGCCCGCTTCGACAGCCTGTTCGATGCGTTCGAGAAGGTCTCCATCGCGATCTACACCGTGGAATATTTGCTGCGGGTATGGGCCGCGGTCGAGGACCCGCGGATCGGCGCGCTTGGTCCGATCCGGGGCCGGATCGCCTTCGTCCTCCGGCCGCTCATGATCGTCGATTTCCTGGCGTTCGCGCCCAGCTATCTCGGCGTGATGTTCACCGTCGATCTTCGCGTGCTGCGGGTCTTCCGGATGTTCCGGCTGCTCAAGCTGGCGCGCTATTCCCAGGCGCTGCAGGCGCTGCTGGGCGTGTTCTTCGCCGAGCGCAGCGCGCTGTTCGCCTCCATGCTGCTGCTGCTCGCGACCATGTGCGTCGGCGGCGAGGTGATGTATTTCGCCGAAGGCTCGGTCCAGCCGGACAAGCTCGGCTCCATCCCGGCGGCGATGTACTGGGCAATCACCACGCTCACCACCGTCGGCTATGGCGACATCACGCCGGAGACGCCGCTCGGCAAGCTGGTGGCCGGCGTGGTCATGGTGACCGGGCTGGGCCTGTTCGCCCTGCCCATCGGCATCATCGCCAACGGCTTCGTCAACGGGCTCAGCCGCCGCCGCTTCGCGATCTCCTGGCGCATGCTGCGCGAGCTGCCGCTCTTCGAAGGCCTGGATATGACCGTGCTGGACGACGTGCTGGAAGCCGCAACCTCCATCATCGTGCGCGAGCACGGCCAGCTCACCTATGGCGGCGCCGAGGCGCGGACATTCTATCTGATCGTCGGCGGGCAGGCGCTGGCCGACGACGGCGAAACACTGCGCGAGATCGGTCCTGGTGCGATGATCGGGGCCGAGGCGATGGATCACGCCGGTCTCTACCGCGACACGGTGCTGGCGCGCACCGATCTGCGCGCGATTGCGATCAGCGCCGAAGAGCTGCGCTGGCTCGCGCGCAAATATCCCCTGGTGGACGAACGCCTCGCGCCGCTGCGCACCAGCGGCACGGCGCGCACCGGCGACGGCGTGGATGCTCTCAAGGCCGAGAACGCGCGCCTGCGCCGTCTCGTCGCCGACCTGATGCTCGAACGCGAAGAGCGGAAAAAGAGCGAACCGGTATCATAGCGCCAGCCGCATGGCGCAGCGGCTCGGCAAGCCGCGTTCCGTCTCGCCGAGGCGTAAAATTTTTCCAAGACGGGACGGCATCGCTCTCCTAACCTTGGCGGCGCAGAACCGGACCTGGCGGCATGACCGAGACACAGCCTTCTTTCACGAGCCGTTACGCGCTCGCCTTCATCTTCATCACCATGCTGGTGGACACCATCGGGCTCGGCATCGTCATCCCGGTGACGCCCAGGCTGATCAGCGAGCTTACCGGCGAAGGCCTGTCCGGGGCGGCGCGCTGGGGCGGGTTGCTGTTCTTCCTGTTCGCGCTGATGCAGTTCTTCTTCTCTCCGATGTTTGGCAACCTGTCCGACCGCTACGGCCGCAGGCCGGTGCTGATCCTGTCGCTGCTGGTGCTCGGTCTGGACTATTTCATCTCCGGCATCGCACCGACCATCGCCTGGCTCATCGTGGCGCGCGTGACTGCCGGCATCGCCTCCTCGACCTATCCGACGGTCAACGCCTACATCGCGGACGTCAGCCCGCCGGAGAAGCGCGCGGCGAATTTCGGCCTCACCGGGGCTGCGTTCGGCATCGGCTTCGTCCTCGGTCCGGCAATCGGCGGCGTGGTCGGGAATCATTTCGGTTCCCGCGCCCCGTTCTTCGTGGCTGCGGCGGTGGCGATCGGCAACGCGCTGTTCGGGCTTTTGGTGCTGAAGGAATCGCTGCCGCCGGAACGGCGCCGCACTTTCGAACTGTGGCGCGCCAATCCGGTCGGCTCGCTGATCGCCATCCGCCGCTATCCGATGATCTTCGGGCTGATCGGCGTGCTGGTGCTGACGCAACTCGCGCACGATGCCCTGCCGGCGACGTGGACCTTCTATGTGATGGAGCGGTTCCACTGGAATCCCGCCCAGGTCGGCTATTCGCTGATGGCAGTGGGTGTGTTGACCTCGTTCACCTTCGCGGTGCTGCCGCGTCTCGTCATCCCGCTGCTCGGCGAGGTCAATGCAGTCTATGCCGGTTTCTTCGCGGCCGCCTGCGGCTATGCCGGTTACGCCTTCTCGAGCGAGCCATGGATGCTCTATGCGTGGATGATCGTCTGGGCGCTGGCGGGTGTCGGCAGTCCGGCGCTGAACTCAATCCTTTCCCGGCAAGTCCCGGCCGATGAGCAAGGCGAATTGCAGGGCGCGCTCGGAAGCCTCAGCAGCCTCACCTCCGTCTTCGCGCCGGTGGTGATGACGAACCTGTTCTCCTACTTCACCGGCGGTCACGCACCGGTCTATTTCCCGGGCGCCTCGTTCCTCGCGGCGGCGCTGTGCGAACTCGGCGCGCTCGCAATCTTCTTCACAGTGCACAACCGGTTGCGGGTCGAGCCGGTGGAGGCAAGCGTTTAGCGTGACGGGATGAAGAACGGATGTCGATCTCGCCGCCGTCAAATCAGCGCGTCTACAATGTGTGTGATCTCTGGAGTGTGAGGTGACGATTGCTCCGAGGAGCAGTCAATCTCTAGAAAGAGACTTCTTGCATTCAGGACGAAATCGCCTTGAGAGTAGGAACCTTCCAGATTCAGCGTGACAACAATCGGTCCCATTCCGGATTGCACGACGAGCTCTCCGCCGGTTCCTGAAGCATTTGGGTCATACTGAAGCGACCAATCGCTGGTGGAGTCCTCGTCGCCAATGACGATGACGTCAGTGCCACCGTTGTGGCCCCCAAAATCGCTGATTGTGCCATTGAATGTGTGGTCGAGGCGCAACTCATTGTTTTGCCCCGTTCCCATGTCGACTGCGGGTGGCGCGGCATTGAAGGTTGAGCCTTCGAGAGAAAGAATGCCATTGCCATGCGAGGCCTTTAATTCGATAGCAGGCGCGTCGCCAACAAAGTTGGCTCCGATATCTCCGCCACCAATCACATGTATTGTATCTCCGGCTTTCAGAGCTGCTGTCGCAGCAAGACTTCCTCCCTCCAACCTGATATTGAAGTCGCCCTCAAGTGTACCGCCGAACTGAGGGTCAGAGAGAACAAGATTCTCTCGCCCTCCCGTATTGACAACGTCGCCGTCTCCAAAGAGCCTAGCGAGCGAAATATCGTTTTGGTTCGTAAGGTCAAGCGCGCCACTGTCTATAACGACACTTTGCGCGCTGGAAACGAACGTGTTGAAGAAGCTGCTACCGGCAACCGAACTGCCGAGCGTCACGCCGTCGATCGTCAGAAAACAATGCGCAGCCACTGCGCCAACGCTCCCGGTGTCGTTCACGTCTATGACGCCACCCGGTCCACTGCCATGTCCATTGCTAAGGAAATTCAGGCGATTGGCGCTGCTGGGATCGAACGTGAAGGCGCCATCCATCGCCAGCGTTTGGCCATGGCCGACGGTGAATGTGGCCTGACCGTCAATCACAATGTTGTTCGCAATTTCGGCGCTCGCAATTGCAGACAGTTTGGCAGTCTGGCCGATCGAGATGGCAGCGTCTCCGAGTGCCGCGGCGTTGGAGAATTTCAACTCTCCACCGGTCATCGCGATGCTGCCGATGGCGTTTGTGGTGGTCAGGATCGCCGTGCCGCTTTCAATCGCCAGCCTGCCGGCGTGGAGCGATCCTTGTCCCTTTTCGTTGAGCGTTGCATCGGCAGAGTCGAGCGTAAGGATGTGCGCCGCATCGGCACCGATCACTTTGACCACATAGTCCGCGCCCGTCGCGGCGATGACCGCATCCGACTTGATGCCGGGCTTGCCGTCATCCCATTTGTGGGCCTTGGCAAAATCGCCGGTAACGGCATCCCGCCAATTTGTGGTGCTGGTCATCGACATTCCACGTGTGCTGCGGGTAACACCGGGATGCTAGCAGAACACAATGGGTGAGTCGGAACCGGGCGCCGTCAACCGCGCACAATCGCAACCCCCGGGGATGCAGCGGAACGAGTCCGGATGGCGCCCCGCGCGTACCCTGACAGACGCCCGAGGCGCCGGCGGCGTGTGGCAAATTCGGGTGTTTGGTCTAGTGAACGCTACTTCTGAGGCGCTCAAGCTCGTCTTTTATTCGGAGCTTCTCTTTTTTGAGGGCCGCGACCCGGACCTCGTCCCAGTCTGCGTGTGTCATCTCATCTTCGATGAGCTTTTGCAGTTTTTGATGCTTGTCGGACAACTCGTCGATATGTCCCTGTAGCGCCATATGATGCACCTCTCATTGCTGATTAGGCAGGATAAGTAGATCACTGTCTGGGTCACCTGTCACGCGCCAGTTATATTCACCGCTACTCACCTGTTAAGAAATGCAATGCCCGAGAAACCCAGCCGTTCCGCCCAAAAGCCCCGTTTGATCCTGGGAATCACCGGGGCCTCGGGCGCCGCGATCGGGATTCGCCTGCTGGATGCCGTGGCCGAGCTGGGCCTCGAATCCCACCTGGTGGTGACCAAGGCCGGCGAGATGACGATCGGCTACGAAACCGATCTGAAGCCGAAACAGGTGTTTGCGAAAGCGGACTTCACCTATGCGATCGGCGATATCGCGGCCCCCATCGCGTCGGGTTCGTTCAAGACCCGGGGCATGATCGTGGCGCCCTGCTCGGTGAAGACGATGTCGGAGATCGCGACGGGGGTGACGACCTCGCTTCTCTCGCGCGCCGCCGATGTGCAGCTGAAAGAGCGCCGTCCGCTGATCCTGATGGTGCGCGAGGCGCCGCTGCATGTCGGTCATCTGCGCACGCTCACCCAATTGGCGGAGATGGGCGCGATCGTCCTGCCGCCGGTGCCTGCGTTCTATGCCGATCCGAAATCGGTCGGCGACATCGTCGATCAACTGACGGGACGCGCGCTCGATCTTCTGGGCTATGATTGGCCCGATGTGAAACGCTGGGGCGAAGATCTCAGCAAAGGCCGCCGCAAACCGCGCAACTCCCATGACTGAAGCCGACGAAGAGGCCCTGCGCGCCAAGCTCGCAGAACTGAAGCAGGAGCATCGCGATCTCGACCATGCGATCGACCTGATGCAGGAAGCCGCGAACCGCGATCCGTTCCAGATGGGCCGCATGAAGAAACGCAAGCTCCAGCTGAAAGACCTGATCGCGCAGATCGAGAACCTGCTGCTGCCGGATATTATTGCATAAAGGTTTCGCGCAGAGGCGCAGAGCCTCTGTGTGATCCGAGTGTCATCCGGTAAATTTCAATGGTGCGCGAAGCGCGCCGGTCACGCTTCGGCAGACCGCACGGACTTCAACGATAAATTTCGCTGCGCCCTCTGCGCCTCTGCGCGAACCTTATCTTGCGGCGCGTTTGTTGGCGTACATCGCTTCGTCGGCGCGGGCGATGGCGGTGTCGGCGGTTTCGCCGGATGTGAGTTCGAACGCACCATAGGAAAAGCCAAGCGCTATCGCCTGCCCCTCCCAGTCCGCCGGTGCCCGGCGCAATTTGGCCGCGAGGCCGTCGGCTTTCTTCGTCGCCTGCTCCTGGGTTGCATGGCTGAGCAGCACGCCGAACTCGTCGCCGCCGAGACGGCCGATGCAATCGCTTTCGCGCACATTGTCCATCAGCACCTGCGCGAAATGGTGGAGCGCCGCGTCGCCGCCGGCATGGCCGAAGGTGTCGTTGACCTGCTTGAAACCGTCGAGATCGAAATAAAGCAGGCTCGCCGGTGTGCCGTAGCGGTCGGCTGCGGAGATATGGCGCGTCAGCTCGCGCACAAAAGCGCGGCGGTTGAGGACCGGGAGAAGCTGGTCCTGGTCCGCTTCTTTCTCGACCAATTCCAAACGCGAGCGGGTCTGCGACAGATCGCGGCGCAGCGCGTCGACTTCGCCCATCAGGTTCATGATCGCGTCGCGCACCCGCGGCGTGAACTCGGCTTCCGGGATTCCCAGCACACTGGCCGCAACTCCCGCCGCCGGGATCACCGGCGCCACCGCCTCGGCCGCCCGCGCGTAAGCCGCAGCCGCCACGGGCCGCGACCCGCGGGTGGAACTGGACCGTTCGATCTTCAAGGCTGTGGGCTCCGGCAGAATCGCTGTCGGTGCCCAAGGTAAAAACGGCGAATTAACAACTCGTTTACGATACCTAACGGCGGGTAACCGGGGTTTTCCGGCCTTTCCACCGGCCTTTCCCTGAGTATACTGCGCCGCTTTCTCCGGCAGGCCGGGAAGGCGCACATTCATGGCAGCGAAGAAGCCGCTCGTCGGCATCATCATGGGGAGCCAGTCGGACTGGCCGACCTTGCGCGCCGCCGCGGCGATCCTGGATGCGCTGGAGGTGCCGCATGAGGCGAAGATCGTCTCCGCCCACCGCACCCCCGACCGGATGAGCGCCTACGCCAAAGCCGCAGCCGGGCGCGGATTAAAGGTGATCATCGCCGGCGCCGGCGGGGCGGCACATCTGCCGGGAATGACGGCTTCGATGACCGCACTTCCCGTGCTCGGCGTGCCGGTCGAATCCAGAGCACTGAAGGGCATGGACAGCCTGCTCTCCATCGTCCAGATGCCGGGCGGCGTGCCGGTCGGGACGTTCGCAATAGGCGAAAGCGGCGCGAAGAACGCGGCCTTGCAGGCCGCGGCGATCCTTGCGCTGTCGGACGAAGCGCTCGCCAAACGGCTTGCGGCCTGGCGCCAGAACCTCACCGACTCCGTCGCCGACACCCCATCCGACTCATGAGCATCAGGAAACCATCAACCGCGCCCGTTGCGCCGGGCGGTACCATCGGGATTCTGGGCGGCGGACAGCTGGCGCGCATGCTGGCGCTTGCCGCAGCCCGGCTCGGTCTCAAGACACATATTTATACCGCAAGCGAAGGCGAATGTGCCGGCCAGGTCGCGGATGCCTATACGGCCGGGCGGTATGACGACGAAGCGGCGCTCGCGAAATTCGCGTCCGCCTGCGACGCCGCGACGTTCGAGTTCGAGAACGTGCCTGCCGAGGCGGTGGAGATCCTGGCGCGCCATCTGCCGATTCACCCCTCAGCCAAGGCGCTGCGCATCACCCAGGACCGGTTCGAGGAGAAAACCTTTGCGGTGAACCTCGCGTTGCAGACCGCCCCGTTCGAAGCGATCGACGTCACCACCGATATCGATGCCGCGTTCGCACGCATCGGCGGCGGCCGTGCCATCCTGAAGACGCGGCGCTTCGGCTATGACGGCAAGGGCCAGGAGAAAGTGTCGAGCGCCGCGGACGCGAAGCGTGCTTTCGACAGCTTCAGACAGGCGCCCGCCATCCTCGAAGGCTTCGTCCCGTTCGCGTTCGAATGCTCCGTCATCGCGGCCCGCACCGCAGACGGCCAGTTCGAAGCCTACGACCCGCCGGAGAACGTGCACGAGAACCACATCCTGCACCGCTCCACCGTGCCGGGCCTGTTGACCGCGCGGCAGTGCCTTGAAGCCAAGGACATCGCGCAGCGCATCGCCGATGCGCTCGACTATGTCGGCGTGCTGGCGGTCGAACTGTTCGTGACCAGAGAGGGCCAACTGCTCGTCAACGAGATCGCGCCGCGCGTCCACAATTCCGGCCACTGGACCATCGATGCCTGTGCCGTGAGCCAGTTCGAGCAGCACATCCGTGCCGTTGCCGGCTGGCCGCTCGGCAATCCGGCGCGGCATTCGGACGCGACGATGACCAACATCATCGGCGACGAGGCGAACGACTGGGAAAAGCTGGCGGCACATGGCGGCGCACTGCATCTCTACGGCAAGGGCGAGGCGCGGCCCGGGCGCAAAATGGGACACATCACGCGATTGTCGCCCAAGGCATAATTTACTTTTCAGATTTTTCGGCTACGGTCC
Source organism: Rhizomicrobium sp. (assembly GCA_036490455.1). Taxonomy (GTDB): domain Bacteria; phylum Pseudomonadota; class Alphaproteobacteria; order Micropepsales; family Micropepsaceae; genus Rhizomicrobium. The sequence goes on from DASXDS010000005.1 coordinate 41,774, forward strand.
CGCCATGCTGACGACACAGATGAAGCGCAAAACGACGACGACGACGCCCGGCAACGGGGCGTTGGGATCGCGGCTGTTCTGAACGATCGGCAAGACGAGTTCCTGAGGCCCCACCGGAAACGGTTTGGGGCCTTTCTCTTTTTCTGACGTGGAGAGATTGCGATGAGTGCGAAGAAGCCGGTGGTCGCGGTGGTCGGTGCGACGGGTGCCGTGGGCGTGGAGTTGATCGGCTGTCTGGAGCGGCGGAATTTTCCGCTCTCCGAACTCAAGCTGTTCGCGAGTGCGCGCTCAGCCGGCAAGACGCTACCCTACAAGGGCCGGCAGATCGCGGTGCAGGAGTTGACGGAAAACGTCTTTCCCGGCATCGACATCGCGCTGTTCTCCGCCGGCGGTTCGCAGTCGAAGAAATACGCGCCGCATGCGGTGAAGGCCGGCACGGTGGTGATCGACAACTCGTCCGCCTTCCGCATGGACCCGGATGTGCCGCTGGTGATCCCGGAGATCAATGCGCGGCGCATCCGCGAGCACAAAGGCATCATCGGCAATCCGAATTGTGCGGCGATCGCCGCGATCGTTCCGTTGTGGCCGATCCATCGCAAGAACCGCATCAGGCGGCTCATCCTCTCGACCTATCAGGCGGCGAGCGGCGCCGGTGCGGCCGCGATGGAAGAGTTGCGCGAGTCCACCCGCGCCTATCTGAACGGTGAGGCTTATCGGAACACGGTGCTGCCGCATCCCTATGCCTTCAACCTGTTCAACCACAACACGACCGTCGACAGGGCGACCGGCTACAACGACGAAGAGACGAAGGTCACCAAGGAGACGAAGAAGATCTTCGAGGACCCGGATATCGGCGTTTCGGTGACCTGCGTGCGGGTACCGGTGCTTCGCGCCCATTGCGTGTCGGTGACGTTCGAATGCGAACGGCCGATCGATCGCGCCCAGGTGCTGGCGTTGCTCTCGGATGCGCCGGGCGTGCGGATCGTGGACGATTGGGAGAACAACTATTTTCCGATGCCGAAGGACGCGACGGGCCAGGACGACGTGCTGGTCGGCCGCATCCGCCAGGACCTGAGCGACCCGAGCGGCCATTCGATATCGCTGTTCACCGCGACCGATCAGCTGCTGAAAGGCGCGGCGCTCAACGCGGTGCAGATCGCGGAGTTGCTGTAGCCGGGACGGCCCCTCACCTGCCGTTGCTTCGCAACGGCTGTCCTCTCCCGCTCTCGCGGGAGAGGTTAAGCTGAGCGCGTGTCCATAACTAACCTCGCCCGCGCAGCGGGAGAGGACAGCTTTCGCGAAGCGAAAGCAGGTGAGGGGAAGTCAACGCCCCGCGTTGAAATTCGCGAAGATCGACGACAGCGTGGGCAATCTTGCCAGTGTCGCGTTGGCTTCGGCCTTGAACTTCTCGAACGCCATCACGTTCTCGATGCGGGCGGCGAGAAAATCGCGGGTCACACTTTCGTCTTCGCTGGTGTCGTTGAACCAGCGCACCAATGTCGCCGAATAGACCCCGGCCAGGATCGCGCGCTTGGTGTAGAAGTTGAAATCGGTCGAGCGGTCGCCCGCCGCGCGCCACATCACATCCACCGAACGATAGAGCAGCCTGGTCGCCACCGGCAGATGCGGCGGCAGCGACAGAAATGCCACCGCGCGGCGCGCCGCTTCCTTGTGCGGCCGGAGCAGTTCCAGCCGGGTAAGGACTGCGAGCGAGATGCGCTGACGCACCTTCAGCGCCGCCAGATCCATCTTGCCGAGCACTTTCTCCAATTCGCCATCGACGAATTGCGAGCACGCCTCGACCAGGCTCAGCGGTCCTTCCGGAAACAGGCGCGCGACCGTTTCCTTGTCCACACCGGCTTCGGCGCCCGCCTGCTGCAGCATCTTGTCGGTGAAGCCGTCGAACGGCACGTGGGGCAGCGCCGCATCGACGATCGCGGCCTTCAGCGCCGCATCGCCATCCCGCGGGATCATTCCTCGTCTCCGCGTTTGGCCCAGTGATGCGCTTCGCTTTCGAAGATGAACTTCGTCAGATCGCCCATCCGCTCCGGATAAAGCACGCCGTCGAGATGATCGAGTTCATGCTGCACCACCCGCGCGTGGAAGCCTTTGGCGGAGCGCTCGACCGGTTTGCCTTCGTGATCGACGCCGCGATAGCGGATGTGGAACGGCCGCTCCACGAAGCCGCGCATCTGCGGCACCGAGAGACATCCTTCCCAGCCGCCTTCGAGATCGGGCGCCAGCACCTGCAATTCGGGATTGATCAGCACGGTCAGCGGCGCGGTGTGGTCGTAGCGTTCCGCCTCGCTGAGCCCCGGGTCGCTGCGGCCGTCGGGCGCCTGGAACACGACGAGGCGCAGCGGCACGTGGACCTGAGGTGCTGCGAGACCGGCGCCGTTGGCGTCGATCATGGTCTCGACCATGTCGCGAACCAGCCGCCGGATCTCCGGCGCCGTCGGATCGGCGACAGGATCGGCCTTGCGGCGGAGGACGGGATGCCCCATGCGGGCGATTTTCAGGATTGCCATAGCGAAATCATACACTTGTTTCTGTGACGGGCGGAATTAAGCCTATTTATTCCTAGAACGGCTCCATTGTGACAAACCAAGGTGGACAGCCCAAAACCCTTCTGATATCACCCGCGCCTCTCAAAAACGGCCAGGAGCCTTTCCTTTGCAGATCATCGTTCGCGACAACAACATCGACCAGGCGCTCAAAGCGCTGAAGAAGAAGATGCAGCGTGAAGGCATCTTTCGCGAGATGAAACTGAGAGGCCATTACGAAAAGCCGAGCGAGAAACGGGCCCGCGAGCGCGCCGAAGCGATCCGCCGCTATCGCAAGCTCCAGCGCAAGCGCCTCCAACGCGAAGGCGTGCTGCCGAAGTAGTCGGCGCTCTTTGAGAGACGAATTTTGGAAAAGCCGCTCCTTACCGGGCGGCTTTTTTTGTGTCCCCCGATTGGCGGGATGGCGAGCCACCCGGTTTGGTTGCAAGATCCATCGGCGCTGTGGGGGCCACTTCATGAAGCCGTTCGTGCACCGCTTGGTGCCATTCTTTGGTTTGTTCGTAGCCGCACTTGCCGGCCTCGGCGCAACCGCAACGGCGGAAACGGCAACGCCCGTTGCTTTTCCGAACGATTGCACATCGGCTACGGAATGGTCCGAACCACCCGCGACCTTGAGGCGTGTCAACGCTGCCGATTTCAGTCCGGACGAACAGAAGAGGCATTTCTCGCAATTGCTGGGCTATTACTGCTCCGGCGACTACATGCGCGACATCACGAAAGTCATCGATAGGAGCCGGGCCTATCTCGCCGGGCGCGTCCGCGGTGCTCACGCCGGCGAGAAGCTCGCGATCGTACTGGATATCGACGAAACTTCGCTGCTCAACGAGCCGAACTTGCTGGGGGGCGACCTCAGGCTGCCGCCATCAGGTGAAAACGACCCTTGCAACGATCCTCCCCGCGGCTGCGGATATACGACATGGGAGTTGATGGGCAAAGGCGAAGCCATCAAACCCACACTGAAACTCTTCCACGAAGCTGTCGCACACGGTGTCAGTGTATTTTTTATCACCGGTCGTTTCGAAGACAATTCCGCCGCTGCAGCGCCCGCGATGCGAAATTCGACTGCGATGGGACTGCACAATGCCGGGTACGATGGATACACCTGCCTTTTTTTGCAGCCTCACAACGGCAAGAGCACATGGGACTGTAAAGGGCCGAAACAACCAGCCGGCTTCGGCAAAGGGTATTCATCGACCGGATTGTACAAATTCGCCGTTCGCCAAGCGATCGCCGATGCAGGATATGCAATTGTCGTGAACGTGGGCGACCAACTGAGCGATCTCGCCGCCTCCGGCGACGTCAAAGATATCGATTCCGGCCCGGCCGAAGCGTCGTTTCTGCTGCCCAACCCCTTTTACTGAGCTTTACGTTTTCGGCGTGTTGATCGAGAACAGGTCCTGATCGCCCATCTCGGCGCTGCGCCGCCGCTCCAGTTCCTGCGCATAGCGGCGGAGCGCAAACGCTTCCGTCAGATACCCCACCAGTTTGGGTTCGGTGCGCGATTCGAGGACCGGCAGCGCTTCGCTCTTGGTCTGCTCGAACAGGCGCATCGCGTCGCGCACGTTTTCGCCCGGCACGAGGAATGGCCTGCCCGTCTTCACCAGCGAGCCGAGTGTCGTCTTGTCCGCATTGGCGTCCTGCGACGCGTCATAGGCCTTGGCGAGCTCGAGTTGGCTCTTGAACGTGCCGTCGTCCGCGACGAGGAACACCAGCTTCACGCTGCCCGCGGGATAGCGCCGGCGCAGCATCGCCACCGTCATGGTGTCGGAGACAACCTGCGGATCGGAGCGCATCATCCGCGAGACCGTCAGATCGGAAATCCAGCCGATGTCATGCGCTCCCTGGATGCCGATGCCGCGCTGGTGGAAACGCCAGGTCGAGAACGAATAGCCGAAGGTGAGGCGTACGATGGTCGACGCCACGATGACGCCGATCAGCACGCCGATGGTGAGCGGAAAGTCGCCGGTCCCTTCGAGAACGAGGAAGATCATCGTCAGCGGCGCGCCGATGATGGCCGCCGCAACCGAGGCCATGCCGACCAGCATGAACGCGTTGTACTGATCTTCGAGGTTGGGAAGAAAATAGAGCAGCGCCTGGATGAAGACGGCGCCGAACACGCAGCCGATGAACAGCGACGAACTGAACAGGCCGCCACGAAAGCCCGAGCCAACCGAAACTGCGGACGCCACCAGCTTTGCGCCCAACAGGAGCGCAAGCGGGGTCAGCGCCCAATGGGTGTCGAAGTGGTACTGGATCGCGCCGTGTCCGCTGCCCAGCACCTGCGGCGACCAGAAGGCGATGGCCGACAGCAGCACGCCGCCGATCGCAGGCCTGAGCCAGTCCGGGATCGCGATGCGGCGCATGCCGCGCTCCGTCCACGTCACCCCCATCATCGCGAGGATGCCGACGCCGGCGGCGAGCACGCCCATTGCGGCGAACAGCGCATAGGAGAGGCTGTTCACATGGGTTGCGCCCTGCACCCGGAACAGCGCCAGCGACGGCGAAAGCGCGCGCTGCGTGAGCGTGGCGGTCACCGTGGCGACGGCCACCGGCGCGAGCGCGCGCGGTGCATATTGCGCGAGGATCAGTTCGAAACCGTAGAACGCGCCGGCGAACGGCGCATTGAACGCGGCGGCGATCGCGGCGCCTGCACCCGCCGTCACGAAGACGCGCTCGTCGCCGCGGCGCAGCCGGAAATACTGGCCGACAGACGAGAAGATGCTGGCGCCGATCTGGCTGTAGCCGGCCTCCATCCCGAGCGAGGCGCCGGCGGCATTGGAGATGACGGTGGCAACCGTCAGCCGCACGCTGTCGAGAAACGACATGCGGCCGCCGTAGAGCGCATTTGCCTCGACGGGGTCGACAATCTCATTGCTGCGCCGCCGCCGCACCCAGAGCGCAAGCAGGCCGAGCAGCAATCCGCCGAGCGGCGGCACCAGCACGATGCCGAAATGCGAGATGCCCAATCCGGTGCTGAGAAAAGTCCCGTGCGGCAGCGAGAAATCCGATTCGTGGAAGAACTGGACGGTGCGGTGCAGCAGATCGACGACCAGCCCGACCACCGAGCCGATCACCGCGCAGATCGCGATCTGCGCCATTTCGTTGGAGCGCAACTCGCGGAACAGCGGCGCCACCAGACGCCGCACAACGCGCAACGGATCGGCGCGCCGGATTGGACGTGTGGTGGAGGAACTATCCGCGGTCATGGGCAGTCACGGGAATAGCACATTACGTCCTTCGGGGCTCGTCGACGCTCACAACTCAGGATGATGGCGATGGCGTTTAACCTTCCAACCACACTGTCATCCTGGCCGAAGTGGAGCGAAGCGGAACGGAGCGCCGGGATCCATTGGGCAAACAGGTCGCAGCCGACGGTATCGTCTCCGCTATAGCGGCGCCCGCTTCAAGATAGATCCCGGAGCTTCGTTTCCCCCGCACCATGTGCGGGGTCCACTCCGTCCGGGATGACAAGTTTTGGAAATTTCTACCGTCCCACTGCCCGTCTCAATAGCGCACCAAACGTCGGCGGGCGCTCGGTCGTCAACACATTGCGTTCGAAGATGCGGCCGACCATCCAGATCATCGCCGCCGTCGTGGCGACGGAGAACACCGCGGTGGCGGCGAGTTCGATCGCGGGCGGATGCGATGGCAGACGCACGAGCATCAGGAACGGCGTGTAGATCGGAATCCACGAGACGTAACGCGCCACGTCGCCCGATGGGTCCTGCAGAATGCCGCCGATCAACAAGTTCGGCAGGATAAGAAAGAGCATCGCCGGTCCGAGCAGCGCCTGCGCATCGGCGAGCGACGCGGCCATGCTGCCGATCGCGAGGAAGATCGCGCCATAGATCAGGATCTGGCAAAGGAAGTAGACGAGGATCAGCGGTAGCAGGCTGACGCCCAGCACTGCGGAGATGGCGCTGGTCACCATCGCGATCGCATCGTGGCCCGCGAACAGCGCAAGCATCAGCAGCATCAGCCCCCAGGCGAGGATCGTCACCAGCGAGACCGCAATCACGCCGACGAGTTTGCCGATCAGGATCTGCCGCGGCGCCGCGCAGGACAGCAGCACCTCGATCATGCGGGTGGATTTCTCCTCGATCACGCCCTGGAGCAGGACGCTCGCATTCATCATGGAAACGATGAACAGCAGAAACGCGAGCGCTACGGGAAGATAGTCGGCAACGGTCTGTGCCATCGCTTGCCGCTTGTCGCTCGATCGGGTGGGGTCGTTGGTCTCGACGTCGGCGCTGACGTCGAGGCTTTCCGCACCCGCGGTGTCGTTCGGCACCAGCTTGCGTGCCGCCTGCAAGCGCAACGCGGAAGTCAATGCCTGCTGCAGGCTGTCGACCAGGTCGGCATTGCCGTTGCTGCTGCTCAGGAACCGCGCGGTGGCGGAGCCCGCGCCGAAATCTTTGGGAATAAGGACGATGGCGGAGAGCTTGTGCCAGCGCGGCGCAAGGTCCTGATGCCTGTCGCCGTTGAGGTAATCGCCTGCCACCGCATCAAAAGTCGCAGGCGATGCTTCGCGCAACGGCGCCGGTGCGGCGACGGCCACGAAACGCGGCGGCGGCGCGGTGAACGGCGGCGCGGCAGGTTTGCGATACGGCGCGAGCGCCGCCAGCACCGGCTTCACCCCGCCGCCGGCGCGAAACTGCTTCAACGACGTTTCGGAATCCGGCTTGAAGAGCATGGCGGTCAGGTCCGGATGCACGCGCTTGAACGCCTTCATGTCGGCCTGGGCATAGGCGTAATCGGACAACGCTTGCAGCTGACGGCGCGCGAGATTGCGGTCCAGCGTCTCGCGCAGCACCGCTTCGTAACCGCCGGCCCGGTCGACGATGGTGAAAGCCCGCTCCGGCAAAGTGCCCGCCATCCAGCGCGGTACGAAAACCGCAAGCACGATCCACAGCGGAAACACCAGCAGGCTGATGAAGAAGCCGCGCCGCGTAATGTATTTGATGAACTCCTGGCGCGCGATGAGATAGGTGCGGTTCATCGGTTCGCCCTTTCCACCAGCGACACGAAAATCTCCTGCAGGCTCGGCGGCGCGACATCGAAATGGCTGAGTTCGGCTCCGGCCTCGAATACAGCCGCCAGCAGCGCGCGGCCATCGGCGCCCTCTTTCAGCTCGATCTCCCACAAGGGCTGGCCCTCGTTCGGCGGGACGATCTTTGCCACTCCGGCGACATTGGCGAGGAAGGCGAGAGCGCGATCAGCGCCGATGCGCGCCCGGTGCGGGAGAAGCGCGCGCGCCTCTTCCAGCGTGCCTTCGAACTGCTTGCCCCCCTTCACCATCACCACGAGCCGGTTCGAAAGCCGTTCCGCATGTTGCATCGTGTGGGTGGAGAACAGGATCGTCTTGCCGCGCGCCGCGAGCGAGCGGATGAACGTCTCCAGTTCCATCTGGTTGACGGGATCGAGCCCGGAGAACGGCTCGTCGAGGATCAGAAATTCCGGATCGTGCACCTCGGCGGCGAGCAGCTGCACCTTCTGCGCCATGCCTTTCGACAGGCCCTCGATGCGCACGCGCGCAAAAGCGCCGAGTCCGAAGTCGTCGAGCAGCTTGCGGGCGCGCGCAAACGCATCGGGGCGCTTCATGCCCTTCAGGGTGCCGATATAGGCGATCGCCGCGTCGGCCCGCATACGTTTGTAGAGCCCGCGCTCTTCGGGGAGATAGCCAACCCGTTCGCGCACCTTCCTGGCATCGTGACCCAGGATGCGTATCGAGCCTGTGTCGGGCTGCAGGATCGACAGCATCATGCGGACCGATGTCGTCTTGCCCGCGCCGTTGGGACCGAGGAACCCAAGAATCTTTCCGGGCGCGAGCGAGAACGTGAGATCGTTCACCGCGGTGAAATCGCCGAAGCGCTTGGTGACGCCGATGAGTTCGAGGGCTGCGTTCACACGAAATCCAAAGCGTTTGCTGAGCGGGGCGGAAAGGTTTCAGTTTAAGCACCTTTAATCAACGGAACCTTACTGGTTCAAGCTCCAAACTGTCATTCCCGGCGAGCGAAGGGCCGCGCGCAACAGCGCGCGGACCGTGAGCGAGGGAAGGGAATCCATGGTGCCGGTTCGGAAGCCATCCGATAAAACCACTGATACCGTCAAAGTGGCTGACAATGGATTCCCTTTCCTCGCTTCGCTGACGCTCCGCTCGCCGGGAATGACAATTTTCGGGTGGTTTTGGAATAAGCTGATTTCAAACGAACAGGCAGTTCAAACCCGATGACCGATATTTCCTCCCGCGTGCGGATCGACAGGACCGAGGTGCTCTCGGACAACTGGTACATCCTGCGCAAGATCGACTTCGCCTGGCAGCGCAGCGACGGCACGTGGCAGGAGGGGATGCGGGAGGTGTACGACCGCGGCAACGGCGCCACGATCCTGCTCTACAATCTGGCGCAACGGAGCGTGGTACTGACCCGGCAATTCCGTCTCCCGGCCTACACCAACGGCTATCGCGAACTGATGATCGAAGCCGCGGCCGGCTTGCTGGACGATGCTTTGCCGGAAGAGCGTATCCGCGCCGAAGCCGAAGAAGAAACCGGCTACAAGGTGCGCGATGTGCGCAAGATCTTCCAGATGTTCATGAGTCCCGGCTCGGTGACCGAAATTTTGCATTACTTCGTCGCCGAATACGACGCCGCGTCGCGCACCGGCAAAGGCGGCGGCCTGGACTATGAGGGCGAAGACATCGAGGTGCTGGAGCTGCCGTTCGACGAAGCCGTCGCGATGATGGCGGACGGCCGCATCTGCGACGCCAAGACGATCGTGCTGCTGCAATACGCGCAGCTGCACCTGTTCCGTTAAGCGGACGTCACCCGATACGCACAGCGCCCGGCGCCGGCGAGGATGTGACTGAGCCGTTCGACCCGGATGTCTTTGCCCAGCACGCGATGGAACAGCGCGAGCTCTTCGCGGCACAAACCGGTGCACAGCCGCGCCGCGGCGCAAATCGGGCAATGGTTCTCCACGAACAGCCAGTCGCCGTTCGCGTCGCGGCGCACCTCCGCCATGTAGCCTTCGGCCGAACGCAGTTTCGCGAGCGCGTCGAGCTTGGCCTTCAGCGTCTGTGTTGCATCGGTCTGCGCGCGATAGGCCTTTTCCTGTTCCGCGGTGCGCAGTTTGAGGATGCGATCCATCCCGTCGTCGCCGAACGCCTTCTGCATCTCCCCGATCAGATCGGCCGCCAGCGCCGAGTGGGTATCGGCGAAATAGGCGTTGGCCTTTGGCGTGGCGCTCCACATCTGGGCCGGCCGCCCACGCGGACGCGCCTGGCTCTCGAACGCCGCAAGGCCTTCCTGTGCCAGCGCGGCCAGATGCTGGCGCACCGCCATGCCGGTCAAAACCAGCTTTTCGGCCAGGGAATCGGCGGAAACCGGCCCTTCCCGCTTCACCAGCGAGAGCACGGCCATCCGGCCCGGGCTAAGATCGGCCTGCGTTTCCTGCATGGGAAATTCCTAAAGAATTGACTTGAGAAAATCAACCGGCGTTGTATTTTCGAAAGTACGAACTTTAAGAAAGAGAGCAGGCATGTTCACCGCGACCGGGGTCACGCAAAGCGATTTGCAGGCGAAAGGCCGCAAGGTCGTGCGCAAGGCGGGACGGCAGGTGCTGCTCATCGCGCGCGAAGGCAAGATATTCGCCCTCGCCAACCGTTGTCCGCACGAAGGGTATCCGTTGATGGAAGGCACGGAGGGGCCGGGTTGCGTGATCACCTGCAATTGGCACAACTGGAAATTCGATCTTGCGACCGGCGAAGCGCTGGCCGGACGCGATCCGGTGCGCACCTATGCCGTCGAATTGCGCGACGGCGAGATCTTCCTCGACCTCTCCGATCCGCCGGCCGCGGCGCAGCGCGAACGCGCCTTGCACGGGTTGGATGCGGCCATCGCTTACAACGACATGCCGCGGATGGCACGCGAGCTCGCGCGGCTGGAACGCGCCGGCTTCGATGCGACCGAAGGACTCGCGCATGCCATCGCCGCACGCAACGACCGCCTCGAAGACGGCACCACCCATGCGCATGGCGCGGCATTCGACTGGCTGACGCTGGCTGATCGCGCACCGGGGCCGGAAGCGCGGTTGACCGCGATTATCGAACCGATTGCCCACCTCGCGTGGGACACCGCGATGGGCGAACGCTTTCCCTATGCCGAACACAAGCGCGACTGGGACGCGGAGGCGTTTCTGGCGGCGGTGGAGAGCGAACGCGAAGCCGACGCCATCGCACTTCTGCGCGGCGCGCTCGCCGACGGCATCGGCTACGACACGCTCGGGCCGCTGTTCGGTACGGCGGCGCTGGCGCACTATGCCGACTTCGGACACAGCGCGATCTATGCGTTCAAGATCGGCCAGCTGATTGCACGGCTGGGCAATGGCGCGGCGGAGCCGCTGCTGCTGGCGCTCGCGCGATCGCAGGTGCGTTGCACGCGGGAAGAAAAAATCCCGGAATTTCGCGGCTACGACGCCGCGCTCAGCAAATGGGACGGCAGCGGCAGCAGGCCAGCGCGCGCTTCCGACTTTTTCGGTCTTTCCATCGACGCCGCCCTGGCACGCACGCTGGAATCGTCCGGCCGCCCAGTGCAGGAGCTTTACGATGCGCTGCTCGGCGCGGCGGCGTTCAACCTGCTCCATTTCGACGTTGAGCGCGATTATGCGACCGGCAACGCCATCGCCGACAATGTCAGCTGGCTGGATTTCACTCACGCCCTCACCTTCGCCAACGCGTCGCGGCATATCTGCACAGAGCAGCTGGCGCTGTGGCCGAAGGCGCTGTTGCAGATGGCGCTGTTCGTCGGGCGCAACAAGAAATATGTGGCGCCGGATCAGGACGTTTCGCGCTGGCGCGTGAACGACCGCAGCACCTTCCTCAAACAGGAGATGGACGGGCTTTACGATCACGGTATCGTCGAGCCGATCATCGCCTGCCATCGCGTGAAAATGCTGTTCGCATTGGAAGACGAGTTCGCCGCAACCCCCGATGCACCGTGGGCGAACGAGATGCTGGCGGCGATGAACCGCTGGCTCAACACGCCGCAGAAGCGCCACCACGGCCTGCGCAATGCGAGCCAGGCGCTCGATTTCATCGCAAAGGAAGGCTGACCCTTACCCGCAAAAAACGGAAAGGGCCGCGCCTGGGTAGCGCGGCCCTTTCGTTCAGCCGTGTGGGGAGGATTAGTGGCTGAGGGTCATCGTATGGTTGTCGTCAATGCGATTGCCGACATAGGTGTCGCCTTTCGCCTTGAGCACGCCCAGGATGTCGTTGTTGCCGGCCATCAGCGCAATGCTGCTGCCGCGCACTTTCCACTTCGCGATGTTGCCGCAGCCGGTGGCAGTTCCATCGGCAGCCAGCGTCAACGTGCAGCTTTCGCTGGAACCGATGGCGAGCTTGTAATCGCCAGCGGCAACGTCGGCATAGGCTTGGGCAACGCCGATCAGAAGGAAGAAGAAGGTCGCCGCAGTGGCGGATAAAGAGCGGTGTTTCAGCATCTGAATAATTCCTTCATCATTTCTCGTTCAATATAGGGGGAGGGTGCGAGTGCGAGAAGCGCAAATTCGGAATATGTTGCGCTGCACCAACGCATAGCTCGGTTCGCGAAAACGGTCCGGTTTTGCTAGGACTGCGCTGCTGTCCTGCCCGGTCTTCCGGATTTGCTGAATCCCAGCCTCGACCCCGCCGCCTTGGGTGCTTCGTACCGGGTGCGAAACCGTCTCCAGATTCCGGACATTCTCGTGCCCTCCGAGGCCGAACGGCTGCATGTATGCCTGACCCAGGAGACGCCGTGGGGCGTCGTTTACAATGAGGGCGGCCAGGTCGTGCAGGTGATGGCCGACCAGCTCCGCGCCCTGCCCCAGGCGGAGGGTGCCCGGCTGGTTTCCGGCGCGATCGCGCGGGCGCGGACCGGGTTCCAGTTCCTGTATCACTTCTACCCGATGCTCTCCGCCTATCAGGCCGGTCGGGACCCGGGGCTCTATCTCCACAGCGTGCTGGAGCGGATCAACGCGGAACCGTTCCTCGCCTTCGTCCGGCAGGTCACGGGAATCCCGACCCTGGTGCGGGCCGATGCCCAGGCGACGCTGTATGCGCCTGGCCATTTTCTTACCCGGCACGACGATTCCCCGAACGTGAACCTGAACCGCCGGGTCGCCTACGTGCTCAGCATGACACGCAACTGGCATCCCGATTACGGCGCGCTGCTGCAGTTCTATGACGACGCCAATGCGGTGACGGATGTGTTCGTGCCGCGCTTCAACACGCTCTCGCTGTTCACCGTGCCGCAGATGCATGCGGTGACCTACACTGCGCCGTTCGCGCCGGTCGGCCGCTTCGCGATCACCGGCTGGTTTCAGGACCCGTGATCGCTGCTAGACTTGCGGCGGAACGAGGCTCTTTCCCATGCGCAGCAAATTCGAGATCCACAAGCTCACGCCCACGATCGGCGCGGTGATCGGCAATGTCGATCTCTCGAAATCCCTCGATGACGAGCAGATCGCGGAGCTCCGCGCGGCGCTGCTCGCGCACAGGGTGATCTTCTTCGAGGATCAGCACATCACGCCGGTGCAGCATCGCGATTTCGCGGCACGTTTCGGCGATCTGCATACCCATCCGCTCTATCCCGGCGTGCCGGAAGCGCCGGAGATGTTCATTCTCGACAACCATGCGGGCAATCCGACCGACAACGATGCCTGGCATACCGACGTGACGTTCATCGAGACGCCGCCGCTGGGTGCGATCCTCTATGCCAAGCTGTTGCCGCCGGAAGGTGGCGATACCTGCTGGGCCAATATGCAAGCCGCCTATGAAGGCTTGTCGAAACCGATGCAGCGATTCCTTTCCGAATTGGACGCGGTGCACGATTTCGCTCGCGGCTTTCCGGTGCGCGGCCAGGTCGCGAAGGAAACCGGCGCGGACAAGCATGCGAAGGCGGTCGAAGCCCATCCGCCGGTGATCCATCCGGTGGTGCGCACCCATCCCGAGACCGGCGCTGATAGCCTGTTCGTGAACTACGGCTTCACCGATCGCATCAAGGGCTTGCGCCGCGACGAGAGCAACGCGCTGCTCGCCATGCTGTTCGTCCATATCCAAAAGCCGGAGTACCAAGTGCGCTGGCGCTGGAAGCCGAACGCCATCGCGTTCTGGGATAACCGCATCACCCAGCACTACGCGGTGAACGACTACCTGCCGCACCGCCGGATCATGAACCGCGCCACGATCCTCGGCGACCGACCCTTCAACCGCGCCCGCAAACCTGCGGCGATGAAGGAAGCAGCGGAGTAGAACATGCCAAAGTCAAAGCCCCATCTCTTGGTCCCGATGCAGCGGCCGGAGGACGTTATCCCGCATCTCGCCAAGGGGGTGCAGCACTGGAAAGGCGGCTATTCGGCCCATTCGCTTGCAACGGTCTGGTTCGCAGCTTCGGGATTTCCACCCAAAGTCAGAACGCTTCTGGATACGCATTCAGTATTTCGCGATGTCACGATGCTGGATGGATTTTTCGAACATCAGACCGAACTCGACGACAACGGACGTCCCAGTCAGACCGATCTTCTCGTACTCGCCAAGACCAGCAAGGGGCTTCTCATTATCGGAGTTGAGGGGAAGGCCGAGGAAAGCTTCGGCAAGCGTCTATCGGAATGGCTGGGAAACGGGAACGCCAAAGCCGGACGCAAGAAGCGATTGGAGCTTCTTCAGAAACGGCTCGGACTAAAGAGCGTTGATCTGTCCCTCCGCTATCAGTTGTTTCATTGCTCTGCGGCGTGCGCTATTGAGGCGGAACGCTACGGCGCGCGACATGCTCTGCTGCTGATTCATTCTTTCAGCGAGAAACAGACAAGCCTTGAGGATTACAAGGCGTTCGTTGCGGCGCTTGGGCTCGATGCGAGTACGATTCCGTCTGCGATTGCAGGCCCGATGAAATGTCAGATCGGGGCGATCGAGATTTCACTGTATTTCGGCTGGATCACCGATCGGCACGACGCTGCGGACTTCTGGAGCCAACTCGGCAGTTACACGGAGCAGTCAACAGCCTATGCGCAAGGGCTTTCGGATTGGATCGCCAAACGCGGCCCGTAGCGGTCAACTTTTGACTGCGCCGCCGTTCTCCAGCCAGGCGGCGGCATCAGGTGGAAGCGCGGCCGCGACCGCTTCGCGATAGACCTCGAGTTCGCGCGGACCGAGAAACTCGCGCCACTGGCCCTGGCGCCCCTTGTTGAAGAACTCGGTCTCGCTCTTCCAGACGCCTTGTCCGGAATCGGGCGCGAACTGGTCGGCCTTCGCGCGCATCGCCTCGAAGCTCGTCGCCTCGGCGATCGCGGCATAGGTCGCGTCGGCAAGCGTGATGCCCAGTGCTTGTGCCATCGCCCTCACCGCGGCAATGCGGTCGCGTTTCATGTCCGCGTAATGGAACAGATGCACGTTGGGCAGATGGCGCCAGCGCCAGAACGTGTTCAGGTGGTTCAGCGGGGAGGCAAGTGCCTGATACTCGGTCCGGCCTTTCTCCAGCGGGTTCGTGCACCACAACGTGAAGGCCGCACGCTGATCCTCCGGCAAGGGTGGCCGGCTGGGGTCGGCCATGTTCTCCAGATGGTTGGCCATCGAGAGGAACGCATCGCGTGGATCGCGATAGACGGCGAAGTAGGTACATTCGGGAAAGAACGGGAGGCCATCGAGCGGCGTATGCGTCTTGATGAAACGGCGATGCTTCTGTGCCTCCAGCAGGCTGTTGGTGGCTTCCGGTGTGTGGAAAATCGAGTCGTACCAGGGCGAAATGTTGCCCGGCTGTTGGTCGATATCGGCGCGGCCGAACACCAGCATCGCACAGATCGCCTGCGTCCAGGTGGTGCCGTTCTTGGGCGGGGTACAGATGAAGATGTCGTCCGGCCGATGACGAAAATCGGCCCAGCGATGACTTTGCGTGAGACGGCCGTTGTATTCGACCGTGCGTTCCGGCAGCGCGCCCATCGTATCCCCCTCGCGAGCGCGCGGAGGATGCAACGGGCGCGCCGGGTTCTCAAGCGCCGCGGATGAAAGCTTCCAGATCGGCGTTCAGCCGGTCCATATGGGTGAACATGAGGCCGTGCGGCGCGCCTTCGTAGACTTTGTACTGGCTGTTCCTGATCAGCGCGGCGGTGCGGGCGCCGGTAAGTGCGATCGGTGCGGAGGCATCCGCCGTGCCGTGCACGATCAGCGCCGGCACGGTCACATCTTTGCAATCGGGCCGGAAGTCGGTTTCGACCATCGCCTTGTTGCAGGCGATCGCCACGCTCACCGGCGTCCGCGTGATCGTCGCCGTGGCCCAGTCCATCATCGCCTGCGACGTTTCCGGCGTGAAGAACGGCTTCACATTGGCGGCGATCCATCCGGGAAAGTCTTTCCGCCAGGTCGCGCGGATCGCCTCGAACATCGCACCGTCGACGCCTTCCGGATTGCCGGCGCTTTTCACGAGACAGGGCGTGGTCGGCGCGACGAGCGCGATCCGTGCGACCCGGGACGATCCGTGCCGTGCCAGATAGCGCACGATCTCGTTGCCGCCCATCGAATGGCCGATCAGCGTGACGTTCGAAAGATCGCGCGCCTCGATGACCGCGGCGATGTCGTCGCCCAGCGTGTCGGCGTCGTAGCCCGTGCCCGGCTGATCGGAGCGGCCATGACCACGGCGGTCGAACGCCACGACGCGATAGCCGGCTTCGGCGAAATGTGCGTGCTGGTACTGCCAGATGTCGCTGTCGACCGCCCAGCTATGGACAAAGAGCAGCGGCGCACCTTTGCCCCAGTCCTTGACGAAGAGCTCGGTGCCGTCGGATGTGGTGATGAAAGGCATGTTCGGTTTCCTTTTGCGTGCAGGCGTGGCCTGAAGGGTTGCGGGAAGCCCGGCCACAGCTGTGGCCAGAGCGAGCGTTTGCAGAAGCGTGCGGCGGAGCATGCTCATGCCGGATCGTTGAACTGATAGTCGGCCTGGATGCGGCCATCGTTGCCCAGCACCAGCATCTCGAAGCCGGTGGCGGCGATCTCGCCGGTGACTTTGCGCACCATGTGCCAGTTGAAACGCACGATGTTGTGGTGAGCGTCGATGTTGTTCGCGTGCCGGAAGACGTTGAGGCCCGGTGCGATCGAAGCCTCATAAGACCGCACCACGCGATTTTCGATCATCGCATAGCCGGCGCATTCATGCCGCTTGGCAAGATGCAGCCCGTCCGGCGCCCACAATTCGACGATGGCGAGCCGGCGCTTGTCGGCATCGCTCTCGTTCCACAGCGCCACGTAACGATCGACGAGTTCGGTTGCGTTTTCCATATCATCCTCACTTTCGTGTGCGATGAACCTAGAAACGGCGGCGAGGCTTTACGATTACGTGCGACGTAAGAAAACGCGGGTGATATTTTTTTGATTCACGCGGAGGCGCGGAGACGCGGAGTTTGAGCCTTCGCTTGAAGTGTTCTCGTGTGTCCCAAACTGGTCGGCGCGCTTTGCGCGCCAAGCGAATTTTGCCGGGATGCCCGCCGCGAAAGGATTAATACCGGCGCCCTCCGCGTCTCCGCGCCTCCGCGTGAATCCTCGTTCAGCTTAACCGCTCAGCGACCGCACGATCGCGGCGGTTGGTGCGTCGGCGGCGAAGAAGGTTTCGACCGCGAGCTCGCTGAGCGTCACATCCACCGGCGTGCCGAACACCATGGTGGTCGTGTAAAACGACAACAGGCCCGCTTCGATGCGCACCCTGAACGGGACCATAATTGCGTCGCCGGCGGCCGCTTGCGGGCCTTGCGGTGCTGGATAGGACAGCAATTCCTTCTGCAACGCGAGCAGCGCCGGATCGGCGGTGAGTTCGACCTGCTGGCGCAGCCTGTGCAGAAGATGCGCACGCCACTCCGCGTGGTTCTCGATCCGGGGCGCCACGCCTCTTGGATGCAGGCTGAGCCGCATTGCGTTCACCGGCGGCTTGAGCAACGCCGGATCGACGCCCTCATACAGTTCCTGCAGCGCGCTGTTCGACGCGACCACGTTCCAGTGCCGGTCGAGCGCGAATGCCGGATAAGGCTTATGGCCTTCCAGGATCAGATCGATGGCGGACCGCGCCGGCGCGAGTGCAGGATCGTTCAGCGGGCGCTCGGGAAAGATTGGGGCGTAACCGCCGGCGACCAGCAGCACATTGCGTTCGCGCATCGGAATCTCGAGCTGCTCGGCGAGCCGCAGGATCATCTCGCGGCTCGGGCTGGAGCGGCCGGTTTCGAGGAAGCTCAGATGCCGCGCGGAGATGTCGGCGCCGACGGCGAGATCGAGCTGGCTCAACCGGCGGCGTTGCCGCCACTGCCGCAGATGGCTTCCAACAGGCTGAACGTTCATGCACGCAAGCTAAGGCGTGGACCTGCCGATTTCCATTACCTGCGAGGTAAGAAGGTCATGGCTTAGGAAAAAGCATCGCTTCGTAATCTCGCGAACCTTCGAGAATGCGAAGGACATCAACGTGTTCACCAGATGTGTAGAAAATCAGATAGTTGCCGTAAGCCCGCTGCCGGATGCCTGCGCGTTCGTGGCCGGGACTGAGCCGATAAGCGTTCGGCGCAGAACCAAGACTTTCGCAGGCGGTTCGTAACTCGCGAACAAATGTCACGGCCCGCATCGGTGCATCTTGCGCGATCCAGTCACCAATCGCCTCGAGGTCGGCTTCCGCAGCACCGGATAGAACGACATTCAACGCCCGATTTCTTTCGCCTCTGCCAGAGCCAGATACTTTGCTTCAAGCCGCGCGAACACTTCTTCCGCAGGCTTCGTACGTCCAGCTTTCACATCGGCCAATCCACGCGCAAGATCGCGGTCGAGCTGCTCTAACCGCTTTTCGCGCTCTTCAACCATGCGAATGCCTTCGCGGATAACTTCGCTTTTCGAACCATAACGGCCCCTGGACACAAGCTTTTCCACGACCTTTTCGAGTTTCGGTCCGAGATCAACGCTGGACGGCATGGCACACCTTCACCAGTTTTCAGCGCAAGGATATTATTATTTCCGATAATAGTTATCAATCACAGATGCAGTTGCCGGCTGCCTCGGCGGCCGTGCGTTGCCTCACCGCCCTTTGAACACCGGCGGGCGTTTTTCGACGAAGGACAGCATGCCCTCCTTCGCATCCTCTGTGCGCATCAGCGGCAGGAGCTGGAGGTAGACGTGATGCACATGCTCCGGGAAGGGCTCGGCGAGACCCATGCGCATCATGCGCTTGGCGGCCTGTACCGCGAGCGGCGCGTTGGCCGCGATCTCGGCCGCCAAGGCACGCACGCGGGTCATCAGTTCGGCATCCGGCACGACTTCGGAGGCGATGCCCCACTCCACGCATTCCTGCGCGTTGAGCGTCTTGCCGGTGAAGAAAATCTGCGAGGCTTTCGACCAGCCGATCAAGCGCGGCAGGATCCAGGTGCCGCCCGATTCCGGCAGGATGCCGCGCTTGGAGAACGACAGCGCGAACTTCGCCGATTGCGCGACGATGCGGATGTCGCAGCCGAGCGCGGTGTCGGCACCATAGCCCGCGGCGCCGCCGTTCACGGCGCAGATCGTCGGCTTGTTCATCGCATGCAGCACCGTCGGCGGCGCGCCGCGCAGGTCGATGTCGGTCGGCATCACGCGGGTGTCGCCCAGCATGCCCTCGCCCTTCGCCTGCGCCCGCACGTCGAGCCCGGCGCAGAACGCGCGGCCGGCGCCGGTCAGGATCACCACCCGCACATCGGGATCGCGATCGGCATCGAGCAGCGACTGCGCCAGCTGGTTCAGCATCGGCCCGGAGATCGTGTTCATCCGGTCCGGCGCGTTGAGCGTGATGGTCGCGATGTGGTCCGCGACCTCGTATTTCACTTCGTCGCTGATGCGTTCGGGCTTGTTCACGGTGTTCTCCAGTCTTTCGCAAAAGACTAGCGGAGAACACCATGCCGGGCGAGAGTGCCGCTACGTCGCCTGCCGCAGCCTCGCCGCAACTCTCTCGAAATAGGGGTGGTCGCAGAAGATATAGTTCTCGCAGGCGAGGCCGTCGCGCGTGCGGACCCGGTCGCAGCCGCTGAACTCGACCGGACCGGACGGCTCATTGATCGTTGCGATCCAGCGGATGAACGTGAAATCGCCGGTGGCGGCATGCTCGGCGATTCGGACGGAGAAGCTCCGATCCGCTTCGACCACCGCAGCGATCACCTTCATATAGTCGCGGGCGCCGTGGACCACGCCGATCGGGCGCGGCCAATGGCCGACGATATCGTCGGTGATCACCGGCGCGCCGCCGGTCAGTTTCTTCAAATCGGGGTTGGCCCAGAACGCGCGAAACAGATCGACGCTCCAGCCAGATTTGATCGCCTGAACGGTAGACATGACGGGGACTCCTCGATGGTCCCGGCCATGGTGATACGTGCGGGTGATGCCGGTCGATTACGCGCGACGTAAGATTCAGGTTGGCGGCGGGGAGTGCATGTAGCTTTCGACCAGCGAACCTGCGATCAGGCGCCATCCGTCCACCAGCACGAAGAAGATGAGCTTGAAGGGCAGCGAGATGATCACCGGCGGCAGCATCATCATGCCCATGCTCATCAGGATCGAGGCGACCGCCATGTCGATGATGAGGAACGGCACGAAGATCAGAAAGCCGATCTCGAACGCGCGTTTCAGTTCCGACAGCATGAAGGCGGGCGCGATGGTGGAGAGCGCGACATCCTCCGGCTTGGCCGGCTTCTTCGCACCAGACATGTCGAGGAACAGTTTGAGGTCGGCATCGCGGACATGCGCCAGCATGAACTTCTTGAACGGCACCGCCGATTTGTCGAGCGCCTGTTCGGTCGTGATCTGGTTCGCCATCATCGGCGCGACGCCCTGGTTGTAGGCGTCCTTCAGGGTCGGCGTCATCACGAAGAAGGTAAGGAACAGCGCAAGGCTCACGATCACACTGTTGGGCGGGCTCTGCTGCAGGCCCATCGCGGTGCGCATCAAGGAGAGCACCACCACGATGCGGGTGAAGCTGGTGAACATGATCAGGATCGAGGGCGCGAGGCTCAGGATCGTGATCAGCGCAATGATCTGGACCAGCTTGTCGGAGAAGAGGCCGGTGCCGGAGAGATTGACGCTCAGCGAATTGGCGGACGACGCGGCTCCGCTTGCCGCATCGGCCGCGAACGCGGCATGCGGAACGGTCATCGTGACGAGAAGCGTTATGAGAAGGAGCGCGAGATTTTTCATGCGGAGACGATGCTCGCCGTTGCAGGTGCTTCGACCGGACGCGGCGCGATGTTCGTTTCCACCACGCGCGTACCGTCGGCGCCGATGACGATCAGATGTTCGACGTCGTCACGGCGAATGAGATAAAGCCGCTGGCGCTGACCGATCATCAGCTGCTCGACGATGGCGAGGCGGCGGGTGTCGTTGGATTTGGCGACGCCGGGAACGCCCCACTTGCGGGCGGCAAGGCCGGCGAAGCCGACGAGCGCGAGCACCAGAAGGAGCGCACCGAAGTAACGCGCGATGTCGATAAGGTCCATGCGCGGCACCTTCACGCGGTAACCTTAATCGGCGGTTAAACGGCGGAAGTTTTTGCCCGGCAGGTTTTTCCGCCAGCGTTAAGTCACGCTTAATCGCTTCGGCGCTTAATGGCTCCGCTTAAGGATAACAGAACGTTACCGGAGCTTCGCCGATGAACCTTCCCGATACCTCGCTGTTTTCGATGCTGCGCGAGAAGATGTCGTGGCTCAATGCACGCCAGGGCCTTCTTTCCCAGAACGTCGCCAACGCCGACACGCCCGGCTATGCAGCGCGCGATCTCAAACCGATCGATTTCGAAAAGGCGCTGCGCGACAGCACGCGCACCGACGCCAATACCCTGCGCATCACCGACCCGCGCCACATCGCGATCAAACCGAGCGCCGGCGGATTCGAAGACCAGGAGATTTCCGGCCAGGGCGCAGCCGACCCGAACGGCAACACGGTCGGCGTCGAAGAAGAGATGATCAAGGTCGCCGACACGCAGGCGCAATACCAGGCCGCGGCCAACATCTACGCGAAAGCCGTGTCGATGATGCGCACCGCGATCGGTCACTGATAGAGGAGAAACGTCATGGATCTCGGAAATTCTATGGTGGTTGCCGCGAGCGGGATGCGAGCGCAATCCACGCGCATGCGCATCATTGCGCAGAACATCGCCAACGGTAACTCGACCTCGCAGACGCCGGGCGCCGATCCCTATCGCCGCCAGATCGCGACGATGTCGAGCGAGTTCGATCGCCAGCTCGATGCAACCGTGGTGAAGGCGCAGAAGCCGATCGCCGACCAGACCCCGTTCCGCACGCAATACGATCCCGGCAACCCCGCCGCCGACAAGCAGGGTTACATCAAGCTGCCCAACGTCGACAGCCTGGTGGAAATCATGGACATGCGCGAGGCGCAGCGTTCCTACGAAGCCGATCTGACCGTGATGGATGCATCGAAGACGATGCTCGCCCGCACCGTCGATCTGCTGAACAAATAATAAGGAAGACTAGACGATGGCCATTCTCCCTTCCGCCGCAGCCGCCGCCTACCAGGCCGTCGCCAAGATGGGCGGCAGTTCCACCGCAGGCGCTGCGACAAGCTCGGCGATGCCGGCGAACTTCACCGACTTCCTCAGCAATGCGGTGAAGGACAGCATGGGCTCGATCAAAGCCGGCGAACAGGCGGCGATGCAGCAGACCGCGGGTCACGCCGATGTCGTGAACGTCGTGACTGCGGTGAACAACGCCGAGCTCACCCTCGATACCGTCGTCGCCGTCCGCGACAAGGTGATCAGCGCCTATCAAAGCATCATGCAGATGCCGATCTGAGGAAAACCCATGACACCCGCCGACACACTCGATTTCGGCCGCCAGGCGATCTACGTGCTGCTCGAGATCAGCCTTCCCGCCATGCTGACCGCGCTGGTCGTCGGTCTCGCGATCGGCCTCGTCCAGGCGCTAACCCAGATCCAGGAAATGACGCTCGTGTTCGTGCCGAAGATCATCTCGATCTTCGTGGTGCTTTTGATCGCGCTGCCGTTCGCGGGTGCTGCGATGAGCGGCCTCATGACCGACGTTGCAATCCGTATCGCAGCGTACTGACGCGTGACCCTCGCCCTTCCCGATTTCTCCGGATCGATCATCCTTTACATGCTGGTGTTCGCCCGCACTGGCGCGATGATCATGTTCCTGCCGGGAATCGGGGACGTCGGCATCCCGCCACGCGTGCGGCTGGGTCTCGCGCTTGCGGTTTCCCTGGCGCTGGTGCCGGTGGTCCAGCACGCCTATCCGAACGTCAACCCGGTTTCGGGACTGCAACTGGGCTTGTTGCTGGCGCAGGAAGTGACGGCCGGCCTCGTGGTCGGCGGCATGGCGAAGCTCATCATCAGCGCGCTCTCGGTCGCCGGCAACCTGATCGCCACGCAGACCGGCCTCGCCTACGCCCAGACGCTCGATCCGAGCATGGGCGAAGCAGGCGCCGTGGTGGGCAACTTTTTGACATTGCTCGGCACTGTCATGATCTTCGCCACCAACCTGCACCATCTTGCGATCGGCGCGATCCGGGGCAGCTATGCGCTGATCCCGCCGGGACAACCGCTTCCGACCGGCGATCTCGCCGAACTTGCGATCCGTCTTACCGCCGGTTCGTTCGCATTGGGCTTCCAGCTTGCAGCGCCGTTTCTGGTGTTCGGCTTCGCGCTCTACGCGGCGCTCGGCATCCTTGCCCGGCTGATGCCGCAGTTGCAGGTGTTCTTCGTCGCGGCGCCGATCAACATCCTCGCCGGCTTTCTCCTGCTCATCCTGGTGATGGGGACGATGATGACGATCTTCCTCAACTACTACGCCACCACGATGGGAACGTTCATTGGCGCGTGATCCATGGCTGACGAGACCGACGACTCCCAAAAGACGGAACAACCGACCCAGCGAAGGCTCGACGAAGCGCGCAAGAACGGCGACGTCGTCAAGAGCGGCGAGGTCAATACGCTGATCCTTCTGGGCGGTGCGACGCTGATGATCGCGATGTTCGCCCAGCCCGCCACCAAGGCGTTCGCGCAATATTTCCTGATCTTCCTCGAACAGCCCGATCAGCTGCCCGTCGCAAGCGCCGACATGCAGATGCTGATGAAGCATGTCCTGTTGGGTTTCGCCGCTATCGTCGGCCCGGTGTTGGGGCTTCTGATGCTCGCGGGCGTCGGCGCCAATGTGCTCCAGGCCAGGCCGGTGTTCACGCTCGAAAAGCTCAGGCCGGATTTTTCCAAGCTGTCGCTGATCGGCGGCCTGAAGCGGATGTTCGGGCTCGACGGGGTTTCGAACCTGGTCAAAGGGTTCCTCAAGCTCGGCACCGTCGGGATTGCAGTGTGGACGGTGCTGTGGCCGGAACGCGGCCATCTCGAATCGTTCATGGACGAAGCGCCGTCCGCGATTGCGGGCGATATGCTTCATCTGCTCATCAAGGTGCTGATCGCGGCGTTGCTGGTTCTGGCGGTGATCGCGGCCGCCGACTACGGGCTCGCCTATTTCCAGTTCATGCGCCGCAACCGCATGTCGAAGCAGGAGATCAAGGACGAGTTCAAGCAAACCGAAGGCGATCCAACCATCAAGGCCAAGATCAAGCAGGTCCGGATCGAGCGCTCCCGCCGCCGCATGATGGCGGCCGTTCCGGAGGCCACGGTCGTCATCGCCAACCCGACCCATTTCGCGGTCGCCCTGAAATACGAGTCCGGCACGATGGCGGCGCCGATTTGCGTGGCGAAAGGGGTGGATGCCCTCGCCTTGCGCATTCGCGAGATCGCCGAGGAACACAATGTTCCCGTGGTCGAAAACCCGCCGCTGGCCCGCGCGCTCTATGCCGCCATCGAGCTGGATGAGGCCGTGCCGCCGGAACACTACAAGGCGGTGGCACAGGTCATCGGCTACGTCCTGCGGCTGACCGGCAAACTTCGCCCAAACTAGCCCCGACTCACATAAGATCGCCCCATGATGGCGACTCGCTCTCTGTTCCGGGTGAACCTGGGCTTGCCGCCCGGCGCCTGGCGCTGGGTGGCGCTGGCGTTCGTGGCCGCGGCCTTGGCGGCCGGAGGCCTGGCCATCGCCACTCCGGACGCGGCCCGCTGGGCGGGGGTAGCTCTGCTCGCGGGGATCGGCGCGGTGGCCTCGATCTTCCTCTACGCCGTGTGGCCGCGCGACAATATGAGTGCCCAAGACGCGCGTCGGGTGGCGGAAGCCGCCGCAAAAGCCAATGTCGCCTGGGCGATCACTGCGAGCGACGGCGCGGTGCTCGAGTGTAATGCGGTGTACCGCCGGATGACCGGCGTCACCGCGAGCGAAGCCCCGCCGCCGCCCGAACTGGCGCTGGCGGGCGAGCCATCGGCCGCCGTGCTCTACCGCCTGACTCGCAGCGCCGCCGAGGGCCAGGCGCGCGAGGAGTCGTTCAAGGTCGCGCCCGGACTGGATCTGGTCGCAGCCGTCCGCCCGATGGGCCAGGGCCAGACGGTGTGGTGGTTCACCCCAAGACTGGGTGAAAGCGCTCCACAGGCCGAAGCGCCACAGGCACCGGTGGCCGTTCCTCTCCGCCAACTCGCGATCAACGACATCGTGCGCGATGCGCCGCTGGGCGTGGCGCTGGCCGGCACCGACGGCACCTTGCTTGAAACCAACAAGGCATTCAGCGAGTTCTTCGCCGCCAAGACCGCGCTCACCGGACGCAAGATCGCCTCACTGACCGATCCGGCGGAAAGCGCGGTGGTGACCGATTTCATTGCCGAGACCGCAAAGGCCGGACGCAAAGGCTCGGTCGAACTGCACGCCGCCGGCCGCACCGAGCGCACCGCCGAACTGCACGCCAGCGCCGCTTCGCCGGAGCGCGTGATCCTCTATCTGATCGATGTCACGGACCAGCGCACCCTCGAACTCAAATTCGCCCAGTCGCAAAAGATGCAGACGGTGGGCCAGCTCGCCGGCGGCATCGCGCACGACTTCAACAACCTGCTGACCGTCATCACAGGCAATTGCGATCTGCTGAAAACGCGGCACCGCCCGGGCGATCCGTCGTTCATCGAAGTGAACGAGATCAGCAATGCGAGCGTGCGCGCCGCCAATCTTGTCGGCCAGCTGCTCGCGTTCTCGCGGCAGCAGACGCTGCAGCCCAAGGTGTCGCAGCTTTCGGACTCGTTGGGTGATTTCGTGCACAGCCTGAAGCGCCTGCTGCCGGAAAGCGTGACGTTGAAGACGGAGTTCGTCGACAACCTCTGGCTCGTCTATGCCGACGCGCATCAGGTCACCAACGCGATCATGAATCTGGTCGTCAATGCGCGCGACGCGATGCCCGACGGCGGCGCGGTCACCATCCGCACCGCCAACGATGCCGTGAAGGAAGCACGCAAGCTCGGCACCGCCGACATGCCGCCCGGCGACTATGTGCGCATCGAAGTGTCAGATACCGGCACCGGCATCCCGAAGGAATATCGCGAGCGCATCTTCGAGCCGTTCTTCACCACCAAGGACATCGGCAAGGGAACGGGCCTCGGCCTTTCCACCGTGTTCGGCATCGTGAAGCAGACCAACGGCTTCATCACGGTGGACAGCGAAGTCGGCCACGGCACGCGCTTCGCCATCTATCTGCCGCGCTATTACGGCGAAGCGCCCACACAGGAACGCGTGGTGCAACGCGACGTGACGGGTCAGGACACCATCCTACTCGTGGACGACGAGGACGGCGTGCGCCGTATCGCGGCGCGCGGGTTGGAGAACCGCGGCTACAAGGTGCTGCAGGCGCCGGGCGGCGAAGAAGCGCTGGAGATCCTCAACGACGAGACCACGCCGATCCATCTGCTGATCACCGACGTGAAGATGGCCGGCATGGACGGCCCGACGCTCGCACGCGAAGTGCGCAAACAGAAGCCGGACATGCGCATCCTCTTCATCTCGGGCTTCATCGGCGACGTGTTCCGCGAGAACGAGGAACGCCCGGAGGACGTGCATTTTCTGACCAAGCCCTTCAACCTCAACCAGCTCACCGCGAAGGTGAAGGACGTGCTGTCGAGTCCGCCGCCCGGGGCCCCAAACTGACGCGATGCATATCGTCGCGATCTCGGGAAGCCTCAGGACCGGCTCGTCCAACACGGCGCTGCTGCAGGCAGTGGCGGCCGCGATGCCGGAGGGCAGCACGATGACGCTGTTCGATGGCCTCGCCGCGATACCGGCGTTCAATCCCGATTTCGACATCGAAGGCACGCCGGATGGGGTCACCGCATTTCGCAAATTGATCGCCGACGCCGATGCGGTCGCGATCTCTTCGCCGGAATACGCGCATGGCGTGGTCGGCTCGCTGAAGAATGCACTCGACTGGCTGGTCGGCAGCGGCGAGCTTTATGAGAAACCGGTTGCGGTGCTGCACGTCAGCGCCCGCGGCGAGATCGCGCAAGCCGCGTTGCGCGAAACGCTGACCGTGATGACCGGCCGCATCGTGTTCGAAGAGATCGTACCGCAGGAAGATGCAGCTTCGGCGGCGCGGCGGATCGTTGATGCGGTGCGTGCGCAACAGGCACCGAGAGAAGAAAGCTAACATAGACACCACCCTCCCCTTGAGGCAGGGTCGAAAAATCTGGAGCGCGAGCGGAAGATTTTTCGGGGAGGGGTTGGGGCGATGCGCTGAGCCCCTCCCCGAAATTTGCTCCCGCAAATTTGACCCTCCCTCAAGGGGAGGGTGGAAAGCGCGGCAAACGTCCCCCCGATTGAAAAAATCCGCAATCGAACGATATTGAGGGCGCCGGTTCGGCTGTGGGAGGAGACTGTCTTGCGTGGATTTCACGAAATGGTGCGGCGTGCCAGACAGTTGCTGGCGATCGCCGTGGTGCCGCTGGCGCTCGCGGGCTGCGGCGTCAACAACATCCCGACCAAGGACGAGGCGGTGAAAGCCGCCTGGGGGCAGGTCCAGAACGAATATCAGCGCCGCTCCGACCTCGTGCCCAACCTGGTCGCGACGGTGCAGGGCTATGCAGCGCAGGAAAAATCCGTGCTGACTGCCGTGACCCAGGCACGCGCGCAGGCGACGCACGTCTCGGTCGACGCCTCGACCATCACCGATCCCGACAAATTCGCGAAATTCCAGGCGGCGCAGGACCAGCTCTCCGGCGTGCTCGGCCACCTGCTGTCGATCACCGAGAACTATCCGGACCTGAAGTCGAACCAGAACTTCCTCGCGCTGCAGTCGCAGCTCGAAGGGACGGAGAACCGCATCGCGATCTCGCGGCGCGACTACAATTCCGCGGTGCAGGACTACAACACCGAACTGCGCACCTTCCCTGGCGTGCTGTGGGCCAAGACGCTCTACAGCGGGCAAAAGGAAGCGTTGCCGTTTGCCGCGACGCCACAGGCGCAATCGGCACCGAAGGTGAGTTTTCCGGGCGCTACGCCCTAACATGATCGCGCGCTTCCGCGCTGTCCTGGTGGCGCTGGTCGCGGCGGCGCTTCTGCTCGCCGCGCCGGCGGTTGCGGCCCCCACATTCCCGCCGCTCACCGGGCGCGTGGTCGACGATGCGCATGTGCTCGACGACGCCACCAAGGCGGCGCTGACAGCGAAGCTTGCCGGTCTTGAGCAGACCACCACCCGACAGCTCGTCGTCGTCACGCTGCCTTCGCTGCAGGGCTACGAGATCGCGGACTACGGCTACCAGCTCGGCCGCGCCTGGGGCATCGGCCAGAAGAAGCAGGACAACGGCGTCCTCTTCATCATCGTGCCGTCGGAACATAAGACGCGCATCGAAGTGGGCTATGGCCTGGAGCCGGTACTGACCGACGCACTGTCTTCGGTGATCCTGCAAGAGGCGGTGCTGCCGAAATTTCGCGCCGGCGACATCCAGGGCGGCATCGTCGCCGGGACCGATGAGATCGTTAAGCAGCTGAGTCTCGATCCCGCCGATGCCGCCAAACAGGTGGTGCAGGCCAAACAGCAGCAGAGCGACGGCGGCAACTCGCACCTCAGCTTCAACATCGTCATCCTTATCCTCTTCCTGGTGTTCGGTATCTTCGGCCGCATCTTCCGCGGCACGTCACGCGGCAGCAGCCTGTGGTGGCTGCCGTTCCTGTTCATGGGCGGCGGCCGCAGCAGCGGCGGCGGATGGAGCAGCGGCGGAGGCGGCTGGAGTGGCGGCGGCGGTGGCTTCAGCGGCGGAGGCGGCTCGTTCGGCGGCGGCGGCTCATCGGGGAGCTGGTGATGCTGAGTGAGAACGGACACCGGCGTGTCGCCGCTGCGATCAAAGCCGTCGACGAGGCGAGCGACGGCGAGGTCTATTGTCTGATCGCGCCGGAATCGTCGGCCTATCGCGAGGTGCCGGTGGCCTGGGCCGCGATCGTGGCACTGGTGTTGCCGGCGATCGCCCTGATGCTCGGCATCAATCCGAATACGCTTCTGGAAATGACCCAGAGCTGGACCGCGGATCAGGTGACGCTGATCCGGCACGAGATGCTATGGGGCCTCGGCATCTACGCCGTCGCACAGGCGTTCCTGTTTGCCGTCGTGGCGCTGATCGTCTCCGTTCCCGCCGCGCGCCGCGCGATGACGCCGTCCTTCCTGAAGAGGCACCGGGTACAGCGGATGGCGATGCAGCACTATGTTTCGACCGGCATTCATCTGTCGAAGAAGCAACCGCATATCCTGATCTATCTGTCGCTCGCGGAGCGGCGAGTGGAGATCATCGCGAGCGAGGCGATCCACAAAATCGAAGGGCAGAAACTGTGGGACGAAGCGCGCACGGCCGTCATCGGCGGCATGGGCAGCGACGATCCGGCGGCCGGCATCGTGCGCGCGATCCAGATCGTCGGTGCACCGCTCGCAAAGCACTTCCCGCCGACGCTGCCCAACGTCACGGCGGACGGCGTCGGCGAGATTTAAGCGGTTACGACAATCTCCGTCCGATCCTCCGGTAGGTGCGGCGGCCCTTTTCCGCGAGCCGGTTCACGCTGGCCTTCCAGGACCGCGGCGGGGGCGTGTAAGGCGGCCCTTTCTGCATCGTCTCATAGAGCGCGAGGTCTTCGCGGTTCTGGTCCAGCACCATGTCGCGCAACGCGGGGGTAACCACGGCGGCATAGCGCTCCTCGTCGGGGGCGACGTCATGGATGTCGAGTTGCGGCCAGCCGAGCGCCGTGCCCAGCGCCGAAACGAAAGCGGGAAGCTGGTTGGTGAAACCCACGCCGACAAAATGCAGCTTCAGCGTCTCCACGGCCTGCTTCGCATCGGCGCGGCGACAGATGCGGCGCGACTGCAGATCGCGGAAATATTCCGGATTCTCCGCCGACGCGCGCCGGTAGAACTCTTCCAGCGAGACATGCATCGCCAGTTCGTGATGGCGATGCGTCTCCAGCCCGCGGACAAGTCCATAAAGCGAGATCGCGCGATAGAGCGGATGGCGCAACGACGCGAGACCGGTGTAAGGCCGGCTCAGCCGGATCTCCTTGAAATTCTCGAGGTCGGTATAGGCACGGCAGCCTTCGAGATCGCGATCGGTAAGCTTGGACCAGGGTTTCACGGAATCGCGGAACATCCGGCTGTAGACGTGGTTCTGACCGAACAGCTTCGCCAGCACCTGGCGGCGGATGGTGCCGCCGCCGGTGCGTTGCGCGTGCGGATGCATGAGAATGGCATCCTTCCGGCGCGCGATCTTCAGCAGGGGCTCGTTGATGAAATGCGGCGACGTCACGAAAACCTTATGTCCCAGCGCAGAATCTGATGTCCGTGCGGGAAGAGATGGAACGGCGCGCGGAAGGTGAAGAAGGTGCCGTCCACCGCCGCCCGGCTTGCCTTTGAGAAGGTGAAGCCCGCCCCGGCCGCGGCCTTGTCAGTGTGCACGTCGATATCCACCAGCGGCACAAGCGGCGGTCCACCGGCCGGCGCGTGCTTCGGCATCAGCAGCGCATGCGGCTCGCGTTCCTCTTCCGTCGCTCGCGCGAGGTTCGAGCCCTGTGTCAGCACGACGTAAAAATCGCCGACGTCGACAAGATTGCGGACGTGCCAGCGGGTTTGTCCGATGTCGTCCGGCGCCAGCGGCATCTGCCGCCCATCGCTTCGGAACAGATGCCCGCCCTGCAGCGCTTTTTGTGCCGTCCACAGGACATCGTCGGTGCCCCAGACGACGGTATCGCCTTCCCATGCGAGATCGGTGAGGCGGAAGATGCTGCGGGGATAGCGCTTGCCGCCGGCCATGATATCGCCTGTATGCGCCGTCGCGTCGTTCCAGGAATCGCCGTCGTCCTTCGAAATCCAGATGCGCGATTCCTGTGGCTGGTCGCCGGAGCTCAGCCACCATTCGCCGGCGTTGTGCGGACGCGACTGCAGGAAATGGAAATGGCGGATCTGTCCCGGGCCGCGTTCGAACACCGTCTCCCAGTTGCGGCCGCGGTCGCGGCTGCGCCACACGCGGCTGCCGATGTTTTCGAGCTTGGACTCGCCGCTCGGATATTCGGCATACATGAGCGTGCCGTTTGCCTGATCGACAGCGCGGCAGCCATGCCAGCGCGGTCCGCGCGCCGTGTGCGCGACGACGATCTTTCCGTCCTCGTCGACAACGAGCAGGTCGAGCGGCCGGGTCTTCTCCGGATCGTCCTCGGTCTGGACCTGCACGAGGTATTCGCCTTCGCCGAGCGAGCGCACGTGAATGAACCGCTGGTCGCCGCGTCCCTGCACTTTCACGCGCCGCCAGGTTTCGCCGAGATCGTTCGAGATCGTGAACCCGCCCGGAACGGTGGCGAGGATCGTGCGCCCCGGTTTGCCGGTGGCAGGATCGACGACGTGATCGGTGAAGCGCGCCAGCGGCCGCGGCGGCAACGGCGGCAGGCTGATCTTCAGGGAAACGCGCCGCGCCGGATAGCCATCCGGCAACGCGAGTGAATATTCGCGTGGCTCCGGCAGCGCCGCTTCTTCCGGCGTCGCCCGGTTGTCGTGCCTGAGGTGCCAGAGGCGTTTTCGAAGTTTGTCGAACATCGGTGGGCGCAAGGAGCCGGAAAATCGGCGCGAAGTCCATGCCCTGATTCGAACCCCGCGAATCCCTCTCCTAGACGCCGAAGAATCGCCCGCACCCACATCTAGTAGACCGCTGGAAGTCCACAATCGGCCAGTCTGGAGCTTCTTTTGAAATAGGTAGTGTCTCAGTTTGAAATCCTGAGCCTCGAATCGCTACGCAAGATTATTTCTCGCGGGACAGGCGGTACCAACGGCGGATCAATATTGCTGTGACCGTCGCTATTGCGCAGAGCGACATGGCAAGCCCTAGGAAGAAGGCGAACAGAAAAATCACGCAGCAATCGCCTTCTTATACGGCCCGCGTTTCTTGGGCGGGTTCGCATCGTCCATCAGCCGAACAAGGTCGGCCATCGTAAGCAGTTCATCGGTAACGCCAGCAGCTTGAGCCGGTGACGTGCGAAGCGATTTATGAATGCGGCAGAAGTTATAGTGGAAGAAGTAGAGCGCCAGCGCGTGTGCGTGGTTCTCAAGCTTCTTGGAAAACGCGTTGGTCAAACGCGTGAAGCGGCGCATTCCCATACGCATCGTCAAATTCTGCCGCTCGACGTGCGACGTTGAAATCATGTTGTGATCGGTGTTTCCGAACACGGCTTCGCGCTTCTGGCCGACGCAGACACCGGGGCTGTATTTGCGAGCCGGACCTTTGTCGGGCGTGTCGCTGTAAATCTTGCGTACCTGGCCGTAAGAAGCTTCGAGCGGGAAAATCTCGCTGATAAGGTCTTTGTAGCCCGGCCACGCATCGGTCGAGACCTGCACAGGCGTCAGGATGCGGTCCGATGCATCGCGCAGGAACGCCGCCGCGCAGCCCACGTCGCGATCTCCGGCAAACCAAGAAACGATCAGCTTGGAGTCGCGATCAAGCGCCGTGAACGTCCACACGTCGCCAGCGCCCGGAATGATCTTGTCCTCCGGCATCGCGCGCACGGTGCGCTTCTTTGCGTAGCAGAACGACCAAATCTCGTCGCATTGGAGTTGGGCAGTATGCAGCCCGCGCACCGTGCGATCATGGAAGGCTTCGCAAGCCTCGCCAGCCTCTTCCAGAAGCTTAGTCACGGTGTTGATGGACACGTCAGCGACCCGCGAAACGGCCCGCATGGAACTGCCCTCAACCAGCATGTTGAGGATTTGAACGCGGGTTTCGAGGGGCAGCTTGTTCATGCCCATAATATGTGAACTTTTTGCTTGAGTGTCAAGCATTCGGTTCATTTTATCACATGGAGATGTGACCGTGCGCCGCTCGGTTGGATGCCGTACAGGTCTCTCAACTCATTGATTTCTATGTGAAAAAGACCGGCCACTTCTTCGGGCTTATATTCCAAGTCGTTGGTATGGAGATTGAGCAACGCGGGGAAAAGGTCTGCCTGTTCAGGTTCAAAATCCGTATCTGCGGGCTCTCGCGTGCGCCATCCAAGTTGAGAGATGCGCCTCCAAAGGCGGTCAGCTGGGTAATGGCCAATCACCCCGATTTCCTTCGCCTGATACAACACCGATTGCATCGACACGCGCCAAAAAGCCTTCGCGCGCGCGAGGCTCTCAAGCGTGATTTTGCGGCCAATAAAGTACCGATACAGCTCCTTTGAAGGCGTCAATAATTCGCCAGCGAACGTGTTGGCTTCATCTTCCATCGTATCAGTTGGAATACGATGCATGATGATATGACCAATCTCATGCGCCAGCGAGAAACGAAGCCGGTCGGCCGTTACAGTGCGATTCAGAAAGATACAAGGCGGAAGGTCTCGCTCCTGCATCGTTACGCCGTCAATCTTCTCTCCCAAGTCGCAGACAACAACCAGAACACCCGCGCGTTCTGCATAGTGAACAAGATTGTCAATCGGGCCTGGTGGAATCATCCATGCGCTTCTGACCTTGCGTGCGATCTCTCGCGGCCCTCCCGCATCGTCAACGTCAAACCGAGGAAGGGGTAACTCCTGCTCCGTTTCGGTCGCGGCCAATAACCTACGGATATGCATGAGGCGGATGTTCAACTCAGCATGCAGGCGCTTCAGTGTCCGCTCCCCAACGCTTTCTCTCTTGCGATGCATCGGATGCATGCTGAGCGGCAGCGATGCCATACCATCGGGCTGATAGAAGAATGACACAGGAAATGAAAGCGTTTTAGCAATCCGAACCGCATTCTCATCCGATGGGCCGTCAGGCAAAAGGCCGCTCTCAATGCGCGAGTAGTGTGGCTGCGTCAGCTTCGCGCCAGCCGCAACCGATGCCTGACTCCTCTCCCGATACTGCCGCGCGAGCAGCAGCAGCTTATGATTGAAAGGCATGTTAGTTGCCGCCGCTGGACTTCTTGTCGTTCTTTTCTTCCGCGGGCTTCTTCACCTTCGCCAGTGTCGCAGTGGATTTTTTCTCCGCTTCCGGACGCAGCTTCATCGGCTTCGGCGCACTGAACTCAAAGCTCCAGATAACGTCCGATCCATCACGCGCGACAATTCCGGACCATACGATTTCAGTTTGATACTGGTTAAGGACGTATACCGCCTCCACACGTTGCTCATCGGGGAAGCCAAAGAGATTCGGTTCAGTCTTGTGGAACAGTTCGGCAAGCAGCGTCGGATAATTTCGCGTGTAGAGTTTCGCGTCCGCCTTTTTGAAGCGAAGCAGAACCGTTCCGTCAAAGATAAGTGTGACGGTGTCGTGTTCTTCGCTGGCGCGCACACCATCATCACCGGCAAACAATTCAATGCCCTTTTCGACGGTTGCCTCCCAGACCAAGCTGGCGCGGGTGCACCCGCGCCTGAACTTCAGGTGATCAGGGTGGACCTTCCATCGAGCCCATCCGTATTCGATAGCTGCCAGCAGCTTGGCCTCTCGGCCATTTTTCCCAAGTATGGCCTTGACGATGCTTTCGACCGGTTTTGCCATCGAATCTCGCTCACATATTTCGTATTTGTATCAATGATTTACAGTGCAAACGCACGAAATCACGCACGAAATATGCGCCGAGTTATTCTATCGGTCAATCACCCCAGCGGGCTTTTGCTGCCTTCTTCGCGATTGCCTTACGTTTCGCCGGAGAAAGTGCTGCGGCTCGCGCCTTGCCGCCCTTCAAGCCGCCCTTGCGGTTAGCCTCGGTGCCGGGCGCGTGGCCGGTCTCCTCGGCCTCGCCCGTTGCGATCCTGCCCACCAGTATGGCGGCACCGATCACGTTGGCAGGGCGCTTCTGTCCGTTAGGGCCTTTAGGCATCGGGTTCCTCTGTCACCGTGAACGGCATCGCAAGTCGGAGTCCAAGCCACAAAAGGGCAATTGTCGCAAAGCCGTAAGCTATTCGAGCCCACTCGGGAAGAAGTTGCAGTTCCCGGGCGAGCCGACTCTCAAATATATCGGGACGCCAGAAACACATCATGGCAGCTGCAATGAGCAGGCACGTGGCAGCAAAAAGGCGTCGGATAGTCAAAAAAGCACCGTATGGGCTACCCTCCCAAGGTAGGCCCGCACCCGCCACCCGGCAACCCGCGAGAATCACCGGGAAAATTCAAACTGAGACACTACCTTGAAATAGTGCGAACATCCGCCGAACATATGTATTATTATCCAATTATATCAATATTTTACGTCACTCCTTGCAGATGAGAACAAAACGTGTATTTTGCCTTCATTGCGCCGCCGGAAGCGGCATGAAATAAGGGAGATCGGACATGAGTCAGGCGGCTTTGAAGATAGTGGGCAAAGGCGACACGGCCGGCGAAAAGAAGCGGGCGCTGGAAGCGGCCCTCACCCAGATCGACCGGGCGTTCGGCAAAGGCTCGGTGATGAAGATGGGGGCCCGCGACCTGGGCGTGGCGACCGATGCGGTCTCCACCGGTTCGCTCGGGCTCGACATTGCGCTCGGCATCGGCGGCCTGCCGCGCGGCCGCGTAATCGAAGTGTACGGCCCGGAGTCGTCGGGCAAGACCACCCTGGCGCTCCATGTGGTGGCCGAGGTTCAGAAGAAGGGTGGCATTGCCGCTTATATCGACGCCGAACATGCGATGGACCCGGGTTATGCCAAGAAGCTCGGTGTCGACATTGACGAGATGCTGATCTCCCAGCCCGACACCGGGGAGCAGGCGCTAGAAATCTGCGACACGCTGGTGCGCTCCGGCGGCGTCGACATCGTGGTGATCGATTCGGTTGCGGCGCTGACGCCAAAAGCCGAACTCGAAGGCGAGATGGGCGACTCGCTGCCCGGCCTGCAGGCCCGGCTGATGAGCCAGGCGCTGCGCAAGCTGACCGGCTCGATCTCCAAATCCAACACGATCGTCCTCTTCATCAACCAGATCCGCATGAAGATCGGCATCATGTTCGGCAATCCGGAGACGACCACGGGCGGCAATGCGCTGAAGTTCTACGCTTCGGTCCGCCTCGACATCCGCCGGATCGGCTCGATCAAGGACCGCGAGGAAACGATCGGCAACGAGACCCGGGTGAAGGTGGTCAAGAACAAGGTCGCCCCGCCCTTCAAGCAGGTCGAGTTCGACATCATGTACGGCAAGGGCATCTCCAAGACCGGCGAACTGCTCGATCTCGGTGTGAAAGCCGGGATCGTCGAGAAATCCGGCTCATGGTTCTCCTGCGACGGCGACCGGATCGGCCAGGGCCGCGAGTCCGCCAAAAATTTCCTCGCCGAGCACAAGGATGTTGCCGAGAAGATCGAGGCGGCCATCCGCCAGAATGCCGGTCTACTCGGTCAGGCGCTCACCCTCGGCAGCGCGTCGGAGGACGAAGACGAGGACGAAGAAGACTGAGTTTACCCGTTTGTCCGTTCCCTGTTGGCATGGGGAACGACTCCCGAAGGGGCGGTGGCAACACCGCCCCTTCACTTTTTGCGGTGTACCAACCACTTAGAACCGGCACACCCCGCTGTTCTGGACCGTTTCCAAACTGCCCGTTACAAGAAAAGCCATGACGACAAGCCTTTCCGATGTCCGGTCGAGCTTTCTCGACTTTTTCCAGAGCCGGCAGCACACCGTGGTGCCGTCGAGCCCGCTCGTGCCGCGCAACGATCCGACGCTCATGTTCACCAATGCGGGCATGGTGCAGTTCAAGAACGCCTTCACCGGCCAGGAGAAGCGCCCCTACAACCGCGCGACCTCGGTGCAGAAATGCGTGCGCGCCGGCGGCAAGCACAACGACCTCGACAATGTCGGCTACACCCAGCGCCATCACACGTTCTTCGAGATGCTGGGCAATTTCTCGTTCGGCGACTACTTCAAGGAGTCGGCGATCGAATATGCCTGGGACTACGTCGCGAAGACGCTGGGACTGTCCAAGGACAAGCTGTGGGTCACGGTCTACCCGACCGACGACGTTGCGCGCGCTCTTTGGAAGAAGATCGCGGGCCTGCCGGACGAACGCATCGTGGGCCACGAGGACAATCTGTGGGCGATGGGTCCGATCGGGCCGTGCGGCTATTGCTCCGAGATCTTCATCGACCAGGGCGAGAGCGTGCAGGGCGGACCGCCAGGCAGCGCGGAGGAAGACGGCGACCGCTTCCTCGAGTTCTGGAACCTCGTATTCATGCAGTTCGAGCAGGTGGACGAGAACACCCGCATCGATCTGCCGAAGCCATCGATCGACACCGGCATGGGTCTGGAGCGCATTGCCGCGATCCTGCAGGGCGTGACCTCGAACTACGACACCGATCTCTTCCGTCATCTGATTGCAGCCTCGGTCGAAGCGAGCGGTGCGAAGGAAGACGGCGAGGCGAAGTTCAGCCACCGCGTGATCGCCGACCATCTTCGCTCGACCTCGTTCCTGATCGCCGACGGCGTGATGCCGTCGAACGAAGGCCGCGGCTATGTGCTGCGCCGGATCATGCGCCGCGCGATGCGCCATGCGCAGCTGATCGGCGCCAGGGAGCCGCTGATGTACCGCCTCGTCCCGGCGCTGGTCGCCGAAATGGGCACGGCCTATCCGGAATTGAAGCGCGCCGAAGCATTGGTCACCGAAACGCTGAAGCTTGAGGAAGTCCGCTTCCGCGAAACGCTGGTGCGCGGCCTCAAGCTGCTCGACGAAGCGACGGTCGGCATGGGACAGGGCAGCACGCTGGCGGGCGACGTCGCGTTCAAGCTCTATGACACCTACGGCTTTCCGCTCGACCTGACGCAGGACGCACTGAAGCCGCGCGGCATCGCGGTCGACACCGTCGGCTTCGATGTGGCGATGAAGAAGCAGCGCGAAGATGCGCGCAAGGCGTGGGCCGGCTCGGGCGAAGCGGCGACCGATACGCAATGGTTTGCGATCCGCGACCAGGTTGGGCCAACCGAGTTCCTGGGTTACGAGACAGAAGAATCCGAAGGCAGCATCGTCGCGATGGTGAAAGACGGCGCCAGCGTCACATCCGCGAAAGCGGGCGAGACGGTGCGCATTCTCACCAACCAGACGCCGTTCTACGCTGAATCCGGCGGCCAGGTCGGCGACCAGGGCACGATCGCGTCCGCGAAGGGCGGCGTAGGCCGCGTCGTCGACACCGAAAAGAAGCTCGGCAATCTGCATGTGCATGTCGTCGAGGTGACGAAGGGCGCGCTTGCGGTCGGCGACGCCGTCGACCTGAAAGTCGATGGCGAACGCCGCCGCGCCACCCGTGCGAACCACTCCGCGACCCATCTGCTGCACGCGGCGCTGAAGCGCGTGCTGGGCGGCCATGTCTCGCAGAAAGGCTCGCTGGTGGCGCCCGACCGGTTGCGCTTCGATTTCAGCCACCCCAAAGCGATCGCGCCGGCCGAGCTCGAACGTGTCGAGCAGCAGGTGAACGATGTCGTGCGTCAGAACACCGACACGTCGACCCGGCTGATGGACACCAACCGCGCCATCGAAGCCGGCGCCGAGGCCTTGTTCGGCGAGAAATACGGCGACGAAGTGCGGGTGCTCACCATGGGCAACGACGCCGATCCGTCGAAGGCGTTCTCCGTCGAATTGTGCGGCGGCACCCATGTGCGCCGCCTTGGCGACATCGGCATGTTCACCATCCTGTCGGAAAGCGCGGTCGCGTCGGGCGTGCGGCGCATCGAGGCGCTGACCAGCGAAGGCGCGCGGCAGTATCTGCAGCATCGTGCCGAACTGGCGGCCGATGCCGCGGCGGCGCTGCGCACCACGCCGGAAGACCTGCCCGCGCGGGTCGCGCAATTGTCGGAAGAGCGCCGCCGTCTGGAACGCGAACTCGCAGAGGCGAAGAAGCAGCTAGCGCTCGTTGGTCCCTCGCACGGCGGCAACAGCGATGGCGGCAAGGACATCGGCGGCGTTCGAACCGTGCTGCGGGTGGTCGAAGGCGTGAGCGGAAAGGACCTCAAGGGTCTGGCCGACGATGCCAAGACGAAGGTGGGCTCCGGCGTCGTCGCGTTCGCGGCCGTGGCCGACGGCAAGGTTTCGCTGGTGGTAGGCGTCACCGACGATCTCACCGGCAAGATCAGCGCGGTCGATCTGGTGCGCGCCGGCGCCGAAGCGCTCGGCGGCAAGGGCGGCGGCGGACGGCCCGACATGGCGCAGGCCGGCGGACCGGATGCGTCGAAAGCCAACGACGCGCTCGCGGCCATCGAACAGAAACTCGCAGCCTTGGCGGCCTGATGCCGGACGCCCGGCCAGATCTCCGGCGACAGACATTCATCGCACTCGAAGGCGGACACGCCGGCGGCACGGCGGGCCTGATCGTCGAGACGGTGCTCGTCGCCCTCATCCTGCTCAACGTGCTGGTCTACACGCTGCAAAGCATGCCCGGCGTGGAGCGGAACTATCACCGCGCGCTTCTGGCGTTCGAATACGTGACGGTCGCGGTGTTCACGGTCGAATATCTCGTCCGGCTGTGGACGGCTGCGGAAGACCCCACGCTCGCCAAACTGGGCCCGATCGCCAGCCGTCTTCGCACGATCGTGCGGCCGATCATGCTGATCGATTTGCTGGCGATCGCGCCAACTTATATCGCGCTGTTTCTGCCGGTGTTCGATTTTCGTGTGCTGCGCATGGTGCGGCTGTTCCGGCTGCTCAAGATCGCGCGTTATTCGCCGGCGATGTCGACCCTGATACAGGTGCTGTCTGCCGAGCGCCATGCGCTCATCGGCTCATTGCTGCTGATGCTGTGCGCCGTGATGTTCGCCGCTGCGGCAATGCATGCGATCGAAGGCGGCGTACAGCCGGCCCAGTTCGGCAGCGTGCCGCGGGCGATGTGGTGGTCGATCACGACGCTCACCACCGTGGGCTACGGCGACGCCATTCCCTTGACCCCGCTCGGTCGTGTGGTCGCAGGCTTCACGATGATCGTGGGCGTCGGGCTTTTTGCGCTGCCGGTCGGCATCATCGCAACCGGGTTTGTCGAGACCATCCACCGCCGCGATTTCGTCATCACTTTCGGCACCCTGGCGCGGGTGCCCGTGTTCCGCGCGTTCGATGCGGCGACCTTGGGCGAGATCATGACGGTGCTGCGGGCGCAATCGATCGCGGCAGGCGGCATCGTATCGGCGGAAGGCGAGCGGGCGGCCGCAATGTATTTCATCGTCTCCGGCGAAGTCGAAGCCGCCGTCTCCGGCAAGGCCATGCGTTTCGCCACCGGCGATTTCTTCGGCGAGATGGCGCTGCTCACCGAAACGATGAAGGCCGCGACCATCACCGCCGTGCGGCAGACGCGGCTCCTGGTGCTGGCGAGCAACGACTTCGACTCGCTGATGCACAAGCACCCCGAACTGAAAGAGCGAATGGCGAAGCTGGTGGCGGAGCGCGCCGATGGCATCGCGAAAGACAGCGAGATCTCACACGACGAGATTGAGGCCGCGCATAAAGCGCGGGAAAGCGCGCGCCGCGCCGATTGAGGCCGGCGCGCGCATCTTCCGGTTACGGCTTATAGAAAACGCAGAGTTTGTTGCCGGTCGGATCGCGCAGATAGGCGCCATAGAACTCTTCCTTTTCAGGCGGACGGAAGCCCGGCGCGCCTTCATCCGTACCGCCATTGGCGAGCCCGGCCTTGTGCGCCTGTTGCACCGCTTCCTTCGAACCGGCCACGAACGCCAGCATCGAGCCGTTGCCGCCCGTCGCCGCCTCACCGTTGAAGGGCGGGCAGACATAGATGCTGTGACTTTCCGAGCCCTTCTCGCCGTAGCCGATCCAGCCGCCGTCTGCGAATTTGCGGTCTATTCCAGCCGGACCCAGCACCGCATCGTAGAATTTGCCGGACGCCTCAGCGTCGCGCGCGCCGATCGTCACATACCCAATCGCCATGGTTTCTCCTCCGAATTGAGTGCGGAAAATAGTCTAGAATAATCGAACATTAAAGGAACATTTCTGCAGGCACCGCGTGCGCGGCGCGCATGGCAGGAGACGGCAGGATCAGCTCTTCACCCAAATCCGCAGGGGCCCGATCAGTTCGAATCCCGCGGCCTGCCATTCGGGAAGCGCCTGGTCCGGCATGTAGGAAACGAGCGGCAGATCTTTCGAGAACACGCTGGCCGCCGCCGTCACGCGCGAGAGAAAATCCGGCCCTGCGTCGCCCGATGCGAACACGTTGGAGATTGCGCAAACGCCGGCATGGCGATTGACGCTGAAACCGGCCGTGACCGTATCGCGCGCGCCGGCGCCGAAGAAGGCGATGTCGGGATCGGCGAGAAGCGCGCTTTTGAAGATATGCATCGGCTCATGCTCGCCGGAGAAACCGCGTTCCCAAGCCGCGAGCTTCGGCTCGTTGTTCACTCGCGTGAAGGAGGATAGCGAAGCCTCACCCTGCACAGGTGTCCGCCACAGCCATTGTGCCGCGAACAGCATCTCGAAGCCGAGCGGCGCGAGGTCGAGCGTCGCGAAGGAATCCTTCACGCCCCAGCCGTCTTCGAGCGTGCCGCTTTCCGCGAGCGCACGCACCGCCGCTAACTGTTCAGCGGCATCATCCGGCGTCAGCGTGATGAGGTTGGGATAGAACGGCGGCGACTGGCGCATGTTGTGCCAGTGGCTGGCTGCGAACGCGGTTTCGCCGCCATGCGCGCGCGCCACCGCATCGCACCACGCGGCATTGTTGGAAACATAGGCGGAACGATCGGGCATTAATTGATAACGATTCAATCGGCGAGTTCGTCGGCTATGACAACCGTTTGATGCACATCGACCTGAGAAATCGCGCCGGATTTCACCGTGATCACCAGATCGTTGCCGTCCAGCATCACGTCGCACGCGCTTTCCGGTGAGACATCTGGCGGTGCGCACTTCCCGACCCAGATGTTGGAGGCATGCGCGCTCGCGATATCCTTTCGGCACGCCTCTGCGTCCTTCCGATCGCAGGACAACACATATGGCAGCGCCGGCTGGCTCGCCGAGGTGATCGCGGCTTGGGCAAGGGTTACGCCTTCAAAGGCCGCAACATCGTTGGGGGCGACGAAAAAGTTTTGGTCGCTGTCGAGTTTTGCGCAAGCTGTATCTGTCCCGCTGCGCTCGTGGGCGCTGACTTCGACCGGTCTCTCCGATGATGGCGGAACAAGAAACTTGTACGAGCGGTCGATCATGACGTTCGACACCCGCATCCTGGCGGACGCATCTTCGCTGCCATCGACATGGGCGAATTCCATCGTGATGGAATCGACCGCGCAGAGGTCCCGTATACGGGTCGCATACGGTCGCGTGTGAAGTCCGAGCTGCCAGAGCGGATGCTGCGGGTGTTGTGTCCAATAGGGGTCGTGCCAAAGCGATATGATACCAGTCAGCCTTTCCAGCAGTTGATTCACGCCATCCTCTGATAATGCAGGCGGTATCGGCGGGGATCCGGCTCCGGGATATTCCAAAGCGACCTGGGACAAACGATCATAAATGACCTGCCGATCAGCCTGGGTGAGAGGAGGCCGCGCGATCAAACCGGCGCCAGGCGTCTTATCCGTCAGTAGCAACGCGGCCAACTGACCGAGGACCCGAGCGACCACATATTTCTCCGGTAGAGAACGCGCTTCGAGTTTCGATATCGGGCGAACGTTGTGAAGCGGTACGGACGACGCAGCCACGCAACTCAGCAAAGTGGCCGCCGAAGCGAAAACGATGCCGCCTCCCAACCTTCTGCCAAGCATAGCTGCCGCTCCGCCGCCCCATTGCCACTCTAACCCAATCTGAACGGCAAGGCCCGCTTATCTCGACTTCAGGGACGAGGGATCACGGCGCGTGCAGCCATTCGTCCGGCAGGCTCACCCAGGCGCAGCGCCCGGTCTCGTTGGCCGACAGATTGGGTGACGGCAGCGGATCGCCGGTGAAACAGCCGCCGGCGATTCCGGTCTGATCGGGCAGGAAGTTCTGCGATTTCCAGAACAAGGTCGTGCCGCACTTCGCACAGAACGAGCGCTGGAACGGATTGTCGCCGCCTTTGGCGTAGACACGCAGGTCGCCGCTTTTCGCGACGATCCGGTCGTCCGGGAAATAGGCCGACCAGCCAAACGCACTGCCCGTGCGTCTCTTGCAACTCGAACAATGGCAGAGCGCGTTCAAGGCCGGTTCACCTTCGACCTCGATGGCGCAGGCGCCGCAACAGCAGGATGCTTTGCGGCGCATCGCGTTACGCCATCGCCTTCTTCAGGTTCTCGTCCACCTTGTCGAGGAAGCCCTCGGTGGTGAGCCACTTCTGGTCCGGACCGACAAGAAGCGCCAGGTCCTTCGTCATGTAGCCGGCTTCAACGGTGTCGACGCAGACCTTCTCCAGCGTGTGCGCGAACGTGTCGAGCGCCGGATTGTTGTCGAGCTTGGCCCGATGTGCGAGACCCCGGGTCCACGCGAAGATCGAGGCGATCGAGTTGGTCGAGGTCGCCTTGCCCTTCTGGTGCTCGCGGTAGTGGCGCGTCACCGTGCCGTGCGCGGCTTCCGCTTCCACGATTTTTCCGTCCGGCGTCGTCAGCACGCTCGTCATCAGGCCGAGCGAGCCGAAGCCCTGCGCCACGGTGTCGGACTGCACATCGCCGTCGTAGTTCTTGCAGGCCCAGACATAGCCGCCTTCCCACTTCAGTGCGGAAGCGACCATGTCGTCGATCAGGCGGTGCTCGTAGGTGATGCCGGCCGCCTTGAACTTCGCCGCGAACTCCGCGTCGAACACGTCCTGGAAGATGTCCTTGAAGCGGCCGTCATAGGCCTTGAGGATCGTGTTCTTGGTCGAGAGGTAGACCGGATAGTTGCGCGCAAGGCCGTAGTTCATCGAGGCGCGGGCGAAATCGCGGATCGAGTCGTCGAGATTGTACATCGCCATCGCAACGCCTGAGCCCGGCGCCTTGAACACTTCCTTCTCGATCACCGTG
This sequence comes from Rhizomicrobium sp., assembly GCA_036490455.1. Classification (GTDB taxonomy): domain Bacteria; phylum Pseudomonadota; class Alphaproteobacteria; order Micropepsales; family Micropepsaceae; genus Rhizomicrobium. The sequence continues at coordinate 85,577 of DASXDS010000005.1, forward strand.
CCGTCTTCGCCGACGAACTTGATCGTGAGCGTGCCCTTGCCCGGATAGCGGAAATCGGTGGCGCGGTACTGATCGCCGAACGCGTGACGGCCGACGACGATCGGCTTGGTCCAGCCCGGTACCAGGCGCGGCACGTTCTTGCAGATGATCGGCTCGCGAAAGATCACGCCGCCCAGGATGTTGCGGATCGTGCCGTTGGGCGACTTCCACATCTCCTTGAGATTGAACTCTTTCACGCGGGCTTCGTCCGGCGTGATGGTGGCGCATTTGACGCCGACTCCATGCTTCTGGATCGCATGCGCCGCATCGACCGTGACCTTGTCGTGTGTCGCATCGCGGTGTTCCACGCCGAGGTCGTAATATTCGAGGGTGATGTCGAGATAAGGCAGGATCAGCTTCTTCTTGATGAGATCCCAGATGATGCGGGTCATCTCGTCGCCATCGAGCTCGACGACCGGATTGGCGACCTTGATCTTGTCCATGAAATTCCTCGGGAATTGCTGCGCGGGCGGGATATAACGGGGGCCGCGCGCAGCGTCAAAGCGGCCAATGTGAGCACTATCCCGATGGATTTTAGACGAGTTTCACGGACCACTCCCTCTCCCCAACCGGCGGGAGGGCTGGGGGTGAGGGGATGGCGCCGGACGCTATGCACACTGTCGCTACTTTCACCTCCCCCTCGTGCCCCTCGTGGGGAGGTGAAAGGGATCGTCGTCAATACAGAGGCGGCGCATGACTGCGCCCACCATCATCCTGTCTCATCCCCAGCTCGGCGAGAACATCGGCGCGGCGGCGCGGGCGATGGCGAATTTCGAGCCGTCGGATGGATGAAAGTCCCACTTTCAAATATCTGGTAGCCGCGCTCCCGGTCGCCGCCATGTTCCTTCACTTCGGATTGACGGAGTGGGGTACGCAGCATGTCACGGTCTATTGCGACCACTCCAATATAACGCGGGGACCAGCGGGTAGCGCTCTATTCGTGATGTACTATTCGGTGGCCGACATGATGCCGGTAAGGAATCAAGCTTGTGGGGTAGAGGCGCTAGACTCGGTGACCGGAATTTTCACGCGTTGGTCGCTGCCCCCGATCATCGCTCTGTTGGGTGGTATCTTGACGCCGGGCCTTCTCCTGCTCGGCTTCCTTGCGACCGCGTCGCGACGTTCATGGAGACTGCCGGTAGCTCTCGCCTGCGCGGCCGCTTTCACTGCGATCGTTTTTACCAAATTTGATGGTGTGTGGGCCGAATACCGAACAGACAACGGACAGCAATATCTCTATGGCCCTTACGTCCAGCGGAGGATAGAGCCGCCTCTTGTCGCGCTAGGCAACGACAGAGAGCATTGCAAAGGTTGTCGCGAATTTCTCATCTGGGGAATATTTCCAAGAGAAAACGTTCCTGCTGCGCTGGGACTGTGGGGAGGCATTGTCGCGCCGACATGCCTTCTGATGTTGGGATTGGGTGTTGGCGTGCAGCAGCTACGATTTCGGAAACGACCGGCATGAAATCACCATCTATCATCCTGTCCCATCCGCAACTCGGCGAGAACATCGGCGCCGCGGCGCGGGCGATGGCGAATTTCGGGCTGAGCGATCTCCGGTTGGTCGAACCGCGCGACGGCTGGCCGAACGAGAAGGCGCATCGCATGGCCGCGGGCGCATCGCACGTCATCGACGACACGCGTGTGTTCAAGTCGCTGCGCGATGCGGTTAAGGATCTCAACCTCATCTACGCGACGACAGCGCGCGAGCGCGGCACCACCAAGGAAGTGATCACGCCGCCGGAGGCGGCGCGGCGGCTGCATGCGGCAGTTGCCCGCGGCGGGAAGGCGGCGATCCTGTTCGGTAACGAGCGTGCCGGGCTCGACAACGACGAGATCAGCCTTGCCGATGCCGTGATCACCATTCCCACCGCCGAATTTGCCTCGCTCAATCTCGGCCAGGCGGTGCTGCTGACCTCTTACGAATGGTTTCGCGCCGCCGATGCAACGCCGCCGGCGCGGATCGAACACGGCCCGATCCATCGCAAGCCCACGCGCGAAGAGATGGTCCAGATGTTCGAGCATCTGGAGCGCGAACTGACCGACAGCGGCTTCCTCTATCCGCCGGACAAGCGCGCCGGAATGATCCGCGCCATCCGCGCCACGCTGCATCGCGCGAGGCTTACCTACCAGGAAGTGCAGACCCTGCGCGGAATGATCGTTGCCCTGACCAAGGGAAAATTTCGCGGCGAGAGCGCGAAGAAACAGAACCAATGATCTTGTAAAGCGTGCTTGACATAGTGCTGCAGCTGCCATATGTAAAGTTCACTTTACAGGAGTGAGTTATGGCAGCAGCGGCAAACGCCCCGATAAAATACGCCGGACGCGATTATCTCGTTGAGGTGGCGATTGCCACGACGCTTTATGTCGGTGCAGCGGCGAGCCGGCACTGGCTGATCGCGCAGGCACCAAATCCGGCGTTGAAGCTGGCCGCAGCCATCATTCCTGCATTGCCGATCTGGGGTCTCTTCTGGGTGGTGTATCGCTATTACCGCCGCATCGACGAGTTCGAAAAACAGAAATTCCTGGAGACGCTCGCGCTTTCCTTCGGGATCGGCTCAAGTCTGGTCTGCACCTGGGCGTTTCTGTCCGACGCGGGGATTTCGGTGCTCGGCATCACCTGGGCATGGCCGACTTTGGCCGTCACCTGGGCTCTGACCGGCGGCATCATGCATTTCCTCAGGCGTTGATGCCGGCAATGAACAACATCCTTCCGGAGCTTCGCGCCAAACTCAGCATGACACAGGGAGATCTCGCCGAAGCGCTCAACGTATCGCGCCAGACCGTGAACGCCTTGGAAAAAGGACGCTACGATCCAAGCCTGCCGCTGGCTTTCGCGATCGCCAAACTCTTCAAATGCCGGATCGAGGATATTTTCGATCCGCGTTGATCGCGCGCATGCCTGAGTAATAGGCAGTTCGGGCTTCGCCATGCTAGGCGTGCGCCCGATGGGCTTTCTCGTTTTCTCCCTCTTCGCGATCGTCGCGCTCGTCGCGGCGGCATTCGTCGCATGGCCGGCATGGCGTGCGGAGGCCGGCGGCCGCCTCGCGCGCCTGGCACTGGCCGGTGCCGCCGGCGCCTTCGTGATCGCGATCGGCGGCGGGTCCTATCTGATGCTCGGCGCGCCGCAACTGGCCGAGCGGGCCGTCACCAAAACCGAAGATCGCGACTATGGCGGACTGATCGCAACACTGGCGCATGACGTGCGCAAGAATCCCGGCGATGTGCGCGGCTGGCTGTATCTTGGCGCGGGCTACATGAAACTGCGCAATCCGCAGGATGCGGCGAAGGCGTTCGCCCGCGCCATCCAGGCGGCGGGCGGGCGCGCACCGGGCGGTCTCTATGCGCTCTACGGCGAGGCACTGACACAGGCGGCATCGGGCGAGGTGACGCCGGAAGCGACGGCTGCGTTCGAACGAACCCTCGCGCTCGATCCGCACGATGTGACGGCACGCTATTATCTGGGCCTGATGCATGCCCAGAAGCGCGAGACGGCCCAGGCGCTGGCGATCTGGAAAGCGCTTCTGGCCGATGCGCCGAAGGACGCGCTGTGGCGCGGCGATCTGCTGGATCGCATCGCGGTGCTGAGCGCAGGCAACGGGATGGCGCCCGACGTGGAGTCGATGGTGTCGGGTCTCGCCGCCGAACTCAAAACCGATCCCAACAATGTCGAAGGCTGGCAGCGCCTCATCCGGGCCTATTCCGTCCTCAGGCGCAACGACAAGGCGGAAGCGGCGCTGAAGGACGCGCGCACGGTGCTGGCAAAGAACGCCGAGGCGCTGAAGGCGCTGGATGACGAAGCCGCCGCGCTGAAATTGCGGGTACGATAGCCGCCTAACGCTGCAGTTGATTGAGCAACGGCCGCAGGAGCGGCACCACGCGGCGCAGCTCCGCGCGATGCGCGGCCGTCAGCTTTTCCAGAAGCGCTTCGCCGCTGGACGTCACGCACAGGCAGGCGCGGCGGCGATCGGACGGATCGCTTTGCCGCATCACATAGCGTGCCTGGACGAGGCGGTTAACAAGGCCGACGGCACTGTTGTGCTGAATCGCAAGCCGGTTCGCGAGCTCGCCGACCGCCATGGGGCCGCCGCTGTTTCCCTTGATCGCAAGCAGGGCCTGGTGCTGCTGCGACGAAAGACCCAGCCGGGCTGCCGCCGTTTCGCTGAACGCAAGAAACGCCCGCAAAACGTGGCGAAATTCCGCGAGCAAGCGGTAGTCGGCAGCGTCCAGGGCTGCAGTGCGACGCGCCATGGCGATCTCCAGCTTGATTTATGTCGTGACACGACATAAAGCCGCGCACATCGAAGAGCAAGAGAGGGTGGTCATGGCTGGCGCAGAATCGGTGGTTCATCGCAAAGACAATCTGCGCGATTTCACCGCCGATCCGAGACTCCTGCTGTTGGCCGTCATGGCGGTCGTGGTCGGGACGGCCGGCGCCGCCGCGGCATGGGTGCTGCTGAAGCTGATCGCACTCGCGACCAACCTCGCCTACTTTCAGCGTCTCTCGTTGGCGCCGATTTCCTTCCGCCACGCGGTATTGCCGCTCTGGGCCATTGCCGTTCCCGTCGTTGGCAGCATCATTGTCGGGCTGATCGCGCGCTTCGGGTCGGAAAAGATTCGCGGTCATGGCATTCCCGAAGCGATCGAAGCGATCCTTATCGGGCAAAGCCGGATCGAACCGAAAGTGGCGATCCTGAAGCCGCTTTCGTCCGCCATCGCCATCGGAAGCGGTGGCCCGTTTGGTGCGGAAGGTCCGATCATCATGACGGGCGGCGCACTCGGCTCTTTGCTGGCGCAGCTGTTTCATTTGAGTTCGGCAGAGCGAAAGACACTGCTCGTCGCCGGCGCTGCAGCGGGCATGACGGCGGTGTTCGCGACGCCGGTGGCCGCGATCCTGCTCGCGGTCGAACTCCTGCTGTTCGAATGGAAGCCGCGGAGCTTCATTCCCGTGGCCGTTGCAGCCGCAATCGCGGCGATGTGGCGGCCGTGGCTGCTCGGCGCCGGGCCGCTTTTTCCCTATCTCGCAAATCCCACCATTCCCTGGTGGGGCCTTGCGCTCTGCGCCGGAGCCGGCGTGATCGCCGGCTTGCAATCGTCGCTGATGACGGTCCTGCTCTATGGCGTCGAAGATGTGTTTCGCAAACTGCCTGTGCACTGGATGTGGTGGCCCGCGATCGGCGGTGCCGTCGTCGGTGTTGGCGGTTATTTCGATCCGGCGGCGCTTGGCGTCGGTTACGATAACATCCGCGGCTTGCTGTCGGGCGGGTTCGATCAGCATGCGGCGTTGCTTCTGCTCCTGGTGAAAGCGGCGATCTGGATCGTGGCGCTGTCGTCCGGAACGTCGGGCGGCGTGCTCGCGCCGCTGTTGATCATGGGCGGCGCGCTGGGCTTCCTCGAAGGACAGTACCTGCCGTTTGGAGACCCGGGCTTCTGGGCGCTGCTCGGCATGGCCTCGATCCTTGGCGGTACGATGCGGGCGCCGCTGACCTCGACGATCTTCGCGGTGGAATTGACCGGCAATACGCACCTGCTGCTGCCGCTGATGGTCGCATCGGTAGCGGCGTTCGGCCTGACCGTGCTCGTCATGCGCCGCTCGATCCTGACCGAGCGTATCGCGCGGCGCGGTCATCACATCTCACGCGAATACGCGATCGATCCCTTTCTGCAGACGCGCGTCGAGCAGATCATGGCGAAGCCGGTTCATACCCTGGCTGCCTCCATGCCCGTGGAACAAGCGATCAACTTCTTCATGACGACGGAAGGCAAGCGCCGACACGACACCTATCCGGTCGTGGATGACGAGGGAAAACTGCTCAGCATGGTCGCGCGGACGGATGTGATGCACTGGATGTATGACGATTTCCCCGACGACGCGACGCTTGACAGCAAGCTCACCGGCGACGCGCCGTTCTTCGCCTATAGCGACGACCTTGCGGGACAACTCGCCGACCGCATGGCGATCAGCGAGGTCTCGCGGGTGCCGATCGTCGATCGCGAAACGAAAAAAGTCGTGGGACTGGTTGCGTTGCGCGATCTTCTGCGCGTTCGCGCGCTCGCCATCCGTCAGGAGCGGGAGCGCCGGCGTCTGCTCCGGCTGACGCCTGCGCCGCAGAAAGCGGTTCCCTAAAAGGCAGAACGGCGGCCCACAAGCCGCCGTTTCGCCAACACGTTCCGCTTGATTTCAATCAGCTCGAAACGCGGCCCTGCCACACCGGCCAGCAGGTCGAATTCCCGCTCGCCTTGGCACTGTTGTAAAGCTTCATCTGCGCGTCCATGGCGTCCTTGCCCTTGGCGAGCGCGGTGTAGTCGCGGCCGCCGGCACACCACACGTAGAACTGGTGCTGGCCGGACGCGAAGAAATCGATCTGCCGTGAAGAGGTGAAGTTGGCGCCCAACGCCACACTGCCCGCTGCCAGCAGCACTCCGCCCACCGCTGCCGCCAAAGTCCGTTTGATCGTCATGGTTGTCTTTGCTCCCTTGCGACGAATGCAATTTTGCGCCGAACGACGCGGTTCTTTTTTCTACGCGGGCCGCGTTGGCCCGTTTGCGGTCGTTTCGGCTCCCCCTGCCTTCCGGATGTCGTCCCGTGCTTTGCGGGAACTTTCTGTCCGGACCCGATGCAAAATACATGGGCTGCCGCGTTTGTCACGAAATTTATAAAGTACGGCAGACTCTTAGTAAAAAACGGGTTTAGTTCCCGATCCGAAGTGGCGTCACGCCCTCGGCGAGAATCGCGGCTTCGATGGCTTTTGCGGCGATCTCAACCGCATTCACGTCGCGGCCACGTGTGACGAATTGCGCACCGGCGCCATCCTCGCGATAGAAGGGATAGCTGCCGATCGAAACCGTCGGATGGTCTTTCTGAATCGCCATCAGCGCCGCCGCGATCCGGCCTTCCGGGATCCGGCCTTCGACCGTCGCCACCTGCACGACCGCGCCGCGCTTCAGCCGCGGTGCGATGTCTTCCATCATCGCCCGCATGATCATCGGTACCCCGGCCATCGTGAACACATTGCCGATCTGAAAACCCGGTGCGGTCGAGACGCTGTTCTTCACCAGTGTGGCGGTGAGCGGGATGCGCGCCATGCGCTTGCGCATCTCGTTGAAGTCTTCCGGGTTCTTGTAGCGTGCCGCCATCATCGCCATCGCTTCGGGATGGTAATCGATACCGACGCCGAACGCGGCGGCCACCGCGTCGGCGGTGATGTCGTCATGCGTCGGACCGATCCCACCTGTGGTGAACACGTAGGTGTAGCGGGCGCGCAGCGCGTTCAGCGCCGCGACGATCTCCTCCTGCACGTCGGGAACCACGCGTGCCTCTTTCACATCGATGCCGAGCGTTCCGAGAAACTTCGCGATGTAGGCTGTGTTGGTGTCCTGCGTACGGCCGGAGAGGATTTCATCCCCGATGACGAGGACGGCGGCGGTGACGGTTTCGGCCATGCGCGCTCTCAGCTGCGGTTCGGACGGCTAAAACGCACGGCCGCCTCGATCTGGTCAAGGATCGTCCCGGGATGTAAAAGAAACAACAGGATAGAGGTTCTTCTGCGATGTCCGAAATGCCAGTCCCAGACGTTTTCGAGCAGGCGCGCCGTTCGCATCTGACCGTTTCGGTGCACGACGACGCGAGCTTCGAAGGCATGCGCAAGGCCGGCCGGCTCGCCGCCGAAGTGCTCGACCTGATGGTACCGCTGGTGAAACCGGGCGTGACAACAGCCATGCTCGACAAGGTCGCGTTCGACTACACGATCGCGAACGGCGGCGTTCCGGCCTGCCTTGGCTACCGCGGCTATCGTCACACGCTGTGCACCTCCATCAACCATGTCGTCTGTCACGGCATTCCGGAAGACAAGCCGCTGCGGGACGGCGACATCGTGAACATCGACGTGACCGTGATCGTCGACGGCTGGCACGGCGATACCAGCCGCATGTACCTGGTCGGCGACGTGAAGCTGAAAGCGCGGCGTCTGGTCGACATCACCTACGATTCGATGATGCGCGGCATCGCGGTGGTGAAGCCGGGCGCGACCACGGGCGATATCGGCCACGCCATCCAGTCCTATGCCGAAGGCCAGGAACGCTGCGCCGTCGTGCGCGATTTTTGCGGTCACGGGCTCGGACAGATTTTCCATGCGCTGCCCAATATCGTGCACTACGGCAAGCCGGGTCATGGTCTGGCGCTGCGGCCGGGCATGTTCTTCACGATCGAGCCGATGATCAATCTCGGCAATTACGGGGTGAAGGTGCTGAACGACGGCTGGACCGCGGTGACGCGCGACCGTTCGCTCTCCGCCCAGTTCGAACACAGCGTCGGCGTGACGAAAGACGGGGTGGAGATCTTCACCAAGTCGCCCAAGGGCTGGGACAAACCGCCTTACGTCTGACACTCGTCAGGCGTTGCAAGCTTACGTTATGGCCTACTTCCACGTGATCCTGGATGGGAGCGGTATCTGCATTCCTCTCGATGCTGATACGGAGCATCATTTTGGATTTGCAGACCCGGAAGAAAAAGACAGGCCAATCATTGGCTTCTTCACGAGTCGCACCGTCCGCGCGTCGAACCGCGAGGATGCAATAGAAGCTGCGAAATCACTGGTTCTGAAACAGTGGTCGAAGCCTCCTCTGGTCAAGCTCAACAAGGGCGCGCTGCCCGAACTGATAGCCGATCAGGTCATTCAGATCAGCCTGACGAGATATCTGCGAGAATCCCTCAAGCCGAATCAGGGGTACACTTTTTATTCGGATGTAGCAGACGACGCAGACGAAAAGTTTTGAGCACAAAGTCGCTTCGCCTCATACGTCTCAGAACATCAGCGTGCGCGCCACGGCGGTGAAGCAAGCGCCTCGCTGAAATAATCGGCGAACGCCTGGATGCGCGCGGCGCGAACGGTTCGCGGGTTCATCAGGGAGACGACATCGGCATCCTCCAGTTGCCAGTCGGTAAGAACTTCCATCAACGCACCGGTGCGCAAGTCTTCCGCGACGCTCCACTCCGAACGCTCCGCGATGCCGAGACCCTGCAGCGTCCAGGCGCGGATCACTTCGCCGTCGTTGCTGCTGAAGCCCGGTTCGATGCGGATCGCAGCGCTCTCACCGCCCGGTCCGGTGAACGACCAGAGCGAGACATCGGCGCTATCCTCTCGCACGACACCGCAGCGGTGCGACCGCAACACGTCCGGATTAGCAGGCTGACCGTGGCGGCGCACGTAATCCGGCGCGGCGCATAGCAGCCGGCGGTTCGGCGCGAGCTTGCGCTGGACGATGTTCAGATCCGGCAGCCGTCCCACGTGAACCAGCACATCCCAACGATCGGTGCGCATCGCGCCACGCGGATCGTCCGTGAGGATGAGGTCGAGGATCACGTTCGGATGCGCGGCACCGAACGCTGCCATGATCGGTGCTACGTGCAGACGGCCGAAGCCGAACGGCGCCAGCACCCGCAGCGGCCCGACGATTTCGCCGCGGCGCTGCGCCATGTCATCGGTCAAAGAGTCGAAGGCGCTCAGAATCCGGGACGCCCCGCTCGCGAGAAGTTCGCCTTCTGCCGTGAGCTGCAGCCCGCGGGCGCCGCGCTCCACGAGGCGCAGCCCCAAGCGCGCCTCCATCTGTGCCAGACGTTGCGACACAGCCGGGGGCGTAACGTTCAGAGCGCGCGCCGCCGCGGCCAACGACGGCGCGGCGGCAACTGCAGAGAAGAAGCGCAAATCGGCAGGATCGAGCATTAAGTTCAACTTAATACGATTATCAAATTCAATAAATGGCAGGTTTGCGGCCCCCGGTGTAGGGACGCTCCATGAGCACCATCGACCTTTCACGCCGCGACGCTCTCTTTATGGGCGGAGCCGCTCTGGCCTTGGCGCCTGCGGTCGCTCGGGCGCAAGCGCAGGCATTGCTGCCGACCAAGTGGGACCTCACCGCACTCTATTCGAACAACGCGGCCTGGGAGGCAGAGCACTCAGCCCTGGAAACGGCGTTCAAAGGGCTGGCGGCCTACAAGGGCCGGCTCACCGTAAACCGCGCCACGCTGAAAGAGGCGCTTCAGGCCATCAGCGACCTCAACCGCCGGGTCGGCCGCTTCACCCTCTACGCCGACCTGAAGGCCGATGAAGACCGGCGCGTCGCCGCCAATCAGGAAAAGCGCCAGACAGCCGCCGAGGTGGCAGGCGAGTTGGGCGAGGCGGTCGCCTGGGTGAATCCGGAGCTGCTGGCTGCCGGTGAAAACCGGATCATGGGCGAAGTCGACGCCGATCCACAGATGGCCAAATTCCGCCATCACCTGGAAGACCTGTTTCGCCAGGCGCCGCACCAGTTGAGCGCCGAAGGCGAAGCGTTGCTGGCCAGCGCCGGTCCGCTCTCGGATAGTCCGGCCCAGATCCGCGGAATCCTGGCCGCTTCGGACCTGCCCTACCCCGAGATGGCTACCGCGGACGGCAAAGTGCGGCTCGATCCGCAAGGCTACGGCAAGGTGCGCACTTCGCGCGTGCGCAGCGAGCGTCAGCAGGCGAACGAGCTGTATTTCGGCGCGCTGAAGGCGTTCGAACCAACGCTCGGTGCAGTGATGGCTGCACAGGTGCAGAGCCACATCTTCAATGCCAAAGCGCGGCGGTATGCCTCGTCGCTGGAGGCGGCGCTCGACGTTGCCGCCGTTCCGACAGGTGTTTACCGCACGCTGCTGGCCGAGGCGCAAAACGGCATCCCCGTTCTGCAACGCTATCTGGCGCTGCGCCGCCGGATGCTGGGCCTGCCAGACATGCGCTACTACGATCTCTACGCGCCGCTGACGACGGTCGAGCGCAGGATCCCGCTGGAGGAATCGCGGCAACAGACGATCGAGGCCCTGAAGCCGCTCGGACCGGACTACGTGCAGCTCTTCACCGAGAGCAGTGCAAAGCCCTGGATCGACGCCTATCCGCGGCCAGGCAAGCGCGCCGGCAACTACACCGACGACAGCGCCTACGACGTGCATCTCTTCATGCTGCTGAACTACACCGAGGACTTCGTCGGCATGGGGCACTACGTCCATGAGTGGGGCCACGCCATGCATTCGCTACTGGCGCAGAAGGCTCAGCCCTATGAGACCGCAAGCTACTCCGACTTCATCGGCGAGATCGCCTCGACGATGAACGAGCAGCTGATGGCGGCTTACCTGCTGAAGACCGCGACCACCAGGACCGAGAAACTCTTCTTTCTCGACCGGCTGTGCGATTTCTTCACGAGCAAATTCTTTCGTCAGGCCCTGCTGGCCGAGTTCGAACTGGCGATGCACGAAACCGCCGAAGCCGGCAAGCCGCTGTCAGGCGAGCAATTGTCCGGCCTCTATCTGACGCTGATTGCGAAATACTACGGCACCGGCGTGACGATCGTCCCGGCCTGTGCGATCGAATGGGCCGACATCCAGCACTTCTACTTCGATTTCTACGTCTACCAGTACGCCGTATGCGTCTCGGCCTCGGCGTTATTTTCCGAGCGGGTGCTGGCCGGCGGTACGGCGGATCGCGACTCTTATCTCAACATGCTGAGGGCCGGCGGTTCGGCCAATCCGGTCGAACTGATCCGCAAAGGCGGCGTCGATCTGACCACACCCGCGCCGTACCTGGCGCTGATCGCCAAATTCAGCCGCACCGTGGATGAGATGGAGAAGCTCGTAGGCTAGCGTCCGCGAAAGACGGTCACATTGCTTACTCGAATGTAGCAGACAGCGCTGACGGAGACGTTTGAATACAAATCGGATTTGCCTTGTGTGCGAGGCGATGCGACCGTTCTTGCGTTTGAACGAATGGACGTTGCCCCCCATGCCTCCGAGCAAGCCGAAGGGCGTTTCCGATATCGGCCTGTCGTTCGACGTGCCCGTTGCGGAAAGCGCGCCGGATTACCTCGGCCATCGCGCGCGGCTGCGCGAGCGCTTCCTGAAAGGCGGCGCGCAGGGATTTGCGGATTACGAGCTGCTCGAACTCGCACTGTTCTCCGCCATCCAGCGCCGCGACACCAAGCCTTTGGCGAAAGCGTTGCTCGCACGCTTCGGCAGTTTCGCCGACGTGATCGGGGCGCCACCGGCGCTCCTGCGCGAAATCGCCGATGTCGGTGACGCGGTGATCGCACAACTGAAGATCATCGAAGCGGCGGGCCTGCGAATGACGCGCACGCAGGTGCTGAACAAACCGGCGCTGTCCTCGTGGAAGGCGCTGACCGATTACTGCACAGCCGCGATGGCACGCGATCCGCGCGAACAGTTCCGCGTCCTGTTCCTCGACCGCAAGAATGTGCTGATCGCCGACGAAGTGCAGAGCCAGGGTACCGTCGACCACACGCCCGTCTATCCGCGCGAGATCGTGAAGCGCGCGCTGGAGCTCTCGGCTTCGGCGATCATCCTCGTCCACAACCACCCATCGGGCGATCCGACGCCCAGCCGTGCCGACATCGAGATGACGAAGCAGATTGCCCAGGCGGCGAAAGCTTTGGGCATCGCGGTGCACGACCACCTTGTCATCGGCCTCAAGGGCCATGTGAGCTTCAAATCGCTCGGTTTGCTGTGACGACCGATATCCTGAAGATCATCGCTGCTTTTGCCCTGAGCTACCTTCTGGGCAGCCTCAACACAGCGGTGATCGTGGGCAGGATTTACGGCAAGGACATCCACAGCCACGGGAGCAAAAGCGCCGGGCTTACCAACACCCTGCGGGTCCTCGGGAGATCGGCTGCGGTTCTCGTTCTTATCGGGGATGTCTCGAAGGGCGTCGTTGCCGGACTTATCGGATTGTATCTCGGCGTCTACGTGTATTCAGGCGAGGCCAGAGATTGCGTCAGTCTTCTGGCGGCAGGTGCCGGCGTGGTCATCGGGCACAACTGGCCGGTATTTTTTGCGTTCGAAGGCGGCAAGGGACTGCTTATCGCGGCGACCGTCATGTTTATGCTCGACTGGTCCCTGACGCTCACAAGTTTCGGTGTTTTCGCGATTCTGGTGGCTTCAACCCGTTATGTTTCCTTGGGGGCGATCTGTGCCTCGGCGGTCTTTGTGGCCCTCTCGTTCATCCCGGTTTTTGGCCACACCGTTTATTTCCACATGTTTGCGAGCCTGATGGCGTCGATAACAATTTTCAGACATCGAGAAAACATGCAGCGGCTTCTCTCGGGCACAGAGAACAAGCTCACCTTTTGAGGGTCTATCGTGGCCTCCGGCTTCGCCATGTCGGCAAAACGAAAACAGATTGCCAAAGCTGCAACAGCGCACGGTTCGGCCATCGCGCTCTGGCCACACCGAACAAACGTTCTTAAGGCATTGAATTCGCTTTGACTTCTTGCGCCGCGCGAGCGTCAAACGCCGCCCTTTCGCGCAGCACCGCTTGCCGCTACAAGTCCGCGCTTCTTTCAGGAGAAGCCGTCCCATGATTCCGCGTTACGCCCGCCCCGAAATGACGGCGATCTGGACCGCGGAAACGCGCTTCCGCATCTGGTTCGAGATCGAAGCGCACGCGGCCGACAAGCTCGCGGAACTGGGCGTGATCCCGAAAGAGGCTGCGGCGAAGGTTTGGCAAAAAGGCCGTGACGCCGTCTTCGACATCGACCGCATCGACGAGATCGAACGCGAGATCAAGCATGACGTGCTCGCGTTTCTCACCCACTTGTCTGAGATCGTTGGCCCCGAAGCGCGCTTCGTGCATCAGGGGATGACGTCGTCCGACGTGCTCGACACCACGCTTGCGGTGCAGTTGCGGCGCGCCGCCGACATTCTGATCAAAGACGTCGACGCGGTTCTGGCGGCGCTTAAGAAACGCGCTTTCGAGTTCAAATACGCAATCACTATCGGCCGCAGCCACGGTATCCATGCGGAGCCCACGACGTTTGGCGTGAAACTGGCCGGCTTCTATGCGGAGTTCGTCCGCGCACGCGCGCGGCTCGTCACCGCGCGGGAAGAGATCTCGACCGCCGCGATCTCCGGCGCGATCGGCAGCTTTGCGAACATCGATCCGCAGGTCGAAGAGCATGTGGCCGCGAAACTGGGCCTGAAGCCGGAGCCGGTCTCGACTCAGGTGATCCCGCGCGACCGCCACGCGGCCTACTTCACCGCGCTCGCGGTGGTGGCGAGTTCGATCGAACGGCTGGCGACGGAAATCCGCCATCTGCAGCGCACCGAAGTCCTGGAGGCCGAGGAGTTCTTCTCCGAAGGGCAGAAGGGTTCGTCGGCGATGCCGCACAAACGCAATCCGATCCTGACGGAGAATCTTACCGGCCTTGCGCGCATGGTGCGGTCCTATGCGATCCCCGCGCTGGAGAATGTGGCGCTGTGGCACGAGCGCGACATCTCGCACTCCTCGGTCGAGCGCTACATCGGACCCGACGCGACGATCACCCTCGACTTCGCACTCGCGCGGCTTGCAGGCGTAGTGGACAAGCTTCTGGTCTACCCCGAGCGCATGAAGGAGAATGTCGAACGCACCCAAGGCCTGGTGAACAGCCAGCGCGTTCTGCTCGCGCTCACCCAGGCTGGCGTGAGCCGCGAAGACAGCTACCGGATGGTCCAGCGCAATGCCATGCGCACCTGGAAAGGCGAAGGCGCGCTGCTCGACCTTCTGAAAGCGGACGCCGACGTGTCGAAGGCGTTGCCGAAAGCGAAGCTCGAAAGCCTGTTCGATCTCGACTATCACACGAAGCAGGTCGACACGATCTTCAGGCGCGTGTTCGATCAGCCGTGACGCAGCTTGAAATAGAGAATCGTCCCTGAGAGAACAAAGGTCGTGCCGTTGGCGGCGATCAACGGGACGTCGCGCACGATGAGACCGTAGATCAGCCAAAGCGCGATACCCGTTGTGAAGATCAGGAACATCGGCAACGACAAATCTTTGGTCGAGCGCGTCCGCCAGGTCCTGATGACCTGCGGCAGGAACGCGACGGTCGTGCAGAACGCGGCCGCGAGGCCGATGAGTGTGACGATCAAGAGACCCTCATGGTCGTTACGGTTCGTCCGCAAAGTGTTGTGGAGCGATGACTGTGCGGTCGTGCATCGGTAAGGATAAATCCTCCAGCGACGCAAACCCGCCCGAGGGCCGGCCATCGACCGACTCGGCAAACCGCGTCAGCGCCTCACCCATGACCGGCAGAAACGCATCGCTGTAGTGAGCCAGGTCCGCGAGCAATGCCTGCGCCGCGCCATATTCCTGCACCAGCCGAACCGGCTCGAAGAACGGTAAGTTCGCTTCCTGCGCCGCAGCAACAATGTCCTCGCGAAAGCCAGCGGGCCAGCTGATGGGCCTGCCGTCGGGCATGTAGCGGAAGATGTAGATCAGCACACCGATCGGACGACCGAGCAGCGCCTTCATCTTGCGAAAACTGTCCGGAATATTGCTGCGAGACACTTCCGTTTCCCGGATAACCGCGCGCGCCAGCTCATCGGCTTCCGAATCGCCATGAATGAAGCCAAGCAGTGTCTCGGACGCCTCGCGGCGGATTTGTTCGTTCCGATCCATTAAGCCAAGGCGCAGCCAGCGATTGCGCGCCTTGAACGGTTCGCGCTCTTTGCCGACGACGTCTCGCATAAGGCCCTGGATGCGGGTGCGATTGATCGACACGCCGCGGAACGTCAATTCGACCGGTGTCGAGGGTTCGATCAACGCCACGTCGATATCGCTGAAATCGCGCGCGCTTGGCACCGGGACAAGTTCGGAAGGGATACCGCTCAGATACCGCAGATAGGCCGGGATTTCCTTTTGTCCCCGCAGCACATCGATAACCTGGAACATCTCGCCGAAGGAATAAGATGTCTTGATCGGGCCGTAGCGATCGAGCACGAGCCTGCGCGATGCCTGCGGAACGGCCCGGAACGGACGACGCATGAGGCATCCACCGAGCAAAATCGCATTGACGGGGCCTTGTGCTGTCATTTTGCTCAGATAGCCCGGCGCCCGCGGCTTGTCGAGCGAGGCAATCTCAGGCGAACCAGGATCGATAGGCAGCCAGCAAAGCCTCGCGGCGCGTGGCTTGGTATTTCCGATCGAACAACACGCTCCAGGCGCGGCGCGCATTTGCGGAGATGCGCGCGCATTCCGAAAGATGCTGCTCGCACCAGAGGAATTTCTCCGTCAGGTCCGATGCATCGCGAGCCACCGGCACGAAATGGATCCATGGTCTGAAATAGTTGTCCGCGAAGATCTCCCAGGGACTTTCCTGCCGCAGGACAACGGAATTGGTGTTCAGCATCCAGAACCACGACGACGGTGCATCGTTGCCGTCGAGCGCCAGAAGATAGCGATAAGTCAGCTGCTCTTCCCGTGGCACGCGTGGCCGGTAGAGATGCTGCAAAAGAGGATCATCCGGGCTATCCGTTTTCGCCGGAACCAGTGCGACATCGAGAAACTCTTTGCCGGAGGACGCCTCGCAAAAGACGATGCGTGGCATCTGCCGCAAAAGTGCTCGCTTCTCAGCCTCGCTATAGGAAGGGTCGGCGAGCACCCTGGATGAGCCGACATACCCGTTCGGCGATTCGATCCGGCCGCTGCGCTGTCCACGCCAGAAGACTTTCGGCACCTTCTCCTCGAACGGCGTCGTGTCGTCGAGCCGGGGAATATGTCTGGAAGGAAACGTGTGAAAGCCGGGCAGCGTGTGGATGATGGCCGCGCATCCCCGGCGCCGGTGATACTGAAACACCGGAATCGGCTTGGCCGTGCCGAAGATCGCGACGTAATCGTATTTGCGGCCGTCCCGCATTTCGTAGGCGTAGGGAATGGCATCGCCGAGCAGCGAAAAATCGCGATTGATCACGACGACGGTGCGTCGCTGTTTGCCGTCGACATCGGCATCGATGACAATGCCGGTTTCGGTCAGGCGGCACCTTTCTTTGTAGTCGTCGCCCGCGAGAATGCCCCTGTCCCGCTGGATGCAGAGGAAGGCGCTGTCGGGCGCAGGCGCCTGCGTCACAGCCGATGCCATCGCGCCAAGCTCGTAGGTGTCGCGATCACCGAGATGATAGGCCAGATCGTCCGCCAGCAACGCCGCGGGATCGGGCGTGCTGTCCGCCGTGATGATTGCAGCCGCCTGGGTCATCCGATGGCGGTTACGCCATCAGGCGGCAGGGCGCAACGCGTAGCGCACCGGCAGCGTCTTCAGGCCGGACACGAAGGTCGACTGCACCCGCTTCGGCTCGCCGATGATCTCGATCGAGTCGAGGCGGCCGAGCAGTTCCTTGAAGAACGCCTTGATCTCCATCTTCGCGAGATGCTGGCCGAGGCAGACATGCGCGCCGTAGCCGAAGGCGACATGGCGGTTGGGCTCGCGGGAGATGTCGAACTTGAACGGATCGGCGAATGCCTCTTCGTCGCGATTGCCCGAGATGTAGAGCATCGAGAGATTCTCGCCTTTTTTTATCGTGCGGCCGCGCAGCGTGTAGTCCTCGGTCGCCGTGCGCATGAAGTGCTGCACCGGCGTCACCCAGCGGATGATCTCGTTCGCGGCGCCGTCGAGCAGCGATGGATCGGCCTTCAGCTTCGCGAGCTGGTCGGGATTCTCGATGAAGGCGCGCAGGCCGCCGGCGATCGACGAACTCGTCGTGTCGTGCCCGGCGGTGGCGACGATGATGTAGTACGACGCGGTTTCGAGATCGCCGAGCGGACAACCGTTGACCTTGCCGTTCGCGATGACGGTCGCGAGGTCTTCACCCGGATTGGCGCGCCGTTCCGCCGTCATCTTGTTGAAGTAAACGAAGAAATCCATGATCGTGCTTGTGCCGCTGGTATCGGTCTCCGGCCGCTTCATGTCGGGATCGCTGCCGCCGAACAATTCCTGCGTCAGCTTGAGCATCAACGGCTCGTCCGTTTCAGGCACGCCCATGATCGACATGATGACGTGCAGCGGATAGTAGACGGCGATGTCCCGTGCGAAGTCGCATGCGGGACCCTTCTCCATCATCAGGTCGACATATTTCCGTGCCAGCTCCGCCATGCGCGGCTCGAGCTTCTTCAGGTTCGCCGGCATGAACCACGACTGGGTCAGACCTCGCATGCCGCGATGATCGGGATTATCCATGTCGATCAGCGTGCGGAACGGCGACACCCGCCCCGTCTTCGGATCGGGCCCGCCCCACATCGCCGCCATCTGATGCTCGACATCGATGTTCATCAGCACCGAGCGCGGCTCGTTGAGGAATTTGTCGTTGAGCAGCTCGATCTCGAGGATGTCTTTGTGCTTGGTCAGCGTCCAATAAGGACGGAAACCGTCCGGCTCCGTCCAGTGCACCGGATCGGTGTCGCGCAGGGTCTTCAGGTAGGCGTGGATCGCTTTTTCGTTGCCGTAGGTGGCAGGATTGGCGATCGCGTTGTCGATCTCGCTGGCCATGGCGGCACTCCCGGAAGCGGAAACGTGACTATGCCGTCATTTCCGCCTCGGAAGTCAAACACTCACGTCTCGCCGGGTCGGAGCACCTTGGAAATCACCGGCACATGCGCGTTTCGGATCGCCCGCAACAGTTTTACCGGATCGCTCTCTACGAGAAGGATGGCGCGGTGCGCCGGCCTCACGAATTTCTCCTCCACCACATGATCGAGAAAACCGACCAGGCGATCATAGAAGCCGCCTGCATTAAGAAGTGCGCAAGGCTTGGACTGCACGCCGAGCTGCGACCACGTCCAGACCTCGAATATCTCCTCGAATGTTCCGATACCGCCGGGCAATGCGACGAACGCATCCGAGAGTTCAGCCATCGCCGCCTTGCGCTCGTGCATGGTGGCCGTGATACGCAGTTCGCTTAGGCCTTCATGAGCGCCCTCGATTCCTTTCAGCGCCGATGGAATGATGCCGATCACCTCCCCGCCCACCGCGAGTGCGCCGTCGGCGACGGCGCCCATCAGACCGACCGAGGCACCACCGTAGACGAGGCCTATTCCTTCCCGCGCGAGCAATCCGCCGAACGCGTAGGCGGCTTCGCGATAGAGCGGCCGCGCACCGGTGTTTGTGCCCGTATAAACGCAGATTCTCATGGCAGCCCTCGTCTTTTGGGCCGCGTAGTCTGCCGCGAGTCGGTGCGATCGAGACGATTCGTTTTGTCAGATCGGCAATGCAGACCGGACCTCACACCCAATCGTGAACCGGCAGGTGAAAATCGCTGGCCAGGACGGGTGGCGACACTTCGTGTACCGCCGGAGACGATGCCAGGAACGAGACATCGGTTCCGCCGTGCCCGTCAGACGTCGGTTTGAAATTGGCGCGCACCGCACCCGGATCGAAGCCGATCGTGACGGTATGGCTCCCGTCGGTCAGGGTAAGCTGGCCGTTGGTGGTGTTGTAGGTTTCCTTGAAACCGGCGGCGTGAAAATTGATGCCGAAGACATCCACCACGTCTCCCGTCGTGAAATCGTGAATCACACCGCCGAACTGCGCGGGCGTTTCCAGATCGAGCTTTGCACCGGAGACGAAATCGACATTCGGCGCCCATGCACCGGCAAGATCGAGTTCGGCGCCGCTTTGCACCTGAAATTCGGCGCCGAACGCGCCGCTGCCGCTGAGCCGCACATGACCGGTTGCGACAATGTTCAGGATATCGTCGCCGAGCGTACCCGAAAAATTGGCGGCCTCGAGCGTGAGTGCGGCCGCCGCACCGCTGTTTGCGATCTGACCGCTTCCCTGCAGATTACCGATCTGGGTGGCGAAGCCGGCGATGTCGAGCGTTCCGCCGCTCTCCACCGTCGTGATCTTGGAACCCGTTAGAAACGTGGAGAATGCCGCGTTGCCAGCTTTGAGAATGCCGGAATGCACATCGACGGCGTATCCTTTGGCGCCGACATCGAAACTTGCTGGCATATCCCACTTCACAATTCCAGCATGGCTGGCATCGCCAAACGTCATCGTCGTCAGCTGCGAGGCTGCGAGCGCGATATCGGCAGGTGCGAACGTCAGCTGTTTTCCCGTTGCGGCGGCTAGCGTGAAATTGCCCAGTCCATGCAGGCCGTTGGTGATTTGCATCGCCGCCGTAGCCAGCACTTCGCCGCCCGACATCACGAGAAACCCGGTCCCGATCGCGCCGGACATCGCGATCGAAACCACGCCGGAGTCGACAACTGTCCCGCTGTAGCCGTTCGCCTGGTTGAGGATCAGCGTGCCCGAACCGAGCTGTTCGATGTAGCCCGTTCCCGAGATCACACCGGCTTCTGTGTAGGTTCCGCTGCGGTCGAAAATCAGGACTCCGTTGTCGGTGATGCTACCGGTGACAGCGCCTTGGGCGCCGCCGTTGCCAAGCGACAGTGCCGTGCCGCTCTCGATCGTCGTGCCGCCGGTATAGGTGTTCGTGCCGGTCAGCAGCAGACCGTCGGTGATATCCACGGCGGTTGCGCCCGAGATGACCCCTGCGAAGCTGCCTCCTGCAATCGTCGTGACGGCGCCGCCCCGATTGGTGATGTGCCCCGAACCGGTCAGGCCGGTAATCTGGCCGGCGAACCCGGCGAAATCGACGGTGGCAGTGGACCCAAGCGCAACGTTGGAGGCGTGGCCGAGCAAGTTGCCGAGAAACGCATCGCCTGCGCGCAGGGTCCCGAAACGGACGAGCACTGGCGCGCCTGCCGGATTGTCGAACGACGCGCCACCTGTCCAGACGATCGTACCGTCATCAGCGCTGTCTCCGAAGAACAGGGCCGCGCCGTCGGCAAATTCCGCTCCGTGGCCAATCGAAAATGTCGTTCCATGCGCCGCTGCGATGAGATCGTTCTGCTGCAGATCGAGAAAAGAGAAACCCGAAGTGATGGAAGCCGTAGCGATGAGCTTGGCGTTGCTCAACGACACGGCTCCGCTGCCAAACCCAGCCGCGTTGTTGGTGCTGACGGTCTCGCCTACGATCTGCGTGCCGCCGGCATAGGATTCGACGCGGTTGACGACCGCCTGTCCGCCGCCCTCGTAAACGACCGAACCGCTGCCAACCAGCAAAGCGGAGACCGCGAGATTTCCGCTTTGGTCGTACACCAGCGCGCCGTTGTCGGAGATATCGCCGGCGATCGAACCGGTTGCACTGCCCGATCCCAACATTAGCACCGCGCCGGAATCGATCGTGGTGTTGCCCGTGTAGGTGCTCGCGTTCGTCAACGTCAACGTGCCCGAAGAAACCTCCAGCGCCAGAGAGCCGGCGATCGTGCCACCGAAATTGCCCCCATCCTGGACGATCAGCGACGGCGCCCCCACGCTGCTGGTGACCGTTCCCGTGCCTTGGAGATCGGTGATGACGCCGGTTGAACCGGCGAAATCGATCGTTGCGCCGGCATTGACGACAGTGTTGGTGCCTGTCGGGAAGAATGCGCCGAAACCACCGTCACCCGCCTTGAACGTCGTGCCCGTATTGATCTCGATGGTGTAGTCCGGAAAATTTGCGCTGCCGGACTGACTCTTCCAGATGATCGTTCCGTTGTTCGAACCTTGTCCGATATTCAGGGTTCCGCCATCGTCCAGATCCGTAACCCAACTCTGCGGATCCATGACGAGCTTCTGGCCGTGCGCCGCGGCGATCGTGACGACCGATCCGCCCATCGCGATTTTGTTGGTGAACGTGTAACCGGAGAGCCCAAGGAACGTCGTGTTGGTGAGGCCGAGTTCGTTGGCGCCGAAGGCTTTTGCGTTGTCCGCTTCCAGCGTGCCGCCGCGTGCGTCGATGCCCAGCGTTCCATCGGCGCCAACGCCGATCCTATTCGAGCCACGAAGGATCACCGTCCCGCTGTCGATCTGAAAGCCCGCTGCCAAATTGAGAGAGCCGGTCGCCGTTTCGGCCAACGTGGCGGTCGGCGCTTTGAATATCAGGCTGTTGGCATCACCTTCGCCGCTTAGCGTAACCGTATAGATGCCGAACGCCGCGATTGTGGCGTCGACACCGGAAAGCGGCGCATCCGAAGACCAGTCGGCGTCGGTCGACCAATTGCCGCTGATGCCGGCATTCCATTTCGTAGAGGCCATTGAAGATCACTCCCTCCTGGCCCTAGCCCGGAGGAAACCTAACCGTGACCGGCCCACGCCTCAACCAGCGCCGGTCACAGCGTGGTTCGCGGAAAGTGTCAGTTCGGCAGCGCGAACGCCACCACTTGGTCGCCGCGCCTGGTACCGAGTTTCGCGTGGCCGCCAGCCGCGATCACCACGTATTGCCTGCCCTTCCAGACATAGGTCATCGGCGTCGCCTGGCCGCCCGCCGGCAAGCGGCCTTTCCAGAGTTCTGCGCCGCTTTTTGCATCGAAGGCGCGCAGATAATTGTCCATCGCTGCGCCGATGAAGACGAGCCCGCCCGCGGTGACGATCGGGCCGCCGAGATTGGGCGTACCGGTTTTGCCCAGCAGATATTCGCTGAACGGCGCCATGTCTTCGGTCGTGCCGAGCGGCACCGACCACAGGACCCGGCCGCTATGCATGTCGATTGCGTGCAACTGGCCCCATGGCGGTGGATTGCACGGCATGCCGAACGGCGAGAGCAGTACCTCGCGCTTCATGCCGAACGGCGCACCTTCCTGCGGGGAGACTTCCTTGTCGAAGAACTTTTCCGATACCGCACCGTATTCATGTCGCGCGATCAGCGTGACGAGGTGTATCGCGCTCGACGTGTTCACGTAGACGATATCGCGCGTGGCATCGAAGGCGAGCCCGCCCCAGTTCGTGCCGCCGCCGGTGAATGGGTAGAGGATCGTGCCTTGCGTTGAGGGCGGCGTGTAAAGTCCTTCATGCTTGGCGCCTGAGATCAGATCGCGGCAGCGCCCCCGATCCCAGAAGGTGATGCCGAACGCGTCGTCCGGCTTGATGCGATTGGGCGCGAGCGGTCCCGGCGCCACCGGAAACGGCTGCGTCGGCGAGAGCTGCTCGCCCGCTGCAGCGTCCTGCGGCACCGGGCGTTCGACGACCGGGATCACCGGCGCGCCTGTGTCGCGGTTGACCGTGAACAGCAAACCCTGCTTGGTCGGCTGCAGCACCGCAGGTTCGGTCTTGCCGTTATAGGTCACGGTACCGAGGGTCGGCTGCGCCGGGATGTCGTAATCCCACACGTCGTGATGCGTCGTCTGGAACGACCACGCGACGCTGCCATCTGCGGCATGCAGCGCGACAATGGAGTTCGCGTATTTGCCGTTGCCGCGGCGCAGCCCGCCGAAAAAGTCCGGACTCGCGGAAGACACGGGCAGGAACACGAGACCGCGTTGCTCGTCGACGCTCATCGGCGCCCACACATTGGCGGCGCCGGCGCGATAGGGCGGCTTGTCCGCGCCGAGCGGATCGAAGCTCCATCTGTGCGCGCCGGTCACCGCGTCGAACGCATGCACCGTGCCGCGCAACTCGTCGACACGCTGGTTGTCGTCGATGGAAGAGCCGACGATCACCACGCCGTGCGTCACGACCGGCGCCGAGGTCGTCTGGATGTTGCCTTTGCGCCAAGGCTTGCCATCCGGCGCGATGGTGACTGTGCCGTGACGGCCGAAGCCATCGCACGGTTTGCCGCTCGCAGCATCCAGTGCGATCAGCCGCCGGTCGGCCGTGTTCATGTATATGCGCGAATGGCAGAAGCCGTTTTGTCCCGGCGTCACGGCATAGGCAACACCGCGGCAATTGTAATCGTTGGGATAGCGCAGGTTCGTTGCGATCTTCGGATCGAAACGCCAGAGTTGCCTGCCGGTGCCGGGATCGACCGCGCTCACTTCGTTGAACGACGAGCAGACGTAGAGTCGGCCTTCGGCGAGGATCGGCGTGTTCTCGAACGAGGCGCGCTTGATCGCTGCTCCCTTGGTCGCGAGATCGCCGGTCGAGAACGACCATGCTTGCGTGAGCTTCGACACATTGGCCGGCGTGATCTGATGCGCTGCGGAATAACGCTGTCCGCCCGCATCGCCGCCGTAATATTCCCAGCCAGGCTCGGCAGCCTGCGCCGTGCCTGCAAGCACCGAAAGCACGAGCGCGCCGCTCGCAAATGAGAGAGCGGTTTTCATACCGTCACCCGCGTGAAACCGTCTGCGCTCCACGTCTCGCTGCCGACGCCGTGATGGACGAAGAACAAGCCTTGCGGATCGTATTTCTCTTTCGCCGCGCTGAGCCGCGCATAGTTCTCGCCCCAGAAGGCGCTCTGCCATTGCGAATTGAAGTAGTTGCTTTCCGAAACATACGAACCGGAATCCGGCGCGATCTTGCGCAATTCCGCCGCCGCCATGTCGATCGCGTGCGCGCTCTTGTGCGCCTTGTCCATATCGATCCTGGGTGGCGTGACGCCCAGCTCCGGCACGTCACCGTCTGCGATGATCGCAAGCGCAAACGCACCCATCACGGCCGGATTGGTTGCGGTGTCGCGCACCGCAGCCAGACTCTCGTCGCTGGCGCCAGCGAGGCCTTTGTTGGTGTGAAGACTGACGGGTTTGGAACGGCTGCTCGCAAACAGCGCGTCTGCAAGGTGCTGACGGCTGCCGGGCATGAGCAACGCGGCGGGCAGCCACAGGGACTCATAGCCATAAAGGTAGGCACCGACCTGTCCCTGATCGCCCATCCACCAACCGTGATAGTTCGGGACGCCCGGCCGTGCGTCCGGGATCATGGAAGGGTTTCCCGCGACATCCCACCAATGCCGTGATGGCACCGCGCCGGCGTTCAGCGGTTCGGCGATTGCAAAGTCCTTCGGCATCGCTTTCACCCAGTCGAAGAACGGTTGCCAGATACCCTGAACCTGACTGTTATCCAGCCCCTGACAAACCATCGACAGCTTCAGCACGTTCTGCGGCGTGAAGGAAATCTGCTCGCCCCAATGCGGCGTGAGCAGGTTGTCTGCATAGAAATCGAGAATGCGTGCGATCAGCTTGCGGTATGCATCATCCGACTGCGCTTTGATCGTTCCCGACACGTAGCCGAAAAATTCGGGCAACTCGTGCGTGCGCAGCGTGACTTTGGTGACGACACCCCAGCTTCCACCGCCGCCGCCCTTGAGCGCCCAGAACAACTCGGGCTCGTTGCAGGCATTGACGATGCGGGTCTTTCCATCGGCCGTCACGATCTCCGCTTCGAGAAGACCCGCGGCTGCGGTACCGAAGCCTTTGGAGAAACTGCCGAAGCCACCGCTCTGAACGAGACCGGCGACGCCGACATCGGTGCAGCCGCCGCCCTGCACATAGCGACCGCCTTCGGTCGTCACCGCATTGTAGAGATCGATCCACATCGCGCCTGATTCCGCGGTCACGGCGGGAACGGCAGTCACCTTTCCTTCGCATCCTGTGGGGACGAAGCTGTCATGCAGCGTCACCGCGCTCATCGCACGCGTCCAGACGAGCAGCGAGTCCGGCGCATTCGACGTGCCCTGATAGCTATGTCCTGCTCCCTTCACGACCAGGCGCAGATTGTTTTCGCGCGCGAAATCGACGGCCGCGGCCACGTCCGCCGCATTCCGGGCTTTGACGGCATAGGCGCTGGGTGCCGGCGTCCATGCGTCCAGCCAGCCTGAAACCTGCGTGCCGGCCGGCTGGTCGCCCAGATAGAACGGATTGCGCGCATTGAACTTGACATCGCGACAAGCGACCGCGGCCGGATCCGACTGGCAGGCGGCGAACACCTGCGGCACTTCGATCAGGTTGCCCCCCACTGTGTCTTTCAGCTTCTGCCAACTCGCCCGGCTCGGCCATCCGGGATCGCCAGGTCGCACCCGGCTGGCCGCACGTGCAGCGGAGGCAAGAACCGGCGACCAGAGCCCGGCCTGCGACACGATGGCCGCTGCTGCAATCCCCTTGAGCAGATGTCTCCTGAGCATGCCGCGCCTTCTCCCTTCCCTGCGCCGCCCCTATATTCGGGCAGCCGCCGCGCCGAAGAGAACCAGCCTGTCCGGTCCCGCCTCCGACCATTCGCAATCTGTGCGCTCGCTTCCGGTCCTCAAAGGGCTTCGGGATGGCGGGCGCCGGATTGGTGATATCTGGCAATGGCTTGGGATAAGCGGCGACGCGACGGGGACGAGCGGCGTGCTGCGCCAGACCTTCCTTTATTGCTTTGGCATCGCAGCCGTCATCGTGGGCGTGATCAACGTCATCAACTTCCTCACCATGCGCCACGAAGAGCCCGGCTATGGCGTGGCAGGACCTTTGGTCTGGGAGGCGTCAAGCTGGGTCTCGCTCATGGCGTTCTACTGGATCCCCTGGGTTGTCTGGCGTCTTGCGCCGCCCACGGTCCGCCCGCGCTGGAAGCTGCTCGCGCATTTTCCCGGCGTCGCGATCTTCGTGCTCGCCCATGTCTATGGCTTCGTTCAGATCCGGACATTCCTCTACTGGCTGGGCGGCGACCATTACAATTACGGGCCGTTCTTTCCCCATTTTCTCTACGAGTTCAGCAAGGACGGTCTCGGTTACGTCGTGATCGTTTTCGGCTACACGCTGGTCGAACACCTGCTGCGCAACCGTGCCCCGAGCACGGCGCCGGGGCCGATCCAGATTTTCGACATCCGGGATGGCGCAAAGCTTACGCGTGTCCGTCTCGACGATGTCCTCGCCGTTGCCTCTGCGGGAAATTATGTCGAGTTCGTGCTGAGCGACGGGCGACGGCTGATGATGCGCTCGCCGCTGTCCGCGCTGGAGACCGAACTCAGTCCCCGCGGCTTCCTGCGCACCCATCGCTCGTGGCTTGTGAACCCCGCCCGGATGACCGCGCTCAAACCGGAAGGCTCCGGCGACTATGAAGTCGAACTCGGTCCGTTGAAGGTGCCGCTGTCCCGTCGCTTCCCGGATGCGCTTGCAAGATTGCGCGGCGCCTGACGCAGCAAGGCGTCGCAGCGCTACTTTCCCTCGGCCGCCACCTGGTCGTGAGCAGTGACCAGAAGTTCGTCCATTTTCGCCCGGATCAGGTCGTCGTGGATCGCGGCCGGTAGGTCGGCGCGCACCTTGCGGAACACATCTTCTTCGCCCGCTTCCTTGAAATCGGCTGCGACGACCGCTCTGGCGTATTCATCTGCGGAAGCGCCGGTCTTGCCGGTCTCCCCGGCCGCCCAGAGCCCGAGCAGCTTGTTGCGCCGGTTCATCACCTTGAAGCGCAGCTCTTCGTCGTGGGCCCATTTGGCTTCAAAGCCTTTTCTGCGGTCGGCGAAGGAATCGGCCATCTCTAACCTCTTGAAATTATGTAATAAACTCGCTCACAGGGAGCCGCCAGCCATCAGATTACCGGAAAGCCAGAAAGAGCGCACAGGTATGTCCTGCTGCGCGGTTTCGCAACGTTGCCGCAGGCCCCCCGCATCGCTATTTTGCCGCTTCGACGGGGGCCCGAAGTCGAGTCCCCGTTTTCGCGTTTTGGGCGACAAGGAATCCCGCACATGAAGCGCCGGCGCATGATCTACGAGGGCAAGGCCAAGATCCTCTACGAGGGGCCGGAACCGGGCACGGTCATCCAGTATTTCAAGGACGACACCACCGCGTTCGATGCGCAGAAAAAGGCCGTCCTCGACGGCAAGGGCGTCCTGAACAACCGGATCAGCGAATACCTGATGACGCAGCTGAACGCGATCGGCGTGCCGACGCATTTCATGAAGCGGCTCAACATGCGCGAGCAACTCGTGCGCGAGGTGGAGATCATCCCGCTCGAGGTGGTGGTGCGCAACGTCGCGGCGGGATCGCTGTCCAAGCGGCTCGGGATCGAGGAAGGCACCGTGCTGCCGCGCTCGATCATCGAATATTATTACAAGAACGACGCGCTGCACGATCCGTGGGTGAGCGAGGAGCACATCACCGCATTCGGCTGGGCCGCACCGCAGGATCTCGACGATATCGTGAATCTCACGATACGGGTCAACGATTTCCTCTCCGGTCTTTTCCTCGGCGTCGGCATCAAACTCGTGGACTTCAAACTCGAGTTTGGCCGTCTGTGGGAGAATGACTATATGCGCATCGTGCTGGCCGACGAGATCAGTCCGGATTCCTGCCGCCTGTGGGATGCGCAGACGTCGGAGAAGATGGACAAAGACCGCTTCCGCCGCGATCTCGGCGGCGTGGTCGAAGCCTATTCGGAAGTGGCCCGCCGCCTCGGCATCATGCCGGAATCGGTGCAAGCCGAAAACAAGGGACCGCAACTGGTGAAGTGAGGTCACTCGCTTTTCATCCTTCGGGGCTCGGCTTCGCCTCGCACCTCAGGAGGACGCAAACAGAGCGGCTGTAAGAGTCCCGGTGTCGTCATGCTGAGGTGCGAGCGCCAGCGAGCCCCGAAGCACAGACAGAAGGTAAGCAGACTAAATGAAGGCTCGCGTTTTCGTCACACTCAAGAACGGCGTTCTGGACCCGCAGGGGAAAGCGATCGGAAACGCGCTGCATGGCCTCGGTTTCGGCGCCGTGGGCGAGGTGCGGCAAGGCAAGGTGATCGATCTCGAACTGTCCGAGACCGATCAGAGCAAGGCCCGCGCGAGCCTGAAGGACATGTGCGAGAAGCTGCTCGCCAACACGGTTATCGAAAAATACGAGATCGAACTGCGCTAGACGCGTTTGAGGGACCGAATATGCGTAGAATCCTGCTCGCAATAACATTCTTCGCGATCGCGAGCGGAGCGGCTTATGCGGAAGATGCCGGCGCACCCGCTGCGGCGGCACCCACACCGGCGGTTGATAGCCATCTGGCAGCGGCTCTCGACCTGCTCGACGCCAACAATAGCATGAGCTCCGTTACAAACATGCTCGATGCGCTACTACCTTTGGAAGCGGCGGAGATAAAGCGCAGCCATCCCAACATAGACGACGCGGCCTTGGCGGCCATTCAAGCCATTGTA
Organism: Rhizomicrobium sp.; assembly: GCA_036490455.1. Lineage (GTDB taxonomy): Bacteria > Pseudomonadota > Alphaproteobacteria > Micropepsales > Micropepsaceae > Rhizomicrobium. The sequence goes on from DASXDS010000005.1 coordinate 114,309, forward strand.
CGGAATGCGATTGTCGCGCACGAAGACGAATACAAGAAAATCGTCGCGACGGTTTACGAAGAGCACTTCTCCGAACAGGAGTTGCACACGCTCGCCGCATTTTATCGTTCGGATGTCGGCAAGAAATACATCGCGACGATGCCTTCTCTGATCAAAGAATTTGTACCGGTTGGAGGCGCGTGGGCGCAGCGCGTCGCCGGAGACGCGCTGCAGAAAGCACTGATGCGGCTGAAAACCGAAGGAGAGCACACGTGATATCCGCCGTCATCGTCTTTCCCGCCTCGAATTGCGACCGCGATGCCGCGACCGCGCTGGAACAGATGACGGGCCAGAAAGCGCACATGGTCTGGCATCAGGACAGCGAACTGCCCGATGTCGATCTGGTGGTGCTGCCTGGCGGGTTCTCCTATGGCGATTATCTGCGCTGCGGGGCGATGGCGTCGCAGTCGAAGATCATGCAGGCGGTGAAAGCGCACGCGGAAAAAGGCGGCGCGGTGCTGGGAGTCTGCAACGGATTCCAGGTTCTGTGCGAAAGCGGCCTGCTGCCCGGCGCACTGATGCGCAACGCCGATCTGCATTTCGTCTGCCGCCCGGTCGGCCTCGAGGTCACCGAGACGCAGAGCGCCTTTACCCGCAAATACAGCAACGGCCAGAAGGTCGTGTTCCCGGTCGCGCACGGCGAAGGCAATTACTACGCCGATGACGAGACCCTGAACCGTATCGAAGGCGAGAACCGCGTCGTTTTCCGCTATTCCAAAGGCGACAATCCGAACGGCTCGGCGCGCAACATCGCCGGCATCCTCAACGAAAAGCGCAACGTCCTCGGCCTGATGCCGCATCCCGAACGCGTGGTCGATCCGCAACTTGGCGGCACCGACGGCCGCGCCGTGTTTGAAAGCCTGATCGAGTCGCTCGGCTGATGCTCGTGCCGGCCCCCACCCGCTCGCTGTCGCGAGCGACCTCCCCACAAGGGGGAGGTGACGTTTTTGGATTCTTTCTATGACATCTGCCATCACCCCCGAGATCGTCCGCGAACACGGTCTTTCCGACGACGAATACAAAAACATCATTCGCCTGATGAACCGCGAACCGAGCATGGTCGAGCTCGGCATCTTCTCGGTGATGTGGAGCGAGCACTGCTCCTACAAATCCACCCGGGTGCATCTGCGCAAGCTGCCGACCAAAGCGCCGTGGGTGCTGCAGGGACCGGGTGAGAACGCCGGCGTGATCGACATCGGCGACGGCGACGCGGTGGTCTTCAAGATGGAGAGCCACAACCATCCGTCGTTCATAGAGCCTTATCAGGGTGCGGCGACCGGCGTAGGCGGCATCATGCGCGACGTGTTCACCATGGGCGCGCGGCCGATCGCGATGATGAACGCGTTGCGCTTCGGCGAGCCGGAGCATCCCAAGACCCGTCATCTGGTCGGCGGCGTGGTGAGCGGCATCGGCGGCTACGGCAACTGCATGGGTGTGCCGACGGTCGGCGGCGAAGTGAATTTTCACAAGAGCTACAACGGCAACATCCTCGTCAACGCGATGTGCGTCGGGCTCGCGCGCGCCGACAGGATCTTCAAATCGGCGGCCGAGGGCGCGGGCAATCCGGTGGTCTACATCGGCTCCAAGACGGGCCGCGACGGCATCCACGGCGCCACGATGGCGAGCGCCGAGTTCAACGAGGACAGCGAAGAAAAACGCCCGACCGTGCAGGTCGGCGATCCCTTCACCGAGAAGCTGCTGCTCGAAGCGTGCCTCGAACTGATGGCGACGGATGCAATCATCGCGATCCAGGACATGGGCGCGGCCGGCCTCACCTCTTCGTCCGCCGAAATGGGCGACAAAGGCGGCAGCGGTATCGAACTCGACCTCGACAAGGTCCCGCAGCGCGAAGCGAACATGACGGCCTACGAGATGATGCTGTCGGAATCGCAGGAGCGCATGCTAGCGGTGCTCAAACCCGGTCGCGAAGCCGAAGCCGAGAAGATCTTCCGCAAATGGGAGCTCGACTTTGCGGTTATCGGCATCACCACCGACACCAAACGCCTGGTGGTTAAGCATAAGGGCGAAATCGTCGCCGACATGCCGATCACCGCGCTGTCCGATGCTGCACCAGTCTATGAGCGGCCCTACGAACGCCAACGCCCGGCGACCGGCAATCCGGTCTACGACAAGACGAAGCCGGTGCTGGAGTCGCTTAAGACCATCCTCGCGTCGCCGGACATGGCTTCGCGCCGCTGGGTGTGGGAGCAGTACGACCACACCGTGATGGCCGACACGGTGCAGGTGCCTGGCGGCGATTCCGCCGTCGTTCGCGTGCATGGCACGCAAAAGGCACTCGCGATCTCGACCGACGTGACGCCGCGCTATTGCCAGGCCGATCCTTATGAGGGTGCAAAGCAGGCGGTTGCCGAATGCTGGCGCAACATCACCGCTGTCGGCGCCCTGCCGCTCGCGGTGACCGACAATCTAAACTACGGCAACCCGCAGAAGCCCGAAATCATGGGGCAGATCGTGGCCGGGGTGGATGGGATCGGCGACGCCTGCCGTGCACTCGATTTCCCGGTGATCGGCGGCAACTGCTCGCTCTACAACGAGACCAACGGCGAGGCGATCCTGCCGACGCCCGCGATCGGTGGCGTCGGCCTGATGCGCGACGGCGCGAAGATGGCGACGATCGCGCTCAAACGTGAAGACGACGTGCTGCTCCTTGTCGGCGAGACCAAAGGCCATCTCGGCCAGTCGATCTATCTGCGCGAGATCGAGGGCAAGGAGACCGGCTCTGCGCCTTCGGTCGATCTCACCACCGAACGCCGCAACGGCGATTTCGTGCGCAAGCTGATCGAAACCGGCCGGGTCGATACCGTGCATGACGTCTCCGACGGCGGACTTCTGGTCGCGCTCGCGGAAATGGCGCTCGCTGGCAACATCGGGATCGAAACCGGCCTCACCGGCGAAACCGCCGAAGCGATCCCCTTCTTTTTCGGCGAGGACCAGGCGCGCTATGTGATAGCCGCGCCGCTGGATGAGATTGAATCGATCAAAAGCGAACTGGAGACCGCAGGCATTGTCCATGCGGTTCTGGGCCATGCGTCCCGCGACAAGGCGATCCGCGTGACAAACCACGTCGAAAGCGCGCTTTCCGCGCTCAGAAGCGCCTATGAAGGCTGGTTTCCGGCCTACATGAACGTCGTCCGCGTGGCCTGAAAGACGCTCGCCTTTAAGGAATGCGTTCATCGCTCCCGCGGACGGCTGCGCTTGCCTGAGCATCGCGCGGCTTTAAAGTGGCGGTACAAAGGATGTTCCGCCATGGCGATGACCGCGCACGAAATCGAAAGTCTCATCAAAGCGGCGTTTCCCGATGCCGACGTGACGATGACCGATCTTTCCGGCGATAACGATCACTGGTCGGCCCGCATTCAATCGTCCGCCTTCAAGGGCAAGACCCGGGTGCAACAGCATCAGCTGGTCTACGCCGCGCTGCAGGGACGGATGGGCGGCGTGCTGCATGCGTTGCAGCTGCAGACCGCAGCCAAGGACTAATCCTCGGACACGATGGTGTCGCCCCAGCGGGCTTTGCGCAGCAGGTTATAGGCGGCGCGGTCGCGGCGGTTGATGACGCCCCGGTGCAGGCCGCGCTCGTCGCACAGCGGCAGTGCGATGGCGGCTTTGGTTTCCTCCGGCGGCGCGATGATGCGCGCGCGGTTGACCTTTGGGGGCGGCACACGCGCGGCCGCGAAATAGGAATAGCGCTCGTCTTCGAACGGCACATGGGCGTCTTTGGTCCGCATGTGATCGCGGCTGCGCGACAGGCGCTGGGAAAAGTGGCACCAGTCCGGCGCCTGCATGGGGCACGGCCGATCGTGGGTACAAGGTGCGACCGCATGCGCCCCTTCCGCGATCAATGCTTCCCGCACCGCGCGAATGCGTGCGAACCCGGCCGGCGTTCCAGGCTCGACCAGCACCAGCATGGCGGCGCTGCTCTGCCACAGATCGCGCGCGACCTGCGCCGCGCGATCCTCGGGCAACTCCGCCAGCACGTAACTCGCAACCACCAGATCGCTCTTTGGCTGTTGTGCGGCAGCGCCAAGATCGCCCGCGACGATGTGCGCGTTTCTGAGCGCATCATGACCGGCCTTCGCCGCCAGTTCGCGCGCAGTGCCGAGAAACCGTGGATTGTGATCGATCAACGTGACGGTGCTCAACGATCGCCAGAGCTCGACGGCCGCCCAGCTCGCCGCACCCGGCCCAGCGCCGATGTCGAGCAAGGTGGCCGGTGCAAATTCCGGATAGACCTCAATGGTCGCGTGGAACGCCGCCGTGACCGCGGCATAGGTCGCGGGCAGGCGCGCAACCAGATAGGCGAGAACATCCGCTTCTTCGGCGATGCCCTGTGAAGTTCCGCCGCTGCGATAGGCTTTGGAGAATGCATCCGCGCGCGCCGCGAGGTCCTTGCGAGAAACCCCTTCGAGACGCTGTTCAATTGCGGCTGTGAGAGCCGGCGGAAGCGAGACGTTCATGAAAATCCGCTTGAAATGGGCATTTCGGCGGCCAGCTTGACCCTTCGGAGCCGCGTGCTTAGATCATGAGTGCTTTTCGCGAGGCCTTGAGTCATGTCCAGCGTTCACGACCGTATCCAGAACGAAGTGTCCAGCAACGACGTCCTTCTCTTTATGAAAGGAACGCCGGTGTTTCCGCAATGCGGATTTTCCGCGACGGCGGTCGGGATTCTCTCGAATCTGGGTGTGAAGTTCGCGTCGGTCGACGTGCTCAAGGATCCGGAAATCCGTCAGGGCATCAAGGAATTCTCCAACTGGCCGACGATCCCCCAGCTTTATGTGAAGGGCGAATTTGTCGGCGGTTGCGACATCCTGCGCGAGATGTATGAGGCCGACGAATTGGGGCCTTTCCTCACGGAAAAAGGCATCGCGCTCGAAACTGTCTGAGTGAGACGGCCAGCTTGACGCGCACTTTCGCATTCCAAAATTCCATATTGACTCTATATTTTTAGTCGTGTTTATCTCCGGCCGTTCGTTTCCAGCGAACCTCCCTTGACTTGGGGGCCGGCAGACGATGCCGGCCTCCCTTTTCGCGAGGCATGGCATGAAGAACGTTGTCGCCATCGGCCGGGGAAAAAAGAAACGGACGCTCGTCGAGGCGCATACGCCGCCATCGCCGGAGAGCAGCGCGAAAATCCTGCCCCTGCGCGGACCGTGCCCGTGGAGCGACGAGCTGACCGCGTACGATTTCGAGAACCTTGCGCTCTATGCCTGTCTGCTCGACGCCGAGGAGCAGGACGCGACCCTGGAGGAAATGGCGGCCGTCATCTTCCACATCGATCCCGCCCGCAATCCTGCATGGGCGGTTCGCGTGGTGCTCTCGCATCTCAAACGCGCGCACTGGATCGACGATCGGATCTTTCCCTGTTTCGATTGAGGCGAGTTCACGCCGGATCGGGGAAATGCTTTTTCCACACGGGCTGGATTTTGGGACGCTCGAAAACCCGGCGTGCCAGCATGTGAAGTTCGGGGATATTGTTCTCCAGCCATTCGCGGCCGACGCTGCCGCGCCAACGGCTGAACATCACCGCATAGATATCGACCACGCTGAAGCCGCTTGCGAGAAACCACGGTCCGGCAATCGCATTCGCAGCGATCTGAATCCGCTCGCGGATGCGCGCCTTGGCTTTTTCGCGCAACGCTTCCGCTTCGCCGGGGAGAACGAAACGCTCCGGGTAATCGGAGATTTCGACCATCGGATAAATTTCCGATGCCATGAACAGCAGCCAGCGATAGGCATCGGCCCGCGCCGCACTGGCAGGCGGCGGCAACAATTGCGCGTCAGGATGGCGCCCGGCAATCGTCAACAGCAGGCCGGCGGATTCGGTGACGATCTCTCCGGTGGGCAGCCTGAGCGCGGGCACCTTGCCGGTGGGGTTGATCGCGCGATAGGCCTCGCTCCGCTGCTCATTCTTTTCCAGCGAAATCGTCTCGAAACGATAATCGGCTCCGGCTTCGGCGAGGGCCGCTTCCACACAAAAAGCGCCCGACCCTTTGTCGCCATACAGGACGTACGTCATCCATCCTCACTTGAGGCGCGTGAACACCACGTCGCGCTCTTCCCGCCGGCTTAGGAAGCCGATGACATGCCCTGCCGCATCGCGCTGGAAGATATCGCGCGTACGCGGCTGGCCCGGCCTGAATAGCACATCGGCGAGCTCCGCCTTCAACTCCGTGGGCTTCGCCGTGTTCGCGGCGCCCATGAGTTTTCCGCCGGCCTTCGCGATGGTGTAGACGTAATCCGGACCGGCGGAATAGCGGCCGACATAGTCGTCGGTCATCTTCGCCGGCAGCGTGATGGCCGGCGGATCCTGCTGCAGCGCCATCACCTGCATCGCAAGCAGCTTCCAGCCCGCTGCCCGTTTTATCCAGGTCGCGGTCGCACGGTAGAGCGCGTGCAGATGCTGCCCGTGGAAATTCTCGTGTTCGTCATCGACGAAGGTCGAGAACGCGACATCGTTCTCGACCGTTGCGTGCCAATCCGTGATGATGATGGTGCCGGATATGCCCTTGGGCAACGGCACGACCTGTTTCACGGACGCGGCCTTGTCGGCGACTTCCCCGTTCTCGTCCGTGATGACCACCTTGGCGTCAAGCGCATCGTCCCACACCGCCGGTTTGCCGTATGTCACCGCGTCCATCAGTGCCTGCATCCGTTGCTTAAGATTAGCGCTGACGTCCTGCGACGCCAGCGCAAGGCTCCCGCTGGCAATCCATGCCGCCGTCATCCCGGCAATAACCGGCCACATCCGCATCAACCAATTCCCCGAGTGATCGCGGATGCATCAGGACGGCGTGGAAACAGGCGTGCAAGTCACAACAACGCGAGCGGCGGCTATGGCGTGACGGTGGAAAGGCGGTCGAGATGGCTGCGGATATGCGCCGCTTCCGCCGGCGTGTTGGCAAGCGCGATGGCGCGATCGAAAGCCTGCCTTGCCTCGCCGTCGCGTCCCTGCTGCAGAAGCAGGTTTCCGCGCAGGCCGTGAAAATGGAAATAGCCATCCAGCGCCGGACCAAGCGGCTCGATCAGCGCGAGCGCCGCATCGGGACCGGCGACCTTGCTAACGGCGACGGCGCGATTGAGCGTGATCACCGGCGAGGGCTGCAGCCGTTCCAGAGTCCGGTACAACAATTCGATCTCGACCCAATCGGTGTCGTCTGCTCTGGCGGCGCGCGCATGCAGCGCGGCGATCGCCGCCTGAACCTGATAAGGTCCCGGACGGCGATGGCGCATCGCCTTGTCGATGAGCGCAAGGCCCTCCGCGATCAGAGCCCCGTTCCAGAGCGACCGGTCCTGCGCATCGAGCAGTACGATCCCGCCGGCGGCGTCGAACCGCGCGACAGCGCGGGAATGCTGCAACAGGAAGAGCGCCAGCATGCCCATGATCTCCGGCTCGGCCGGAAACAGCGCGAGCAGCAGGCGTGTCAGACGAATGGCTTCCTCGCACAACGGGGCGCGCGATTCCCCTTCCGCCTTGCCCGAGGCCGAGTAGCCTTCATTGAACACGAGATAGAGCATCGCCGCGACCGCCGCGAGACGCTGCGCGCGTTCGACCGCGCCCGGCGCCTCGAACGTCGCCGCCGTTTTCGCGATCTTGTTCTTGGCGCGGGTGATGCGCTGTTCCATCGCCGCTTCGCTGACGAGAAAAGCGCGCGCGATTTGCTTCACCGAAAGCCCCGATACGATACGCAGCGCGACCGCGATCTGCTGCGTGTCCGGCAAATCCGGGTGACAGCAGATGAACAGCAGCCGCAGGATGTCGTCGCGATAGTGGCCGCCGTCGAGCCGTTCGGCCATCGGGGTTTCGACGTCATCAAGATCGGAAATCTGGTCTTCCTCCGGCAATTCCTGCTGGCGTTTGCGGCGCCGCGCATCGTCGATCGCGGCATTGCGCCCGACCATGATGAGCCACGCGCCCGGATCGCGCGGCGGTCCGTTTGCAGGCCAGGCCTTCAGCGCGCGCAGACAAGCCTCCTGAAACGCCTCTTCCGCCGTATCGAGATCGCGGAAATAGCGCAGCAAGGCGCCGACGGCGCGCGGGCGCGCCGAGGTCAATGCTGCATCGATCCAGGCGAGGTCACTCACGTAGGCAAGGTTCCTTCGTCGAAGGACAGCAGCGGGCGGATTTCATAGGCGCCGCCTGGATTGGCGACCCCGAGCTCGCGCGCGAACTCCAGGATCTCTTCAAGGTCGCCGCCGTTGACGACGTAGAAGCCGAGCAGTTGCTCCTTGGTCTCGGCGAACGGCCCGTCAAGCACCAGCGGCGTGTCGCCTTTGCGCAAGGTGGTCGCCGCAGTCGAGGGCATCAGCCGCGCGACTGGACCGAGCTTGCCGGCTTTGGCCATCCGCTCCTGCACAGCGGCGAGATCGGCCATCACCTTGGCTTCGTGCTCTTTCGACCAGGAAAAGACCTGCTCTTCGGAATGGTAGCAAAGAATCGCGTAAAGCACGGTGTTGCCTCGTTTTTCTAAGGACGAACGAGTATGCCCAGGCCCGACAGCGCTTCGCAAAATAAATTCTTCATGTAATCAGGGGCTTGCACCCGAAATGGGTTTCCGGGACGGTGCGGAGGCCCGCCCGACGAACAAATCCCGGAATGACGCAGACCGCATCGATGCACTTTTCCATCGTCGCCCGGGACCGCATGTTCGTGCGGAAGCTCCGCGCGGCCTTGCATCTGGAAGCGCTGCGGCTCCGCCTGATGCGCGGCACGAAAAGCCGGCTGCGCTACACCGCGCGCGATCAGGCAGGTTTTCTACTCTACGCATTCGACCCGGCCGCGATGGACGATCCGGGATTTGCCGACGCCCAGGTGGCAGCAATCCAGGCCGATTCGGCGCCGGTGAAGCTCTTTCTGCAGTTGGCGTCGCGCGAAATCCACGGCGAACGCAATGCCGAGATCGGCCGCAAGAACCGCATCATCGAGACGATGGCCCGGCGCTGCGGCGCCAATCTCGTGATGATGACAGACCTGATGCATAGCGGCATGGCCCGGCGTCTGCGCAAATCGGGCGAACCGAATCTCTACGGCTATGCCTCGATCGCGCATGTCGCGCTTCTGACCATGCGAACCCGTGCGCTGCGCGTCCAGGTGCAAAGCCAGTCCGAACGGCGCGACGACGTGAAACCGGATGCGAAACTGCCGGACGCAGCGACGGTGATGGGGGCCTTGGCGTGGCATGAACCATTCCTGCCCGCGAGCCTGGAAGACACATTCAGCGCCGCGGCGCTCGAGGAATTTCTGGCGGGCCGGGTGTATTTCCCGGCATGGCAGGCGTGGGGGAAAATCCCGCTCGGCGATCCCATCGATTGGGCGATGGCGGGAGCGAACTGGAGTTGGCAGTCCTATTTTACGGGGCTGGAATTCCTGCGGCCTGCGCTGACCTTCTGGTTCGACTGGGCGAACGGAAAAATCGTCGACGACGAGGTTCGAAAAACGCTGGGGAGCAGCGATCCGGATACCTTGCTCGTTCGCGCCAGCCGCATCATCGGCGATTTCGTCCGCCACAATCCGGCCAGCCGTCCCGCCAATGAGCGCGCCTTTCTCCAGGGCACGATCTGCCGGCGTGTGAAAGTGCTGCTCACCTATCTCATTTGCTGCCGCAAGGCGGCCGACAAAGGCCTCGCGATCGATTCCGAAGAAATTGCGCTTGCTTTCCGAAGCCTGACCGAGTCGTTCGAATTGCTCCGCAACGAAGAGGTTTATCCGAAGGCCGGCAATCACGGCGTGCGCCAGGATATCCTGTTCATCGTCGCGGGCTTGCTTCTGCCGTCGCTGCCCTACGGCCAGGAGTTGTTGCGCGCCGGCCTCGATCGTCTACAGCGATTCCAGATCGACAAGGCGTTGTCGCCGGATGGCGTGTGGCTGGAGAACTCGTTCGGCTATCACTGCCTGATCATGAACGTCTTCGTGATGCTGGCGGCCGATCTCCGCACGATGCACGGTCCTGCGGTGGTCCACGACGCTCTGCGGCGCATGTGGCCGTTCACCGAAGCGCTGATCAAATGCAACGGCCAAGGACCACTGATCGGCGATACTGCGCCACGCGTCCATTTCAACACGATGGTCGACGTGCGGCGCGAACTCGACCTGGCGGACGGCAAGCCGGGCGAGCCGATCCGCATCGCAACGTTCGAACGCGCGAGCGGCACGTACTACTTCCCCGATGCCGGCTATTTCGCAAGCCACACCAATAGCAAGATGGCGGCGAGCAATTCGAGCGTCGTCTTCTTCGCCAATCTGAGCACGCCCAAGCACAAGCAGTCGGACGATCTGTCCGTGCTCTTAACGGTGGGCGCGAAGGATCTGCTGATCGACGGCGGCACGTACAACAAGGAGATCTCGGACAGCGTCCGCAATGCGGCGCGCTTCGATCCCGCTGCCCACAACACATTCCGGATCGGGGGCGCCGGTTACACCTTGCGCACGGCCGGCGGCCGTAAGCCGGCGGGGCTCAATGGCACGTGGAGTGGGCCGGGTTGGGCCGCGGCGCGCGGCTTCAACAACGCCTATCAGAACGGCCGGGTCGTACGGACCGCGATCCATTTGAAACAGCGCCACACCGTCATCGTGCTCGATCAGCTCGCGGGCAAAGGCGCCACACTGTTCGAGCAGTTCTGGCATCTGTCCCCTCAGCTTGTGCAGCAGCAGGCGCAAGAGGACGGCGCGCTGGTGTTCGCGCACGGCCAAAAGGGGTTCCTATCGGCGGCATTCCACGACGACGGCGCGGATTGCGAAATCAGTCATGGCAGCGCGGACAACCCGATCGCCTGGATTATGGTGCGCAACGATCTGGCGGTCCCGACACCTTATATACGCCGGGCAAAAACTCTCGAGACCGGAGTGATGGCATCGCTGTTCCAGTGGAACACTACGCCGGTGCCTCTCCGCATCGCCGCGCGCCGCGCGGCCAACGGCGCGTTCGCGGTCAAAGCGCAAGGCGCCCGCTTTGTGTGTGAGTTCGTGGTGACGATGGACGAGGTGCGCTGCATCGCGTTCGACACAGCGCCAGCACTCTAGAATACGCGCTTAGCGCGAATAGAACTCGACGATCAGATGCGGCTGCATCTGCGCGGCATAAGGAACGTCCGCCAGCTTCGGCGTGCGGAGAAACTTTGCGCTCATCTTGTCGTGGTTCGCTTCGACGTAGTCCGGCACGTCGCGCTCCGCGCTCTTCGAGGCTTCGAGCACCAGCGCCATGTCGCGCGCCTTCGCGGTCAATTCGACGGTGTCGCCTTCCTTCACCTGATAGGACGCGATGGTCACGCGGCGGCCATTGACCTTCACATGACCGTGGCTCACCACCTGACGGGCAGCGAACGGCGTCGGCACGAACTTGGCGCGGTAGACGACGGCATCGAGACGGCGCTCGAGCAGACCGATCATGTTCTCGCCGGTGTCGCCCTGGCGGCGCGACGCCTCGGTGTAATATTTGCGGAACTGACGCTCCGTGATGTTGCCGTAATAGCCTTTGAGCTTCTGCTTCGCCTGCAACTGGGTGCCGTAGTCCGACAGCTTCTTGGCGCGGCGCTGACCGTGCTGGCCGGGACCGTAGGAGCGCTTGTTGACCGGGCTCTTGGGCCGGCCCCAGACGCTCTCGCCCATCCGGCGATCGAGTTTGTACTTTGCAGACGCGCGCTTGCTCATGAAGGGTCCAAATTTGGCGGAAAACGGGCATTCCTGAGGGGGTACCCCCTCGCGGAAGGCGCGCAATATACGCATGCGCCCTCCCCTGTCAAACGCAGGGTTTGAACGGCTCGTGCCCCGCAGGCAGCCAGCTTCCTATCGCGCGGATCGTACTTGGCCAATACCCGCCATTCCGCCAAGAGTGGCGCCGAGACGGGAGATCTTCATGGCGGATGAATTGTGGCGGCTCGATGCGACGGCGCTGGCGGCGCTGATCCGGCAGAAAGACGTGTCGGCGCGGGAGGCGGTTCAGGCCCATCTGGACCGGATGCATGCGGTCAATCCGGCGCTCAACGCCGTGGTGCGCGACCTCTCAGATCAGGCCCTGGCCGAAGCCGACGCCGCCGATCGCACACTGAAAAGCGAGGGACCGCGCGGGGCGCTGCACGGCGTACCCATCACCACCAAGATCAACACCGACCAGGCCGGCCTTCCGACCGACAACGGGGTGGTGACGCTCAAGGACCTGATCGCGAGCGTGGACAATCCGGTGATCGGGTCGCTGCGCAAAGCGGGCGGGATCGTGATCGGGCGGACCAATGCGCCGGCGTTTTCGATGCGGCTCACGACCGACAATGCACTGCATGGGCTGACGTACAATCCGTGGAACAGGGACGTCACCTGCGGCGGGTCGAGCGGTGGCGCGGGTTCGTCGCTGGCAGCCGGGATCGGCGCGATCGCGCAGGGCAACGACATCGGCGGCTCTGTCCGCTGGCCGGCCTATTGCAACGGGCTGGTCGGGTTACGGCCCACGATTGGGCGCATTGCGGGGTTCAACGAAACGGGCGCGCGAACGGCGCATCGCGGCTTCGCCGGGCAGTTGATGGCGGTGAATGGACCGCTCACGCGTTCGGTGCGCGATGTCGATCTTGTGCTGCCGATCATGGCGCAACCCGACGCGCGCGATCCCGTGTACGTCGCCGCACCGTTGACCGGGCCGGAAGGCACACGGCGCGCGGCGCTGGTGATCGAAGACGACCTGCCGCAAGCGACCAAGGAAGCGGTGCGCCGCGCCGGCCGCCATCTCGCCGCTGCCGGTTATACGGTCGAAGAGGCGATGCCACCGTCGCTGGATCGCCTGCCCGCGCTCTGGGGCAATATCGGGATGTGCGAACTCGGCACGCTGCTGGTTCCGATGGCTTCGAAGATCGGCGACGAGGGTATGGAGCGCACGACCAACGCGTTCTGGGAGTTGCTCGGCCACCGCGATCTGGAGCGCTATCAGGCGGCGTTGCGCGAACGCGACACGATTCTGCGCAACTGGAGCCTCTTCCTCGCCACGTTCGACGTCGTGATCCTGCCGGCGTGCGGAGCGTTGTCGCTCGCCGTCGGTTGCGACACCAAAGGCAACGATGCAATGCGCGAGGTGATGCACGCCTTTCGCTTCCAGGTCGGCTTGCCGGTGCTGGGTCTTCCGGTCCTCGCGGTGCCGATGGGCATGAACGAAGGCCTGCCGATGGGTGTGCAGATCCTCTCGGCCCGCTTCCGCGAAGACCGCTGCATCGCAGCCGGCCGGATCATCGAAGCGCAGGAACCCGCGATCACGCCGATCGATCCGGTGCCGTAGCGCCTGGATATCGGAGTCAGTGGCTGACGATGCTATGATTCCGCCAATGACACATCGCGTGACGCGAAGCCGGAAAGATGTGCGCGGGCGCCTGAAGCGGGCCGCCTTCGAACTGTACAGCGAGCGCGGTTACGACCGGACGACGACGGCCGAGATCGCCGAGCGCGCCGGCGTGACCGAGCGCACCTTCTTCCGCCATTTCCCCGACAAACGCGAGGTCGTGTTCGAGGGCGAAGCGGACATGCTGGCCGCCCTTAGTGCTGCGGTCGCAGAAGCGCCGGCCGACCTGGGACCCATGGACGTGATGCTGTGGACGATGCGCTTTTTCGAACAGGTCCTCGAAGAGAATCGCGCGACCAACGCGCCGAGGCAGAAGATCATCGCCGATACGCCGGCACTGCGCGAACGTCAGATCGCGAAAAGCGCAGCGATGATAGCCGCGGTGGCCGAAGCGCTGGAACGGCGAGGCGTTGAGGAGAAGGCAGCCAGCCTGACGGCATCAGCCGGAATGACGGTGCTCGAACACGCCACCCGGGCCTGGTTCGCGGACCCGTCCGTGAGTCTGAGCACGCATTTCCAACGCGAGCTACAGGCTTTGCACAGGTTGTCAGCGGCCAGCTAGAGGTCATCCGCTATTGTCAGTCACTGACAATTACAGTATCGTCAGTGACTGACAATATGGAAAAGCAAATGGGCACCTTCGTAATCGCCGGCGGCAATGGCGGGATCGGGCTAGAAGTCGGCCGCGAACTCCTCGGGGCCGGGCACCGGGTCATCCTGCTGGGACGCGAAAATCAGAAAGGCGAAGCGGCCCTCGCTTCGCTCGGCGCAGCGCGGGAACGGGCGGAATTCCTGTCCGTCGACTTGTCGACTCATGACGGTGTGCGGGACGCCGCGCGACGGATCGACGAGAGGACGGACCGGATCGACGGACTGCTCCACTCCGCGGCGGTGTTCGAGACGCGAAACGTCCGGACCAAAGACGATCTGCCGCTCTTCGTCGGTCTGAGTTATGTGGGCCGCTATCACCTGACGCAACTCCTGATGCCGAAGCTTCTTCTGGCCGATAACCCGCGCGTGATGATGTTCGTCGCGACCCTGAACGAAACGCCGAAGATCGACCTGGCACCGTTCCCACGCTTCCGGGATTTCAATTTCCTCAAGAGCGTCGTGTCGTTGAATGGCGCGTGCCTGTATTACGCAAACTATCTCACCACGACCTATCCGAAGCTCTTCGCAGGCTGTGCCACGCCCGGCTTCGTGCGCACCGGCATCTTCCGCAACGCGCCGTGGTACATCAAAGCCTATGTCGCGGTGGTCGGCCCGTTCACGGCGATCAGCGCCCAGAAGGCCGCGCACAATGTCGTCCAGGCCCTGCGGCGCGCCAAAGGGCCGGCCTTCAATTGGAACAAGCCAGGCGATTTCGAAAGCGGTTTCGAGATCCAAGCGGACCCAGCCGTGCAAAAAGTACTCATCGATCAGCTGCACGAACTCACGGGCGTTTAGGGAGACGCGTGTCCCCGTTTGCCGGCCCGGCTTCGCCCTCTCGGGCTTCGCCGTGACACTTTGCGCCACGTTGTAGCGCAAAGTGGTGGCCCCGGTCGGACTCGAACCGACACGTCCCTTTCGGAACAACGGATTTTAAGTCCGATGCGTCTACCATTCCGCCACGGGGCCAGCGGGCGGACCCTGCTTCGCGGCTTTCGGGTGGTCAAGCGCGCCATGGCGCGCCTCTGTCTGTATGCTGGGTTCGGACAAAAGGGGCCTACGCCATGCAGACAGCGATGTTGGGACCGGTCGGTGCGGTCAGCCGGCTTACCTTGGGCGGCGGCGGGATCGGGCAGATCTGGGGCGAGACTTCGCGCGACGAGGCGAAGGCCACGATCCGGCATGCGCTCGACCGCGGCATCACCCTGATCGACACCGCGCCGATGTACGGCAATTGCGAGGCGATCGTCGGCGAGACGTTCGGCGGCATGCTGCCAGCCGACGTCCGCATCACCACCAAATGCCAACTGGGCACGCCGCCCGCCGGCGAGGCGAAGAAGCGGCTGACCGCGTCGCTGGATGCCAGTCTGGCGGCGATGAAGCTTGAACGGGTCGACATCTTCTTCCTGCACAGCAATATCTGCGAGGATGGCTACGTCTACCGGCGGCACAACGAGCGGCAGAACCTGTTCGCGACGCAGTGGTCCGTCTATGTGGGCGAAGTGATCCCGGCGATGGAAGCGCTGAAGGCCGAGGGAAAGATCGCGCATTGGGGCATCACCGGCACCGGGGTGCCGCGCACGATCGTCAAAGCCCTGCAGCACACATCACGCCCCGCCGCCGTGCAGGCGGTTGCCAACCTGCTCGACAGCGCCGGCAGCATGAAGAGCTACGCCGAGCCTGAGGAGCCGCGCACGATCATCGCGGCAGCCGTGGCAAACAAGGTCGGCGTATTGGGCATCCGCGCGGTGCAGGCCGGCGCGCTGACCGAAGCGATCGACCGTACCTTGTCGCCCAACAATCCCGATACGAAGGATTATGAGCGCGCAGCGCCGTTCCGGTCACTGTGCCGCGAGATGGGCGAAGACCCTGCACTCGTGGCCCATCGCTACGCGCTCGGCATGGCCGGCGTCGATACCGTTATCCTGGGCGTGAAGAACCGCGCCGAACTGGATCAGTGTCTGGAGGCCGAAGCGCGCGGTCCGCTCGAGCCTGCGGTGATCACACGCATCGAGGCGCTCGGCTTGCGCCCCGCCGCGGCTTGAGGAATTCTCCCGCCCGTCGAAACGGGGAGAAGGGCATGCGCGGCCCGGTATTGGTGTGTGTGATAGCCGCAGCGGTGGCGGTGTCCGCTTGCGGGCAGAAGAAGCAGACGATCGTGTCGAACGGGTCGACGACCGTTACGACCGAAACGCACACCGACGGGACTCAAAGCTACACGATGACCGACGCCAAGGCGGCGCGAAAATGACCGTCGGCTCCGGCGCCGGTGCGACCGCGAAGATGCCCGATTATGCGCCGCTCTATCCGGGCGCTGCCGTCCAGACCAGTATCAATGTCGGGAGTACCAACGCCGGCGGCTCGGTGATCTTCAAGACCGATGCGGCCGCCAACACGGTGATCGATTTCTACAAGAAATCCGCGGCCTCCGCCGGTTTGACAGCGGCGCTGGACATGACGACCGGCGATACCATGGTGTTCAGCGCCAAGGACGACAAGACCAAGCGCGTCGTGAACATCTCCGCCAGCAAGGCCGATGGCGCGACCAACGTGCAGGGGACCTGGAGCAACAACGGCTAACGCCGAGTTGTATTCTCCCAGCGCCGTTTTCATGCAACGAAGGCGTCCGGCAACGGACGTTTGGGGGAAGTCATGACCAAAAAACATCGCAAGCTTTTGCGTGCGACCGCGCTCGTTCTGTCTCTCGCGCCTTTTGCCGGTCTGGCGGCGCAGGATGCGGGAAAGCCGCTCTACGGCAGCTGGGGCTTCGATACGGCCGGGGCTGATTTCAAGACGAAGCCGGGCGACGATTTCTTCCGCTATGCCAATGGTACCTGGCTCGACAAGACGCCGATCCCCGGCGACAAGCCGGGCATCTCGCTGCGCCTGATGATGACCGACCGCACCGAAGGCCGCCTGCATGACATTTTCGAAGCAGCCGACAAGGCCGGGCCGTCCAACACCCTCGAAGGCAAGGCCGGCGCGTTTTACCATGCGTTCATGGACGAGGCGCGGATCGAACAACTCGGCGCCACGCCGCTCGCGCCCGAACTCGATGCGGTACGCAAGGCCGGGACGCGCGACGCGCTTGCAGCCCTGATGGGCCTCGCCAATGTCGACTTCGAATACACACTCTTCAACGTCAGCACCGATGTCGACCTGAAGGATCCCAAGCACTACGCGGTCTATCTTTCGCAAGCGGGGCTCGGCCTGCCCGACCGCGATTACTATTTGAAAACCGATTTCGCGCCGGTGAAGGCGGAATACGAGAAATACGTGGCGCAGCTTCTTCATCTGGTGAACTGGCCGGATGCCGATGCGCAGGCGAAGGCCGTCGTCGATTTCGAGACCAAGATCGCGGATGCGAGCTGGACCAAGGTACAGCAGCGCGATCCGGTCGCGACCTACAATCCGATGAGCGTCGCGGAACTGGGCAAGCTGACACCCGGCTTTTCGTGGAAGGGCTATCTGGCCGACGCCGGGTTGACGAAAGTCTCTCGCGTCATTGTCGCGGAGAAGAGCGCGTTCCCGAAGCTCGCGGCGATCTATGCGGCAACACCGCCCGATACGATCCGCGCCTGGCATGCCTTTCACATTGCCGACAACGCCGCGCCCTATCTCTCGAAAGCATTCACCGACGCCTATTTCGCGATGCACGACAAGACGCTGTCCGGCCAGAAAGAGCAGAAAGTGCGCTGGAAACGCGCCATCACCGCGGTGGCGGGCGACGATTTCGGCGTCGGCGCGCGGTTCGGCACGTTCGGCACGATGGGGTTCGGCGTGGGGCAACTCTACACCGCGAAATATTTCGGGCCCGATGCGAAAGCCAAGATCGAGACGCTGGTCGCGAACCTGAAGGCCGCTTTCCATGCCCGCATCGAAAAACTCGACTGGATGGGCCCGGCGACCAAGAAAGAGGCGCTGAAGAAGCTCGATACCTACAACATCAAGGTGGGTTATCCCGACCATCCGCGCGATTATGCGCAGGTTACGATGAAGCCGGACGATCTGGTGGGCGATGTGAAGAGCGCCGCGGCCGCGGACTGGGCGTTCTATTCGGGCCGCATCTTCGGGCCGGTAGACCGCAGCGATTGGGGCATGACGCCGCAAACCAACGACGCCTATAACGGCAGCCTGCGCGACATCGTGTTTCCCGCCGGCATCCTGCAAGCGCCGATCTTCGATGCGAACGCCGATCCGGCGATCAATTATGGCGCAGTGGGCGGCGTGATCGGGCACGAGATGACGCATGGCTTCGACGATGAAGGCCGCAAGATCGACGCAGACGGGGCACTGCGCGACTGGTGGACCAAGGAAGACGCCAAAAAGTTCGAAGCGCGCGCCGCAATGCTGGGCGCGCAGTTCGACACCTATGAGCCGCTGCCCGGCGTGCATGTGAAGGGTGCACTCACCATGGGTGAGAACATCGCCGATCTCGGCGGCCTCACCCTCGGTCTGGATGCCTATCACGCCTCACTGCATGGCAAGCCCGCACCGGTGATCGACGGGTTTACCGGCGACCAGCGCGTGTTCCTCGGCTGGGCGCAGGCGTGGCGCGGCAAGGTCACCGACGATTATGTGAAGAAGCAGGTGACGACCGATCCGCATAGCCCCCGGCAATTCCGGGTGCTCGGCCCGACTCGCAATACCGATGCGTGGTATGCCGCGTTCGCCGTGAAACCGGGCGACAAGATGTACCTGCCACCGGCCAAACGCGTGCATATCTGGTAGCGGGGGCTTACTCCGCCTGCTGCGGCAGTTCGGCTTCGAGTTCTTCCTCGGCGTCTTCGACCGGCGGGGCGAGTCCGGTGTCTGGCGCGGGCGTGAACGGCATGTGCATCATCTTGGTGTTGCGCCAGTTGCCGAACCAGTAATAGAGCCCGGCCAGCGTGACCGAGGTGGCCGTTCCCATCGGAAAACTCCACCAGATCGCCTCGGCGCCGTAGCGCGGCACGAGAAGCGTGGCCGCGGGAATCCGCACCACCCAGAACGCGACGAACAGGATGGCAAGCGGCGGATAGACCGCGCCGGTCGAGCGCACCACGCCGGTGAACACCATCGTGATCCCGAACAGGACAAACGACCACACCACCGTGTGGTCGATATGCACCGCGATCGGGATGGCGGCGCTTCCTTGCGGCAAGAAAAGGCCCAGCACAACGTAGCCGAACAGGTACAGCAATACGACGACGCTGCCGGTCATCAGCAGGTTGAAAAGGATACCGATCCCCGTGACGTCGGCGACGCGGTCCCATTTCTTGGCGCCGACATTCTGCGCTGCGAATGCGCTCACCGAGGCGCTGATCGCGATGGCCGGCATCTGGACATAAGTCCAGAGCTGCGTCGCGGCGCCGTAGGCGGCCGTGGTGTCCGAGCCGAAGCGGTTGACGAAGCTGATCATCACCACCGCCGAGGCCGACATCAGGACCATCTGCAATCCCATCGGAAATCCGCGCGTCACGAGGGAGCGCAGGATCGTGAGGTCCGGTTTGAGCAGATGGAGATCGGCGCGGTCGAGCCAGAGGATGTGCTGCTTGCGGTAGAGATAGATCAGCATCGCGCCCAAGCTGACGGCCTGCGCCACCAGGGTGGAGGCGGCCGAACCGGCGATCCCCATGCGCGGGAACGGGCCGATGCCGAAGATGAAGAGCGGATTGAACGCCGTGTCGAGGACGGCGGACAACACCATGAAATAGAACGGCGTGCGCGCGTCGCCCGCGCCGCGCAGCGTCATCATCACGAAGGTGAAGAAATACATGAACGGCAGCGCGAGGAAGATCACCCGCAAATAGGCGATGGCGTAAGGCTCTGCATCCGGCGGCGTGTGCATCGCGCGCAAGATGCGGTCGACGAAAAGAACACCGATCAGTGCCATGATGGCGGACGCGATGGCGAAGAACGACGCGCTGGTGCCGACGACGCGTTTCACCTGCTCCATCCGCCGCCCGCCGATCGCCTGGCCGATCAGGATCGAGGCCGCCATGCCGATACCGAACACCGCGCCCAGCAGCAGAAACAACACGATGTTGGCGTTCGATGCGCCGGTCAGCGCCTTCTCGCCGAGGAAGCGGCCCACCCAAACGGCGTTGATCGAGGCGTTGAGCGATTGCAGCGCGTTGCTGCCGAGCAGCGGCAGCGAGAACCACAGAAGGTTCTTTGCGATCGGGCCGGTCGTGAGGTCGCGACCGCCATAGCGGCCGCCACCCATGGAGAATCCACCCTCGGACATTGTGCGGCTAGGACGCTTTCTTTTCGAAGGTGAAGTCGTTGGCGTTCGGTTTGGTCGTCGCCTTCCAGTAGTCGACCAACGGGAACGGCCAGTTCTGACTCACCCGTCCCTTGGCGTTCTTATACCAGCTCGATACGTGCGGCGAGCCCCAGGCCATCCGCGCGTTCATCGCATCGATCTTCTCGTTGAAGGCGTCGTGCACCGTTTCCTTCGGCTCCATCGTCGTGTTGCCGGTTTCGGCAAGCAGCTTCAGGCAATCGAGGATGTAGCGGACCGAGCATTCGCTGAAGAACACGATCGAACCGTTCACCACGATGTTGGTGTTTGGGCCGTAGATCATGAAGAAGTTCGGGAAGCCCGGTGTCGTCATGCCGAGATAGGCGCGCGCATCGCCGGCCCATTTGTCGTGCAGTTCGACGCCGTCGCGGCCGTAGACCTTGAACGTGCGCAAGAAGTTGCTCGCGTAGAAACCCGTGCCGTAGATCAGCACGTCGACATCGATTTGCCTGCCACTTTCGGTTTTCAGTCCGGTCGCGTCGATCTCCGCGATCGGATCGGTGACGAGCTCGACATTGTCGCGCGCCAGCGCATCGACCCACACCCCGTTATCACGCAGCGAGCGCTTACCGCCGAACGGATATTCCGGCACGATCTTGTCGAGCAGTTCCGGTTTCTTCGCGACCTGCGGCTTCAGCGCTTCGATCAACATGCCGCGCAACTCGGCGTTGGCCTGCGAAACCGAGTTGGGCGGGCCGTTCCAGGTCGGATCGGCCTTCACCATCTCGTACACGCCGTCGGTCATCAGCCAGAACAGGAAGAAGCGGTACCATTTGTCATAGAACGGCACGTGCTCCAGCAGCCACTTTTTCCCTTCCCCGACCTTGTCGTGATAGTCGGGCGTCGGGCCGAGCCACGGCGGCGTGCGCTGGAAGACGAAGAGCTGTTTCACGGTCTTCGCGATCTCCGGCACGAACTGGAACGCGCTGGCGCCGGTGCCGATGCAGGCGACGGTCTTTCCCTTCAGATCGACGTCATGCCGCCACTGGGCAGAGTGGAAGGCCGGGCCCTTGAAGCTTCCAACACCCTTGATGTCGGGAAACCGCGGCTGATTGAGCTGGCCGACCGCGCTGACCACCGCATCGGCGACGATCGTTTCTTCCTTTCCCCCGGAATCGCGAATATGCACGTTCCATTTCGACGTGGCCTCGTCAAAGCGCGCTTCACTGACCTGGGTTTCGAAGCGGATATGCTTGCGCAGATCGTGCTTCTTCGAAATGCGCTGGAAATAGTCGAGCAGGATGTTCTGCGTCGAGTAGTGCAGCGGCCATTCGTGATTGGGCTCGAACGAATACGAATAGAGATGGTTCTGGGTATCGACGCGGCAGCCGGGGTAGGAGTTCTCGAACCACGTCCCGCCGACGTCCTTGTTCTTCTCGACGATCGTGAACGCGACACCCGCCTGCTGCAGCCGGATCGCGGCGAGCAACCCGCTCATGCCGGCGCCGACAATGACGATGTGCATGTCCTTCTTGCGTTCGCTGACTTTCGGTTCGTCCCAGTGCGGGTACTTCACATCCACACCTTCGATACCGAGTTCTTCCATCAGGAACGGCACGTAATGCGCCGGAATATCGGCGCCGGCGATGAAATCCATCATCTTGCGAAGTGTGGCATCAGACGGCCGCGGCGGCAGCGTCTTGTCGCCGTTGAGGTATTTCTGCAGCGCCGCGTTCGCGATCTCGCGCGCCTTGGCCTGCAAATCCGGCGTCCATCCGCCGGTTCGGCTGTCGCCGAAGAAATCGTAGACCGGCCGCGGAAATTCATCGAGCGCCGACGCATCGCCGGTGATGTGCACCACCGACATCAGCAAGGCGGGCAGATGCGCCTCGGCAAGCGCGGATTGGAGGATTTCCTGGGCCATGGTGTTCTTGTGATAGCGTTTCGGCGGAATTTTGGACGCTCAACCGGCCAAGGGCAAGCGAGGTGACATGTCAGAACTGCTGCTGATCGACGATCCGGCGCCGTTCGTGCGGCGTCTCACGCTGAACCGCCCGGACAAGCGCAACGCGCTCTCCAACGAACTGCGTGGCGCGCTGTTCGCGGCGCTTGACGCAGCGGATCGCGACGAGGCGGTGCATGTGACGATCCTGCGTGGCGCCGGCTCGTGCTTCTCCGCCGGGTACGACCTGTCGCGCGATGGCGGACGCCAATCTCTGCCCTATCAGACCGCGGGCGGCGCCGGGCAATGGGCGCGGCATGTGGTGGAAGGTGCGTTCCACATCTGGGATCTTGCCAAGCCGGTGATCGCACAGGTGCATGGCTGGTGCCTGGCCGGCGGTTCCGAACTCGCAACCGCCTGCGATCTCGTTTACGTTGCGGAAGACGCGCAGATCGGCTACCCGCCGGTGCGGATGATGAGCCCGCCGGATAACCAGTTCCACGCCTGGCTGTGCGGCCTGCGTCCCGCCATGGAGATGATGCTGACCGGCGATGCGGTCAGCGGCAAGCAGGCGGTCGAAGTGGGATTCGCGAACCGCGCCTTCGCAGCCGATGTGCTCGACGCCGAGGTGCTCGCGATCGCCGAGCGCATCGCCAAGATCGCGCCCGACGTGCAACAGATGAACAAGCGCAGCGTCCACCGTGCGATGGAGATCATGGGTTTGCGCGCCGCGATCCGCGCCGGCACGGAAATCCAGGCCCTCGCCCTCACCACACAGGCATCGCGGGAGACCTTCGGCAAATTCCGCGAAGGGGTGAAGGAAGGCCTCAACGCGCGCGACACGGCGTTCAAGGATTACCGAACGAAAGAAGATTAGCCTTTCAACGCCGAGAGGATCGGACCTTCACCGTCCTGCACCAGCACCGCTGTGCTGAGACCTTTGTCCGCCGGAGGAACATCGAAGGACTTCGCCTTTCCGTCCCACGCGCCCAACCGTGTCAGTTGGTGGACGATGTTGCGGTTCGCCAGCGTCGTTCCGGCATTCTCGCCGCGCCCGATCGCCACATTCACGAGGCGTGGATCGTAGCGCACCAGCCAGACATCGGCGCCATGCCGAGGCGCGGCACCGGCGGCGACGGTGAGCTTGCCGTTCGAGAGCGAAAGCATAGGACCGGACAGCGGTTGCTGGACCGCGATGCGCTGTTCGATTTGCGACTTCACATTGCCGACAAGATCGCTGCGGCCGTTGACGACCACCTGCGGCGTGTAAGGCTCGCCATGAAACCCGCGGGCGTAGTCGTACTGGCGTTTGGTGAACTCGGGTTTGCCAAACGTGTCTTTCCAGCCCAACTGATCCCAATAGGTCACGTTGAAGCTGAGCGCGAGAACATTCGGCCATTCCGCGATCTCGCGGAGATTTGCTTCGGCGGGCGGGCAATCCGAACAGCCCTGGCTGGTGAACAATTCGACCACCACCGGCATGGTCCCGGCCTTCGCCGGCACCGCTGCCATTGCGGCGACTGCAAGTGCGAGCAAGAAGATTCGCATGGCCTGCTTTCGGTTTCCTCGTCAAGCATTCGCGGCGGCGCAGGCTTTGTTACATCGTCACAGAAACGCCTGCGCCATCTTCGCGCCACTGCCGATCAGGGCTTGATCGTTGACGACCGTCACGAGGTCGAAGCCTTTGGCGATCATCTGTTTGGCGTAGTCCACGCTGGCGCAATAGATACCCGCCTTCCGGCCGGCCCGCTTGGTCGCAGCGAGGATGTCGTCGATGGCCTTCAACGTCACAGTGTCGGTGGTGTCCACCCGCGCCGGCCGGCCGATCGACAGCGCGAGATCGGACGGCCCTATGTAGAGCATGTCCAGCCCCTCCACATTCGCGATCGCATCGACCTGCGCAAGCGCAGACGCGGACTCCACCTGCACCATGGTCAGGATCGTGTCGTTCGCCTTCGCCATGTAGTCGCTGCCGCCATAGAGCGTGGCGCGGTTCGGGCCGGCGCTGCGGGTGCCGCGCGGCGGATAGAGACAGGCGCTCACGAATTGTGCCGCCTGCTCGGCCGTATCGACATTGGGGCAGACGATCCCGTAGATCCCGGCATCGAGCGCGCGCCCGACATCCCCGAAATTGTTCCAAGGCACGCGCACCAGCGGCACCGATGCTGTCGACGAGATTGCCGCCGCCATTGCCACCATCGCAGCGTAGTCGGCCTGGCCGTGCTGCATATCGATGGTGAGACTGTCCCAGCCTTGGTGGGCGATAATCTCCGCCGACAGGACGGACGGGATCGCGAGCCAGCAATTGGTCGCGGCCCGGCCCTCCGCCCAGATTTCCCGAAGCCTGTTTGGGCGCATCCCGTCTCTCCCTCTTCAAGTCTACCAAGCTAGACGAGCCGCGTGCGCCTGACGATGCTGTCGAAGGAACCAAGCGACCCACCCGGCTTTATCTCACGAACGGAGGAGGCACGCATGCACGCCATCAGCAAAGACACGGAAGCCTGCATCGATGCCTGCCTGGCTTGCCACAAGATCTGTCTCGCCACCGCCATGACGCATTGCCTGGAGATGGGCGGCGAGCACACCACGCCGCAGCATTTCCGCCTGATGGTCGACTGCGCCGCGTTGTGCGCGACGGCGGCCGACCTGATGAGCCACAAGAGTCAATTCCACAAACAGATGTGCGGGCTCTGCGCCGAAGCCTGCGAGACCTGCGCCGCGGACTGCGAACGGATCGGCGACATGGAGGACTGTGTCAAAGCCTGCCGCGCCTGCGCCGAACACTGCCGGATGATGGCCGGCTAAGGCGCGGCTTTCTCTTTCGCGATCTCCGCATTGTAGCGCTGCTCGGCGGTATCGAGATAACGTTTGCAACTGGCGGGATCGACGAAGGCGTTCTTGTCGCCAGCATCGAGCTTCGCATGCTTGTCGGTCAGGCCGAAGAACTGGCCGTGCGACGCAAGCATGATCTCGCACGGCAGCGATTTTAGCGTTGCGATGGAGTGCGCGAAGTCGTCCGCGATGCCGGGATAGCTCGGCGCCTTCACCAGACTGTACATCGAGAGCACGGAAAGGCTGCAGATGTAGAGCACATCATGCGGCACGCCGCCGATATGCGCGGTCATCGTCCAGCTGGTGCAGCCGCGGGTGTGGCCGGGTGTCAGATGAATGGTGAGCGTGGTGTGGCCGAGCGTCAGCTTCTCGCCGTCAGTCAGGATGCGATCTGGTTTGATCGGCGGAAATTTCGTTCCGGGGCCAAGATCAACGAAGTCCTTCACGCCGCCGGACTCCAGAACCGGTGCATCGGCGGCGGAGGCGACAAACGTTGCGCCGCTCGCTTTCTTCAACTCCGCCAGCCCGCCCGCATGGTCGAAATGGGCGTGGCCGTTCATCAGGATTTTCACCTTATGGATGTCGAAGCCGAGCGTCTTGATGTTGGCCTCGATCTGATGCGCCGTATCCTCGAAACCGCCATCCGTCAGGATCAGGCCGTCATCGGTGACGATCAGGAACGAGGTTACGTCGCTGGCGCCGACGTAGTAGATCTCATCGCTCAGCCGGAACGGCGCCACCGGCCGGTCCATGGCCGCCATCTCGGGCGAAAGGCTTGCCGCGCCGGCTGTGGCGGCCGCAAGGACCAGGCTTGCCGCAACCAAGGCCGTCCAGATTTTCATGGCATGCTCCGGAAAGAATCTCCGGCAAGGGTTAGCCGAAGGCGCGGGTTTTGGCCAACGGCGCTTCATCGGCAGTTCACGCGTTTCTGTGACGATGGCTCTCGAAACCGCCGGCAACATGCGAGAAGGACAGGCATGGCAACGAAGCAGATCACCACGACGTGCCTGATCGCGGGCGGCGGACCGGCCGGCATGATGTGCGGCTTTCTTCTGGCGCGAGCTGGCGTCGATGCGATCGTTCTGGAGAAACACAAGGATTTCCTGCGCGACTTTCGCGGCGATACGGTGCATCCCTCGACGATGCAGGTGCTCCACGAGCTTGGACTGCTGGAAGAATTCCTCAAACGCCCGCATCAGGAGATCACGCATGTCTATGCGCAGTTCGGCGATCAGCGCCTGAAGGTCGGCGACATGTCCCATCTGCCGACGAAGGCGAAGTTCATTGCGCTGATGCCGCAATGGGATTTTCTCGATTTCCTCGCCAGCAAAGCCAAGGACTTTCCGCATCACCGGCTGATGATGAAGACCGAAGCGAAAGCGCTGATCGTCGAAAACGGCGTCGTCACCGGCGTCCGCGCCGAGGCGCCGGACGGTCCGCTGGAAATCCGCGCCGATCTGGTGATCGGGGCGGACGGGCGCCATTCGGGCTTGCGCGACGGCTCAGGCCTCCCGGTGAAAGACCTCGGTGTGCCCATCGACGTGCTGTGGACCCGGATTGCGAAACAGGGGGGCGGAGGACAGGCTGTGATGGGCAGGTTCGCGGCTGGCGCGATCTTCGTGATGCTCGACCGTGGCGACTACTGGCAATCCGCGCTCGTGATCAAAAAAGGCGGGTTCGACGCGATCAAGGCGCAAGGCCTCGAAGCATTCCGCAAACGCCTCGTGGAGCTCAGCGGCCTCGACAGCGCCAACGACATCGAGAGCTGGGACGACGTGAAGCTCCTCACCGTGACCGTCGACCGGATGGAGAAATGGTGGCGTCCTGGCCTGCTGTTCATCGGCGACGCGGCGCACGCGATGTCGCCGATCGGCGGAATCGGTATCAATCTCGCGATCCAGGACGCGGTGGCGGCGTCGAATCTGCTGGCCGAACCGCTACGGACGAAGCGCGTCGCCGACGCCGATCTGGAAGCGCTGCAGAAGCGGCGATTCTTTCCCACCTGGGCAACACAAGGCGTGCAGGTCGCGATCCAGAACAACATCATGACCCAACTGCTCGATGCGAAAGAGCAGCCGCAACCGCCTTTCATCCTGAAGCTGGCGCAGCACTGGACCTTCCTCCAGCGCATCCCGGCCCGCGTGGTCGGCATGGGCGTACGGCCGGAGCATGTTCGGACGAAAGCGGCTTAGGGCGCGATCTTTTGCGATTTTGAACAGCGCGCCGCCATAGCATTCGATACCCGTCACGACATAAATCAGGCCGCGCCTTAAGACTGCATCGTCCAGCCTTCGACGCCCATCGCGGCCTGGCGCACCGCTTCGGTAAGCGTCGGGTGGGCATGGCTGGTGCGCGCGATGTCCTCGCTCGCGGCGCCGAACTCGATGGCGAGCGCCGCTTCGGCGATCATGTTGCCGGCTTCGGCGCCCAGGATGTGCACGCCCAGCACCTGATCGGTCTTCGCGTCGGCGATCACTTTCGCAAAGCCGTCGGTCGCAGCAATAGTCTTCGCACGCGCATTCGCGGTGAAGGGGAATTTGCCGATCTTGTAGGCGATGCCGGCGGCTTTCAGCTCTTCCTCGGTCTTGCCGACGCTCGCGACTTCCGGCGCGGTGTAGACCACGGCCGGAATCGCGTCATAGTTCACATGGCCTGCGCGCCCAGCGATGTTTTCCGCGCATGCGACGGCTTCGTCCTCCGCCTTGTGCGCCAGCATCGGGCCTTCGCGGCAATCGCCGATCGCCCAGATGCCTTCGACATTGGTGCGGAAATGCGCATCCGTTATCACGCGTCCGCGCGGATCGAGCTTCACGCCCGCGTCGCCGAGACCGAGATTGTCCACGAACGGTTTGCGGCCGATCGAGACCAGCATTACCTCCGTCTCGATGGTCTGCTTCTCGCCATTTGCGCCCTCGACATTCACGCGCAGCACGTCACCGTTCTTTGCGACGCCCGTGACTTTCGTCGACAGCATGAACTTCATGCCCTGCTTCTGCAGGATGCGCTGAAACGCACGGCCCACTTCGCCGTCCAGACCTGGTGTGATGCGATCCAGGAATTCGACCACGAGCACGTCGCTGCCGAGGCGGCGCCACACCGAGCCGAGCTCCAGCCCGATATAGCCTCCGCCAACCACCAGCATGCGTTTCGGCACGTCCTTCAGCGACAAGGCGCCCGTGGACGAGACGATCTGTTGTTCGTCGATGTTGACACCCGGGAGCGGCGCCACATCGGAACCCGTAGCCACGACAATGTTTCTGGTCTCGATCTCGCGGGTCGCGCCGTCCTTGCTCTTCACGATCACTTTACCGGGTGACACGATGCGGGCTTCGCCCACGATGGCTTCGCTCTTGTATTTCTTGAGCAGGAATTCGACGCCGCGTGTCAGTTCGCCGACGACTTTGCTTTTCTGCGCCATCATCGCGGGCAGATCGAGTTCGACGGTCGCCTTGATCCCGAGCTTGGCGAAATCTTTCCTCGCTTCTTCGAAGCGTTCGCTCGCGTGCAGCAGAGCCTTGGACGGGATGCACCCAATGTTGAGGCAGGTGCCGCCGAACGTGCCGCGCATATCGATGCAGGCGCTTTTCAGACCCAGTTGACCCAGCCGGATCGCGGCATTGTAGCCGCCCGGACCGCCGCCGATCACCACGGCATCGAAGGATTCAGCCATTTCTCGTCCCGATGTTGGCGCTCTTATGCGCTGGCTTTCGCTGCGACGCAACACAGTGGAACCGATGGAACCGGCACCTCAAAGCAACGTTGAGTCAGCGCGGAAAGCGCGTCTCTCGCGACCATCGCTATCATCCAAAAGGAGTGGATTCATGACATCACGATTTGCATTGCTTGCCGGAACGGCCGCCCTTGCATTGTTCGGCTTCACGTATTCGGCCTCGGCCCAGGACACCCAGGCGACGCCGGCGGCGCCCGCTGCGAGCACCACCGACACGACGGGCGCGGCCCCAGCCGACACGTCATCAAAGCCGGCCAAGATGCATCATCGCCATCACATGAAGATGATGCATCACAGGAAGGGCAAAGGGACCGCCGAAGCTGCGCCGGGCTCCGAAGAAGCGACCACCGCGCAATTGAACCAGCAACAGCAGCAGAATCCCGGCTCGACCCCAACGGCGCCAACCGGTGGCGGCACATCGGACAATTCGATGAGCTCGGGCTCGTCGAACGGCATGAGCAACGGTTCGGGTTCGTCCAACAGCATGAGCAACGGTTCGAGCACGCAGAACAACTCGATGAGCTCCGGCTCGAACTCGAGTTCCAGCACGCCGTCCGATCAAGGCACCGCCCAGCCGCACTGAACTGCGGCCGTTCTATCAAATGCAAAAGCCGGCCTATCAAGGCCGGCTTTTGTTTTGCCTGATGGCGGTCACTGCGCTGCGATGTCTTCCGGCCGGGCGGGGCTTTCCGGATTGGGGAAGTGCAACGCCACGATGGTGCCTTTTCCAGGCGTCGATTTCACCGACGATTCTCCGCCGACCTGGAGCCCGAAATTTGTGATCAGACGCGATCCCATGCTGCGCCGGATGGCCGCGGTATCGTACCCCACGCCATTGTCCTCGACCGCGAGCAGAAAGCCGTCGCCCTCCCGCTTGAGAACCACGCGCACGATCCCGTCCGATTGCTGCTCCGGAAACGCATATTTGTAGGCGTTTGTCAGCGCCTCTACCGAAAACAAAGCCAGCGGAATTGCGATGTCGGCCAGAACGCTGGCCGGTATGACATCGATCTCGATCCTGACGTCGTCGCGGCCGCCGCCGAACCCTTCCGCGATCTGGTGCGCAAGATCGCCGAGCAGGCGATGAAGCTCGATCGTGGTCTGGTCTTCGATTTCATGCAGCATGCGATGCACGAGTGCGAGCGCCCTGATGCGCATCTGCGCCTCCGCCAGCGCCGAACGGGACATCGGATCGCTCACCTGCCCGGCCTGAAGGCTGAGCAGGCTCATGACGATCTGCAGGTTGTTCTTCACGCGATGGTGGATTTCGCGGATCAGCTCGGTCTTCTGCGCCACCGCGTCGCGCAGCTTGCGGTCGCGATCCTGGATCGCGCTTGCCATGTCCGAGAGCGCTGCACCCAGCGACTGAAATTCGCCCGGCGCCGCGTCGAGCGATGGACGGATCGTGTAGTGGCCGGCGCGGTAGGCTCCTGAAATGCGCTTCAGATACATTATCCAGCGCGTCACCAGACGATCGGTGCCGAACCAGATCGCGATCCAGGCAAGTCCGATCATCAGCACCGGCATCAAAAAATCGGTCGTCACATGGATATAGGTCGGCGCGAAAAGCGTCGCTTCGCGCATCGCGAAACCGACATAGATCTCGTTGCGCAGCAAGGGCGTTGCGGCAAACACCCATTTGCGCCCCATATCGTCGGACGCCGATTGCAGTGTGTTCGACAATGCGGGGTTGGCGTTCGCGAAGATCGCTTTCGCGACCGGCGATTCGTTGGCGGCGAGTATCTTGCCGTGCTTGTCGAACACGCTGGCGATCGCCCCTTCCGGAAGCTGGCGGTTCCGCAGCAGATCCTTCAGCCATTCGAGGTTGAGCGAGATGCCGACGGTGCCCTGGAATTTTCCCGCGGCGTCGTACAGCGGCAGCATGCCGCCCACGACGGTGATCGGGACGATCGAGCTCTGGGTCGGGCCGATCGTGACATATTGGCCCTTGCTGTGCAGGGCCGCCTGAAAGATCGGGCGGTTGCTGATGTCCAGACCGACAGCCTTCGGAATTGCGGCGCACAGCACATGTCCCGTGGAGCTGGTCCGCGAGAGATTGACGATATAAGGCGAACTGCCGACTGCGCTCGAAAGCGCACGATTGCAGTCCTCGGTCGCATCGCGCACATCCGGCAGGTTCGCAACCGCGCGAACGATCTGCTCCGACGCCGCGATCATATTGCCGTCGTGGCTCGCGGCTGCGCGCGCCGTTTCGATCAGGCGTTCGTGAATATCCGCTTCGTCGCGTTGCGCGCGATCCATGCCCTGCAGGACGCTGACCACGGCAATGGGCGTAAGCGCGATGGTGACGATGAAAAGCAGGCGCAGCCTTAGCGGTGCTGCGCCTTCCGGCAGCGCTTCATTTGTCGCGCCGTCCCGGCGTTCCTGGATCAGGTTTTCCCGGAACGAGGCGATCAAGCTCCGCCATGATTTCATTCGCGGCGTCTCCCTCGTCCGGCCGACGCGCCTGGGGCAGCGTGTCGTCGCCATCCAGGAGCGCCATCAGAGCCTTGCGCGCACGCGCCACGCGACTCTTCACCGTGCCCACAGCACAATTGCAAATTGAGGCGGCGTCTTCATAGGAAAAACCGCCGGCACCCACCAGAATCAGCGCCTCGCGCTGTTCGTCCGACAGGCAGCGCAAGGCGCGCGCCGTATCAGACAACTCGGCCGCCCAACCCTGATCGTCATGCGATCCCGGAATGCGTTCGGCCGATTCCTGATCCCACGGAGCCTGACGCCAAGCCCGGCGCCGATCGGAATAGAACTGGTTGCGCAGAATGGTGAACAGCCAGGCCTTCAAATTGGTGCCGGGAATGAACGTCTCGCGAGACTGCCAGGCTTTGACCAGCGTTTCCTGCGCCAGATCGTCGGCGCTCTCGGGATTGCCGGTTAGCGAGCGGGCGAAGGCGCGCAGGAAGGGGATTAGACCCAGCAACTCCGTCTTGAACGGGTCGCCGCCTGTGCCGCTGGAGCTGGTCCGCGATGTGGAGAGATCTTGCGCGGTCACGAAATTTTCTTTCCGTTTCTGGGCTGCGCTTCATCGATCTGCCGGAGCAGATCCATGAAGTCGTCGGGGATCGGCTCCTGCGCGACCTCGTCGAACGCTCGCCTAAGCTCGCGGCCGATCGCCCTCTGACGGGCCCGAATAAGCCGCAATCTCTCCCTGTTATTCGCAGCAGGTTCTTTTCCCACGTTCCAATTCCGCTGTTCCGGTGCGCCCGACACAAATATGCTCCACGTTTGCCATTCGGTAGTTCACGACAGTCCCGAACGAAGAGGGAGCCACCGTACCCCCACCCACTGCCCAGAACGTAAGAGGGGGAAAAGAGTTCCTTTGAAAGGGAACTTTAGTGTTTAAGAACCGTTCTGCTTCGTAGTCGCTATAAACGTCGAGGGAGCTTTTTCATGAGTATGACGCAAACGCTTGCGCCGCACCTGCCGTATCTGCGCCGCTATGCCAGAGCGTTGACGGGTTCGCAGTCGAGCGGCGATGCCTATGTTCGTGCCGCGCTTTCCGCCCTTCTGACCGGCGATCAGGCTCTGGACACCAGCGTTCCGCCACGCGTCGGGCTGTACCGTCTGTTCCATGCCATCTGGGAAAGTGCCTCAGGCCGCCTGGATGACAAGGATGGCGAGGCTTCGGAGAAGACACCCGAAGGACGTTTGCACGCGCTCGCCGGCCCGAAGCGCGCGGCCCTTCTGCTGACGGCAGTCGAGGGTTTCAGCTTCGAAGAAGCGGGCCACATCCTCGATGAAGATGCGGAGGAAGTGGAGCGCCAGATCCTCGACGCGCAGCGCACGATCGACAAGCAGCTCGCGAGCCGCGTGCTCATCATCGAAGATGAACCCATCATTGCGCTCGATCTGGAGAACCTCGTCACCGAACTCGGTCACAATGTCGTGGGCACCGCTGCGACGCGCGACGAGGCGGTGAAGAAGGCGCTGGCCGAACGGCCTGGCCTCGTGCTCGCCGACATCAATCTCGGCGAAGGCGGATCCGGCATCGACGCGGTCAACGATATCCTCAACAGCTTCGATATTCCGGTGATCTTCATCACCGCCTATCCGGAAAAACTTCTGACCGGCGAGCGGCCGGAGCCAACCTATCTCATCGCCAAACCGTTCCTGCCGGAGACCGTGCAGGCGACGGTCGGACAGGCGTTGTTCTTCCATCCGATCGCCCGCCAGGCCGCTTAAGCAGGCGAAAACCAAACACAAAACGGCCGCGTCTGTTGAGGGTGCGGCCGTTTTGCTGGAACTGCGCGCACGCGTTTGGCGTTGAGTCTGCGGTGCGAGCCGCAAAAAGGCTTTCGCGCGGGAAGAATTTTCACCATCGAATGGAGATTGTTATGGCCGGACGCAAGAGTGGCAAAGGCGGGCAACATGTCGAAGATCGTATCGCCGCGCTGCGTGACGACATCGACGCCATCCAGGACGACATGAACGGTCTCGCTGTCGGTGTCGGTGAAGCTGCGGGCGAGCAGATGAACGGCGCCCAGTCCTATATGAACGGCGCACTGTCCGACGCTCAGTCTTATGCGATGGATCGCATGACCGAAGCGCAGAAATACGCCCAGACGCGTCTCAACAAGGCCCTGAAGGACGCGGAAGAGATGGTCGACCGGCTCTCCGACGAGGTCGAAGATTGGACGACCGAGAACGTGGCAACGGCCCGCGAAACCATCCGCAATCAGCCGCTTGCGGCCTGCGTGCTTTCGATGAGCGCCGGCGCATTGATCGGCGCACTTCTGCTCCGCCGCTGACCGGCCATGTTGGGGGCCGTGACGGAAAGGGTCTGGCTCGCGATTTTCGGTGCGGCGTTGGTTTTCGCCGGCACGGGATTTGGCGGGTACGGTCTGGTTTTGGCGCTGTCGCCCCGATTGGGCGGCGTGGGCGCCGCGGAAGCGACGGCTGCTGCCCTTCTGGCAATCCCGCTGATCTACCTGATCGTTGTGCTCCTGCGCCCGCCGCCGCCCGTTGTTCCCTTGCGGGCGCCTCCCCGTTCCGAACTCGCCATTCTGTCTGTCCTTGCGACCGTGGCGCGCGACCGGCCACTCCTTGCGGTTCTGGGCGCCGGTTTGTTCGGTGCGGCGGATATGTTGCTGAAACAACGCAGGTAAATCGTACGAACGTGGCGCCGCAACCCGATCCGGGTGTCAGCGTTCTAACATACGATAATACTGGAAATCCGCCCAAATGCTCAGTTCGGCATTGACCTTTCTGCTTCTGGCCCTCGTCGCGGTCTATCTCGGCTTTGTCGGGCTTGTAGGCCCGGCAGCGGGGATCGCTAAGATGCTGCTGATCGTGTTCGTCGTGCTTCTGATGGTCAGTGCCTTTTCCGGTGCGATGCGGGGACGGCCGCCGCCGGTCTGAGCGATTCGTTGAGAACGGTATATTGATCGAGCGCTAAACCGATTTCCTTATAAGTATTTGATTAATAAGTATTTTTCCGGTCGTAAATTTTTGACCGATGCTTGGTCGGGCTCTTTCGACGAAATTCCGGCCTCCCGTGAGAAAATCTGAAAATCTTCGCAACCAATTTTGAGTGCACCCGTTATCCCATCCGAGCGGACGTCCGATCCGGTACGCCCCAGCCCCTTCGACAGCCCGCATCGGGTGTCCGCTCGCTCTTCTCCCGAACCTGAAGTCGCAAAAAGCCCGCAGATTTCCGCGCGGTCGCTGTAAGCTTGTCCTATGACTCATTCGGGCCATCCACTTTGAAACCGCTCATTATCCCGTTGTCGGATACCGGCGCCCGGCGCCGGTGGAGCACCATGCGGCACGATCTTCGGGCCATCCGCATCGCGATAGTCACATTGGCCGTAATTGCCTGTCTGACGATCGGTGTGGCCGCAGGCGAGCTTCTGGCCCCCACCGCCATCGCCATCGTGCTGGCGCTGGTGCTTGCCCCGGCTTCGGGCTTGTTAGAGCGCTATCTGAAAATCCCCTCGGGGTTTGCGGCGGTCCTGTCGGTGGTGCTGACCATCTCGGTTCTGGTTTCCGCGATCGTGACGTTTGCGCCTTCTGCCTCCTATTGGATGGAGCGGGCGCCGCAGATCGTCAAATCGGTCGAAACAAAACTCGCACCTATCAAACAGACCTTCGAAACCCTGCAGGCCCAGATCGAGCGCGCCTCAACCAAGCAACCCGCGCAGAATGCCAATGCCGGCCCGGCAAGCGCGCCGGCCGGTATGGTCGACAGCACCAAGATCGTCACCTCTCTCGCGCTCTTCGCGCCGGGGGCGCTCGCGCAGCTTTTCTACGTCACGATCATGACGATCTTTCTGCTTGCGTTCCGTGCCGGCTATTCCGAACAGCTCGTGCTGTTGCCGCGCCATTTCGCCGGGCGAGTGCGGATGGCGCGCATTATCCGCGACGTGCGGCTGCGGGTGTCCGGTTATCTCTTTACGCTTGCGACGATCAACGTCTGCCTGATCCCGATCATCGCCATCGCGCTTATGATCGCGGGGATTTCCGACCCGATTCTGTGGGGCATCGTCTATGCGGTGCTCAATTTCATTCCCATCATCGGACCGACCTGTGTGATCCTGGCGGCTACGCTGGTCGGTCTGGCGACCGCGCCAACGCTGCTCGGCGCGTTGGTTCTGCCGGCCATCCTGCTCAGCATCCACGCGATCGAATCCAACGTCGTGCAGCCGCTGCTGGTCGCGCGCCGCGTGGTGGTCAGCCCTATCGCCATATTCGCCATGGTTGCGATCCTGGTGTGGATGTGGGGGCCGTTCGCGTCGATCACCGCGGTTCCGATCCTGATCCTGCTGCACACCGTGATGGTGCACGTCGCCTCGATGAAACCCTTCGCAGCGCTGCTGGCAACCGAGCATTCGAGCCATGCTCACCATACGCATTACGTGAAGCACAAACGGCATCACCACGTCTGGCTGCGGCGAAAGCCCTATGTCTCCATGCCGTCCGGGCAGAAGAAAATCAGCCCTGCGGTTGTCGTCCCACAACACCCGTCTTCAGGCCCTGCACCCGATACAGCACATAGTGTGCAATAGGTTTGCCGCCGCGCTTTCGGTCGATATAGGCAAGCCGTGTCACGCTGGCGAAATTCCTGGCCAGCAGCGCGCTTTGATCGAGGC
Source organism: Rhizomicrobium sp. (assembly GCA_036490455.1). Classification (GTDB taxonomy): domain Bacteria; phylum Pseudomonadota; class Alphaproteobacteria; order Micropepsales; family Micropepsaceae; genus Rhizomicrobium. The sequence continues at coordinate 150,163 of DASXDS010000005.1, forward strand.
GCACCTCAGAAACATAGATCAGCGGCTGTTCCTCGAGCGCCGCCGGCGGGACCGGCGCTGCAAGCCACCGGTTGTCGTCGCCAACCTGGATCAGTGGCGGCCGCCCGGGTGTGTAATACGAGAACCAACCGCTGGTCGGATAATCGGTCGTCAGGATGGCGCCAGCATGATTGGCGAGCCGCGCCTGTTCGACGGTGGCCGCGAGATCGGCGATGCCGTCGCCCATCAGCCGGGTCATGGGATCGGCCCGGCCGACCGGAACCACATCGAAGAACGCCTGCAGATAGACGAGCGCCAGAAGCGCCAGCGCCAGCGGTACCGCCGCCGCACGGGAGATGGCTGCCAGACGGGCCAAGCTGCCTTGCCAGTCCATGCGCTGCCACGCCAGCGCCGCAAGGATTGCGATCGCGGGGAAGGTGTAGGACGGCCAGTTCGCCTGCACCCGGTCCTGCAGCGAGTGCCAGGTGAAATAGAGCAGTGACGGCCAGAGGAGCGCCGCGAGAAGCACCAGCCGCGGTTCGCGCCGGACGCGCGTCGCCACCGCCAATCCCATCAGCCCCAGCACAAGGATGAACGGCGTCGCCATGCCGAACATGCTGCCCACGAACTCGAACAAATGACGGACACCCCAGCGATCCGCCGACATGCGGGTCACCTGCAATCCGTACATTGCCCAGTGATGGTGCGCGTTCCACAGGATATTCGGCAGGAAGATCAGTACGGCCAGCGCGGCGCCCAGATACGGCCACGGCGACAAAAGCTGCCGTCGCATCGGCGGCGATACGAGCAGCCATACGAGCGCGCCGAAGCCGACAAAGAACATCGTGTTCTTCGTCATCAGACCGAGGCCGCCGGCCACGCCCACCAGCAGCCACCACCAGCCCTCTCCCGTTTGCTCGACTTTGGCGAGGAAGAGCAGGAACAGCGCCGAGAACGCGAGCATCGGGGCGTCGGGCGTAGCGGCGAACGCCTCTACCGCTACCATGATCGTGGCGTTGAACAGCAGACAGGCGCGCAAGCCCGCCGCTTCATCGCGCAGCAGGATCGCGCCGGCACGCCACACGCTCCAGCTCGCGACCACGCCCAGCAACAGCGGGACGAAGCGCAATCCGAACGGCGTGTCGCCGAAAATCGCGGTGCCGGCGCGGATCGCGTAGGCGATCGCCGGCGGATCGTCGAAGTAACCCCAGGCCAGATGCTTCGACCACAGCCAGTAATAAGTCTCATCGCCGGAAAGCGGCAGCAGCGCGCCTGCCACAAACCGCAGCAGGGTCAGGATCGCAATGATGAGAGGCGTGCGCTGCGCGGGCGTCATCCGTTGTTGTCGTCGAACCCGAAGCGTTCGCGCACGAGGTAGAGCGGCCGCTTTTTGCCCTCGCGATAAATCCGTCCGACATATTCGCCGACGATGCCGAGCATGATGAGTTGCACCCCGCCCATCAACAGGATCGCGAACAACAGCGATGCCCAGCCGCTCACCCATTCGTGGGAGAACAGCCGAATGAAGAGCGCGTAGACAATCCCCACGATCGCGAAGCCTGCCGTGATCACGCCCAGCCACACCGCGACCCGCAGCGGCGAAATGGAGAACGACAGGATGCCGTCCGTCGCGAACGCGATCATCCGGCGCAGGGGATATTTGGTCTCGCCGGCAACACGCGCGTCGCGGCTGTAGGGCAGCGCGTACTGGCGGAAACCGAGCCACGCCACCATGCCGCGCAGGAAGCGGTCATGCTCCGGCATCTCCCGCATCGCATCGGCCACCTGCCGGTCGATCAGGCGGAAGTCGCCGGTGTCGAGCGGTATGACGGTATCGGACAATCGGTTGAGCAGCCGGTAGAACCAGCGCGCGGTTGCGAGCTTGAACGCACTCTCGCCCGCACGGCTGATGCGTTTGCCGTAGACGACGTCATAGCCCTCGCGCCATTTGGCGATCATGTCGCCGATCAGTTCGGGCGGGTCCTGCAAATCCGCATCGATGATCGCGATGGCATCGCCTTTCGCATGATCGACACCCGCAGTGACTGCAATCTGATGGCCGAAGTTGCGCGAGAACCCGACGACGCGGACATGCGGGTCGGCTTTCTGGATGTCTCTCAGCAGTCCCAAGGTGCGGTCGCGGCTGCCGTCACTCACATAGACAAGTTCGTAATCTACCGGAAGCGCGGCCATCGCCGCGCTGAGCCGCGGATGGGTTACACCGATGACCGCTTCTTCATTGTAGCAAGGGACGACGACGGAGATGAGCGGGTGCGCCGGCCGGCTGTCGGAAGGATCGCCCAAGCATTGCGCCGCAGAAGGTTTCGGCCCGCTTGTTGGCCGTCCCGCCGCCTGCCGTCAAGGCTTAAGCGTTACCAGAAGTAAATGACGGCAAAGGCCGCCACCACCAAAACCAGGCTGACAAGCAGGACCGTCACCACGCCGGTACGAGTGCCCTGCCGGGCCTCCGTAGTCGACAGAACGGGCTTGGTTGAGTCGTGCGTTTCGATGTGCGGTGCGTTTGTCATGATCTCAGCTTCCTGTACCGGCAATCTCAGCCCCTGAGGGTTGGCCCGGCATGCGTTTCTGAACCTCGAGGCGTGCCTGAACGACCTGATCGAGCTTGTCCGGTTCGTGCCCGGCCACAGCATCTTCTTGAGCGGTCGCCAGCGCGCGCGCTTCACGCTCCCACGCGTTAAGGATTTCCAGGCGCTCCTCATCGCTCAATCGGCGGTCGCGATTCACATCGCTCGGCAGCCGGTAGAATTTCGTGGGATTCAGTTTCACATCCTCTAGAAATTTCTTCTTAGCCATACGCGGCCCTTTCGGAATCGCAATGCTACGACGCCATAGGTGGAAACGCTCCGCGGAAGGCACCGTTCCGCAGGTTTACAGGCGTCCCAGCAAGGCAAGAACGATCAGAATCAGAAGGATGAGGCCGAGACCGCCGGAGGGGTAGTAACCCCATCCCGAACTGTACGGCCATGTCGGGAGGGCACCCAGAAGCAGAAGAATAAGCACGACGATAAGGATCGTACCGAGCATAATGATAGTCCCGAAGAATGCAGGGAAGACAACACGCCAGGAACACGCTGGTTCCGGCGCGCGCCATGCGAGCGCCGGTTCCGCTTTGTAGTTCCCCAATCGGCGCCCGATGCGTATTGTCCGCGCCGTCGAGGAGCGACATGCCCGCCTTTCATGAACAGAGCTTACGATCGACGCGCCTGATCGTTCGCATCGCCATTGCCGTCGGCATCGTGTTCGCGATTTATTTTTACGCTGTTTACCTGCGGGCGCGAACAGACGCGCGGAACGCTGCGGCCGACCGCGTGCTGTTGCTGCTGGGGCATCACGATGCCCGCAATGCGCTCGGCGCAGGAGTGGCAGCCGAGCAAAAGTTGGGGCCTTCAGCCGAGCTCACCTTAACCCTTTGGGCAGCGCTGATGGCGGACGAGCAGAAGCGTCCAGCGCTGCTCAAGCACAGTTTTCCCTATCGCCTGCAGGATCCGAAGGCACAGCTGGCGTTCTCCGACGACAGCCGGTTTCTGGCCATCATCGATGGGTTCACGATCACGGTGTGGAATGCGGAAGACGGCACCCAGGTGCTGAACACGCAGGCCGGCGATCGCTTCGTCGGTTACTGGCGGATCGGTGCGCGCCATTTCGGTCTGCTCGCGAGCTACCAGTATGTCGATCTCGTCACCAGCGTCATCGAGCTGCCGGACACTTTTCGCTACTCGCAGCCGAGCAAGGATGCCGTAACTGCCGTCGCACCGGACGGCGACTGGGCCTATCACGCGCCCAATGCCGAACGCGGCCGCAGCGACTATCCGATCAAGCTCATCAATCTCCACACCGGTGAGAAGCGCGAAGTCGATGCCGGCTACCAGGGCAAAGGTGCGGTGGCCGTCAACGGCGACGCCACCCGCATCGCCGCGCAGAATGCCGGAAGCAACAGCATCGAACTATGGGATTCGCGCCGGCGGCTCCGGTTGGCGCACATCGCGGACCTGACCGCGCATAGCCTGTATTTTTCCGATGTGCCCGGGCTTCTGATCGCCGCGACAGCGCGCGACCTGCGGTTCTTCGATCCCGACAATGGCAGGTTGCTGTTCACACTTCCGGAAAAAGCAAACACGGTCGCCGTCGATCCGCGGGGCTGGTGGTTTGCCGAACAGGCCGGAAACACCATCCGGCTTTATCGCGGTCCGGCCTCCCCGTTTGTTGCGGACGTCGCCAAGCAGGCCGTCAGTCCAGCACCAGCCACATCGCATTGAGCACCGCGAACAGGGCCACGCCCGCCACCGCCACGCCCTTGGGGTCCATCCGCCGGCAGGGGAGCCGAAAGCCGGGTCCGCGCGTTTCCTTGCTGTCTCGTTACGGTCGCGGGGGCCATTTGTTCAAGCAATTCATGCCTGCACGACGGTTTTCTTCCGTCACCGTCTTCTTTATCGCGACCGGTTTGCTTTTCATGACGACCCAGGCTTGGGCGGCGGCCGCAGGCGGGGGCAAGACATCGGGCATGGGCGGCACCGCCGAGGGCACGTTCGTGGCGGCGATCATCCTGCTCCTGATCGTCGGACGCGGTCTGGGCGAAGTGCTGCAGCGTTACGGCCAGCCGGCCATCATGGGGCAGTTGATCGGCGGCATCCTTCTTGGACCGTCATTGTTCGGGCTCGTCTGGCCGTCTGCACAACATCTGATCTTCTCCACCGACCCGGCCCAGAAGAGCATGATCGATGCCGTGTCCCAGCTGGGCATCCTTCTGCTCCTGATGCTCACAGGGATGGAGACCGATCTGAAGCTGGTGCGGCGTGTGGGTGCCGCCTGTTTCGCGATCTCCGCCACCGGGGTGTTGGTGCCATTCGTCTGCGGCTTCGCGCTGGCGCAATTTCTTCCTGCTTCGCTGCTGCCGAAGGCAGGCGAACACATCGTGGCCGGCCTGTTCCTCGGCACCGCGCTCTCGATCTCCTCGGTCAAGATCGTGGCTATGGTGGTGCGCGAAATGAACTTCATGCGCCGCAACCTGGGCCAGGTGATCGTGTCGTCGGCGATCATCGAGGACACCATTGGCTGGCTGATCGTGGCGATCACCTTCGGCATCGCGAGCAGCGGCCATATCGAATTGTGGCCGCTGACCAAAACGGTCGTCGGCGTTGCCGCGTTCATGGGATTCAGCTTCACGATCGGGCGGCGCATCGTCTTCACCCTGATCCGCTGGGCCAACGACTGGTTCAAGAGCGAGTTCGCCGTCATCACGATGATCCTCATCATCATGGGAACGATGGCGCTCACCACCAATCTGCTCGGCGTGCACACGGTTCTGGGCGCTTTCGTGTCCGGCATCCTGATCGGCGAGTCGCCTATCCTCTCCGACCACATCGAAAGTCAGCTGCGCGGCATCATCACGGCGCTGTTCATGCCGGTCTTCTTCGGGACCGCCGGGCTTTCCGCCAACCTGACCGTGCTGGCCGATCCGCAGCTTGCCCTGCTCACGGTCGGCCTTGTGCTGATCGCGAGTATCGGAAAATTCAGCGGTGCCTTCGCAGGCGGCAAGGCCACCGGTTTTTCGTGGGGCGAGTCGCTGGCGGTCGGCACCGCAATGAACGCGCGCGGCTCGACCGAGGTGATCGTCGCGACCATCGGTCTGTCGATGGGCGTGCTGTCGCATAACCTTTTCACGATGATCGTCACCATGGCAGTGATCACGACCTTGGCGATGCCGCCGATGCTGCGTTGGTCGTTGCGCCGCCTGCCGATGGGCGCAGAGGAAAAGCAGCGCGTCGATCGCGAAGCGCTGGACGAACGCGGCTTCATCCCCAATCTGGAACGCCTGCTGCTCGCGGTGGACGACAGCGCGATCGGCAAATTTACCGCCAATCTGGCCGGCCTGATCGGAGGATCCCGCGGCATGCCGACCACACTGCTTCAGTTGAAGGACGGCCGTGTTGCGATCGAGAAAGGCGCCGCGGGCCCCGAAGAGCATCTGCGCGAGATCAAGAAAGGCGCCATGGCAAGTGCGAGCGTCGTCAAGGAACAGGAAGACGAACAGGTGGAGAAGGTGCACCTGACCGCGCGCACGGAGAAGGAAACCATCACCGCGAAGACCATTCAGGAAGAGGCGAAGAAGGGCTACGATCTGCTGCTGATCGGTCTCGACAAAGCGGCCGACAGCAAAGGCGTTTTCGCCAAGAACATTTCCGAGATCGCGGACGGGTTCGACGGACCGCTGGCGCTCGTCCTGGCCGCACATGGCGACGGCAAGCCGATCCCGCCGCTGAAAGCGGGTTCCAAAATTCTCGTCCCGGTGAACGGCACCGAGGTCTCCCGCCGGGCGGCAGAGATCGCTTTCGCGCTGGCCCGGCCGCATCGCGCACACGTGAAGGCGCTCTATGTCCTTCCGACCCAGGACGGCAAGCGCCGCGCGCCAACCATGTCGCATCGCCGGGAAGAGGGTGTCCTGAAGGACATCGTCGACCTCGCGGATCGCTACGGCGTGCGGGTGCAGACCGCTGTGATTACGCACGTAGGTCCCGATGTCGCCGTCTGCCGCGAAGCCGCCAAAGACTCAACGATGATCGTGATGGGCGTCACCCAGCGACCGGGCGATGAGCTGTTCTTCGGCACTACCGCGACGGCCGTGTTGTCCAGCTGCAAAGGGCCGATCATGCTCGTCGCCAGCGAGCGCGTACGGCCGCGCAGCGACAGCGCCGAACGCGAAGGCAAGGAAGACGCCGCCGAGAAATCGAAGCAAGCCGCCTGAGCGCTACGGCGCTTCCAGCCAGTGCACGCTGAACAGCGCGTCATCATCGACCCATACGGCGCGCGGTTCGAACCCCGCCTCGACGGCGAGCTGACGGAACTGGCGCACCGTATATTTGTGCGAATCCTCGGTGTAGATCGCCTCGCCCTGTTCGAAACCGAAGGTGCGCTCGCCGACGCGAACACGCTGACGTTCGAGGCTGACCAGATACATCTCGATCCGCTGTTCGAGCGGATTGTAGCAGGCGTAGTGTGCGAACGTGTCGAGATCGAAATTCGCCTGCAACTCACGATTGGCGCGCGCAAGCAGGTTCTTGTTGAACGCCGCGGTCACACCGGCGGCATCGTTGTACGCCGCATGCAGGACCGCGGGATCCTTCACCAGATCCACGCCGATCAGCAGGCCGCCTCCGCGCAACATCCCGGCCCAGGAGGACATCAGCCGGAGCGCTTCCTCCCGCCGGAAATTGCCGATCGTCGAACCCGGGAAAAATCCGACACGTCGCGCGCCGACACTCGGCAATTGCAGTGGCTGGGTGAAATCGCCCACCACCGGATCGATCATCAGATCCGGATAATCGAGCTCCAGCGCGCATGTCACGGCACGCAGGTAATCGCCGGAAATGTCGACCGGCACATACGCCCGCAACTTCGCCGCCGCATCGAGCAATACGCGGACCTTCCTGAGCGCACCGGCGCCGAATTCGATCAGCTCGGCGTTGTCGCCGATCAGAGATGCGATCTCGTTCGCATGGTCGCGCAGGATCTTCAGTTCGGTGCGCGTCTGATAATATTCCGGCAGTTCGCAGATGCGGTCGAACAACGCCGAGCCGGCCGCATCGTAGAAGTACTTGCTGCCCAGAACCTTCGGCGTCTGCGAAAGACCCTCGATCGCCGCATGGCGGAAACCGTCGTCATGGATGCGCGGCCGGTGCTCGCCGCGCAGTTCCTGTATGCCAGCCGTGCTCATGCATCCTCCGCGAGCCGGATACCGCTGAACTGCCAGCGCGCGGATGCCGGAAAGAAATTGCGATAGGTGGCGCGTATGTGATCCGCCGGTGTCGCGCAGGAACCGCCCCGCAGGACATTCTGGCCCACCATGAACTTGCCGTTGTATTCGGCGAGAGTGCCGTCGAACGGTTTGAAACCGGGATAGGGGTCATAGGACGAACGCGTCCACTCCCACACATCGCCGAACAGCTGGATGAGGCCCTCACCGCTCGCGCTGTGCGGATGCACATTCATCGGATCGAGCAGATTGCCCTCCACCGGCCGATCCGCGGCGGCCGCTTCCCATTCGAACTCGGTCGGCAACCGCTTGCCGGCCCATGCCGCATAGGCTGCGGCTTCGTATAGGCTGACGTGACTGACCGGCTCGTCCGGAGAAACGGGACGCAAACCGTTGAGCGTGAACATCCGGCCGTCTTCCAGCCAGTAAAGCGGTGCCTGCCACCCGTGATTCTGCAAGAGCGCCCAGCCGTCCGACAGCCAGAACTCGGGTCGTGCGTAACCGCCATCTTCGATGAAGTTGCGATATTCGTTGCAGGTAACAGGCCGCGATGCGATGCGGTACGGCTGCAGCAACACCTGGTGGCGCGGTCCTTCGTTGTCGAACGCGAAGCCTTCGCCGCCATGCCCGATCTCGACCACACCACCCGGACGATCGATCCATGTCATCGCCGGTGCGTGACGCACGGTCTGCAGGCGATGCGCGACGTAAGCCGGATGCAAGGGGTTCTGGAAGAACGCGTGCTTGATGTCGGTTAGGATCAGTTCCTGATGCTGTTGTTCGTGATGCAGCCCAAGCGTCACGAGATGCGCAATCCGCGCATCCGTGATCTTCGGGATGAATTTCTCCAGCGCAGCATCGACGTGATCGCGGTATTGCAGGATCTCGCGCGCCGACGGACGCGACAGCATCCCGCGCTGCGGCCGCGGATGCCGCGCGCCCAGCGCTTCGTAATAGGAATTGAACAGATAGTGGAATTTCGGATTGAAGGCGCGATAGCCTTCGCAATAGGGCAGCAGCACGACGGTCTCGAAAAACCATGTCGTGTGCGCAAGGTGCCATTTCGTTGGGCTGGCGTCCGGCATCGACTGGATCGACTGGTCCTCCGCGGTCAGCGGACAGGCCAGCCATTCCGTCATGCTACGCACATCGCGAAACTGCGCGCCCAACGAACGCGGCTCTGGCGGCCGGGAAGCAACGCGCGCCATGAATGCAATCTCCCAAATCGACAGCGCGCCCGGTGGGAAGAACGCCTAAGGCAGGAAGAATCTTCGCAGCCTTTGGTTCCCGCCGAGCGGAATATCGCGGGAACGTATCAGATATGTATGGCGTGCCCGAGCGCGCGCAAGGCAGCTTCGTGATAAGCCTCACCCAGCGTAGGGTGAACGTGAATCGTACCGGCAACATCTTCCAGCAGCGCGCCCATCTCCAACGCATGGGAAAATTCGCCCGACAGTTCGGACACATGCGCGCCAACCGCCTGAATCCCAAGGATTCGATGATCGGCCTTGGCTGCCAATATTCTTACGAAGCCGCCATCGTCGCCGGCTTCCATCGATAGTGCGCGGCCGTTGGCGGAAAACGGAAAGACAGCCGTGATGACCTCTTGCGTTTCATTGCTGACATCCTGTGGCAGCAGACCGGCGCTCACGATCTCCGGTTCGGTGAAACACACCGCGGGGATCGACGCGGGATGGAAACGATGTTTGCGCCCGGCGATGATCTCCGCGACCATTTCGCCCTGTGTCGCCGCCTTGTGTTCGAGCATCGGCTCGCCGACGAGATCGCCGATCGCCCAGACATCGCGCATGGAGGTGCGGCACCGATCGTCGACCTTGACGAAGCGGCCATCCATGTCGACCGCCATGTTCTCCAGCCCCCAGCCTTCCGTGTTCGGCTTGCGCCCGACGGTGACGAGGATCTTGCCGGCGGGAAATTCCGCGCTCTTGCCGTCTTTTGTTTCCACGACCAGAGCGTTTCCGTCCTTCGAAAGGCCTTTGGCTTTCGCGCCGAGGTGGACGGTGACGCCGTTCTTCTCCAGCCACTTCGCAACAGGCGCCGTGAGCTGCGCATCGTAGAGCGGCAGGATGCGATCGAGCGCCTCGACCACGGTGACCTCGCTGCCGAGCTTGCGGAATGCGATACCGAGTTCGAGACCGATATAACCGGCGCCGACGACCACCAGCTTCTTCGGCACCTCCGCCAACGTCAGCGCTTCGGTGGAAGAGACCACGTTGCCGCCGAATTTCAGGAACGGCAGTTCGACCGGTAGCGAGCCCGTCGCAAGGATGACATGTTCGCCGGTGATGGTGACGGCGCCCTCCGGCGTTTCGACCGAACAGGTTTTGCCGTCCTGGAATTTCGCCCAGCCCGCAATCACGCGCACCTTGGCGCGCTTGAGCAGCGCGGTGACGCCGCCGTTCAGCTTGTCGACGACGGTCTCTTTCCACTTCACCGTTTCGGCGAAATCGACCTTCGGCGGTGCAGACAACGAGATGCCGTGCTTGCCGCCTTTCGCGGCGGCCTTTGTCATCGTTTCGAAGTGGCCCGCAACATGGATCATCGCCTTCGACGGAATGCAGCCGCGGATAAGGCAAGTGCCGCCGAGCCGGTCCGCTTCCACCAGCGTGGTTTCAAGTCCGAGCTGGCCGCAACGGATCGCCGCGACGTAGCCGCCGGGGCCGCCGCCGATGACGAGGACTTTGGTTCGGATGTGTTCAGGCATGGCGTCAATCCATAAACAGCGTCGCGGGATGCTCCAGCATGGCCTTTACCCGCTGGATGAACTCCGCGGCATCGTAGCCGTCCACCACGCGATGATCGAACGACGACGACAGGTTCATCATCTTGCGCACCACGATCTGACCGTCGCGCACGACCGGCCGTTCGAGGATGGCATTCGGTCCGATGATCGCGACTTCGGGATGGTTGATCACCGGCGTCGTCACCAGACCGCCCAGCACGCCGAGGCTGGTGATCGTAATGGTCGATCCGGTCAGCTCGTCCTTCGACGCCTTGTTGTCGCGCGCAGCACCGGCCACGCGCGCCACTTCCAGCGCGCTGTCCCACACATCGCGCGCTTCGGCATGCTTCACCACTGGCACGATGAGACCATTGGCGGTCTGGGTCGCGATGCCGATGTGCACGGCCGAATAGCGATGCACGACGCCCGCATCGTCGTCGAAATGCGCATTGATCTGCGGATAGGCCGGCAGTACGCGCACCAGCGCCCGCATCAGGAAGGGCAGCACGTTGAGCTTGGGCTGATCGGCCTTCTTCGTCGCGTTCAGGTGCGCCCGCAGCGCTTCCAGTTCCGTCATGTCGACCTCATCGACATAGGCGTAATGGGGGATGCGGCGCTTCGATTCCTGCATCTTCTCAGCGATGCGGCGGCGCAGGCCGATCACCTTCACATCTTCGACACCGTCGCGCGGCGCATAGGCGCTGCTTTTCGCAGACGAAACGCCACCGCCGCCCGTCGCGATATAGGCGTCGAGATCGGCATGGCTGATACGACCCGCCGGACCGGTGCCGGGCACGAACTGCAGCTTGATGCCAAGCTCGTCGGCGCGCTGACGCACCGCTGGCGACGCGAGCGGCTTTGTGCCGGCATCGCGCGTGGCGAAAGCGGGCGCGGTGTTCGTCATGTGTCTGGCCGGCGCCGGGGCGGGCTTGGTTGCCGGTTTCGATTCGACTTCTTTGCCGGCCGCGCCATCGGGCAGTGGCGCGCGCGAGGCGACGAGCGGCGCTTCAGGCGGCGTTTTCTTGGTTTGCTCCGCTGGTGTGGCCGCAACTGGCGCGGCGCCGGGTTTTGCGTTGCCCGCACCTTCGACCTCGAACTCCACGATCACGGAGCCAACCGGCGCCATATCGCCCGGTTCGCCATGCAGCGAAACCACTTTGCCGGAGACCGGCGCCGTCATCTCCACCGTGGCCTTGTCGGTCATCACATCGACGAGGTTCTGATCCTCCGCCACGACATCGCCGACCTTCACGTGCCACGCGACGATTTCCGCTTCGGCGGTGCCTTCGCCGACGTCGGGAAGCTTGAATTGATAAATGCCCATGATCAGACCCCCAACGTCCGGCGCATCGCTTCGGCCACGCGCTTCGGCCCCGGGAAATAGTCCCACTCGAACGCATGCGGATAGGGAATGTCCCATCCCGCCACGCGCTCGATCGGTGCTTCGAGATGGAAGAAGCAGTTCTCCTGCACCAGCGCCGACAGTTCCGCGCCGAAGCCGCTGGTGCGCGTCGCTTCGTGGACGACGACGCAGCGGCCAGTCTTCTCGACCGAGGCGACGATCGTCTCGATGTCGATCGGCACCAGGGTGCGCAGGTCGATCACTTCCGCATCGATGCCGCTGTCCTCGACTGCACCGAGCGCCACGTGCACCATCGTGCCGTAAGCGAGCACCGTCACCGCTTCGCCCGGGCGCACGATCTGGGCCTTGCCCAGCGGAATCTTGTAGTGCCCGTCCGGTACATCGCTTGCCGGATGCTTCGACCACGGCTGCACCGGTTTGTCGTGATGACCGTCGAACGGGCCGTTGTAGATGCGCTTCGGCTCCAAGAAGATCACCGGATCGTTGTCTTCGATGGCGCTGATGAGCAGTCCCTTGGCGTCGTACGGCGTCGACGGGATCACCGTCTTGACGCCGCTGACATGGGTGAACAGCGCTTCGGGGCTCTGGCTATGGGTCTGACCGCCGAAGATGCCGCCGCCATAAGGCGTGCGGATCGTCATCGGCACGTGGAAATCGCCGGCGCTGCGATAGCGGATGCGCGCTGCTTCCGAGACGATCTGGTCGTAGGCCGGATAGATGTAATCGGCGAACTGGATTTCCACGACTGGACGCAGGCCATAGGCGCCCATCCCGATCGCGACCGCGACGATACCGGCTTCGCCGATCGGCGTATCGAAACAGCGGGTGAGGCCGTGCTTCTTCTGCAGACCTTCGGTGACGCGAAACACGCCGCCGAAATAGCCCACATCTTCGCCGAAGATCAGCACATCGGGATCTTTGGAAAGCGAAACGTCGAGCGCGGAGTTCAGCGCCTGGATCATGTTCATAGTGGCCATGATCAGTTGTCCTTGCAGGCAAGAGCGAAGGCAAAGGGAGCTTTCACCTCCCCCTCGTGGGGAGGTCGGAAATTCGGCGCGCGCAGCGAGACGGATTTCCGGGTGGGGGCGGCGGCGCCCGTCATCGCCCCCCACCCGGAATGCTTCGCATTCCGACCTCCCCACGAGGGGGAGGTGCGCAAATGGGCCGCTATCTCGATTCCGGAAGTCATCCTAAACCCCCACTTGCTGGCGCTGGCGGCGCAAGTGCCATGGCATCTGTTCGAACACGTCGTCGAACATGGTGCCGAGGCTGGGCGGGGTGCCGCCCTGCAGGGTGCCGATCGCTTCGGCTTCGCGCTGCGTGTCTCGCACCAGATCGGCGAGCTCCTGCGCCTGCGCGGTATGATCTTCTTCCGACCACTCCTCCAGCCCGATCAGATGACGCTTCAGCCGATCGATCGGATCGCCGAGCGGCCAGGATTTCCAGGCTTCTGAGGGGCGATACCGGTTGGGATCGTCGCTCGTGGAATGGCCTTCGCCGCGATAGGTGAAGAGTTCGACCAGGGTTGGCCCCAGGTTGTTGCGCGCCCGCTCGGCAGCCCAACTCGCCACCGCGTAGACCGCGAGGAAATCGTTGCCGTCCACCCTGAGGCCCGGAATGCCATAGCCGATAGCGCGCGACGCGAATGTCGATTCATCGCCGCCCGCGATGCCCTGATAGCTCGAGATCGCCCACTGGTTGTTGACGATGTTGAGGATCACCGGCGCGCGGTAGACGCTCGCGAAATTCAGGCCCTGATGGAAGTCGCCTTCCGCGGTGGTGCCTTCGCCGATCCAGGTTGCCGCGATCTTGTCGTCGCCCTTGTAGGCGCTGGCCATCGCCCAGCCGACGGCCTGCGGAAATTGCGTGCCGAGATTGCCGGAGACGGTGAAGAAGCCGTGCGCCCGGCTGGTGTACATGATCGGCAGCTGGCGACCTTTCACCGGGTCGCTCGCGTTCGAATAAACCTGGTTCATCATGTCGAGCATCGGGTAGCCGCGCACGAGCAGGAGGCCTTGCTGGCGGTACGACGGGAAGCACATGTCATCGCGATGGAGCGCGAAGGCATAGGCGATATTGGTCGCCTCTTCGCCCGTGCTCTTCATGTAGAACGAGGTCTTGCCCTGCCGCTGGGCGCGATACATCCGGTCGTCATAGGCGCGCGTGAGCATCATGTAGCGCAGCGCCTTGCGCAGGGTGTCCGGTTCCAGCTTCGGATTCCACGAGCCGACGGCCTTGGCGTTGTTGTCCAGAACCCGGATCAGGGAGAACGCGAGGTCGCGGATGTCCTGCGACTTGGCGTCGATCGGCGGTCGCTGGACCACGTCAGGATCGGGCACCCGGACATGGCTGAAATCCGGGACATCGCCGGGGCGGTCTTCCGGTTCGGGCACGCGGAGGGAAAGCTGGACCGAGTTCTTCATGGGAGGCTCCGAAAGGAGGGGAACGCGGAAAACGAGCGGCAGGCTACGCTCGCGAAACAATATATCAAAGCCGCGACAAAACGGCGTTTATCCGCGGATTTTTCCCAAGGTCAACATGCGCGTCGCGCACGATAGAAAAGCATCAAAACAAGGCGCTCGCGTGAAAGGGAATAAGCCCCGACCGCTTCGGCCGCTTATAAACGCAGTGTGATGGAATAAGGTTCGCTACGCGAGCCCGTCGAATGGCGCGCGCCAGGCATCGATGGCCCAAAGCCGGTCATGCCAGCGCTTCACATTGGGAAACTCTGAGACCGGCAGCCCGGCGCCTTCGGCGAAGGGCAGTGCCGTCGCAACACGGAAATCCGCGTAAGAGAGTTTGTCCCTAACAAGCCAGGTCCGGCCTTCCAGTTGGGCATCCAGGATCGCAGCGCTGCGGCGGAAGTCGCCCAAGGCTTCTTCCAACACGGCCGGTGCGGCTGGCGGGATCGCGCCGTTCAGGTTGGGAACGATGATCCTGTAGAAATAGAGCGTACCCGCGGCGTTGTTGAGATGATGCGTGGCCCAGCTGATCCACATGATCATCTCGGCCATGCGATCGTCCGTCCGCCAGAAGTCCGAGCCCGCCACAGTCGAAAGCCGGCAGGCGATGGCGTCAGTTTCCCATAGCGTGCGGCCCTCTTCCTCCAGCACCGGCACGAGCGTGTTGGGGTTGATCGCACGAAACGCCTCTTCGTTCGCCGGATTGCGCGGGCTGGCGCGCACAAACTCTACCGGCGATTTGAGATACCGCGCCACGGCAACGGCGACCCGCGGATTCAGATTTTGGGAATAGTAAAGTTTCACCCGCGTCTCCTCGCCTTGCCGAAATACTTAACTCACAGGTAAAGTATTTCCCGGAGAGGTGCGCGTTGTCAATCGTGCGGAGCGGCTTGTACTAGTCGTGTGTTCAAAGACGCGTGAAAAGCCATGACACAGAACATCTACGATCAGGACAATTTCTTCGCCGGTTACAGCCGGCTCCGCCGATCGCAGGAAGGTCTGGCCGGTGCGCCGGAATGGGCGTCGTTGCAGGCGATGCTGCCGGATATGACGGACAAGCGCGTGCTCGATCTCGGCTGCGGCTTCGGCTGGTTCTGCCGTTGGGCACGCGAGCACCACGGTGCGGCAGAGGTTCTGGGCATCGATGTGTCGGAGAAGATGCTGGCCCGAGCGCGTGTGACGACAAGCGATCCTGCGATCGGTTACGCGCGGGGCGATATGGAAACGCTTACGCTTGCGCGAGACAGCTACGATCTCGTCTACAGCTCGCTTGCCTTTCATTACATCGCCGATCTGGCGCGCTTGTTCGGTGAGATTCACGCGAGCCTCGCACCCGGCGGCGCCTTCGTGTTTTCGGTCGAGCATCCGCTCTACACCGCGCCGTCTGAGCCCGGCTGGACGGAGAGCGGCGGCCGCAAGACGTGGCCGCTCGACAGCTATCTGAAAGAAGGGCCTCGCCGCACCGACTGGCTCGCGAAGGACGTGCTCAAATATCACCGCAGCTTGAGCACTTATCTGAACACGCTTCTCGCGACCGGTTTCACGCTGCGCTACATCGAGGAGTGGGGACCGACCGACGCGCAACTCGCAGCCAATCCCGCCCTGGCCGAGGAGCGCGACCGTCCGACCTTCCTGCTGGTTTCCGCTCGCCGTTGAGCAGCATCACCGCTTGACGCCACGGCGTTCCGGCGCGAAGGAAAGGCCGTCAGACAAAGGCTCATCTCATGGATATTGCGCGTCTCCAATCGTTCGTAGGCCACATGTGGGACGACAGCGTCGTTCCGGCCATCACCGACTACATCACCATCCCGAACAAATCGCCGGCGTTCGATCCGGAGTGGGAAGCGCACGGCCACATGGACAAGGCGGTCGCGCTGTTCGAGCGCTGGGCGAAAGAGAAGATCGCCGCGCTGCCGGGTGCGAAACTGGAAGTCGTGCGCCTGCCCAAGCGCACGCCGGTCATTTATATCGACATTCCCGGCGACAATGACGACACGATCCTGCTCTACGGCCATCTCGACAAACAGCCGGAGATGGTCGGCTGGTTCGAAGGTACGGGACCATGGGTACCGCGTCTCGACGGCGACAAGCTCTTCGGCCGCGGCAGCGCGGACGACGGCTACGCGATGTTCGGCGCGCTCACCGCGCTGCTCGCGCTCGCCGATCAGAAGGTGAAGCGCGCCCGCTGCGTCGTGCTGATCGAAGCGTGCGAAGAGTCCGGCTCCTACGACCTGCCGCATTACATCGATCATCTGGCGGACCGGCTGGGCAAGCCGTCGCTCGTCATCTGCCTCGATTCCGGGTGCGGAAATTACGACCAGCTCTGGCTCACCACCAGCCTGCGCGGCATCGCGATGGGCAATCTCACCGTGCGCGTGCTGACGGAAGGGGTGCATTCCGGCGACGCGTCGGGCCTCGTGCCGTCGTCGTTCCGGATCCTGCGTTCGCTGATAAGCCGGGTCGAAGACGAAACCACCGGCGAGATCAAGCTTGCGGACCTTTACGCACAGGTGCCGCCGCAGCGCATCGAGCAGGCGAAGGCGGCCGCGAAAATCCTGGGCGATGCGGTCTACAGCAAGATGCCTTTCGCGAAGGGCACCAAGCCGGTCACGGACGACCTCACCGAACTGGTGCTGAACCGGACGTGGCGGCCGGCGCTGGCCGTCACCGGCATGGATGGATACCCGGCACCGCAGAACGCCGGCAATGTGACCTTGCCCTATTCCACCGCAAAGCTGTCTTTCCGCCTGCCGCCCACAGTCGACGGCGATAGCGCCACCACGGCGATCAAGAAGGCGCTGGAAGAGAACGCACCGTACGATGCCGAGGTCGAATTCGATGCCGAGCACGGTCAGAGCGGATGGAACGCGCCCGCGCTGGCGCCATGGCTCGAGAAATCGGTTGCGAAGGCAAGTGAAGCGGCGTTCGGGAAGCCGCCGGCCTATATGGGCGAAGGCGGCACGATCCCGTTCATGGGCATGCTGGGCGAGAAATTCCCCGAGACACAGTTCGTGATCACCGGCGTGCTCGGCCCACAATCCAACGCCCACGGCCCGAACGAGTTTCTGCACATCCCCACCGGCAAGGCAGTGACGGTCGCGATCGCGCAGATCGTGTCGGATCACTTCGAGCGGAAATAAGAAGAGCAACCCTCCCCCACCGGGGGAGAGGGAAGGGTGAGGGGGTGCCTGAACAAACTCCGCAGCAACACGTCTCGCACGAGACCGAACGCGGCCCGCCTTGCACCATCTGATCTGTGTTTGACACCCCTCACCCTGGCCCTCTCCCCCGACGGGGGAGAGGGGAATGCGGTGGACTAATCTGCTACTGCTTTCGGATCACCGCCTTTGCGGCCGTTTTCCAGCCAGTCGTTGAGGCCGGGCGTCAGCTCCTGCGCGGCACGTTCGCGATACATCGCGACATCGTCCGGCGTCAGCACGGTTTTCCAGCGGCCGTTGGTGCCCTTGTTCAGGAAGGTCTGATGGCCGCCCTTGAACGCCATCTCGATCCCCGGCAGCAACGCCGCGCCGTCGTTCTTCATCTTGTCGAAAGTCGCCGCCTCGACAAGCTGCGGCCAGAGTTCATCCGGCGTCTCGATGTCGAGGAACGCCGCAATGCGCTTCATTTCGCCTGAGAGGTCGGCTTTCAGGTCGTTGTAATGGACGAGCAGCAGATTTTCGCGCCCCCGCTCTTTCCAATAGCTGCGCTCGATGTCGAAGAACGCGTCGGCGGCCGGTGCGCCGTCGCGGCGTTCGTTGGCGATCCAGGACAGGAAGAAGGTGCGCGGATCTTCCGGTGTCGGCGGCGGCATCGTATTGGTCTCGCCGTCCTGCTCTGCAATGCGGGCGATGTTCGCGATCGCGCCCGGCGTGAAGTTCAGGAAGTGGTTGTGGAACGAGAAGCACGCATCGAGCCCGCCGCGCGCGGTGTGGATGTACTTCACCTCGTCATAGATCGGCAGCGCATCGAACGGCAGGTGCGATTTCATCGCACGCCGGTGTGTTTGCGCTTCCAGCATCGGGATCATCGCGTCGATCGGCATCTGAAAGCGGCAATCGACCCAGGGTGAGACCTGCATGAGCGGAAACGGCGCCGGTGACTGGAAGATGAGCAGGCTGACGATGCGTTGCGTCCAGGTGGTGCCGACTTTCGGCGCGGTCGCAACGATCACATCGCCGGGCCGCGGCTTGTAGCGGTCCCAATGATGGCTGTCGTGAACACGATCTTTGACGCTTCGCAGCGCGGCGCGAGCCAACATCCGTTTCTCCCCTTCGATGTGGTATAAGTAGCGGAGGCTGGCGAAAATCCAAGCCCATCCGTTGAAGTCACCCAATCGATGGAGAGGCCGGTGAGCGAGGAAATCCGCGAGACCATGAAGTGGCTTTGGGGGCCTGCCGCCGGAGCGCCAAAATGATCCGCGCCGCCTGTCACTGCGGTGCCGTTCGTTTCGAGATCGCTGAAGCGCCGGAGTGGGTGCTCGACTGCAACTGTACGATCTGCCGTCGCTACGGCGGCCTCTGGACCTACTTCCGCGGCCCCGAAGGACAAGCAAAACTGCTGAAAACGCCAGACCCTTCCGCCACAGAAGCCTACACCTGGCTCGACGGAGATATTGCATTTCACCGCTGCAAGCGTTGCGGCTGCGTCACCCACAATGTAGCGGTGAAGGCCGACCCGCCGGTTATATTCGCTGTCAACTGTCGCATGATGGCCGGTCTCGATCCGGCCAAGGTACGCATCCGCCGCGTGAACAACAGTCACTCGGGATTCTTTTGGACCCGGCCAGACGAGCCGGTGATTCCGAGCCATCACCCGCCAATGCCGCCGCCAACGTTCAACGACTGGCGCTAGAGAATGTCGCGCCGTGGGATGGAAACGATGAGCGTATCGCGAGTGCAATTTGGGAATAGCTTTTCCACCACCGGGGAGAGAGCAGAGTGAGGGGGCGCCTCAACAAACGTCGCGGCTGCGATCGCGGCGCTCGCAGCAACGCAATTTGAATTCACCTCGTGCCATTGGCCACCTGAAGAAAAGTGAACGCGCTTTTCGAGCGATTGCTTTTCGCAAAGAAGGTCGCCAGCGTTTTCGGGCGCGCTTTCTTCGGCGGGAGTGCGATTGGGGGTACCCCCTCCCCCGATTTTTGAGGTTCGAATGTCAAACGCCAGCAATCCTGCGGAAAAACGCAAACGCGGTGGTCAGCCAGGGAACCGCAACCGGCTTACTCACGGCCGCTACACCAAAAAATGGCGCGAAGAGATCCGCGGCTATCGCCGCAAAACGCGCGCGCTCGTCATTCTGGTCGACAATGTCCTGAAGGCGCGCAAGGCGCTGAAGTGCAAGCTTGCGGCCTGCGCCTCGATGGCTGCGGGGAAACAACCCGCCGTGTCGCTGCGCAGGAACGCGGTCAGCGCCAGAGCGACATCGCCGTCTGATAGAGTTCGTACTGCATCTTGGGATCGGCCTGGATCGTCTGGTGCAGAGCATCGGCGTCGACGATCGCGCCATCCGCCGACCGGATGCGCGTGTGCAGACCCGCGCCTTCGATGGCGTAGTCGAACCATGCTTTCAGCAGCGGCTTCACCGGCTGTTGATAGACGGTATCCGAGACAAGCTGGCGGAAATCGTCCAGCGTGATGGCGTAGCCTGTGCCCATATCGGGCCGATAGGTAGGCGGCGGCCACGTCATGGGCAATCCTGACAGCTCCTGCCACGCACCGGACGCACGCCATTCATGTCCGAAAATGGCCAGCGTCGCGCGCGCGAGCGACTATATTGGTGGTCATGGATATTCCCTCCGACGACATCTGCTACCGCGCGTTCCGCGCCCACGATACCCGCTTCGACGGCCGGGTTTTCGTCGGCGTGACATCGACCGGCATCTATTGCCGCCCGATCTGCCCGGCGAACCCGCCCAAACGGGAGAACTGCAAGTTCTATCCGAGCGCTGCCGCGGCGCAGGAGGCCGGCTTCCGTCCGTGCCTGCGCTGCCGCCCGGAAATCTCGCCAGACGTGGCCGCGTGGCGCGGCACCTCCAACACGGTTTCGCGCGCGCTCGCCAAGATCGCGCAAGGCGGGCTCGACTATGAAGGCGCCAATGTCGGCGCGTTCGCCGAACAGCTCGGCGTCGGCGAGCGCCAGTTGCGCCGCCTGTTCGAGCAGCATCTCGGCGCCTCGCCGATCCAGGTCGCGCAGACGCGCCGTATCCTGTTCGCCAAACAGCTGATCCAGGACACACAGCTCCCGATGACGGAGATCGCAGCCGCGAGCGGCTTCGGCTCGATCCGCCGTTTCAACGACGCGTTCGCCAAGCTGTTCCGCCGCACGCCGACCGAGTTGCGCGCGCCGCGCAACCGCAATCTCGCGCCGGTCACATCGTCCGTAACGCTCAGGCTCGGCTACCGACCGCCTTACGATTGGGACGCGATGATCGCGTTTCTCGAAGGGCACATGGTGCCGGGTGTCGAGGCGGTGTGGGACGGCCGTTACGCCCGCACCCTGCAGATCGGCGATCGGATCGGCAGCGTCGAAGTGGCGCCTGGCAAGAATTATCTGGAAGCGACGATCCGCTTCCCCGAGTTGAAAGCCCTGCTTCCCATCGTGGCACGGTTGCGCCGCCTGTTCGATCTCGACGCCGATGTCGATGCAATCGGGGCGCATCTGTCGGCCGATCCCGGCCTTGCACCGCTGATCAAGCGCCGCCCAGGTCTGCGCGCGCCGGGTGGCTGGGACGGTTTCGAGTTCGCGGTGCGCTCCGTTCTCGGCCAGCAGGTGAGCGTGCGCGCAGCCTGCAAATTTTCCGGCCAGCTCGTCGAGGCGGCAGGCAAGCCTGCAACCCTGGCGCAAACCGGCAACGCGCGCCTGACGCGCGTCTTCCCGACACCCGATGAATTGGCGGCCTCCGACCTTCTGACGGTCGGCCTGACAGGACAGCGGCGCCGCACACTGCATTCGCTGGCACAGGCTGCGATCGGCGATCCCACATTGTTCGATCTCGACTGCGTGCAGGGCAACGTGATGACGCGCCTGCTTGACCTGCCCGGGTTCGGCGAGTGGACGGTGCAGTATTGGGCGCTCCGCGCAGGCCGCGATGCTGACGCGTTTCCGGCCGGTGACGTCGCCCTGCTCCGCAGTCCTGCCGTGGCGGAAAAGAACAGCGCCCGCCCGACGCCGAAAGCGCTGCTCGAGCGCGCGGAATCCTGGCGGCCTTGGCGTGCCTACGCCGCGCAACATCTGTGGACGGCGGACGGCGACAAGGAGATCGCGCATGTCTGAGCCGCGAGAATTTTTCATCGACGAGATCAAGACGCCGCTCGGCCAGTTGCAGATCATCACCGACGAACGTGGCGTGCTCAGGCTGGTCGGCTGGTACGAAGGCCAGGACCGCTATTACGGCACATTGAAGCGCTGGCACGGCGACATCACACTGACCAAGAAAAAGAACGCGTTCGGCCGCACGGACACTATGCAGGCGTATTTCGACGGCGACGTGGGCGCCATCGATGCGCTGCCCGTCGCCTCGGCCGGCACGGATTTCCAGAAGACCGTGTGGAAGACGCTGCGCAAGATTCCCGTTGGCGAAACCTGGAGCTATGGTCAGATGGCCAAATATATCGGCGAGCCGACCGCGAGTCGTGCCGTCGGCCTCGCTAACGGATCGAATCCCATCGGAATCGTGGTGCCGTGCCATCGCGTGATCGGCGCCAACGGCACGCTCACCGGTTATGGCGGCGGTCTGCCGCGCAAGAAATGGCTGCTCGCCCACGAAGCGAAGCACGCCCCTGTCGGACTCTTCGGGAAAGCATCATGAGCAAATATGAAACCTTCGCCGCCCTGCACGACGATTTCCTGATCCTGCCCAACGCATGGGACGCGGGCACAGCGCGGCTGATGCAGCATGCCGGCGCGAAAGCGATCGCCACCTCCAGCGCCGCGGTTGCCTGGACGCATGGTTACGCCGACGGCGAAGCGATGCCGCCCGAACTGGCGTTGCAGACGGTGCGCGCGATCGCCGGTGCAGTGGACCTGCCGGTCAGCGCCGATATCGAAGCCGGTTACGGGGACGATCCGAACGTGGCGGGCGAACGCGCGGTGCAGGTGCTGGACGCCGGCGCGGTGGGCATCAACATCGAAGACGGCGCCGCCGCACCCGACCTTCTCGCCGCGAAAATCGAAGCGGTGAAGAAGGCCGCAGGTCGCAAAGGCGCGCAGATCTGGGTCAACGCCCGTACCGACGTCTATCTGCGCAAGCAGGCAAGCGGCGATGAAGCGTTGAAAGAAACGCTGCGCCGCTCCGCGCTCTATCGCGATGCCGGCGCCGACAGCATCTTCGTACCGGCCGTCATCGACGCGGAGTCGCTGCGCTTGATCACCAGCACCGTCAAGCTTCCGGTCAATGCACTGGCGTGGCCCGGACTGCCCGACGCGGCGCAGTTGAAAACGCTCGGCGTGCGCCGCCTGAGCGCCGGCTCCGGTATCGCGCTGGCGACCGTCAACTGCGCGCACGCGCTGGCGAAAGCGTTCCTCGCCGACGGCAAGTCAGACTACACCACCCAGAACACACTGACGGGTGGCGAAATCAACGGGATGATGCGGCGCTAGTTTGTTCCGCGCAGAGGCGCAGGGACCGCAGAGGTTGGACGTAGAACCTAATACCGCTGTGCAGGTATTACGGACTTATCGGCGCGCTTCGCGCGCCAACACGTATTTCCCAGCTTCGGCCAGACGAGGAGGCGAGTACTCTGCGGTCCCTGCGCCTCTGCGCGAGTCTCTTACGGAACGCGCCGGCGAAGAAACGCTTCGCCCTTTGGCGTCACCGACACCATCGCGCGGCCGTTCTCGAACCGGCGCGTTACCAGCCCGCGATCGTTCGCGCTTTCCCACACCGGCAGGCGCGGACATGAGGTCCGCCACGCGTCCATGGTTTCCAGATACTCGCGATCGTCCTTCGCCAGCCATTCGAGCAGATCGAGGATCAGCGGCTCAACGGTATCGCTCATGGCGCGACGGTATATACCTCACGCGGCGGCGCGAAAAGACCTCAGCTGTTGGTGTAGACGGGTTTGCGCTTTTCCAGGAACGCGCGCATGCCTTCGCGCACGTCGTTGGTCTGGCTGGTCAGGATCTGGTTGCGATCTTCCATTGCGATCGCCGCTTCCAGGCTGCCGGCATCGACGCTCATGTTGAGGCATTCCTTGGTCAAGCGCAGGCCGAGCGGCGCGGTGGTGAGCATCTCGTCCAGGTAAGGCTTGGCCGCTTCCGCCAGTTTGTCGTCCGGTACCACTTCGGATACGAGACCGACCCTGAGCGCGCGCTCCGCATTGATAAAGCGGCCCGTCAGCATCAGTTCGCTCGCGACCGACACGCCGACCAGCCGCGGCAGGAAATAGGATACGCCGATATCGCAGGCCGAAAGCCCGATGCGGATGAAGGCGGCGTTCATGCGCGCGCTTACGCCCGCGATGCGCACATCGGACGCCAACGCAAACGCGAAACCGCCGCCGCAGGCCGGGCCATGCACCAGCGAGATGATCGGCTGCGGGCAGCGCCGCATCCGCATCACGATCTCGCTGATCCGGCGTTGGGCATGCAGACCGGCGGCCGGGCCGCTCATCGCCGTTTCGGCCGTGTTGCGCCGCTGTCCGGATTCCTTGAGATCGAGGCCGGCGCTGTAGCAGCGCCCGGCGCCGCGCATCACCACGACGCGCACGTCGTAATTCATGTAGAGGCTCTGATAATAGTCGAGCAGTTCGTCCACCAGCGTGTGATTAAGCGAGTTCATCGCGTCGGGCCGGTTCAACGTCACCCAATCGACCTGTCCGTCCTTTTCGATCTTCAGCGTCTCGTAATTCGCCATCGCGGCCTCCCGTGTTCTCGCGAACTTTCCCGCAATCGGACGCCCGCGCAAAGCGTGACGCAACGGCAGATATTTGCGATTGTGAGCTGCCTCAGTCGCCTGCCACGTTACCGTCGCGCCGCGGGTCGGCGCCGCCGATATAACCGCCCGGCACCCGCTCGATCGTGTGGATGCCGCTTTCCAGATCGTAGGTGATGACCTTATGGCCCATTGCGGTCAGTTGCGCCGTCAGCGCCTCCAGCGCCGTGCCTTTTTCCAGGATCGTCGGCCCGTTCGGGTTCGCGACGTGCGGCAGCGCGGCCGCTTCCTGCGGGCCCATCTTCTCGTCGATCATCGCAATGAGGTTCTGCGCGACATAGTCGATGATGATCGGCCCGCCCGGCGAACCGGTGGCGATCCAGAACTTGCCGTCCGGCCCGAACACGATGGTCGGCGCCATGGCGGAGAGCGGCCGCTTGCCCGGCGCAGGCGCGTTTGCGACCGGCTTGCCGTCGCGCACCGGTTCGAACGAGAAATCGGTCAACTCGTTGTTCAGCATGAAGCCGTCGGCCATGATCTCGCTGCCGAAAATATATTCCACCGTCATGGTCATCGACACCGCCTCGCCCTCGTCGTCCACCACCGACAGATGGCTGGTGCCGGGAAGTTGCGGCGTACGCTGCGGCGCGAACTCCGCGTGTTTTTCCGGTGGCGTACCGGCTTTCGCCGTACCCATGTCCTTCGCCGGATCGATCAGTTTCGAGCGGTCCGCGAGATAGCCGCGGTCGAGCAGACCTTCGACCGGCACGTTCACCGCATCGGGATCGGCCAGATACAGCGCACGATCCGCAAACGCGAGGCGGCTCGCCTGCGTGAACAGATGGGTGCCGCTCAACGTATTGGGCATCAGGTCTTTCGCATTGAACCGTTCCAGCACGCCCAGCATCTGCAGAATGGCGACACCGCCAGAACTTGGCGGCCCCATCGAACAGATGCGCGCCCCGCGATAAGCGCCGCACACCGTTTGCCGTTCGACCGCGTGATACGACGCGAGATCGGCAAGCGTCATCACACCTTTGTTGACCGGCGCATGGTTCACCGCATCGACGATCGCTTGCGCGATCGGGCCGGAATAAAACGCCTTGCCGCCATCCTTCGCCAGAATGCGAAACGTCTTCGCCAGCTCCGGATTCTTCAGGATCTCGCCTTGTTCGTAGAGCTTGCCGTTCGGATGATGGAAGTAGCGCACGAGGTCCGGCATCTTCTCGACCTGCGCGAAAGAGTGAATGGTGTTCGCAAGCTTGCGACCGACGGGAAAGCCGTCTTCCGCGAGCTTGATCGCCGGTTCGAACAACTTTGCCCACGGCAGTTTGCCGTACCGATCATGTGCCATTTCCAGCATCGCGACGGTGCCGGGCACGCCGGTGGAAAGACTGCCCGGAATCGCGTCGAAATGGGCGCGCGGTTTTCCGCTCGCATCGAGGAACATGCCAGGTGTTGCAGAGGCCGGTGCGGTCTCGCGCCCGTCGAAGCTTTTCACGTCGCCGGTCTTGGGATCGTAGACCATCATGAAGGCGCCGCCGCCGATACCCGACGATTCCGGCTCGACCAACGTGAGCACGAGTTGCGCAGCGATTGCCGCATCCACCGCGGAGCCCCCTTCGCGCATCATCTGGCGTCCGGCATCGGTCGCATACGGATTGGCGGCCGCGATGATGTGTTTGGTGGCAATCGTCTGTGCCGATGGCTCGGCAAACGCCGGCGCGAGGCTCAGCATGGCGGTGACGGCGTAAATGGCCAGACGGCGAAGCAACATCGACACTCTCTCTATTTCGGGCTCTTTCCGGAGGCGGACTCAGACGCTAGCGTGGCGCACATGTTACGGCCAGGACCGCGAAATCTCATAACCGATGTGGCGGGCCTGCGCGTCGGCAACGCAGAAGATCATCTCGTCCGCACCGGCGTCACCGTCGTGATTGCCGATGCGATGAGCAACGCCGTGGTCGATGTGCGCGGCGGTGCGCCCGGCACGCGCGACACCGAATCGCTCAATCCGATCGCGATCGACGGCGGGGCCGATGCCATCGTGCTCTCCGGCGGCTCGGTGTTCGGGCTGGATGCCCCGGCCGGCGTCACCAGCCTGCTGCGCGAGCAAGGACGCGGCTTCCAGTTCGCACCGGGCGGTCCGCGCATGCCGATCGTTCCAGGTGCCATCCTGTTCGATCTGGCCAATGGCGGCGACAAGAACTGGGGTGAAGAGACGCCCTATCGCCGTCTGGGCCTGGCGGCCGCAAAGGCCGCAGGACTGGACTTCGAGCTTGGCAATGCCGGTGCGGGGCTGGGCGCGATTGCCGGCATATATAAGGGCGGTCTCGGCAGCACTTCGGCAGTCACTACGGACGGCATCACGGTTGGCGCCATCGTCGCGGTGAACTCGGTCGGCTCGCCACTCATTCCGGCCACCGATGTGTTCTGGGCTTTTCCTTTCGAACAGCAGAACGAGTTCGGCGGCCGGCGGCTCACCGGCAAGGAAGGCGAAATCGATATGGATCTGCCGCCCGACATGAAAGGCGCGCCGCAGCCGAAGGCCAACACCACGATCGCGATCGTTGCCACCGATGCGGAGATTTCGCAGGTCGAGCTCATGCGCCTGACCATCATGGCGACGGACGGCTTCGCCCGCTCGCTGCGCCCGGTGCACACGCCAACGGATGGCGACATCGTGTTCGGGATGGCAACGGAAAAGCACAGGATCGGCACGGCGCCGCGCCATCGCGAGATCATGCGGCTCGGCGCCTTGGCGGCAGACTGTGTCGCTCGCGCCGTCGCGCGTGGCGTCTATGAAGCGCAATCGCTGGGTAACGTTCGAAGTTACAAAGATACATTTCGCTAGGGAGGATATAATGGACAAGACAGATCGCGCGGCGGCTTCGCACCTGTTCGAAGGCGCCGTTTCCCGCCGGACGTTCGCGGCCACCGGACTCGTGACGGGATTCACACTGGCGACCGGACCGCTCAACGCCGCCACGATCGTCACCGACACAAACGGGCTCGACGCCGGCGAAGTGCAGGTGCCGGTGAGCGACGGCAAGATCCCTGCCTATCGCGCCAAGCCCGCCGGCGCGAAACATCTGGCGACCATCGTCGTGGTGCAGGAGATCTTCGGCGTGCACGAGCACATCAAGGACCTGTGCCGCCGCCTCGCGCACACCGGTTACTACGCGATCGCGCCGTCACTCTATGCGCGTCAGGGCGATCCCGGAAAATACGATATGGCCCACGTCATGGATCTGGTGAAGGACGTCGTCGCAAAAGTGCCGGACGCGGAAGTGATGAGCGATATCGATTCCACCGTGGCCTTCGCCGCTGGCGACGGCGCGGATGACAGCCGGCTCGGCATCACCGGCTTCTGCTGGGGCGGGCGGATCGTGTGGCTTTACACGGCACATTCGCCAAAGATCAGAGCCGGCGTTGCGTGGTACGGCCCCCTCACAGGGACCGACAACGATCTGCGCCCGCACACCGCGATCGAGCTGGCAGCGCAGGTGAAGGCGCCGGTCCTTGGTCTCTATGCAGGACTCGATCAGAACATTCACGCTGCCGACATCGATGCGATGCAAAAAGCACTGGCCGCAGCGGGCAATACGAAATCGCGGATCGACGTATTCCCCGACGCGCAGCACGGCTTCAATGCCGATTATCGCCCGTCCTACAACGAGGCCGACGCCAAAGAAGGCTGGTCACGGATGCTGGGCTGGTTCAGGGACAACGGCGTGGTTTAGCGCGGCCGGCGTTTATCTGTCCCAAGCCGACAGCGTACCCCACCATGCACCGCGCAAACTCATTTTGCGCGGATCGCCCGTGAGCAGGATTTCGATCTGGTTGCCGTAAAACGCCAACCATCGCTGTGCGAAACTGTCGAAATCCTCGCCCTTGTCCGGTTTTGGCGCTTCGATGACGACGGGAACGAAGCGCTTTCCATCGCGAACGATATTGTACCACGCGGAAAAACAGCCGCTTTCATAAGCGAGGAGCGCGGCACCCGCAGCCACGCGCACGGGTTTGCCGGCGGCGATGCAAAAGTGATCCCGTTGGCCTTGCCGGCCGTCCGGCGCCATCAAAACCGCCTTGCCGCCGAGCACAGCCCGCAGCGCCAGGAATAGACCGGCCCGCGCGTCGTCTTTCATGGAAATGGTCTGCGTGTTCGTACCCGAGCCGTCCAGTACGATCCGGTTTGCGAATGTCGCGTTGAACACGCTGCGGCTCATTAGAGCCATGGAGCTGTGAAATGTGGCGAGAAGAGCGCCGCGCGATCGATCGACGATGCTCAAGGCTTTCGTGCATGCCTCCTGATCGATGAGGCGGTTGTAGTCGAGCAGGCGCTTTGGATTGACGGTCTTCGGCCTGTCCCAGATGAGATGGCCGGTACAGAAGCCAACGCGGAGACGTCTCTCCCAGTCGGATCGCAGCAGTCTTGCGTCCCGGCGTCGGGTGAACAGGTAGTCCACCACTTGCGGATCGAGATCGATCTGGTCTGCGAGCGTCTGCGCCGCCGCGAAGACGTTGGTCTCCCGCGGGACCCGAATGCCGTGAAACTTGAGCGCCGATAATCGCTCGACGATCTCCCGGTCCAGACGGGGGAAGACCGTCCTCACCTGGTCGTGGGCGCTGAAGCGCAGGCGCTCTTTTTCGCAGCTTTGCTGGACACGCGCCATCATCTCGAGAACGTCCGCCCGGCGCCCGCACGTCAGACCGGACTCGGCAGCTCTTGCGATGAGATTGATCCGCGTGAGGGCGCGCGGATTGCCCTTTCGAAAAAGCTGGAACAGCGCATCGGCCTGCCCGGCAGCTTCCACGTCCCGTTGGATGAAAGGCATGTGTTTTTCCAGCCATAGAGGCCATTCCGCCAGACCGTCGAAAGCCGCTTGGGCCTGTGCGATGCGGCCCTCTTTGAGGCTGTTCGTGAGATTTTGCGTTTGTTGCGAGAGATCGACGATCTCCGTGGTCGCCGCGAGCACTTGCAACTGAGCCTGAAGCGCCTGGCGCTCCGTATCCATTTCGCGGAGGCGCTGTGAATCATAGCTCGCCCGCCCGCGCAGCCCTTGGGCCTTTTGGCGTGCAGAAGAAGCAGCTTCCGCCTCCAGCCCCGCGCGCTCGCGTTCGAAGAAGAACTGTTCCGTATCGATGCCGGCGAGGCGCAGTTGAAGATCACCGCTCGCTTTTTCGGCTTCTGTGATGTTGGACAGAGTCGGAGCTTGAATTTCTTCCGGCACGGAGGTCCTGGGCACGGTTGCGCACCGATCGTACTC
Organism: Rhizomicrobium sp.; assembly: GCA_036490455.1. Lineage (GTDB taxonomy): Bacteria > Pseudomonadota > Alphaproteobacteria > Micropepsales > Micropepsaceae > Rhizomicrobium. Next base: position 179,622 of record DASXDS010000005.1, read on the forward strand.
CGGCAAGCGCACGCTCGTCATCGAGGCGACCGAAGACGCCGTCTTGCCGATGACCGCTTTCTAGCGAACGAAGACGCGCACTTCCGGTGCACCGAGACCGGGGTCGGTCGACGACGAAACGGCAAGCCGCGTCGCAGGCACACCCATATTCGTCATTGCGTGCAGCACTTCGCGCGCATGCCGCTTGGCATCCGTCTGCGAAAGCTGCACCGCCGCCGCCGAGCCGCGCGAGGGCGAAACGCCCACGATCTGGAATGACGCGCCGGGGCGCGCCTGCAACGCTTCGGTGAGCGCGGTGTAGAGCGACTGGCGATAATCGACGTTGTAGCGATCGAACCGGATCGTCACCAGCGCGGGACCGCTATAGCTTCCGCGCGGACCATAAGCCGTGGAGGGTGCGAGCAGCGGCGCGCTGCCCACATCGGCGCCGTACAGTTCGCCTTCCTTGATGGCGCCCGACAGTGTCGTGAGGTTGGCGCGCTCGTTCGCGACATAGGCGGTCTGGCGCTGGATGTCCTGCGAAGCTTCGCGCAGCAGCCGGTCGATCAGCACGACGGTCTGATTGGTCTCGTCCTCCAGAACCGAAAGCTGGCGATGGTCTTCATCGACGGCGCCGGAGACGTCGAACGTCGCGTTGATCGTGTCGAGCGCGTAATGCGCGGCCGACGAGTCGTTTGCGATGTTGTTGCCGAGCGCGTTCAGCCCGTTGATGTTGCCGGAGAGCTGATCGAGTGCGGCCTGCGCCGTGTTCCACTCGCTGACGAGTTCGGGATTGCCGCGCGTCGTTCCGATCTGAAGCCGTGTTGTGATTTGGGCTTTGGCAGTGTGATAGGCCGTGGTCTCCGACGCGCCGCTTGCACGCAGATCGGCGAGCTGCTGCGCACTCGAGGCGATATGCTCTTCCAGCGTCTGGACCTGGGCGCGCAGGCCCTGGATCGTCTTGCTGACCGCGGTCCCGGTATCGGAGCCGGGCTCGATTGCGATCGGCGTGATCCGGCCCATCGTGCCGGTGCCGCCATAGCCCGGTCCGGAGGCGGCCGGCGCCGCGGACGGCGGTAGCGTGCCCGGTCCGCCATAGGACGATGAGGACGAATAGGAAGGTGGCGGCGTTCCGGGGCCGCCGGACGACGTGACCGGCGCCGGTTCTGCGGCGGGTGACGGTGGCGGAGCCGATGTATCTGAAGAAGGCAGGGTGCCGGGCGCGGATGTGGTGGTATCGGCCGGCGCATTTTCATCGCTGCCGCCGAACAGCGCGCTGTCGACCGACTCGCAACCGCCCACGCCCAAAGACAGAATCAGAGCGAGGATGGGTGCGGATCGCTTAAGCCGCGCCGCCGCTTTTGCCCTCATGTGCCACTCTCCGATGAGAGGAGCCCCGGGCACGCCTTGCCGCCGGGCTCTTCCGTGAAACCAAGCGGACCCGCGGGCGCTACCCCCCAAGCCACCACGCCGCAGTCTTAACCACGGTGTTGCGCCCCGACAAGGCCATGCAGTGCGGCAAGTTGGGGGAAATTATCGGGCACCGTCCGAGGGTTGCCGGAAGGTGACAGAGTGCGCGCAGGCTGGGACGAGCAGGACGACAGGAAGGGAGAAATACGGGGAAAATGGCGCGCCCGAAAGGATTCGAACCTCTGACCCCCAGATTCGTAGTCTGGTGCTCTATCCAGCTGAGCTACGGGCGCTTTTGGAGGGCCGGAAACTAGGCATGAGGCCCAGCCAAAGCAAGCGATCTTTGTGACGTTTCATTCCGGTGCGAAAACCGGGACGTTCAGTGAAAATCCCGCGATTTCGGCACCACCCGGACGTTGCGAGGGTGACGATGAACATGCCGGCCCTTCCATTTGCGGCCCGCGGAGCCGCCATAATCCTCGGATAGACGATCCAGTTCGTGGGTGCGATCGAACACCCGCTCGGCAACGAGATGGACGACACCTTCGGGGCTACGTTGGATTTTTCCCTCAACAACCATCAGGCGCGCCCCCATGATCTCGGCCCGAAAGGTCTCGACCAGCGCCGGCCAGACGACGACGTTGGCAATTCCCGTCTCGTCGCTGAGCGTTACGAACACAACCCCGGCATCGCCCGGCATCTGCCGCGTGAGCACGATGCCGGCGCAAACGGCGGGCTCACCGTCACGTCCCGCTTCGGTGACGTCATGACAGCTCTTGATGTCTTCTTCGCGAAACAGGTCGCGCAAAAAATGCATCAGATGCGCCTTCAGCGACAGGCGAAGCATCTGATAATCGGCCAGCACGTGTTCGCTGATCGGCATTTGCGGCAGTGGTGCAATCTCTTCCTCGGATTGCTCTTCGACATATTGCGCGGCAAAGAGCGGCAAGTCGTCGTCGTCCGGAACACGGCGCACGGCCCATAAAGCCTCCCGGCGGTCTTGCGCCAGGGATTGGAAGCAATCGGCCTCTGCCAGGATCATCAAGGCCCGCTTCGGAAGGCGCGTACGCCGCGCCAGATTTTCGACATTGGAAAACCGGTTGCCGCGCCGGCTGACGAGGAGCGTCGCCCACCCCTCGCTGAAACCATCGATCTGACGGAAGCCCAAGCGCAGGGCGATAGGACGACCTGGTCCGGATTCCAGCGTGTTGTCCCATTGGCTTTCATTCACATCGACATGATGAACCATCACGCCATGATCGATGGCATCGCGCACGATCTCGGCCGGTGCGTAGAAGCCCATCGGTTGCGAATTGAGCAGCCCACAGGCGAAAGCAGCGGGATAATACTTTTTGATCCAGGCAGAGATATAGACGAGGTGGGAAAAACTGGCGGCATGGCTTTCCGGGAAGCCATAGCTGCCGAACCCTCTGATCTGATTGAAGCAGTCCACGGCGAACTGCCGGTCGTAGCCGCGCCGCACCATGCCTTCGACCATCTTCGTCTCGAAAGTACCGATGGTGCCGACATTGCGAAACGTCGCCATGGAGCGGCGCAACTGGTTGGCTTCTTCCGCCGTGAACTTTGCCGCAACCATGGCAAGCTTCATCGCCTGCTCCTGGAATAATGGGACGCCCATCGTTTTGCCCAGCACGTTTTCCAGTTCGTCAGCTTTCCCATGTTCGGGCAAAGGCTTCGGAAACGAAATCAGTTCCGGATTCTTGCGGCGTTTGAGATAGGGATGAACCATGTTGCCCTGGATCGGCCCGGGCCGGACGATCGCGACCTCGACCACGAGATCGTAGAATTTCCGCGGCTTCAGGCGTGGCAGCATGTTCATCTGAGCGCGGCTCTCGACCTGAAATACGCCGATGGCGTTGGCGGCGCATAGCATGTCGTAAACAACCGGATCTTCGCGCGGCACCTTCCAGAGTTCGAGCGTCCTGCTGTTGTGAACGCGGATCAGTTCGAAAGCCTTGCGAATGCAGGTGAGCATACCGAGCGCCAGAACATCGACTTTCATCAAGCCGACGGCATCGAGATCGTCTTTATCCCATTCGATGAAAAAGCGGTCTTCCATCGTAGCCGGACTGACCGGCACGGTTTCGTCGAGACGATCCTGAGTCAGAACAAAACCGCCGACATGCTGGGAAAGATGACGCGGGAAACCCATCATGTCGTTGGCCGCCTTCACGGCACGGGCGACCGTGAGATTGAACGGATCGAGCTTCCCCTGCTTGACCTGATCCTCCGACAAGCGGCTGCCCCAACTTCCCCACACGCTGCTAGCAAGATCGGCCGTGATGTCTTCTGTGAGCCCGAACACCTTGCCGGTTTCACGGATGGCGCTGCGCGGACGATAATGGATGACCGTGGCCGTCAAAGCGGCGCGGGCGTGTCCATAGCGCTTGTAAACGTACTGGATGACCTCTTCGCGCCGCTCATGCTCGAAGTCGACATCGATGTCGGGTGGCTCCTTGCGTTCCTGCGACACGAACCGCTCGAACAGGAGATCGACTTCGGTTGGATTGACGGACGTGATGCCGAGGGCATAGCAGACCACGGAGTTGGCAGCGGAACCGCGTCCTTGACACAGGATTTCCGGCTCTTGGTTTTTCGCGAAACTGACGATGTCATAAACGGTCAGGAAGTAAGGTGCGATCTCCAGCCGCTCGATCAACGACAATTCTTTGTTGAGGACGTCTTCGACCTCTTCGGGAATTGCGCCGTTATACCGCTTGCGCGCGCCATCCCAGGTCAGATCGACCAGGTGTTGTTGTGCCGTCTTGCCCTTCGGCACTGGCTCGTTGGGATAGTTGTATTTCAATTTGGCAAGTGAAAAGTCGATGCGATTCGCGAACCGGATCGTTTCCGCGATGGCCTCCGGCGCATCGCGAAACAGCTCCATCATCTCATCCGGCTCTTTCAGGAATCGCTCGGCATTCGCTTCGAGCCGGTAGCCGGCTTCTTCCAGGGTGACATGTTCGCGGATGCAGGTGACGACGTCCTGTAGTTCACGCCGGTCCGGCACGTCGTACAACACATCGTTAGTGGCGATGAGGGGTACGTCTGCAGCCTTTGCGACCTGGCGCCAGGTTTTAAGCCAACGCTCGTCGTCGCCCCGCAGATGCAGCGAGACACCAAGCCAAGTGCGTACGGGCGCTGCTGTTTTCAGAGTATGCAGAAAATCTTCAATCTCATCCGGAGTATCGCGCACTCGGTTTGCAAATGCGTCCGCCGGTACAATTCCCGGTCCACCGGATTGTTTCGCCAAATCCGCGTTCCAGAATTTCTCCGATGGATGCTCGACCGGCGCACCGCGATGCGAATAGGGCGGCATCACGACCAGCAGCAAGCCATCCTGCCAGTCGAGCAGGTCTTTGAATGCCAGCAGGCATTCGCCTTTCGGCGCGCGCGATTTGCCCGTACTGAGAAGACGGCAGAGACGGCCATACGCCGCCCGATCCGTGGGATAAGCGAGGATGTCCGGAGTGCCATCGACGAACACCAGGCGGCTCCCCACCAATTGTCTGGGAACAGGTCCTGTCGTCTGCTCATGGATTTGCTTGAAGGCGTCGTACATCCGCACGACACCAGCCAGCGTATTGCGGTCGGCAATGCCAATCGCGGCCAAGCCAAGTTGGGTAGCTCGATCCGCATACTCGCTTGGATGGGCAGCGCCGCGCAGAAACGAAAAATTCGTCGTCACCCCGATTTCAGCATAGGCAATCATGCAAAGACACCCTGCATGAACCAGCGCGGTGCAGCCGTTTTCGTGCCATAGAGACCGTCGCGGTAGATCCAGAACCGCCGGCCTTCGCTGTCTTCCACGCGGAAATAGTCTCGGGTCGGTTGAGGCGTCTGATGCCGCCACCATTCCATGGCGATACGTTCGGGTCCTTCCGCGCGCTTCACCGCATGCAGGACCTCACGCCAGCGGAAACGATACGGCGCGCCATGGGGAACGGACGCGATAGCCTCGATCGGTTCCGGTCTTGCGAACATCCGCAAAGGCCGGCGCGGGACTTCATTGCCGTGGCGGATTTTGCGCCATGTCTTTTCGGTCCGCTCAATCTTTTGCGCAGGCAACGCCACCCAGGCAGCTTCCGGAATGTGGGTTTCGTTGGGCTGGAACGCGAGGATGTTCTGGCTGCCGAAGCGGGCGGCCAGGCGGTCGATGAGAAAACGAACATCTTTCTCGGCCTGTACGTCGGCATCGAGTTCGACCGTTTTGGCCTCGGCGCGTTCGGCGCGCGTGGCGCCGAGGCGGATCAGGTCGAAGCCGAACCCGGGATCGAGCGGATCGGCCAGAGCATCGAGCTTTTCGCGAAACAGGCGCGTGACGATGGCGGGATCGCGCGTGGGCATTCCGGTTTCGATGGCGATGCGCTGGACCTGGCCGTCGGCCCGGAAGAACGTCGCCTCAAGTTGCCGTGCACCTTCGCCACGTTCGGCGAGAACCGCTCCGATCGATTGGGCGAGCTGGCGCAAGGTGTCCAGGATCACCTCTTCGGTCACAATGGGATCGGCGAAACGCTGTTCCGCCCGGTAATCGGGTAGCGGCAGGCGTGGCGAGATCGGTTTCTCGCGCCGGCCGAGCGCATGATCCAGAAGTGCAACGACGCCAGCACCGAAGCGCGACTGCAGTTCGGTGCGTTTGCGCTTTGCGATCTGGCCGATGGTCTTCAGCCCGGCGCGATGGAAGGCATGCGTCGTTTCCGGATCGTAATTCAACGCGTCGACCGGAAGGCTAGCGATGGCGTCCGCTTCTGCGCCCGGCGGCGCGACCATTCCCGGCCGGTAATGCGCCAGCGCACGGGCCGCGGCTGTATTCCCTGCCAACGCCCCGCGCACGGCAAAGCCCTGCTTGCCGATCGTCTCGCAGATCTGGTCGAGCATCGCCTGTTCGCCGTTGAACAGATGCGTCGTGCCCGTCACATCGAGCAGCAATTCGCGCGCCGACAGCAAACTCACATAAGGTGTGTAGCGGTCGCACCAATCGGCGATGTGTTCGAGCAGCTGGCGTTCGCCCATTTCATTGTACTGCACCACCTTGAGCGCGGGCAGCATGGCGCGGGCATCGGCGAGCGCCATGCCCTGCGACAGGTTCGAGGCCGTCGCCCTACGGTCGAGCGCGGTGATCCGCATCGCGTTCTTGATTTTCGCGGCAATCACCAGCGGCGGAGCCGGCTCAGGATCAGAACCGGAGGCTTTCGTGGCCGCCTTCCACCGCCGCTGCAGCCGGTCAGTCGGCAGACGCGGAAACCACAAGGCTATGATCCGGCGCGTGTGTTGGCTCTCGAAAGACGCCATCGTCGGTACTCCATTCCATGACCCAATGGCCCAGCCGCCCGTGCCGGTTGCGCAGGAGTTGCGCGTCGAACCGGGGCTGGCCCCAATTTTCTTCTTGTTTTGCGGATGGGGCGGCCGCGATGCGCCAGCGCGTTTCGGCGGTGCTGGCGTCCACGTTGGCGCAGAACCGCAGCAAGATCGCCGTCACATCTTTTTGCGCCGCGCCGAGGGTGAGACGCCGGCTCGCCGTGAGATCGAGCACCTTGGCCGCGCCGCGCAACTCGATAACAACCGCGCCAAGACCGATGCAGGTGAGTGCATCGGAGGCCGCCCGCAAGGCCTCTTCAACATGCGCCACCCGCAACAGGAAAATCCGCTCGGGATCGAGCCCCAATTCGAGGAAGCCGGTCGCAGCCAGTTCGCCATATTCCAGCGCCGAAAAATCCTGGCGGATCCAGAGCAGCGGCCTCTTCCCGGCCACCCGCGCGGCCAGCCCGGCGGCAAAGCTGGTGGCCGCCGCCTCGTCGCCGGGCGCGGCCGCATAGACCTCATGCAGGACGCCGCGCCGAAGGCCGCCCCTCAAGATTGCATCGATCCAGGAAATTCCAACCGGAATAGGCGGTTGAATCGATGCCGCTCTTGTATCCAGGCTGGCCAGAGCACTTTTCAGTGCATCGATTTTCGAAGTTCCGTTCACGATAAGCATAGTTTTTGTTCTTTATATGTTCTAACGTGACTCCGTTGCGTAGACGAGTCAACCCGCGCCCCAATGGACGTTCGCCAGAAGCTTGAAATCCTAGCCGACGCTGCGAAATACGACGCCTCCTGTGCGTCCAGCGGGACCGAAAAACGCCATTCGGAAACAGGCGGCCACGGCATCGGCTCTACCGAAGGCATGGGCATCTGCCATTCCTACGCGCCGGACGGCCGCTGTATCTCGCTTTTAAAGATCCTGCTGACCAATGCCTGCGCGTTCGACTGCCTCTATTGCATCAACCGCAAGTCCAGCAACGTCCAGCGCGCCCGTTTCACGGTGGAGGAAGTGGTCCAGCTCACCCTGGATTTCTACAAGCGCAACTACATCGAGGGATTGTTTCTCTCTTCCGGTATCATCAAAAACTCCGACTACACGATGGAGCAGGTCGTACGCGTGGCGCGCGAGTTGCGCGAGACGCATGGATTTCGCGGCTACATCCATCTGAAGACCATTCCCGATGCCGACGAAGCGCTGATGGCGGAAGCCGGCCGTTATGCCGACCGGTTGTCGATCAACATCGAACTGCCGACCGAGATCGGCCTGAAGGATCTGGCACCGGAAAAAGACACCACCGCGATCAAGCGCAGCATGGCGCGGATGCGGCTGCGCATCGATGAAGCGGCTGCGGAAAAGAAAGCGCCGCGCTTTGCGCCGGCCGGACAATCGACGCAGATGATCGTGGGAGCCGACGGCGCGGACGATCGCGCCATTCTGCAGACCAGCACCACGCTTTACGGCTCCTACAGGCTGAAGCGCGTCTACTATTCGGCCTTCAGCCCGATCCCGGATGCGAGCCGCTCCCTGCCGCTGATCGCGCCGCCACTGATGCGGGAGCATCGGCTCTATCAGGCCGATTGGCTGTTACGGTTCTATGGTTTCTCGCTCGACGAGATCGTCGGCCGCGAGACGATGTTGCCGCTCGATATGGACCCGAAGCTCGCCTGGGCGCTGCAACATCGCGAGCGCTTTCCGGTCGATCTCAATCGTGCCGACCGCGAAATGCTGATGCGGGTACCGGGGCTCGGCAAGAAGGCGGTGGACCGCATCATCGCCGCGCGCCGCTATCGCACCATCACGCGCGACGATCTTCCGCGGCTGCATGTGCCGGTGGCCAAAATGTTGCCCTTCGTGGTGTTGCGCGATCACCAGCCTGGCAAACTGCTCGACGCAAAGAATCTGAAGACGCGACTGACACCGAAGCCGAAACAATTGAGCCTGGCGCTCTGATGCAGACAGCGCATCTGGCTTCACAAACCGATTTCACCGGTTGGCGCGCCGCGGCGCGACGCTTTCTCATGAATAGCGTGCCGCCATCCGAAACCATCTGGACTGTCGAAGGAGACGCAGCCGACCTGCTCGCGCTGGACACGACCGAAACAGCACGTCCAGCCTCTATGGCATTCTCTGTTCCTCGGGCGTTTCTCGCTTTGGCTGAGGACGCGATCGCGTATCGCGACCCCGCACGTTTCACCCTGCTCTATGAACTGCTGTGGCGGCTGCAGCAGGACAAGACCCTGCTTTCGATTTCGTTCGATCCCCTGGTCCATCGCATCGGCGGCATGGTGAAAGCGGTGCATCGCGACAAGCACAAAATGCACGCTTTCGTTCGCTTTCGGGAAATCACGGAGAACGATGGCCCTCGGTTTGTCGCGTGGTTCGAGCCGGCGCATTACATCGTGGAATCGAATGCGGCGTTCTTCGTGCGCCGGTTTCCCAACATGCGCTGGTCGATCCTGACGCCTGATCTCTGTGCGCATTGGGATGGCGCGGAACTCGCCTTCTCCCCGGGAGCGACGATAGACATGGCGCCCAAAGACGACCGGCTCGAGGAAACCTGGCGAAGCTACTACGCGGCCATCTTCAATCCCGCCCGGTTGAAGGTGAAGGCGATGACCAAGGAAATGGCGCAGAAATATTGGCGGAACCTTCCGGAAGCCGCGCTCATTAAACCTCTGATCGCCTCGGCGGCACGGACGACCGGCGCGATGATTGCTGCGGATGCGACAGAGGCGCTGGCGCATTCGCAAAGGATGGTGGAGATGGCCAAACCCGATCTGTTTGCCGATGAACCGGAGGATATCCGCGCCATCAAAAAGGAAGCGGCACATTGCAAAATGTGCCCGCTCTACAAGGACGCGACGCAGACCGTGTTCGGCGAAGGGCCGAGCGATGCCGAAATCATGCTCGTCGGCGAACAACCGGGCGACAAGGAAGACCTTGCGGGAAAACCGTTCGTCGGACCGGCCGGACAATTGCTCGACCGTGCGCTGGACGACGCCGGCATCGATCGCGACAAGACGTACGTCACCAATGCGGTGAAGCACTTCAAATTCACCCCGCGCGGCAAGATCCGCCTGCACCAAAAGCCGAACACCAGCGAAATCCGCGCCTGCAATCCGTGGCTCCAGCGCGAGCGCGCGATTGTGAAACCGAAGCTGATCATCGCGCTGGGTGCCACCGCGGCGCAGGGCGTGTTCGGCAAGGCCATGCCGATCGGCAAGAACCGCGGCCACATGCTAACCTTGGACGACGGCACGACCGCGATGATCACGGTGCATCCATCCTACCTGCTGCGCGTGCTGGATCAGGACAAGGACCGCGAATACGCCGCGTTCGTACACGACTTAAAGCTCGCGGCAAAATTCACAAAGCGAGCGAAGGCTGCCTGACGCCAGTCCCGCGGACCGATTGAACGTTGATCCGCTGCATGCACAGCTCCGACATCGGGCACAATGCGCAGTGTGCGCGCTGATGTGTGCAGACCTGCTGGCCTAGACGCTTCAGGTGCCAGTGAAGCTGATAAAGATCGCCCGCATCGCAATCGGCGGCGGCCAGCATCACGGCATCGTAGACCGCTTCCGTCGTAGCGTTTTTCGCGACGAAACCGAACCGTTGCAGCACACGAATAATATGCGAGTCGGCCACGAATGCACGGCGGCGCAATGTGCTGAAGTTCAGGGTGGAGGCCGCGATCTTGCGGCCCACGCCGTGGATTTGCTCCAGCCAGACCAGTGCCGCATCGACATCGAGCGTGCCCAGGAAATCCAGATTGAGCGCACCGGCGCGCACCCGGATCTTCTCCAGCGCGCGTTTCAGGTCCGGCGCCTTCTTTTCCGCGAAGGTCACGTCGTGAAGCTCGGCTTCGATCTCCGCCACCGGAGCATCCGCCATTTCGTCCCAGCTTTCGAACCGCTGGCGAAGGCGATGGAATGCCGCCCAGGAGCTCGCGTCGTGGTTGCGGCTGCCCAGGAAGGAGCGGACGAAGCGGCTGACCGGATCGAGCCGCGGCTCCTCTTTGACGACGCCAAAATGCCTGCGAAGGCGATCGCGGATTGCGCGGAGTTCGGCCGTCTGGCCCAAAGAGAAGGTCATCTGCATACGGATGGAATAGAACATAACAAGAACACTGTCAATGGCCCTGCGCAATTTTTGGCGACGAGCAAACCTTTAGATCAAAGCGATCGACACGCCGTTACTCCGTTCGCGTGCCACATCCCGGTTGACCGCCCATTCGGCTGCTTCTAGGTTCGCACTCGCAAAACGCGCGAAGAGGAGGACGTCCAGATGATCGACAGTGTGAAAACCGCCCTCCGCCGCGCCGCCGCCTAACTTCCCGCTCTCGAGGAATTCCGCCGTCGGCGCCCCATTGGCTCTGACCCAAGGAATTCATCGTGCTCAAATGCTACGGCTGGAGCGACGCGCTTCAGCATCAATTCGAATCACACGCCGGTTCAGGGCTCGTTCCGGCGCGCGTGCTCGTCCAACAGCGCGGCCTTTATGAGATCGTGACCGAATCCGGCGAACTCTCGGCCACCTTGGCCGGCAAGTTCGCACATGACGCCGAAGACGGCGGCTATCCCGTCACGGGCGACTGGGTCGCCGTTGCGCCGCGCCCCCACGAAGGCACGGCGACAATCCGCCATGTCCTGCCGCGCAGCAGCGTGTTCACCCGCCGCGCGGCCGGCCCCGGTATGCCGCGCGGTCAGGTCGTTGCGGCGAATGCCGACATCGCACTGCTCGCCGCCTCGCTGAACGCCGATCTCAGCCTCAGGCGGATCGAACGCTATCTCGCCACGGCATGGGAAAGCGGTGCGGAGCCCGTGATCGTCCTGACCAAGGCCGATCTGTGCGACGATGTCGAAGCGCTCAAGGCACAGGTCGAAGGCGTTGCGTTCGGCGTGCCGGTGCATGCGATCTCGGCGGTAACCGGCGACGGCGTCGACGCGGTGCGCGCGCATCTGACGCAGGGAAAGACCGCCGTAGTGCTGGGCAGTTCGGGCGTCGGCAAATCGACGCTGGCCAACGCGCTTGCCGGACAGGAGCTGATGACGACCCGCGCGATCATCGAAGAAGGGGCACGCGGGCGGCACACCACCACGCATCGCGAACTGCTGCTGCTGCCGGGCGGCGCGCTGATCCTCGACACACCGGGGATGCGCGAGCTTGGCCTGTGGGATTCCGAAGAGGGCGTCTCCGCGGCTTTCGGCGAAATCGAAGAACTGGCCACGCAATGCCGGTTCCACGATTGCCGGCATCGCAGCGAACCGGATTGCGCGGTGCAGGCAGCTCTTGCCGAAGGTACGATCGATGAGGCGCGCTGGAATGCCTATCGGAAACTGCAGCGCGAACTCGCGTTCCATCACCGCAAGGACAATTTCCAGGCGCATCTGGAAAACCGCAAGGTCTGGATCCAGCGCAACAAGAACTATCGCGCCCAGAAAAAATTTCGCGGGCGGGAAGACTAGGGCGCGCAGAGACACAGTTGGCATTCGTTCGTAGAGCTACAAGTGTCGACGGGCCTGCTTGGCGCGCGCAGCGCGCCGAAAAGCAAATCGGTCGCTATTGGGTCACAACGCCAGTGCCTCTGCCCGAACCTAACCCGTCACTTCTTTCGGATCGGCTTCGTTGAGCAGCGCTTCGCCGCGCGCATAGCGGGCGAGATTTTCGAGGAACAGATCGTCGCCGCGCGAACCGAGGCCCGAGCCGGCGGCCGACGAATGCGGCGTCAGCGCGACGCGCGGGTGTGCGTAGAACCGGCTGTCGGACGGCAGTGGCTCCGCCTTGAACACATCGAGGATTGCGAACTCCGGCCTGCCCACATCGAGCGCCGCGAGCAGCGCATCTTCATCGATCAGCCCGCCGCGTCCGACATTCACCAATACGCCGTCAGGCTTCATCGCGGAGAGGAATTTCGCGTCCACCATGTTTTCGGTCTGCTTCGACAGCGGCAACGACAGCACGACGACATCCGCAAGCGGCAGATGGGCCGCGATTTCGTCCGGCGCAATCATCGCGTCAGCCAGTTCGTGCTGGCCTTTCGACCGGCGCACGCCGGTGATCTTCGCGCCGAACGCCTTCGCCCGGCGTGCCGTCTCCTGCCCGATCGCGCCGAAGCCAATGATGAGCCAGTGCGACTTCATCACTTCGCGAAAGTCGTGGCGCTGCCATTTGTGTTCGGCTTGCGCCTTGCGTCGTTCCGGCCCGCGCTGGAAGTGATCGAGCACTGTCGCCAGCACATATTCGGCCATGCCGATCGACTGGCTGTGGTTGGTGGTGAGGCGCGCGCCTTTCTGCACGAGCTGGCCGAAGATCGGATGATCGAACCCGGCGGCACCGCTCTGCACCCATTTGAGGTTCGGCGAGGCCATCAGCGCGCCGAGATAGCCGCCGATCGCCTTGTTCTGGAACAGGTCGATGTTAAGCCAGCCGGCTTCAGCCTTCACATCGCCGGCGTCCACGTTCTGGCCGCGCAGCGTAAACACGCGATCTTCGCTCATCATGACGGGATCGATACCGGGGATCGCGTCGATACGATCCTTCAACCGCCGGTAAGACGGTTCGAACAACAGCACACGGGTCAATGTCGGTTCCTAATCCAGCGCCCGCGCCAGATCGGCGATCAGGTCGTCCGCATCTTCGACGCCGCAGGAGAGCCTGACAAGAGAATCCGTAATGCCGATCGCCGCACGATGCTCTGCGGGAATGGAGGCGTGCGTCATGATCGCGGGATGTTCGATCAGGCTTTCGACGCCGCCTAAACTTTCAGCAAGGGTGAAAAGCTGCGTGCGTTCGAGAAACCTCCTCGTGCCGGAGAGATCGCGCGCAAGGTCCACCGTCACGATGCCGCCGAACGCCGCCATCTGGCTTTTGGCGAGAGCGTGCTGCGGATGGCTTTCGAGGCCGGGATAGATCACCCGCCGCACCGCTTTGTGTGCTTCCAGCCAGCACGCGATTTTCTGCGCGTTGCTGCAATGGCGCTCCATGCGCAGTGCCAAGGTCTTCAGGCCGCGCAACGCGAAGAAGGAATCGAACGGGCCAGAAATCGCACCGACTGCGTTCTGCAGGAACTTCATCTTCTCGATCAGAGCGGGATTGTCGCCCACCACCGCGACGCCGCCGACCATGTCGGAATGACCGTTGAGGTATTTGGTGGTCGAGTGCACCACGATGTCGATGCCGTGCTCCAGCGGCCGCTGCACATAGGGGCTCGCGAAGGTGTTGTCGGCGACCGTCAGCGCGCCGTGCTTTTTCGCGATCTTCGCCACCGCGGCGAGATCGACCAGCCGCAGCAGCGGATTGGTCGGCGTCTCGACCCAGATCATCTTCGTGTTCGGGGCCAGCGCGGCTTCGAGCGCGTTCAGGTCTGAGAGGTCGACGAAGCTGAAGGTGAGCCCCGCGGATCGCTTCTTCACCTTGTCGAACAACCGGAACGAGCCGCCGTAGAGATCGTCCATTGCCACGACGTGATCGCCGGGCGCCAGCATTTCCAGGATCGTGGAGATGCCGGCCAGACCTGACGCGAAAGCGAATCCCTCGACGCCGCTTTCGAGATCGGCGACGCAGCGCTCGAACGCCATGCGGGTCGGGTTTTGGCTGCGGGAATATTCGTAACCCTTGTGAACGCCGGGACTTTCCTGCGCATAGGTGCTGGTCGCGTAGATCGGCACCATCACCGCGCCGGTCGAAGGATCGGGTGACTGACCCGCGTGAATCGTGCGCGTGGCGAAGGCGAGTCGGTTCTTCGTATGCTCTGTCATGCGGCCTGAAGTCTTATGTGGTTGATCAGATCGATGCGGGTGATGAGGCCGACGAATTTCTCGCCGTCGAGCACGATCGCCACTTCGTTGCGCTCGAACAATGGCGCCAGAGATTCAAGCTTGTCATGCACCTGCACCGTTTTCAGCTGCGTGGTCATGGCGGCGTTCACGGGATCGCGGAAGCGCGCGGCGCGCTCATCGCTTTCGACATGGGCGAGAATGTCGTGTTCGTCGATGATCCCGACGATGCGCCCGTCCCTCACCACCGGCAATTGCGAGACGTCGCCACTGCGCATCCGGTTGTAGGCGACCAACAGCGTGTCGTCGGGAGACACCGTTACCGTGCCGCCCGAATCGAACCGCCGCGCGATGAGATCGGACAGATCGCCCGACAATTTGCGGTCGGCCAGCCCCTGCTCGATCACCCAGTAGTCGTTGTAGACTTTCGAGAGATATTTGTTGCCGCTGTCAGGCACCAGTGTGACGACACGCTTCTCGCGATCCTGGTCGCGGCAATAGCGCAGCGCCGCGGCCAGCAAGGTGCCCGACGACGATCCGGCAAGAATGCCCTCCTTCGAAAGCAATTCGCGCGCGGTTTCAATGCTCTCCTTATCGGAGATCGCATACGCCTTCTTCACCAAGGTGAGATCGGCATTCGGCGGGACGAAATCCTCCCCGATGCCCTCGACGGTCCACGAACCCGGCTGGACCATTTCGCCGCGGCAGATCAGCGGCGCCAGGATCGAACCGACCGGATCGGCCAGCACCATTTCCGTCTTCGGCGAGACGCGGGCGAAGAAGCGTGCCAGTCCCGTCATGGTGCCACCGCTGCCGATCCCGGCGACAACCGCATCGACCTGATGCAGCATCTGCTCCCAGATCTCAGGCCCGGTCGTCTTTTCATGCGCCTCCGGATTGTGCGGATTGGCGAACTGGTTGACGAAGAAGCCACCGGTTTCTTCGGCGAGACGCTGGGCGATGTCCTGATAATACTCCGGATGGCCTTTGCCGACGTCGGAGCGGGTGAGCCGCACTTCGGCGCCCAGCGCACGGAGATGCTGGATCTTCTCGCGCGCCATCTTGTCGGGGACGATCAGAAGGATTTTGTAGCCCTTGAGAATCCCGACCTGCGCGAGCCCGAGGCCGGTGTTGCCGGCCGTCGCCTCGATGATCGTGCCGCCCGGCTTGAGCGTGCCGTCCCGTTCCGCCGCTTCGATCATCGAAAGCGCGATGCGATCCTTGATCGAGCCGCCGGGGTTCTGATTCTCCAGCTTCACGAACAGCCGGCATTTGCCGGTATCGAAGCGCTTCAGTTCGAGCATCGGCGTGTTGCCGATCAGTTCGAGGGCCGAGCCGTAAACCCGGGGCGAGTTCTTGAACATGGAAAAACCGTTTGCTGCGGTGCGGGCGAATCCTACGCCGGAGCGGGCCTGCAAACGACTGCGAAAAGCTTTGATTTCCCGCAATTTTCTGCCGCTTTGTCCGGCTCGCCCGCCATTTCGTGAACCGCTGCGCAAACTCATGAGTTTCCTTCGGAGTAATCCCGGAGATCCATTCGATTTGGATACCACCATCGGCCCAGCCGACATTGCCCTGAGGCTCGGCGCGGCCTTTCTGGCCGGCGCCCTGCTTGGCTACAACCGAGGCGAACATGGCCGCGCTGCAGGCCTGCGTACGACGATCCTTGTGGCGCTCGCCGCCGCCGCGTCGATGGTCCTCGCCTTCGCATTGCTTCCCGCGCAGGGACATTATGTCGGCTTCTTCGCCCGCATGGATGTGATGCGCCTGCCGCTGGGAATTCTCTCGGGCATCGGATTCATCGGCGCGGGCGCAATCATCAGGCGGGGCGATGTTGTGCGCGGCGTCACGACCGCCGCGACGATCTGGATCGTCACCATGATCGGGCTGGTGTTCGGCGCGGGCCTGTTCGGCTTCGGTGCCAGCCTGACCGCGCTTGCCTTTGCGGTCGTGTGGGCGATCAAACTGGTCGAACCGCATCTGGCGCGCGAACATCGGGCCGTGCTGTCTGTCACGGTCGTCGGCGAGGGTCCGGACGACGACACGATCCGCAACGAACTGAAGTCTGCCGGTTTCCGGATCACCACGTGGCAAGTGTCCTATTGCGATGAAGGCAAGGAACGAAGACTGCAAATCGATCTCGAATGGATGAGCCGGAAGGATCAGTCGCAACCGCCGTCATGCGTGGAAAAGCTCGGTCGCCTGCCTGGTGTGAAGCGGGCGAGCTGGTGGCCGCGAGGGGCCGGTGAGATGAGCTGATGGCGACGAAGAAAACAACAAAGACGAAGCGCAAGACGAAGTGGTCCGGGCGCGTGACTCGCGAGAGCAATGCCCTGGATTTGAAACATGACGTATTCAAGCAACCGAGCGCGAAGAAGATCGCCGCCTCGCTGAAGCGCTCGGCCGAGCGCAGCCATCGCCGGAAATCGGCGCCCTATCGCTCCGCTATGTCGATGCTCACGTTCTATATCAATCGCGCCGGCAAGAATCTGCCGAAGCGGCGAAAGAAGATTCTCGAAAACGCCAAAGGCGAGTTGCGCAAGCTGTTCGGCAAAGAGGCCTAGGGCTGCGGCACGAAATTCCGGAAGGTCACCGAATAGCGCAGCGTGCTGACCGGCGGCACGCTGTGCTCCCACTCGCGGCGCGCGGCGCCGCGCAGCAGGTAAGCGGAGCGCGGCTGAACCGCCATTGAGGCACGTTGCCAACCGGTGCCGCCGCGTTTGCGAAACCGCAACGTACACGGCGAGAGCAACGAGATCGCGACCACGTCCTCGAACATCGGTTTGTCGCGATGCCAGCCGATCCCGGCACCCGGTGCATATTCGGTCACAAGCGCCTGTTGCAGTTCATTTTCCGGCCGGCAAAGGCGGCGGCTTTCTCGCGCAACGGCAACAACAGCGCCGGTATCTCCGCGCTCTCGCGCAAGACACGACCGGAATAATCGTAGCGGAATCCGAACGACACGATGCGCCGCTTGCCGAGATAGCCGTGAAATTCGAATGGCTGAAACGGCAATGTCGAAAAAGCCGAGGCGTAGGTTTGCTCTTCTTCCGGCGACAACAGGCCTTCGCCATAGCGAAAGCCTCCGGGCATCGTTGTCCCGAACAGATCGCGCTGCACCGAAGGTTTTGCCGGCACCTGAATCTGTCAGCGCAGTGCCACGGCGAACAGACGCTGGAAGGGAAACAGCGTCCGGCCGTCTGCCCGCAACGGATAGGCTGCGTTCAGACGCGTCTTGTAGGCTGCGATGAACGCTTCGCGCTCCGCGCCTTCGAGTGCCTGGACGAACGGCCGCAGACCCGTCGCACTCACCCAGCGATAGACCGCATCTTCGCCTTCCAGCACCTGGAGATATTCGGTTTCCCAGATGTCGATGCGGGCCGCGTGCGGTTCGAGGATGTCGAAATAGTCCGCGACACCCAGCACGCTGGCTTCGCGGATGTTCTGCAGCTTCGCGGCCCACGGCCCGTCGTTTGCGGTTTCGCGCATCAGCACATGCGACGGCGCATTGAAATTGCACGGCACCTGAAACGCGAAGGCGCCGCCTCGTTTCACGAATTTGAGTAGCCGCGGAAGCAATGCGCGATGGTCCGGCATCCACTGATAGGCGGCGTTGGAAAACATCACATCGAATGCCCGCTCCGCAGTCCACGTTGCGGCATCGGTCAATGTCCAGTGCGCAACGACACCACTCGCCTCCGCCTCCGCGATCATATCCGGCGAGGAGTCGAGACCCTCCACGTCGGCGTGGGGCCAGCGCTCAACAAGCAGCGCGGTCGAGTTGCCGGGGCCACACCCGACATCGGCAACCGCTTGCGGCGTTTCCAGCGGAATGCGGGCGAGCAGCTCGGCGGCGGGTCGCGTCCGTTCCGAAGCGAACGCCAAATAGGATGTGGGGTTCCAGGTCATGCCTGCCATGTAAGCCATGGCGGGCGCGAATTAAACCGCTTCGCGGTCCGGAATGATCACCCGAAAGCGGGTGCCCGTCGCATCGGTTTCGACCACTTCGATATCGCCGCCATGGGCACGTGCCAGATCGCGCGCGATCGCCAAGCCTAAGCCGGACCCGCCCGGTCGCGACGAACCCGAGAAAGGCTGAAACAGGCGTGCGCGCACCTGCTCCGGAATACCCGGACCATCGTCGTCGATCGTCACGATCACGCGGCCGCCGCCGCGGCCCGCGCCGATATCGACACTCCCCTTGTCGTAACCGCTCAACGTCTCCACCGCGTTGCGGATGAGATTGAGCACGATGCGGAACAGCTGTTCCGGATCGGCATCGATCTGCAGGGCGGGATCGATGTTGATGGTGAGGGTGAGATTTTCGCTCTTCACCGCGTCGATCGCGAACTGCACCGCCTCTTCGACGATCGGCAGCAGGGGGACCATTGCACGCGCCGGCTCGCGTTCCTCCGCCCGGCCGTAGCGCAGGATGCCGGTTGCGAGTGTGATCGCCCGGTCGAGCGAAGCGACGAGGCGCGGTGCCATGCGCTGCACCACCGGGTCGTCGACGCCGGCGAGACGGTCGGAGGCAAGCTGTGCGTTGGCGAGAATGTTCTTGAGATCGTGCTGGATTTTCGCGACCGCAACGCCGAGGGCCGCGAGCCGCGTCTTCTGCTGCAGGGAGGCATAGAGATCGCGCTGCATCCCGCTGAGCTCACGCTCCGCGAGGCCGATCTCGTCGCGTCGCGCCGACGGCACCACGATGCGGCTTGGGTCTTCCGGATTCGCGCGGAAGCTCACCATCGCGCGGGTCAGCCGCCGCATCGGGCGCACCAATGTGAAATAGAGGCTTGCGAACACCAGCAGCGCCGTCGCGATGGAAATAAGGAGCGCCAACGCGCCGATATCGCGCGCATAGGTCATCAGGTCGGCGTGGATCTGCCGCTCCCCCAGAATGACGTCGATCGCCTGTGCGCCCGTGATCTGGGTCGGCGCGGTGATGCGCAGCGCACGGTCGCCGCCATAGACGATGCAGTCTAGGGCGTTCGCCACCTCCGTGAGCAGTGTGTCGTTCGTCAGGTCGAGCGTTCGGTCGATCTTCGCCGGGAGCGCATTGACCAGATAGAAGTCGCGCACGTCCGCGCGTTTCAGCGCCACCGCGTCGGCACCGGCTCGCAGGAGCAATTGCTGGCGCAGTGCGGGCGAAACGTCCTTGCCCGAACTTTCGGTGAAAGGAAGCACCGCAAGCTCCGCCGATTTCACATGATCCAGCAAGAGGCTGGTGTGATAGCGCCCGATGGCGGGAACGAAGATCAGGACTTCCGTGACAAGGACATAGAGAAGGGTGAGCAGCAGCAGGCGCCCCGACAGGCTGCGCGTGACGAGCCGTGATGCGCCTTGAATATCGCTGCGCCCCTCCATGAGGCGAATAAGGCCTCAGGTTAGAGGGCGAAATAAAGGCAAGAATGGCGGCTTCGCGGCAGCGCGGCTAGTTCAGGAGCCCGCGCTCTGCGCATGGCCAGCCTCCCGCAATGTCGCGATCCCGCGCCACACTGCCGGAATTAGCGCAAGGATTGCCAGGCCGATCAACGGATAGAGGATGGGCGGCGTCAGGATCAGGTGCAGGTTGGGCTCGCGTCCTTTGTCGAACAGCTTGCCCAGCCCCCGTCCCAGGCCGGCGAACACGATTGTTGCCGGAGTGATTCCGAGGAACGTCGCCACGATGAAGGTACGCGCGTTCACGCCCAGCAGGCCCGACGCGATGTTCACGATCGGAAACGGAAACATCGGAATGAGCCGCGAGGTCAGCAGGTAAGAGAACGCGTTCTTTTTGAAGCCTTCCTCGAAGCGGTGCAGGCGTGGCCCCATACGGCCGCGGAAATAATCCGCCAAGGCGGTCCGCGTGGCCAGAAACAGCAGAGTGCCACCTAAGGTGGCGCAACATGTGCCCAGAATTGCCGCCTCGACGGTGCCGAACAGGAAGCCTCCCGTGATGGTCATCACCGTGCCGAGGGGAACCGAGAAGGCGATGATCGCGACATAGATGCAGCAATAAAGTGCGGCGGCGAAAAACCGATGCGCCGCAACATAAGCCAGCAATTCCTGGCGGTGGGTCTTCAGGCTCTGCAGGGAGATATAATGTTGCAGCCCTGCTGCGAAGAACACGATCAGGCCGGCTACCAGTACCAGCAAGGGCAGAAGGCGCCGAAACGACAGGCGCGCAGATGAGTTTACGTCAGACAACGGTTTGATCTCAATTTAATCAAGGGGTTAGCACAAATCTGGTGGAGCGAAACAGCGTTGACAGGTCCCCGCCCAATGCTTAGAAGCACCGCTCTTTTCTTTGTCCGTCCGGAGCCACCATGAAGCGCCCCTATCAGCCGAGCAAGATCGTGCGCAAGCGCCGTCATGGATTCCGGGCTCGCATGGCGACCAAGGACGGTCAGAGAATCCTGAACCGCCGCCGTGCCCACGGCCGCAAGAAGCTGTCGGCCTGAGTCCTTGGCCCAGCAGGGCCTTGCCATGAACCGCCTGAAAGTCCGCGCCGATTTCTTGCGCGCGAGCCGCGGAATCCGCCGCGTTACGCCCGGACTGACGTTGGAACTCTGCGCCACGCCCGAGGCGGCACAAGGCGATGGATTGCGTGCCGGCTTCACTGCCACCCGGAAACTGGGCGGGGCGGTCGTCAGAAATCGCGCCAAGCGCCGGCTGCGTGCAGCCGCTGCGGCTGTCCTTCCCCTTTGTGGGCGTGCAGGCAATGACTATGTTCTGGTCGCCCGGCGGGACACGTTGACCCGCTCCTTCGAGCAGTTGCTGGCTGACCTTCAGTCAGCACTCCGCGCCGCGCACGCGAAGCAAGGACCCATGGAAGACCATTCGTGATCACCACCCCGATGCGCGCAAAGTTGCGTGACGGCGCCGCGGCGGTTCTGATTGCGCCGATCCGGGCCTACAAGCGCTTCGTTTCGCCTTTCCTGCCCACCGGCTGCCGCTATGAGCCGACCTGTTCCGTTTACGCGATGCAGGCGATCGAGATTCACGGCCCCGGCAAAGGTCTGTGGCTTGCGATCAAGCGCCTGCTGCGCTGCCACCCCATCACCTGGCTCGGCGGCTCCTCGGGGTTCGATCCTGTGCCTCCTGCCAGTCCCAATAGATAAGAGTTAGACGCGTCACATGAGTGAAAACCGCAACCTCATCGTCGCCTTCCTGCTGTCGGCGCTCGTCATTTTCGGATGGGAATATTTCGTCGCGATGCCGGAGATGCGCGCGCAGCAGCACAAGCAGGCGCTGCTCACGCATCAGGAAAAGAAGACTCCCGAACTTGGAACTGTCAGCGCTCCGCAAGGCGTAGCCGGTGCAGCCAGCGAGATGACGCGTGAAGCCGCGTTGAAGGCGAGCGGCAAACGCATCGTGATCTCGACGCCAAAAGTGGATGGCTCTATCCGGCTGACCGGAGCCACGTTCGACGATCTGCGCCTTCGCGACTACCACGAGACTGTCGACAAGAAGAGCCCGGAGATTGTGCTTCTCGCGCCGAGCAGCACGAAATATCCCTATCTCGCCACTTTCGGCTGGGTTGGCGCGCCGGGCTCTAACATTCCCCTGCCGGATTCGAAAACCGTCTGGACACAGACGGGTGACAACACGCTCGGCGTCCATTCCCCAGTGACGCTCACCTGGGATAACGGACACGGGCTCGTCTTCACGCGCACGATCTCGGTCGATGACCAGTACATGTTCACGATAGCCGACAGCGTCCAGAACAAGGGCGCGGCTGGTGTATCGCTCTATCCTTATGCCGCCGTGACGCGCGAAGGGCTGCCCCAGTCGCAGCACTACTGGGTGCTGCACGAAGGGTTTGTCGGCGAAGCGGATGGATCGCTACACGATCCCAAATACGACGACCTCAAAGCCGAGAAGCCCACCGAGACCTTCCATTCGACCGGCGGTTGGGCCGGCATTACCGACAAATACTGGATGGCCGCGGTCGTGCCGCCGCAAAACGAAGCGTTCGACGGCACCTTCAGTGCGCACGATATCGCCGGCAAGAAGACCTATCAGGCCGATTATCGCTTGAGTGCCCGTACCATCGCGCCCGGCGCCACAGCGACCGCCACGCACAAGCTGTTTGCCGGCGCCAAGGTCGTGAAGACGCTGCAGACTTACGAAAAACGCGACGGCATCCGCAATTTCGACATGGCGGTGGACTGGGGCTGGTTCTGGTTCTTCACCCGTCCGATCTTCTGGCTGCTCGAAGCGGTGTCGAACTTCCTCGTCAACATCGGCATTACGACCGTCACCTTCGGCATCGCGATCCTCGTGCTGACGGTGTTCATCCGCCTTGCGCTCTACCCGATGGCGAACGCCGGCTTCAAACAGATGACGCGGATGAAGAAGCTTCAGCCCGAAATGGAGAAGCTGAAAACCCGCTTCGGCGACGACAAGGTGAAACAGCAGCAGGAACTGATGGCGCTGTACCAGCGCGAGAAGGTCAACCCGGTGTCCGGCTGTCTGCCCATGGTGATCCAGATCCCGGTGATGTTCTCGCTATACAAAGTGTTCCTCGTCACCATCGAGATGTACCACGCGCCGTTTTTCGGCTGGATTCACGATCTGTCCGCGCCGGATCCCACGTCGTGGGTCAATCTGTTCGGCCTGCTGCCCTTCCATCCACTGGCGTTACTACCGGGTTTCCTGGCCTTCCTCAGCATCGGGGCGTGGCCGATCATCCTTGGCTTCACGCAGTGGGTTCAGACCAGGATGAACCCGGCGCCCGGCGATCCGGCGACGGCGCAGATGTTCAACTACATGCCGATCATGTTCACGTTCATGTTTGCCGCGTTCCCTGCCGGCCTCGTGATCTACTACACGTGGAGCAACCTGCTCACGATGACGCAGCAATACATCATGATGCGCCGCCACGGAGTCGAGATTCATCTGTTCAACAACCTGCCGTTCACCAGGAAGAAGCCGACCAACACGTGAGTGAAGAGACCGGCCGCGATCTCGAAGCTGCCCGCAAGCTTTTCGCGGGACCGTGCGAGTTCGTCTGGGGAACGGGCGACATCGACAGCCTGCCGCCACAGCGCTTGAACGAAGCGGCCTTCGTCGGACGCTCGAATGCGGGCAAATCGAGCCTGATCAACGCGCTCACCAACCGCAAGGCGCTCGCCCGTGTGTCGAACACGCCGGGCCGCACGCGGGAGATCAATTTCTTCGATCTCGGCGGCAAGCTGATGCTGACCGACCTTCCGGGCTACGGCTATGCGCGCGCGTCGAAAAGTCTGGCTGCCGAGTGGCAAGCGCTGATCTTCGCCTATCTGCGCGGCCGCGCGAGCCTGCGCCGGGTGATGCTGCTGGTCGATGCTCGCCGCGGCCTGATGGATACCGATCGCGCAGTCATGGACCTGCTCGACGAAGCGGCGGTGTCCTACGTCGTCGTGCTGACCAAGATCGACGAGTTGAAGAAAGGCGAGTTCGCGGCGACCGTGGCCGCGGTGGAAAATGAGGCCAACAAACATACCGCCGCGTTCCCCGACATCTTCGCCACCTCGGCACATGCGAAAGACGGGCTCGACGCGGTTAAGGTACATTTGGCCGCGCTGGCCGCGTCCTAGCCTTTCGGGCTATAAGGCCCGCGCATTTTTTGGATATCGGCATGACGCTGCAGGACGACGCCGGCAACCCGGAGCGCAACATGCGCGTCCTCGCGCGCTGGCGCTCTACCGCGCGCGTGCTGGTCGAAGCCCTGCCCTATATCCTGAAATACGATCAGAAGACGATCGTCGTGAAGTATGGCGGCAACGCCATGGTGGGCGGCGAGGGAACCGCCGCAGCCGATTTCGCCCAAGACATCGTGCTGATGAAGCAGACCGGCATCGATCCGGTGGTGGTGCATGGCGGCGGGCCCCAGATCGGCGCGATGCTGAACAAGCTCAACATCAAGTCCAACTTCATCAACGGCCTGCGCGTCACCGACGAAGCAGCGATGGAAGTGGTCGAGATGGTTCTGTCGGGCACGATCAACAAGCAGATCGCGAGCGTAATCAATGCCGCCGGCGGCCGCGCCGTGGGCGTGTCCGGCAAGGACGACAACCTCATCATCGCCCGGAAGCTGGTCAAAAACGGCGTCGATCTCGGCTTCGTCGGCGCGCCGGAAACGGTCAATCCGCAGGTGCTACGCACGATTATGGCGTCGGAGATCGTGCCGGTGATCGCGCCGATCGGCGTAGGACGTATGGGCGAAACCTACAACATCAATGCCGACACGGTGGCCGGTGCCGTCGCCGGTGCGATGAGAGCCGAACGCCTGATCCTGCTGACCGACGTCGAAGGGGTCCTGGATCGCGAGAAGAAGCTGATTCCGCGCCTGAGTGTCGCGGAAGCGCGGGCACGGATCGCCGATGGCACGATCTCCGGCGGCATGATCCCCAAGATCGAGACGGCCATCGAAGCGGTCGAAGCCGGAGTGCGCGCCGCGGTCATCCTGGACGGCCGCATCCCGCATGTCCTGCTGCTTGAGCTTTTCACCGAGCACGGCGCCGGTACGTTGATCACCGCCGAATGACCCGCTCGCTGCTTGCGCTTGCGATCCGCTGCGTAGCGCCTTTGCTGGCGGCGTATCTGTGCTTCGGCGGCGAAGCGCATGCGCAACTCGAGCTCTGCAATCGCACCAGCTACATCGTGTATGCCGCGACCGCGGCGCAGGACCGGCAGGGCGTGACGACACAGGGTTGGACGCGCATCGTGCCCGGCGAGTGCCGCTCGGCGCTCGACGAACTCACCCGCAACACGAACTACTTCGTCTATGCCCGCAGTTCGTCCGCGCATACGGGACCGTCGCGCGCCTGGGCCGGACCGATCCGGCTGTGCGCTCTGGACGTGAGTTTCCGGCTGCACAGCCCGCTCGGCACCGTGCGTTGCGATGCGGAAGCCACCGCCCTGCCGTTCGCGCAGGTGCCGACGAAAGGCCGTTCCGAATGGACGATGTCGTTCACGGAATCCGCGGCTCTCAACACAGCGGAAGCGGCCCAGACGGCGGGCCTCAAACGCCTGTTGCGCGACAACGGAGCAAAGATCGCCCAGATCGACGGCAAGCCCGACAAGCAGACGGGCGATGCGCTGGGTGCGTTCCGCAAGCGGATGAAGCTCGCCTCGTCCGCGAACACCCACGACATGTTCGATGCACTCGAGACCGAGGCGCTGCGTGCCGGTGCGCCCGCCGGCTATTCGATCTGCAACGACACCGACGGCGATGTTTGGGCGGCGATAGCGCTGCCGCATCAGCGGGATTTCACCACCCGCGGCTGGTGGAAAATCGCCGCCGGCAGCTGTGCCAAGGCGATCACCACGCCGCTCGCCACCGACAAGGTGTTCCTGCACGCGGAGAAACATCTCAACGCGACGCTCGTATCGGGGCCGGAGAAATTCTGCCTCACCAATGCGCAGTTCGAGGTCGAAGGCCGCGGCGATTGCAAGAAGCGCGGGCTGAGCGAAGTCGGATTTGCGACGACCGTCACCAAGGGCCTGACCGGCTATGCTGCGCATATCGGCAGCCAGGGCCTAGTCGCGCCTTTGAAAATCGGTGTGAAGAAATAACAGAACGCGCTGCGGCTTACCCTTTCACCCCGAAATAGGAAAGATGCCAGCGCATCTCTTCCTCCGAGAGCGGGAAGTGGACGCCGCCGCGCGCCGGCAACAGCTCGCCGGCCGGCAGGCGCAGCAGATAGCTCTGGATCTTGAAGGCGATGCGCATCGAAAGCCCCGCTCGCCAGACAAGCGATGTGATGGCTTTGGCGGAGCCGGACATGATCACGCGCCGCGATGTTTCTTCCGGTACGCCGGCCTGCAACGCCAGCGCATTGATCACCGTCTCGCGGCGGCCGGCCAGAATGGCGCCTTCCAGGAACGCGTCGTCGAGACGGCCCTCGCGCCAAACTGCTGCAACGCCTTCGGCAGAGTAATCCGGTGCTTTCTCGTCCGGTTTCAGAGGATCGTCGCCCGCATCGATCCGGCCGCGGAGCCGCTTTGAAAGCAGCTGCCGCGTCTCTTCGTCCAGCCCATGCCGGTTGCAAAGGATTTCGAGCAGCGAAGCGCCGACAAAGGTCGCGATGCGGCGGATTGCGCGCTGCGAAAGATCGGGGCGCATCGCGAGCGGCGTATGCCAGGCTTCGATCTTCCTGGCCTGCTCGATCAACTTCTCCAGTGTTGCCGCGCGGATCTTCGCATCCGGATTGGCAAGCAGCGCTGCCACTGCCGAAATATCCAGCGAGGTCGCAACCGCGTCGGAGACATGTGCACTCAGGAATTTTCGCTTGGCGATCGCGGTGAGCGCCTCGTGCGCCCGCGCCGAGGCGATGATCTCCAGAAGATCGGTATCGGACAGGAGCGGCGAATATTCGAGGATCGGCGCCGACACGGCCGTTTCCGCATCGCGCGCCAGCGTCAGCACGACGTTGCGCGGCACGCAGTCGAGGGTTTTGATCTCTTCCGCCAGCAGGGCACGCACACGCGGTAGCTCGTCGTTGGCAAGCCGCTCCAGTGTCTCGATCGTGAGCGCGTGGATATGATCGCTTTCTTCCGCGCCGAGGTCCGGCAGCAGCCGGCCGATCTTGCGCGCCAGTTCGGCGCGCACATCGCCGTCTTCGTCGTCCGCGAGGAGGCGGTTGGTTCGTGCCGCGGCACCCGGATTGGCCGCCACCGCGCGGCGGCTGGCTGTGGCGCCTTTCTGGGCGATGTAATGCAGAACGTCAGCGCCCGCATCGGTTCGGCCTGCCAGTTCCGCCTGTGCGGCCCGCGCGCGATCCTCCAGCGCCCTCAGGACATTGTCGCGAGAGAGCGTATCGTTTCCGTCCGTCTTGCGGCCAATGCTCGACACGTCGTGCCCCTCGCCCCAGGGCCACAGTGTGCTTTTTGAGCGTTAAAACGCGTTAAACAATGATGGTTGAAGGGGCCTTAACCCTTCTTGCGCGGGCGTGCCCCATCGCCCATGTTCGGCCCCGATGACGATCGCCCTGAAACCCGCTTCCGATCCCGATTTTCGCCATGTTTCGGCGTGGATTTTCGATTTGGACCACACGCTCTACACGCTGGACGCGGAGAAGCAGGCGGCCATGGAAGAGCGCATCTGTGTGTTCGTGCAGCGCCATTTCGGGATCGCTCGCGAGCCTGCCTGGGACATCCAGAAACGCTATCTGCGCGAACACGGCTCGACGCTCGCGGGACTGGCGAAGCACCATGACGTCGATCAGGATGCCTACCACGATTTCGTCAATGACATCGAAGCCATGGA
This sequence comes from Rhizomicrobium sp., assembly GCA_036490455.1. Lineage (GTDB taxonomy): Bacteria > Pseudomonadota > Alphaproteobacteria > Micropepsales > Micropepsaceae > Rhizomicrobium. Next base: position 207,349 of record DASXDS010000005.1, read on the forward strand.
ATTGCGTGAAAATGTTCCCCTTCGGCTCGCGCTGCAGCGGTTGCCGGGGCAACGCTTCCTCTTCACCAACAATTGCGGCCGCTATGGCAAGCGCGTGCTGGAGGTCCTGGGTGTCGGCGATCTGTTCGATGGTATCGTGGACGCGGCGCTTCTCGGGGCGGCGCCCAAACCGGCCGCAAGCGCCTACGAGACCCTGGTCGCCGAAACCGGCGCGACACCGGCGCACATGGCGCTGTTCGACGACAGCGTGCGCAATCTCGTCCCGGCGCATGCGCTTGGCATGACGACGGTGTGGTTCAACAACGGCGGTGGACAGTCGCACTGGCGCCTGGAACGGCAGTCCGACGCCATCGATTACGAAACGGACGACCTCGTCCGGTTTCTTCAAAGCATCAGGATTTCCATATGAGCGATCTCGCCAGAATTATCGAAGAGGCGTGGGACGTACGCGAGACATTGGGCTCATCTACGCATGGACCGATCCGCCAGGCGGTGGAAAACGCGCTGGAGCTGCTCGACAGCGGCAAGGCGCGCGTGGCGGAGAAGTACGAGGGCGAATGGCTCGTGCACCAATGGCTGAAGAAGGCCGTGCTGCTTTACTTCCGCCTGAACGACATGGCTATTGTCGAAGGTGGGCCTGATCGCGCCACCTGGTGGGACAAGGTCGACTCCAAATTCCGCAACTGGGATTCGGCACGTTTCAAGGCGGCGGGCTTCCGCGCGGTGCCCGGCGCCATCGTCCGGCGCAGCGCCTATATCTCCAAAGGCGTCGTCCTGATGCCGTCTTTCGTGAATGTCGGCGCGTGGGTGGGCGAGAATACCATGGTCGACACCTGGGCGACGGTGGGCAGCTGCGCCCAGATCGGCGCCAATGTGCACATCTCCGGCGGCGCTGGGATCGGCGGCGTGCTGGAACCGATGCAGGCCACGCCGACAGTGATCGAGGACAACTGCTTCATCGGCGCCCGTTCGGAAGTGGCGGAAGGCGTGATTGTCGGCGAAGGTAGCGTGCTCGCCATGGGCACCTTCCTCTCGATGTCGACCAAGATCGTGAACCGGCACACAGGCGAGATCGTCACCGGCAAGGTGCCCCCCTACTCCGTCATCGTCCCCGGCTCGCTCGGCGGCGGCAACGGCAAGCCGGCGCTGAGCTGCGCCGTCATCATCAAAACGGTGGACGAAAGAACACGCAGCAAGACGTCGATCAACGAACTGCTGCGCGACTAGTTTTGCGCCTGTCCGGCTGCGAAAGCCGCCAGCGTTTCCTGATCCACACCGAGTGCCTGCACGATGGGTGCAAAGGTGGTCATGAGTTGGCCGGCATTCGGCCCGAGCGTCAGACCGCCGTCCATCACCAGCGCCTGTCCCGTCATCCAGTCCGAGCCATCGCTTGCGAGGAACAGCGCCGTCTCTGCAATGTTGCGCGCGCGGCCGCCCTGTTGCATCGGCTGAGAGAATTTCGCGGCTTCGGCGATAGCGTCGATGCGGGTGTCGGCAATCTGCGACGGCACACCGAGGCCCTGGGCGAAGATGTTGGTTGCAATAAGGCCGGGACAGATGCAGTTCACGCGAATGTTGTCCGGTGCGAGCTGCGTCGCCGCAATGCGGCTCATGTGGATGATCGCGGCCTTGGCCGTCGAATAGAGAAGCGGCCCGAACCCCGCCTGCAAACCGGCCACCGAAGCGGTGGAGATGATCGAGCCGCCACCGGCCTTCTTCATCTCGGGCGCGGCGTATTTCATTCCGAACATCGCCGCGCGGACGTGCAGGTGCATCACGCTGTCGAACCCTTCGGCCGTGACGCCATAGGCGGTATCCGGCGCGCCGCCGGTGCCGGCATTGTTGAAGATCGTGGTGAGCTTGCCGAAATGCCTGACTGCGGCTTCGACGGCGGCCGCTATGTCCGGCTCATGCATTACGTCGCAGCGGACATAGCGGACCTTGCCCTTGTGCGCTTCCTCGATGCGGGCGCCGCGGTCGTCCTGGATGTCGGCGGCAATGACGCGCGCGCCTTCGGCCACGAACAGATCGACCGTGCCGCGGCCGATGCCGCTCGCGGCACCGGTGATCACTGCGACCTTGCCCTCAAGACGTCCCGCCATCGTTTTGCTTCCTTTCGCGTGTTTGTTTGACCTTAGCGCATCCCGCCGGGTAAATCGCAACCGATGGCCGTCGATCCCGTTCAGCTTGCACAAGCGCTTATCCGCTGCCCGTCCGTCACACCGGCGGATGCCGGCGCGCTCGCGGTTCTTGAAGATGTGCTAACGCCGTTGGGCTTCGCCTGCCAAAGGCTTCGCTTCGAGACGCCGGATACCGCACCCGTCGAGAATCTGTATGCACGGCTGGGCACCGGCGCACCGAATTTCGGCTTTGCCGGCCACACGGATGTGGTGCCGCCTGGCGATGCGAAATTGTGGAAGAGCGATCCGTTCGCGGCCGAAATCCGCGGCGGCATGCTCTACGGCCGCGGCGCCGTG
>DASXDS010000010.1:0-152003 GCA_036490455.1 Rhizomicrobium sp.
TCGAACTGGGCATCATCGATCACCGCGGACGGTTGCGCACCGCGCGACGTCCCGCCTCTCATAACCGGCCTGCCTCCTGATGGGCCAAATGTGTTACCCATCGTCCCGGATTAAACTGTTACCCATCAGCCCGGTCGGACACCTCCAATTCGCTTCGCTCATGGAGGGGTGAACGAATTACGCCAACCCCTGCGCCAGTAACTCCAGCGCCGCCTTTGTGAAGGCGCGCATGTTGTCCACGCGGTTCGACTCACCGGTCTCCACCGTGATCGCGCGTTCGACCGGGCCGGCGAGGGCGATGCAGCTGTAGCCGGCAGCATCGCCATATGGATTGCCGGTGGGACCGGCGGCGCCGGTCTCCGAGAGGCCCCAGGTTGTGCCGAAGCGGCCTTTCGCGGTGCGCGCCAGCAGCAGGGCATACGGTTCGCTCGCCGAGCGCATGCCGGCTACGCCTTCACGCGGGATATCCATCAGCAGCACCCGCGCCTTCGCGGTGTAGACGACCGCGCCGCTGACGAAATATTTCGACGCCCCCGGCACCGCCAGCAGCACCGCCGACAGCAGACCGCCGCTCGACGACTCCGCGATCGCGAGGGTTTCGCCACGCGCTTTCAGTTTCTCGCCGACCTGTTCGGCCAGCGGCAGCAGGTCTTTCATGATCGATCCCCCAACAAACCGGTTTATCGCCACTCTACATGTTTGCGAGGGCGCGTCAGCTACGCGCGCTGATGCCGCCGTCGATGGTCACGATCACCCCGCTTGTATAGCCGGAGCGGTCGCTGGCGAGGAACGCCATCATATCGGCGATCTCGCGCGGCTTGGCCGCGCGGCCGAGCGGGAAGCGCTGCATCAGTTCGGAATAGCGCCTTGCATCGCCGAACCGCGTTTCCGCCTGGCGCTTCATCAGCGAGACGATGCGGTCTGTCTCCACCGGTCCCGGATTGATCCCGACCACGCGGATGTTGTCGGCCAGACTGCGCCCGCCGAGCGCGCGGGTAAACGCCATCAGCGCCGCATTGCCGGCGCTGCCCGCGATGTAATCGAAATCGAACCGCTCGCCGGCGGCGCCGATGTCGTTGACGATCACGCCATGGCCGCGCGTCTTCATCTGCGCATAGACGAGCCGCGTGAGGTTGATATAGCCGAACACCTTCAGGTCCCACGCATGCCGCCAGGTATCTTCGTCGACGCGCGCGAGCGACCCGCCGGGAATGTCGCCCGCGTTGTTGACCAGGATGTCGATGTCCTTCGCCGCATCGGCGAGCCGCGCGATGTCGGCGGAGCTGCGCAGATCGACGGCATGGGCCTGCGCCTTGACGCCGTGCGTCTTGCCAAGCCGCTCCGCCAGTTCGTGCAGCACATCGCCGCTGCGCGCCGCGAGATGCACATCGCATCCTTCTTCGGCGAACACCTCGGCCGCAGCCGCCCCAATCCCCTTCGACGCCCCGGTGATGAGCACGCTTTTGCCTCTGAGATGCAGGTCCATGCGAGGTCTCCTTTGCGGGCACCTTAGCGTCACCTCTCCCTAGTGGGGAGGTCGCTCGCGCGTCGGCGCGAGCGGGTGGGGGCTACGCTTAGGACTTCCCCTCACCTGACCGCCGCTTGCGCGCCGGTCTGTCCTCTCCCGCTGCGCGGGCGAGGTTAATCGGGACCGTCGCGCAAGCGATGAGCAGGTGAGGGGCCGTGTCTCAGCACACGCGATTTCGCCTGTGCGCCAAAAACGATAAGAACTGTGGAGAACTGCCGACCAAAGAGTCCAGGCAATGCCCTACGCCAATCTCAAGGAACTGCTTGACTACATGAACACCGCAATGAGCGGCTATGCGGATCTGGATAACGATCTTGTTGACGTGAACCAGCGTGATGTGTTCGGCGACACGCCTCTTGGGATTGCGGTGATCTGGGGCGATGTGGAAGCGGTACGACTGCTGCTTGAGGGAGGTGCCGATGTGAATGCCCGGCAGGCAGACGACATGACGCCGCTGCATTACACCGCGATTCCCAAAACGGGCGGCGCGGAAGTCGCAAAACTTCTGCTGGAAGCCGGCGCTTCGCTGGATATCGTTGATGACCTTTTCTGCAAGACGCCACTCGAATACGCCGCCAAGAGAGACGAGGTAGCGCAGGTTCTTCGCGAAGCGGAACAGGCGCGAAAACACGGGAAAGCCTCGGATTGATGCCTTTGCAGCGCTGCGCCCATCCGGGCCTTTTCGCCAGCCCTTTACTCGGGCAAATCGGGTCGCCCCTCGCTGAAACACGCTTCGCCTTTGGAGCGCGACTGATCCTTCCAAAGAAAGGGGAGGGGAGTTGTGAAAAACAGCGGTTCGATGGCGATATTGTCTTTGACAAACCCACGGCTAGGGATGGTAGAGGGTTCGAATGTACTTAATCTTGCGTAGGTCGCACTCGCCCCGCGACACGTGGCCGACGTACCCGCCAAATCGGCAGATTTGCTTTCCGCCTTCAGCAAAAAGGACGTGCTCGTCGCCGGTATCGAACTGAGTTCCAGAAGTGAACTCGAAAGCGCGTTTACCGCCGTAATTTTGTTCTTCAATAATGTCCCGACTACGGGTCGCTCTGTGATCCGCAATCGCTTTGGTCACCCATAAAGGCAACGTCGAATTTGCTATTGCTGTGCTGACGCCCAGCAGCGCGCCAACCGCAACCCAAGGCAAGAAAAATATCTGAAGGCGGGTCACTTCTTCGGCTTCGCCCTAGCGATCTTCCCCAGCTTGGCCTCAAAGGTGGCCTTGTCCTCGTCGCATTCGAGACGCTTGGCGACGGATTCGAAGTCATCCTTCGATTTCTTATTCTTGCTGTAGGCGTCACCACGGACGTATTCTTCCTTGGAGTGATTGACGCTCTCATGCGCAGCGTAGTCCTTGCCAACGCTCTTGTACCAGATTGCTTGGTCCGTCATCAGGCGCGCTTCGCGGGAAACGTTGGCAGCGACGATCTGGCCGACATTGTAGGAAGTGATGGCCTCAACGACGGTGCTCTTGGCGCGGCCAGTCTCGCGGTCGATCAGCGTCACGACCTTACGCATGTGCTGCGGGCCGCGTTCGCTCTCGCCCTTACGACGCCACTTGCCGAAATAGGTCTCGTCCGCCTCGACCGCGCCGCCGCCAAGGCCGAACGGGTTGAGAATGCCTTCCGCCATCGCCTCGCGGAGACGGTGCGCGAGAAACCAAGCGGTCTTGAGCGTCACGCCAAGGGTGCGGTGAAGCTGGTTTGCAGAGACGCCCTTTTTGCTAGAGCACATCAGATAGGCCGCCTGAAACCACAGGTGAAGTTCTAGGCGGCTTTCCTCAAACACGGTGCCCTTGCGCACTGTGAACTGGCCACGGCAGGCGTAGCACTTCCAAAGGCCGTGTACGGGCTTGCCGTTCGGGTTGCGCTTGGACGGCTTCGTGGTCTGGACGGCCAGCCTGTTGCACTTGCCCTCAACGCCACAATGCGGACAGTGCGGCGGCTTTCCTTCCGGCCACATGATCTGTTCCAGCACCGCGAAGGCGGCGGCCTCGTCGTGGAAGTATTTTTCTTTGAGAACGCTTGCCATTTCCGTGTGCCTTGAACTTGTAACCTATATGGCATACAGTCCGCACGTTGTCAACGCGGTGGCATACAAATGGACTTCAAAAAAGCAACCGAAGAACTCATGGCTGGTATGACACGAGGGGAGATAGCCGACGCCCTCGGGGTGTCAGAAGCGACCGTCCGGCAAGCCCGGCTAGACGACTCCGCCAAGGCTCACAGGAACCCACCTGAGGGCTGGGAAACCAAGGTGGCGAAGCTGGCGAAGCAGCGGGCCGAACGGCTGGCACGGTTGGCAGAAAGGCTTTCCGCATGATGCTGGAGAAGATCGCGAAGGCAAGGCCGAATGAGGCCAAGCGTTGGATGGCGAAGGCGCTAGCGATTGTCGGAGCGATAATCGTCACCGTCCCGATGGTCCTCTACGGTTACGCCTACCTGACCGTAACGGCCCCCGCCATCACACACGCCCTGAGAATTGCGGAGCACTAGCCCTAGCCGTGGGTTTGTCAAAGACAATATCGCCGGTTCAATTCCGACATAATATTGCGAGAACGCTTGAAACGGTCGGGTCGCTGAGTGGAAAAAAAAGAGTGCGAAAATCGAGGTTCAATTCCGACATATTGTTGCGTCATACCGCGTAAGGCATTGTAAAATAATAGATTTTTATATGGAAGCGTAGCGTATGAGCTGGCAAATCTGGGGCACTTTTGCGGTTTTGGAGACGGTTTTGTGCTTCACGCCGGGGCCGGCGGTTCTGCTCGTTCTGAGCCAGGCGCTGTCGCGCGGCGCGGGCCGCACGGTGTTCTCCATTCTGGGGATCATCGGCGCCAACACGGTCTATTTCGTGCTGTCGGCGACGGGCGTCGGTGCGATCCTGATGGCGTCGTACACTGTGTTCTTCGCGATCAAATGGATCGGCGCCGCCTATCTGGTGTGGCTCGGCCTCAACGAGATATTCGGCACGCCGTCGCTGAGCGTGGTGCGTCCGGCGCAGAACGACCGCGCCGATGCCCGCCGCATGTTCCTCAAAGGCTTCATCCTCCAGATGTCGAACCCCAAGGCACTGGTGTTCTTCACCGCGCTGGTGCCGCAATTCCTCAATCCGGATGCGCCGCTGGCGATGCAGGTGGTCATCCTCGCAGCAACCTCGATGACGATCGAGTTTTGCGTTCAGCTGTTCTACGCGGTGCTCGCCGGGCGCTTCAGCCATCTCGCGACGCGGCCGTCCTTTGCGAAGATCACCGGCCGCATCGCCGGTTCGATCCTGGTCGTCGCGGGCGCAGGCATGGCGGCGCTGAAGAGGACATGATGTTGCGGATCACAGACGTTCGCCGCTGGCGCTGGCGCGAACCGCGAATGGGCCGGTAGGTTCGCGCGATGGGGAAATTGCAGGACGATACGCGGCTCGAGACGCGCGACGGGAAATTCGTCGCGTCGCTGCATCGCGACTGGGAGATTTGGGGACCGAACGGCGGCTATGTCGCCTCGATCGCGTTGCGCGCCGCCGGCCTTGCGGCGCCGCCCGGACACCGGCCGGCAACGGCATCGGTGCAGTATCTCGCCGTCGCGCAATTCGGCGAGATCACCGCGGAGGTCGAGCCGGTGCGGCAGGGCCGCAACGCCTGGTGCCTGAACGTGGCGCTGGTGCAGGACGGCAAGCGTTTCCTGCAGGCGCAGGTATGGACGACGAACAAAACGGACGGTCCGGCTTCTGCCGAAATCGCGATGCCGCAAGTCCCGGGTCCGGACGGATTGAAGACAGTGGAAGAACTGTTGCCCGCCGACGCGCCGCGTTCGCGCTTCTGGAGCAACCTGCAATCCAAGCCGGTCAAATGGATTCCGTGGGGCGAAAGCGATCCGCGCGGCGCGATGCAGGAGCAATGGTACCGCTTTCCGCTGTTCGAAAGCGGCGGCAATCCGTTCGTGGCCTGCATGCAGCCGCTGCTCCTGATCGATACGCTGATCTGGCCGACCTGGCATCGCATCGACCGCGCCGGTGCGGAGTACATCGCGCCCAGCCTCGACGTGACGGCGTGGTTTCACGATGTACCGCGCGACAGCGCATGGCTTTTGATGGAGGTGCACACCGGTACCGCCAATGCCGGTCTCATCCACGGCACCGCACGGGTGTGGAGCGAAGACGGCCGGTTGCTGGCAACCGGTGGCAGTCAGTTGCTGGTCACACCGACAAAGCGGTGAAACGAACTCTCTCTTCCGGCCAAAACAAAACTTGTCATTCCCGGCGAACGAAGCGAAGCGCAGTGAGGTTAAGGGAACCCAGGATGAGCCGCATCTGCGCTGCGTGATTTTCAAAACAAAATGTCATCCCGGACGTAGTGAAGCGTAGCGAAACGAAGCTCCGGGAGCTATTTCGAAGTGCGCTTTGTGCACGCCAGAAGAACCACGCTCGGCGCGATTGGCTTGCTGGCCCAATCGGTCCCGGCGCTCCGTTACGCTACGCTTCACTGCGGCCGGGATGACAAGTTTAGGATTGTGGTGGCCGCCATCATCCCGGCGAACATCCAATGCGGCTTATCATGGGTTCCCTTGACCTCGCGTACGCGCTGCGCGCCTCCACTCGCCGGGAATGACAATCTGCTCCTAAGGAGAATTACCCCCGCGCGTAAGCGACGCCGCCGTCGACCACCAGGGTCGAGCCCACGACGTAATCGCCGGCGCGGCTCGCGAGATACACCGCGGCGCCTGCCATGTCCTCGTCGCGGCCGATGCGGCGCGACGGGATGCGCTTCGACACTGCCTCGCCGCGGTCGCGCGCGTCGCGGTTCATGTCGGAGGCGAACGCACCCGGCGCGATCGCGGTCATCACGATGTTGTCCGCGATCAGCGTCAGCGCGAGGCGCTTGGTCAGATGCATCAGGCCGGATTTGCTCGCGTGATAGGAATAGGTCTCCTGCGGATTGGGCGAGATGCCGTCGATCGACGCGATGTTGATCACCTTCGCCGGACGTTCCGCGGTCGCCGCCGCCTTCAAGGCGCCGAGCAGCGCCTGGGTGAGGAAGAACGGCGTCTTGACGTTCAGGTCCATCACCTTGTCCCAGCCGCTTTCGGGAAACTCCGCGAACGGCGCGCCCCAGGCAGCACCCGCGTTGTTGCACAGGATATCGAGCTTGCTTTCGTGCTTGAGATAGGCGTCGGCCATCCGCCTGGCGCCTTCCGCGCCGCTGGCGTCGAGCGGCAATGCGATGCAGTCGCCGTATTGCGAAAGCTCTTTGGCCGCTTCTTCGCACGCCGCGATCTTGCGTGCCGAGATGTAGACCTTCGCGCCCTGCTCCAGGAAGCCGCGCGCGATCATTTTGCCGATGCCGCGGCTGCCGCCGGTGACGAGCGCCACGCGGCCTTCGAGCGAGAACAGGTCTTTCATCATGTGCGTTTTCCCTTTTTTCCGGCGCGTGTTTTCGAGGGGTTGCGGCACCGTGTCAAATCGGCGGAGCGATTGCAGCGCTGGGCCCGCGGGATCACTCTCGTGGCAAAACAAGAGGGGAGAAATGCCATGACGAAATCCGGACTGGACCGCCGCGCGCTACTGACCGCGGCCGCTGCCGTCACCGCGGCTGCCGGTGCGAGTACGACGGCCGAAGCCGCCAAACCTGCCACGACCGCATCGCCGCTGATGGCCGCGCCGTCTGGTTCGATCTTCGCCGATGTGACGACGAGCAACGGCAAGGTGCGCGGCGTGAAGGCCGGCGGTATCTGGCAGTTCAAGGGCATTCCCTATGGCGCCTCGACCGCCGGAAAGAACCGCTTCCTGCCGCCGAAGAAGCCGGTGCCGTGGACGGGTGTGCGCGACGCCTTCAATCACGGAATGATCTCGCCGCAGGTGCCGGCCGACTCGCGCATCGATTACGCAAGGCTGATCCAATGGGATGAGCAGACCGGCGGCATGGGCGAGGACATGCTGAACCTCAACCTGTTCACGCCCGGCACCGGCGACGGACGCAAGCGGCCGGTGATGGTGTCGTTCCACGGCGGCGGTTTCACCACAGGCTCCGGCAACCTCACCGGCTATTACGGCGATCCGCTGGCGCGCTTCGGCGACGTCGTGGTGGTCACGCCGAACCACCGGCTGGCAAGCTTCGGCTATCTCAATCTCACCGATCTCGGCGCACCGGCGGAGTTCAGATACGCCGGCGTCACCGGCGTTATGGATATGGTTGCGGTGCTCGAATGGGTGCGCGACAACGCCGAGGCGTTCGGCGGCGATCCTTCACGGGTGATGATCTGGGGCCAGTCGGGTGGTGGCGCCAAGACCTCCACCATTATGGGCACGCCGGGCGCGAAAGGGCTGTTCCACCGCGCCGCGATCCAGTCCGGCTCGCTGCTCAGGGTGAAGCCGCGCGATCAGGCGGCGACGATCGCGGACAAGCTGTTCCGGCAACTCGGCGTCTCGCCGAAGAACATCAGCGCAGTGCAGAAGCTGTCGTGGGAACAGATCCTGGACGCGCAAGCACAGATCAGCGCCGCCGATCCGACGATCGATTTCTCGCCGGTGCTGGACGGCGAGATCATTCCGCAGCATCCGTTCGATCCGGTGGCGCCGTCTTATTCTGCGAATGTGCCGGTGATCGTCTCTTCCGCGCTGGAAGATGCGGCGCTGCGTCTTGTCAATTTCGATCTCGACGAGAAGGGCCTTGCCGAAGCGGCGGAGAAGAACACGCCCGGCTACGGCGCACGCATCATGAAGCTCTATCGCGAACACTATCCCGACAAGTCGCCCTATCTGGTGCAGGCGATGATCATCACCGATGCAAGCCTGCGCCGCGCCGTGGTGCGGCAGGCGGAACGCAAGCACGCGCTCGGTGCGGCGCCCGCGTATGTCTATACCTGGGAGTGGCCGACACCGGCGTTCGGCGGCAAGTTCGGCGCGGTGCACGGCACCGATGTCGGCACCGCGTTTCATTCGACGCGCGGTGCGATGTATGGCGAGACGCCGTCTGCGCACAAAATGGCCGACCGTCATGCGGGCGCTTGGGTCGCCTTCGCGCACACCGGCGATCCCAATTGCGCCGCGATCCCGAAATGGGCGCCTTACACAGCGGAAACGCGCAGTTCGATGGTGTTCGCCGATGACACGCGCGCGGAAGACGATCATCGCGGCGATTTCCGCAAGCTGTGGGACGAGATCGCTCCGCCGTCGGGACCGCGCGGCTGAGTCCAATCGGCTTGTAAAATGCCAACGCCTCGTCCACCGTGATCGAAAGCCGCGAAGCCGGCTTAACGAGGAAACGTAAAGCGAGGCAGCGGCGTGGCGGAAACTGTGGCGGCCAGTCCGCCGAAGATGAGCGCGTGGCAGAAGGCGATGTTCGGCATCGGCTCTGCCGCCTTCGGCGTGAAAGACGGCGGCTTCGGCGTCTTCCTGCTTCTATTCTACAACCAGATCGTCGGTATCTCCGCGACGCGGGTGAGCCTCGCTATCGCGATCGCCACCGTCGTCGATGCATTCGCCGATCCGTTCATCGGTGTCGTTTCCGACCGCTGGCGCTCGCGGCTCGGACGGCGGCATCCATTCATGTTTGCATCGGCCGTGCCGGTCGCGGTTCTTTATTTCATTCTCTGGACGCCGCCGCATTGGTCGGCCGATGCGTTGTTCGGCTACGTCCTGGTCGTCTCGATCCTGCTGCGCGTTTCGATCGCCTGTTACGAAGTGCCGAGCACGGCGCTGGTTGCAGAATTATCGCGCGACTACGACGAGCGCACCTCCATTCTCTCGTTCCGCTGGTTCTTTCAGCTGGTCGTTCCGGCGGCGGTGTATGTCATCACGCTCAACACCTTCATGAAATCGACGCCGGCGTTTTCGAACGGCATGCTCAATCCTGCCTCATACCTGCCATACGCGCTGTTCGCGAGCCTCGTCATGCTGGCGAGCATTCTGTTCTCGTCGCTCGGCACCCGCTCGCGCATTCCCTATCTGAAGACGAACATCGGCGCACCCACAGTCGGCGTCGCAACGATAGTCCGGGAATCGTTTCGCTCGCTGACGAATCCCTCCTTCGTACTGGTCACGGTATCGGGCCTTTTTTCCGCGATGGCGACCGGCATCGGCGCAAGCATCAATTCGTATCTCGGCGTTTATTTCTGGAAATTCAGTTCCGCCCAGTTGTCGCTGCTCGGGTTCGCGGCGCTGGTCGCGGCGTTCATCGCACCGCCGATCTCGCCCTGGATATCGCGCCGCTTCGGCAAGAAAAGAGGCGGTATCGCGCTGGCGGCTGCATGGCTCATTGTCGCCCAGGCGGCGCCGGTCCTGAAGCTGATGGGCTTCCTCCCGCCGGAAGGCTCGAACGCGCTTCTCGGCGTTCTGTTCTTCACCACCGTGCTGGGCTGGTCGCTGATCCTTGCCGCCCTGATCCTGCTGATCTCGATGATCACCGACATCAACGAGGACAACGAACTTAGGACCGGCCAGCGTTCCGAGGGCGTGTTCGCCGCCGCCAGCAGTTTCATGAACAAGGTCGTTACCGGCGTCGGCGTCCTTGTCGGTGGCCTGTTGATCGACATCGTGCACTTCCCGCAGCACGCGACGCCGCAATCGATCGATCCGCATATCATCCGCAACCTGGTGATCGCCAACATCCCGATCCAGGTCGTGCTGATCGCGATCGCGATTACGCTGCTGGCGCTCTACAAGATCGATCGTGCAGTGCACGAGGACAATCTGCGCAAGATCGCGGACGCAGTGGCGGCAGAATCGAAGCTGGGACCCATTGCCGACACGCCGAGGATTGGCTAGCGCGCCGCGCGCGTGATAGGCAGGCGCCATAGGAAGAGGCTATGACACAGAACGATCCCGAACTGCTGCGCCTGCGCGACAGCATCGACAACATCGACGCGGCGCTGGTGCATCTGCTGGCGGAGCGCTTCAAATGCACGAAAGCGGTCGGCGAATACAAGGCGACGCACGGCCTCGCGCCCGCGGATCCAGGCCGCGAGCAGCAGCAGATCGCGCGCCTGCGCACGCTGGCGCAGACCGCCAAGCTCGATCCCGATTTCGCCGAGAAATTCCTGGCTTTCATCGTGACGGAAGTGATCCGCCACCACGAGGCGATCCGCGCGCAGAAGGGATAAACCTTCTCAAACCCTTACCTGTCATCCCCGGCGAGTGGACGCGCGCAAGCGCGGCCGCGAGGTTAAGGGGACCTGGGATAAGTCACATCTGTGCTGTTAGATTGCGAGCGATCTGATCGCCTTTTCCATCTGCGTTTCATACCTTTGTATAGCGGTGCAGATTTGCGCCTCGGGCATTTGATGCGAGCGAGGCTCCGCTCACGTTGAACACCTCGGATGCGGTCTGTCCTGGGTTCCCTTCACCTCGCGGCCGCGCTAATGCGCGTCCACTCGCCGGGAATGACAGGTTCGGTTTTATCGAAGATACTCGTTCCCAAGGGAGCTATCGAAACCACACTGCGAAGACGGAGAATGCGATGACACTCAGGCTTGGCGACACGGCGCCCGATTTCGAGGCGGAGACCACCGAGGGCAAGATCAAATTCCACGACTGGATCGGCGATCACTGGGCGGTGCTGTTTTCGCATCCGAAGGATTTCACGCCGGTGTGCACGACCGAGCTCGGCTACATGGCGAAGCTCAAGCCGGAGTTCGATAAGCGCAACACCAAGATCATCGGCCTGTCGGTCGACCCGGTGGACCGCCATGCCGGCTGGGCGAAGGACATTGAGGAAACGCAGGGCACGGCGGTCAACTATCCGATGATCGGCGACAGCGATTACAACGTGTCGAAGCTCTACGGCATGCTGCCGGCGGAAGCGTCGGGCGATCCGGCGAAGCGCACGGCGGCCGACAATCAGACGGTGCGCAATGTCTTCGTCATCGGTCCAGACAAGAAGATCAAGCTGATCCTCGTCTACCCGATGTCCACAGGCCGCAACTTCGACGAGGTGCTGCGGGTGCTCGACTCGCTGCAATTGACCGCGAAGCACAAGATCTCGACGCCGGTGAACTGGAAGCAGGGCGAGGACGTGATCATCTCCGGCTCGGTGACCGACGACGACGCGAAGAAGATCTACCCGCAAGGCTGGAAGGCGCCGAAGCCCTACCTCCGCATCGTGCCGCAGCCGAAGTAGTGGTTTGGAACCCTTTCCCCCATTGGGGGAGAGGGAGAGCTCATTGCTAGCAACTATCGGAATGCGCGCTTCGGCCATGCGGTCTAGTCTCGCGGTATGGACTGGACTCGCATTGCTGACGATCTCGACGCCTACGGTTGTGCGATAGCGCCGAAACTGCTGACTGCTGTGGAGTGCAAAAATCTCGCCACACTCTACGACGACGCTTCACGTTTCCGCAGCCGCGTGATCATGGCGCGGCATGGCTACGGGCGGGGCGAGTATCGCTACTTCGCCTATCCGCTGCCGCCGCGCGTCGCTGCGTTGCGCGCGAGCCTGTACCCGCCGCTGGCGGAGATCGCAAATCGCTGGAACGCGGCGATGAAGATCGGTGTCCGGTTTCCCGTCGCGCACGACACGTTTCTCAAGCGCTGTCATGACGCGGGTCAGACGAAGCCGACGCCGCTGCTGCTGAAATACGGCGTGGGCGATTACAACTGCCTGCATCAGGACCTTTACGGCGAGCATGTGTTTCCGCTGCAGGTCGCGTTCCTGTTGTCGAAGCCCGAGGTGGATTTCACCGGCGGTGCGTTCGTGCTCACCGAACAGCGGCCGCGCATGCAATCGCGCGCCGAGGTCGTGCCGTTCGCACAAGGCGATGCGGTGATCTTCCCGGTGCGTGAGCGGCCAGTGCAAGGCACGCGCGGCGTCTATCGCGTCACCATGCGGCATGGCGTGAGCCGTCTGTTGTCCGGCTCGCGCTTCACGCTCGGGATCATCTTCCACGACGCGAAGTGATCAATAGAGTCTACTCGGCGGAACGATCGGGCTTGCGGTGACGCGCCACACGATGCCGCCGGTGTCGTCCGCCACCAGCAGCGCACCGGTCTTGTCCACTGTCACGCCGACCGGACGGCCATAAGCGACGCCGGTGGATACATCCGGCATGAAGTCGGTGAGGAAATCCTCCGGCGCGCCGCTTGGAGTGCCGTTCGCGAACGGCACGTAGACGACCTTGTAGCCGGTGAAGTAGCTGCGATTCCACGAGCCATGCTGGCCGATGAACGCGCCGCCCTGATAATGCGGCGGAAACATCTTCGCGGTGTAGAAGACGAGGCCGAGCGACGCGGTGTGCGCGCCGAGCGCATAGTCCGGCGGGATCGCTTTCGCCACCATCGCGGGATTTTGCGGCGTGACATGGCTGTCGACGTGCTTGCCCCAATAGCTCCACGGCCAGCCGTAGAAGTCGCCGTCCTGCACGCGGGTCAGATAATCGGGCACGAGATCGTCGCCGAGCATGTCGCGCTCGTTGACCACGGTCCACAGAACATGCGTGGTGGGTTCGTAGGCGAGGCCGTTCGGATTGCGCGTGCCGGCCGTGAACACATGCTCGCCGCTGCCGTCGGGATTGATCTGAAGCACATCGGCGCGGCGCTTCTCGTTGTCCGCGCCGTTCTCGCCGACATTGCTGCCGGAGCCGACGGTGACGAACAGCTTGCTGCCGTCTTCGCTGGCGACGATGTTGCGGGTCCAGTGATTGTTGTAGCCGCCGACCGGCAGGTCGAGGATTTTCTTTCCACCACCGCTCAGCGCGGTGTCGCCATCGTGATAGGGAAATGTCCATACCCCACCTGTGCCGGCGACATAGAGCGTGCTGCCGATCAGCGCCATGCCGAACGGCTGCTGGATCGTGCCGGGCTTCAGGAAGATGGTGCGCAGCTCCGGCACGCCGTCACCGTTCGCATCGCGCAACAGCACGATGGTGTCGGGGCTCGGCCCGGTCGAGCCGTCATTGCGCTTCAGGTAGTTGCCGATCCGGTCGGTGATCGAATGGGGCACGCCCGGCAAGGTCATCGACTCGGCCACCAGCACGTCGCCGTTGGGCAGCACATAAAGCCAGCGCGGATGCGCAAGGCCATCGGCAAAGCGGAAGACGTGGAAGCCGTGCGGCGCCCGCGGGCCGGTGCCTTTCGGCCATGGCTTCGCAGTCGAGAAATTCGCGGTCGGGATCATGCTGGTATCGGGCGCCGGCAGCGCAGGCTTCACGCCGAAATTGTCTTGCGGCGGCGGGCTCCCTTCCTTGCTGCAACTGGCCAGAAGGATAGTGCCCAGGATTGCGGCCGCGCGAACCAGTTTCATATCCGATCCTTCACATGGGAGTCGTTCTTACCCAAGGCCTTGCCATTTTCACAGCAGCCTGACCAGCCTCAACGCTTTGACTACAAGACCGGGTCCAGATTCCGCAGCCGCTTTGTGCAAGGATCGAAAATCACGCTCAGCACTGTACCGCGTTTTGGATTTCTAGGCGGAAAGCTGAGCAACACGAAATAGTGTTCCCACGGCCGAACGATCGGCTTATTCAAATTGTACCCATGAGCGTACGCTCCCGCCCCGCGCTTTATCGCGGGCCCGACAATCAGGTCTCTGATTTCGGGCGTGTATTTGAATGGGCATACCGCTGGAGCATCATTTGCCGCTGACGCGGCCGGTAATCCGAGCGTGCCGGCCACGAGCAAAAGTCCAACTGCGAAATTCTTCGCGGTTGTCCGTGGGGCGCAGCTCAAGGCGTCATCACCATTTTCAGCGCGCCGTCGGTCTTCTTGTCCGTCAGCTCGTACGCATGCGCGCCTTCGCTAAGCGAGAGGCGGTGGGAGATGAATTTTTCCGGGTGCAGCCGGCCGCCGCGGATCAGCGGGATCAGCTCCGGCCAGTACATCTGCACGGAACAGAGCGCGATGCGAAAAGTCAGGCTCTTCGCAAACGCGAGGCCCATCGGGAAGCGGAAATCCATGTTGGTGTTCACGCCGATCGCCGACACGGTGCCGCCGCGGCCCGCAAGCGTGAGGCCGAGCTGTATGGTGGGATCGGAGCCGACCGCTTCGACGACGCAATCGCTCATCTGGCCTTTTGTCGCTTCGCCGATCGCCTGCACGGCATCCTTCGGATCGAGCGCGATGGCGCCGAGCGCTTTCGCCTGCTCGCGCCGTCCGGGCACGAGATCGATCGCGAACACGGCCGAGGCGCCCAGCACATAGGCGATTTCCACCGCCATCAGTCCGATCGGGCCAAGGCCGATCACCGTCACCGTCTTGCCCGGTCCGATGTCGGCGTTGCGGCAACCGAGATAGGCGGTCGGCAGATTGTCGGTCAGCATCAGCGCCTGATCCGGCGTCAGACCGTCGGGAATGGGTGCGGCGTTGAAATCCGCCTTCGGTACGCGGATCGCCTCCGCCTGGCAGCCCTGCAGCGCCGCGCTCAAGCCATAGCACTGTGCGCCGCCACTCAGGCAGCGGGCGATATCGCCGGCCAGGCAATTATGGCACTGGCCGCAGCCGACGGCCGCCGACAGCATCACCTTGTCGCCCACCTTGAACCGCCGCACGCCTTTGCCGGTCTCCACGATCTCGCCGATCGCTTCGTGGCCGACGCAATAGCCCGTGTCCTGGCTGAACGGTGACCCGTGATAGATGTGCAGGTCGCTGCCGCAGATCGCGCAAGCCTCCATCTTGACGAGGGCATCGCGGTCGTCGGCCAGCAACGGATCGGCCGTGGTCCCATATTCGATGCGGCGCGGACCTTGGTAGCAAAGGGCTTTCACGGCGTCCTCCCGGCTCTGCCGTGCGACCATCTCCTGTGGCTGCGAAAGCCGCAAGCCGCGTGCTACCGTAGCGGTAGGATGCCGCGCGCGCGGCACCTTGGCCGATGCCGCGCTTCCGTTATAGAGAAACGCGGCCCAGGATGAAGGTCCTGTCAGGGAGACGACCATGGATGTGAATTTCTCGCCCGAAGACGAAGCGTTCCGCAAAGAGGTTCGCGCCTTCATTGCGGAGGCGAAGGAGAAACTCCCGAAAAATCTCGGCGCCGCGGAATCCGCCGATCGCTCGAAAGAAGATTATCTCGCCTGGCACAAGCTTCTCTACAAACAGGGCTGGGTCGCACCGCTCTGGCCGAAGCAATATGGCGGCCCGGGCTGGAACGTCACGCAGCGTTACATCTTCAACGAAGAGACCGCCGCCGCCGACATGCCGACGACCCTGCCGTTCGGGCTGTCGATGGTCGGGCCGGTGATCTTCAACTACGGCAACGACGAGCAGAAGAAGACGTATCTGCCGCGCATCCTTTCCGGCGAGGACTGGTGGTGCCAGGGCTATTCGGAGCCGGGCGCCGGGTCGGATCTCGCCAACCTGCGCACCCGCGCGGTGCGCGAAGGCGACCACTACATCGTCAACGGCCAGAAGACCTGGACAACGCTCGCGCAGTTCGCCGACATGATCTTCTGCCTCGTCCGCACCAATCCGGACGTGAAGCCGCAGGAAGGTATCACCTTCCTGCTGATCCCGATGGACACGCCCGGTATCACGGTGCGTCCGATCATCGTGCTCGATGGTGCGCATGAAGTGAACGACGTCTTCTTCGACAACGTGAAGGTGCCGGTCGAGAATCGCGTCGGCGAAGAGAACAAGGGCTGGACCTACGCCAAATTCCTGCTGGTCAACGAACGCTCCGGCATCGCCGGCGTGGCGCGCTCCAAGCGCGCGACCGAGCGGCTGAAGGAAATCGCTGCGAAAGAGTTGATCGATGGGGAGCCGCTGATCGAGAACGAGGAGTTCGCGCGCAAGGTTGCCGACCTCGAGATTCAACTGACCGCACTCGAATACACCGAACTGCGCACCCTGGCGCAGGAGGCCAAAGGCCAGATGGCGGGACCGGAAAGCTCGATCCTGAAAATCCGGGGCACCGAAATCCAGCAGCGCATCACC
The DNA here is from genome assembly GCA_036490455.1 of Rhizomicrobium sp. Taxonomy (GTDB): domain Bacteria; phylum Pseudomonadota; class Alphaproteobacteria; order Micropepsales; family Micropepsaceae; genus Rhizomicrobium. The sequence continues at coordinate 16,370 of DASXDS010000010.1, forward strand.
GAGCTGACGGTGGAGGCGATCGGCTATTACGCGATGCCCGATCAGCACAACCGGGGCGACAACGAATATCCGATCGGGCCTGATTATGCGGTCGGCGAAACGGGGCACTACTTCAACTATCGCAAGACCTCGATCTACGGCGGCTCGAACGAGATTCAGCGCAACATCATCGCGAAGGCCGTTCTCGGTCTCTAAGGGGCATTTCCATGGACTTCTCGTTCACCGAAGAGCAGACGTTGCTGCGCAATTCGGTCTCCAAATATCTCGCCGACAACTACACCTTCGATGCGTGGCGAAAGTTCACCCGCAACGACACGGGGCGCGATCCCAAACACTGGCAGCAGTTCGCCGAGCTCGGCTTGTTCGCGATGACGATGCCGGAAGAGCACGGCGGCTTGAACGGCGGCCCGCTGGAATCGATGATCATCGCGGAAGAGTTCGGCCGTTCGCTGGTGGTCGAGCCGTACGTGCCGACGGTCGTGGTCGGGGGCGGTTTGCTCAAGCATGCCGGCAGCGACGCGCAGAAGACGGAGTGGCTGGGCAAGATCGCCGCCGGCGAAACCATGATGTCGTTCGCCTTTGCCGAACCGCAGGGCCGCTACAATCTGGCAGACCTCAAGACAACGGCAAAGAAGCAGGGCGACCAATATGTGCTGAACGGCCAGAAGGCTGTCGCGATTGCAGCACCTTGGGCTGACACGCTGATCGTCACCGCACGCACCGCCGGCAGTCAGCGCGACGAGAAAGGTGTTTCCGTTTTCCTTATCGATAAGAGCGCGAAAGGCGTTTCGACCCGCGATTATCCGATCTGGGATGGCGCGCGCGCCTCGGAAGTGACGTTCGAGAACGTCGAAGTGCCGGCCGAGCGTCTGATTGGGGAAGCCGATGGCGGCCTGCCGCTGGTCGAGCGCGCGGTGGACGAAGCGATCGCCGCGACCTGTGCCGACGCCACCGGCGCGATGAAGGTGTTGGTGGATGCGACGGTCGAATACTCCAAGACGCGCAAGCAGTTCGGCGTGCCGATCGGAAAATTCCAGGTGCTCCAGCACCGCATGGTCGACATGTTCGTAAACTACGAGCAGGCGGTGTCGATCACGCTGATGGTGAACCTGAAGCTCGACGAGAGCGAAATTGAGCGCAAGAAGGCCGCATCGGCCGCGAAGGCGGAGATCGGCAAGGCGGGCCGGTTTGTGGGGCAGGGCGCGGTGCAGATCCACGGTGGCATGGGCATGACCGACGAACTCAACGTCGGCCATTACTTCAAGCGCCTGACGATGATCGATGCGCTTTACGGCTCGACCGATCATCATCTCAAACGCTACGCCTCGCTGAGCTGATCGAGGGGATGACGCCATGAGCGCGATTGCGGCGGCGGCATCCCAACTGAAGCGCGACGGCTGGTGCGTGGTGCCGGACGTCCTGCCGCCGGCCGAGACACGTACGGCGCTCGATCGTCTGTGGTCGTGTGCGGCGGAGAGCGAACGGCGCGGCATGCCGACGTTCCTGCCCGTGCTCGACCCGAACGCGAGCAATGTGCGGGTGTTCTTCCTGCTCGAATTCGACGCGCTGTTCCGCCAGCTGATCCGGCATCCGCTCGCGGTGGACCTGGTGCAGTCGCTGCTGGGCGAGACGTTCCTGATCTCCAACTTCACCGCCAACATCGCACGCCCCGGTTCGAAATCGATGGGGCTGCGCTCCGACCAGTCGCTGGTCGTGCCGGAGCCCTGGGTTCAGCCTTGGGCGCTCAACATCATCTGGTGTCTGACCGATGTGACGTTCGAAAACGGCGCCACGCTGTTCATTCCGGTCAGCCATCGCTGGACCACGCGCGCCGAGATGCCGCGCGATGCGGACACGCTGCTCAGACCGTTTGAGGCGAAAGCCGGTTCGATCATCGCAATGGACGGCCGCGTCTGGCACACCTCCGGCGCCAATATCACGAAGGATCAGGATCGCGCGCTGCTGTTCGGCTATTACACCAAGCCGTTCCTCAGGCCGCAGGTGAACTGGAACGCCGCACTATCGCCGGAGACACGGGCCTCGCTGGACGGGCGGATGCGCGAGTGGCTCGGGCTCGACATATCGGCCAATACGGGAGAGGCGGTCCAGCTTCGCTATCTCGAAGACCAGTTCGGACCGCGGGAGGGTGTGCGATGACCGTTGCTCAGGAACGGGACGTACGCGGCGCGCCGATAGCCGTCCCACCGCCGACAACGGACATGACGCAGGGTCTGCGCAACATCGCGGAGTACGGACTCACCATTGTGCCGAACGTGTTGTCCGGCGACAGCCTCAAACGCGCCCGCGATGCGCTCTATCGCGCTGCCGATTCCGACCGGGCGCGCAGCCGCGAGCAGAAGTTCGGGCTCGACTATGCGCATGACGACACCAACCGGCGGGTGTGGAATGTGCTGAGCCGCGACCCTGTGTTCGAGGATCTGGCGTTTCACGACATTGCGGTCGCCTATGTGAAGGCGATGCTGGGCTGGCCGGCGCTGCTCGGCAACATTTCGGCGAACATCACCGGTCCGGGCGGCGGCGAGATGGTATTGCACGCCGATCAGATATTCATTCCGGAGCCGTGGCCGGCTGAACCGCAGGGGATGAACGTCGCGTGGTGTCTGGACGATTTCACGGAAGAGAATGGGGCCACGCGCTTCGTGCCGGGAAGCCATCGCCTCAACCGTGCTCCGGGTCCCGCCGACAGTGAGGCCGACACCGTGCCGATGGAAGCGGAAGCTGGCTCGATCGTCGTGTTCGAAAGCCGTGTGTGGCACAAGACTGGCCATAACCGCACGCAAGCCGAACAGCGCGCAGGGGTATTCGCGTGGTACACGCGGCCGATCTACCGCACCCAGGAAAACTGGTTCCTGTCACTCCGGCCCGAAGTCCGTCAGTTCGCCAGCGAAGAAGCGTTGATCCTGTTGGGCTACAAGACGGCCGGTCTGGGTCTTGTCAACGGCGCTTCACCGGCCTGAGGTTCAGGCGGCAGCCTCTTTGACCCGCTCGCGCATGCGATCGGCTGGCAAGGTAACAGTCACCTTCGTGCCGCGGCCAGGTTCGCTTTCGAGCGACACCGTTCCGGCATGTGCATCGACCAGGCCCTTGACTATGGCCAGACCGAGCCCTGTGCCCTGATCGGCGATGACGGCGTCGTGACGTCCCTGACCGAAATTCTCGAACACGCGGGCGAGGTCTTCCGGCTCGATCCCGATGCCGTTGTCCTGCACCCCGAAGCGAACGCTGCCGTCTGGATTACGGGTGGCGAAGATCGTCACGTCGCCGTTGGGCGGCGTGAATTTCACCGCGTTGGAGAGCAGGTTGACGGTGATCTGGCGTAGCGCGCGCTCGTCTGCGAACACATAAGGCAGATCGGCCGCCACGTCGGAGATGAGCGTGATCTGACCGTCGCGCGCCTTCATGGCGACCATCTGCGCCGCGTCAGAGAGCAGGCGTGCGAGGTTGATGTTCTCTTCGCGCAAGATAAGACGGCCCGCCTCGATCTTCGCGAGGTCGAGGATGTCGCTGATCAGTGCGAGCAGGTGCTTGCCGGAATCGTGGATGAAGCCTCCATATTCCACGTATTGCGCGTCCGCCGTGGGGCCGAGCGCGCGGGTGTGGATGATCTCGGAGAAACCGAGGATGGCATTCAGCGGCGTGCGCAGCTCATGGCTCATGTTCGCGAGGAAGGAAGACTTCGCCCGGCTCGCGAGCTCGGCGCGCTCGCGGGCGCGATCCGATTCGATTTTCGCCCGTTGCAGATCGTCGATCAGCGTGCCGCGCTCCGATTCCAGCCGCAGGATGCGCTCGCGTGTCTTGTAGTTGGTGTAGAGCAGCCCGGTCATGATGATCCAGTAGCCGGCGCACAGAAACGCCAGCATCGTGTCAATCGTCGTGCCGCCGGTCAGCGGCATCCCGAACTGCACGGCGAGATAGATCGGCATCGAAGCGAACGCCGAGGCAAGATGCGAGGCGCCGAGCGACGTCCAGCCCGAGATCGTGCTCGCCAGGATGAGCAGCAGGAACATGTGATTGACGGTCGAACTCGGCGACCACAGCAGAACGGCCATAAGCGCCCAGGCGAACGAGGTCGCCATGGTGATCCCGGCGAAGGCGTGCGCGCGGGCGCGAACGCCTTGCGGCGAACCTTCGTCGATGCGGCGCATAAGGCGGTTGAAGTAGATATCCGATCCGGCGCAGGCGATCGTCACGATAAGAGGCCAGACGATGAGCCGGTCGAGCGGCACCCAACGGACGTTTGCCAGCGAGATCAGAACGGCGGCCGGCGGCAGTATGTAGTTGGTCGTCCACGACGCCTGACGGGCGATTGTGATCTGCTGGTCGACGAGGCGAACTTCGGCTTCGCTCTGCGGATTGAGCGAGGCGTTGAGTTCGCGGCGCAGATTTCTGCCCGCCGCACGAATCTGTGCGGGAATGCCGGAAAGCACCGCGGTGAAGGAGCCGGTCACGTACACGTCCAAGCCGAAACGCCCCACACTGCACCAACGGCGATTAAAGGAGCTTTACGCGTTGGGACATTTGCACGGTTAATCGGGATTAACGCTTCAGGATGCGGCGCGGAGCGGCTCGTTCGTTTGCATGCGCCTGGTACGTTCCTCGGGCCAGAGGATCGTGATCTTGGTGCCGCTGCCGGGCTCGCTTTCCAGCGCAACGCTGGCGCCATGCGCCTCGACAAGGCCTTTGACGATCGGCAGGCCGAGGCCGGTGCCTTTGTCGGCGATCACCACATCATGACGGCCCTGGCCAAAATTCTCGAAAACGTGTGTTTGGTCTTCCGGCGCGATGCCGACGCCGGTGTCCTGGACCCCGAAATAGAGACCGCCGCCGCGGCCGGGATGCGCGAACACCGTGACGCTGCCGCCTTTGGGCGTGAACTTCACCGCATTGGCCAGCAGATTGAGCAGGATCTGTTTCACCGCGCGCTCATCGCCGGTCAGATGCGGCAGGCAGGCCGAAACGTCTGCCTGCAGGTCGAGACCGCCAGCCTGTGCCCTGGCGATCATCAGGCGGATGCAGTCTTCGATCAACCGGTCCAGTGCGACGTCGTGCTCCTGCAATGTGATGCCGCCGGCTTCGATCTTGGCGAGATCGAGGATGTCGTTGATCAGCGTCAGCAGATGCGCGCCCGACGTATGGATCAGGTTCGCGTATTCGACATGGCGGTCGAGGTCGTCGGCGAAGGTGCGCGACTGAATCAGTTCCGAGAAACCGAGGATGGCGTTCAGCGGGGTGCGCAGTTCGTGGCTCATATTCGCAAGGAATTGCGATTTTGTGCGGCTCGCATTTTCAGCACGGTAGCGCGCGATATCCGATTGTTCCTTCGACAGGGCCAGGGCCGCGATCAGTTCATTCTTGTCGTTGCGCAACATCAGCATGTTGCGAGTGGTGGTGAAAAACTGCTTCGACATCCAGGCGAGATAGATTGTGTAGAAGCCGGCCAGAAGCGAAAGACCGACATAAAGGAAGCCATGTCCCTGCAGCGGAGCCAGGACGACGATGCCGCCGTAGACGGCATAGGCCGTGAACGCGATCGGCGCGCTGGCGCCGACCATCGTGGTGCTGCCCGCAAGCGTGCAGCACAGGATCAGCATAATCAGCAGGTTGTTAAGTTCGTTGCCGGGCGCCCACAGAAAGAAGCCCAGCAGCGCCCAGGCTATGACGTGGAACGCGTAGCTGGCGGTCGCCCAGGCGATCCATTTCTGCCGGTCTTCCAGCCGGATGCGGGTCTTGAGGAAGCGAATGCAAACGATGCCAAGCGGGATCACGCTCACCACCAGGAGGCCGTACCACACGGCGAGGCGCCACGCGGCGATCCACGGCGAAAACATCGCGCACAGGATCGCGCCGAATACGGGCATCAGGAAGTGATTGGGCTTCAAATTGTACAGCGCAATGCGGAGCTGATCGAGGACCAGCCGCTCTTTCGTTTCCGCTGCGGCATCGCCGAGCGCTGCACCAATGGCAACGTCCACTTCCGTCCCCGGATCCCAACGGGGCGATTGTCGCCGCTGGGCGGTTAAGGGACGTTTACGACGGGTTGCAACGGTTGCACCTACGCTGGCGCCTGTTTAGCTTTGGCACAGGTCATTAACAGGGAGAGAAAAATGCCTATCGGTGTGGTTGCGACGATCAAGATACAGCCCGGCAAGAACGCGGAGTTCGAGGCGGTGACGAAGGAGTTGATGGCCGCCGTGCGCGCCAACGAGAAGGGCAATCACTACTACAATTTCTGCAAATCGCGCACCGACGAGACGACCTATGTCGTGCTCGAGATGTACGAGGACCAGACGGCGCTCGAAGCGCACGGTAAGTCCGATCACTTCCGCACCATCGGCGCCAAGATGGGCCCGTTCCTCGCCGGCCGCCCGGACGTGCAGTACCTCGACGCGGTGTAGTTCGCTCTCAAAGCTCGGAGGGGGGAGGTGATGAGTGCGGCGCCTCAAATCCGCACGAAAGGTACCAGCATCGCCGTTCTGCGCGCATAGGCGTCATAAGCTTCGGCGCCCAGTTCGTTGCGCAGGAAGTTCTCTTCCAACCGCGCCTTGATCCAGAATCCCAGGAGCAGGAACAGCACGCCTGCGACTGCGGGCACGGTTGCCTGCTCGACGGCGGTGGCGAAAGCGGAGATCAGGATGCCGGTGTAAATCGGATGACGCACGATCCGGTACGGCCCGGTGTTCACCAGATGGTGGCCTTCTTTCCGGGTCACCGTTCCCGACCACAGACGGCCGAGGTGCAGGCGCGCCCACCATGCAAATGCGAGCCCGGTCACGCACAGCACCACCGCCGCCCCGGCGAGAAGAGATGGCACCGGCCAGAGGGTAAGCGTCTCGAAGGTGTACAGATGGCCGGCTCTGTCGACGCGGCCGAAGAATCCCAGCAGCAGCGCGAACCCCAAGACCTCCGGAAAGCGGTACAGCGAGCGCCAACTGAATCCGGGACGTCCTACCGTCTGATTCGTCCAGACCGCAGCGGCCATCCAGGACAGAATCCACAAAATCCAGACGCTGTAGATCGCGATACGCGCGTCCATGCTTGCCTCCGGTCTCTCTCAGGTGGGGCATGCGGCCCCGGATACAAGCGCATCGGAATTTGCGGAGCGGAACCCTCAACGTTTCGCGAACGGCACAAGCATCGGTGTTCTACGGGTGTAGGCGCGGTAGGTATCCGCGCCGAGCTGCCGGCGCAGGACACGCTCATCCTGTAGCGCCTTGAGCGCGAAACCGGCCAGCAACAATCCCGTACCGGCAACAGCTTCGCCGGTGCCGATCATGACCATCGTGGCCGCCGCGGCGAGGAGCAGTCCTGCCGATACCGGATGGCGCACGACAGAGAAAGGACCGGTGTCGATCACTTGGAGCCCCTCCCGTCCGGTCAGGCCGCCGGACCACAGCATGGCGCGGTGCAGGCCTGCCCACGCTGCAAACGCGAAACCTGCGATGCACAACAGAGCCATCGACCACGCGAGGCCCGGTCCGGCACTCCATAGATGTCCGCCGAACATGGGATGAATACCCGTCGCCCAACGCGATGGAATTTCGCGATTGGCGGCGAGGGACGACAGAAGAAGAAAGAGACCCAGCACTTCCGGCACGCGGTAGAGCAGGTGTCCGGCGAGGTGACCGACTTTTCGGCCAACCCACGTTGCGCCGGGGAGGCCGGAAACGGCGGGGCTCATCGCCAGAGCGCCCATGGCGGGATCAGGTCCCGCTGCGCTCTGCATGCCGGCCGACAGACGCACTCCCAGCCGGCTCATGCGTCCGGCCACATGGCTGGCCCGCCGCACGGCGAGCCGAGAGACAGCCCAGCCGGCCCACAGAGTCCCGACGATGAAATCCGGCTCCATGCCGCCACCCTCACACGGGATGAGGTGGTGGGCTAGACCTTAAAATGCAAGCGCGTTGGCCTGGCGGACCAGCGGCAGCTTGCGGATGGCCTCCAGCACGTGATCGCTCACGCCCCCGTCCACTTCGACGAGGCAGATCGAGTCCTGCCCTGGACCGCTGCGGCCGAGATTGAAGTTGGCGATGTTGACCTTGGCGTTGCCAAGCAGCGTGCCGATGGTGCCGATGAAGCCGGGCTTGTCCTCATTGATCACATAGAGCAGGTGCGGCGCGAACTCGGCATCCAGATTGATGTCCTTCACCTGGATGAGGCGCGGGCGTCCGTCGGAGAACACGGTGCCGGCCACGCGGCGGGTCGACCCGTCGGTCAGCGACACCGTGATCTTCACATAGCCTTCATAGACGCCCTGCTGCGGGCGGCGCGTTTCGCTCACCTTGATGCCGCGTTCCTTGGCGACGATCGGTGCGTTGACCATGTTCACCCCGGAAAGCTGCGGCTTGAGCAGACCCGCGAGTGCCGCCTGCGTCAGCGCGCGTTGATTGAGTTCTGCCGCGGCGCCTTCGTAGAGAATTTCCACCGCTTGAATGCTGCTCTCGGTGATCTGGCCCGCGAACGCGCCGAGCTTTTCCGCGAGAGCGATCCACGGCTTCACCTGTTGCGCTTCCTGCGCATTGATCGACGGCATGTTGAGCGCGTTGGTGATCGCGCCGGTCAGCAGGTAATCGGAAATCTGCTCCGCGACCTGCAGCGCGACATTCTCCTGCGCTTCCGAAGTGGAGGCGCCGAGATGCGGTGTGGCCACGACCTTGTCGCTGCCGAACAGCGGATTGCTCTTCGCCGGTTCTTCCTCGAACACGTCGAGGGCGGCGCCGGCAACATGGCCGTTATCGATCGCGGCCTTCAACGCCCCTTCGTCGATCAGACCGCCGCGGGCGCAGTTCACGATGCGCACGCCCTTCTTCATCCGGTTGATCGCATCGGCGGAAACGATGCCACGGGTTTCGTTGGTGAGCGGGGTGTGCAGGGTGATGAAATCGGCGCGGGCGAACAGATCGTTCAACTCCACCTTCTCGATGTTCTGATCCCTGGCGCGCTCTTCGGAGAGGAAGGGGTCGTATGCGATCACCTTCATCTTCAGGCCGCGGGCGCGGTCGGCGACGATGGAGCCGATATTGCCGGCGCCGATCAGGCCGAGCGTCTTGCCGTAAAGCTCGACGCCCATGAAGCGGTTCTTTTCCCACTTCCCGGCCTGGGTCGACGTATTGGCCGCCGGGAGTTCGCGCGCCAGCGCCATCATCAACGCGATGGCATGTTCGGCCGTGGTGATGGAATTGCCGAAGGGTGTGTTCATCACGATCACGCCGGCGGCGGTGGCGGCCGGAATGTCGACATTGTCGACGCCGATACCGGCGCGGCCGACGACTTTCAGCTTTTTGGCCGCCTTGATCACTTCGGCAGTGACCTTGGTCGCGGAACGGATGGCGAGACCGTCATATTGGTCGACGATCTTGAGCAACTCGTCTTTCGACAGGCCCGGTTTGACGTCGGCTTCGACGCCGCGTTCCTTGAAGATCGCAACGGCGGCGTCGGACAGTTTGTCGGCGATGAGGACTTTGGGCATGGAATACTCCGTCTTTGCGAGGTCGAAGCGCGCAGCGCTTCGGGTGGGGGTTACGCCCCTTTGACCTTCGCCCAGGCCCAGTCGAGCCATGGCATCAATGCTTCGAGATCGGACTTCTCGACGGTGGCGCCGCACCAGATGCGCAGGCCAGGCGGTGCGCTGCGATAGGCGCCGAGATCGAGCGCGACGCCTTCCTTTTCGAGCAGGCTCACGACCTTCTTGGCAGCATCGGCCTTCGCGTCGTCGGAGAGCGTTGCGAACCACGGATCGACGATCTTCAGGCACACCGAAGTGTTGGAGCGCGTGCCCTGTTCGCGGGCGAGGAAATCGGCCCAGCCGCATTCGCGCACCCAGCGCGACACCACATTGAAGTTGGCGTTCGAGCGACCGAGCAGCGCCTGAAGGCCGCCGATCGATTCCGCCCAGGTGAGCGCGTCGAGATAATCCTCCAGCGCCAGCATCGACGGCGTATTGATCGTCTCGCCTTCGAAGATACCTTCGTTCAGCTTGCCGCCTTTGGTCATGCGGAAGATCTTCGGCAGCGGCCACGCGGGCGTGTACGACTCGAGCCGCGCTACGGCGCGCGGCGAGAGCACCAGCATGCCGTGCGCCGCTTCGCCGCCCAGCACCTTTTGCCAGGAGAAGGTGACGACATCGAGCTTGTCCCACGGCAGCGGCATTGCGAACGCAGCACTGGTCGCATCGCAGATCGTGAGGCCTTCGCGGCTGTCGGAAATCCAGTCGCCGTCCGGCACGCGTACGCCGCTGGTGGTGCCGTTCCACAGAAACACGATGTCGTGCGCGGGATCGGCCTGTTTCAGGTCAGGCAGTTCGCCGTATTCGGCCTTGATGACGCGCGCGTCCTTCAGCTTCAGCTGCTTGATGACGTCCGTCACCCAATCTTCGCCGAAACTTTCCCAGGCAAACGCGTCGACCGGGCGTTGGCCCAGCATCGACCACAACGCCATTTCCACCGCACCGGTATCCGACGCCGGAACGATGCCGGCGCGATAACCGGCGGGAATGCCGAGGAGGTTTTTTGTGCGCTCGATCGCGTCCTTCAACTTCGCCTTGCCCGGTTTCGAGCGATGCGAGCGTCCGAGCAATGCTGCGTTGAGCGCTTCAGGCGTCCACCCCGGCCGTTTGGCGCAGGGTCCGGACGAAAAAAAAGGCCGTGCAGGGCGCACGGCCGGTTCATTACCGGTCATATCGACATTCCTTTCAGAATGTAGCGCCGCGTTGGGGCGGCGTGGCCCGCAGCCGATATAGAGTTTCCCTTGTCGCCGGTCAACGCGATAGCGTGTGCCATACTGTCATGGGGGTTATGCGATGCGTTTATTTCCTGTATGCGATCGGTGTTGCGCTTTCATGCAGTACGACGGCGCGTGCTGCGAATGTGCAGACCTCCAAATATGGCCGGGACGGACGGAATTGAGTTCCGGAACAGGAACGGCGTCGATGCGTTCCCTTGGTCTCGACTTCGCGAAAGGGATGCGAACCATGCCGCTTGTTCCGGACATCGAAGACCGGCCCGATCCCGTGCTGAACCTTGCCACCGACAAGGTCGCATTCATCATCCTGAAGGCGCGCGAATACGACGCGAAGGAAGGCGACAGCGATCCCGATTCCGGTTCGAACGAAGCCGATGATGACGACGCAGACGTGCTGGAAGACGGTCACGACGATCCGGTGCGCCGCGAATTGGTGTCTTTCATCAACGGCCTGAACGAAGACGAGCAGGTCGAGCTGGTGGCGCTCGCCTGGCTTGGCCGCGGTACCTACGACATCGACGAATGGTACGACGCGCTGGATACCGCGAAGACGGAGCACAACAAGCGCACCGCGCAATACCTGCTCGGCTTGCCGATGCTCGGCGATTATCTCGAAGACGGCTTGGCGGAGTTCGGCGAGGGCATCGTCGACGACGAAGACGATCGTGAAGGATTGGACGAAGAAAACGAGCCGCTCGGCAACATGACCGACAAACCGCCGAGGCAGTAGCTTACGGCATGCCGACGCCGTCTGCGTGGCGGACCGCAATGCCTTTCGGATCGAACCCTTCGAGACAGAATACGTTCACACCGTACGCATCCGGCACCGTGCGTTTGCGGTGGAACGGATAAATGCCGCAGATCTTGCAGAAATAGTGCTTCGCCCTATGCGTGTGGAATTGATAGAGCGTGAGCGCGTCCTCGCCCGCGAGCAGTCTAAAGCGGCTCTCATGCACCTGTACCATCAGCGCATTCTTGCGGCGGCAGATCGAGCAGTCGCATTGCGTGAGTTCCGAAAAGTCACTTTCGATACGGAAACGCACCGCGTTACAATGGCAACTGCCGTCGAAAGTTTGCATGCTCACACGAAAATCTCCGCCGTCATGTAGAGCGCGCACGGCCCGGCGAGGATGGTGCGTTCGCCATCGTCGATGCAGGTGAGATCGCCCCCGCGTGGACTGACCTGCCGCGCTTTCAACGTCGTCTTGCCGAGTTGCTTCGCCCAGTAGGGCGTGAGCGCGCAATGGGCCGAGCCGGTCACGGGATCCTCCGGCACGCCTTTTCCGGGTGCGAAGAACCGCGAGACGAAATCGTAACCCTGGTCGCCCGGCGCGGTCGCGATAAGACCCCACACACCGGCGCTACGCAGAATCGGCCCGATGCTGTCAGGGCCTTTGATACCGCGGACATCCGCGGCGTTGTCCCACACCGCCATGACATAGCGGCCTTTGAGGAGCGATTTCGGCGCTGGAATGCCAAGCGCTTCGCCGACCTGCTGCGCGAAGCCGGCTGGCGGCGCGAATGGCGCAACGGGATCGCTAGGTAGCGACATCACATGCCGCCCGTCGCGGCCGCGCTGCACGGTGAGCGTGCCGGAGCGGGTCTGGAATGCGACCGTCTTCAGTTCGGGATCGAGCTTTTCGAACACCAGCCACGCGCTCGCGAGCGTCGCGTGTCCGCACAGATCGACTTCGCTCTCCGGTGTGAACCAGCGCAGATCGTAGCGGCCGTCGCCGGTCTTCACGAAGAATGCGGTTTCCGCGAGATTGTTCTCGTTGGCGATCCGCTGCATCAGCGCGGGATCGATCCACTGCTCGAGGGGCACAAGCGCCGCCGGATTGCCTTCGAGCACATGACTCGCAAACGCATCGACCTGCCAAAGCTTGAGATTCATCGCGGGGGGCCTCCTCAGATGAAGGGAAGGATATGCGGTTATGCGCGCGAGAGAATGCGCGCGAACGCATAGCGGGTACTCGCTAAGTCATCAGCGTTTTTTAAGCCGAAGCTTCGAGCGTGTGGCTGCGCTTTTCGCTGAGCGCCTTCTTCATCTGCTGCTGCAGCTTTTCGAAAGCGCGCACTTCGATCTGACGCACCCGTTCGCGGGAGACGCCGTACTTCTGCGACAGCTCTTCGAGTGTCGCCGGTTCTTCCGCGAGGCGGCGGGCCGCGATGATCTCGCGTTCGCGATCGGTAAGTTCGCCGAGTGCGCTCGTCAGAAGATCGTGGCGTTCGCCCATCTCCTCGCTCTCGGCGAGCCGGGTTTCCTGGTCGAGCGTGTCGTCCTGCAGCCAGTCCTGCCACTCGGATTCCGATTCCGAACGTAGCGGCGCGTTGAGCGACGAGTCCGGTCCCGACAGGCGGCGGTTCATGCTCGTCACTTCAGCGGTGCTCACGCCAAGCTTGGTCGCGATCTCCGCGGTGTGCTCCGGCGTGAGATCGCCTTCCTCGATCGCGTTGATCTTGGTCTTGGCCTTGCGCAGGTTGAAGAACAGCTTCTTCTGTGCGGCCGTGGTGCCCATCTTCACGAGGCTCCAGGAACGCAGGATGTACTCCTGGATCGCGGCGCGGATCCACCACATCGCGTAAGTCGCAAGGCGAAAGCCCTTGTCGGGCTCGAACCGCTTCACCGCCTGCATCAGGCCGACATTGCCCTCCGCGACGATCTCGGAAATCGGCAAGCCATAACCGCGATAGCCCATCGCGATTTTTGCGACGAGCCTGAGATGACTGGTGATGAGCTTCTTGGCAGCGTCCGGGTCCTCGTGTTCTTTCCACGCCTTGGCCGCCATGTACTCCTCTTCCGGCTCCAGAAGCGGGAACTTCCGGATTTCGGAAAGGTAACGCGATAGACCTGCCTCGCCCTGAAGGGCGGGAACGCCGCGACTGCTCATAGGCCTGACCCTTTACGCGCCGGCTCCAAGCCACCGGCCACGCATATTAGACAACGCTTCGCACGTTGTTTCGAACGAATTTTCGGTAAGAGAAAACGCCCCATCTCCGCCGGGAAATGGGCATGACAAGCCTGAGTTTCAAGGTCGGGCTTGGCCCTCTTTTTCCCCGGTATTCAACGCCCTGAGCGCATCCACGAGGCCGGCGAAATCCTTCGGCCACGGCGATTCGAACCGCATTTTCCTGTGCAAACTCGGGTGGTGGAACCCCAGCACATAGGCATGCAGCGCCTGGCGCGGGAACTCGGCAGCGATCGAAAAAGCCTTTTCCTGCACAGGGGTTTTTGCGCGCGGCGCCTGACGCGCTTTGCCGTAGGACGGATCGCCGATCAGCGGATGGCCGAGATGGGTCAGATGCACCCGAATCTGGTGGGTGCGGCCGGTTTCCAGCCGGCATTCTATCAGCGCGGCGAGCGGCCTGAGCGCGCTGCCGAAGCGTTCGATCACGCGATAATGGGTGCGGGCTTCCTTCCCGCCGCCGCGCACCACCGCCATGCGTTTGCGGTCGAACGGATTGCGTCCGATCATGCCCTCGACCGTGCCTTCCCCCAGCCTGGGCGCACCCCACACCACGGCATTGTAGGCACGCTCCACGGTGTGATTGGCGAACTGCTTGGCGAGGCTCGTCATTGCGCGCTCGTTCTTCGCGGCGACCAGAAGACCGCTGGTGTCCTTGTCGAGCCGGTGCACGATGCCCGGCCGCGCCTCGCCGCCGATGCCTTGCAGCGACGGGCCACAGTGCGCGATCAGTGCGTTCACCAAGGTACCGTCGGGATTGCCGGCAGCCGGATGCACGACCAGTCCCGCCGGCTTGTCGATCACGATGAGATCGCTGTCCTCATAGACGACGTCGAGTGGGATATCCTGTCCTTGCGGCTGCGCTGGGGCAGCAACCGGGATCGTGACGGTGAACGCATCGCCCGGTTTGACCCTGTGATTGGCGTCTTTTACCGTCAAACCCGCTTTCATCACTGCGCCTCCTGCTATCAATTGTTGCAGGCGTGCGCGCGAAAGATCGGCTAAGGAGACAGTAAGAAACCGGTCGAGCCGCCAGCCGACCTGGTCTTCGGCAACCTGCGCCTGACGGACGCTTTCGGGGGACGAGATGTCTGACATTCAGAACGCGCCGGACTCAAGGCGGACGCTGTTGAATCGCGTGCTGCTCGGCCTGGTCATTTTGCTGGGCGTGCTCATCGTGGCGGCGTTCCTGGCGCTGGTGTACGGCGGGGTCACGGCGTTCGGCAAGCACGCCAGACCGCAGCCCGCGGAAGCGGCGCCGTCACTCGAAAAATTCCCGCCCGGCGCCAAGATCCTCGACATGAAGGTGGACAACAGCGGCCACACCATCGTGCGGCTGCAGACGCCGCAGGGGCAGGAGATCGACACCTACGACACGGAAAGCGGCAAACGTATCTCCCGGATCGCGCCGCAGCCATGATCCACACGCTCGTGCTGTCCCGCGCTTTGCGCAAGACGATCGAGAAAGCCGCGCGCGCAGCTCATCCGCGCGAATGCTGCGGTCTCCTTGAAGGGACGCTGCTGGACCACAGCGCACGCGTCAGTGCGGTGCATGCCGCGCGCAATCTGGCGCAGGCGGCGGACCGCTTCGAGATCGATCCCGCTGAGCACATTCGCCTGTTGCGCAGTGCGCGCGAAAACGGGCGCGCCATCGTCGGCTGTTATCATTCGCATCCGGATGGGAAGGCGCAGCCGTCAGACTGCGATCGCGAAAACGGCAGCGACGAGGAGTTCGTCTGGCTCATCGCCGCGGCGAAGGACAATCATGTCGAACTCGCCGCCTTCGCGTTCGCAGGCGATGCGTTCACGCCGGTGACGATCGCGCAGGATTGAGACCGGCATGAGCGACATCGAAAAAGCCGCCGGCAAGATCGCAGACACAGTCGATCTCTCGACCCAACTCGCCGCCGACCGCACTGTGTTCGCCGGCGAACGGACTTATTCCGCCTGGGTGCGCACCGGCCTTGCCGCTTTGGCGAGCGCAGTAGGCGCGAAGTCGCTGCTCGCCCATGTCGTGCCCGATTGGGAGATTGTGCTGGCGGGAGCGGTGCTCGCGCTGTTCAGTGCCTTCTGCTTCGCCGCCGCGGTGTGGCGAGAATGCATCCCCGGCGTGATCCCCTCAGAAAGAAGCAACGTCCCCCGCATTCCGAGCGTGATCCTGATCGCAGTGAACGGCACTCTTGTCTTCGTCGCACTGGGCGTGCTCGCGAATATCCTGCTGAGCCGGTTGGGATGATGTGCGTTGCGTGGCGGCTTTGCCCGCGCGAGGCGCTATCAACGCTTCGATGTGTTCCAGCTGATTCCGCCGCGCTCCTGATTCGCTGCCGGCGTCGAACACAATTGCGTTAAGTTTTTATTGCAGTTCGTCTTATTGATCAAATCCACCGCAAGTCATTCGACAGCGTCAAGGGTTTCCTTACCAACGGCAACGCTTTCGTTAAGGCTGCATCGCAAAACACTGTACGTTTCCAGTCGATCACCCTGGGCGGGGCATCTTCGAGATTGGGATCGCGATCGATACCTCGCTACGGACTCACGTCCGACCTGACGTTTAACGATTTGGTTACCAAAAGCTGTGAGCGTTAATTCTTCCATTACCGGCACAGCGCGATTCGGAGAGCACGATGGCAGCCCTGTCTCAACGACTTAACCTGCTTGGCAACACGGTTGCCGATCGCCTCGGCGACACGGCCGGCGATGGCAGCGATACCATCCATTTTGGAGCGGCATTCGCGCCGGCCGTTCAAGCCAACGTCGGCTGGGGCGCACTGCCGTTGACCACGAACGCGGATCTCACGGCGACCAATGTAAGCCTCACAGGTTCGACCTTCAGTTATCAGATCAACAATGTTGGAACGGATCCAGCCGGAGCTTCGACGGCGGGCATTTATCTCTCAACCGACAGCACCATTACGACGTCCGACTCGCGTATCAACACACATGCCACGCCTGCGCTCGCAGCGGGCGCAAGCGACAGCGAAAGTGTCGCCCTGGCGCTTCCGGCAACCCTCACACCGGGCACTTATTACATTGGCGTCATCGCCGATTACACGAATGTCGTCTCGGAGAGCAACGAAACCAACAACGCGTCGACTCCCATTCCCATCATTCTCGGCAATAACAACGCCAACACATTGAATGGCACGGACGGCGTCGATCACATTTTTGCGCTGGACGGCAACGATACGATCGTGATGGGCGCCAATTTCAAGGCTGCCGATCAGATCGACGGCGGTGCAGGCACCGATACGGTGACGCTGTCTGGCAATTATTCGACCGGTGTCACGTTCTCCGCCACCACCATGGTCAATGTCGAGACCCTGACGCTGGGTGCGGGCTTCAACTACAATCTCACCACCAACGATGCGACGGTAGCCTCAGGCCACGCACTGACGGTGGATGGCTCGGCGCTCGGCGCCGCCACCGGCCTTACCTTCAACGGTGCAGCCGAAACCAACGGCACCTTCAACATCAAAGGCGGCGCCGGCAATGACATTCTGACCGGCGGTGCCGGCAACGACACAGTCACCCCTGGCGCGGGCATCGACGTCGTCAGCACCGGCGCCGGCAATGACACGATCGTCATGGGCGCCAATCTGACCGCGTCCGACCAGATCGATGGCGGTACGGGCACCGACACGGTGACGCTGGCCGGTGACTATTCGGCAGGGCTTATCTTCGGCGCGACCACCATGGTCAATGTCGAGAACCTGACCCTGGGTACAGGCTTCAGCTACAACCTCACCACCAACGATGCGACGGTGGCGACGGGCCAGACGCTGACGGTCGACGGTTCCGCGCTCGCAGCCGGCAACACGCTCACCTTCAACGGTGCAGCGGAAACTGACGGTATTTTCAACATCAAGGGCGGCGCCGGTAACGACACGATCGTCCTTGGGAGCAGTCTGACGGCCGCCAATCAGATCAGTGGCGGCGCCGGCAACGATACGGTGATGCTGACCGGCAACTATTCCGCGGGGCTGACTTTCGGCGCGACTACCATGGTCAGCGTCGAGACGCTCAACCTCGGTGCGGGCTTCAGCTACAATCTCACCACCAACGATGCGACGGTGGCGGCTAACCAGACACTGACGGTCGATGCCTCGGCACTCGCAGCTGCCAACACGCTCACCTTCAACGGTGCAGCCGAGACCAACGGCTTTTTCAACATCAAAGGCGGAGCCGGCAACGATACGGTCGCCATGGGCGCCGGCCTGAAGGCCACCGATCAGATCAACGGCGGAGCAGGCATCGATACGGTGACGCTGGCCGGCAACTATTCGGCGGGTCTCACCTTCGGCGCGACCACCATGACCAACGTCGAGAACCTGACATTGGGCACGGGCTTCAACTACAAATTCATCACCAACGATGCGACGGTGGCTCCTGGCCAGACGCTGACAGTCGATGGTTCGACGCTAAGCGTTACCAATACGCTCACCTTCAACGGTGCGGCCGAAGCGGACGGCAGCTTCAACCTCAAGGGCGGCGCCGGCAGTGACGTGCTGAGCGGCGGCGCCGGCAACGACACGATCACGCCCGGTTCCGGCATCGATACCGTCCTCGCCGGTGCCGGCAACGATACGATCGTCATGGGATCGGGTCTGACGGCCACCGATCAGATCAACGGCGGTGTGGGCACCGATACGGTGACGCTGGCGGGTGACTATTCGGCAGGGGTCACGTTCTCTGCCACCACCATGACCAACGTCGAGAACCTGACTCTTGGCGCAGGCTTCAACTACAAACTCACCACCAACGATGCGACGGTGGTGTCAGGCCAGACGCTGACGGTCGATGCCTCGGCGCTCGCAGCTGCCAACACGCTCAACTTCAACGGTGCAGCCGAGACCAACGGCTTTTTCAACATCAAGGGTGGCGCAGGTAACGATACGATCGCCATGGGGGCCGCTCTGGTGGCGTCCGACCAGATCGATGGCCGTGCAGGCACCGATACGGTGACGCTGGCCGGCAATTACGGGGCCGGGCTCACCTTCGGCGCCACCACCATGGTCAACGTCGAGAACCTGACCCTTGGCACAGGTTTCAACTACAACCTGACCACCAACGATGCGACGGTGGCCTCAGGCCAAACGCTGACGGTCGATGGCTCGGCGCTCGCAGCCGCCAACAAACTCACCTTCAACGGTGCAGCCGAGACGAATGGCTTTTTCATCATCAAGGGCGGCGCCGGCAACGACACGGTGGCCATGGGCGCCGCTCTTGTGGCGTCCGATCAGATCAATGGCGGTGGGGGCACCGATACGGTAACACTGGCCGGGAACTACGGGGCCGGCTTCACCTTCGGCGCCACCACGATGACCAATGTCGAGAACCTGACATTGGGTGCGGGCTTCAACTACAATCTGACCACCAACGATGCGACGGTGGTCACAGGTCAGACGCTGACGGTCGATGGCTCGGCGCTGGCAGCTGCCAACACGCTCACCTTCAACGGTGCAGCCGAGACCAGTGGTATCTTCAACATCAAAGGCGGCGCCGGCAACGACGTGCTGACCGCGGGTGCAGGCAACGATACGGTCACCCCTGGCGCGGGCAACGATACCGTCAGCACGGGCGCCGGCAACGACACGATCGTCATGGGCGCGAATCTGACCACGGCCGACCAGATCGACGGCGGTACGGGCACCGATACGGTGACGCTGGCGGGTGACTACTCAGCAGGGCTGATCTTCGGCGCGACCACCATGGCCAATGTCGAGAACCTCACCCTGGGCGCGGGCTTCAACTACAACCTGACCACCAACGATGCGACGGTGGCGACGGGCCAGACGCTGACGGTCGATGCCTCGGCATTGGCGGCCGCCAATGCGCTTACCTTCAACGGTTCAGCGGAGACCGACGGCCTTTTCAATATCAAGGGGGGCGCCGGCAATGACACGATCGCCATGGGCGCCGCTCTGAAGGCTGCCGATCAGATCAACGGCAGTGGGGGCACCGATACGGTGACGCTGGCCGGTGATTATTCGGCGGGGCTGACCTTCTCGGCCACCACCATGACCAATGTCGAGAAACTGATCCTCGGTGCGGGCTTCAACTACAATCTCACCACCAACGATGCGACGGTGGTGTCAGGCGCGACACTGACGGTCGATGCCTCGGCATTGGCAGCCGCCAACACGCTCACCTTCAACGGTGCAGCCGAGTCCAATGGCAGCTTCATCATCAAAGGCGGTGCCGGCAACGACACGGTCGCCATGGGCGCCAACCTGAGGGCTGCCGACCAGATCGACGGCGGTGCGGGTATCGATACGGTGACACTGTCCGGTAACTACGCGGCAGGTCTCACCTTCGGTGCCACCACCATGATCAATGTCGAGAACCTGACCCTCGGTGCTGGCTCCAGCTACAAACTCATCACCAACGATGCGACGGTAACTTTAGGTCAGACGCTGACGGTAGACGCTTCGGCGCTGTCGGCCGCCAACACGCTCACCTTCAACGGTGCGGCCGAGACCGACGGCAGCTTCAACATCAAAGGCGGCGCGGGCAATGATGTGGTGAGCGGTGGCGCCGGCAACGACACGATCACGCCCGGCGCGGGGGTCGATACCGTCCTCGCAGGCGCCGGCAACGATACGATCGTCATGGGCGCCAATCTGGCGGCCACCGATCAGATCAACGGCGGCGTGGGCACCGACACGGTGACGCTGGCCGGCAATTATTCGGCCGGGGTTACGTTCTCCGCCACCACCATGACCAATGTCGAGAACCTGACTCTCGGCGCAGGCTTCAACTACAAACTCACCACCAACGATGCGACGGTGGTGTCAGGCCAGACGCTGACGGTCGATGCCTCGGCGCTCGCAGCCGCCAACACGCTCAATTTCAACGGCGCGGCCGAAACCAACGGCTTTTTCAACATCAAAGGCGGCGCCGGCAACGATACGATCGCCATGGGCGCCGCTTTGGTGGCGTCCGACCAGATCGACGGCAGCACGGGCACCGACACGGTGACGCTGGCCGGCAACTATTCGGCGGGGCTGACCTTCGGCGCCGCCACCATGATCAATGTCGAGACCCTCAGCTTGGGCACCGGCTTCAGCTACAAACTCATCACCAATGATGCGACGGTGGCCTTAGGCCAGACGCTGACGGTCGATGGCTCGGCGCTCGGAGTCGCCAACACGCTCACCTTCAACGGTTCGGCCGAGACCAACGGCTTTTTCAATATCAAGGGTGGCGCCGGCAACGACACGGTCATCATGGGCGCCGCTCTTGTGGCGTCCGACCAGATCAATGGCGGTGGGGGCACCGACACGGTGACGCTGGCCGGCAACTATGCGGGGCTGACCTTCGGCGCGACCACCATGACCAACGTCGAGAACCTGACTCTCGGCGCGGGTTTCAACTACAACCTCACCACCAACGATGCGACGGTGGTGTCAGGCCAGACCCTGACAGTCGATGGCTCGGCACTGGCAGCCGCCAATACACTCACCTTCAACGGTTCAGCCGAGACCGGTAGCAGTCTCATCATCAAAGGCGGCGCCGGCAACGATGTGCTTACCGGCGGTGCGGGCAACGATACGGTCACGCCCGGTGCCGGCAACGATACCGTCAGCACGGGTGCCGGCAACGATACGGTCGTCATGGGCGCCAATCTGACGGCGGCCGACCAGATCGACGGCGGTGTGGGCACCGATACGGTGACTCTGGCCGGCAACTATTCAGCGGGGCTGATCTTCGGTGCGACCACCATGGTCAACGTCGAGACCCTGAGTCTGGGCGCGGGCTTCAACTACAATCTCACCACCAACGATGCGACGGTGACGTTAGGCCAGACGCTGACAGTCGATGCCTCGGCACTGGCAGCCGCCAACGCACTCACCTTCAACGGTGCAGCCGAGACCAACGGCTTTTTCAATATCAAGGGCGGCGCGGGCAACGACACGATCGCCATGGGAGGCGCCCTGGTGGCGACCGACCAGATCAATGGCAATGCGGGCATCGACACGGTAACGCTGGCCGGAACCTACGCGGGGCTGACCTTCGGCGCCACCACCATGACGAATGTCGAGAACCTGACTCTTGGTGCAGGCTTCAACTACAACCTGACCACCAACGATGCGACGGTGACGTCAGGCCAGACGCTGACAGTCGATGGCTCGGCACTGGCAGTCGCCAACACGCTCACCTTCAACGGTGCAGCCGAGACCAATGGCGCCTTCAACCTCAAAGGCGGCGCCGGCAATGACGTGCTGACCACCGGTTCCGGCAACGACACGGTCACCCCTGGCGCCGGCAACGATACCGTCAACACCGGCTCCGGCAACGACACGATCGTCATGGGTGCCAATCTGACGGCGGCCGATCAGATCAATGGCGGTGCCGGTACCGATGCGGTGACGCTGGCCGGTGACTATTCGGCAGGACTGACCTTCGGCGCGAGCACCATGATCAACGTGGAGACCTTGAGCCTGGGTGCTGGCTTCAATTACAATCTCACCACCAACGACGCGACAGTAGGCTCGGGCCAGGCGTTGACAGTGGACGGCTCGGCGCTCGGAGCCGCCAACTCGCTCACCTTCAACGGTTCGGCTGAGACCAGCAGCAGTTTCAACATCAAAGGTGGGGCCGGCAGTGACGTGCTGACCGGCGGCGCCGGTAACGATACGGTCACCCCCGGTGCCGGCAACGATATCATCAGCACCGGCGCCGGCAGCGACACGATCGTCATGGGCGCCAATCTGACGGCTGCCGATCAGATCGACGGCGGTACCGGCGCAGACACGGTGACGCTGGCGGGCGATTATTCGGGTGGTGTCACGTTCGCAGCCAACACCATGATCAATGTCGAGAACCTGACGCTGGGCGCGGGCTTCAGCTACAAGCTCATCACCAACGATGCGACAGTGGCGGCTACCCAGACGCTGACGGTCGATGCCTCGGCACTCGCTGCCGCCAATGCGCTTACCTTCAACGGTGCGGCCGAAACCAATGGCAGCTTCAACATCAAAGGCGGTGCCGGTAATGACGTGGTGACCGCCAGCGCCGGCAACGACACGATCACGCCCGGCGCGGGCAACGACACCGTCATCGCCGGTGCCGGCAACGATACGATCGTCATGGGTACCAATCTGACGGCGGCCGATCAGATCAACGGCGGGACAGGCACCGACATAGTGATGCTATCCGGCGACTATTCGGCAGGTGTCACGTTCGGCGCCGCTACCATGATCAATGTCGAGACCCTGAACCTGGGTACCGGCTTCAGCTACAACCTGACCACCAACGATGCGACAGTTGCGATAGGCCAGACATTGACGGTCAGCGGTTCGGGTGCAACCGCGCTCATCTTCAACGGTGCAGCCGAGACCAATGGCATCTTCAATATCACAAGCGGTTCCGGCAATGACGTGCTGACCGGGGGTGCCGGCAACGACATCATAACGCCCGGTTCCGGCAACGACACCGTCAGCGGTGGCGCCGGTAACGATATGATCGTCATGGCAGGCAATCTGACAGCTGCCGATCAGATCGACGGCGGTACGGGCACCGATACGGTGTCGCTGTCCGGCAATTATTCTGCGGGCGTCACGTTCTCCGCCACCACCATGCTCAATGTCGAGACGCTGAGCCTGGGCGCGGGCTCCAGCTACAATCTGACCACCAACGATGCGACGGTGACCTCCGGCCAGACACTGACGGTAAGCGGTGGGAACACCAGCAGCCTTATCTTCAACGGCGCAGCCGAAACCAATGGCAATTTCAACATCACAAGCGGCGACGGCAATGACGTGCTGACCGGCGGTGCCGGCAACGACACGATCACGCCCGGCTCCGGCAACGATATCGTCAGCGCCGGCGCCGGCAACGATACGATCGTCATGGCAGGCAATCTGACAGCCGCCGATCAGATCGACGGCGGGACAGGCACCGATACGGTGACGCTGGCCGGCAATTATTCGTCGGGCCTGACCTTCGGCGCGACCACCATGATCAATGTCGAGACCCTGAGCCTCGGAGCGGGCGCCGGCATATTCGGGTCGTTCCAGTACAATCTCACCACCAACGATGCGACGGTGGGGACTGGCCAGACGCTCACAGTGGACGGCTCCGCGCTGGCATCCGGCAACACGCTCACCTTCAACGGCGCAGCCGAGACCGACGGCACCTTCAACATCCTGGGAGGCGCCGGCAACGACGTGGTCACGGGTGGTGCCGGCAACGACACCATAACGCCCGGTACCGGTAACGACACCGTCAGCGCCGGCGCCGGTAATGACATGATCGTCATGGGCGCCAATCTGACGGCTGCCGACCAGATCGACGGCGGCACGGGCACCGATACGGTGACGCTGTCCGGCGATTATTCGGCAGGTGTCACGTTTGCTGCAACCACCATGATCAATGTCGAGAACCTGACCCTGGGCGCGGGCTTCAACTACAATCTCACCACCAACGATGCGACGGTGACCTCGGGCCAGACTCTGACGGTGAACGCCTCGGCGCTGGCAGCCGCCAACTCACTTACCTTCAACGGCTCGGCGGAGACCAACGGCGTCTTCAGCATCACGGGCGGCGCGGGCAACGACACGATCACCCTGGGAGCCAGCCTGACGGCTGCCAATCATATCGACGGCGGCGCAGGCAGCGATATGCTCGTGCTGACCGGCGACTATTCGGCAGGGCTGACCTTCGGCGCGGCCACCATGCTCAACATCGAAACCCTGACCCTGGGTACAGGCTTCAGCTACAATCTCACCACCAACGATGCGACGGTGACGACGGGCCAGACGCTTACGGTGGATGGTTCGGCGCTCGGATCCGGCAACACGCTCACTTTCAGCGGTGCAGCCGAGACCAACGGCATCTTCAACCTCATAGGCGGTGCCGGTAACGACACGCTGGTCGGCGGTGCCGGCGCCGATCTGATCACCGGGGGAACGGGAGCCGACACGCTCACCGGCGGTTCCGGGGCGGATCATTTCATCTACACCGCGGTCTCGGATTCCACGAGCTCGACCTACGATACGATCACCGACATGAACTTCTCGTCGGACCGCATCGACATAACCACCGCCGTCACCGCAATCGATACGGCCGTCACAAGCGGATCGCTCAGCACGGCGAGCTTCGACACCGATCTCGCGTCGGTATTGACCAGCAGCAAGCTTGGCGCCGGTCATGCCGTTCTGTTCACGGCCAATGGCGGCACCCTGTCGGGCCAAACCTTCCTGGTCATCGATTCCAACGGCACGGCCGGCTATCAGGCAAGCCAGGACATCGTTATCCACCTCACCGGACAAAGCGGGACGCTCGCAATTTCGGACTTTATCTAGGAGAACGAGAGTGGCGCTCCCAAGGGGAATCGAACCCCTGTTTCAGCCTTGAGAGGGCCGCGTCCTAACCGCTAGACGATGGGAGCGTGAGCTAGAAGCGGGCTTATACGTCCCGCCTGCGGTCAGATCAACCGAGGCGGGACGGCCGATCCGCTGACGGCCGGGGTCTATTTCGGCGCGAGGCGCGTGGGCACAGCGGCGAGGCAGATGTCGAGCACCGGGGGCGGTTGGCGCACGTAGAATCCGGGCGCGGGATCGATGCGGTCGCTCTTCCATTTCGCGAACGCCGCCGACTGCATGTTCATCACCTGATAGTGCGGCCGTTGTGTTTCCAGCAGATCGGAGGCGATACGCACCGATGTTATGCCGTCGCGCTTCGCCACGTCCTGGATCACGCCGCTCTGCACCGCCGGATCACCGCGATTGAGCTTCTGCAAATACTCCATGCCCGAGAGCACGCGGCCGAACGCGGTGAGATTGCGGTCGAGGCGGCGCGGCGCCTGGCCGATCACCACGTAGAACTCGGTGGAGGCCGTGTCGGGCTTGTCGTCGCGCGCGAAGGCGAGGGTGCCGGGACACTGGATCAGCCATTCGCGGCCGTCTTTCGGATCCTGCCCGATCGCGAAGCCATTGGCATGGCCGATGACCGGCGCGAACAGATCGGCGTTGTCCACCCTGGTGAACACCACATCGTCGCCGATCGGGCGGTCGAACTCCGCCTTCAAGGGCGGCCACGCCTTGGTGCGCGCATCGTCCGCCTTGGCACCGCCGGTCGCGGCCGTGCCCTCGCCGATGCCGCCTTGGGCCACAAAGCCGTCGATCACGCGATAGAACGATTGCCCGTCATAGAAATGCGCCCGCGCCAGCGCCTTGAAACGCTCGACGGCTCTGGGCGCGAAAGCCGGATAGAGTTCCAGCACCGTCTCGCCGTATTTCGTATCGATCAGCACGAGATTGCCGGACGCCACGTCGCGCCAGTCGTCCGGTGCATCGGCCGCCAGCGCGGGCACCACCGCAAAAGCCGCGAACATCGCAAGCACGAACCGTTTCATGTCCCCTCACACTTTCGGTATTTCCAGCGCCGCCAGCGCCGCATTGGCTTCACGGGTGATGGCCGCCGCGGCAAGGCGGCTTTCGGCGACAAGGCTGATCGCACCGGTGACGAAGCCGACGAAGCCCGCGATTCCCACCAATGCGGCTCCCGCGACCACGACGTCGAACAGCACCATGCTGTCGAACTCCGCCAGCCCGACGCCGGCAATGGAGGCGAAGGTGCCGAGCGCGAACATACCGGCCGCGAAATAGAAGCACGACATGGCGCGCGCGATGTGGTTGACCCGCAGATGCGCGATTTTCAGCTCGCGGATCCTCTGCTCGATCGTCAACGTCTCGTCGCCGGAGGCGAGCGAGCGGGCGCGGTCGATCGCGCGGGCGAAGCGGTTCGCCGTCGACATGATGAAGACGCTGGACGCATTGGTGAGCAGCGCCGGACCGCTGACGTAGGAGAGGACAACGAAAGGATTTGTGGCCATGATTGCAGCTTGCCCGGCGGATTCCCCAGCGGCAACACCCTTGACCTTCACCCGATTGTAATCGGAAAATTAGAACATGTTCCGCCTTTAGAGCGGCCGCCTTCCCAGGAGACGTGGATGTATACTCTGCCCCACCAGTGCGAGTTTCTGTCGGATGCGTGGCTGGACGAAGCGCGGAAATTCGTCGAACGCACAGTGGCACAGAAACCGGGCTGGCTGGGCAGCGCGCCGTTCACGCTCAGCGAAAAGTTCACCGGAACGCCGCCGCATATGGAATGTCCCGGCGATGCCGCCTGCTGGAGCCTCGCCTATGATGGCACAAACATCTGCGTGATGCGGGCGTTCAACGCCGACGCCGATTTGGTCGTCGAGGGCGACTACGAAACCGCGGTGATGGCGTCGCAATATGTGGGCATGCTCGCGCCCGGTGGAATGACGCTGATGCAGCGCGAGATCGCGCAGATGTGCGGCGCCGATGCGATCCGCGTGCGCGGCAAACTCCCGACAGCCGAAGCCAACGAACTGCTCGCCCTGCTGCACGACCACATGGGCCGCCGCACGGTTGAGAATCCGGACCTGCTGCACCGCGCCGCGCGCCAGGGACTCTGCGGCAAGATCCAGGAAATGGAAGAGCAGGGCTACACCGTGCTGGAGCGCGCGATCTCACCAGAGTTTGCAGACGAAGTGCGCGCCGCGACGCTGCGGGCGCTGCTGCCGCATCAGACCTTCTCGCTGCAATGGATGCTCTATCATGGCCGCGAGTTCGAGATCCTGGCGCAGCATCCGCTGCTGATGACCCTGATCGACGCATCGCTCGGGCGCGGCGCTGTGATCGCCTCGCTGAGCGCGATCAAGAAAGGCCCCGGTGCCGGCGTGATCCCGCTGCACACCGACTATGCACATGTGCCGGAGCCCTATCCGGAGTTCGCGATGACGGGTGTCGGGGTGTGGGCGCTGGAGGATTGGACCGAAGAGTCCGGACCGACCTGGATCATCCCCGGCAGTCACAAGATGCGCCGCGCGCCGCGGCCGGGTGAAGGCCACAACGGCGGCGTGCCGATCGTGATGCCGAAAGGCTCTGTCGTGTACTTCACGCAAGGGGTGTGGCACTGGCAGGGCGATCGCAAAGAGCCCGGCGATCGCGTGACCCTGCACATGCATTTCAACCGCGGCATCCTGCGCAGCCTCGAGCCGAAGAAGGTCGATCCCCAGATGCTGCATCGCAATTCGCCGCGGCTCGGCGAGATGCTCGGCGAGGACGACTGGTTCGACAAGATGGCCGGGATCGGCCGCGATCAACTGCGTTTCGCCCACATGCACCGGCTGCACGCGTTCACCGACCGCCAGAAGCAGAAGATTCTCGGCGCGGTCCCGAAACCCGCGAGCAACGGTCACGACGCCGTGAAGAATGAGGTCAGCGCGGATGCCAAAGCGTTGATGGACTTCATGACCGACCGCTTCGCGCAACTGGAGCGCTCGCTGGAGAAGCTGGCTAACTGACTTCACCGCGATGTGACTGCGGCTCGCGCGGCACTCGGATAGAGTGCACACGCGCTTAAGCGGGGGTTGCATGCGCACGATGGTCCTGTCGCTTTCAATAGCCGCGTTGTTGAGCAGCATCCCGGCCGCAGCGACGCCGAATCCGTGCGCTGCGCCGGAGCGACGGCAGTTCGATTTCTGGGTCGGCAAGTGGGACGTGTACGCGAAAGCCGATCCGAACAAGCTCGTTGCCCACAGCCTCATCGAGTCGCTGTATGACGGCTGCGCGGTTCGCGAGAACTGGATGCCGCTCAGCGGACATTTCGGTGGAAGCCTCAACAGTTTCGATTCCGCGCATAGGCAATGGCGCCAGTTCTGGGCGGATGCGCAGGGCGGCTCGGCCTTCTTCACCGGCGGCCTGAGCGGCAAGGCGATGGTGCTGACCGGTGTGTGGCCGCAACCCGGCCATCCGACCCAGATCACGCGCATGACCTACACCCCTCTCGGCGACGGAAGCGTCGAACAGATGGGCGTTACCTCCGACGACGACGGCAAGACCTGGCAACCGGGCTTCGATTTTCTCTATCGCAAGGCGCGCTGAACCTTATGGCGTCAGCCGCGTCGGACTGCGGCTGAGCAGCGTGACCTCCCGCACGCTTTGGCGATGCAGCAGCGCCATCAAGAGACGCGCGAGACCGACGCCCATGCCGCCATGCGGCGGACACCCGTAGCGGAAGAAATCGAGATAGCTCTGCAGCGGTTCCAGTGCATAGCCGCGCTCCAGTGCCTGCGCCCGCAGTACATCATAGCGATGCTCGCGCTGCGCGCCGGTGGTGACCTCGATCCCGCGGAACAGCAGGTCGAAGCTGCGCGTGAGGTCCGGACGCGCGTCATGGCGGTGGTGATAGAACGGCCGCGCGGTGGCCGGATAATCGGTCACGAAGACAAATTCGTGCCCGAATGTATCCGCGATGTGCGCCGAGAGACGGCGCTCGCCTTCGGGATCGAGATCGTCGGTCTTCGCCGGCATGTGGCCGCTTGCGCGAACGATGGCCTGTGCTTCCTCCATCGTCACTCTCGGAAATGGCGATGTGGGGATTGCGATCTCGACACCCAGCAGCGCCGCGATCTCCGCCCCATGACGGCCGGCGACCGCCGCGATCGCCGCCGCCAGCCATTCCTCTTCCAGCCGCAGCAGGTCGTCGTGCGTCTCGATCCACGCCACCTCCATGTCGATGGAGGTGAACTCGGTTTCGTGGCGCGCGGTGAAAGACGGTTCGGCGCGGAACGCTGGACCGATCTCGAACACCTTCTCGATGCCGCCCGCGATCGCCATCTGCTTGTAGAATTGCGGCGACTGGGCGAGGAAGGCGGAGCGGCCGAAATATTTGACCGCGAACGCATCGGCGCCGGACTCGCTGAACGTCGCCATCAGCTTGGGCGAATGGATTTCGGTGAAGCCTTCGCGCGCCCACCAGTGCCGCATCGCATGCTCCAATGTGGTCTGGACCGCAAGAATGAGCTGCTGATCGGGACGTCGCAGGCTGATCTGGCGATGATCGATCTGCTTCTCGAGCACCGAGGCCGCCGCGATCGGCAGAGGCGACGCCGCGAGGCTGTGAACCCGCAGCTCATCCGCCGCCAGTTCCAGCCCGCCCAGTCTTACGGACGGCGCATCGCGCACCGCACCGATGATTTCGACGGCAGAGCACGCGGTCAGCGGTTCTTCTCCGGCATCGCCCGGCATTTTCTCGCGCACCACCTGCACCACGCCGCTGGCGTCGCGCACGACGAGAAACTGCACCCGCTTGTGATCGCGGATGGCGTCGATCAGGCCCGCGATGCGAACCCGTTCGCCGATGCGCCCGCGCAGTGCACCTATGGGTGAGCGCGGGTACGATATGTCCGATTCCATTTTAACCTCCGTTATGGAGGCCCTGATCCGGCCGGGGTGCCAAACGAAAAGGGCCCCGCCAACCGGGGGGCCTCCTGATCCTCACTTGCCGAAATTTCGTTCAGCGCACGCGAAGACCTGCGACCCCTTTGGGGCCGTTATTATTCAGGTCTCGGGACACGTCGAACATGGGCGCTCTATAGCGCCGCAAGGCTTAAGATTCAACTTCACGCGGGAATGGCCCGGCTGTCCCACCGCGCAAGCCATCGTGAAGAACACGATGTATCGCACGTGATAAGGTTCGCGGCATGGATGTTCTTCCCTGCGGCTGTCCCAAGGCAGGGTCCGGCAGCCGCCGGGCCGGTACGTTCGGCGTGCAATACAGCCGCTATCTGCCGCGCTGCACCGCAGGGCGGCACATGCATCCCGAAGCGCGGATTATCCTGCCGGTGCGCGGTTTCCTCGAGACGGGCTGCGGCCGCCGCACGGTGCGGGTCGACAGCGGCACCGCATTCTATCGCCCGGCAGGCGACGATCATCTCGATCGCTATCCGGCGCCGATGGATTGCGTCACCCTGGTGCTCGGCGACGGCCTTCCGGCCACAAGTGAGCCGTTCGCACTCTCAGATTCGCATCTGCAGCGCGCCGGTGCCCTTCTGCTGCGCGAGATGCAGGCGATGGATTCTGCGAGCGCCCTTGTCAGCGAAGGCCTCGCCTATCTCTGTGCATCTATAGTGCTGCATCGAAAGCCGATCGCCGAGCGCGGCATGCCGAAGTGGATCGGTGAAGTGCGCGATCGGATCGCGGCGAGCGCCGTTTCACCGCCGACGCTGGCAGAGCTTGCGCGGGCCGTGGACCGCGATCCGGCCTATGTCGCCGCGACCTTCAAACGGGTCTATGGGAGTTCGATCGGACTTTATCTGCGCCATCTTCGGTTATGCGAAGCGCGCGACCTGCTGGAAACGGGCGAAACGCTGGCGGATATCGCACAGCGTTGCGGCTTTTCGGACCAGAGCCATTTCACGCGGCATTTCCGCCGCCACTTCCGTGTAGCGCCGGCCGCCTATCGCCGCAGGCTGCAGGCCACAGGCGTGTCGCAAACCTTGTAGAGTGCCGCGAGCATCGTCGTGCGTTTGTCGATCAGCGAAGCCGCGTCGGTGGCCAGACGTGGCGCATCGTCCAGATCGATCGCAAGGAAGCGTTTCTCCAGGACCCGCGGGGTATCGGTCAGCCCGTTCTTGAGGAACGCGACGTAGCGTTGCGCGAACCCATGCGGGTCTTCCTCGAACTGCTTCAGATATTCGAGCGCGAGAAGCCCGGCGAACAGGTAGTTCACGTCATAGAGCGGATCGGTGAAGTAGAGCCGGTTATAGGCCCAGTAGTTTTTCATCTCCGGCGCAAGCATGATGGCCGGCGTGTTTTCGGCGATAATTTTCAGCGTCAGCGCATCGAGACCGGCGGCATTGTGCAGCGTGCTGTGGCGCACGCCGGCATAGATGGCGCTTTCGAGCGCGGTCTCTTTCGCCGAGCCGTAGACGTTGAAGACGGCGTCTTCGAGAAACCGATGGAGGTAGTAGGCCCTCGCCTCCGGCGTCACGGCGGTTCGGACCAGGTGGTCCTCCAGCAGGAAGCCGTTGAAGATGGCAAACGATTCGAACAGCAGATGCGGTCCTTCGTTGTAAACCGCAAGCGGCTGGTTCTCGTTCATGAACTGGCGGTGCACGGCATGTCCCGCTTCATGGGCAACGGCGCGGACATTGTCGGTCGTTCCCTTGTAGGCGCCGTAGAACAGGCTCGACACGCTGCCCGCGAAACCGAGTGAAAATCCTGCCGCATCGCATGTCCGCGTATCGCACCATTCCACCCGGTGGTTCGCCGGATCGAGCAGGCGCGCGAACTGATCTGCGTATTCGCGGCCCATCGGCTGTTCGGCGGCGATGACGCGCGACAGTGCTTCTGCGAACGGCACCGGCTGTGGGCGATAGCTGTCGGCAAACGTCAGGTCCCACGGATGCAACTGCGACGGCGGCAGCTTCAGGCGGCGCGCGGCGGCGTTTGCAATCACTGTCTCGTAACGGCGATAGGCATCGCTGCCGCGCAAGGCGGCGAGCGTGTTCTCGACCTCTGTCGTGGTGAGGCCGTTGGCGAAGTAAGCAGCTTCCGGGGCGCCGGAAAATCCCGCGAGTTGGGCTTTGCCGTCCTGCAGATGGACGATCGGAATCAGCAAGGCCGCGAAAGCGGATTCCGATTTGGCATAAGGTGCCCATGTGGCGGCGAAGGCTTTTGCTGCAGCCGATTCCGTGTCGCCCGACGCTGGCGTCGCGGGTCGCAATGCTTTGTAGGCCTCCGCGAGACTGTCCAGCGTGGGCACCGCGAGCAGCGCGATCGCATCGGCGTTGCGGCTCGTATGCACCGCGCGGGCACGCTCGGCCGCGATGAAGTTGCGATAGGGCACCAACGCCTTGCTTGCCGCGAACCAGGACGCGAGCTTCGCCGGCGCGATCGACGCGAGGTCGCGCGCAGCGGCGTCGTCGAGCCGGTCCAGCGCATTCCCCAGCGCGGTGTCTGCCGCCGCATCGGCATGATCGCCGCTGTCCCGCTCGGCCCGCAGATAGACATAGATGTCATGCCGGTGCAGCGCCTTCGACAGGCGGTCGAGCGTCGTGAGCCAGCTGAGCAGTGCTTGCGGCGAATCGAGCGAGGCAGTCTGTGTATGAACGAATGCGTCCGTTTGCCTGAGGACCGCCGCGCGGTCCGTCTGCTCTGCGGTGGGATTCGGAAAATAATGTGTCAGATCCACCTGATAGGTGGACGCGGCCAATGCTGCGGCGAGCGCGAGACCCTTCATGTCGCGACGATGCCGGGCGATTCCCGTGCCGTATAGAACGATCTTTTGATTCCGGCGCCCGCGCGAAGTCGTTACCGCGGGGAGCGTCAGCGGCAGGCCGGGAAAAGTGGCAGCGCCGCTTTATTCCGCGCGCGCACGCCGGAACTTTCAGCGCTTGGCGCCGCGCAACCGGTCGACCTCGTTGGCCAGCAGGCGTGCCGCATCGCGCGCGGCCTGCACCTTCTCGCGGGAGTTCAGATTGCTCATATCGTGATCCATGAAAACCTTGTCCAGTCCCGCGCGCGCGTTGCTGGACGGTATGGAATATTTCGTCTTCTTCTTTGGAGTGGCGCTCTCCGCCATGTCAAAGCCCCTTTGAAATCTGCAATGCTGCGCAGTCCCGAAGATAAATTTCGCGACGCGCGAGTCAATTTGCTTCGCGCCGCCCATCAACCATACGAATACAAAATTTTTCTAACAGCCGCCGCAACGTTGTCGCCAGGTGCGACCATTATGCCTGCGTTTGCGGCATTTGCCTGATAAGCGATCAACCGGGCGAGGCGACACCACGACAACATCACAGATTGTGCGTATACGGACCTACGTGTCTGGCGCGCAATCTTTTGCGATTCTGTAACAGTCAGAGCGGACCGGCGAGAATGGCCGGCACCAGCGCCACCATAATCATCATGGCCGGGATCGAGCTGCGATAGCGGCCGTGACTGAGCAGCACGACGGCGGCGGCGAAAGACACGACACCGCCGAGCGCCACGCCCCACACGCGTGTGATCGGGCTGGTGAGAAACAGCGCGGCGAGCAGATGAATCGTACCGGCGATGCGATAGAATTTCCCGGGAAATCCCCACCGCTCGTAAGCCCGTTGCAGAACGGCCGGCCCGGCGAGATGGATCGCCCCGCTGAGACCGAAGAGGGCCGCAAGCGTCAGTGCATCGGCTGTTGCGAAAGAGAGAATGTTCATGTTCATACGACGTCCGGTGAAGGACGATTTCGACATCCTTCTGTCAGGCTCAAATAGGTGTTCCCGAGGCAAAAACAATACGCTCGTACACCTTTCGGTGCATGGCCGGTCTGCAATTTTGCGAAACACGAAAACACCCTCTCGAACAAGGGCTTAGGGCCGCCGTTCCGGCATGAAGATCGCCACCTTCAACGTCAACAACATCAACCGGCGGCTGGAAAACCTGCTCGCCTGGCTGGCCGAAGCGTCGCCCGACGTCGTGTGCTTGCAGGAGCTCAAAGCGGCAGACGATGCCTTCCCCGAAGCTGCGCTGCGGAAGGCGGGTTATGCAGCGGCGTGGGTCGGCCAACGCACTTGGAACGGCGTGGCCATCTTGGCGAGAGGAGACACGCCGGTGGTCATCCGCCGCCGTCTACCGGGCGACTCCGCGGACGATCAGAGCCGCTATCTCGAAGCGGCCGTGAACGGTGTGGTGATCGCGTGTCTCTATCTGCCCAACGGAAATCCGCAGCCAGGGCCGCGCTTCGATTACAAGCTCGCGTGGTTCGATCGCCTGCTGCGCCATGCCCGCGCTCTTCTGAAGGAAGGCGTGCCGGTCGTGTTAGCAGGCGATTACAACGTCGTGCCCACGGCGCGCGACATCTATCCGACGAAATCGTGGGATGACGATGCGTTGCTGCAGCCTGAGAGTCGCGAACGTTTTCGTAAACTGCTGGCGCAAGGCTGGAGCGACAGCCTGCGCGCGCTGCATCCCGACGACGACACTCTGTTCACGTTCTGGGACTACAAGCACAACCGCTGGCCGCGCGACGCGGGCCTCAGGCTCGACCACCTGCTGCTCAGTCCAGACCTGAAAGGCCGTTTGAAGAGCGCGGGCGTGGACAAAGCGATCCGAGGCCGCGAAGGCGCGAGCGATCACGCCCCGGCGTGGATCGTCCTCTCCGATCGCGCGCCACGCAAACCGCCGCGAAGAAAGTGAGTGGCACGCGCTATTGCGCCGGCGTGCTGACCTTGCAGCCCGCTGGAAGCACGCCTTTGTTGCGCTTGCCCTGCGGCCATGACGTCGTGTCGTAGAAGCACAGCCATTCCGTTTCGACGATGATACTCTTGAATCCGCCGGCAGGCTGAAGCAGCAGGATCGACGTGTTGTTGGAGGCGGAGTAACCATCGTAATCCACGCTGACCGCGGCCGGCGCCGTAGAGGCCTTGTCGCGGATGAGCACGATGCCGTTGCCGCCGCCGTCATCCTGAGCGACCCACGTTCCGTTCCAGTCGGTGATCTTGCAGGATGTCGGGCACGACGTGGCGTGCATCGTCTTCACTTTACCCTTGTGATTAGGAATGAGCACGGTTCCGTATGTGGCGAGCGGCAGCCGCGGCACATAGGCCCGGAGGTTGTAGCTCTCCGACGCCGCCGACGTGTTGAACTGGAAGGTGCGGCGGATCTCCATGGCGTTGACCGTGCTCGGGGTCGTCGTCAGAAAATACTGGGTCGTCGTCAGACCGGAAAGCGCGAGACACGTATCGCCCGTCACCGTCGCCGTCCCGAAATTTCCCGCGGCGTTCTCCTTCCACGTGCTTGTTGCACCGGGGAAAACCATGATCAGCGTTCCACCGTCGACGTCCGAATAGGACTGGCCGAAAAATTCGGAAGGGTCGCCGCAACTCACCGGGCCGCCGGCCGCGACCAGATTGCCTGTCGATGCGCCCTTGCTGTTGATCCACGAGATCGAGTCGACGCGATCGTTCGTCGTGGTGTTGTACCCTGCCGGCGCATTGTCGGCCTGGATGACGGTGATGCGCCCGTTGGTCAGTTCGTGCGCTAGCGCTGGCGCAACGGACGCGACGAGCGAACAGGCGAAAGCGAACAATCCGGCTCTGACGTTCACGGCTATTCCCTCTGAAATTTCGGCGGTTGGTTCCCGGCCCGATCTTTATCGGAAGACGGGCGCTGTATCGATGTTCGATCCAGCGACCGGCATTCTTCGAACCGGTCAATCCGGCAGCGTGGTGGCGCAGTTGTTGCGTGCCAGGGCGGCATCGCGAGTGAGGCCATCTGCCGTCGTTACACCCAGCACGACGCAAACACTGTAATTGAGCTTCATGGTCGCGGGCCACCCCTTGAACGGCTCGCTCGTGTTGCTCGTGTCGAACACCCGGGTCAGGCTTTTGCCCGTGCCATAAAACGCAGTCGAGCCCCATGCCATCTTCTTGAAGTTGGACGGCTCGTTGTTGGCGTTGGGATCGTCGTTCGACACATATGGCAGGCTGTACTGAAGCGACTGATACGGCCATTCGAAGTCGCAGGGAATGATCTGGGTCTCGCCTTCTGCACAGCCCTGCCCGTTGTTGAAGGCCGTAGAGGTGGTGCCGCGCTCATCGGCGAATCCGTCCGCGGTTTTCGATTCCTTGAACGTCTTGGGCTCGTACAGTCCCATCTCATACTTGCCGGCGATCAGTGCCGAGTAACGGCCGCCTTTGTTGCGTTGCGACCAGTCCCAGCCGCTGTTGCGCGTCACCGGATCGAGCGTCGTGAAGAAGTGATACCGGTCGCCCCAGATCACCTTGTCGACGACGGCGTCGGCGCCATTGTCGAATACCATGACGCCATAGGGACCCCGGATGTCGAAGTTCACCCGGTCCGGCTCGGCAATCTGCGAAAGGTCGATCGAGTAATCGATGCGTGGATAATCGGTACCGCCCTGGAACACCCAGGTTATGGTGACCGGCATCTGATAGAGCGCCAGCTTGGTCTTGTCCGTCGGTGTCCTCGACACGTCGTTGCCGTCCGCATCCTTCGGAATGGGCGTGATCGTGCCGTAGTGGTGATAGCTCATCACGAACTGATGGGCGCCGCCGCGGCTGTTGGCGGTGTTCAGCATCTGGCCGGTCACGGGAAAGCCGAGGCCGAGCGGCGAATCGTCGGTGTGGAAGATCTTGTTCGCGATCGTGTCGTTGTCGCCGTCGGTGAAGTCGCGATAGCGCTCGTGCGACACGAAATAGCCGAAGCCGCCGTCGCTGCTGTCTTCAGCATTGACCGTGACGGTCTTCCCGTCGTTCTTCACATAGGTCATCTGGATCGCGTAGCCGCCGTGCTTCGGGTTGCCATTGCCTTCCTGCTTTAGTGAAACGGTGCGCAGGCGGTCGTGGGAGTCGTACCAGCGGTACTGGTCGACCTTGAGGCCGTTCACCGTCGTGATGACGTGGTGGACGCCCTGAAACGGTGCGGTTGCCTGCGCCGGCGCGGTTAGGACCAAGGTGGCGGCAGCGCAAAGGAGCGCCGCGCGAAGATGCTGCGGGGACATTGAGGACATCGAAAAGTTCCTTAGGCCAGAGATTTCGGAGAATTAATCGCACGTTAAGATGACAGTGGCATCGGCGCAATCGCAGGCGCGCACACCATTTTGGGTGCAGCGCAGAAACGGCTCGTAGACAGGAGCAGGCAAACGGCGCCCGTTCTTAATCTCTGCACAACCATTGGCTGCACGGTCTAAACGCTGCGGTAACGGCGTGCGACGTACGATTCCCTGCCAATCTTCGCTCGGCACCGCCGCATTATGCTCAGAGAAAAGATCGTCACGACTCTGGTCTGGTCGGCGATGTGCATCGCGGGCGCAATGGCGGCCGATTACCTCGTGACCATCGTGCTGCTGCGCGCTTACGCGTCCTATGCTCCGCTGATCACGCTGGCGGTCGCGACGATCGTTTCGCTGCCGACGACCTATACGCTGGTGAGCGGGCGCATCAATCTGCGACGCGCGCGTGACGAACTGACGAAAGCGCGCGATGCGGCGCTGGAGGCGGACCGCGCCAAATCGCTGTTCTTCTCCAACATGAGCCACGAATTGCGGACGCCGCTGAACGCGATCCTCGGATTCTCCGAACTACTTTCGCTCGACATCTTCGCGGAGAAGCGCGTCGAATATGCAGGTCTGATCAACAATGCCGGCTCACACCTTCTCGATCTCGTCAACGATCTGCTCGATCTGTCGAGGATCGAGGCCGGCAAACTCGAACTACATCTCGAGCCGCTGGGTCTCGCGACATTGATCGAGGAGTGTGCGAACACCGTCGAGCCGCGGGTGCGCGCGGCGAAACTCCGGCTCGTCCGCAACATCGAACGCAGCCTGCCGGACGCGACGGTCGACCGCCGTGCCCTCAAGCAAATTTTGTTCAACCTGCTCGGCAACGCCATCAAGTTCAGCGAACCCGACAAGACGATCGAGGTGTTTGCTGCCCTAGTCACATCGGGGGAGCTTGCGTTCGGCGTCAAGGATCAGGGCGTCGGCATCGCGCCGGAAGACCTCGCGCATGTCTTCGAACGGTTCGGACAGGCGCGTCATGACGTCAGCAATCCGCAAGAAGGTGCAGGCCTCGGTTTGCCGATCGTCAAAGGTCTGGTGGACGCCCATGGCGGCCGCATCGAGATGGAAAGTGCGGTCGGCCGCGGCACTTGCGTGACCGTGTGGCTTCCTGCCAGCGCGACCGTGGCGCGCGAAGCCAAAGCCATCGCCTCCTGAAAAGCTCTACCGCCCTTTGAACACCGGCTCGCGCTTTTCGAGGAAGCTCTTCACACCTTCACGGTGATCTTCGGTCTGGAACAGGCGGAAGATCGTGGCGATGGCCCAGGTCCCGGTGTCGCGTGCGTCGCTCACCGGACGGCGCAGCCCTTCCTTGATCGCCTTTGTCGCCAGCGGCGGATTGGCTGCGATCTTCGTAGCGAGCGCTTGCGCGCGCGGCAGCAATTCGCCGTGCGGCACACATTCGGAGACAAGCCCGATGCGCGCCGCCTCGCGGCCGTCGATCACGTCGCCGGTGAGCATCAGCTCCGCCGCCTTCGCGTGTCCGACCAGCGACGGCAAGCGGAAGAAGCCGCCCACGTCCGGCACCAGGCCGCGCTTCACGAACAGCTCGGCGAATTTCGCGTTCTCGCTCGCGATCCGGATATCCGCATACAGAGCAAGCTCCATGCCCCAGCCGACCGCCGTGCCGTTTACCGCCGCGATCACCGGCTTGGTGCAGTCGAGCGCCGCCATAGCCGCCGGGGTCGGGCGCGGCTCGCGCGGCGCCGCATCGGCCGGACCGGCCTCGCCGGTCATCATCTCCTTCACGTCCTCGCCGGAGCAAAAAGAGGGATCGGCCCCCGTAACCACCACACAGCGCACATCGTCGTCTGCCGTTGCGGCAAGAAACGCCGCCTCGATTTCCGCATAGGCCCTTGGGTTCAGCGCGTTGCGCCGCTCCGGTCGGTTCAAGGTCACCGTGCAGACATGGTTGTCGACCGTATATCGGGTATGGATGAAATCGGCGGGTGCGATGGCCATCGGCGCGTCCTCGTTTTCTGTGCCGCCGCCACTTTGCCACAGCGCGCTTGTCCGGTCTGCCCTTAGCCGCTATGTGTCTGCCGCTCCGTAAAGATCGGCCTTATGCCTCTCCTTCGTTTTCTGCCTGAAGCCACCAAGATCAATTTCGTCGGCCTGCGCTATTTCGCGTTCGCCATCGACGGCCTGCTGCTGCTCGTGTCGATCGTTTCGATCGCGGTTCAGGGCTTCAATCTCGGCCTCGATTTCACCGGCGGCGTACTGATCGAAGCGAAGGCGGCGCATGTCGTCGACATCGGCAAGGTGCGGTCCGACATCGGGACGCTCGGCTTCAAGGACGTGCAGATCCAGACCATCGGCAGCGGCGAATGCGACACGCCGAAAAATTCCTGCGTGCAGATCCGCGTGCAGCCCGACGCGAAGCACAGCGATCAGGCCGCTGTGAAAGCGGTGCAGCAGAAGCTCGGCCCCGGCTACACCTTCCGCCGCACCGATGTCGTCGGTCCCAAGGTGAGCGGCGAACTGTTTCACGCCGGCGTCTATGCGACCCTGCTCGCCATCGTCGCCATCGCGATCTACGTGTCGGTGCGGTTCGAATGGCAGTACGGCATCGGCGCCGCGGTTGCGACCGGTCACGACGTGCTGGTGACCGCCGGCATGTTCTCCGTTCTGCATCTCGATTTCACGCTGACCAGCATTGCGGCGCTGCTCACCCTCGCCGGCTATTCGATCAACGACACCGTCGTGGTGTTCGACCGGATCAGAGAGAACCGGCGCAAGTACAAGCGCATGCCGCTCGGCGAACTGATCAACCTTTCGACCAACCAGATGATGACGCGGACGATCCTCACGTCGGTTGCGACCGCGACCTCGATCTTCCCGATCCTGATCTGGGGTGGGCCGACGTTGTTCGATTTCACCGCCGCGATTCTGTTCGGCATCGTGGTCGGCACGTTCTCGTCGATCTATGTCGCGGCCATGCTGCTGCTCTACCTGCCGCAACCGGCAGGCCGGATCGACGACGACACCACGATGGCGGATGTCGTGAATGGCAACGCCTAGAGGGATCGCCTTCGCGATTTCATCGTATTGCTTGTCATCCCGGACGCAGTGGAGCGCAGCGTAACGGAGCTCCGGGACCTATTTCTCAACACACGTTATGGCGGAATAGCATGCCCGGACGCCCCAACTTGCCGGCCCAATGGATCCCGGATCGGCGCGATGCTCACGCCTCGCTGGTCCGGGATGACAGTGTGGGAAAAGTTCTGTGCAGACTCAGTCTAAAGCGGGAACCAGTCGCGCTTGGGCGTGTAGACCTGATACTGCGCATTGACGCCGGCGCGGAGACCGACGCCGGTGCGCATCGGCGCAAGCGTGACGCCGCCAGAGCGTTCATAGTTCACGCCGATCCCGGCGACGAAATAGATCTGGCCTTCGACACCCGGGAAACGCTGCCACAACCGCCGTTCTTCCTTCAGATTGTAGACGAGCGTGAACACCTTCGAGGCGTTGCCGCCGAAATCGAAACCGACCGAAGGGCCTTTCCAGAACACCTTGACCGGCCGGTAGCCCTTGCGGATCAGGTAGCCTGAGCCATAGCGCGCGCCGACGACGAACGCGCCGGAGCCCTCGTCGCCTTTGATGTAACCGTCGGGCAGGCCATTGTCGCGGAAGATGCGTTGCACCGCTTTGGCCACCGCTTCGGTGGTGACGCCGAAGAAGTTGGAAGCAGCACCTACGATCTCATCCTGATTGAAGGTGTCGTCGTCGTGTTGTTCGCGGGGCGGCGGTTCGTCGGCGACGCGGTCATCGGCCGGCGGGGCATCGTCTGCGTCGCGGTCGGAGTAGCCGTCCCGATCCGGCGGAGGCGGCGGTGGAGTGTCGTAAGCCTGTTGCGGCGGCGGCTGGCTGTCACTGCCGGGGTTATCGTTATAGGTGGACGATCCACCGGTAAGATCGCGTGGCCGGCCGCTGGAATGGCGAGGCGGCGGCGGTTGGTCCTGCCCCGGCGGCGGCAGGTTCTGGCGGTCGATCTGCGAGGAATCGGAGGGTGGCGGGCCATTGTCGTCATCATCTTGGGCAAAAGCGGGCGCGAAGCTCGCAAACACAAAGACCAACGCACCAAGGGTCCGGCCAAACGCCATCGTCTGCTCCAATTCGAATCGCCCGCCCAGCGTAAACTTTGCCAAATCCCGATTCGCGGGCAAACCCTTGGCGCGCGGTGCGGCGAAAAGAGGGCGCGAAGATGAACGCCTTGCCGGAGGCGTTAACGTTTCACGGGGGGACGCACCACGCGGTCATGGCAATCGTGCGGCCCTTCAATCCACACGTCGCCGGACATATCTGACACGTATGTGTAAGATGCTCCAAAGCACCCGGGGAGGGGTCGGATGGACGCCGTGACGATTTTCGTGTTTGCGGTTCTGTTTCTGGCGGTGGTGACGATTTTCGCCGGCGTGAAAAGCGTGCCGCAGGGCCGGCAGTGGACGGTTGAACGCTTCGGCCGCTACACCCACACGCTGTCGCCGGGCCTCAATCTCATCGTTCCGTTCTTCGACCGTATCGGCCGCAAACTGTCGATGATGGAAGAGGTGCTCGCGATCCCGAGCCAGGTGGTGATCACCAAGGACAATGCGACCGTCACCTCCGATGCGATTGCGTTCTACATGGTCGTCGATGCGGCACGCGCCG
Source organism: Rhizomicrobium sp. (assembly GCA_036490455.1). Classification (GTDB taxonomy): domain Bacteria; phylum Pseudomonadota; class Alphaproteobacteria; order Micropepsales; family Micropepsaceae; genus Rhizomicrobium. Next base: position 58,123 of record DASXDS010000010.1, read on the forward strand.
CATACGAAGTCGGCAATCTGCAGGCTGGTATCGTCAACCTCTGTCTCACCAACGCACGCACCGTGATCGGCGCGATGGACCTCGACGAAGTGCTGTCGAAGCGCGACGAGATCAACCAGCGTCTGCTGTCGGTGGTCGATCAGGCGACACAGCCCTGGGGCGTGAAGGTCACGCGCATCGAGATCAAGGATCTGTCGCCGCCGACCGACATCACCGAAGCGATGGCGCGTCAAATGAAGGCGGAACGTTTCCGCCGTGCGGAAGTCACTCAGGCCGACGGCGAGAAGCAGGGCGCGATCCTGCGCGCGGAAGGCGCGAAACAGTCCGCCATCCTGCAGGCGGAAGGCCGCAAGGAAGCGGCGTTCCGCGATGCGGAGGCGCGCGAACGTCTGGCCCAAGCCGAAGCGAAAGCGACGCAGATGGTTTCGGATTCCATCGAGTCGGGCAGCGTCAACGCGCTCAACTACTTCCTGGGCCAAAAATATGTCGATGCGTTCGCCCAACTCGCCAATGCGCCGAACCAGAAATTCGTAGTCTTGCCGATGGACTCGGCGGGCCTGCTCGGTTCGATCGCAGGCATTGCCGAGATGACCAAAGAGGCGTTGGGCGGACAGGCGACGCAGACCGCGGTGCGCCAGGCGGCACGGCCCGCTGCCGGTACCGTACCCAGTGCGCCGCCGCCGCCCGCTCCGCCTCCAAGCCGTCCGGCGGGGACGTAAGGAGCACGCGATGGATGCGATGACCGATTTCCTGAACGCACAGGTGGCATGGCATTGGTGGGCACTTGGCGCCGTGCTGCTCGCGCTCGAGATGGCGAGTACCACGCAATATCTGTTGTGGCCCGGCATCGCGGCGCTGCTGGTTGGTGTGTTGCGCTTTGTCGACCCGGTGCTCGACGGCCGGTTGTGCGTCTTCCTCTTCGCCGTGCTCTCGGTCGTGGCGACGATCGCGTGGAAGCGCTCGCCATGGGGCCGGTCGGACAACGCGGTCCATCCCACGCTCAACCGCCGAGGCGATCAATGCGTCGGCCGTTTCGTGAAAGCGGCGGTGGATTTTTCCGGCGGGCGCGGCGCGGTGCTGGTAGACGATTCGCGCTGGAACGCGAGCGTTATCGACGGCTCCGCGCCGATCGCCGGCGACATGCTGGAAGTCGCCGGCGCCGAAGGGACCGTACTGAAAGTACGCCTGGCACCGGGCTCACTGCTGTTCAAGGCGTGAGCGCCTTCAGAATTAAAACCGCAAGCGCACCCTTGTAGTGCACCCTCTCCCCCACCGGGGGAGAGGGCAGGGTGAGGGGGTGTTCAAACGCATGCGGTGACACCAACGCCAGCACAGAGCGCAACACGCGATCCGGCACGATCGAGCCCACGCTCTGTACCATCTGATTGTGTTGAGACCCCCTCACCCAACCCTCTCCCCCGAAGGGGGCGAGGGCGATTGTGTTAAGAGCAAGCGTGCTCACTAGCCGGTGATGACCGCGAGTGTTGAGTTGAGTGTTGTGTTGAACGATCCCACACCGGTGTACACTCCCACCCATGGCTTACACGGAACCCGAACCGGACGATAACGCGCCGCTGGGTATCGGCGGCTGGCTCGCGATTGCGGTGCTTCTCGCCATCCTGGCTGGCGCGATCTTCTACGCGGTGCACGACTGGAACATCCTGGCCGGCACCGGCATCAGCACGTTGGGCTGGGTGTTCCTGTCGCTTGGCGTCATCGTGACGACCGGCGTTGCGATCGGCCTGATGGGGCTGCTGTTCTATTCCAACCGCAACAAACTGGACCGCTAGTCAGCGCCCTTGGCCACGAAGAACGGATTGGCGAATTTCTCTTTTGCCTTGCCGTAGAGAAACGGCTTGCCGTCGAGCTGGGTTACGCTGCCGCCGGCGGCCGCGAGCACGGCGTGCCCCGCGGCCGTGTCCCATTCCATTGTGCGGCCATGGCGCGGATAGATGTCTGCTTCGCCGGTGGCGACGAGACAGAACTTCAGCGACGAACCGGCCGAGAGGAAATCCTTGATCTTGTAGGCCGCGAGATATTCGTCGGTCTTGCTGTCGCGATGCGAGCGGCTCGCGACCGCGGTCATGCCGCCCGCGGGTGCGCTGCGCACGCTGATCTGGTTCGCCTCGCCGAAATCCGGCGCGCCGCCCGGCTTCGCCTCGATCTCGAACGCGCCGCTCAGCGTTTCGCCGAAGAACAGCCGGTCGATCGCCGGCGCATAGACGACACCGCGCACCGGCTTGCCGTCGATGATCTCCGCGATGTTCACGGTGAACTCGCCGTTCTTGTTGATGAACTCCTTGGTGCCGTCGAGCGGATCGACCAGGAAGAAATGGTGTCCGATCTTCTGCAGCCGCCCCGCCGCAGCTTCCTCCTCCGCGATCACCGGCACGTCGGGCGCCAGATGCTTCAGCCGCGCGAGGATGAAGGCTTCCGCCTCTTCGTCGGCGGCGGTAACCGGCGAGTGATCCTCCTTCTTCCGCGAAACGATCTCGTCGGTGTAGTGCCGCAGGATAATCCGGCCGGCGTCATAGGCGATCTCGGCCAGCGCGCGCACCATCGCGGACGCGGCATGCGCATGTATCGTTTCGTTCATCGTCCTTCGGCTTCCACCTGTTCCAACGCCACAACATCGCTTTGCACGACACGCTTGCCCGCGTGCTCGAAATTGACCGTGACCTTCGCCCCCACCACCGACTGTACCTGCCCCGTGCCCCACGCGGGCGCAGACGGCAGCTTCACCCAGTCGCCGGGCGCAACGGTTGATCCTGTCTTAAGCATTCTTTAACAGCGGGGCGCGAAAGTAACCATTCGCTCACCACCGCTCCCTGGAGTTCGTCAGGCCCATGAACGAGATCGATTTTTCCGCGTTTCTGGTGTCCCGCGTCTGTCACGACCTTGTGGGACCTCTCGGTGCCGTGGTCAACGGGCTGGAAGTCCTGGAAGACGAGCGCGACGCCATGATGCGGGCGGAGGCGCTGAAGATCGTGTCGTCCAGTGCCGAGCAGGCACTGGCGCGGCTGCAATTCATGCGCATTGCCTTCGGCGCCGCCGGATCGGCGGGGGCGGAGCTCGATCTGGGCGAAGTCGGGCGTCTCGTTCAGGGGCTGGTCGCCGGCACCAAGACGGAAATCCGCTGGAACGCTGCCCCCGTCCATTGGCCGAAGGATTGGGCGAAACTGCTCATGAACGCCGCCGTCGTGGTAGCCGATTGCCTGCCACGCGGCGGCGTTGTGACGGTGCAGACCGGCGGCGATGCGGCCGCGCCGTCCTTCCGGGTCGAGGGCACCGGCACGCATATCCGGGTGTCGGAAGAGATGGAGAAGGCGGTGCGCGGAGAAGCCTCCACCGCCGTCGACGCCCGCGGCATCCAGCCATTCCTGGCCCACAAGCTCGCGCGCGCGCTCAACGCGGGACTCACGCTGACCGCGCATGAGGGCGGCGTTGCCATCGCCGCCGGCTAGCAAAAGGTGAACGGTCTTCAGACCCCGTTTACCTTCCCGGCCTAGTCTTTCTCGCGGATTCCCGGGAGACGATCCCTTGAAGAGTTGCCTCGTCATCGACGACAGCCGCGTGGTCCGCAAGGTCGCGTGCAGGCTGTTCGAAGACCTGAACTTCCATGCGGAAGAAGCGCCCGATGCGGCCAGCGCGCTCAGCGTGTGCGCCGAAAAGATGCCCGACGTAATCCTGCTCGACTGCACCATGCCGTCGATGAGCTGCGTCGAGTTTCTGAAGACGCTGCGCAAGCAGGACGGCGGTATGTGGCCGGTCGTGCTGTTCTCCACCACCGAGAACGACGTGCCGCACATTGCCGAAGCGGTCGGCTCGGGCGCCAACGATTTCATCGTGAAGCCGTTCGACCGCGACCTGCTGCGCGCAAAGCTGATGGAAGTCGGGCTGCTTTAAGAGCGGTTCACGCTGAGGCCCCGCCGTGAACACCGCCGACTTCACCTTCCTGACCGATCTGCTGCGCCGCCGCAGCGGATTGGCGCTGACACCAAACAAGATACCGTTGGTCAAATCACGCCTGCTGCCGGTAGCGCGGCGTTTCGGATTCCGCAATGTCGAAGGGTTGCTCAAGGATCTGCGCTACGGCCGCGAGCCGCTGGCGCGCGCCGTGACCGAAGCGATGACGACCAACGAGTCGTTCTTCTTTCGCGATCCCGAAGCATTCGAGACCTTCGAGGAGACGATCCTCCCGGCGTTGCTGCGTCGCCGCGCGGAAAACAGGCGCTTTCGCATCTGGTGCGCCGCCTGCGCGACTGGGCAGGAAGCCTACACACTCGCGATGATCCTGGACGATCACCGGCTCGCCGAACGTGGCTGGGACGTCGAAATCCTCGCCTCCGACATCAATTCGGATTCGATCCTGCGCGCGAAAGAAGGGCTCTATGCCGAGTTCGAAGTTCAACGCGGGCTCGCGGTTCGCCGCATCGCCGGCCACTTCACGCAGGAAGGCGGCGGCTGGCGCATCGACGACGCGCTGCGCCGGGCAGTGAATTTCCGGACCTTCAACCTGCTCGATTCCTATGGCTGGATTGGCGAAGTCGACGTCATCTTCTGCCGCAACGTGCTGATGTATTTCGACGGCGAGACCAAAACCGTTGTACTCGACCGCCTCGCACAGGTGCTGGCGCCGGACGGCTATCTCGTGCTCGGCCACACCGAGACGGTGGCCGGTTTCAGCACCGCCTTCGTCGAAACGACGCCGGGCCTCTATCGCCGCACGGACTATCCGAACGAGGCGCGCGCGCCGCTCGCCGCCGCGAGCTGATCCTTCACCACGTATCGACGTAGCTGCGCCTGCGCTCGCCTCTTTGCGGCGGCACCGAGTTGTAGCCGCGCACGATCCAGCGCCGTGTGTCCGCGGGATCGATCACGTCGTCGATCTCCAGATAGGCCGCCATGTTGATCGCTTTGCCGCGGGCATAACTCTGCGCCACCATCTTCTGGAATAGCGCTTCCTTCGCCTCCGGCGTCGGCTCCGCTTCCAGTTCCTTGCGATAGCCGAGCCGCACCGCGCCTTCGAGGCCCATGCCGCCGAACTCTCCGGTCGGCCACGACACGATGAAGAACGGCGCATGGAAGCTGCCGCCCGCCATGCCCTGCGCGCCGAGGCCGTAGCCTTTGCGCAGCACCACCACGAACATCGGCACGGACAGGCTGCCACCGACGACGAACATGCGGCTCACCTTGCGCACCAGCGAAGGCTTCTCGGCTTCCGGTCCCACCATGAAGCCCGGCGTGTCGCACAGCGAAACGATCGGCAGTCCGAACGCATCGCAGAGCTGCAGGAACCGCGCCGCCTTGTCGGCGCATGGCCCATCGATCGCGCCGGCCAGATGCATCGGATTGTTCGCGATCAGGCCGAAAGGCTTGCCTTCGATGCGCACCAGTGCCGTGATCATGCCTGGTGCGAACTCGGGGCGCAGTTCCAACACCGAACCTTCGTCCGCGATGCCGGCCACGACTTTCCGGATCTCATAGACGCGCAGGCGGTTTTCCGGAATCAGGTGACGCAGTGCGCGCTGGTCCGGCGCTTTCCATTTTGCGACCGGCCCCTGGAAGTAGGAGAGATATTTCTTCGCGACGGCGACGCCTTCGGCTTCGTCTTCGACAAGCACATCGACCACGCCGTTTGCTACCTGTAGCGACATCGGGCCGACTTCGTCCGGGGTGTAAACGCCCAGGCCGCCGCCTTCGATCATCGCCGGGCCGCCCATGCCGATGTTGGAGCCTTTGGTCGCGATGATGACGTCGCTGGTGCCGGCGAGTGCCGCGTTGCCGGCGAAACAGCGGCCGTTGTTGATTGCGACGCGCGGGATCAAGCCCGACAGTTTCGCGTAGCCGCGGAAGGTCGGCACGTCGAGACCGGCGACGCCCGGAAAATCGGTGTCGCCCGGCCGGCCGCCGCCACCTTCGGTGAATACCACGATGGGCAGTGTCCACTCTTCGGCGACTTTCAGAAGGCGGTCCTTCTTCTGATGGTTCATCGAACCCTGGGTACCCGCGAGCACGGTGTAGTCATAAGCGATGACGGCGCAGCGCGCTTTTTGTTCACCGAACTCCTTCGCATTCACGGTGCCGATACCGGTGATGATGCCGTCGCCGGGGGTGTTGGCGATGAGGTCCTCCATCGTGCGCCGCCGCCGCTGTGCTGCGAAGGCGAGCGCGCCGTATTCGATGAAGCTGTTGTCGTCGCACAGATCGGCGACGTTCTCGCGCACGGTGCGGGCGTTGATCTTGCGCCGCCTGGCGACCGCATCGGGCCGGTTCGCGTCGTAGCCGAAGGCGTGACGTTTCAGGCTTTCGTCGAGATCGGGACGGATGAAATCGGGATCGCGCTTCTTCTCCGCCTTCTTGCCTTCGCCGGCGATGGCTTCCGGCAGAATGAAGAGGAACGCGTCGTCTTCCGCCAGCACCGCGCCGGGCGCACCGGTGATGGAGTGAACGCGGCCCGACTCCGGCGCACCGACCAGATGCTCCATCTTCATCGCTTCGAACACCGCAATAGTCGCGCCTTTGCGCACGGGATCGCCGGGCTTCACGTCGATCGAGACGATCTTGCCCTGCATCGGCGCTCGCGCCGCCACCGTTCCGGCCGGCGCGTCTTCTGCCGCTGCTTTGCGCACAGCCGCCGGCGCTGCGGTGCTCGCCGCAATCGGCGCGGCCGGTTTCCACTTCTCCGCTTCCTCGACAACCGCCGCGATGTTCTCCTCGACCATGCGGGTGTGCATCTTCGCGCCCGAGATATCGATCGTGTCGAGGAGCGCGTGCAGGAATGCAATGTTGGTTTTCGCGCCTTCGATCGCAAATTCCTCCAGCGCGCGCCGGGCGCGGATGATCGCGAGGTTATGGTCGGGCGCGTGCACGATCAGCTTGGCGATCAGCGAGTCGAACGACGGATTGGTCTGATAGCCTTCATAGCCATAGGTATCGACGCGGATGCCCGGTCCCGACGGCGGCGCAAAGCGGGTGAGGATGCCGCCGGACGGTTTCACGGTGCCGTCCTTCGTCACCGTCTCCATATTGATGCGCAGCTGGATCGCGGCGCCGCGCACCGGCGGGATATCGTCCTGCCGAAGATCGAGATCGCGTAGCGAGCGGCCTTGCGCCACCTGGATCTGCGCCGAAACGAGGTCGAGCTGCGTCACCTCCTCGGTGACGGTGTGCTCCACCTGAAGTCGCGGATTGGCCTCGATGAAAGCGAACGCCGGGCCGTGTTTCTTCGGCGTGGGATCGACCAGGAATTCGAAGGTGGCGAGACCGGCCAGGCTGACATCGTCCGCCAGCCACACCGCAGCGTCATGCAACTGCTTGCGCACGAGGGGATCGAGTGCCGGGGCAGGCGCGATCTCGATGATCTTCTGATGCCGCCGCTGGATGGTGCAGTCGCGTTCCCACACGTGGCTCGCGCTTTTGCCGTCGCCGATCACCTGCACTTCGACATGGCGCGCGTTCGGCATGAACGCTTCGACATACACATCGTCGTTGCCGAACGACGCCTTCGCCTCGGAGCGGCAGCGGGCATAGGCTTCCGCCAGATCGTCGGGCGCGTTGACCACGCGGATGCCGCGGCCGCCGCCGCCGGCCACCGCCTTGATTACGATCGCGCCGCCTTTGCCGCGCTTCTTGAGGAACGCTTGCGCCTCTTCGAGCGAAGTGGGACCGGAAGTGCCTTCGATAATCGGTACGCCGAACCGTTCGGCGAGCGCGCGGGCGCGGGCCTTGTCGCCGAAAGTCGAAAGCACTTCGGGGCTCGGTCCGATGAAGATGACGCCGGCCTTTTTGCAGGCGCGGGCGAAGTCCGCGTTCTCACTTAAGAAGCCGTAGCCCGGATGGATCGCATCGCAGTTGGTGGCCTTGGCAGCGGCAACCACGCGGTCGATATCGAGATAGGCGGCGGGACCGCTCGCGCCGAGCGGGTAACTTTCGTCTGCCCATTTCACATGCAGCGAGTTGGCGTCGTCGGTCGAGTAGATGGAAACGGAACGCAGGCCGAGATCGGCGGTGGCGCGCGCCACGCGGATGGCGATCTCGCCGCGATTGGCAATCAGGATGCTTTTGAAGGGCATGGTGGGGTCCGGGAATAGCGAGTCCCGGACCTTGCCATGCGAAGCGCCCGCTTAGAAAGCGGTCCGCACGCCCGCGAAAAACGCACGCCCGGGCCGCCCATAGCCGCTCACCGGTTCGCTGCGGTCGTCGAACAGGTTGTCGACGCGGCCATAGACCTGCCAGTGCTCGACGAACTGCCAGGAGCCGAACAGGTTGGCTTCCGTGCTGGAGGACAGGCGGACCGATCCGAACGCGTCGTTGTAGCGCGGCCCGACATAGTTCACGCCGCCGCCCAGCGACCAGTCGGGCGTGGGCGCCCAGGTCAGCGTGCCGTTGGCGCTGAAGTCCGGACGCTTTGCCAAGGGGAACCCGTTCGTCTCGTTCCTGGCGGTGAGCGTGGTGAAGTTGGCGTCGGCGCTCAGCGTGTCCACGATCTTCGCCGTCAGCTCGCCTTCGACGCCGTCAGTTCGCGCCCGGTTGACGTTGAAGTAATAGCCACCCGCGAACGCCCGCAAGGTGCAGGCTGGGGAGGCGATGCCGAAGCAGGAGAAGAAATCGATCAGGTTGTCGTAGTTGCTCTGGAAGTAGGTGAGCGACGCCTTCGCATTGCCGTCGAGGAACGGCTGGTCGATGCCGGCTTCCCAGCCGTGCGACTGCTCCGGCTTCAGCGCGGTGACCGGATTGGAGAAATCGGAGAACAGTTCGTAGAGCGATGGCGCCTTGAAACCGTCGCCATACGCGGCGCGCAGCGTGGTGCCCGTGCTGTCGATGTTATAGGCCCCGTTGAGCTTTACCGAGGTGTGGCCGCCGAACTCGCTGTCGTGGTCGTAGCGCACGCCGCCGGTCAGCGTCAGTGCCTCGAACAGGGTCGATTGCCACTGGCCGTAATAGCCGTCGGTGGTGCGGCTGCCGTGGTCGAGCGGCGTGAGATCGAACACGCTGTGGGTTTCGAGCGTGGTGTGCTGGCTCTCGGCACCGAACACCAGCTCGTTGGTGTCGTTCACCTGGAACACGCCTTCGTACTCGAAACGGCCGGATCCGCCTTTGCCATAGAAGTTGATGGTGGGCGAGAACGCGCCGGTGAGAAAATCGAAATTGCCGAAATCCTTGCGGTCGCTGTTGAGCCCGATCAGCGCGAGCAGGTTGGTGAAGCGGCCGTCGAGCAGCGACACGTTCAAGCCTGCATAGCCGGCATAGAGTGTGTTCTTGCCGAACTCCGGATCGTCCTGAAACGTGAAATTCGGCGGTGGAAAACCGTCGAAGTCGACATGCGAGTCCGTGTAATAGCCACGCAGGTCGACGCTGATGTCGTCGGTCGCATGGATGCGTGTGTTGAAGGTCGCGCCGAAATTGCGGTAGCCGTCCGCTTCCGTATTGCCGTTGCGCGAATCCGCAGCCGAGGTGCCATCGGTGTCGAAGTAGTTGACCGCGGCACCGTATTCGACGCGGCCTTCCGTACCGTCTGCCGCGATGTTGCCGTGCCAGGTGCCGAACGAGCCGCCTTCGGCGCTGCCGGTGAAGGCAAACGGCTGGTCGCCGCCCCGCCTGGAAAGGATGTTCACCACGCCGCCCATCGCGTCGCTGCCGTAGAGTGTCGATTGCGGTCCGCGCAGCACTTCGATGCGGTCGATGTTGTTGACCAGAACATCCTGCAGCACTGCGCCGCCGTCGGTGGCGCTCGGGTCTTCCAGACGAACGCCGTCGATCAGGAACAGGCTCTGCCCGGAATTGGCGCCCCGGATGAAGATAGAGGTGGTTTGCCCGGCGCCGCCGGTGCGCGACATCGAGAGTCCCGGCACCTCCGCCAGCGCGTCGGTGACGAAATTGATCTGTTGGTTCTGCAGATCGTTCGCGGTGATCACGTCGATCGACGTGCCGGTGAGCTTGGCCGGCTCCGGCGTGCGGGTGGCGGTGACCACAACGGTTTCGGTGTTGTCGGCGAACGCGGAGGTGGAAATGAATATTAAAGCGCTAGACGCGAGAAAGACTTTGCGCATGACGAACTCCTGTTTGAGGAGCCGCCGCGCGGACGTGCGTCTTGCAACGCGTTGCGCCCGTTCAGCACTGAAGAGGTCATTCTATCCCCCGCGACGACTCGGCCTTGTCGTCACGCGGATTCCCGCTTGCCCCCGCCACACCCCGAGCGGAAACAGGACGACGGCGCAAGGCAGGTCTCCTGGCTTTCCGGGTCACCGCTTCTCGCCCGCCTTCCCAAGCTTTCGCTCAGTGGCAGTAAGGGCGCGTCGCTCGCCGGTTACAGTTGCGGGGGCAGCCGTGGAATTGCTCCACGTTCCCAAAACCTCACGCGTGGGGCGGAACCTATGCGCAAGGGCAGAGCGGCGTCAACAATTCCGCTGTCGCTCGTCTATAGATAATTCGCGATCCAAAGCACGCCGTCTTCGGGCGGTACCATGCCGCCGACGATCGCCACGCGGGCACCGGAGGTTTTCGCGGCAGCGACGCCGGCAGGCGAATCCTCGAAGACGAGACAGTCGCGGATAGAGACACCGAGCCGCTCTGCCGCGAGCAGGTAGCCGTCCGGCGCAGGTTTGCCGCGCGGCACGTCTTCGGCGGCGATCAGGATCGTGGGCACCGGAAGGTTTGCGGCGCGCAGCCGGACTTTGGCGAGCGCACGCGGCGCCGAGGTGACGACGGCCCAGTGCGCGGGATCAAGACCGGCGATCAACGCCTCGATCCCGGCGATAGGCACCACCCCTTCGACATCGGCGAGTTCGGCTTCGAGAAACCATTTCGCTTCCGCGGCTGCATCCACGTGCGGCGCGAAGCGGCGAATGGTGTCGATGGCGCGGATGCCGTGCGCGGCATCCATCAGCTCGGCGAGATCGACGCCATGCCTGCTGGCCCAGATGCGCCACGTGCGCTCCACCACCGCGGACGAATCCAGCAGCGTTCCGTCCATGTCGAACAGGAACGCCGCGTATTCCTGTCCCTGGAAATGCGCTGTTTCAGATAGCGGCTGCGGCATGATCCTGCGCGGTCAGCCGTCCATGCTCGAAGACGGATTGCCGATCACGCTCAGAAATTCGCGGCGGGTCAGCGGGTTCTTGCGAAACTCGCCATGCATGGTGGAGGTCACCATCGTGACACCGGTCTTGTGCACCCCGCGCGTCGTCATGCATTGATGCGTCGCCTCGATCACAACGGCGACGCCTTTGGGATCGAGCACCTTCTGGATGCACTGCGCGATCTGCGCGTTCATCTTCTCCTGCACCTGCAATCGGCGGGCGAAGGTCTCCACCACGCGCGCGAGCTTGGAGATGCCGACCACCTTGTTGGTTGGAAGATAGGCGACATGGGCGCGGCCGATGATCGGCGCGAGGTGATGTTCGCAATGCGACTCGAAACGGATGTCCTTCAGGACGATCATGTCGTCGTAACCTTCGACTTCCTCGAAGGTGCGCGAGAGATATTCTTCCGGGTCCTGGCGGTAGCCGGAGAACCAGTCCTCGTAGGCGCGCGCCACGCGGGCCGGCGTATCGCGCAGGCCTTCGCGATCGGGATCGTCGCCGGCCCATTCCAGAAGAGTGCGGATGGCCCGTTCTGCTTCTTCGCGGCTGGGGCGTGCGGGTTCGCCGGAAACGGGATGCGGCTTTCGAACTTCGGACATCAAGCGATCTCGGAGGGGGTATGAGAGATTAACGCCCGGAACGGTGTTCCGGATCAACCCCACGAGTCTGTGGTCTTTTCAGTGGAACCGGCGCTGCTCGTGCGGACTTTCCAGCAGAAACGCCGGAATCTCCGCCTCGAACTTCTCCCCGTTCTCCGCGCACATCTGGTATTTGCCGACCATATAGCCGGAGGACGTCGGGAGCGGACAACCGCTCGTGTATTCGTAAGACTGCCCGGGCGCGAGCACCGGCTGCGCGCCGACGACGCCGGGACCGCGTACTTCCTTCGACCGTCCCTCGCCGTCGGTGATGTGCCAGTAGCGCGAGAGCAACTGTACCGTCTCCGGACCTTTGTTCTCGATCGTGACCGTGTACGACCACAGATAGTGGTGTTCGCCCGGATCGGATTGATCGGCCAGAAAGGCGGGTTTGACCAGGACGCGAATGCCGCGAGTCGATCGTTCATACATGAGAAAATTATGACGGAAGAACTAAGGCGGATTCAAGAGACGATCATCACACCCGGTTAACGTTTGTCAGTCCTGTTGCTCTACGGTCACGTCGGTCTTAACCGAATTGGCGATGAAACACTCTTCGTGCGCGCGATGATGCAGCGCGCGCAGTGTGTCTTCATCAACAACGGTTCCCGGCGCGAATGTGACGCGTGGATGCAGCACCACGCGCGTGATGGATAACCGTTTGCTGGAGTCTTTCTCCAGAGTTCCCACCGCTTCATCTTCGTAAACGTCGACGGTGAGGCGCTTGCGCGCGGCGATCGCGAGAAATGACAACATGTGACAACTCGCGAGCGCGCCGACGAATGCTTCTTCCGGATCGACGCACCCGGCATCGCCGCGATAGGCGGGCGACGCCGATGACGGCACCACGATCGCGCCCTGCTTGAACGTCACGTCATGCGCGCGATTGTAGGCGTCATAGGTGAAGGTGTCCGAGCTGCGCTTCCAGCGAAGTCCTGCGTGATGTTCGGTCATGCTTCCCACCTTCTTTTGTGCTTCGGGGCTCGCTGCGCTCGCACCTCAGCATGACGATAAAGCGTTTGTATCAACAGGAGCCATTGAAAACCGCATGGTTGGCCAGCGCTCGGTCGGCGTCATCCTGAGGTGCGAGCCCGCGCAGCGGCGAGCCCCGAAGGATACAAGAATTACGCCGCCCTTAGCGCGTCGGCGAGGTCTTCGCAGATGTCGGCCGGGTCTTCGAGACCGACGGAAATCCTCATCAGGCCGGAGGTGATGCCGAGCTCGGCGCGCGCTTGCGGCGACAGCTTCTGATGCGTCGTCGTTTCCGGATGAGTGAGCAGGCTCTTGGTGTCGCCAAGGTTGTTGGAGATGTCGATCAGCTTGAGTGCGCCCGCGAATTTGAACGCCGCCGGCTTGCCACCCGCGATCTCGAACGTCACCACGCCGCCGCCGCCTTCCATCTGCGCTCTCGCAAGGTTGTGCTGCGGATGATCGGGCCGGAAAGGATAGAGCACCCTGGTGATCTTCTTTTCCTTCGCCAGGAAGTTCGCAACCGTCAGCGCATTGTCGCAATGCGCCCGCATCCGCAGGTCCAGCGTCTCCAGGCTCTTCAAGTGCAGCCAGGCATTGAACGGGCTGATCGAGGGGCCGGTGTTGCGGTAATAGCTCTGCAGGTGATCTTTGAGGAAATCCTCCTTGCAGAGAATGACGCCGCCCAGCGCGCGGCCCTGGCCGTCGATATATTTGGTCGACGAATGGATCACGATGTCGGCGCCGAATTCCATCGGCCGCTGCAGCGCCGGTGTCGCGAAGGCGTTGTCGACGATGAGGCGGGCGCCTGCATCATGCGCAAGCTTCGCCACCGCCTTCATGTCGGAAATCGCGAGCGTCGGATTGGCCGGCGTTTCGAGGAACAGCAGCTTGGTCTTCGGCGTGATGGCGCTGGCCCATTGGTCGACGTCGGTACCGTCGATCAGGGTGTGGGTGATGCCAAAGCGGGCGAGCACGTCTTCGATCACAAAGCGGCAGGAGCCGAACATCGCCTTGGCGCCGACGACGTGATCGCCCGTCTTGAGCGCACAAAGGAACGCGGTCGAGACCGCTGCCATACCGCTCGCGGTCGCGCGCGCGACCGGTGCGCCTTCGAGCGCGGCCATGCGGCTTTCAAACATGGTGACGGTGGGATTGCCGTAACGCGAATAGATGAAGCCGGGCGCGTCGCCCTTGAAGCGGGCTTCCGCTTCTTCCGGGTCTTCATAGGCATACCCGGACGTAAGGTAGAGCGCCTCGCTCGTTTCCTGGAATGGCGAGCGCAGCTGTCCGCCGCGCACCGCCTGGGTGCGAGCGCGCCATTTTCCGGGCTTTTTGTGCGTCGCCATGGAAGTTTATTGCCAAGGTTGCGACCCGAGGGTCAAGCCGCATAAGGTCGCGCGCCGCTTCGCAAGGGCGGGGGCGCGCAGCACATCAGGGACGCTTATGAGCACGATCAGTCATCACTCGGCTTTGATTTACGTCATGGTCGTCGTCGCGGCGGCCGATGGCACGATGAGCGACAAGGAGCTGCGCACCATCGGCGAGCTGAGCCACCGCCTACCCGCGTTCCGCGATTTCGACCAGCAAAGGCTGCTCCCGATCGCACAGGAGTGCGCCCAGATCCTGCAGGAAGACGACGGCTTCGATGCGGTGCTGGGTCTCGTGCGCGACGGACTGCCGGAGCAACTGCGCGAGACCGCCTACTGGATGGCGCTGGAAGTGGCGCTCACCGATGCGCGCATCGCGCTGGAAGAGGTGGCGGTGATCGACGCGCTCCGCCGTGCGCTTCAGATCGACCGCCTGGTGGCGGTGGCGCTCGAACGCGGGGCGCGTGCGCGCTATCAGGTCGCGTGAAGCGGCTTTATCTGTTTCGCCACGCGAAGGCGGAGCCGTCTGCGAAAGACGACAAATCCCGCGCGCTGATCGAGCGCGGCCGCCACGATGCGGCGCGCATGGCGCTCGCGATGCGGCGCCTGAAATACCTGCCGGATTTTGTGCTGTGCTCGTCATCAATGCGCACGCGCGAGACTCTGGAATATTGGTCGGTCGCGATCGCGGAAAATCCGAAGACGCAGTTTTCCGACGCGCTTTATCTCGCGGAGCCGGAGACGATGCTGTCGGTATTGCGCGGCGTGCCGGACAAATCGGCCGCGCTGATGGTGGTGGCGCACAATCCCGGCATCGAGCAACTCGCGGTGGCGCTGCTGCACGAAGAGCTGAAGGCGATAGAACGCGATCACCTGGACGCGATCGAGGAGAAATTCCCGACCGCGGCACTGGCGGTGATCGATCTCGATATCGACAGCTGGAAGAGAGTGAAGCTCGAAAGCGGGCGCCTGATAGATTTCCTCCGGCCGCGAGATCTTTGAGCGATGATCGCGGAGCTAGAGGCGCGCATCCGAAGCGCGTTTCCTGCGCTGGCGTTCACGCACGGCGAACTCAACACCTATGGCGAAGACAACTACGTCGTCGTGCTCGACGGCGCGTGGGTCGTGCGCCTGCCGCGCAGCGACAGCCAATTGGGCCGCTTCGCCGCCGAACTGAATCTGCTGGAGCAATTGCGCGACCGCGTGCGCATCGCTGTGCCGCATTATGCATTCGTAGCGCCCGACCGCAGCATCGGCGCCTATCGCCTGATCGAAGGCCATGAGATGACGCCGCCGGTGTTTGCGGCGCTCGACCGTGCTGCGCAAAGCACGGTGCTGAGCGATCTCGGCGAATTTCTGGCGACGCTGCATGCGCTGCCACAGACGACGATTGTTCAGCCGGACGGTTCGTTGCAGCGTTCATGGACCGGGGCACAATTCGCCGCCTATTACCGCTCGCTGCGTCGCGCGATGATCGCGCCGCTTGTGAGCAAACCCTGGCTCGCACGCTTCGATGCGTTTCACGATACGTTGGCCGAAATGACCGGCGGGACAGAGCGCCTTGCGCACAACGACCTTAGCGACGATCACATCCTGATCGGCGCCGATGGCGGCCTCGCCGGCGTGATCGATTTCACCGATGCCTCCTGGGGCGATCCCGCCAACGACTTCGCCTACGCCTGGCGCTTCGGCGAATCCGCGGTCGATCACCTGTTCGCGCACTATCCGCTGTCATCCGGAGACCCCGGCCTGAAGCAACGCTCCCACTGGCTGTTCCTGCGTTACCTGATCAACCAGATTTCCTACGGCGACCGCGCGAAATGGAATTTGAGCGTGGATGAGGCGCTGGCGGAGTTGGACCCGCACATGCGGAAACTCGGTCTCTAACTCTCTGCTACTTTCCTCGCCTGACCGCCGCTTCGCTCCGGTGCACCTTCTCCCCCGCATTGGCGGGAAGAGGGTGCACTGTCGTAGTTAGGTGGATAAATCCCAATGTTGTCCCAACCCGGCCGCAAGCCGTGATCGTCTAAGGAAAACCTCATGCGGCGCGGGTTCCTGGCATGTGTCGGTTTCTGTGCGGCGCTGCCGGGGTTTGCGTGGGCAGGGCCGCCTTACGTGTCGGACGATGCGGAGCCCACCGACGACGGACATTACGAGATCTACCTGTTCAACAGCGGAACGAATGTGCGCGGCGACACCGGCGGCCAGAGCGGCATCGATTTCAACTATGGCGCAGCGCAGGACCTGCAGCTGACCGCGGTCGTGCCCCTCGATTTCGACAGCGCTGCGGGCCACGCCACGGTTGCGGGACTGGGCAATGTCGAGCTGGCGGCGAAATACCGCTTCCTGCATCAGGCCGATGACGGCTGGGACGTCGCGGTCTTTCCACGGCTGTTCCTGCCCACCATGTCCTCCGAGGTCGGCGACAAACGCTTCTCGCTGCTGCTGCCGGTGTGGCTCGAAAAAGATTGGGACAAATGGTCGACCTTCGGCGGGGGCGGATGCGTTCTCGACAACGGCCGCGACACGCAGAACTTCTGCCTGATGGGCTGGGCACTGGCGCGTCAGGTGCTGCCCGATCTGCAGATCGGCGCGGAGCTCGTACACCAGACGGCCGAGATGCGGGGCGGGCGCGACAGCACGAGCATCGGTGGCGGCGTGAAATACGACATCGACGACCACTATCACCTGTTGGCCTACGCCGGTCCCGGTTTGCAGAACGCAGCCACGACGGATCGCTATTCCTGGTACGCCTCGGTGCTCTTCACGTTTTGACCAAAGCGAGTGTTTGCATGACCACGACGGAAAGCGTTTTGAGCAAAGTCCCGGCGGTCACGCTGGGGTTCTGGATCATCAAGATCGCGGCGACCACGCTGGGCGAAACGGGCGGCGACACCGTCACGATGACGATGAACCTGGGCTATCTGGTGGGCAGTGCGATCTTCCTTGCGCTGCTGGTGGTGCTGGTGGCGATCCAGATCGGTGCGAAGGCGTTTCATCCGTTCCTCTACTGGGCGACGATCGTGGCGTCGACCACGGCCGGCACCACGATGGCGGATTTCGCCGATCGCTCGCTTGGCATCGGTTATACCGGCGGCTCGGCCGTTCTTCTGACCTGCGTGCTGGCGTCGCTCGGCTTGTGGTATTGGTCGGAAGGCAGCGTTTCGGTCGAGACCGTGAACAGACCGCGGGTGGAAGCGTTCTACTGGGCGACCATTACGTTCTCCCAGACCCTTGGGACCGCACTCGGCGACTGGATGGCCGATACTTCAGGGCTCGGCTATCTCGGCGGCGCCGCGGTGTTCGTTGCGGCGCTGGCATTGGTCGCGGGCGCGTATTTCTGGACGCGCATTTCGCACGTGCTGCTGTTCTGGGCGGCGTTCATTCTCACCCGGCCGCTAGGCGCCACGGTCGGCGACTTCTTCGACAAGCCGCATGCGCAGGGCGGCCTGAATGTGAGCCGGCCGCTCGCGACCGCGATCATCGCGGCGTTCATGGTCGCTTGTATCGTTTTCATCCCGCAACGGGCCGGCACCCATCCCGGCGGCGCGGAAGTGAATAGTTAGAACCGCAGACGGCGGTAGCTGTAGAAGCGCCGGACGAAGAGGCGGAGCTTGCGCCGCACCGTGCTACTCGACACCATCTCCACGATGTGTGTCGCGCTGGGTTCGGGTGTTTGTTGCGCGAACGGTTTTATCGCCTTCAGGAATTCCTGCGCGCGATCCGGCATCGAACCGTAAGAATGCATTCCGGGCGTGTACGGCATCGACGTTTTTCCAAATATGGATTGGTAAGATAACGCCCGGCAGGGTTGCGCGTTCCGTTACAACGCACCGCTCGACACCAGAATGAACGCACCAAGTCCGATCAGGACCAGCGGCATGATCCGGCTGCCCCAGCGCCGCAGCGGCGCGCCCAATCTGGGATGACCGACCAGCGCTGCACCGGCGGCGCACCAGAGCGCCGTCATCGCCGCAAACACGGCGCAGATCGCCAGCACGCCGCCGGCCGTCTGCCGGCTGAACAGCGGAACGTAGACCGCGATATTGTCGCCGCCATTGGCGACGGTCACGGTGGCGACGGAAAGGATCGCGCCGAAGCCTGCCGGCGGGTGCGCTTCGCCGCCGTCGTTCGCGCGCAACGCCTTCCACAAATGCCACAGCCCGATCAGGACCGGCAGGATGCCGAGCAGGCCGATGTCGCGATCCGGCAGTGCGAAGGTGAGCAGCGAAAACGCGATCGCGGCCGCGGTAAGCGAGGCGATCCCGAGGAACTGCCCCGCGACAACCGACGCCGTGCGCAGCCGTGCATCGGAGAAGAATCCGACCAGCACGAACGCGTCGTCGATATTGGTCGAGACGAACGCCACGACCGCGAGCGCGAGAACGGTAAGCATACGAGTTCCCTAGGCCGGATCGGCGGCCCGCGCAAAGCGGATTTTCGTGAACCGGCTGTGTCAGACAGGCCTCTCGCTTCTGGTCAACGGATGTGATCAACTTCAACCGTAGCGTGTCGACGCATTCTTGGGGGAAATCTTGCGCATCGCCATTCTCGCTGCCGCGCTCGCGGCGGTGTTCATGACGGCTGCGGCGAAAGGGGATGCCGCCGTATCTCAGACGGATAGCGGTATTTTCGATCTCACGAATGTCAAATGCCTATGCGGCCACTTGAAAGTACCCGCGATGGTTCCGGTGAGAGACTGGAGCCCTTATTTCACGCCTCTTCCGCCGGATACACCTCCGACGACCGTCGTCCTGACATATATCATCGGAAGTGATGGTTCCGTATCGGACGAAAAGATCGTGCTTTCAAGCGGAATGCCGGACTTCGATGCCAAGGTGCTTGCCAGCTTTTCGCGGCGGCCCTATCGGCCAGCCGAAGTGGATGGCAAGCCGATAGCAGTTCGCGTCGCAACACGAGCCTACTACTGGCAAAGTGCAGCGATAGGAAGACTACCTGACATCGAGCAGGATGGCTTTATCTACCAGCTCACAGACTGGCTGAACGAGAGAAAACCAAGCATCGCTTATTCGCTGGCGCGGGGTCGCGATGAGGACATCATGGGACGGCATAGCGAGGCACTCGTCGATTTCGACCGCGTTTTGAAAACCGATCCGCAAAACGTGGTCGCCCTTCACGACCGAGCCGTCGTCTATGGAGAGTTGGGGAATTATGACAGCGCGGTGCACGACGATACCGATGCACTGGCGGAAAACCCCCAAGATGCGGCCTCCTTGATAGATCGGGCTTTCACCTACGATGTTTTGGGCAAGCACGAACTGGCCGCCGCTGACCATAAGACGGTCGCTGCACTGGCACCCTCTTGTGCGCCCGTTCGCACGTTCGAAAGTCCGCGGTGTCAGGACGCGTACAACAGCCGTATCAAAGCCCTGGACAAGCGGATTGCCGCTAACGCCGGCGATCTCGACGCTTATGCACAACGATGTGCAGAACGGGCGACGGCGGCCGGCGATCTCAGCATGGCATTAGCGGACTGCAACCATGTGCTCGACAGGCTGCCCGAAAACCAGGGTAGTCTCTCAATGCGTGCACTTGTGTTTTATCGCATGGGCATGTTTCCGTCCGCCCTCAAGGACTACGATGCTTCCTTGAAAGCGAATCCGTTTGCATATAGCGACCTTTATCTGCGGGGCATCGTTAAGACGCGGATGAATCTGACTGTGGATGGCAGGGCGGATATCCTGACCGCCCTCGTCCGCAACATCGACGTTGCAGCCGATGCCGCGTTCTGGGGCGTTTATCCCTGAGCCGCATCGCCCTCTCGCTTCCGGCCCGAAGATATGATTCACTTCAACCTTGGCGTGTCGAACGTGTTTTTGCTTGGGGGAAATCTTGCGCATTGCCAGTCTCGCTGCCGTCTTCGCGGCGGTGTTCTTTATCGCAGCCGCACCGGCGAGCGAAATCCCGCCGCCCGACAGCAACGGGATCATCGACCTCACGAACATAAAATATCCGCGGGATGTGAATCCGAGTGAGTTCAAGATGCCGGACAGGCATCAGTGGGACAAAAACGACATCAGCGCGCAAGAAGGACATGAGTGGTATCGCGACCTTACGGATGTCACCTTCGCAGGGGCCGCCGCCGATATGACCTTTGTGATCGGAATCGACGGCACGGTTTCCGATGAGAAGATCACTGTGTCCAGCGGCAGTGCCGATTTCGATAAGGCTGCGCTTGCTCTGGCCTCCCGCCTGCTTTTCTACCCCGCAAAAGCTCATGGAAAGCCGGTCGCCGTGCGCATGCGCATGAAGATGAGCGGCGACAAATTCTGGGAAGGCGCGCGGTACAGATTTCTGTTTCTCGATCAGCAGGTGTCCGCCGACGAAAACGAAATACTTCACGTCGGTGACGATTGGGCGATGCGCGGTCACAATGCCGATGTTTCGGGAAACTACAGCGAGGCCGTGACCGATTTCGACGAAGCGGTTAAGGCCAATCCGCAGGACGTGACCGCGCTCAGCGGTCGAAGCGTCGTTCACGAGCAACTCGGGCAATACGATGCGGCGGTGCAGGACGACACGCTTGCACTGGCGGTGGCGCCGCAAAGCCCGATAGCCACTGTGGGCAGAGCGTTGGCGTACGATGCGCTCGGCAAACACGATCTGGCTGCCGCCGACCGCAAGGCGCTCGCGAGCATGGCGCCGGCCTGTGCGCCGGTGCGGATATTCGACGACCCGAAATGCCATGATGCCTACGAGGCGCGGATCGCGGTGCTGGACAAGCGGGTCGCCGACAATCCGAAAGACTTCGCGGCCTACAGACAGCGCTGTGCCGAGCGCGCCATCGCGAACGCGGGGCTGAGTGCGGCGCTTGCCGACTGCAATCGGGTGCTCGACGTCGCACCGGACGATGCGGCAACGCTCGCGGCGCGGGGCCTGGTATTCTATCGCATGGAGATATTTCCAGCGGCGCTGAAGGACTACGACGCTTCCCTCAAGCGCGATCCGAACTCGGCCAACAGCCTCTACATGCGTGGCATTGTCGAGATGCGGATGAACCAGGCGGCCGGAAAAGCGGATATCCTCTCCGCCCGGGCAAACGACGCCGCCGTTGCGGCCAACATGGCGTTCTGCGGCGTCTATCCCTGACAGACATCAGCAGCACGCTCTCGCTTCTCGCCGGCAGATGTGATCAAGTTCAACCGTAGCGTGTCGAGCGTTTTGCTGGGGGAAATCTTGCGCATTGCCATTCTTGCCGCCGCACTCGCGGCGGTGTTCGCTGCATCTGCGGCCGAAGCGGACGACGCTCCGCAACCTGACAGCAGCGGCATCGTCGATCTCACGAACGTTGCGAATCTTCCGAAGGGTGTGAAAGGACCGGGGCAGCTGACAGCCAATTTCGACGGCGCGGGTGGCTTTCGCACGCATCAGCGGCTGACCATGAGGGACGGTAGGGCTGTTCTCACGTTTGTCGTGAAGGCCGATGGCTCGGTCGCCGATGCGAGGATTGCGGTCTCCAGCGGCTCGGCGGACTTCGACGCGGATCTGCTCGATATGATGTCCCACCGGTATTTCGGTCCCGCCCAATTGAACGGAAAGCCGGTCGCCGCACGCGTTGCGATGGTGGTGAACATCGACACCGCCGCCCGGGTTGCGTCGGAAGATTTCACCTTCACCAATCCGTCCGGAAGTTTTGTCTCGCTGCTGCGCGGTCACAATGAAGACGCTTCGGGAAAGCACAGCGAAGCCCTCGCCGACTTCGACACGTTGATAAAAAGCGATCCGCAGAACGCGGACGCTTTGCGCAGCCGCGGCTTCGTCCACGAAGAACTTGGCCAGTACGACAGCGCGATACAGGACGAAACGCTCGCACTTTCGGCGAAGCCGCAATATTCGGTGGCCTTGATGGACAGGGCGTTCGCTTACGATGCGCTCGGCAAACACGATCTCGCGGCGAGCGATCGCAAGGCGGTGGCTACCATGGCGCCGGCTTGTGCACCGATGCGGATATTCGACGATGCGGCGTGTCACGACGCATACGCGGCCCGGATCGCGGCGCTGGACAAACGGATCGCGGACAACCCGAACGATTTCGAGGCCTATGCGCGGCGCTGCGCCGAGCGCGCCATCGCCAACGCCGGTCTGAGCACGGCACTCGCGGACTGTAACCGAGTGCTCGACGTCGCTCCCGACGACGCGACAGCGCTCGCGGCGCGCGGCCTGGTGTTCTACCGCATGGAGATATTCCCTGCGGCGCTGAAGGATTACGATGCGTCTCTCAAGCGCGATCCGCATTCGGCCAACAGCCTCTATATGCGCGGCATCGTTGAAACGCGGATGAACAACGCCGCTGCCGGAAAGACCGACATCCTCGCGGCGCGCGCGAACGATGCCGCCGTCGCCTCCGACATGGCCTTCTGCGGCGTCTATCCCTGATCGCGTAAGAGCAACTTGTATATTGAACACGCGAGCCGCCGGGGCTGGTGGCCAATCTCTTGCGCCACGTTCGATCAACTCAGCCACGGCTCGATTGAAGGCGCCTAAGGATCGATTTCGAATACAGAACCGAAGCCGCGGGTGCCTCCGAAAAATGTGGCGCCGTAGAGGTGCCCCGCTTTGTCGATGACCAGACTGATTGGTTCAGCGCCGTCCGGCCCATGAAACGCGTAAAGAATCGACTCCACACCTGCTGGTGTGAGTTTGAAGATGACGCCGCACGGTGATGCGATGCCAAAGTTACAATAGTTGGGCCCACCGTTCGCAGCGCCGTAAAGATTGCCCGCGTTGTCGCGTACTACCTGACCAAAGGGAAAATTGCCCGTCTTCTGCGGATTGGTGAACGTGTAAAGTATCTTCTCATTTCCACTCTGGGTCAGACGGTAAACCGTCCCGCAGCCGCCATTTCCATTGCAGGCCCCAGTGTGCGGTCCACTAAACTCCATCGAGCCGTAAAGATCGCCGTTTTCTGCCACCATTGGCAGGTTGGCGTAGAATAGGTTGCTGTTTGGTGTGGCACGATCAGGGCCAGCACCGATTTGATGGAGTATGGTGAAAGTTCTATCGGTCCCAATCTTGTAAATTATCCCTAGACCGTAAGAGCCACCATATATTGTCGATCCAAACAGATTACCAGCCGAATCCATAACCACACCGTATTGTGGATCGCTGCCGTTGTTGGCCAAGCTTGAAAAGCTGTGCAGCCTGGTCACGGTCCTGCCATCGGGAGAAATTTTGTACACCCCGCTCCCACTTGCCCCGTAGATATTGCCGACAGCATCGATGACCGGGGCGCCGAGCGGCGATCCGCGATATGTACTCTGAAAGCGCCGTACGACGTTGTAATCTTCTTCAGGCGTGACCTTAAAAACGACTCCGCATTGGCATTGCTTGTCTCCGCCAGATGGAGCCGTACCGTATACATTTCCGGCATTATCGAAATTCAGCGGCGCCCTCGGACTGCCGCCATCCCTTGTGCCATTAAAGGAGTGAAGCACGGATTCCGCCCCTTCCGGCGTGACGCGGAAGACAACGCCCCGGCCGTAGACGCCGCCTCCTTGAGTGGTTCCATATAGATTTCCCGCACTGTCGCGGATCACCGATGCATAAGGCTCGCTGCCGTCCGTGCTGCCTGTAAAACTATATAGCGTGCGAAGCTTCACGGCTTCTGCCGGTGTCGCGACCGCGAAGGACGCAATCAACATTCCGGCCAGGATCGCCCAAGTCGAAAAGTACTTCATCTGATCCTCTCCGTGTGTCTTCAGGCTATGCTATGGGTCGATCTCGAACACAGAGCCGAAGCCGTGGGTGCCGCCGTTCGATGTGGCGCCGTAGAGACGGCCCTTGTCATCGATCGCAATGCCGGTCACTCCGAGCTGGAGTCCGAATGAATAAAATGTCGACCCCGTTCCACCCGGCGTGAGCTTGAAGATAACGGTCGAGCACCCGTTGCCTCCACAATTTCCAGTCGATATACCAAAAAGATTTTGCACTTTGTCGCGCGCGAGCTGACCGACGGGACCGTAGCCTGTCGTTGAAGGACTATCGAAGCTGTAAAGGATCGTTTCCTTACCGCGAGGCGTTAACGAATAAATCAATCCGCAACCAACGGGAAAACCGTTTCTGCTACCGCACGCGGTGGACGGGCCTCCCGTCTGCATGGAGCCGTAGAGTTCGCCATTCGTTATGACAAGGGGCAGGTTTGCGCCAGACGGCCCCCCACGGGACGTTGCTCCATCAGGCCCGGCGCCAACTTGATGCAGAATGGTGAAACTCTTGTCGGCGGCACTGATTTTGTAGATGACCCCACCGCCATAAGCGCCACCGAACATTGTTGTGCCATACATGTTGCCGGCTGCGTCCTTGGTCAGCCCATAAGCGGGCTGGTATCCGTTGTTCGCGAGCTTGGAGAAGTCGTGCAGGTTGGTTTCTTTGCCGCCAGGGGAAATCTGGTAGACCATGCCGGCATTGAACTGGCCGGCTCCGCCTGTGAGGGTCGTGCCGTAGACTTTGCCGTCGGCATCGACGACAGGCGCACCTTGCGGCGTTGCCCCTCTCCCGCCGCCCTGGAAGCGTTTCAGGACCGTGTAGTCGCCTTCCGGGGTGACCTTGAAGACCACTCCGCATTTGCACTCCGTTTTGTCGCCACCCACAGAGGTCGTGCCATAGAGATTTCCGGCACTGTCTAATGAGAGCGGCATGTTGGGCGTGCCGCCGTCCGATCCGCCGCGGAAGGAGTAGAGGACCGACTCCGCGCCCTCATGCGTGACCCGGTAGACCACGCCGCGCCCGTAGGTACCGCCAGCCGATGTCGTCCCGTATATGTTGCCGGCCTTGTCGCGAACGACCGGGGCGGCGGGGATAGAGCCATCGGTGGCGCCGGAGAACTGGTAAAGCGTACGGAGCGTCGCCGCTCCGGCCGGAGCCGCAACAAGCGCCGCCGCAAGCAGTCCTGCAAATATCGAACGAAGTGAAACCCGGCCCATCATTGCCTCCCACCTTGCGCGGAAGACTACGGACGCTTCCGGCGCATAACAAGTGACACAAGTTTGCCGGGATAGATGTTGCCGCTGCCTTTTGCGTGATCTTTGGAGGCCGGTTCCCCGCACAAAAGGATGCGGGCAGCAGGCGCGGCATGAGCGTTGCGTAACAACCGGAACCGGAGTTCAATTTCCGAAGTTTCCATTTCATGAACCGGAATATGTTCAAGCACCTTTTCAATTCCATCATTTGTGAAGGCACCCTGACCGTCCTGCAACCCGGCGGTCCACCGATGACGTTCGGAAAAGGGTTGCCGCATCTGACAATCCGGATGCATGACCGGCGGGCGCTTTATGAACTCGGGCTCAATCCCGACCTGAAGCTGGGTGAGCTCTACATGGACGGCCGCCTCACCGTCGAAAACGGCGACGCGCGCATGATGCTCGATTTCCTGATGCGCAACCTGGCGCTGGCGGGAACCGGGCGGGTACAGCGGGCGGTGCGCGGGATACGCTGGATGCTGCGGCCTTTCCAGCAGTTCAACATCGCCAGCCGTTCCAAGGCGCATGTCGCGCACCACTACGATCTGTCCGACACACTGTACGATCTGTTCCTCGGTCGCGACCGGCAATATTCCTGCGCTTATTTCAACGATCCGGCCGATACGCTGGAAGAAGCGCAGATCGCCAAGAAGCGGCACATCGCGGCCAAGCTCTGCCTCGACAAGCCAGGTATGTCGGTGCTGGACATCGGCTCCGGTTGGGGCGGGCTCGCGCTCGACATCGCACGCGACACCGGCGCGAACGTGCTGGGCGTCACCCTGTCGGAAGAGCAGTTCGCGGTGTCGAAAGAACGCGCGGCGAAGGCCGGGCTGGCACAGCGCTGCAATTTCGAGCTGATCGATTACCGCGCCTTGACCGGGCGGTTCGATCGCATCGTCTCCGTCGGCATGTTCGAGCATGTCGGCGCGCGCTATTACAAGCCGTTCTTCGCCAAGGTGCGCGAGCTCCTTACCGACGATGGCGCGATGCTGTTGCATTATATCGGCCGTACCGACGGACCGGGCACGACCAATTCCTGGATCGCGAAATACATTTTCCCGGGCGGCTACGCGCCGGCTCTGTCGGAAGTGCTGCCGGTGATCGAGCAAAGCGGCCTCATCGTCACCGACGTCGAGGTGTTGCGCCTGCACTACGCCATGACGCTCGCGGAATGGCAGAAGCGGTTCCAGGCCAACCGTGCCGAGATCGCCAAGCTCTACGACGAGCGCTTCTGCCGGATGTGGGAGTTCTATCTGGCGGGCGCCGAGATGGCGTTCCGTCACGACGGACAGGTGGTCTACCAGATCCAGATCGCCAAGCGCATCGACACGCTGCCGCTCACCCGCGACTACATGTACCAGAAGGAGCGCACCATGCGCTTCGCCGGCGTCACCGAAATGCCGCGCGAGCATAAGGCGGCTTAGGTTTTGTCGCGCAACCCGCTGGGCGAAGCGTGACGCGCGTCGTCCTTTTGCGCTTCAGCGAGGCAGGTTCACGAACAGCACTGCCACATAGGCAATGATGAACACGAACATGAAGGCCGCCACGAACTTCTGAACGATTTCCCGCCCGACCAGCAGGCCGAACAGCATCATCGCGATGAATAGAAGATGTGCGCCGACGTCGATCGGATCGGAGAGGTGGTGGATCAGGACGACCGGCCTCAGGAAACTCACCGTCAATAGGCCCAGCAGGCTCGCATAGAACCAGCCGCGTTCGCGGTAGAAATCGTCGTGCAGGTTGATCGGGCGGTCGCCGGAGAAATCCGGCACCAGCATCGCGCTCGCGAGGAACAGCAGCACCGGCTGCATCAGCACCATGAAGAAGCCGGCGATCGTCCAGTGCCGGATATCGCGAAGCCCGAACAACGCCCACCACGTCTGCACGTGGATAACAAACAGGGTCACGAGCGTGAGCGGCGTCGGCCAGAACATCGTGATGCGCGACCGGCTGCGCACGAGGCCGGCGAACGCGGTCAGGATGTTGGTGATGCCGAGGCCGAGCACGATGGAGATGAGAACCGAGAGATAATCGAAATCGCTCATCCGGCTTTTGTACGCGAAGCGCCGCGCTGGCCCAAATGGCAGAGGGCGCCGCTAGGACGCGGACCGGTCATCGCCCGGCGGGACGGGTGGTTCGCCCGATTGCGCGTCCTTCTTGCGCTTCGTCGTGTCTTTCGCTTCCTCCATCAGCTCCGGCCCGCGCTGGCCGAGAAACGGAAACGACAACAGAAGCGCCGACGCGACGACGAAGCCGGCCGACCGTTTTCGCCCCATGGCGCGCGTGGCCCAGATCGCCAGCGGAATCGCGATCAGCACGCCGGCGATGGCAAACGCAATGGACAGAAGCATGCCCGTTCCCTCGCATCGGATATGGGCACGCGACCCCTCGACTCCAAGCGCGTCCTGGCGATAGGCCTCGGGGCCAGAGACTGGAGAACTCGACCAGTATAGAATTGTGTCCGGCGGACAGGATTTCGCAAAAGAACAGTATTCGATCCTGCGATTTTGATCTATTATCTGTCTTAGGACGACTTCTGCGAAGGGGAGAGCGGGTGTCTGATCGCGCCGGTAAGGGAAAAGCGCTCGCGGATTGGCCGAGGTTGCGCTACTTCGATGAAGTTTTCGCGGACGAACGCGAGGCGATCAATCACCGTCGCAAGAGGCTGTCCCGTCCAAACGTTGTCGAGCCAACTCAACAGCCCTGGGACACCAGTGCAAAAGTCGCCTCCCTCATCGCACCGGTCGCGACCCACAAGGCGGCGCCTGCCGAAGCTCGGCCGCCTGCCGAAGGTCCGCCGACTGATAAAAGCGATGCGCGGTTGGGTGGCGATGCGCCGCCGGATCACGATCGGACTCGGCCAAAGCCGGTTCCCAGCAATGTCACCGGCGTCTGTCTGTCGGGCGGTGGCGTTCGCTCCGCCGCGTTTTGCCTCGGTGTGCTGCAAGCCTTGGATGCACATGGCCTGATCAACGGCGTGGACTATTTGTCGACGGTTTCGGGCGGCGGCTACATCGGCAGCAGCATGACCGCGGCCATGAGCCAGCATTTCAAGACAACGAAAGAGGTCAGGTATTTCCCATTCCAGAAGCCATGCGATCCCAGCGACACGCGCTTGGTCGGGCATCTGCGAAATTATTCGAACTACCTCATGCCGCGCAGTCGCGGCACGCTGCGCAATGGGGCGGAAGGCGCGGCCATCCTGCTGCGCGGAATACTGGCAAACGCCATCATCGTGGCGGCCGTCATGCTGTTCCTTGTGTCAATTGTCGATCTGGCCTACCCCGACAGAAAATCCCTCTTGGAAGGAAGTTTTCTTCCCTCCCTGAGCGACGCGGGGCTTTCCTGGTACAACGGTGGTCTAACAAACACGGCGAACAACGCCGTTGGCCCGTACCCATTTGCGCTCACACTCTGGCTTCTCGGCGTGCTTGCTTTCCTTCTGGTCGGCTGGGCGCTCACCTCGTCGGTGCGATCCTTTTTCAAAATGCCGGCGCGTGGCGGCGATGCCGAAGGCCCGTTTCTCTGGCTTGCGCGAAAAGTATTCGGCGCGGTGGCGATCTGCGCGGTGTTCGACCTGATGCCGGTCGTTGTCGCTGGCCTCGCCAGGTTCTACGACGCGCGTTATTCCTTCGCAGCCATGCAGATTTCCTTGTCGACGCTTTCTGCGCTGTTCGTCGGGGTGGGCGGTTTCGCAAGCAAGCTCGGTGCCTTTTTCAAAACAACGCCGCAGCCCGGCAACTGGTCGTGGCTATGGCGGGTTGCCCTTATATGGGCCGGCGCCGTCGCACTGCCTGCCGTGCTGCTGCTTGTTTTTGCCCAACTCGCTCTGTGGGGCCTGAGCGGCTGGCCAGCGCTCGGCTGGTATCTCGACTTGTTTGCCGTTCTAGCGATCGTCGGTTTTGTGTTCCAGCCCAATGCTTATTCCCTGCATCAATATTATCGCGACCGGCTGGCGAAAGCATTTCTCTTCAATCCGGACGCTTCGACCACATCCCCAGCGGAAGACAGCGAGGCGAAGGCTCTGGATCATTTCAAATTGGCGGATCTAGAGGACGTTGCAGGGCCGTATCACATCCTGAACGCCGCGCTGAACGTTCAGGGTTCGCGCGAAGCCAACCGCCGGGGACGCGGCGCAGATTTTTTCCATTTTTCGCAGGACTACGTCGGTTCGGATCTGACGCTTTACGCACCTTCGCGCGCGGACGATTTCAGCATGGAAAAACTGGAACCGGCGCTTGATCTCGCAAGCGCCGCCGCGATATCGGGTGCCGCCATCGCCGCCAATATGGGCTCCGCGACGATAGCACCGTTGTCTCCCACGCTCGCGCTCCTGAACGTCCGGCTCGGTTACTGGCTGGTCAATCCCCGTTACGCCATCCGGTCGCGATGGTTGAAAACTGCCGCTCCACACAGAAGTTTGGGGCGGCTATTGGCCGATGGCGTTCGGGCGCTTTTCCGGCACTTCTATCTGATTCCGGAAATGTTCAATCTGCTCGATGAAACCAGCAAGCGCGTCCTGCTCACGGACGGCGGACATCTTGAGAACCTCGGCCTCTACGAGCTTTTAAAACGGGGCTGCCAGGTGATCATCGTGGCCGATGGCGAGGCCGATCCATCGCTCTCCTTTGCGGCGTTCAACAAGGCGGAGCGATATGCCCGGATCGATTTCGGCGTGCGCATCGAACTGCCCTGGCAGCGCATCGCCGAAACGAGTGCGAAGGCAAACGGCGAACTCGTCGACAATCCGGCTTGGCGGGCGCCCGGCCCGGGCGGGCCGCACACAGCGCTCGGACGTATCGTTTACGCCGATGGCAGCGAAGGTCTGTTGATCTATGTCAAGGCGTCGATAACCGGCGACGAGCCGGACTATGTGCTCGACTACAAATCGCGCCATCCCGAATTTCCGCATGAGACGACGGCCGATCAATTCTTCACGGAAGAGCAGTTCGAGAGCTATCGTGCGCTCGGTTTCCATGTCTTGGACCACTGTCTCGAAGGCACCGACACCATCGCCTCCGCGTTCACGGCGACCAATACCGCTCCCATAGTCGCATGGGCCATGCAAATGATGCGCTAAGAGAACAGTGCGCCGCGCCGCAATGGCGTTTGCTAGTTCTCCATATCCGGGTATGGCCCTTTGCCGCCTTCGGCGATGAAGCGGTCGATGCGCGCGTCGAGCACCGGCAGCGGCACCGATCCGAGCTCCAGCACCATGTCGTGGAAGGCGCGGATATTGAATTTCGCGCCGAGCGCTTTCTCCGCCTTCTCGCGTCCCTTCACGATCGCCATTTCGCTCAGGTAATAGGAGAGCGCCTGACCGGGCCAGGTGATGTAGCGGTCGACCTCGGTCTCGATCTCGTGCTGGGGCAGGGCGGTGTATTCCAGCATGTACTGGATCGCCTGATCGCGCGTCCAACCCTGGCTATGGATGCCGGTGTCGACCACCAGCCGCGTGGCGCGCCAGATCTGATAGCCCAGCATGCCGAAACGGTCATAGGGCGTTTCGTACATCCCCATCTCCAGCCCGAGCTTCTCGCAATAGAGCGCCCAGCCTTCGCCGTAAGCGGAGATGTAGGTGTGCTGGCGGAATTCCGGCTGGTTCTTGTGCTCCATCGCGATCGGGATCTGGAACGCATGTCCGGGCGCGGATTCATGCAGCGTGAGCGCGGTCAGATTGTAGAGCGGGCGTTGCGGCAGATTGTAGGTGTTGAGCAGGTACACACCGTTGCCGCCGCGGCCTGACGTATAGAACGGCGCGATGTCCGGCGGCACCGGTACGATGGTGAAACGCGCGCGCGGCAGATAGCCGAAATAGGTCGCGGCCTTGCCGTCGAAGCGCTTGGCGATCCACGCCGCGCGCATCAAAAGTTCTTCCGGCGTCTTGGCGTAGAACTGTGGATCGCTGCGCAGGAATTTCAGGAAGGCGGGAAAATCGCCCTTGAATCCCGTCTCTTTCATCACCGCGAGCATTTCATTGTGCAGCCGCGCCACTTCGGCGACGCCGAGATCTTGGATCGCATCCGGCGTCATATCGGTCGTGGTGTATTCGACGATCTGCTGCTGGTACCACGCCTTGCCGTCCGGCATGTCGATCGCGGCGAGCGTGGTGCGCGCGCCCGGCACATAAGTCTCGCGCATGAATTTGAGCAGCTCGGCATAAGCCGGCTGCACGCTGTCGTGGATCGCCTTGATCGCTTCGGCACGCAACGCGGCTTTGTCCGCATCGGCGATGCCCGGCATGTCGGCGAATGGCGTGTAGAACAGGCTCTTCTCGGGCGTTGCGTCGGTGACCGCGGTGATCGAGGCGTCGCGGCCTTCGAGGGTGACGCGCGGCGGCGTGAAGCCGCGTTCCAGGCCGGCGCGCATCTCGTCCATCTGTTCGTGGAAATAACGCGGGATGTCGCGCATTTGTGCGATCCAGCTCTGGTAATCCTTGAGCGTGCGGAACGGCCGGCGCGCGGTGTAGCCGAGATCGCTCCAGAACGAGCTGTCGGAATTGGCCGGCATCTCGTAGTCGCGGAATTTCTGGCTCGCGATCAGTGCTTCGAGTTGCGGGACATAGACGTCGTAATTTACCTGCTCGTCCGCCGACAGCGAAGCGCGCGGGATCGCCTTGACCTGCGCCAGCACGTCTTCCCAGTGCTTCTCGCGCATGGCCTGCGAGGCGGCATCGACCTTCGGCAGATGATCGACCAGCGGCTTCTGGCCGTCTTCATCGTCCGCGAACTGATCTTCGCGCCACGTCCATTCGGCTGTGTAAAGCGCCCGGAATTTCGCGTCGCTGCCTGTCATCTTATCCGCCTGGGCCACAGACGCGCTCATAAGCAACGCCAGCGCGGCGCCGAACACCACCCGCATTGGAAAACCCCTCCAGGCCCGCACCCTCCCGCAAAGGGCACGGGCACAAGCAAGACCGTCAGTTCTTCTCCGTGAACGCCGAATAGACCAGGGTGCGCAGATCGCGGCGCAACGTCAGCCGGGCATCGGTGCCCATCACCTGGGTCATGAACACCACCGCGAGATCTTCCTTCGGATCGATCCAGAACGCGGTCGACGCGGCGCCGCCCCAGAAAAATTCGCCGGGGCTGCCGGGGGTGCGCGTCAGCGCCGGGTCCATGGTCACGCCGCACCCGATCGAGAAGCCGACGCCGTTGTAGCCGGCTTCGGTGAACAGGCCTTCGCCCGCGACGAGGTCGGTCAGGAGCTTGCCGTCCGGCAGCAGGTTCATGGAGAACATCTCCACCGTCTTGGGCGAGAGGATCTGCACGCCATTCAGCGTGCCGCCGCCCAGCATCATGCGGCAGAGCTGCATGTAATCGTGCAGCGTGGAGACGAGACCGCCGCCGCCGCTCTCGAGCTTCGGCGGTTCGGCATAGGTGGATTTGCCGGCGTCGTCCTGCAGCTTCAGTCCGCCGCCCGGCTTCGGCATGTAGCACGAGGCGAAGCGGTCGATCTTCGAGGCGGGCACCGAGAACGCGGTGTCCGTCATGCCCAGCGGCTCGAACAGCCGCGTACGCAGAAACTCGCCGAACGTCATGCCCGAGCATTTCTGGACGAGGTAGCCCATCACGTCGATGGAGACGGAGTAGTTCCAATAGGTGCCCGGCGAGAAATCGAGCGGGATCTTGGAGAGCTGCTCCATCATCCCTTCGAGGCCGCCCGGCGTCTGGAAATCGTTGATCTTCTGCTTGCGGTATTCCGCATCGACGGCGGTGCGCCACATGAAGCCGTAGGTGAGGCCGGAGGTGTGGGTGACGAGATCGACCACCTTCATCGGCCGCTTCGGCGCCGCGGTGATGAACTGGCCTGCCGTGTTCTCGACCAGGCTCGGCACGCCGCTCTGATAGACGCGCATGTTCTTCCACGAGGGGATGTGCGTATGGACGTTGTCGTCGAGTCCGAGCTTGCCTTCCTCGACCAGCATCATCAGCGCGATCGCGGTGATCGGCTTGGTCATCGAATAGATGCGGAAGATCGCGTCCTCACGCATCGGCTTGTTGCGCTCCAGATCCATCGAGCCCGACAGTCCGGTGTGCGCGATTTCCCCGCGGCGATAGACCTGCGTCAGGATGCCGGGAAGGAGCCCGCTATCGACATAGCGTTCCTTCATCACCCGATCGAGCGTCTCCAGACGCTTCGACGACAGACCTGCGCTTTCCGGCTTTCCCATGGTGCTCTCCCAGTTTTCCCGGCGGCCAGCTTAGCTGCCTCGTCCGCCACGACAACCCGCACACGGTTTTTAGAAAATCCGGTATCTTTTTCGT
This sequence comes from Rhizomicrobium sp., assembly GCA_036490455.1. Classification (GTDB taxonomy): domain Bacteria; phylum Pseudomonadota; class Alphaproteobacteria; order Micropepsales; family Micropepsaceae; genus Rhizomicrobium. The sequence continues at coordinate 91,430 of DASXDS010000010.1, forward strand.
TGCGGAAGGCGGGGGCGGGCGGGATAATCGCAGCCAAAGACATCCAGGGAGACGGCCATGGCGTGGGATTTCGAGACCGATCCGGAATATCAGAAGAAACTCGACTGGGTTCAGGACTTCATCGAGAACGAGGTCGAGCCGCTGACGCAGATCGGCGTCGGCCTGGGCGGCGTGAAATCGAAGACCTATCAGAAGGCGATCCGCCCGCTGCAGCAGAAGGTCAAGGACATGGGCCTGTGGGCCTGCCATCTGACGCCGGATCTCGGCGGCCAGGGTTACGGCCAGGTCAAGCTCGCGCTGCTCAACGAGAGGCTCGGCCGCGTCGGCCTCGCGCCGGTGGTGTTCGGTTGCCAGGCGCCGGACACCGGCAATGCAGAGATCATCTCGCATTACGGTACGCAGGCGCAGAAGGACAAATATCTCTGGCCGCTGCTCAATAATGAAATCACGTCCGGCTATTCGATGACCGAGCCGCAAGGCGGCTCCGACCCGCTCGCCTTCACCACCCGCGCCGAACTGCACGGCAATGAGTGGGTGATCAACGGCGAGAAATGGTTCACCTCCGGCGCGCGCAACGCCGAAGTATTCGTGGTCTACGCGGTGACCGATCCCGATCACAAGGATCCCTACAAGCGGATGTCGATGTTCCTCGTTCCGCGCAAGACGCCGGGCGTGGAAGTGATCCGTTATGTCGGCGTCGGCAGCAGCCGCGGCTCCGAAGGCTATATCAAGTACAACAATGTGCATGTGCCGTATGACGCGCTGCTCGGGCCGCGCGGTGCCGCATTCGAGCTCGGCCAAGTGCGTCTCGGCGGCGGCCGCGTGCATCACGCGATGCGCACGGTGGGGCAATGCCAGAAAGCGCTTGACCTGATGTGTCATCGCGCCGTCAGCCGCAAGACGCGCGAAGGCCATCTCTCCGATTTCCAGATGGTGCAGGAGCAGATCGCCGACTGCTATATCCAGCTGCAGCAATTCCGCCTGCAGGTGCTGCATGTCGCGTGGCTGATCGACAAGCATAAGGACTACAAGGTGGTGCGCAAGGACATCGCGGCAGTGAAAGTCGCGATGCCGAAGGTTTATCACGACATCGCGTCCAAGGCGATGCATCTGCACGGCGCGCTCGGCGTATCGAACGAGATGCCGTTCACCGGCATGCTGATCTCCTCGATGGTGATGGGCATCGCCGACGGTCCGACCGAGGTGCACAAGATCACGGTGGCGAAACAGATCCTGAAGGATTTCGCGCCCGACAACGATCTGTTCCCGGCTTACCATCTGCCGAAGGTGCGCGAAGCCGCCGCGACCAAGCACGCCGATCTCGTCGAGGAAATGAAAGCCGAATGGGCCGCCCGCGCCGCAACCGTCGACGCGCTGTGATCAGTGGGGGGCCAGTCCGACGTCGTCGAGGACGATGGCTCCCCGTTTCGTTCTGTCGAAATCGAAGCGGATTGCTTTCAGCTGTGCGAGGTCGAGGCGCGGATTCGCCGACGCGAAATCGCGCAGCGGGAAGCGATAGCGCCGCATCACGATCTCCTCCGCCGGGATGCTGCTGAGCTCGGCAATGCGCCGCGTGTTGGCCTTCACCTGCGGATAAAGCGGCTGGTCGTGCGACAGCGGCAGCCGTGCCTCCACGCCGTGGGCGTCGGTCAGAACGACCGTCCAGTCGAGGGCGGTCTCGGTCTTGTCGTTTCCGTCCGCTTTCGCGGGATGGAAGTTCGCCGGCAGCGTGCTTATGGCGGCACTCGAAAGGCTGAATACGAGATTGGTGTCGCCTGCGGCTTGCGGCGGCTTCTCGCCCAGATCGATCCGGTACGACGCGTGTGGCTTGGCGAAACGATCGTCCCACGCGAGAACGGCGACATGGCTGTCGAGGGTGGAAAACTTCAGGCTGACGTAGTCCTCCCGCCACACCGAAAGGTTTTGCGCCGTGATCGTGACGCCGGGCGCGGAGCCGGTCGCCGGGTCGATGTCTTCCTCGTAATTCGCGAGCCAGCGCGTATCGGCGTCCGCGTAATCGTTCATCAGATACGCATCGGGCAGCCAGCCGGCGCCGTTGCGCGCATCTTCGAACAGCGGCCGGTAGCCGGTCTTACCGTTCAATGCCATCTGCAGGAAGGCCGACAGATAGACCTTTGCGATGCGGCGCTGCGCGTCGCCGTCCATGATCGCGCGCTCGTCGAGGAACGGCTTGACCGGCATGGAAACGTCGTTGCGGCCCCACACGGTGTTGAACTGGTCGTGATTGGCGTCCTTCACATAGAGCGTGGCTTTGAAGGCTTTGCTGTCCGGCGAGAACGTCTCGCGCGAATACTGCGACGAGCCCATGAACGACAGCAGGTCGCCGTCCAGGCTTCCCTGGATGACGAAGTAGTTGGTGTCGTGCATCGGCATCGGCCGGTCGCGTGGCGAATACTGCCCGTCGACCGGTGCGATCGCCGCGATCGCACCGAGCTTGAAGTGGTAATTGAACGGCAGCGTCGCGTCGTCGGGATAGTGGCCGAGAGCGTTGAACGCGTTGGCGATCGCGACCGCTTCGCCGCCGCGCGAATGGCCGATCAGGCCGATGCGATCCATGTCCACCTTGCCGGACAGCGGATTGTGCGGGTCGGCATTCCACGCCCGCCACTGCACCAGATGCTCGAGCAGCAGCCAGCCGCGGACACGGTTCTCGCTGCCCCAGCGGATGTGGAAGATGTCGGCATAATCCGCCAGCGAGCTGTTGAGAAAATTCTCGTCGACCGAAACGAGGATGAAGCCCTGGCTGGCGAGCAGGGTGCCGAGATAGGCGTAGCCGGGATCGGAAAAATCCTCCATCGCATGGTTGCCGTGGACGATCAGCACCAACGGAAACGGGCCTTTGCCCTTCGGCATCCAGACGCGCCCCTGCACCGGAAACGCTTTCGGGCCGAAGCCCCAATACCGGGTGCGAAGCCATCCGCCGAAACCGGCCCATTGCGTGTCGAGCTTCGAGCCGTCCACCGATCGGGAAACGAGATGTACGCCCGCGCCGTATTCGGGACGATGCGCGTCCTTGCCGCTGCCATAGGTGAAGGTGGAGATGTCGTACGGACCCGGCTTGCCCGGATCCGGCAATGCGAGCGTGTGTCCGGTGAGGTGATAGCCCGCCAGCGCCGGATTGGGATCGACAACGGGTTTGAAGAAACCGTACAGCGCAAGCGCGAAGGTGACGCTGCCCAGTCCAAGAAAGACCAATGTGCTTGCCGCCGCTTTCTTTTGCGCGAACCAGGACGCCGCGGCCCCGAAGAACAGCGACACGCCGATAAGGGTGAGCGGTGTGATGACGAACGCGCCCAGCTGCATCCAGGTGAAGAAGCCGTACAAAAACACCACCGGAAAGCTCAGGAGCAGGGCGAAACGGTAGCGTGGTGTCAGGAGGCTGCCGGCCCAGATCACCAGCAGCAGCACCACCGAGATCACCGCGAAGAACGCGAACAGCCCGATCAGGCCGACAAGTTTTTCGAGACTGAAATGCGGTCCGGCTTCGATCGCACCGAACGCGACGAACAGGATTGCCCAGAGCGCGAACAGGGCGTTCGCCGCGCCAGACCACGCGGCCCCGGATGGCGTGAGCGTGCCGCGTGTCCACTGCAACGCCGCGACCAAACGCCCCCGGATGTTCGCCATGGTGTCCCCGCCCCAATACCCGCAATGAACAAGGTGGTGTTTTCCGGGCCGTCTGCAAGACGCAACGAACGGCAGGAAACTGGTGAAAAGCGCGACTGGTAATGATTGCGGCGGAAACGCCGTTTGTGCACGCGCGGCATTGGCTTGGTTAGGCGCTGCGAAAGACGCTGCCTTTATCCTGTCAACTCTGTGTGTGCTCCTTCCCTATGCGTGCCTAAAAGCGTAGGCCTGCGCCGCCAATTCCTTTTCATCGAGACCGGAGAGTTGCGTTTGTCCGCTCCTGACCGTGCCCGCGAACCGTCCGCTTCGGACTGGGTCGCCATTCTCAGCCGCTATCGCGACCCCAATGTCGTGCGCAGCACCTTCGAACTGATCGTGACGGCGGTGCCGTTCGTGGCCCTGTGGCTGCTGGTGTGGGCGGCGTGGGAGTTCGGCTATGGCTGGATTTCGCTGCTGCTTGCGGTGCCGGCCGGCGGCTTCCTGGTACGGCTCTTCATGATCCAGCACGATTGCGGCCATGGCTCCTTTTTCCGCTATCGCGCGACCAACGACTGGGTCGGCCGCGTGATCGGCGTGCTGACGCTTACGCCGTACGATGCATGGAAGCGCGCGCATGCGATCCATCACGGCACTTCGGGCAACCTGGACAAGCGCGGCATCGGCGATCTCGAAACGCTGACGGTGCGCGAATATCGGGCGCTGCCGGTCTGGGGCCGCCTGCGCTACCGACTCTATCGCAATCCATTGGTGCTGTTCGGGCTTGGACCGATCTACATGTTCGGCCTGCGCCACCGCTTTCCACTGGGCCCGACGCTCGCCCAGTGGCGCGCCTGGATCAGCCCGATGGCGACCAACCTGGCGATCGCCGCGATCGTGCTCGCGTTGATCTGGCTGATCGGCGTGAAGACGTTTCTGCTGACCCAGGTGCCGATTACCATGGTGGCCGGTTCGATCGGGGTATGGCTGTTCTTCATCCAGCATCAGTTCGACAACACCTTCTGGGCCGAGGACAGCGCCTGGAACGTGCATGAGGCGGCCGAGCGCGGCAGCTCCTATTATGTGTTGCCGGGTGTGCTGCGCTGGTTCACCGCCAACATCGGCATCCACCACGTGCATCATCTCTATGCGCGCATCCCGTATTACCGGCTGCCGCAGGTGCTAAGCGACCAGATACGCCTCGCCGAGGTCAGCCGCGTTTCCCTCCTGGCGAGTCTGCGCTGCGCCCGTCTTGCACTGTGGGACGAGTGCGAGAACCGGCTGGTCTCGTTCCGCGAAGCCAGACGGCGCTGACCGTCCGAAAATTGCGCAAACGCCCGCGACATCGGATGCGCGCGGTTTTTGCCGCATGCGGTATGGAAATTGTCTATTCTTTGTGACGGTGCCCGAGACCCCGGTGAACAGGGCGGACGCCCGCGCAACCGACAGCCAGGATATCGCCCACCGCCATGACCCTTCCCGCCAACTGGCCCGCCATGTCGCTGGCCGAAGCCACCAAGCAGCTAACCGCCCCCGGCGCTCGTTTCGAGATGGAGACTGTCGTCATCCGCGGTGTGCCCACCCGCAGCTGGAAGAACTGCCCGCCGACCAATCGCGAGGTGTTCCTGGCCGGCCGGCAGTATGGCGACCGCGAATTTCTGGTCTACGAGGACGACCGCTGCACCTATGAGACCTTCGCCCGCGCCACCCTGACGCTCGCGGCGCAGCTGCAGGCCGACGGTGTGAAGAAGGGCGACCGTATCGCCATCATCATGCGCAATCTTCCCGAGTGGCCGGTCGCGTTCTATGCCGCCGAACTGGTCGGCGCGATCGTGACGCCGCTCAACGCGTGGTGGACCGGACCGGAGCTGGAATACGGCCTCGTCGACAGCGGCACCAAGATCGCCTTCGTCGATCCGGAGCGCCTGGAACGCGTCGCGGAGCACATCGTCAATTGTCCCGATCTCAAAAAGATTTATGTCAGCCGCTATCCCGAGGAGCTGCCGAATCCGATCTGCACCCGCCTCGAGGATGTGATCGGCAAGGTCAACGACTGGAGCACGTTGCCGCCCGGCGAGATGCCGAACGTCCCGCTCGGTCCGGAAGACGATGCGACCATCCTCTACACGTCCGGCACCACGGGCCGGCCGAAGGGTGCGCTCGGCACCCATCGCAACATGACCTCCAACATCATGGCCGCCGGTTTCTCGGCGGCGCGCAATTTCCTGCGCCGTGGCGAGCCGGTGCCGGTGGTGGCCAATCCGCTCGACGCGCCGCAGCGCGCGACGCTTCTGTCGGTGCCGTTCTTCCATGCAACGGGGTGCTTCGCGGTGATGGGGCCGACGGTCGTCAGCGGCGGCAAGATCGTGCTGATGCGCAAGTTCGACGCCGAGAAAGCGATGCAGCTGATCGAGCGCGAGAAGATCAACAGCGCCGGCGGCGTGCCGACGATCGCGTGGCAAATCCTGGAGCATCCGCACCGCCACAAATACGATCTGTCGTCGCTGGAATCGGTGGCCTATGGCGGTGCGCCGTCTGCGCCGGAGCTGGTGCGCCAGATCAAGGAGACGTGGCCGAAATCCGCGGCCGGCAACGGCTGGGGCATGACGGAAACGTCGGCCACCTGCACGTCGCATTCGGGCGAGGATTACGAGAACCGCCCGACCTCCTGCGGCCCGGCGGTTGCGGTGTGCGATATCAAGATCATGGACCTCGAAGGCCGCCACGAGCTGGCGCCCAACGAGGTCGGCGAGTTGTGGGCCCGCGGTCCCAACATCGTGAAATGCTACTGGAACAAGCCGGAGGCGACGGCCGCCACCTTCACCGAAGGCTGGGTGAAGACCGGCGATCTCGCGCGCATCGACGAGGAAGGCTTCTGCTTCATCATCGACCGGGCCAAGGACATGCTGATCCGCGGCGGCGAGAACATCTACTGCATCGAGGTCGAGAACGTTTTGTACGACCACCCGGCGGTGATGGACGCGGCGCTGGTCCCTGTGCCGCACAAGACGTTGGGCGAAGAACCCGGCGCGGTGGTGCATCTGAAGCCCGGTATGCATGCGTCGGAAGACGAGCTTCGCCAGTTCGTCGCCGGCAAGCTCGCCGCCTTCAAAGTGCCGGTGAAGGTGGTATTCTGGCCGGAGACCTTGCCGCGCAACGCCAACGGCAAGATCCTCAAGACCGAACTGAAGAAGATTTTCGCGCAGTAGACGGGAAGACGGCTGATCGTGGTGAGCCATCGTTCAATGTGGCGTGACACCGTTTCTATTATAGCGCTGTTCGCGGCCGGAAGTAGCTGACGCAGCGGCATCGCCATTCAAGTCCCATTGCCGGGCGCCAGGGGCAAGTGTCGTCAACTTCGGCTAAGCTTCGGCCACCGAAACGAGGATCCGGCATTGGCGCGGTCCAGGGACATTCCGAAGCGGAAGCTGGCGGCCGTCATGATGGCGGATGTCGTCGGCTTCAGCCGTCTGACCAATGCCGATGAATCCGCGACATTGGCAGCGCTGAAGGAGCACCTCGCCGAGGTCATCCGCCCCGCGGTCCGGAAGTTCAACGGCCGTCTCGTCAAATCGCTGGGCGACGGCTTTCTCGCGGTTTTCGACAGTCCGGTGCATGCCGTCGATTGTGCGCTCGCAATCCAGGAAGACGTGCGACGGCGCAACAGCGTCCAGCCGCCCAACCAGCGGCTTCCGTTTCGCATTGGGATCCATCTCGGCGACGTCGTGCTCGAGAACCGCGATGTGATGGGCGACGCCGTCAATATCGCCTCGCGGCTTCCCGAGATCGCCGAACCGGGCGGCATTGTGGTGTCGGCCAGCATCGCGGAGCACGTCCGCGGCAAGGTCGCGACGGCGTTCAAAGATCTCGGACCGCGTTCCGTCAAGAATATCGCCGAACCGGTCCGGGTATACCGGGTTGAAGCCGCGCTGGGCGAGCCGGTCGTGCCGGCGCCGGCGAAGGCGCTGTTCCGGCCGGCGATCGCCGTGCTTCCCTTCGCCAATCTGGGCAACGATCCCGAGCAGCTGTATTTCAGCGACGGCATCACCGAAGACATCATCACCGAGCTTGCGCGGTTTCGGACCATCGCCGTGATCGCGCGAACCTCGTCCTTCGCCTATCGCGGCCGCGCGCTCGACGTGAAGCAGGTGGCGGCCGAGCTCGGCGTCCAATTCCTGGTCGAAGGCAGCGTCCGGAAATTCGAAAGGCGCGCACGCATCACCGTGCAGCTGATTGCGGCCGAGAACGGCCGCCACATCTGGGCCGATCGCTGGGACTTGGAGCTGGATGCGATCTTCCGGGTGCAGGATGAGATCGTCCGCAAGGTCGCCGCAACCGTCGTCCCCAGGATCGAGGCGGCCGAACTTGAGCGGGCACGGCGCAATCCGACGGGTCAGATGCGCGCCTACGACTACTATCTGCGCGGAAAGGCCCAGTATTACGCGGCAACCGATGCGGCCGGTCGTCTCGAAGCCCGCAAGCTTTTCGAGGAAGCGGTCCGGCTCGATCCGGAGTTTGCTGCGCCCTACGGTTTTCTTGTCCGGGTCGACAACACGCAGGCCAAGTTCGCCGGCGCCGGCGCGCCCATCGAGACATTGCGCGAAAGTGCGTGGCGTAACGCGCAGCGCGCCGCGATGCTCGACGACAGCGACGCGATGATTCAGCTCGAACTCGCCTGGTGCCATCTTTGGCGCGGCGAGTTCGACGCGGCCGAGCGGCATCTGAAAATCGCTATGGAACTGAACCCGAACGATCCCGATCGGGCGGTGGATTTCGGCACCACGCTTATGTACCTGGGAGAAGCAGAGAGGGCGATCGACCTCATGGTGGCGGCGATCGGGCTCAATCCGCTGCACCCGGACTCCTATGTCACCGACCTCGCCGAGGCCAATTTCGTGGCCCGCCGCTACGGCGAGATGCTCAAGCTGGCCGAGCAAGTGCCCGACGCGTCGCCGCAATTCGCGGCCTGGAAGGCGGCAGGCTACGCCTTCGCCGGACGCACTGCGGAAGCGCAGGCGCAGGCAGCCCTCTTCCAGGAAAACATGCGCGCCATATGGGCCGGCGATCCGGACGCGGGTGCGCACGAATATGTGCAGTGGCTCTTGTCGTTCTGCCCGTTCCGGCGCGCGGACGACCTGAAGCATCTGGTCGAGGGGCTTCGCCTCGCCGGTTTGCCCGGTCGCACCGTTGCCCGCCAAGGTTGACATTGCTAACTTGCAATCGGGTGCGAGGGTGCGGGACATGGCGAAGAAAAAGAACAGGGCATCGGAAACCGGTACTTTTGTCGTCGTCAAGAATGAACGTGGCGACATCTACGTCGCGCAAATCGGCAGGCCCGTTACCGCGTCGTTGTCGGAGTCCCAGAAGCGAGAACTGGGCGAAGCGTTCGATGCTTACCGAAAAGTCGCCGGTCGTTCGTACAATGCAAACGCGGTCCTCGTGGATGGCGACACCGGGGTCTGGCGCATATTGCAACAGGGCGGCAATCGCAACGTCGACAGCGGCCAGACCGATCCCAATAACGATCCCAACAAGAAGAAAAAGAAGTAATCCGGGGCACTGAGATCACGTCCTCGGGCACCCGGAAGCTCTGGTGCGGAACCAGCCGTCGCGCGATCGCGCCGGACGAAACGCTGGCGCGCTTCTCCCATCGTGCGACGGCGCTCGGCATAACACGCCTCGCCGACATCACCGGTCTCGACTATCTGGGCATTCCAGTGTTTGCCGCAATCCGGCCGAACGCGCGTTCGCTGTCGGTGCACCAGGGCAAGGGCCTCGATGTGGCGAGTGCGCGCGCCTCCGCCTTCATGGAAGCGGCGGAATTCGATCATGCCGAACGGGTTGCCCTGCCGTCACTGACCTTCGCGCTCGACTCCGTTCCGCGCCGTGCCGCAATTGCCGATCCCCGGTTGCTTCCGCGTGTCCGCGCCCCTCGCCGCGACCAGCCGATAGTATGGCTCGAAGGTCGCGATCTCATCTCGGACAGGCCCATCCTGGTGCCGCGGGCGCTTGTCCAAGTCGATTTCACCGGGCATCCCGATCGCACGTTTGTCGAAAGTACATCCGGCCTTGCCTCCGGCAACAGCATGGAAGAAGCCGTTCTCAGCGGCCTGTTCGAGTTGATCGAGCGGGATGCGACGGCGCTGTGGCGCTTGCGCCCGCGGGGCCGGAAGGCATCGCGGCGGATCGATCTTCGCACCGCTGGACGCGGCAAGGCGCTGTCGCTTCTCGCGCGGCTGCACGACGCCGATATGGCGGTCGCGGTGTGGGACCTGACCACCGATATCGGCATCGCGAGCTTCGCCTGCCGCATCCGGGAGAATTCACGCAACACCCGCTCCGCTTTCGGCGCGTTCTGGGGTGCTGGCACGCATCTGAGCCGGGAGGTGGCGTTCTGCCGTGCCGTCACCGAAGCGGTGCAGACGCGTCTCACCTATATCTCCGGCGCGCGCGATGATCTCCTGCGGCGCGATTACGAAGAAGCACCAGGCGCGTCGTTCCGCGATCTCATGATCGACATGTGGGAAGAACACGCGAGTAGCCGTTCCTATCGCGACGTGGCCGATGGCGCGACGTCCAGCATCGCAGGCGATCTGGAGAAGACGCTCGGCCTGGTCAAAGGCGTAGGCATCGCGCATGCGATTGCCGTCGATCTGACGCGCGCGGAGATCGGCATTCCGGTTGTCCGGGTGATCGTGCCGGGACTGGAACCGGACGAGCATGCGCGCGGACATCCCCTCGGGTCGCGCGCGCGTGCCGTCCGGCGGAAGGCCCAAGCGCCGTGAAGACGATCATCTTCGCCGGCCCGACTCTCAGCGGTCATCCTGTTATGGCGTCGCGCGCGTTCTCGTGGCGGCCGCCTGCAGCCGAGGGCGATGTCTATCGCGCGGCCCTGAAGCGTCCCGACGCGATCGCCTTGATCGACGGGCGTTTCGAGAACGTGCCTTCGGTCTGGCATAAGGAGATCCTGTGGGCCTTGTCGAACGGCATTGCCGTGTTCGGTGCGGCAAGCATGGGCGCCTTGCGCGCCGCCGAGTTGCATCCGTTCGGCATGATCGGCATCGGTGCGATCTACGAAGCGTTCCGCGACGGCCGCTACAGCGATGACGACGAGGTCGCGGTCGTGCACGCGCCGAAGGAGATGCATTACCGGCCGCTCTCCATCGCGATGGTCGATATCCGCGCGAGCCTTGATGCGGCGCGCAAGGCAGGTGTCGTTTCTCCGGTTGTGGCCGGGCACGTGTTGCGCGTCGCCAAGCAGACCTTCTTCAAGGAGCGAAACTGGGACGCGATCTTGGCCAATCCGGCGCTCAGCAAAATGAAGCGCGAGATCGCTACCCTGCGCCGCTGGCTCGTCAGCCATGCGGTCGCGCAAAAGCGCGCCGATGCGCTACTGCTGCTCGATACGTTGCGCGGATTTCGCGCGATGCCGGCGCCGCCGCCGTTCGAATTCCACAGCACCGTGTTCTGGCGCGCGCTGCAGGGGCGGCACGGAGGCTGACGGCTCAGCGGTTTGGCAGCGCCTCGCGCACCACCGCTTCGATCTTGAAGCCTTCGGGATCGAAGGCGAACGCGCCGTAGAAGCCGGCGGTGTAGTGTGGCCGTTCGCCGGGCTGGCCGGCGTCCTTGCCGCCGTTTGTGAGCGCCGCAGCGTGGAACGCCTGCACCATCGCGCGGTCTTTGGCGCGGAAGCTCACATGCAGGCCAACGCCCGACGACGCTGCACCGGACTCCGCGCGCTGCAGGATCCAGAAGACCGGCGGATGGCCGGCGCCGAGCCCGCCATAGCCGATCGCACCGTCGCGCTCCTTCATGCGGCGATAGCCGAGCGTCGCGAGCACGGCATCGTAGAATGCGGCAGCGCGTTCGAAATCGCGAACAGGCAGGGAGATGTGATCGAGCATGGCGAAAGGCTAGGCCGCTCCCATGCAACACACGACAGGCGTTTGCGCATGGGGGCTATTCACCAATATTCATGGTTCCGTCGTCATGGCCGGTCGGCCAAAGGCCGTACCGGCCATCAATTGACGCCGTGCATATCCAGATAAGCCTCTGTGTCGATATCGAGGCAATGGATGGCCGCCACGAAGGGCGGCCATGACGCTCTTGGAAAAATGGAATGCGGTGAGACCCCGCTACTTCGCGCTCTCTTCCACCTTCCGTTGCGCCGCGGCCCATTCGGCGGCGCCGCGGCGTTGCGGAGCCGGCAGCTCGATGCCGGCGGCGCGGGCGCTTTCCGCGACCTGGCGGCCAAGCGCCACAACCTTCGGGATGTCGGCATCGGCGAGCGGTTGCATGAACTTCTTCCGCGCCATCGCTTTCTCGATGTAGGGCGCGAGCTCTTCCGCCTTCTTCTTCTCGCGCTCGGCTTCGCGCTCCTTGAACTCCGGCATCACGTCATGCGCGAACAGTTCGAGCGCTTCGCAGATGTGTTCGTGCGTGTTGCGGCCGCTCTGCTGGATGAACGCGACCTGGTCGACACCGGCGTCAACAAACCCGCGTAGATGCTTGCGCAGCTGATCCGGCGTGCCGATGCCGCCTTCGCCGCCGGTGCCAGGGGCATCCGGTCCCGCCATCGCGCGCGCTTTCTCAAACGACTCCCAGATGCTGGTGCGGCCAGGCGTGTGGATGCCGAAGCCGTAATGATGGCCGAGCGCATAGCCGAAGAAGCGGAAGCCTTCGAGGCCGCGCTTGCGTGCCTCCTCCGCCTCGCGGTGTACCGAGAAGCTCGACACCATCGCGATGTTGGGATTGCAGGCATGGCCGATCGGCACGCACTCTTCCTTGAAGATGCGGTAGTAGTCGTCGACCCACTGCTTGGCTTCGGCCGGATCGACGAACGCGAAAGTGAGCGCGCCGATGCCGAGCCGCGCGGCGAGCTTGATCGTCTCACGGTTGGAGCACGCGACCCACAGCGGTGGATGCGGCCGCTGCACCGGCTTCGGCACCACATTGCGGCACGGCATCGAGAAGTATTTGCCCTCGTAGCCGGGATACGGGTCCATCGCCATCATGTTGGCGCACTGCTCGACCGCTTCGAGCCATTGGTTGCGCTTCTCTTCCACCGGCACGCGATAACCGCCGAGTTCGAGCAGCGCGGAGCTTTCGCCCGTGCCCCACTCGACGCGTCCGTTCGATACGAGATCGAGCGTCGCGATGCGCTCGGCGACGCGCGCCGGATGGTTGTAGTTCGGTGGCATCAAGGTGATGCCGTGGCCGAGGCGGATGCGCTTGGTGCGCTGCGAGCACGCGGCGAGAAACACCTCGGGCGCCGAGGAGTGGGAATATTCCTCCAGGAAGTGGTGTTCGACTTCCCACGCATTGTCGATGCCGATGCGGTCGGCCAGTTCGACCTGGTCGAGTGCGTTCTGAAATAGCTTCAGCTCGTCGCCGTCGTTCCACGGCCGCGGCAATTGGTGTTCGTAGAAGATCCCGAAACGCATCCTCGTCTCCTGTTCTAGTTTGTCTTTTGTCCTGCCATGCGCGCCGCGCGTTCGGCCATGCGGCGCTGCTGTTCTTCCGGGTCCCAGGCGTGGCGCGGGCCGGTGGTGAGGCCGCCGTCCACCACGATATGCGTCCCGGTGACGAACACGCTGTCGTCGCTCGCGAAATAGAGACAGGCTCCGGCGATGTCCTCCGGCAGACCGCCTTTCGGGATCGGCTGCGCGTCGGGTGCGTTCTCGGTCATGCCGGCCTTCAGCGCCTTGGTCATCTCTTCGGTTGCGCCCATCGCGCGCGCGCCGGCGGCGAAGATGTCGGTGAGGATCAAGCCGGGACAGATCGCGTTGACGCGGATTTTGCTGCGTCCCAGCTGCGCCGCTGCGACGCGGCTCAAATGGATCACGCCGCATTTGGCGACGGAGTAGGCGATCGGTCCCATGCCGGCCTGCAGGCCCGCAACCGACGCGGTGTTGATGATCGAGCCGCCGCCGCGCGACTTCATATGCGGAATTGCATAGCGGATGCCGAGCGCGACCGAGCGCAGCAGCAGGTTCATCGACCGGTCCCACGCTTCGCCCGTCATGTCTTCGATGGTGTTGGGCGAACCGCCGGCGCCGGCATTGTTGAACAGGATGTCGAGCCCGCCGTAGGTGTCCACCGCGGCCTGCATCGCGCCCTGGATGTCGGTCTCGGACATCACATCGCAGCGGACGAACTTCACCTGGCCGTTGAAGCCGCGTTCCAATTCGCGACCGAGCTCTTCCTGGATATCAGCGGCGATGACGCGCGCGCCTTCGCGGACGAACAATTCGACGGTGCCGCGGCCGATGCCGCTCGACGCGCCGGTGACGACAGCGACTTTATCTTTCAGACGATCCATGACGCTTCCCTGTGGTTTTGTGCTTATGACAGTCTGTCAGTGCGAAAGGGTTCTGACAAACCGCTTTTTCTAAAAAAGCTTCTTACGTTCGAAAGCCGTCATGGCCGGGTGAGCCGGAGCGCAGCGCAGGCCATTCCCGGCCATCCATTGCCGCGACGTGAAACGGGAAACACAACGGCAAACATCGGCGGCAATGGATAGCCGGTACGGCCTTCGGCCCGACCGGCTATGACGGCAACTGGTTCAATCGGTCAGCGCGAGAAAATCCCCATCAGCATGGGTTTGGCGTAAAGCGTCGGCGCCTCTGCCTTGGTCATGCCGGGAATGAAGAAAGACAGTTCGGCCGACGCGTTCAAGGTCGCGTTGAGCATCTGGGCCGCGATGAACGGGTCGACCGGCCGGATCGAGCCGTCGGCGATGCCGTCGGAGATCATCGCCGCGAAGCGTTCGGAGATGCGGTTGGAGCGCTCGACCATGGTGTACCGCATCGCTTCCGGTAGTGCGCTCAACGCCGAGGTGCGCAGCAGCGGGCCGTGCTCCGACAGCTGAAATTCGACCAACGAGGCGGCGGCAGAGGACAGGCGCTGCCAGTAGTCGCCGCTCTCCGCCATCGCCGCCGACTGCACGCGCCGCATCACGTCGAAGCTGCGCTCGAAGCACGCAACCACGAGATCGTCCTTCGCGTCGTTGTGATGATAGAACGAACCCTTGGTGACCTTGAGCTGCTCCGAGATCTTCTCGACCGACGCGCCGCGATAGCCGCGCTGGTTTATGAGCCGCGTCGCCGCCAGCAGGAACGTATCGCGTCCGCTGTCTTCGCCGGGCGGTGCTGTGACGTGCAACGGTTTCGGCGACCACACCGCACCCTCCGGCGCCACGCCGTTCGTGAGGATATCGAACATGCGGTCGCGCACGCGTCCGTAATCGTCGAGGTCGTAGCGCGGCAGCCACGCCACCGACCAGTAAAGCTGTTCCAGCAGCGCATGGGTGCGCGCGGTGCTCTTGCGCCGGTCGAGCCACTCGTAGCCGGGACTGCGAAACAGGCTGCGGATCTTGCGGAACATCTCGCGGTACGCCGTGCCCACGGTTTGCGCATAAGGCTCCTTGAGCGTGCGCACGTCGCTGAACACGGCGATCGGCGCTTCCTCGCCTTCGCGGATTCGCCGCGCCAGCGCAAGATAGGCATCGAGGAAGCGGAGCAGCCGCGCCTGCGGCGTCGGCTCCGGCAGCGCTTGGCCGATCAACGCGTCGAACCGCTCGATCCCGCGCAGATAGCAGGCAACCGCGAGGTCTTCCTTCTTCTTGAAGTAATAGGTCACCGAGGTGGTGATGAGATCGACGCTCGCCGCGACGTCGGCCAGCGTCATCCCGCGCACGCCGCGCCGGTTCAGGATACCGGCGGCGGCCGCGATGATCGCTTCTTTCTTCTTGTTGTAGCGGTCGGTGGAAGCGACCGGCTCGGGGCGATTGTCCATCACACGGAAAAGGCAAATACGCGCGCGACTGTAAAGGGCAATCGCGGGCTTGGGAAACGCCGCCTTTGCTTAACGCCGGATGGCACCTCGCTTGCAACCGTCCCAGTTCGACATGGTCCGCCTGTTGCGGCACGGCACATCGCGGATGTGGCGTGTCCTGCCGGGCTGGCTTGCGAAACGAACGGAGTATCCGTCCGGTGGCATCGGCGAAGACCCAGCGAAGGACGATCTGGCCCATCTCCGCCGTGCTGTTGCTCGGTCTGGCGGGGGTGTGCATGGCGTTTGCACCGGTCGACCGCAACGTTTCGACGGAGCCGGCGGCCGAAATCTCCATCGCGGTGACGCAGACCGCGGAGCCGGCGGAACCCGACATCGGCTTGCGGCCGTCCCTCGATGGGCCCGATCGCGTCGTGTTCCGGTCCAGAGAGAGACATGTGTGGCCGATACGCGGCGGCATGGAACGCTGGGCTTCGCTCATCGCGGAAGCGTCGGCGCGTTTCGATATCCCGCAATCCTGGATCCGCTCGGTCATGAAGCGCGAAAGCGGCGGCGCATCGGTGATGGCCCGCTCGCGCGATGGCGCCGTCGGCCTGATGCAGTTGATGCCGGAAACCTATCGCGAGTTGCGCCGGCAATACGGATTGGGTGCCAATCCTTACGACCCACACGACAACATCATTGCCGCCACGGCGTATCTGAAGTGGCTCGAGCAGAAATACGGCTATCCCAACCTGTTCGCCGCCTACAACAGCGGCCCGGGCATGTTCGACCGGCATTTGCAAAGCGGCCGCGAACTGCCGCGCGAGACACGCGACTACGTCGCCGTCATCGCCTCCGACCTGCACCGTGCCTCGTCCGGCGCGAACATGATCACCATCTCGCTGCGCGACCCCCCGCTTTCCGATTGAGAACCCCGCGCTAACGCGGGATGTCTTCCGCCGGGTCGGTGTGTTCGGGCGTAACCACGCCCTCCAGCCCAACCGGTACCGGTGCGCGTACGGTCCCTTCCGCCAGCCGCCGCAGATTGTCTTCATGCGTCGACCGGTCGATCCGGTAGAAGCTCAGGCAGCCCAGCGCGATCGCATAGAGCACGAACGTCACGGGGAAATAGGCGAGCGCGAGGTTCTTCGGGATTTGTGGATCGAGCGTGGCGGGATTCGCGTGCTCCGGGAAATGCACATAGGCGAGCAACAGTCCGCCCACCAGAATGCCCATGCCCGATACCGCCTTCAGGACGAACGCGTTGGCGGCGAAGAACAGGCCTTCCGACCGGCGTCCGGTGCGCCGCTGGCTGTCTTCCACCACATCGGCTGTCATCGAAGAGATCGTGATCTGGCAGGCGATGCTGATCAACGTGCCGAGCGTCTGAAAGAACACCAGCAACGGAACCAGCGACGACGCGCCGTTCTCCGGAAAAAGGCCGGCGAGCCGCGCCGCCATCGGCAGCCAGTAAAATGCCGTCGACGCCACCCACAGGACCATCGCGGCGCGCTTCTTGCCGAGCCATGAGGAGAACCGCGTCGTCATGGCCAGCGCGCCGAACGGTGCCACGATCACCACGACATTGAACCAGAAGATCTGCTGCGCCGTGAGGCCCCAGAAGAACGTGTTGAAGTAGTTGTTTAGCGAGGTGAGCGTCCCCGCCGCGATGGACGAAAAAATGGCCGAGACGAGCAGCACCAGGAATGAGCGGTTCCGGACGCTCTCGAACATCTCGCGCAGCAGCGTGATCAGCGACAGCCGCCGCTTGGCCGGGACCGAGAAATACGGGATGAATTTGTGCGTCCCGGCCGCCGAGATCCAGATCGCCGCCACCATCAGGATGCAGGCGGTAATCGAATACTTCGTATAGCCTTCGGGATTGAGCTGCCCGATGGGATATTGCTTGGTTGCGGCGAAGTACACGCCGAACGCCAGCAGCGCCATCGCGAGCCCGCCCAGCCATCCGAACAGGAAACGATAGCTGAGGAACGACGTGCGTTGGTCGTAATCGGGCGTCAGTTCGGCGACAAGCGCCGAACTCGGAATCTCGTACATCGTGATGAAGGTGCGGACCACGATGATGATGCCGATCAGATAGTAGAACAGCGCGTTGTTCGACCAATGCGGCGGATTCCACAGGAGATAGTATCCAACCGCGACCGGAATCGCCGCCGCGTACATCAGGGGATGGCGGCGGCCCCAGCGGGTGCGCAGATTGTCGGAGAATTGCCCGACGATCGGATCGGCGAGCGCATCGAATGCGAGCGCAAACGCGATCGCGCCGGAAACCCAGGCCGACGGAACGCCGACCACCTGGTTGTAAAAGAAAAGAAGAAAGTAGAGGAAGCCGTTGTCCTTCACGCCGAAGGCGATCGACCCAACCCCGTAGAACAGCTTGGTGCGCAGGCTGCCGATATCGCGGCGCACGGCTTCGGTCATCGGCAGTGCCGTCATCGGTCTGGTGTCCATGATCTACTCCGCAGGCCCGGTGGCCGTGGCCGGTATGATGACATTGTCCGTCACGTTTCGCGCCGCAAGCTCGACCGCAGGTGTGTCCGGCGAAGCGGTGACGAGGGCTTCGTTCAGACGGCGCACGTTTTCCTCATGCTGTGTCTTGCTGATGCGGTAGCGGGAGAGAACGACAATGCCGGTGCCGTAGAACAGCACCAGCGCGGGAACGTAGAGCAGCGCAAGGTTGTGCGGCACCGCGGGATCGAGCGTCGCCGGATTCGCGTGCTCCGGAAAATGCACGAGGCCCAGCAATTGCCCCGCGAGGAACGTGCCGGCGCCCGAAAGCGCCTTCGAGATGAAGCTCATGGAAGAGAAGAACAGGCCCTCGGAACGCCGCCCGGTCTTGAGCGCGCTGTCCTCCACGACGTCCGCCATCATCGAGCCGAACAGGATCAGACAACTGATGCCGAGGATGCCGGAGATGGTGCGCTCGGCAAACAGCACGCCGAACAGAAAGGGCGATCCGTTCGCGGGGAAGAAGCCGATAAGCCGAAGCGCGATCGGTGACACCATCACCGCCACGCAGGTGAAATAGAACAGCAGCGCGGCGTTTTTCTTGCCCAGCACACCCGACAACGCAGGCGCGAAAAACGGCGCGATGAACGCCGATCCGATGCCGGTGAAGGCGAACAGGGAAATCTGCTTGGTCGAGAGGCCCCAGAAGTACGTGTTGAAATAGATCAGCAGTGCCGCGGCCAGGCCGATCGCGACGGTTCCGAAGATTGCGGCGATCAGAAGGGCCACGAACTGCGCGTTCGCGAGGCTCGCTCCCATTTCGCGCAGGGTATCCAGCAGGGTGACGCGGCGTTCCTGGGGGACGCGGAAATACGGGACGTAGCGCTGCGTGCCCCGCGACGTGATCAGGATGCTCGCCACCATGACGATCGCGGAGGCGAGCGCGAAACGGGGATAACCCGCCGGGTTGAGCTGCGCGATTTTGTGCATTGCGTCGGGATAGAGCAGGAAACGATAGGTGAAGAAACTCATCAGGACCGCGGCCATGACACCGAAGAAATAGCGGTAGGAGAGAAACTTGGTGCGCTCGTTGTAGTCGGCCGTCATCTCCGGAACCATCGCGGAGCTCGGGATTTCGTACATGGTGATGAAGGTGCGAACCAGGATCGCGACCGCGATCAGGTAATAGAACAGCGCCTCATGCGACCAGTGCGGCGGCACCCAGAGAAAGTAATAGGAAACGGCGACGGGTATGGCGGACGCATACATCAGCGGATGGCGGCGGCCCCACCGGGTGCGCAGATTGTCCGAAATCTGTCCGACGACCGGATCGGCAAACGCGTCGAAGAACAGCACGAGAAAGATGGCGAGGCTGACTTCGCGGACCGGCAGACCGATCACCTGGTTGTAATAGAAAAGAAGAAGCGAGCCGAAGCCGAAATCCTTCACCCCGAAGGCGATGGAGCCGGAGCCGTAGAACAGTTTGGCCCTGAGGCTGGTAAGTTCGCTTTTGTCCGGGACCGTGGTCATGGGCGTCTCCGATGGCGCAATGTCATTGGCCGGCCGGCGCGGGCTCGCGCGGCGTAATGTGCAGGTCTTCGGCTTCGTCGAGGCTTCCACTCGAACCTCCGACGAGCGCGCCCGCAGGCGAAACCTCCGCCAGCGCGGCGCTCTCCGCCAGCCGCTGCAGATTGTGCTCATGGGTCTTGCGGTCGATCCGGTAGCCGCCGACCAGTGCGATCGAAATGGCCCACAATACGATCTGCACCGGCATGTAGATCAGGACCAGGTTTCGCACCGCATGCGGGGCCACGATGTCGATCGTCTGGGGCGATGCGTGCTTTGGAAAATGCACGAAGTCGATCAGCGCCCCTGCCATCAGGATGCCGAGGCCGGATGTCGCCTTGTTCACGAAGCTCAGCGACGCGGAAAACAGGCCTTCGGAGCGGCGGCCGGTCTTGAGTTCGCTGTCCTCCACGATGTCGGTGATCATCGAGGTGACGAGGATACCCGACGTGATCGCGAGGGCGAGGCCGATCACGATCGTCACGAAGAAGATCAGCAGCAATGCCATCGAGCCGGTGGGCGGCAGAAGGCCGAAAAGCTTCAACGTCATCGTGATGTTGTTCACGAACAGCGAGGCGAATGCAGTGATGACGTAACCGCGGCGTTTGTCCAATTTGACCGACGCCCATGATGCCAGCGGCACGGCGATCATAGCGGCAAGCAGCGCCGCGAGGCCGATCACCGACAGTTGCTGCGGCGTGAACCGCCAGAAATAGGTGCCGAAATAGGTGTTGAGCACCGAGCCGAGTCCGGTTGCCATCCCGCCGAACAGGCTGGCCAGCGTCACCATGACAAGCGAACGATGCGACAGGCTCTCGAACATCTCACGCGCCAGCTGCATCAGGGTGGGGCGCGGTCGCACCGGCAATTGCCGCATGGACCGGATGCGCGAATGCGTTCCCCACGCCGAGATGAGGATACTCGTCATCATCGCGAGCGCCGCCATCACGCTGTAGGCGAAGTAGCCGTGCGCATTGAGAATGCCCGTAGGCTGCGCTTTCGTTGCGGTCATGAAGAAAACGAACGCCACGGCGATCGTGACGCCGCCGCCCAGCGCGCCGAACAGCCAACGAAAGGCCATCAGCGACGTGCGCTGGTCGTAATCCGGGCTGAGTTCGGGCGCCAGCGCGGCGCTCGGGATCTCGTAGCAGGCGATCGCCATGCGCACGAGCACGGCGGTGACGATGAGATAGCCGAACAGTGCGCCGGTCGACCAGTGCGGCGGATTCCACAGCAGGAAGTAGAGCAGGGCGATGGGAACGGCGGCGCCGTACATGAAGGGGTGGCGGCGGCCGAGGCGCGAACGCAGATTGTCGGAGGCTTCGCCGATGATCGGATCGAACACTGCGTCGGCCACCAGCGCCACCATGATGGCGAGGCTCACCAGCGTGGCCGAAACGCCCAGCACCTGATTGTAGAAGATAAGGAGAAAGGTGGAGAAGCCGGCGTCCTTTGTCCCGAAAGCGACCGATCCAAGCCCGTAGACCAGCTTGGTCCGGAACGTCAGAGACGGATTCGTACCAGCCGCCATCGCATTCTCCGCCCTGACAGCCTTGTCATGACGGTGCGGCTCGCGCTGCACCGCGCAGGCCGTCTTATTGTTTCGACCGGTTTTGAGACCGCGCCGCGCGTCGATCCGTTCGGAATTTCCGAACGTCGTGAACCGGATGCCCGATCACATGCGACATGGACCACCGCGCTTTTGCCTTTAGAAGGTGAGGTATGGCACGGCGGGCGTCAACCCGACCGGGGTTTCACGGCTGCGTGTGAAGCGCTCGAGGCCGACGGCAACATGCGCGAACCCGCAAGGGTTGTATTTGGAAATATGTCATGGGAATTGTCTGAGCCCATAACAACGTCACAGTTCCGGCCCTAGCTATAAGGACTGCGCAAAAGCGGATGCCGCGCCGGAAAGACAGATGAGCGAGACCTGGAACGACTGGCGGCTGGGGTTGTGGGTCGGGGCGGCGGCGCTTCTGGCCGGCGGCGTACTGGCCGGCTTGTTCCACGCGGGCGGCCTGTGGGCCTGCGCCGTGCTGGCGGTTGCGGTGGCCGGTAGCGCCGTGTTCGCCGGTTCACGTGCAAAGATCAGCGGCCCGGTCCGTCCCGATGCGGCGTCCGGCAAGGAGCTTTCGAGCCTGCCCGCGCTGGCGCGGGGTGTGTTCGAGCAGGTGCCCGATCCCATCATGCTGCTCGATGCCAATGGCCGGGCGCTGTTCGTCAACCGCGCGATGCGCGAGGTGATCGGCACGGACGCGACCAACAAGCACGTCTCCGCGCTGCTGCGCACGCCAGCGATCCTGGAAGCGATCGACGCGACATCGGAAAGCGGCAAGCCGGCATCGCTCCAGCTGATCCTGCCCGTCCCGGTGGAACGCCACTACGAAGCCTATATCGGGCGGGCGGAAATGGGCGCCACGGTGACCGTCATCGTCCTGCACGATCTCACTGCCGCAAAGCGTGCCGAGCAGATGCGGGCGGATTTCGTCGCCAATGCAAGCCACGAATTGCGCACGCCGCTCGCCGCGGTGTCGGGCTTCATCGATACGTTGCGCGGCCATGCCCGCGACGATGCGGAAGCGCGCGAGAAATTTCTTGGCATCATGAGCGTCGAAGCCGGGCGGATGCGGCGGCTGATCGAAGACCTCCTCTCACTCACCCGCATCGAACTCAACGAGCATGTGCGCCCGTCCAAGCTGCTGCAGCTGGAAGATGCGGTATCCGACGCGGCGGCGGCCTTGGCGCCGCTGGCCGAGAGCGACAACATGACGGTGGAGATCGAACGGCAACCGGGACTGCCGCTGATCCGCGGCGAGCGCGACGAGCTGATCCAGCTGTTCCAGAACCTGATCCACAATGCGATCAAATATGGTCGCGAGAACGGCACGATCCGGATCACGTTCGGGCTGGCGCCGTCGCCGGGCGGACGCAATGCGGAGGCCTTTGTGTTCGCGGCGGTGCACGACGAAGGCGACGGCATTCCAGCCGACGCGATCCCGCGCCTGACCGAGCGATTCTATCGTGTGGACGTCAAGCGCAGCCGGGAGCGCGGCGGTACGGGCCTCGGGCTCGCGATCGTCAAGCATATCGTGAACCGCCATCTGGGACGGCTCCAGATCGAGAGCCTGCCCGGCCAGGGAAGCACATTTACCGTCTTTCTTCCGGCGGCAGATACCGCATCCCCTGTGCACGTCACGGAACTGTCATAGAGTCGTCACATAGCCTTATCGTGCCACTCTTAGGAGAAGGTGAGGAATGGGCATGACCGACCACATTGTGAAAGCGTTCACCGAACAACTCGAAGCGCTGGGTGCCAGCGTGGCGCAGATGGGTGGCTTGGCCGAAGCCCAGCTGGCAGACGCGATCGACGCCATCGCCAAGCGCGACACCACCCGGGCCGAGGCCGCGGTCGGCGGCGACAAGCGGATCGACGAACTGCAACAGGACATCGAGGCCCGCGCCTTGCGCCTGCTCGCGCTGCGCCAGCCGATGGCGGTCGATCTGCGCGAGACCATGGGCGCGATCAAGATCGCAAGCGAACTGGAGCGAATCGGCGATCTTGCGAAGAACATCGCCAAGCGCGCTATCGTGCTGAACCGCGAACCGCCGATCCGTCTGACCCAGAGTCTCGCGCGGATGGGGCGCCAGTCGCTGGCCCAGCTCAAGCTGGTGCTCGACGCTTATTCTGACCGCGATGCCGGCGGCGCCGAAACCGTGTGGCGCCATGACGGCGAAATCGACGAGATGTACAACAGCCTGTTCCGCGAGCTCCTCACCTACATGATGGAGGATCCGCGCACGATCGGGCTGTGCACGCATCTGCTGTTCGTGGCAAAGAACATCGAGCGCACCGGCGATCACGCCACCAACATCGCGGAAGTCGTCTATCACATGGTGAAAGGCGGCCGTCTGATCACCGACCGGCCCAAGGCCGACACCACCAGCGAAACCAGCGTACCCTTCTCGAGCAAATCGTGAGCAATTTGAAGCCGACAGTGCTGGTGGCGGAGGACGAGAGCGCACTCGTCACCCTGCTGCGTTACAACCTCGAACGCGAAGGCTATCGCGTGGTCCAGGCGATGGACGGCGAGGAAGCGTTGCTCATCGCCGATGAAGAACGGCCCGACATGGTGCTGCTCGACTGGATGCTGCCGCAGCTTTCGGGGATCGAAGTCTGCCGCCGTCTGCGCAGCCGCCAGGAAACGCGCAACGTTCCGATCATCATGCTGACGGCGCGCGGCGAAGAGAGCGACCGCATCCGCGGGCTCGACACCGGCGCCGACGATTACATGACCAAGCCGTTCTCGATGACGGAGCTTCTGGCGCGGTTGCGCGCGGTGATGCGCCGCATCCGCCCCGGTCTCGCCGAAGACGTGGTGAAGATCGGCGACATCGAAATGGACCGTGCCGCGCATCGCGTGCGCCGTTCGGGGCGCGAAATCCATCTCGGCCCCACCGAATACAAGCTGCTCGATCACCTTATCCAGCATCCGGGCCGCGTGTTCAGCCGCGAGCAATTGCTGGATGCCGTGTGGGGCAGCGACGTCTATGTCGAAGTGCGCACCGTCGACGTGCATGTCGGCCGCCTGCGCAAGGCGCTTAACATCGATGGTGTGGGCGACCCGATCCGCACCGTGCGTTCGGCCGGCTACGCGCTCGACGAGACCTTCGTCGCGTAGGCGCTAAAGCACTTTCTCGATCGGTTTGGCGAGATCGGCCGGCTTGGTGATCGAGCCGAAGCGTTCCACCACGGCGCCATCCTTGTTCACCAGGAATTTGGTGAAATTCCACTTGATGTTCCTGGTGCCGAGAACGCCGGGCGCCTCGCCCTTCAGCCAGTTGTAGAGTGGGTGCGCGCCCGGCCCGTTGACGTCGATCTTCTCCATCATGGGGAAGCTGACGCCGTAGTTCTTCATGCAGAACTGGCCGATCTCTTCCGAACCGCCGGGCTCCTGGGCGCCGAACTGGTTGCACGGAAAGCCGATGATGGTAAGGCCCTTGTCCTTGTATTCCTCGTAGAGTTTTTCGAGTCCTTCATATTGCGGCGTGAACCCGCATTTGCTCGCCGTGTTCACGATGAGCAGCGTCTTGCCCTTGAACTGCGCAAGATCGATCTCGCGCCCGTCGAGGCTCCTCGCCTTGAAATCGTAGATAGAGGTCATGGCCGCTCTTTCTCACCGGCGGCCGGCTGACGAACCAAGCTTGCCGGCGTGTTTTTTCCTGCCGGCAAGCCTATCACGCAGATGAAATACGGTCAGCTTGCCATCCGGCCCTTGTCGCGGATGCGCGCCTGCTGCGGCTGGTAGGCCTTGCGGGCGTGCGCTTCGCAATAGGGCGAGCCGGCTTTCGGATTGCGGCCGCAGAAGTGGAATTCGTTCTGGCTGGGATCGCCGATCGGCCAGCGGCACATGCGGTCGTTGATCGTAAGCACCGTCGCATGGCTGCCGTCGTCGAACGTGACCGGATCCTCTTCCACGACCGGCGGTGGCGGCATGTAGGTCCGGGTCGTCATCTTGGGCGCCGAAGGCAGCCGCGGCCGGTCGATCCGCGCCGGCGTCGCGCGTCCCGCAAGGCCAAGGCGATGGACCTTTCCGATCACCGCGTTACGCGTCACGCCACCCAGCGCGCGGGCGATCTGGCTGGCCGAAAGACCCTCCGTCCAGAGGCTCTTCAGCTGCTCGACCCGCTCATCCGTCCATCCCATCGGCCGTCTCCTTTGTGACTTCTGCCACAAAATATCGTAGCGACGGCGCGGGCGGTCACAAGTGGTACGGTTCATCTACAATCCCTTGTCCACAACTACGCGCTCAGGATGCTGTGCAAAGATAGGAGCGCTCGTTCAGTGGTTTCAAAGGCTTAGCAGGGTAACTAGATCAAAGCAAGAACAAAACTTGATGTTGAACCACCGCGCCTCCGTCTTCAGCCGGATCTCAAATCCAAATTCCGCCTTCGAAAATCGAGCTCTTCTGAAGGAGGCTGTGGACATCCGTTTTGATAGACGGACGCGTGATCGTTTGATTTGGTGCGTCTTCAAATACTCGCTGAGCGGGAACAGGAGACGTTGGTGACTGACGATCTTTGGAAAACAGCCAAAAGTGGTGACTGGGCCGATGCATCGAACTGGAGCGAAGGGGTACCAACCAATGCCGTCGATGCTCTT
The DNA here is from genome assembly GCA_036490455.1 of Rhizomicrobium sp. GTDB lineage: Bacteria > Pseudomonadota > Alphaproteobacteria > Micropepsales > Micropepsaceae > Rhizomicrobium. Next base: position 117,024 of record DASXDS010000010.1, read on the forward strand.
ATCGATCTCGCCGGCCGATACACAGTGGCCATAAGCACAGCGGTCAGCGCACACGATGTGACCTTGAACGCAACGGACGCGACGCTGCGGGAAAAGGCAACGGGCGCGTTATCGGCGGACACTCTCGCGCTCGACGCAGGCACGGTCATCCTCAACGGCAATAGCAGCATCGGAAATATCGATCTGACCGGTGGCACGCTGGAATACAACTCAGACCAGGCGCTTGGCTCCGCTGCCATCAATCTGTCTGGCGGCACATTCCAGGCGACCGCTTCCACGGCGATTTCGGGGACTGTCGCGCTTCTCGATACGAACGGCACCGGCGTGAACATCGACGCCGCGACGGGCACAACGGTCAAGTTCGGGAATTGGAAGCTGGGAAGCGGTGAGCATCATCTTGTGATCAATGCGCCGCTGGGCACGCAAGAGAGCGGCGGGACCATCCAGTGGTTTGGCGTGCTCGGCGACATCGACCCGGATGCCGGACCAACCGCGATGGATATTATGGCAGGGACCTTCCAGGTACTTGGAGGGAATTTGCAGCATATGCTGATCGACAATCTTCATGTCGCCGCAAACGCCACTCTCGATGTCGCATCCAGTAATCTCAATCTCGATACCCTTAACATCGATGCTTCCGGTGTCCTGACCAATAGCCTTGGGGATGAAGCGGCAACCGTTTTCGTCCTGAATGGCTCTGTCGCTGGGCAGATCACCGGCGATGTTGCGATCGCGTCAGTAGCTGGTGGAACACTCACCCTCTCCGGGGACAGCAGCTATGCTCTGGGCACTGCTATCGACGGGACAGTGATCGCAACACAGGATGGGTCGCTCGGCATCGGCAACATCAACTTCGAACATGGTACGCTGATCGGCGAGAACAATGTAAGGCTTGCCGCCCTTCAGTCCGACTACGGCGTGGGCATCGACGGCGCGACGATTGCTGCCGCTCACGGCACGGTTTTCGTTTTCGACCCCTACTCGGTCGACGAGACCGATGGCCCTATTATATTCGGCGATGCAAACGGCGACGACGGAAAGGTCGTGTTTGGCATCCAGGGCGGACGACTCGTGCCGCATGATGATCAGGGGCACACGATTGTGGAAGTCAGGGCTGGCACTCTCGCCGCCGCCAATGATGGCGGTTTGTCGAAGCTCCTGGCGCACATCATAGGCACGGAGATCGATTCAGACGCCACGCTGGATGCGCATGGCCATCTTCACCGGATCGTCTCGCTTACGGGTTCCGGACATCTGATCAATAGCGCGAAGCCGGATACGATGACGCTCACCGGCACGACAGACTTCTCCGGCGCGATTTCAGGTGCGTTCGATTTCATCATAAGTGGCACCGCGAGGCTGGATGGCGGTGAAAGCTTTACTGGCAAGGCGACCCTTTCCGCCGGTTCGTCGCTGACGATAGGACATCTGTGGAGCGAGGAAGTAGACTTTGCCGGCGCAGCAGCACTGACGCTTATCCGCCTTGACGAATTTTCGGGCCATATCGACGGCTTCGCTGCAGGCGATACGATCGATCTGAAAGGCTTCAGCAAGCACGCCGTGCGGAGTTGGGATGCAGAATCGCATACGCTGACGGTTACCGATACGCAGCACTCAACAATGTTGGTGTTCGACGGCGAATACACCGGCGGCAATTTTCAGATCACCAATGACGGCACCGGTCATGCCGAAATCGTGTACCACGCGGTTCCGGCCGCCGATCACAGTGTCGATCTCTGGGGATAACGGCCGGCAGCAGTCCGTTGTGTGGCGAAAGATCAGGCTGGCTTTCCCAGCCTGATCTCGAATCCGATCCCGCCCTCGGAAATCCTGGTTGTGCCGAACGGCGTCTCGGCGATCATCCGTTCGAACTCGGCCCGGGTATAGGCGCGGCGGCGCAGGTCGCGCAGGGCGAGGCGGGTGAACGCAGCGCTGATCGCGCCCTGGTTCATCTTGTCGACCTCTTCGTAGATCTCGCGCCGCGTCGCGTTCTTGCGCATGTCGATGATCACCGCCGTCCCGCCCGGCTTCAGCACGCGATGCATCTCGCGCAGCGCACCGACCGGATCGCCGAAATTCTTGAACGCGGCGCGGCAGATCAGAAGATCGAAACTGTTCGCGGCATAGGGCATGTCGGAGGCGTTGCCTTGCCGGAAGTCGACCTGCACGCCGGCGTGCGCCGCGTTCTCGCGGCCGATGCGCACGAAGGCATGGCTGTAATCGAGCGCGCTCACCCGGAAGTCGCCGGCTTTCGCGAGTGCCACCGCGAGATAACCCGGTCCCGGCGCGACTTCGAGCACTTCGGCGCCCGGCTGCAGGGTGGCGGCATACCGACGTGCCTCCGCTTCGAATTGCGGAATGACGGGTGCGGTGTTCTTCGCATAAAGGGTGGCGATGAAGCCCTCCATGTTCTTGCCGCGAACGGGTTTGGGCTTGCGCGCGGCGGAGGAAAGCGGGATAGAGGCCATTGTCTCAGCTCCTGTGTATCTTACTAACTAAGATATTTATCAACTAAGGAATGACCCCGGCAATGTCAAGCCGCAAACGGGACGAACTTTATGCCGCGCTGAATGCGGCGATGCGCGAGACCAGCGGGCAGGGCGTGCTCTACAGCCAGGCGGTGGCGGCCCGGCTCGGCATCCACTCCACCGATCTCGAATGCCTGGACTGGATCCTGCGCGGACCGGTCGCCGCCGGCGCATTGGCGGAGGCGACGGGACTCACCACCGGGGCGATCACCGGCGTGATCGACCGGCTGGAGAAGGCGGGCTTCGCAACGCGCGAGCCCGATCCCAACGACCGCCGCAAGGTGATGGTGCGCGCGCTTCCGGCAGGCTTGAAACAGATCGGCCCGCTGTTCGCGCCGATGGAACGCAGCGCGATGGCGTCGCTCGCGAAATACAGCGAGAAGGAACTCCTGCTGATCCTCGACTTCCTGCATCAGGCGCGCGATGGCGCCGCGGCCGCTCTGGCGGAGCTGCAGGCGAAAGCCAAGCGACGCTGACTTCACACCCGTCAGACAATCAAATTCATGGCAGCGGAGCGACGGCGCAACAGCCGCCGAACGATGGCGCTATTCGATCCGCGTCACAACGGTGAAAAATGGCACGTCCGGGCGCCATTTCTTATCGGACTTCAAGATAGCGGCGGCCACTTCCGACCTGCGCAACGCCTGTGTTTAGACAATAAGTCTTCCTGCATGTAACACTGCCGGCCTCTTCAGGAGCGAGGACGTCATGGCCAATTTCACGGGAACGAGCGGCGACGACACATTTTCCGGCACAGGAGGTGCCGACACTTTCGATCTGTCGCAGGGCGGCAATGACACTGCATTCGGCCGCGGCGGCAAAGACGTGTTCATCCTGGGCGGTGCGCTGACCGCTGCAGATCATATCGACGGCGGAGACGGCGACGACACGGTCGTGCTTGACGGCAACTATCAGAGCGGGCTGGCGCTGGCCGCCACGACACTGGTGAATGTGGAAACCATCAAGCTGACGGCAACGTTCGATTACAACCTCAAGACGGACGATGCGACGGTCGCTGCCGGGCAGACGCTTACCGTCGATGGCTCGACATTGGGCGCGACCGACAAGCTGACGTTCAACGGCGCGAGCGAAACCGATGGCAGTTTCGTCGTTTATGGCGGGCTGGATGCTGACAAGCTGATCGGCGGCGCGCTGGACGACGTCATTTCGGGCGGCGGTGGAAACGACATCATCAATCTCTCATATGGCGGAAACGACCGGGCCAGTGGCGGGGACGGAAACGACACGTTCATGATGGGCGCCGCGTTCACCAAGGCCGATCAAATCAACGGCGGAGCAGGAACGGACACAGTCGTCCTGAATGGCGATTATGGGCTTCAGGTCGGGCTGCGCTTTGATCTGAAGAACGTCGAGGTCCTGCAACTCGACGGCGGTCACAGTTATCGGCTGTTTCCGGATGCCGGAACGGTCGCTTCCGACGCAAAGTTTGAAATTGATGGATCGCGCCTCGGGGCGGCCGATTCCGTGAAGGTGGATGCGGATGCACTCACCAAGGGGACCTTCGAATTCGTCGGCGGTGCCGGTGATGACAGCGTCGTCGGTGGAAGCGGCATCAACATCTTCGACCTGCGAAACGGGGGTAGCGATGTCGCCAATAGCGGGCACGGTTTTACGGAATTTCTCCTTGGCGGAGCGTTTTCCGAGGGTGATCAACTCATCGGAAACAGTGATTTTCCCAACTGCATAGTTGTGCTTGATGGGGACTATTCATCCGGTCTCACAATCACAAAAGAGATGGCTTCTTCGATTGCCGATCTTCAGCTGGATAGCGGTCATGACTACGATATTGCCTTCGACCAATCCATTGGCACGAGTTCAGGTTTCAGAGCTATAGATGCGACCCGCTTGGGCGCGAGCGATAACCTCACGCTCGATCTGACGAGCGAGCAATCCGGGAATACAAATCATCAAGCTACTAGTGCAGTGGAAGTTTACTTGGGCAAAGGAAATAATGTTATTTACGCTGGGCTGGGTGCCGACATCTATCTCAATGGTGGGGGCCACGATACGTTCGTTTATAGCAACCCAGACCAATCGACGACTGGCAGCAACCTCTTTGTCGATCAAATCAAGTTTATATCCGGTTTAGATCATTTCCAACTCGGCGTTTCGATCACGGGCATCGATCCGACGCTGCATGGTGGTTTCCAACCGTCAACTCTGCAGGCCCACCATGCGGTTCTTGTCGATGCAGAGGATAACAATTCATATTTGTTCGTGGACGCAAATGGCGTCGCTGGGTATCAAGAGGGTCAGGATTATGTCTTCCAAATTCTAGACCCGAGAGGAACTTACACACCAAGTGTAAGTGATTTCACTTAGGAGAACTGTTCCCTAATTTGGGTGGAGGAGGATTTGCTGACATGACGACCTTCACGGGGACCAAAGGCAACGACAACTTCACGGGGACGTCGGGCGGGGATACGTTCGATCTGTCGCAAGGCGGCAACGACACGGCGAATGGCGCCGGCGGCAACGATGTCTTCATCATGGGCGGTGCGCTCAATGCTGACGATCATCTTGATGGCGGTACCGGCAACGACACCGTGGTGCTCGACGGAAACTACAGCACCCGAGTCGCTTTCAACGCGACGACGATGGTCAATGTCGAAACGCTGAAGCTGACTGCGACATTCGATTACCGGTTCGCAACCTCCGACGCGACCGTCGCCGCAGGCGGCACGCTGGTCGTGGATGGCTCGAGCCTGGGCACTTCCGATGTTTTGAGCCTGAATGGTTCCAGAGAGACCAATGGCGTCTTTCACGTAACGGGCGGAGCCGGTGCCGATGCCTTTATCGACGGTGCCGGCAACGACGTTTTTGCGGGAGGTGCCGGCAACGATCTCGTTTACCTGAGCAGCGGCGGCCACGACACGGTTCAGGGCGGCGACGGCAACGACACCATCAAGATCGGCGGTACGCTGAACGCGTCGGACAAGATCGACGGCGGTGCCGGCACCGACGTCGTCCAGTTGGATGGCGATTATTCCCAGCAGGTTGTTTTCGGCTCCGGCACGATGGTCAGTGTCGAGCATCTCAACGAGATCGGCAGCTTCACTTACCGGCTTGCGCTCAATGCGGAGACCGTCACGGCAGGCCACACGCTGGATGTCGATGCCACCGGGATAACGGGCGGTCATGGCCTTTCTTTGGATGCGGCCTCGAATACGGCCGGTGTGCTGAACGTAGTCGGCAGTGCCGGCAACGATGCGATCAACGGCGGCGCCGGCGACGACGTCGTGAGCCTGGGCCAGGGAGGCAGCGATCGTTTCTACGGGCGCGACGGCAACGACACCGTAACCGTTGGTGCAGCCTTCAATGCCGGCGACGTGATCAATGGCGGCGCCGGAACCGACACGCTCAACTTCATCGGCGCCTATGCCAACGGCATCGCGCTTACTGCCGGTACTGTGACCGATGTCGAACACGCCAATTTCCTCGGAGCTTTCAACTACAACGTTACCGTAGGCGACGGCGTGCAAACTTTTCGAATGTATTTCGATGCATCCGGTTTGAGCGCCGGCCATTCGCTCACGCTGGACGCAAGCGCCACGTCTTCCTCCAATGCGGAAATTATTGTCACCGGCAGCGCCGGAGACGATCACCTCGTGGGAGGCGACGTGCACACGGCTTTCGAGTTGTCGAGTGGCGGTAACGACACGGTCACCGGTGGAGCTCGCGATGATATTATTGATCTCGGCGCAACGTTCACTGCCGCCGACTCGATAAACGGCGGGGGCGGAGTCGATACCCTGGAGTTCGGCTCGGCATCCGGTACGCACATCGTCCTTGGCCCCAACACACTGACCAATGTAGAGCACGTATATGTTGTTGGACCGGCATCGCTGACGATTGCCAGCGACACGGTCGCCGCGGGTTCGACATTCACGGTGGCTGGAGATCCGTCGTCCCGGCTTGTGTTCGATGGAAGTGCCGATACGAATGTCAGCAGTCACATCAACGTCACTGGCGGTACCGGAGACGATGTCCTTAACGGTGGAAGCGGCAACGACGTTATCATCGGCGGCGCCGGTGGCAGCGACACACTGCGCGGCGGAGACGGCAACGACACGATCAAAAGCCTCAGCAGCGGTGAGCAGATCATCAACGGCGGTACCGGAGAGGATCTGATAGACTTCACGCACACGCATGTGACGGCACAGGATATCATAAATGGCGGCGCCGGGAACGACACGCTCTATATCGCCAACGGCGTGACCTTCGGCGCCACCTCGTTGTACAGCATCCAGACGCTTTACATCCAGACTCACGATGTCGTGACAACCAACGACGCCAATGTTGCGGCCGGCCAGGTCATGTCTGTGCACGGTTCGGGGTTGAATTTTGACGGAAGCGCAGAAACGGACGGGCTTTCCATTTCTTCGACTATGGTTTCGACAGTGCGGGTACTGTTGTCGGCGGTGCCGGCGACGACACGTTCTCTCTGGCCGGGCCTGGCTATACCGTCACTGGCGGGGGCGGCGCCGACACAATCACAGTTGGCTCTTTTGATGACGGCGACGGTATTTATTTCGGTTCGACCATTCGATATCTGTCTGCATCGGACTCGACAAGTACGGTCTTCGACCACATCGAATCCTTCCAGCCTGGCATCAAGATCGACGTGCCATTTGTCGTTGGCGCAATGGACGCTGCCGTCTCACACAGCCTTTCGACGGCGACGTTCGACTCCGATCTGTCGGCGATCGCGGCAAGTATGAAGTCGAACGATGCCGTGTTCTTCCACGCTGGCGACGGCGATTATTCCGGTAAGGGCTTTCTGGTCGTCGATTTCAATGGTGAAGCCGGATACCAGGCAGGCCAGGATCTGGTGATCCAGATCGACGCACAGTCTTTCGGACTGTCGGACTTTACCAACTCCTAGCCGCAGTTCCGGGATACAGCCGCCTTTCTTGACCCCGCCGGGGAACCGGCGGATAACCCGCGTCCTGCGCTCGGACGTGGTGTCCGGGCGCTTTCGTTTCAGGAGGACTGCCCGTGTTCCCGTCTGTTCTGCCAACCTATAACCGGATGGATGTCGCGTTCGTCCGTGGCGAGGGTCCTTACCTTTTCGCCGAGGGTGGCGAGCGATATCTCGATTTCGGGGCGGGCATCGCGGTCAATGCGTTCGGGCATGCGAACCCGAAACTTGTCGCAGCGCTCACCGATCAGGCGGGCAAGCTGTGGCACACTTCCAACCTCTATCGCGTGCCGGGACAGGAGAGCCTGTCGAAGAAGCTGACCGACGCCACCTTCGCCGACACGGTGTTCTTCACCAATTCCGGCGTCGAGGCGTGCGAGTGCGCGTTCAAGATGGCGCGGCGCTATCAATATGTGTCGGGCCATCCCGAGCGCTTCCACATCGTCACCTTCGAAGGCGCGTTCCACGGCCGTACCCTGGCCGGGATCGCGGCCGGCGGTCAGGCGAAATATCTCGAAGGCTTCGGCCCAAAGGTCGAAGGCTTCGACCAGGTGCCGGCCAACGACCTCGAGGCGCTGGAAGCGGCGATCGGGCCGCAAACGGCGGCGCTGATGGTCGAGCCGGTGCAGGGCGAGGGCGGTATCCGCGTCCTCTCCGCCGATTTCCTCAAAGCGCTGCGCAGGCTGTGCGACGACAACGGCCTGCTGCTGATCTTCGACGAGATCCAGACCGGCGTCGGGCGCACCGGCAAGCTGTTCGCGCACGAATGGGCTGGCGTCACACCGGACATCATGTGCGTCGCGAAGGGCATCGGTGGCGGCTTTCCGCTCGGCGCCTGTCTCGCCACGGCCGAGGCGGCCAAGGGCATGACGGCCGGCACGCACGGCTCGACCTATGGCGGCAATCCGCTCGGCATGGCGGTCGGCAACGCGGCGATGGACCTGGTGACGGCGCCGGGCTTCCTCGAGCACGTGAACAAAATCGCCAACTATCTGAACCAGCAACTGGGCAGCCTGATCGCAAACCATCCCGATGTGTTCGAGGACGTGCGCGGCAAGGGCTTGATGCTCGGCCTCAAGATGAAAGTGCCGGCCGGCGATTTCGTCGCCGCCATGATGCGCCACGGTCTCACCGGCGTCGGTGCCGGCGACAATGTGGTGCGCCTGCTGCCGCCGCTGGTCATCGAAGAAACCCATGTGCGCGAAGCGATCGAGAAACTCGAAGCCGCCGCGCGCGATTTCGAAGCGACGCTGAAGAAAACGGAAGCGGCGTGATGAGTGACTCTGCTCACCCTCTTCCCCACCGGGGGAGAGGGCAGGGTGAGGGGGTGCAACACCTATCTCCCCTGTCGACCGTTGCCCACTTGCGCCACCCCCTCACCCCAACCCTCTCCCCCGAGGGGGGAGAGGGTGCCGTGGTTGTCCTATGACCCGTCATTTCCTCGATCTCGCGGATTTCGATTCCGCGACGCTCAAAACCCTTTTGGCCGAAGCGCAGGCCCGCAAGGATGCACGCGCCGGCCAGCCGAAGGGCGCGCTGGATGCCGATGCGCCGTTGAAGGGCCGCGTGCTGGCGATGATCTTCGACAAGCAGTCGACCCGCACGCGTGTGTCGTTCGATGTCGGCATGCGCCAGCTCGGCGGTGCGACCATCCTGATGTCGGGCAGCGACATGCAGCTGGCGCGCGAGGAGACCATCGGCGATACCGCGCGCGCGCTGTCGCGCTACGTCGATGCGATCATGATCCGCCTGCTCGACCACGAGATGGTGACGGAGCTGGCGGCGAGCGCCGGCGTGCCGGTGATCAACGGCCTGACGCGCCATTCGCATCCCTGCCAGATCATGGCCGACGTGATGACGTTCGAAGAGAAGCGCGGCTCCATCGAAGGCGCGACAGTTGCGTGGCTGGGCGACGGCAACAACGTGCTGACCAGCTGGATCCACGCCGCCGCGCGGCTCGGCTTCCGTCTCAACGTCGCCTCGCCGAAGGAGCTTGCGATGCCGGAAGCGGTGCGCGACTGGGCGATGGAGGCCGGGGCCGATATTCGCATCGGTGACGACCCGGAGGCCGCGGTGAAGAACGCGCAATGCGTGGTGACCGACACCTGGGTCTCGATGGGCGACGAGGACACGACCAAGCGCCACAATCTTCTGAAGGCCTATCAGGTCAATCCACGCCTGATGGCTAAGGCCGACAAGGACGCGCTCTTCATGCACTGCCTTCCGGCGCATCGCGGCCAAGAAGTCACCGACGACGTGATCGACGGCCCGCAAAGCGTGGTGTTCGACGAAGCAGAAAACCGCCTGCACGCGCAGAAGGCCATTCTGGTGTGGTGTCTGAGCTGATCACAGTCGAGCCCAAGATTACAATCTTGTAGGGTTCGCGCGCTCGCCCCTTTGCTAGCGTGTCGCCGCAAACAAGCGGGGATGCGCATGACGACGACCACCTGGGCCAACGAATCGGCGAACTGGAATACCACGGGAGACTGGAGCGGGGGTGTCCCGACGATCTCGACCGATGCGGCGATCGATTTCGCGGCGGCTTACACGGTCGAGATCAATACCCCGGTGCAGGCGAACTCGCTGCTGTTCGACGCGGCCGGCGCAACCCTTTCGGAGACCGCCTCCGGGTCGCTGGTCGCACCGAATGGGGTAACCATCGAAGCGGGCACCGTCGTACTGCATGGCGCGAACGCGTTCCTCAGCACCACAGTCTCAGGCGGCACGCTCGAGATCGCCAACATCAACGCGCTGGGTTTTGAGCCCTTGCAGGTCTCCGGCGGGATGGTGACGAATATCGGCAACATCGACCTGACCAACCAGTTGGACATCACCGGAACGTCGGAGTTCGCGGCCGCGAACGGCACAACGTTCGACATCGGCCAGTCCGTCAACGATCTCATCGAAGCGGGGCCGGGAGGATCCACCGTCACATTCGGCGATGCGACTCACACCGGGACGATTGTGTGGCAAGGCGCCGGTACATTCGAAATCGATGCGGGGCCGCTGGACTTCGTGATCGCGGACGGAACCTTGAGAGTTGGCAGCGACGATCTTCACGACACGTTCGATCTCGCAACGTCGGTGATTGTTGCGGCCGGGGCGACACTCGACATCGCCGGCTTCCAGACGCCGGTCGCCAATCTGACCGGCACCGGCATCGTTACCGGAAGTGCCGGTTCAATCCTGTTCCTGAAGGGTGGCGACACTTTTGCCGGCACGATCACCGGCGCGCTGTCGCTTCACGGCGTGGATGCGGTGTTGACGGGGACGAACACCTACACGGGCACAACACAGGTAGACGGAGATTTGCAACTCGGAAGCGGCGGCACGACAGGCTCGATCCCGTCGCAGGGCGCCATCGATATTGCAGGAGGCGCGCTCGCGATCGACCACAGCAACGCGGTGACAATCGCGAACCAGTTGACCGACGCCGGCGGCATCGATCAGTCAGGCACGGGCACGACGCTGCTGAGCAACACCACCAACAGCTACAGCGGTGCAACCGAGATCCTGGCCGGCACGCTCGAGGTCAAAAACAGCGCCGCGTTGGGCGACACGGCAGGCGTCGTCCTGCAGGGCGGAACGTTCCTCGCCGGCGCCAACGTCGCGCTTGCCTGTGTCCTCGATGTGAACGCGAACGCGACCGTGGCTGCGGTGGCGGGGCGCACACTGACGACCAGCACAGTGTCGCGCTGGGACGTTGGCGCGGGAACGACGGACACGCTGACGTTCGGGAGCACGGCGGACACCGGCACCGTGGTCTGGAATACGGCCGGCACAGCGTCGATCTACGATTTCGCCGGATCGACCCTGGCGGTGCATATTAACGGCGGCACGCTGAGGGCGGGCGACGACAATTTCTATTTCCTGACCGATCGCGACATCAACAGCGCGGTGACCGGCACGACCATCGGGGCGCACGGAACGCTCGATGCGGCGGGCCATGGGATGGCGATCACCAACCTGCTCGGCTCGGGCATCATAGAGAATACAGGCGCCGCCACGACGCTCAACGTAGGCGGGGCAAATTTCAGCGGTGAGATCAACGGCGGCCTGACGCCGTTCGTGAGCGGCGCGATCACGCTGAGCGGCGCTCTCGGCAACTTCACCGCCGGGATTTCGCTGATCTCAGGCACCACGCTGACCCTGCACGGCACTTCGGCACACAATTACATCTTCGAAAACCATAACGGCTCGACAACGACCATCCTGCTCGCCAGCGACGCCAAGGAGACGGGCACGGTGACCGGCTTCGATTCGATCGACGTGCTGGATTTCCACGCTGTGTTGGAAACGTCAGCTACGAAGTCCATGAAATTCAACACGTCTCCAACGACAGGCGGCGTGCTGACGGTGACCGACGGCACTCACAGCTTTTCGATCGCACTGGCAGGCGATTACACGGGTGCCACCTTCGCGATAAAAGACGACGGCCACGGCGGCACCGACGTGACGGTGACCGGGCCGGGCCTGAGCCACGCCCCGCACACTGTGCCGCTCGACGCGCTTGCAGCGGACGCACTCGCGGCACACACGATGCCGGGCCACGTGGCGGATTGGTTTGTGTGAGGGTGACGAGAACGCCACCAAGCGGCACAATCTTCAAAGCCTATCAGGTGAACCCGCGCCTGATGGCGAAGGCCGGCAAGGACGCGCTCTTCATGCACTGCCTCCCCGCGCATCGCGGCCAGGAAATCACCGACGACGTGATCGACGGCCCGCAAAGCGTGGTGTTCGACGAAGCCGAAAACCGCCTGCACGCGCAGAAGGCTGTGTTAGCGTGGTGCCTCGGACCGGACCCTCGCTGAGCAAGGATCGCGCGATGTCATTGTTTTCGATTGCAGTTGCATACTTGACGGCGCTTATCGCGATATGCGCGTCAAGCACGGTGTCCGCAAGCACGTTGGTCGTACTGCACAGCTTCGACAGAACCAATAAGCAGTATCAGGGATATGAGCCGCACGCCGGGGTCATTCTGGATCCCAGTTCCGGGGCGCTCATCGGTACGACAATGACCGGCGCCGCCAATTATCCGATCTGCTACAGCGGTTGCGGCACCGTTTTTCGGCTCTCTCAGAATCAAGCGGGCTCATACAAGAGCTTCAGCCGCCTGCACGTCTTCCGGCCCGACCTCGGCGATGGATGGTATGTGGAAACCAGCCCGACGCTTGATGCACAGGGCAATCTCTATGGCGCCGCCGATTTTGGAGGCGATTCATCCCGATGCACCAACGGCTACGGTTGTGGCGCTGTGTTCATGCTCCCGCCTCAGCCGACTCAGTCGACCGGTCTCGCAAATGCGGCAGAGCGGCGTCTTCATGTGTTCGAAGGTGGTCTCGATGGCGCTCATCCAAGATCGCCGCTGCTTCAAGACCCAAATTCCGGGGTTCTCTACGGAACGACCTGCGAAGGCGGCAAGTACGGTGCCGGGACGTTCTATAGCCTGACTCCCAACGCGAAAAGAACCGCGTGGAGCCACGCGGTCCTGTTCAGCTTTGACGGCGGGACAGGCGGTATGTGCCCTTCGGGCGGCCTTGCGATGGATCCTCTCGGCGTAATCTACGGTACCGCGGGAAACGGAGGCGATGGGAACTGTAACTGTGGCCTTGTCTTCGAACTGCGCCTGAAAGGAACACGTTGGAAGGAAAAAAGTATTCACATATTCACTTACGCCAGCGGTGAAGGCAGGTACCCCACAATGGGAATTGTCTTTGACAAGGCCGGAGATATGTACGGCACCACCTTGGGTGGCGGTAACGATGTGAATGTTTGCTCCAGTGGTTGCGGGACGGTGTTTCGGCTCACGAGGCATTCTCAGTGGTCGGAAACCGTTCTTCACCGTTTCAATTTTTCCAAAGGAGCGACGCCGGTTGGCGATCAACTCGCGATCGATGAAGTTGGTAACCTCTACGGCACAACCCAGATCGGTGGACCGAACGATTACGGACAGGGCGGCACGGTGTTCGAACTCGTGAAGAGCGGTAACACGTTTGCGTTCAAAACGCTTCATTTCTTCTGTTCAGAACCCCAATGTAAGGATGGGCAGATGCCACTGGGTGGTGTGATCCTCGGTGCATCCGGCACCCTTTATGGATCGACGTTTCGTGGGGGCAAGTTCAGCAGCGGCGAAGTGTTTGCGCTGTCGCCCTAGTATTGGTTTTCGATCATAACGCAGCCCAAGGTTACAATCTTGTAGGGTTCGCACGCTGGCAGGCGATTACACGGGTGCCACCTTCGCGATAAAAGACGACGGCCACGGCGGCACCGATGTGACGGTAACGGGACCGGCCTGAGCCACGCTCCGCACACTGTGCCGCTCGACGCGCTTGCAGCGGACGCATTCGCGGCGCATGCGGCGGCTGCCGACTGGTTCCTGTAAGGCGGATTTCCGGCCCTCACCGGTCACAGCGACGTGCTCCGCGAACGTCTATTAGATCGAGAGCCACACCAGTGCTATGACGCCCCGTTGTGCTCGCGCCGAGCGCGCGGTCGGCTCGTTCGTCGGCTTCGGCCCAGGCGACGTGCTGGATTTTTCCGGCGTGAACTTCGGCACCGCACATGTCAGCCTGAGTTACGACACCGTGCACAGCGCCGGCGTCACGGTCACCCTGACCGACGCCACCCACAGCCAGTCGATGGAAGACGCGCAGTTGCTACTGGCGTCCGCCGTCGAGGTTCCAGTAAGATCTGGTGGTCAATGAGGCCGCCGATCGACGGTTTCTTCACATGAACTGAGCACAGCTACGCACACTTCAGACGGTCAGCCAACATTTGAAGAACGGTCTTCGTCGATTTTGCGAATTTCTCTCCGAGCGGTATCACGGTATCGCTGGCTAGTCGTTCTTGGAAAAAGCGCCTAGTTTGGTTCTTCGTGAGGGCGTCAGAGTGATTGAGCTCATCGCAAATAATTGCTCGCGCTTCATCGTCTAGTAAATCTTCGATAACTCGAGAGCTTGGTACTAGCTCGTCCAAAGTGACTAGGCGGCTCACAGGTATTCCGAAATCCGATGCATATCGAGCACGGTCAATCTTGCCTTGTTTGTCTCCATCTAGGACAAATAAGAAGTTCAGGTTCCACCCTACATGGAGGGCGGCTAATGCTCCAAAGGTGCCTGCACCTAAGCCGGGCAAGAGAGGTAAATCAGAAAATTTGAAAAGCCTTTCCGCATATCGAAGGATATAATAGTCCGACTTTCCTTCCACTACGATTGAAGCCCGCCGTGGTTCAAATCGCGAGGGCACGACCTCGAGTCTATCGAGAATCGGTTGGAAATAGCTGGTTTGGTTAGGGTGACTATTTACAAACGAACGATAAGAAGAAACCCGAACATCTAGAGACTCGTCGTCAAGAGAAATTTCGTCAAGCACTGACTGAACAGGATCATCAGCGCGGTTAGTCACTATAAATGTTTGTTCGAGCCACTTAGGTTCGATCATATAATGGCTATGAGTCGAGTACGCTAGAACGTGTTCGTTTTTTGCTACCTCCGGAAAACTTTCGATTAACTTTTGCTGGGCGGCTGCATGCAAATTGGAGGCGGGTTCATCAAATAGGAAAAGCAATGGGCGAGTGCTAGATCTCGCAACACGAAATTGAGTAAACAACATAAACGAAAAAAACCACCGAAATCCTAAAGAGCGATCATTGACGTTAAACCGACGCGTTCCGTCTCTAATTTGGAATTTGGCGACTACGTCATGCTCTTGAGTGCTTACCCTAGCGCCGTTCGGGTCATGTCTTTCACCCTCCACAATCTCGGCAGAAATCACGACCTCTTTTCCTCGGGTATTTTCTCCGAAAATCCTATTCCAACGCCCAAACACCAGTTTAGTGACAGCTGCACCAGCGCGATCCATCACGTGTTGAATTTTGTCCCGATCATCGACTCTGCTCCAAGCGGACAAAAATGAAAGCCACGGTATTTTCAGATCATCTTGTCTGACCCGGCGAACTATATCCTTCTGAATTGTGTGACCCCGGCCATCGTAGTCCAAGATGTCCTGAAAAACGTGGCGATAGAACTGATCTAATGCGCTTCCTCTGTCAGTGAGAAAAATTTGCTCGGGAAAATCGAAGACGAAGGTGGGGAAATAGGCGATGTCAGGCGTAGACCAATAAATTCGATCTCGTATCAATATCGCCTCGTCCTGATCGGGGTCTCGCCATTTTTTCTTTCCCTTGTTTTTTACTTTCAGCTTTGTCCTCACAGTGAAATAGTGCTGCTTGAAATCACCATTTTCGAACCGCTGGTGTTTTTCGAGTGAGATTTCATCTGGAAAACTATCTAGGTCTAATACTAAATCGCTGTCATCTGAGATGCGCTTAGCAATTATTTCCCTGTCTTGCTTGGTAACAGCTAATGTCGCTATTACAGAAATGTCTCCAGTGAAATCCGATATCAGATGGCGCGGGACGCGTTCCTCGTAAGGAACGCCGCCACCCTCCTGACTTCCAAGTAGTTGCTTCGTGGCGCTATCGGGTGAAAAGCTATGTATTGCCTCTAAAACTGTTGTTTTTCCGCTTTCATTCAGACCTACAAACGCAAATATGCTGGCGCCGGCTACGCCATCGAGCACCACCGTCGTGTCTTTGATTCCCTTAAAATTTCGAATTCTGAAAGACTTATACCGCATCGAAGAATCACCTATGGATTCGCCTAATTGTGAATAGTACAAGATTTATGCGAAACGATCTTCGATCATGTCCCGCTAAAATATGATCTGGATCGGGCATTCCGATTTGCGGCATCGATTGGTGCGGATGTTAGCCATCCACGAGAATCGGGGGGAGTGCGAACGCGCCACTCGGCGCTACAGCATGCCAATTGAATTTTCCCACCTTGCTCCCATATACCCTCATTCATGACCTCATCGCCCTCCTACACGCCGGCTCCGGCGTCTGATTTTGTGCTGGCGTTCGATCTGCCGAAGGCGGGTTTGCGCGGGCGGCTTGTTCGGCTGGAACGGACCTCCGCGCAGGCGCTCTCCGCCCATGCGCTGCCGGAAGAGGCTGCGCGGATCGCAGGAGAAACGCTGGCCATGGCAGCGCTGCTCGGCGCGTCGCTCAAGCTCGACGGCCGGCTTACCGTGCAGACGCGCAGCAAAGGTCCGCTCGATCTTGTGACGGCCGACTATTTCGGCGCGGAGGTGACGGAAGCGGGCGTGAAGCGGGCCGCGGGCCTGCGCGGGTTCGCGCGGCTCGATGCGGAACGGCGCGCGCAACTCGGCAAGACGCCCTCGGCCGGTGCGCTGCTCGGCAAAGGCGCGATGGCGATCACCATCGAACCGCGCGCGGACGGCAAGACCTATCAGGGCATCGTCGATCTTTCGCCCGATGGCATTGCCGCTTCCGGCGAAACCTATTTTGCACAGTCGGAACAGTTGCCGACCGTGCTCAAGCTCGCCGCGGCGCCGCTGTTTGTCGCCGGCAACCGCGCGCCGCAATGGCGCGCCGGCGGCATGATGCTGCAGGTGACGCCGGACGGCGCGCGCAACGAGGACGATCTCGAACGTCTCACGTCGCATATGCGCAGCCTCGAAGATGTGGAGCTCGTGGACGCGTCGGTCTCAGGCGAAGCGATTCTGTGGCGCCTGTTCCACGAAGACGAAGTGCGCGTGCACACCGCCGAGCCGCTGGTCTTCCGCTGCGACTGCAACGGCGACCGCATCGCGGGCGTCTTGAAGAGCTATCCGGAAGCCGACCGCGCAGGCCTCGCCGACCCCGACGGGATCATCCGCGCCAAGTGCGAGTTCTGCGGCAAGGTCCACGAGATCGCCACCGCCGCGCTCGCATAACTCAGCGGTCCAGAAAGTCGCGCGCCATCGCGGTGTAAACGCCCGGCTGTTCCAGCGGACCGGCGTGACTGGCGCCGGGCACGATCGCTTCCTTCGCGCCGGGAATCGCGTGCGCCAGGCTGTCGGTGTGGCGGCGCAGGATCAGGTCGTGTTCTCCGGCGACGATGAGCGTCGGGCACCGGATGCGGCCGAGATCGGCGATCATATAGTTCGGTTCGGTTTTGAGCATCGTCCCAATCTTCTCGATCACGACGGGAAAATGCGACGGGTCCGGCGCGATGAGATCGTAGAGCGATTTCGCCCCGCGTTCCATTTCGCGCATGGACGCGCTCGAGAAGGTCTCGGGCGGCACACCGTCCGGACGATAGTTCGCGCCGATGGCGATCAGGCGGCGCACCCGCGTGGGGTGCTTCATCGCCATGTCGAGGCCGATGATCCCGCCGTCGCTCCATCCGATCACATCGGTCTTCGCGATATGCAGCGTATCGAGCAGCGCGATCATGTCGGCGCCCATCATCGAATAGGTGATCGGGCCGGGCGCGTCGGTACTGCGGCCCTGCGCGCGGCTGTCGACCGCGATGACGGTGTGATCTTTCGCAAACGCCGTGATGAACGGGTACATGGTTTCGAGCGACGCGCCGGCACCGTGCAGCAGAAGGACCGGCGGACCTGAGCCGTACGTCTCGTAATAGATGCTGACGCCGTCGATGGCGGCGCGATGGCGGCCGTCGAGTTCGCCGCTGGTTGCGCGCCAAACCACGAAGCCCGGCAGGCCGTAGAGCTTGTCGTTCACGAACCAGGCACCGGCGGCAAGAACCAGCACCAGCGCGGCCGCAATGCCGGCGATGATTTTGCCTCTGCGTGTCATGACTTTTCTCCCCGGATGCGATGTTAGCGCGCTCTGAAAACGCAAACTATCTTTTCTACGGAGAGAGCCGAGGATGCGTTGACCAAGGCATGTTTGGAAATTAGAACGTGATCTAATATTTGGAGATCACACCGTGGCTGACGCTGCCGTGCAGGAACGCCTTTCGCTCGATGCGTTGCCGCCGCGCGACTGGGCTGCGGCCGGCCGCACGCTGGAAGACGACGGTGTCGTGTTCCTGCCCGGGGCGCTCGCCGCCGGAGCACTTGCGCGGATCGCCGAAGAGTTCGCCACCAGCGTGGCGCATCCGTCGCCGAAGGCCGTGAACTTCTATCCGAAAGAGAACGCCACCTTCTTCGAAGACACGGGCCAGCGCATGGCGCCGATGGTGCGTGAGACCGGCATCGACGCGATGGTCGCCGCGCTCTGGGGCGAGCGCGACATGTGGTATCTCGGCGAACAGCTGTTCCTCAAGGAAGACGGTCACAGCCGGCGCACGCCGTGGCATCAGGACACGTCGTATCTGCGCATGATGGGCTCGCAGCTTGTCGCGTGCTGGGTGTCGCTCGATCCGTTGCCCAAGGACCATTGCCTGGAGTTCGTGCGCGGTTCGCACAAGGGCGTGCTCTACAACGGCTCTGCCTTCGCCGCCGACGACGATACCGCGCCGCTCTACAAGCAAAGCTTGCTGCCGCGGCTACCCCACATCCAGAAGGCGCGCGGCGACTTCGACATCCTGTCGTGGGACCTGACGCCGGGCGATCTCGTCGTGTTTCACTTGGGAATCCTGCATGGTGGCGGCGGCACGGTGCCGGGCATGCGGCGGCGCACGGTATCGCTGCGCTTTCTTGGGCCCAATGTGCAGTTCGACGGCCGGCCGCGCGACGAAGTGGGCGCGCAGGAAGGCAACGATGCCGCGCTCGCGAGCGTCTATTCCGGCCTGAAGCACGGCGACCCGTTCCACCGGATGCTGGGCGCGAAACTCTAATCTTTGAGGCGCGCGAATGGATCGGTGAAGGTCGTCAGTTCGTAGAACCGTTCCGCCTGCTGCGCGCCGCTTGCGCTCTCAAACGTCCTGTAGTATTTTCTACTACAATAGTAGTAGAAAGGTTGCCGTCGTGGCACTTCCCAGGCTGAGCAGGCTCGAATTGCAGATCATGGAGGCGCTGTGGACACATGGCGCACTGTCGGTGCGGGAGGTGCTTGAGCATTTTCCGGCCGGCAAGCGGCCCGCCTATACCACGGTGCAGACCATGATCTACCGGCTGGAGGCGAAGAAGGTGCTGCGCCGGGCGAAGAAGATCGGCAATGCACATCTGTTCGAGGCCACCGTGTCGCGCAACGCGGCGCAACGGCGCCTGATCGACGAGCTGCTCGGATTCTTCGGCGGGCAGATGCAGCCGGTGATGGCGCATCTGGTCGAGACCGGAAAGCTCACGCTTGAAGATGTGCAGGAGGCTGAAAAGCGCCTGCGCGAGCTTGCGGACAAGAAGAAGGGGGCGAAGAAATGAACCTGCTCTTCGATCATCTCTGGCAATCGACGCTGTTCGCCGGCTTTCTGGGTCTGCTGACGGTCGCGTTTCGCCGCAACGCAGCCGCCGTGCGCTATGGCCTGTGGTTCGCAGCGTCGGTGAAATTCCTGCTGCCGTTTTCATTTCTGATGATGCTCGGCGCACAGCTGCTCCCGCCGCTGGTGCCCGCTTATATGGCGCCTCTTATGCTCACGCGAATGGCGGCCGCGACACAGCCGTTCTCTAACGCGCAGCCGGCGATTGCAGCTGCGTCCGAAAGCACGCTGCCGCTCACCACGCTGCTTCTCGCTGTGTGGTTCTGCGGCTTTGCAGCGCTGTCTGTTTTGTGGCTGGTCCGGTGGCGGCGGCTCGCCGCGATCGTGCGTGAAGCGCGCCCGATTTCGTCCGCCCTGCCGTTTCCGGTGAAGCTTTCGTCCACCATGCTGGAGCCGGGCCTCGCCGGCATCCGGCGGCCGGTGCTGCTCCTGCCGGAAGGCATACTGCCCAGGCTTTCGCGCGCAGAGCAGGATGCGATCGCCGCCCACGAACGCTGCCATTATGCGCGCCGGGACAACCTGACCGCTGCGATCCACATGCTGGTCACGAACCTCTTCTGGTTTCACCCGCTTCTGTGGTGGATCGGCGCGCGCCTGATCGAAGAGCGCGAACGTGCCTGCGACGAAGCCGTGCTGGAGTCCGGCAACGATCCCGCGACCTACGCGGGCAGCATCCTGAAAGTCTGCGCCTTCACCACGCAGTCGCCGCTCGTCTGTGCCGCGGGCGTGACGGGCGCCAATCTCAACCAACGCATGGAGAGGATCATGGAGAACAGAACAATGCTTTGCCTGAATGCTGCAAAGAAAACCTTGCTCGCGGCCACCGCCATCATCGCGATAACGGGACCTGTGCTGATCGGCCTGGCCGCATCGCGCGCCGCGGCGCAGGTAGAGGCGGCGCCGTCTGCGCAACTGATGCAGGAAAGGCTGGCCGAGCAGCGCCAGCCGCGCACGCAGGTGGCGTTCGCTCCGGCGCAGTTCGACAAGTTCGCAGGCTATTACCGGATCACCGCAACCGACGTTTATGTCATGAGCCGCAAAGGCAACCGCTACTACGCGGGCGTGATCGGGCAGCGGCCGGACGAGATCTATCCCGAAAGCGATTCCAAATTCTTCCTTAAAGGCTTCACGCCGCCGGCCCAGTTCAGTTTCACCACCGATGCGACCGGCCGCGTGACGGAGATGGTGCTGCACCAGAGCGGCGAGGAGCAACATGCGCCGCGCATCGCCGATGCCGATGGCAAGGCGGTCGCGGCGGCGCTGGCGAAACGGGTGGCGAGCAACAGGCCGAGTCCCGGCACCGAAGAGGCCGTGTTGCACCAGATCGAAGGCCTGATGCACGGCAAACCCGACTACACCACCATGGCGCCCACACTCGCCGCCGGCACGCGCCAGATGCTGGGCGATCTTCACGCCAAAGTCGCGGCGTGGGGACCGGTGACGTCGGTCAAGTTCAAAGGCGTCTCGAAGAGCGGCATGGACGTCTATAAAGTGACGTGCCGCAACAAGCGCTCGACCTGGGACGTGGCGCCGCTCACGCCGGACGGCAAGATTTCCAGCATCGCCTTCGAAGAAAGCTGAACCGCGATCCGAGCCTGCAAAATGGATAGTGCGCCGATCCCGAGTTGAGGGATTTGCGCGCCAATCCAGGCGATGATCCGATGAGAATCGGCCTTCGCGCCACCCGAACAGGCGTAGTTCCGCCCGTTCTGTGATAGGGAATGCAGCGGCGATTTCGCCGCGGGGGGCGCATGGATCACGATCGGGCGGATAACGCGGCGGACACGCTGCGGCTGAAAGCCGATGTCATTGGACCGTGGGGCCTCGCCGCGCTCGTGATCGGCGTCACATCGCCGGCTATCGGACTGTTCGCAACGTGGGGACCGATCGAAGCGACCGCAGGGCCGGTCGTGCCGCTCGTTTTCCTTGCCGCATTGGCGATCGTTTTGCCCACGGTCCTGTCGTATGCCAGCCTCAATCGCCACGCACCGTCCGCCGGCGCGATCGCGGTCTGGCTGCGAATGGCGATAAACCCCACGACAGGGCTGATCGCGGGGCTGGCGATGGCGACGTATTTCCTGATGACCGCCATCACCGTGCCGTTGCTGTTCTCGTTGTTCTTCCGTGATCTTCTGGATTGGCTCCATGTTGGGATTCCCGCCATGGCTGCGCTTGCGATCGGGCTGGTCCTGCACTCCATCGTGATCGCCGCGATCTGCGTGCGCGGTGCGGAAGTCTCCATCAAGACGACGATCCGCCTGATGCTGATCGAGATGACGGTCGTCCTCGCGCTCTCGGCGACGATCCTGTGGGTCAAGGCGGGTCAGCCGGGCGGCATCACGCTCGGTCCGTTCAATCCAGCCCACGCCTCGCAGGGCCTGGCCGGATTTTGGGCCGCGATCATCCTCGGCATCCTCGCCTTTTCCGGCTTCGACGTCGTCGCGACGGCGGCCGAGGAAGCGCAGGCGCCGCGCGAGAATGTGCCGCGTGTCTTGATCCTCGCAGTCCTTGGCATCGGCATTTTCTGGGCGCTCAATGCGTGGGTCCTGACGTTGTCCACGCCGCCGAATGCCGTCGCCCAATACACTGCGCAGGGCCTGACGGCGATCACGCCGGTTGCCCGCGCCTATTGGGGTTGGGGCGACATCATCGTGATCGCAACGGCTTTCACGGGGCTCACGGCCATTTACATCGGCTGCGTCCAGGGTGCCTCGCGCATCATCTTCGCGCTGGCGCGTCAGCGATTGCTGCTCGGGCTCTTTGCCAATCTCGAGGGCGAAAAGCGCGTGCCGCGAAACGCGGTCCTGTTCGTCGTCTTGGTCTGCGTTTTCGCGGGGCTGTCGAGCCTCGCGGTGCTGCGCAACGGGTTGGACAGCTTCGTGTGGTGGTCGAATGCGATGGTGTTCTTCGCAGCGCTCACCTTCACCGGCGTCAACGTCGCCAACCTGCTCTATTTCCGGCGCATTCTACCTCAGCACTTCACCGTCGCGCGGAATCTGCTGGTTCCAGTCATCGGCGTTCTGGTGAATCTCTATCTGATCTACGCCGCGTTCTTTTCGTCCTTGTGGTGGGCGCCGTTCCGCATGGGCGGGAGCATCGTCATCGCCTGTCTCGTTCTGTTCGTGCTGGAATTGGCCGCCGCTGCCTGGATGCGGTTGTTCCGGCGCGATTTGTTGCAACAGGCCGCGTGACAGCGATCGTGCTGCAGCAGAGTGAGCGCGAAGGACAAAATCTAATAGCTCAGCTTGGGATACCAGGTTGCTGCGCGGCCGTCCGGCGTTATGTCCAACACGTTCCACAGCGGCGCCAGTTCCGGTGCGGCTCGCGGGTCCTGGCCGGGATCGGCGCTGTCGCCGCCGATTTCGTCGGACCAGAAATGCCGGATCGTCCCGTCGCGTCGCGTGAATACATTGAAGATGCCGGACTCGGAGCCGTCGGGCGCCAGTGCGCCGTAATCGCGCGAATATTCGTCCGTGAGATCCTGCAACAGGCGCAAATCGTTCCAGCCGCGTTCGGCCGCAAAGGCGGCGATAGTCTCGAGCGGCGACCGCGCAACGACCGCCAGCGAAATGTGCTGCGCGATGTCCTTTGCGTTGCGATCGAGCGGTCCGAGCAGTGCGGTGCACATCGGACATGGCCGTTCGCGCTGGGGACCGAACATGTAGCTGTAGAGGACGAGAGTCTGCTTCGCGCCGAACAGGCCGGCGAGGCCGGTGTCGCCGTGCTCGCCACGAAAACGATAATCGCCCGTGACGTCGCCTCCGGGTGGAAGCGCGCGGCGTTGTGCGGCGACGCTTTCCAGGCGCCGGCGCAATTCGATTTCTTCCGCCAGCAGGGCGGTGCGCGCCGCACGATATTCCGGACTCTCGTTAGGAACTCGCACGGACGTGCGCCGCGCCAGTTCAAGCGCGGGAATGAGTGTCACAGGTTTGGTATCCATCGTTTCTAGTCCCTGGATCGCATCGCATCCTGCCGGGTCAGGACGCGCTGTGCCAGACGGGATGTCTGCTGCGAGCATTGCATGGACATTCCGGTTCCCGGATAAAGTTCTCAACGAAGCGAGGCGTTGCACGATGAGCCATCCTGCGATCGGTCGAGGTAACATTGCGGTGATCACCGGCGGCGCGGGCGGGATCGGCCTCGCGGTCGCGCACCGGCTTGCCGGACACGGGATGCGGTTGTGCCTCGTGGACCGCGATGCCGACCACCTCGCCAAGGCGGCTTCGGACTTTGCGGACGGTCTGGTCCAGACCTTCGTCGTCGATGTGAGCGATCGCGCCGCGGTGGACGATCTCGCAAGGCAGGTCGCGGAACGCTTCGGGCCGGTTTCTCTGTTGATGAACAACGCCGGCGTCGGTGGCGGCGGCGATGCACTTTCGAATCCGGAGGGCTGGACCAGGGTGCTGGGCGTGAACCTTCTCGGCGTGCTGCACGGCGTGCAGGCCTTCGTACCGGCCATGGCGGAACGGAATGCGCCGGCGCTCATCATCAACACGGGATCGAAGCAGGGGATCACCCAACCGCCTGGCGATACGGCCTACAACGTTAGCAAGTCTGCCGTTCGCGCTCTGACCGAAGGGCTCGCGCACACGCTGCGCAACCGGCCGGACGGCAAAGTCAGCGCGCATCTTCTGATTCCGGGGTTCACCTATACCGGCATGACCGCGCGGCGCATCGCGACCCAGCCGCCCGGCGCGTGGTCTCCGGCGCAGGTCGCCGATCGCCTGCTCGACGGACTTGCGGCGGGCGATTTCTACATCCTCTGTCAGGACAACGAGACGACGCTCGAACAGGACCAGAAGCGCATCCTGTGGGGCGCAATAGATTTGATCCAGAACCGGCCGGCGCTGTCGCGCTGGCATCCGGAGTGGAAAGAGGCGTTCGACCGCTTCATGGCAAGCCCGCTCGAATTGGACTGAGACGGGCGATGCTCCTCTTTCGAAAGCCAACATCACCGCATGACATATTGTCATCAATAGCCGCCGCCTTGCAGCGATTACGCACGCCCTTACAAGTCCACGAAAAGCGCCAACAATGTCCGCGACAAATCCGGTCGCGGCAATATCACCCGATCACAGCGGTCGCCATTATCGTTGCCGTTTGGCTTGATCGGTTGTGGCGGCTCGCGCAGTGTCCGGCCCGGGTTGTCGCTAGCTGCGGGTCTCGAATGGCGAAAAAATCTTCACTGTTGCCGGCGGTTGCGATCGCGTCCGCCGCTGTACTCGCCGCGGCCGGCTCCGCGTCCGCGGCACGGCTCGCGCGATCGCTGGTTCCCGATGTCGTCGTGCGGCACGACACGGCGCTGGTGGGTGCAGTCAACCCGGCGACACCGATGAAACTGCAGGTCGTGCTGCCCATGCGCAACCTCTCGCAGCTGCATCAGCTGCTGGACCAGCAGATCTACAATCCCGACAGCCCGCAGTTTCACCACTATCTGTCGGTCGCGGAGTTCACCGCGCGCTTCGGTCCTTCGCAGAGCGATTATCAGACCGCGATGAACTTCTTCAACGCGAACGGCCTTCGCGTTACCGGGACGAGCGCCAATCGCTATCTCTTCCAGGTGGAGGGCAGCGCCTCTGTTGTGCAGCGCGTACTGGGCGTGAAGCTCAACCTTTACAGGCACCCGTCCGAGAACCGCACCTTCATGGCGCCCGATCGCGAGCCGGTCCTGGCCCTCGGCGTGCCGCTGCAGGACATCACCAGTCTCGACACCTATGTGCTGCCGCACCCGAAGATCGCCAAACCCGGCAGATATCCGGATGACAACGCGCGGCCCAGAAACGGCTCGGGTCCGGGCGGCAATTACATCGGCAGCGATTTTCGCGCAGCCTATTACGGCACCGGCGCCGCGGCGCCGCTGACCGGCAAGGGACAGTCGGTCGGTCTCATGGAGCTCCAAGGCTACATACCGAGCGACGTCCAGCTTTATTTCAAGACGTTCGGGCCGGCGCTCGCCACTGCGGTCAAAGGCATCTCCGTCGACGGCGCGACGGTCAAATGCAACGGCTGCGACGACAGCGAGCAGACCCTCGACATCGATTATGCCATCTCCATGGCGCCCGGTCTCGATCAGGTTCAGGTCTATGTCGGCAAGGATGCGGTCGCGGTCGAGAACAGGATGGCGTCCGACAACGTCAGCAAGCAATTGAGCACGTCATGGGGTTATGGCGAACGCTTCTCCACCGAAGATCCGATCTATCTGGAGATGGCGGCGCAGGGCCAGTCCTGGTTCACCGCCAGCGGCGACGACAAGACGTTGAGCAAAAGCGGTCCCTGGCCGGAAGAAGACGCCCACATCATTGCGGTGGGCGGCACCGACCTCGTCACCAACGGAGCCGGCGGCGCCTGGAAATCGGAATCGGGCTGGGTGGACAGCGCAGCCGGCCCTGCGCTCGACAAAACCATTCTGATCCGGAATTACCAGTTGCCTTACATCACCGCCGCCAATGGCGGATCGAAAACGCTGCGCAACGTGTCGGATGTTTCCGCGAACGCGAACTTCAACATGATGTTCTGCGCGGACGGCAAGTGCTCGGGCGGCCTGGGCGGCACGAGCTTTTCTTCTCCGATCTGGGCCGGTTTCGCCGCGCTCGCGAACGAGAAGGCGGCGAAGGAAGGAAAGCAGCCGATCGGGTTCTTCAGTCCGCTGCTGTATAAAGCGATGCTGAAGAACAAAGCCTTGCTGCACGATGTCGTCGGCAACCAGAGCGGACTTTTTCCCGCCGTTACCGGTTACGACCTCGTAGGCGGCCTCGGCTCGCCGGCCGGTCTGACCACGATCAAGGCACTGATCGGCGATAAGTAACGATGGTGGGTGCGACAGGGATTGAAGCTGTGACCCTCCCGTGTGAAGGGAGTGCTCTCCCGCTGAGCTACGCGCCCGCCTTGAGGCCGCGGTTCAGGCGCCAGTATGACAGGGCAGGGCGGCTCGAACTCCGTCTCCACCCGATGCGACAGCGCGTCGACAGGGGCGTAGTTGGAAACATCCGACTCGACCGCGAGCACATCTGTGCCTATCGCCGCGCGCCCAGCCCGATCGGCAATAAAGATCTTGAGCCCTCGCCAAGAAACCGCTTAGCCGCCGCAAGCCCGATGCCGCTGGCACCGCCGGTGATGACAGCGACGTTGTTGGGTTGGATGGCGGGGTGGGGCATCGCAATATTTTCCGTCGTAGCGTTTGTATGCGGAGACTACAGGGATATTGGTTATCCGTGAAAGCTGTCGAGAATTTCCAAGCAGGCAGCAACTCAAGCGGAGACTGCCACCCATTTGGATTGTTTCTGCGCATAAGGAAGCTCTTGCAGGCGAAGGCGCATGCGGAATGATCGGTGTTGTGAATCGCTGCGCCGAAGGGATTGGGGTTTATGAAGTTTGACCATCGCGATCTGCTGGCTTCTCTCGGAACAGCTGCGTTTGGCACCGCGGCGCCTGGATGTCCGCCATTCCGGCGTTCGCAAAACCCTCGTCGTCCGGACGCGCGGATTACAGTCTTGATATCCGTCTGCCTGACCTTCGTTTGTCGAGCTTACTTAACCTTCCTAAACGCAGCGAGGCGCTGCCCATGCTGATGGGCGGGGCTGTTTGCTACGCGGGACGCAGGACGCGTTCCTGGCGATGCATCGCGTAACCCTTAGCCTTGACCTCATCGCGAACCGCGGTGGGCGAAATGCCGAACGCCACGACGCCGCGCAGCGTGGTGGAGAACGTCGTGCGATACCTCCACTTACCGCCATTGGGCTCAGGCGGCAGCTTGTCGCCGGCGCGCGACTGCGTGAAGCAAAGCTGGCGCGGATCAGCGGTGCTGTAGAAGACGTGTAGCGGAAACCAGTCGGGGCGCTTGTAGCGGGTGCCCTTGGAGAACGGCACCGAACCCATCTTAACGTCGCTCTGATCCACGACGAAGCCCTCATCCTCCATGATCTTGCGCACCATGTGAC
Organism: Rhizomicrobium sp.; assembly: GCA_036490455.1. Taxonomy (GTDB): domain Bacteria; phylum Pseudomonadota; class Alphaproteobacteria; order Micropepsales; family Micropepsaceae; genus Rhizomicrobium. The sequence continues at coordinate 144,661 of DASXDS010000010.1, forward strand.
CAATCATCTGCTTGATGCGATCGGGCAGCACCTTTTCACCGAACTTATCAAGCAGCTTTTCCTCGATGCCGGCGACGGCAGGGCTGCCCAGATCGGAAGCGACTTCCATCGCATCGACCGATGCCTCCCTTGCTAAGAAACCGAAGAGTTCGTGTCCCAGCGGCGTGTTGGCGTCGCCGACGAAACGACCCGGCTCATAGTCCTCAAATTGCATAGCCATTAGATAGTCCTCATTTGACAGGCCATATATGACCTGTCTTACGTGGGCTGTCAACCCGCTCGTTTAGCATCGTGCTAATTATTCAGCACGATACAAATTGACGACAAAGTCCAGTTGTGGTCTAGTTGCCTCTGGGCTGGCCAAGACGAACGGTGAGACAACATGACAAACGTATCTGCTACGCCTGAGAAGGTTGCCATTCGGCGCGGGCTGCGTGCCGCTGCCGAGGCGGCGCTGCGTGAACAAGGAAATAAGGTCGAGCGCGTACAAGGTGCGGGGAAATCCAGCCTGAGGCGCATCACCAAGGGCGGGGTTAGCAAGCTCGTCTCTATCCGCACGACGCAGGACAGGTGGATCGCGTTTCCCCGCAACAAGCAGGACACTGGCTTCACGACGTTGGAGGAAGTGGATTTCGTCGTCGCGGCATCCGTGGACGATCAGCACAATCCCCGCTTCGCAAAGATTCACTTTCTGCCTGGCGATGAAATGCGCGAGCGGTTTGAACGTGCCTATCACGCACGCAAAGGAGCCGGTTACACGCTGCCAAGCGGTCGCGGAGTTTGGGTGTCGCTGTACGAACAAGAGATGAGCGACCCTGTCAATCGCGTCGGTGCCGGTGCCGGATTGAAGCATCCCGCCATCGCCGAGATGCCTTTGGACGCGGTGGAGGGTGTACCAGACGAAGATGATGACGCCGAAACCGACGTGGAGGCTCTGGGCGCGAGGATAGCTGAGCCGCCGCTGACCATTGCGGAGGCTAAGCGGCGCTTGGCGTTGTCTCTTGGCGTGCCCGAGGCGAGCATTACGATAACGATCACCGGATAAGGCGACATGGACGCCTTTGAACAGGTGGTTGCGGAAATCCTTTGGCGCGAAGGCTATTGGGTACGCACGTCCGTTAAGGTTGAACTCACCAAGGAAGAGAAGCGCGCCATTGGGCTGCCGTCCGCGCCACGCTGGGAATTGGACGTGGTCGCCTACCGCGCCAAAGATAACAGCCTGAAGATTGTCGAGTGCAAAAGCTATCTGGACTCGCCCGGTGTGCGGCTGCGCGGCTTCGACCCGAACCATGCCGACGCATCACGGTTTAAGCTGTTCAACAGCGCGAACCTGCGTGACGTTGTGTTTGGGCGACTGCGTCAGCAATTCGCGGAAGCCGGTGCGTGCTTGCCTAATGCCACGGTGCAGCTTTGCTTGGCGTGCGGGCGAATAGCGTCTGACACCGACCGGGACGGCCTGCGCAAGCATTTTGCCGAACACGGCTGGGAGCTATGGGATGAAGCATGGCTGCGCGACCGGCTGAAACATATGTCTGACGGCGGCTATGAAAATCAGGTGTCTGCCGTGGTCGCCAAGCTGTTGCTGAGGGGCAAGACAATATAGCTTTTCCAAGCAATGCTAACGAATTGGTGGCACGATACCTATTCTCGAACATCGTAATAGAATTCGGCGGAAATATCGTGTCGCTCCATTTCTCTCGATCAGCTTCGGGGCGCTTCTGCAAAAAAAAACTGCGCGGCGGAGACATTGCGGCAAACTAAGTGCTCGACAAAAACGAACACAACCCAGTGTGACACGCGCCACGCCCTCACGATTACCGTTGGCCTGTGAGACGTGGCACCGCGAACGTAGCGATCTGCTCGCGAAACGGTCATCTGTTGAACATCGATCAACATCTAGGGACATGGACTAGTGACAAAATCGAAGAAGACTTGGCCGAAGTGGGCCGAGACCGCGCTCCAAGGAGTAGCTTTTTGGATGGGGCATCGCAGATGCATGTACAAAGATTACCCTCTGTCAGAAGGCGCGCTCGTCGCCGAGATCTGCAATTTACTTCACACTAATCTGCCAGATGATCTCTCGTTGTTATGCGAGGTTATGTACACGAAATTCCTCCCAGGAGAAGTTCAGGTAGATGAGCTAACTCAACGAGCTCGGGCGGACTTGGTTGTGGCGACAAGTTCTTCATTGGGCAATGATGCCGTCGCCGCAAAGTTTGTCATCGAGGTGAAGCGAGCCAGCGCGCCTAAGTCACAGATCGATGCCGATTTGAAACGCCTCTCGGCCGTCCGTCGGGCTCACGGTAAAGTGCGCACCTTTATGTTTTTGGTTTCAGAAGCTGAGCGTCCAGATAGATTTGTAAACGCAGACGGCGTCTCGCGGTCGGGTAAGCACAAGATTCCTCATTCAAGCGGCTATTTTCGAGTGCGGCGCACCGTCAAAGCAGCACATGCGTTCACAAAAAAAGGAAAAGCTCAGTATGCCTGCCTGATCGAAGCGTTTGCGTGATCTTCAATTGAATAATCCACTCAACAAGCTCGTCTCGCGACCAACGAATTTCCCAGTCCAAACATCTCCGCGTTTCGCGCCGAAAGCAGCAAACACAGCAAAAGCGCTGTCACGGGACCGTAGTGCTTCGCCGCCTAGATTAGCGTGTCAAAGACAGCAAGATCGGGCCTAGCTCTCGCAACCCCACCAGTCTCGCACTGTGAGCCTTATCTACTGCATTTGCTTGTCTAAAATGGTGGGCGCGACAGGGATTGAACCTGTGACCCCTCCCGTGTGAAGGGAGTGCTCTCCCGCTGAGCTACGCGCCCGCCTTGAGGCCGCGCCTCGGGACTGGCGCTGGCGGACCGGCGGTATAGGGGGCAGGGCTGAACGGCGTCAAGGTGCGACCGCCCGAGACGACTGTCGCGGACCCGTTCCAAGCCATCCGCTTGAATGCAGGACCGGGATAGAGCTAGCGTCGCGGACAGGGGAATATTCATGAAGATTCAAATCCGTTTTCGCCAGCTCGCGGCTTTTGCGAGTCTGTCGCTGATCTTGAGCGCCACAACGGCATCGGCTGTCACGTTCAAGGTGCTCTATGCCTTCAGTGGCAAAGGCAACGACGGAAAATATCCGCAAGGTTCACTGCTTCGGGATGCGAGCGGCAATCTCTACGGCACGGCGAGCCAGGGCGGCCGGGGCCTCCAAGGGACGGTGTTCAAACTTTCCCCCGATCTGAAGTTGACCGTGCTTCATGCCTTCCGCGGCAGCGACGGCTCCAGCCCGTCCGCCAATCTCATCGCAGACTCGGCCGGCAATTTGTACGGAACGACCGCAGATGGAGGCGTGAGATGCAGCTTCTTCGGTTGCGGTACGGTCTTCAAACTCTCACCCGGCGGTACGCACACGGTTCTGTATGCTTTCAAGGGTAATCCCTCAGATGGGGCGAAAGACGGCTCGCAGCCCTTCGGCGGCCTCGCTCTGGATGGCAGAGGCAATCTGTACGGAACGACGGAGAGCGGTTTTCTGGATGGGAATGGAATCGTTTTCAAGATCAAACCCAACGGAACCGAACGGCTGTATCACAAATTCCAAACCTATTTGCGCGATGGCGAAAATTCCGTTTCCAGCGTGACGTTCGATGCACAAGGCAATCTGTTCGGCACCACGTCCATGGGCGGGGACAATGGCGTGGGCACGGTCTTCAGAATCGCGCCGGACAAGAGCGAGACTCTGTTTTCCCTGAAGGCCGCCGCGATCCCGTATGCGAATGTGATCGCAGACCAGGCCGGCAATCTCTACGGCACATCGATCGGCGGCGGTTTCGGCTGCGATTGCGGCACGATCTACAAGGTCTCGGCAGGCTTTCCGATCGAAACCGTCCTGTATGTCTTCAAGGGCGGCACGGATGGCCAATCGCCCCGAGGCGAACTCGTGCGCGACGCGAAGGGAGATCTTTTTGGCACGACCAGCCAGGGCAGCGGCAGCGGCTGCGGCGGCACCGGTTGCGGAACCATTTTCCGGCTCAAGCCGGATGGCACGTTCAAGACTTTGCACATCTTCAAGGAAGAGACGGATGGCGGCACGCCAGACGCCGGACTGATCATGGATGCGGACGGCAACCTCTATGGCACCGCCTCCAGTGGAGGGCCGCACGGCAGCGGCACAATATTCGAGCTCACACCTTGAAGAGGCGCCGCGGCTGATGGGGCGCTGCAAAGTCTGATCGACGCAGCGCTACAATTGGCGGCGGCTATTTCATCTGCGCATCGATGGCGCCGAGCACCGTTTTCCACGCGGGTGCTTGCGGGTCGATCAGGTCGAAATGGCCGGCGGCCGGCACTTCTATATCCTCCACCGTGTCGCCGGCTGCCTTGGCTTTGGCGGCGTAGTCGTGGCCGAAATGCGCCGCGACGATGCGGTCGGTCTGGCCGGAGACGATCGCCTGCTTTACGCCAAGCGGTAGCAGCGCGATCGGCGCGGTGTCGGCATAGGGATCGGCATGCTTGCCGACGAGGCTGTCGATCGTGCCGGGTCCGCCGCACGCCTCCGCACCGCTCGCGCGATAAGCCGCGAGATCGGGAATGCCGGAGAGGCTCACCACGCCGCGTACCGGCAACGGATCGGGATGGCGCAGGACGCTGTTCGCCGGAAGGCGCGCCCGCGCCGCCGCCCACAAGGCCAGATGCCCGCCGGCCGAATGGCCGACCAGCACCACATGGCCGAGATCGAGGCGATATTTGGGGCCGAGCCCGCGCAGCATGTCGATCGCGCGGCCCGCGTCGTCGAAGGTGCCGGGATAGCCGCCGCCGGGATGGCCGATGCGGCGGTAGTCGATGCTCCACACCGCATAGCCGCGGTCGCGCAACACACCGGCCATCGGATCCATCAACTCCGGTCCCGGCAACTCCGCCAGCCAGCAGCCGCCGTGGATGATCGCGACCACTTTGAACGGACCTTTGCCTTTCGGCAGGTAGAGTTCGCCGAACTGCTGCGGTGCCTTGCCATAGGCGATGTGCTGGTCCGGTGTGTTGCGCGGCCGCGCCAGCAACTCTTTATACGATGGGCTGCCCGATGCGGTGAGCGGCAGGAACGCAGCAGCGGAGCATCCGAGTGCGAAGAGCAATGCGAACAGCCGTTTCAGCATCGTGTGATCCTTAAGTTAGCGCGGCCGCGAGCGCCGGAATCCGGGTGAAGTCGCCCGTCACCGCGTCGGCGCCCAGCGTCTCTGCCGGCTCCGGTGTGTAGCCGTAGTCGACCAGGATCACCTTCGCGTTCGCCGCGCGCGCGGTTTCCACATCGGTGATGCTGTCGCCCACCATGATGGCATCGACCGGGCCGCCGGCAGTGTCGCGCACGACATCGTGGAAGATGCGCGCATCCGGCTTGGTATAGCTCATGCGGCCCGCGCCGTAGATCGCATCGAAGAAGCGCGTGAGGTTCAGGTCTTTCAGCAAAAGATCGGCCAGCTCCTGCGGCTTGTTGGTGAGCACGCCGAGGCGCGCCCCGTTTGTGCGCAACTGTTCCAGCGTCGCTTCGACACCGGGAAACGGAACGCTCGCGACGGCAACGTGGCTTTTGTAATGCGCGATGTAGTCGTCGAACAGCGCGGGCAGGCGCGCCGGCTCGACCGGAGCGCCGGTCATCTGGAACGCGGTTTCGAGCATCACCCGCGCGCCGTGCCCGACCAGATGGCGCACGGCGCTGTGGTCCACCGGGCTCCGCCCTTCCTGGCGCAGAATGACGTTGAGCGCACCGAGCAGATCGGGCGCGGTGTCGACCAGGGTTCCATCGAGGTCGAAAATCAGGGTGAGGGCCGGCATACAATCCTTAGGGCCGAATCATGGCGTAGCGGCAATATAGCGTCGCAATTCGTCACTTGCCGTTCAGGTTCTGCCCTTTATCTCATCCGGACTGTCCGGCCCAGCGTGGCGCGGACGCAATTTTGCATGGCGAGTAAGGATGGATCGGGCAGGCATCATTCTGGCAGCGGGCATGGGCACGCGGATGAAATCCGCGACGCCCAAAGTGCTGCACAAGGTCGCCGGGCTGCCCATTTTGGGACACGTCATCGCCGCCATGAAGGGCGCGGGCATTTCCCGCATCGTGGTGGTGAGCGCGCCGGGCATGACGGACGTGCGCGCCTTTGCCGAAATGGCGGGGGCGTTGAACGCGATCCAGGACAAGCAGCTCGGCACCGGCCACGCAGCGACGTGTGCGAAGAGCGCACTGGGCGATTTCGACGGCTCGCTCCTGATCAACAACGGCGACATGCCGCTGGCCGAAGCGCCGATGATGGCGGAGTCGCTCTCGTCGGCTGAGACGGCCGGATTTTCCATCGTGGCGTTCGAACCGGACGATGCCGCGGCCTATGGCCGGGTGATCCGCGATGCCGACGGCTTCCTCGACCGCATCGTCGAGTTCAAGGACGCGACGGCGGCGCAGCGCGCGGTCAAACTGTGCTGCGCCGGCACCTATTCGTCGGCGCGCGCGCGCAAATTTTTCGACTGGGCGGCGCAACTGAAGAACGACAACGCGCAGAACGAATACTATTTGCCGGAAGTGACCTTGGTCGCGAAGCGCGACGGCGTGCGCTCCGCCATCACGGTCGCCGATGCGATCACGGTGATGGGCATGAACAGCCGCGCCGAACTGGCGGAAGCCGAAGCCCAGATGCAGAAGCGGCTGCGCGCCAAAGCATTGGCCAACGGCGCCGGCATGCAGGCGCCGGACACGGTGTATCTGAGTCATGACACGGTGCTGGAGCCGGACGTCTTCGTCGGTCCGTTCGTCGTGTTCGGTCCTGGTGTCAAAGTGCAGAGCGGGGCGGAGATCAAAGCGTTCTCCCATCTCGAACAGGCGGAAGTCGGCAAAGGCGCGCTGATCGGACCCTATGCGCGGCTGCGTCCGGGTGCGGTGATCGAGGACGACGTCCATATCGGCAATTTCGTCGAAGTGAAGAAGGCGCGCGTCGAAAGAGGCGCGAAGGCCAACCATCTCACCTATATCGGCGACGCGCGGGTCGGCGCGGGCGCAAACCTCGGCGCCGGCACCATCACCTGCAACTATGACGGCTTCGACAAGCATTTCACCGATATCGGCGCCGGCGCGTTCATCGGCTCCAACACCGCGCTGGTGGCGCCGGTGAAGGTCGGCGACGGGGCGATCACCGGCGCAGGTTCGGTCATCACCAAGGACGTCGAAAGCAACGCGCTCGCGGTCGAGCGCGCAGAACAAAAACACGTGAAAGGCTGGGCGGAGAAATTCCGTGCCCGCAAGCGCGCCGAAAAGGCCGCGAAAAAAGGAAAGTGACATGTGCGGTATCGTCGGCGTTGCCGGAACCAATGATGTTGCA
>DASXDS010000039.1:0-4261 GCA_036490455.1 Rhizomicrobium sp.
GTGATCCAGGCGCTGCCCGGCGTTGCCGCGGTGCAAGTGGTGGCTGCCGCGGGAGAAAGCAGCGATCCGGTGCCGGTCGCTTTCGTTCAACTGCGCGATGGTGCGGCGGTGCAGGAGGCGGCGCTGCGAACGCAGTGCCTCCAGCGCTTGGCGCGATTCAAGGTTCCCGAGCGGATTGTGATTGTCGACCGTTTTCCCGTCGTCGACGGTCCCAACGGTCCAAAGGTGCAGCGGGTCAAGTTGCGCGAGATGGCGGAAGCGCTCTTGTCCCAACGATCGCCAATTTCGAGCGGTGAAAAGGACGTGACGCCGCGCTGACGCCACGTCTTCTCGTTCCTAATTCTTCACCAGCGGACACTTCGATTCCGAGAGCGGCAGGAATGCCTGGTCCGCTGGGATCGTGGCGACGAGCTTGTAATAGTCCCAAGGCTCCTTGGACTCGTCAGGCTTTTTGACTTCGTACAGATACATATCGTGGACCATCCGGCCATCGACGCGGATTTTTCCGTCTTTCGCGAAGAAGTCGTTGATCGGAGTGGCACGCATTTTGTCCATCACCGGTTGGGTGTCGTCGGTACCGGCAGCGGCTACGGCCGCGAGGTAATGCATGGTCGCCGAATAGATGCCGGCCTGCACCATGTTCGGCATGCGGTTCATGCGTTGGAAATAGCGCTGCGACCAGGCGCGCGATTCATCGTTGCGGTCCCAGTAAAAGGCATTGGTCAGCAACATGCCCTGTGCGGTTTGCAAGCCGAGGGTGTGGATGTCGTTGACGAAGATCAGGAGGCCGGCGAGCTTTTGGCCGCCGCGCACCAGACCGAACTCGGCGGCCTGTTTGATGGCGTTGGTCGTGTCGGCGCCGGCATTGGCGAGGCCGAGGACCTTGGCCTTGGAAGCTTGCGCCTGTAACAGCGCGGACGAGAAATCCGAGGTGTTGATCGGCACGCGGACGTCGCCGAGCACCTGACCGCCGCTCGCTTTGACGACCGCAGCAGTATTTTGTTCGAGATCGTGGCCAAACGCGTAGTCGGCGGTAAGGAAGAACCAGCTGTCGTACCCGGACTTGACCATGGCCGAAGCCGTGCCGTGCGAAAGTGCGTAGTTGTCGTAGGCGTAATGTACCGAGATCGGCGTGCAGGCCTCGTTGGTGATGCGCGCGGCGCCCGGACCGCTGACCACGACAATCTTGTTCTTGACCTTGGCGACGTCGATGGCGGCGAGCGCGGTAGCGGATGCGGCGACGTCCATGAGCGCGTCGACGTGCCCTGAGTCGAACCATTCCCGCGCTGTGGACGAGGCGATGTCGGCTTTGTTCTGATGATCCGCGGAAACGACTTCGATCGGCTTGCCGAGCACTTTGCCGCCGAAATCCTCGGCCGCCATTTTGGCCGCGGTTACGGCGCCTATGCCGGTGATGTCGGCGTAAATGCTCGACATGTCTTCGATCAGGCCGATCTTGACTACGCCGTCGGAGATTTTCTCTTGCGCATGAGCTGAAAGCCCGCTCACACACAGCAACGCGGCGGCAGCGGTAACGGCAGCAGAAGTTTTCACGGTTTCCTCCGAATGGCCGACTTTCTACGCCGCCGGTCCGCGAGACTTGAGGGCGGAAGGAGCTAAGACGTGACGGCTTTCTTCAAGACGCAGCCGCTGATCTTGAACGTCCCGTCGTCTTGCGGTTCGATCGTGTACAAGGCCTCCCAGGCGTCCCCGTTCGCATCGATGATGTGGACTTGCTGGTAAATCTTGCCGTCGTACATCTTGGCTTCACCGAACTCGAAACTGCGATGGCGATACACCGGTGCGTACCCGTTGCGCACCATGGACATGAAAACGTCCGGTGTCTGGAACATGCCTTTAATGCCGGGGGCGGCGAAGGTGTAGGCCGCCGCGGCGTCGTCTCGTCTGAACGCCTCTTCCTGGGAACGGATGATGGTCTGGCCGGCGGTCACGTTCTCCTCTGCGGCCGATGCCAAGATCGAGCCGGCGAGAACTGCGATCAGCACTGCAAGAAGACGCATGATGCTGCTCCTGTTATGGGCGGCTCAATGTTAGCACCTAACGGCTTACCCACGCGATGGCGTTGAATTGTGGCAGCCGACTGCACACATATGGCAACCAAGCTGGAGGGAATGACCGATGGCCCGTGATACGGCCCGAGATTGGATGTGGTCGGAGGCGTGCGAGATGCTCGCGCGCGCCGAGCGGATGCATCGCGAGCTGTTCCGGCCGGCGGGTTTGCGGGAGCGCCAGCCCACGTGGGAGCCTCCTGTCGATATTCTGGAAACTGAACATGAGGTCGTCGCGCTCATCGCCTTGCCCGGTGTCGATGCGGAAAAAGCCGAGGCGATCATCGAGGATGACTATCTGGTGATTGCTGGAGCGCGGACGTATCCGCCGGTGCTGCGAACCGCCGCTATTCACCGGCTTGAGCTCCCGCAAGGCCGTTTTTACCGCCGCGTCCGCTTGCCGGCGGGCCGCTATAGCGGCGTCCGACGCGCCGTTGCCGACGGCTGTTTGGTCGTCACCCTGCAGAAGGCGGAGGCAGTCCGTGGCTGATAACGAAATGCTCGCAAAAAACGGAGCAGCCGAAGGCACGGGCGGACAGACGACGTTGCCGCCGCTACCGTCCGATGCGCTGATCATCGTGCCGGTGCGCAACACCGTGCTCTTCCCCGGCCTGGTTCTGCCGATCACCGTCGGGCGCGCCAAATCGATTGCCGCTGCCCAGCAGGCGGTTCGCGACCAGAAGGAGGTCGGCATCCTCTTGCAGCGTGCGGCTGACATCGCCGATCCGGGCCCGGTCGACATGCACCGCATGGGCACGATCGCGAACGTCGTGCGCTACATTACCGCACCGGACGGTTCGCACCATTTGATCTGTCAGGGGGAACAGCGCTTCCAGATTGTCGAATATCTCAGCGGCTGGCCGTTCCTGGTCGCGCGCGTGCTGCGCATCGAGGAAGCCGAGGATCGTTCGGCAGAGATCGAGGCGCGTTTCGTTAATCTGAAGGCGCAAACGGTGGAGGCTATTCAGCTGCTGCCGCAGGCGCCGCCCGAGCTCCTTGCCGCCGTCCAGCAGATCGAGACGCCATCGGCGCTCGCCGACCTTGCCGTCTCCTATATGGACGTGAAGCCGGAGGAGAAGCAGGAAATTCTCGAGACGGTCGATGTGACTGCGCGCATCGACAAAGTCTCGCGCATGCTCGCCCACCGCATCGAAGTGTTGCGGTTGTCGCAGGAGATCGGCCGGCAGACCAAAGCCGCGCTGGACGAACGTCAGCGCGAGGCGCTGTTGCGCGAGCAGATGGCTGCCATTCAGCGCCAGCTGGGCGAAGGCGAGGAGGGCAAGGCCGCTGAAATGGCCGAGCTCGACAAGGCCATCACCAACGCTGGTATGCCGAAAGAAATCGAGGAGCAGGCGCGTAAGGAATTGCGCCGGCTGCAACGCATGCCGGAGGCCGCCGGCGAATACGGCATGGTGCGCACCTATCTCGATTGGCTGATTGAACTTCCCTGGGCGCTGCCGGAGGAAAAGCCGATCGATATCGCGCAAGCGCGCCGCATCCTCGACGAGGATCACTACGACCTCGAAAAGATCAAGCGGCGGATTGTCGAGTATCTCGCCGTGCGCAAGCTCGCGCCGCAGGGCAAGGCGCCGATCCTTTGCTTCGTCGGGCCGCCCGGCGTCGGCAAGACTTCGCTTGGCCAATCGATCGCCCGCGCCATGGATCGAAAGTTCGTACGCGTGAGCCTTGGCGGCGTGCATGACGAGGCGGAAATCCGCGGCCATCGCCGCACCTACATCGGTGCGCTCCCCGGCAACATTATCCAGGGCATCCGCAAAGCCCGGACGCGCAACTGCGTGATGATGCTCGACGAGATCGACAAGCTAGGCGCCGGCATTCAGGGCGATCCGGGCGCGGCGCTGCTCGAAGTGCTCGATCCCGAGCAGAACAACACGTTCCGCGACAACTATCTCGGCGTGCCGTTCGATTTGAGCCGGGTGGTGTTCATCACCACGGCGAATATGCTCGACACCATTCCCGGTCCGCTGCGCGACCGGATGGAAATCATCAGTCTTGCCGGCTACACCGCCCACGAGAAGCTCGAAATCGCACACCGGTATCTGGTCCGCCGGCAGATGGAGGCCAATGGGCTCAAGCCCGGGCAGGTCGAACTCGCCGACGAAGCGATCCGCGAAATCATTCAGAACTACACGCGCGAAGCGGGTGTGCGTAATCTGGAGCGGCTGATCGGT
>DASXDS010000053.1:0-178506 GCA_036490455.1 Rhizomicrobium sp.
GTCGTGTTCTGTCTACCCAGCCGCCGGCGCCATCGACCTCGACCTTACAGACTTGAGGCTGACACGCTCGGAGCTTGGCGACAACGCCGGGTTGGAGCAACGCGACCGCAGGTGTCCCGTCGGATGGGCCGAGCCGTTCGGTGGCCCGCCCAATGCCGGTGATCAGCACCGTACGGGTATCGGAAAGCATTGTCTGATGGACCCATCCGACCGCGCCGTCGGCGTCGCTGACGCGGCGCCAGGCGTCGTAGGTTGCCATCACATGAACGGGATATCCCCTGCGGTGGTACTCCCACAGGACGCGATAACGATAGTCCGGCCCTTGCCGGAGATAGACCTTGTCCCGGTTGAAGCTGGCATAGTGCGGGACGAACGCCGCCCGATCCGCAGCCAGTGCCGGTGCGCAAGCGAGTATCAGCAGCAGTGCAAGCGCATGGCAGCGGTGTGGCCTCGAGAATCCCATGGCGCTTGTTTTACCGCGCCGCGGAGTTATGCAAAACGCCTGAATTTGGCACATCCTTGACCACTCTCCGCCCGCCCTCTAAGAGCGAAGAAAGACAAGTTTTCCGGAGGGGACATGCCTGCGAAGAAGCTCGCCGTGATCGTCACGCGCAAGCTGCCCGACGCGATCGAAACGCGGATGCGGGAGCTCTTCGACGCGCGCCTGAACCTCGACGATCATCCGATGAGCCAGGCCGAGCTGATCGACGCTGTGCAGAAGGCCGACGTGCTGGTCCCCACCATTACCGACCGCATCGACTCAAAGATCATCGTGCGCGCCGGTCCGAACCTGAAGCTGATCGCGAATTTCGGCGCCGGTGTGGACAACATCGATGTGCGCACCGCGCTCGACAAGGGCATCGCCGTCACGAATACGCCGGGCGTGCTGACCGAAGACACCGCCGACATGACGATGGCGCTGATCCTCGCGGTGCCGCGCCGTCTCGTCGAAGGCGTCAAAGAACTCGAGTCCGATCACTTCAAGGGCTGGGCGCCCAGCTGGATGCTGGGCAACCGCATCTGGGGCAAGCGGCTCGGCATCCTCGGCATGGGCCGTATCGGCCAGGCCGTCGCCCGGCGCGCAAAGGCGTTCGGGCTACAGATCCACTATCACAACCGCAAGCCCGTCCATCCCGACATTGAGCACGACCTCGAGGCAACCTACTGGGAGAGCCTCGACCAAATGCTGGCGCGGATGGACATCGTCTCGGTGAATTGTCCGCATACGCCTGCGACGTATCATTTGCTGAGCGCGCGGCGGCTGAAGCTGATGAAACCATCGGCGTATATCGTGAACACCGCCCGCGGCGAAGTGATCGACGAGAACACGCTCGCGCGCATGCTGGAGACCGGTCAGCTTTCCGGTGCAGGTCTCGACGTGTTCGAGCACGAGCCGGCGGTGAACCCGAAACTGCTGAAAGCAAAGAACGTCACGCTGCTGCCGCACATGGGGTCGGCAACGATCGAAGGCCGCATAGACATGGGGGAGAAGGTCATCATCAACATCAAGACCTTCGCCGACGGGCACAAGCCGCCGGATCGCGTCATCCCGGCAATGCTCTAACCCTCAAGCTTGAGCCTCCGTCCAAGCGGCGAACTGGGAACTCGGGTTTCCGGAACTTTTTGCACGAGTCTCATCGTGACGGCGGCAACAAATGCGGTGCTTCTGCGTTGCTAGGTGGGGTTTATACCTAGGAGTGAGTGATGAAAACCAAGACCATTGGGCAGTGCTGTGTGGCTGCCCTGCTCGGCGGCGCCGCGCTGATCCTTTCGGCCTCCAGTGCCAGCGCTTATGTCGTCTGTAACGACAGAGGCGATTGCTGGCACGCGGCCGAGAAATATGCCGATCCGATCCACGTCACCTATTACGACGACAACTGGGACTGGAAGGCACACAACTATCGCTGGCATGAAGTGGACGCCGAACCGGGCTACTGGGACAGCGATACCAACCGCTACGTGGTGACCAAGAAGACCACCACCACAACTACCACGACGAGCACGGCGCCGCAGCCGTAACTCGCGAGCGCTTAAACAATGGCCCGGCATTCGCCGGGCCATTTTGCCATGGTGCTGGTCACTACACCGCGCTTCAAGGCTTTTCGGCCAAGGTCGCCAAGTGGTTCGGAATGAATGCGCTCAGTGGATCGTTGGGGCTCGTGTCTTCATAAAAGCCGATAATGCGAAAGCCGGCATCGGTCTGGCCGCCGATCTGATCGGCCAGCATGTGGCCCCATTCGAGCGGCCGGCCTTTTGTCATCTGTCGCTCCAGCTGCTCCGACGTGCGGCTCGTAACGTCAGCGTAGGGTAGCGCATAGCGCAACCGCAGATCCTCCGCACTGCGCCGCGCGGGATTGACGGCATAGGTCACGGGATTGAGGAATCCGGCCATCAACCGCCCGCCGGACACCAGGACGCGAAAACACTCGCGCCAAATCGGACGGACATCCGGCGCGAACAGGTTGGATGCCGGGTTTACGATCAGGTCGAAGCTTCCATCCGCGAAGCGCGACAGATCGGCGAAATCGCCATGCTCCAGTGCGATGCTGAGCCCGTCGCGCTCTGCCACGCGACGGTCCTGCTCCAGTTGGTTGGCGGAGGCATCGAGCGTTGTGACGACCGCGCCCGCAGCGGCAAGTACCGGCGCCTGCTGGCCGCCGCCTCCCGCCAGCGCCAGCACGCGGCAACCTTTAAGCTCTGGAAACCAGCTTCGCGGGGTCGGCTTGGTCGGCGTGAGCACGATTGACCATTCGCCGCGGCGCGCCGCCGCAATTACGTCAGACGAAACCGCACGTGTCCACATATCGCCTTCGCGCCCGCGTTGATCCCACGCGGCGCTGTTATAAGCGAGTACATCGATACCCGATTTGTCGTTCTCGGTACTCATGGACTTCTCCAGACGGCGCGGGACATAGACGATTTTCGCCAAGGCGTCGCGCACTATCTGGCCGGGTTGCCAACGGGCTAACCGGCCGCGATCACCAGATCGCGCTGCAGACGTTGTGCGGCACTTGAGGTTGGCAGGCGGATCGAGCCTCCAAACCCGCGCGCCACCTACTCCAATGTGCCGATCTTATCGTCGCTCAACGCTCGCTTGGTCGGACTTTCCAAACTCAGTCGGACTCCGAAACGCGGTCACGAAACGATGCGCCATAATGCAGCGGTTGAAGCCGCGGGCTGCCGCCGAACAGCTTCTCGCGCAACGTACCCGGCACATAACGGGTCTTGTAGACACCGCGGGTCTGAAGCTCCGGTACGACGAGGTCGATGAAGGCGCGAATGCTCTCAGGCGCAACCGTGTAGGTGAGGTTGAAGCCGTCCATACCGGTTTCCGCGATCCATGCCTGCATCCCATCTGCGACGGTACCAGGCGATCCGACGATCAACGGACCCGCGCCACCCACCGCGAGATAAGCCGCGGCCTGGCTGACGGTCCGCGACGGATCAGACCTCGTGGCGCCGGCCAACAACGTTTGTACCGCGTCGTTCTTGACGTAGCGCACCGGCTCATCCGGATCGTAGGTTGAAAAATCGACACCACTCCAGCCGCTGAGCAGGACAAGCGCGCCTTCATGGCTCGCATAGGTGCGATATTCGTCGAGAAGGTCTGCCGCGTCCGCGTCGCTCCTCGCTGCGATAACCGTCATCATGCCAAAGATGAGTACGTCGTTTGGCTGGCGGCCGCTTTGGACCGCGGCGTGGCGAATGGCATCGACCATTGGCTTCGCGCCCTTTTTGCTTCCCGGCGCAATGAACACGCATTCGGCATGTCGCCCCGCAAACGCAATGCCTTTGGGGGACGTGCCCGCCTGATAGAGCACTGGCGTTCGCTGCGGCGATGGCTCCGCCAGATAGACCGCATCGAGCTTGAAATACTCGCCGTCGTGACGGATGCGATGCACTTTCGCGGGATCGACATAGACGCCGCTAGTCTTGTCCGCGCGGACCGCATCGTCTTCCCAGCTGCTCTCCCACAGCTTGTACATAAGATCCATGTACTCGGCCGCGATCTCGTAGCGCGTGTCGTGCGCGGTCTGCTTCGCAAGCCCTGTCGCTTTGGCGGCGCTGTTGAGATATCCGGTGACGATGTTCCAGCCGAAACGGCCGTTGGTCAGATGATCGAGCGTTGTGAGGCGGCGGGCAAAGACGTAAGGCGGTTCGTAGGACAGATTGCCCGTGACGCCGAAGCCGAGATTCTTCGTCACCGCCGCCATGGCCGGGACCACCATGAAAGGGTCGTTCACCGGGACCTGCACGCCGTTGCGAAGCGCCGCATCGGGCGAATTTCCATACACGTCGTAGATGCCGGCGACGTCGGCGAGAAAGATGCCGTCGAACAGACCACGTTCCAGATCGCGCGCCAACTCGAGCCAGTAGGACATCGATTTGTAATTGGTCGAACGGTCGCGCGGGTGGCGCCAAAGGCCCTGCGATTGATGCACCGCGCAGTTCATATCGAACGCGTTCAGGCGGATTTGCTTGGGCATACCGGTCCTCTTTATGCCACGATCCCCCAAGGGCCGTGTGGCCCGCAAGAGCCTTCAGGATTTCGACAGAACCTGCCAGGCGAAGACCAGAGTCACGATCCAGCCCGCAACGTAGAGCATCGGCCGGACCGGAAACCGCGCCAGCCCCGTGATCATCCCGATCGCATGCACGACGCGCAGCCAGAAGAACAGGATCGCACACCATACCGTGATAGGGGTCGAGACCTTTGCAATCGCTCCGGCGAGGACAATGACCGCGAACGGTAGCAGCTGTTCCAGCAGGTTCAGATGCGCGCGGTGACTGCGGTGCACCCACGACGGCATTTTGCTGGTATCGGGCGGCCGTTCGAAAAGCCGGTCTTTGCCCTCGAACTGTGTGGTGTTCACACCCACGATATAGGGAATCCAAAGCGAAGCCGCGAGAACCGCGGTGTAGACGAGCCAGTGCAATTCGGTGGTCATGGACGCTCCCCGCCATTCTGGAGTGAACCAAGTGTTCTTCTTCTCGCAGGAATCCGCAACACATTCACCGATGGGTGCACGCGCTAGCTCCGCGGGATAATCGCCGCCACACCATGTTCCGGTGTTTTCTGCACGATCACATCGGCCCGAGCGCGGTCCTGAACGATGTGATCGCGCAGGTTGGGGAGATTGATGCCGAGCCAGACGCGCCTGGCGAAATCGCGGCGCGCGGCTTCGTCCATCTCGCGGAACGCGAAGTAAAACGATTTCGGATCGTCGCGTCCTGCCACCATCAGTGGCAGCAGCCGGTCGGTGAACCAGCGTTCGATCGCGTCCTCGTCGGCGTCGAGATAGATCAGGCAATCGACCAGTCGTGCGCCGGCCAGCGCTTCGGCATCGATGCTGCCCAGATGCAGACCATCGAGGATCACTGCATCCGGCCTTTCGATACGGTGCGGGTTCCCGATGTCCACATCGTAGGTGACGTGCGAGTAACGGGGCAGCGCGACGGGCTTGCCGCTGCGGATATCAGCCACCGCTTTGCGCAATCCCGCGAAGTCATACGATTCCGGAAAGCCTTTACGCATTGAGAGCTCGCGTTCTGCCAGAACGGTGTTCGGAAACAGGAAGCCGTCGGTACTCACAATCTCGATCCGGCTCGCCCATGGCGCCATCGCGGTCGCAAGCTGGCCGGCAAACGTGCTCTTGCCTGCCGCGACGCCACCCGCCACCGCGATCACATAGACGGCAGCCGGATCGGCTGTCCGCATGCGCGCGAATTGTGTGCCCAGATAACCCGCGAGATCGTGTATGTCTTTCATGGATGGCCCGGACAGCGAAGTGTACCGAGCCTACACCATTGGGGGACGATTGGTGACGGGCGATTTGTCTATCGGAACGCGGCTGGAGCGTCTGCCGGTCGGAGCGCCGATGTGGCGGCGCGTGCTGCTCATCTCGCTGGGCGGGTTCTTCGAGTTCTACGACATGTTTCTGTCGGGCTACATCGCGCCGGGCTTGGAGAAAGCGGGCATCCTCACCCGCACCACGCCCGGCCTGTTCGGCACCTCCGGTATTGCGGGTTTCGTCGCGGCGTTCTTCGCAGGCCTGTTCGTCGGCACCGCGATGTTCAGTTTCTTCGCCGACCGCTACGGCCGGCGCGCCATCTTTACCTTCTCGCTCCTCTGGTACATGGCGGCGAGCGCGGTGATGGCGTTCCAGACGACGGCATTCGGTCTCGATCTCTGGCGGTTCATCGCCGGTGTCGGTGTCGGCGTCGAGCTCGTGACCATCGACACCTACATCGCCGAGCTCGTGCCGCGGCATATCCGCGGCCGCGCCTTCGCGTTCAACCAGGTCGTAACGTTCTGTGCCGTGCCGGTGGCGGCGTTCCTCGCATGGCTGCTGGTGCCGCGCGCGCCGTTCGGGTTCGACGGCTGGCGCTGGGTCGTGCTGGCCGGATCGATGGGCGCCGCGGTCGTTTGGTACATCCGCCTGCAGGTGCCGGAGAGCCCGCGCTGGCTCGCGGCGCATGGCCGGGTCGCAGAAGCCGAAGCCATCGTCGCCAGTTTCGAGACGGAGGAGGGCACGCAAACCGCGCTGGGCCGTAAGGACAACGAAGAAGCGGAGGCGGCGCCGCGCGGCGGCCTGCTCGAAATCTGGCAGCCGCCTTATCTGTCGCGCACCGTCATGCTGATCGTGTTCAACCTGTTTCAGACCGTTGGCTTCTACGGCTTCTCCAACTGGGTCCCGACGTTTCTGATCAGCCAGGGCATAACGGTGACGAAGAGCCTGCAATACACCTTCATCATCGCGCTGGCCGCGCCATGCGGGCCGCTGCTCGCCTCGCTGTTCACCGACCGCGTCGAACGCAAATGGGTGATCACTGCCGCCGCCGGATGCGTCGCGGGATTCGGCTTGCTGTTCGCTCATATGACAGCGGCGGCGCCGCTCATCTTGTTCGGCGTGTTGGTGACGCTCGCGAATAACATGATGTCGTTCTCGTTCCACGCCTATCAGGCGGAGCTCTATCCGACGCGTATCCGCGCCACCGCGGTGGGGTTCGTCTATTCGTTCAGCCGCTTGTCGACGGTGTTCAGCGCGTTCCTGATCGCCTTCACATTGCGCCGCTTCGCGGTATCGGGCGTGTTCGTTCTGATCGCGGCCTGCATGGCGGTGGTGATGCTCGCCATCGGCCTCTTAGGGCCGAAGGTGCGAAACCTCGCGCTGGAAGACGTTTCTCACTGAGACGCGCGGTTACTGCCCCGCCTTGAACAGGTTTCCGGCGAAATCGCCGAGCTCGTTTTCGAGCCCACCGCCATGGTTGAGGATCTCCTGAACGGTGGAGACCGGGAGGCCGTGCTGTGCCGCAGCTGCTTCGAGTGCCGCGGCCGGATTGCCCTCGCTGCTCGTTAGATTTGCCTGCACGCTGTTTGCGACTTCGCGCACGAGTTCGGGCGGCAGACCGACCTTGCCCGCGATCGTTTCCAGATTGCCTTCGATGGCGTCGAACAGGCCCATGCATGGCTCCCAGCTCTGATGACCATGGAAACTAGCATGCCGCATACGGGCACGCGAACTTATCCGGCATCACACAGTGTGAGCGACATCGTGCACCACTTCTCGCCGCCCGCCGGGACAACGAACACGCCCGGCTTGTCCCGGAAATCGCCGGAATAGCCTTCCGGATCGGCGCAGCCATGCCACGGCTCGATGCAGACGAACTCTGCGCCAGGTTTGCTCCAGACACCCAGATAGGGCGTATCGGAAAAATCGACCCGGACGCGCGGACCGTGCTCTGCGCCGTACCGCAGGCTCCGGCTTTCGATCTGGTCGAAGATCACGGCGTCATCTTTGAAAAGGTCGTCGCGCAACAGCAACGAGCGTCCCTCGACCGGACTCGCAAATTGGCTGCAGAGGATTGTGCCGTTCTTGTCGAGGCGACGGACCGGTGCGGGTTCGTCCTGTTCGAATTGCAGTGTGTGAGCGGCTCGAGGCTCATTATAGGGCAGCGGCCAACGCAGCGCTGGATGAAAGCCAAAACTGGCTGGCATTTCGTCCGTGCCGATATTGCGGATCGTGGCCGACAACGTCAGCTTCCGCTCTTCGGCGGCAAAACGCACGTCCAGCTCGAAACGAAACGGATAGACCGGAAACGTCGTCTCATCCGATGTGAGCCGGAATACCGCGGTCGAAGGCTCGGTCTCGACGGGCTTGAACGTCTTCCGCCGGGCAAAGCCATGCCGCGGCAGATGATAAACCTTGCCCGCAAGGCGATAACTGCCGCCGGCCAGTTCGCCGACGACCGGAAACAGCAGCGGCGCCCGTCCGCTCCACACGGCAGGATCGCCGTTCCACAGCAGATCGCGTCCGGCGCTGTCGCGCAGCAACGAAAGCTCGGCGCCAAGCGGATTGATCGCCGCGCTCAACCCTTCGGCGCGGATGGCGATCAGCGCGTCGGATTCGGACATCGAACTTACTTTCGAGACGCCATGAGCGGCAAACCCGGCCGACCGATTCCGATTAAGCGCGCGCTTCGAGGACCATGTTGAATGGACCTTCCGTGGCCCTGCGCACATTTGCGAATCCGCCTTCGCGAATGACCTCACTGAGTTTGGCCTGACCGGCCTGCGCGCCCAATCCCTCGCCCACTTCCTGGTCCAACGACGTCGGCACACAGATCATCGTGGATGCGTTGTAGTAGAGCCGCCCAACAGGGTTCATGTTTTCGGTAGGACGATCGCCCGCAATCGGTTCAACGATCATCCATGTTCCACCGGGCTTCAGAATGCGCTTCATGTGGGCGGCACACCCGCGCGGGTCGCCCATGTCGTGCAGGCAGTCGAATGACGTCGCGAGATCGAAACTGCCTTCTTCTTCTATCTCCTTGGCGCTTGCCACCTCGAACGTCACACGATCGCTCACGCCGTGGCCGGCTGCATGGCGGCGCGCTTCCTCGACCGAAGGTGCGTGAAAGTCATAGCCGGTAAATCGGCTGTTCGGAAAAGCCTCCGCCATAAGCAGCGTCGAAAAGCCCACGCCGCAGCCGACATCGGCAACACGGGCGCCTGACTTCAGCTTCTCTTCGACTCCGTCGAGCGCCGGCAGCCAGTTTTGGACGATGTTGTTCACATAGCCCGGCCGGAAGAACGCACCCGTGGCGCAGAACAGGCAACCTGCGGAATCGCCCCATCGCACACCGGAGCCGGTCCGGAACGAATGCTCGACTTTCTGTTCTCCTTCGATCATCGCAGCCACAAGATCGAATGCGCCCGCCAGATAGACGGGACTGTCCTTGACGGCGAAAACCATGGCTTGCTCGGGAGAAAGACTGAAACGCTCCGAAGCGCCGTCGTAATCGATGAAGCCGTTTGCCGCCTGAGCGAGCGCCCACTCTCGAACATAGCGCACCGTCAGTCCGCCGGCGCGTTTTGCCAATTCGTCGGCCGTGGCCGGGCCGCCGTCTTGAAGCCCGTCGAACAGGCCGAGTCTCAGACCGATGCGAACAGTCGGGACGCTGAACGCACCGCCCAGATCTCCCAACATCTTTCCGACGAACGCGTGGAGTTTGTCCTGATCGAGTTGCGCCATACAGGTTCTTCCCATCTGATCAACGCAGGGAAGAATGCGCGTGCCGGGCGCGCCCTACAAGGTCGTTCCTGGTGCCAGCCTGATTGTCAGTTTGCGCCAGCGCGGCCACGACGACGTGGCTCGCATCGCCGAGCACCGGCGCCAATATCAATACCGGCGAGGGTCTGAAGGGTGCACTTGCGGCGCACACCAATTTGTTGACTATTGCTTC
This sequence comes from Rhizomicrobium sp., assembly GCA_036490455.1. Classification (GTDB taxonomy): domain Bacteria; phylum Pseudomonadota; class Alphaproteobacteria; order Micropepsales; family Micropepsaceae; genus Rhizomicrobium. The sequence goes on from DASXDS010000053.1 coordinate 9,748, forward strand.
AAGGCCGAAGCCAGAGCGAACGCCTTTTTGCAGCCACCTTAGGTTTATTCGCTGCGCCACACGATATCGCCATCATCGGTCGCAAACGCTTGACCCGTGGTGCCCACGGGCTCGTGTTCGCCAGTCGTGAGAAACGCCAGTTCCTCGCGGTCTTCCGCCGGTACCTTGGCAAGAAAGCGCCTCGACCCGTCGATGGTTCGTCCGACGACAACGCCGAACGTTGTAGCTCCGGTCCGATCATAAAACACGGTGTAACTCTCGATGACGCCTTGGCCGGCATAGCCCTCCTCATAGGCCGGCGCGCCCGTTCGCGCCGCATCGGCTTCGCTTTGGAAGTCGAAGTCTTGTGGGAAGACCGCAGCGGCGTTCGCAGAACGCGTGAGCATGATGGTGTGGTTATGGTTCGCAAATCCGCCATTCCCGAACACCAAGCCGTTGTTGCCGCTCACGCGAAGCTTCTCCACCATGCAAGCGATTGCATGGATCATCGGCGCTCCGATCGGGCCGCCGCCAAAGGTAAGGCCGCCATACACCGTCGTCGGTTTACCTGCTGGCCATCCCAATATGCGCCGCGCCAGTTTCGGGATGACGGGGAAACAGCTGTACAGTTCGACATGATCGAGCTCGTTGGCGGCGATTTGATTGAGCTCCAGGCAACGCTTGAGGGAGACCTCCATCGACACGGACCGGTCATAGCCCTCTCGTTCGAGAAAATTGTCGGGCTCGTTCGCCGCTGCGCCGAGTCCGACGTAGATCAGTCTGTCCTCGGGCACGCCTGCAGCTCGGGCGCTGGCGAGCGAGGTCACGATCACCGCGCCGGCCATATTGACCGAGCTGTTTGCCACCATGAGCTTGTTGTAAGGGAAGGCGATCGGACGATTTTCGGCGGTGGGTGTCAGAATTTCTGACGGCGTATACGCCTTCTGAATCCAGGCGTTCGGGTTCTGCGCCGCGACTTCGGAAGAAACGGACCAGATCAATCCGGATTCCGTCTGCGCGCCTGCGAGCGTTTGCCCGAAGGCGGCGCGTGTCGCGTTTTCGTAAAGCGGATAGACGTTCGTCGGCAGCATGAGCCCATAACGCACGCGCAGCGGCTGCGGAGTTGTTCGCTGCTCTGTCCGTGGCGGCGCCGCGAAGACGCCGTAGCCGCGGCGCCGAGCCTCGGTCCGCAGTGCCTCGCCGCCCGCAATGAGCGCAACGTCGAGCTCGCCGGCGCCGATGCGGTTGGCCGCTTCGTTCAGGAGCAGTACCGGTGTCTCGCCGCCGGGATACGATCCGCGACCCACCAGGCGCGGAGCGATACCAAGCTCCTTTGTGACACGCTCGGTGGACTTTGGATCGCGGAACGACAGGTGATCGACGATGTGCAGCGATTGTGCGCGCGCAAGCCAGCCGCCGCCGGCGTCCTGGTCGGCCTTACGTAACGCGGCTACAAGCAGGCCGACCGTGTCGAGCGCGTCTTCGTTTCGCTCCGTGTGGTCTGCGAATTGTCCGACACCGACGATAACGGGCACTCGGTCTGCGGCAGGCATGTCGTGTTCCTCAATACATGGGCTGTTAAACGCGGCGATGGAAGTCTGAGCCTTGCATGATAGGCGCCTGTGGGCGAGTAACTTATGGGATCAACAAGCTCCGTCCAATGCGTTATCGGCAATCGATGCCGGGTCCGACGCGCGTTACGGAAACCTTGCTCGTTGGGTCGCGGCGCCCTCATAATGTGCATCGGATTGCAGCTTCATTCGGCATAATCGAAGCATCAACCCTGAACCCAAGGTCCGAAGAGCCGATCGCGCGTGACCCATCAGAACTCGACAGAGCGGGAGGAGCGAAATGACCTACGCCGGCGATAAGCTGATCTACGATGCGGACAGTCATCTCATGGAGCTCCCGGATTTTCTCTCCGCCCATGCCGACAAGAGCAGCCTGCACCTGTTGCCTTCGCTCGCCACGATACTGGCCGGGCAGTTCGATCCTGGCGGGTTTGCAGGCCGCCAGGGTCACACGCCCGAGCGTGTGGCCGAACTCTTCGAACTTGGCGACAAGATCACGCGCGGACCGAAATGGCATGCTGCGCTCGGGGCGTTCAATGGGAAGGAACGCGGACTCGCGCTCGATCTCCTCGGTTTCAAGGCACAAACGGTGTTTGCGTCGTTTTGCGCACGGCTGGTTTTCGAAGCGCCGCCCGATCGCGCCTATGCCACGGCGCGCGCGCACAACCGCGCGATGGCAGCGTTCTGCAGCCAGGACAAACGGCTCATCGGCGTCGCCATCGTTCCGCTCGATGATCCGGTGTTGGCGCTGGCAGAAATCGATCGCGCGACCGCTCTGGGCCTCGGCGCTATTTGGATTTCCGCCGACGCGCCGGGCGGCCGCTCGCCCGGCCACCCCGCGCATGATCGGATCTGGGCGACGATGGCGGAGCGGAGGCTACCCTTCATCCTGCATGTCGGCAGCGCGCCGCTCCAAATTCCTGCGCCTTGGATGAACGATGGTTTTCCGGAGCGGGTGAGCGCGCGTGGCGGCGCCGAGGTGATCGGCTCGAAGGATCTGACCGTCATTCACCAAGCGGCGCAACGTTTCATTTCGGCGCTCGTGCTGGACGGTGTGTTGGAGCGCTTTCAGGACTTGCGGGGCGGCGTGATCGAGATCGGCGCGGGCTGGGTGCCTGACATGATCCGGCGCCTCGACCATGCCGTTGCGATCTGGGCAAAGTCAGAGCCGCATCTGCGCGAGATGAAAAGGAAACCGTCGGAGCAAATTCGCGCGCAGCTTCGCTTCACGCCTTATCCTTTCGAGAATGTGGCTCAATTTGTGAGCGAGTCTTTCCCGGAACTCTATCTTTTTTCCTCGGACTATCCCCATGCCGAGGGCGGGCGCGATCCGATCGGCCGCTTTGAGAGCTCAACCGCTTCGCTCAGCGAAGAAGCAAAAACACGGTTCTTCTCGAAAAATTTCCTCGATCTTTTCCAACGCGCGGGCGGTTAGGCATTGAAAGGTGAGCGACCCGAGCAACGCCTTCATCATGCCGCGCTGAACTGCCCTTTGCACATGCTCCTTTTCTTAGGCTAAGAGCCATAGGCGCGGGTGGCGCCTGCTGCCACGGAGGCTCGTCAATGTGTCAATGGGAAATCGATGCCGAACGGTACCGTTAAATTCTTCAACGTAGCGAAAAAATTTGGCTTTGTTTCGTCGGACGACGGTGGAAAAGACGTATTCATTCCCATTGCTTCGGTGACGGCCGCGGGCGTTTCCGTGCTGACCGCCGGCCAACGCGTCTCGTTTGAAACAGCTCCGGATTCAAGGGGGCCGAAAGCTGTCAACCTGAAGCTGATCGGGGCTCCGGCACCTGCTCCGGCGCGAGAGAAGACGCCGCTCGCTCCCAGTGCGACGGGTTCGAGGAAGCAGCTGACGTTTTACTATGACCCTGCCAGCGAAGAAGCTGTCGAAACGCTGGTGGCGCTTCGTAAAAGCGGATTCGACCCGCTCGTCGTCGACTATGTTGCGGCGACGCCGAGCGTGGATGAACTCAAAAAATTGTCGATGAATCTCCCTTCCGGAAGCTTGGTGAGGCGATATGATCCGCTGTTCCGTGATCTGCGCCTCGACGACCGGTTCATAGGCCAAACCGACTTTTGGACTGGCATCGTTGAAAACCCAACCTTGATCAATGGACCCATCCTCGCATCGGCAAACCGCGCGTGCCTCTGTCAATCCGATGCTGTCATGACAGACTTTCTGGAAAGCATTTTTCCCGGCCACGCTCGACCAGCGCCGGAAACAAAATCTGCGCCGGAGCGTGCTGTGACGCCCGCTTCGGGGATCATGGCAGGCGAAGCGGTCGCAGCAAACGTCGAGACATCCGCGCCTGCGTTGGGGACCATAGAACCGGCCGCGCCCCCTCCAGTTGTTGCGGCCAGGAAAACATCAAAAGTTTCGCAGAGGAAGAGTGCCGGCATCAAAACCGCGGCCGCGGCCCCCGAAATTGTTCCAACCGGGAAAACATCAAAAGTTTTGCCGAAGAAGAAAGTCGCCGGCATCAAAACCGCGGCCGCCAAAGCGACAAAAGGGGCCACTCGGAAACCAGCGCTGAAACAGCCTCGGACAAAGGCGAAGTAGTCAACTGCGAGACAAATTCGGTGCGTGCTACACGTTGATCCATCATGACTGAGCTGGAATGGATGTCGTGCCGAAGTTGTTTGTTGGATTGCCCATGGCTATTTGGGTCTGAGCGGATCGGTGGAGAGACTGGCTCCTGCAAGGCCTACCGATTCCTGTCCGGTCCGCAGGAGAGGACTCTCGATCTAGCTCCGATCAAAGGGATTTCTCCATACAGTTGGCCGGTCTGGAAGGTCGGAAGTTTTCACCAGCCGGTCCCGGACCTTGGGCTTCTGCGGTAGTCATCTTTGCGCGGCAATACGCAAGCCGATGGTGTGATTCTTCAACCGATCGCGTTGCTCGGTACAATAAGGCCGTGCCGGCACGGGTTTCCGTATCTGCGCTTGGGGCCTCCGACGCAACCGAACTTTTGCACTGTCGTACGATACACGGCACAATCAGGTCCGGTGCGACATCGCCACAGTGCTGGCGTAGCGTTCTCAGGCGTGGTCTCGATTTAAAACGTTGGTTGAGGGTGGTGGGGCAAATCTTCGGCGATCGATGGCGCACCTTCGGCCTCCTTGCGGCGGGATTTGGTGCCGCGATGTGTGCGGTTTGCTTTTTCTTCGCACCCGCGGTCGCGAGGACTGCGATACAATCGTCGCCGGGGGCGGCGGTCGGGATGCACGAAGGCATCGCGACCTGCGGCGGCTCGACCTGCCATGGCCGGTTGGCGCCCACGGGAAAGATCGTCCGGCAGAACGAGATCTTCACCTGGCAGGATGACGAGAGCGCGGCCGGCAGCCACTACCGCGCTTATCAGGTTCTTGGCGAGCCGCGCGCACGTGCTATCGCGAAGCGGCTGGGGATCGGCGACCCGCAGACCGCGCCGGCCTGTATCGGCTGCCATACGGAAACCGTGCCGGCCGGGTTGATGGGCGATCGCTTTCAGAAGACGGACGGCATTGGCTGCGAAGCGTGCCATGGCGGCTCGGGCGGCTGGCTTGCGCGGCACTATGCGGTCGGCACCGCGCATATGGACAATGTCGCGCGCGGGCTGATTCCGCTGGAGGACCCGAAAACGCGCGTTGGCGTGTGTCTGGGGTGCCATCTGGGCAGCACAAAGCCCGGCCAGTTCGTTTCGCATCGCTTTCTCTCCGCGGGCCATCCGCGGCTTTCGTTCGAGCTCGATCTCTTTAGCGCGCTGCAAAAGCACTACGATATCGATGCCGACTACGCCCGGCGCAAGACAGTGGCCGGCGGCACGAAGATCTGGGCGGTCGGACAGGCCGAAGCGTTGCTGCGGTTTCTCTCGCTTTATGCCGATCCGGCGCTCGGGCAGGACGGCATGTTCCCGCAATTCGTGTTCTTCGATTGCCAAGGCTGCCATCGCCGCGTGTTCGACGATCCGGCGGCACGGTTGAGCGTCGTTGCCAACCCGGGCCGTCCGATTGAAGGCGGCTCGCCACCGTTCGACGACGAGAACATGATCATGCTGTCCGCCGCTGCGCGTGCGGTGGCCCCTGCGCTGGCGTCGCGCTTCGACACGCAGGCGCGTGCATTCAACGCCGCGGCCGCGCGTGGACGCGGTGCGGCGCTCTCCGCGTCCGGCGGTCTGATCCAGAGCACCAGGGCGCTGGAAGCGGCTTTCGAAAAGCAGACCTTCGACCGCGACGATACGTTTAAAATTCTCAACACAGTTTTGAGCAATGCACTCGCGACCCGCTACACCGACTATAGTGGCAGCGCACAGGCCGTCATGGCGGCGGACACCTTGCTGAGCGCGCTGGACGCCGACAAAGCGATCGACCACGAGAAATTCCAGCGGATCAGGCCGGATATCGAGATGCTCTACAAAGCGGTACGCGATCCCAATCTATACACGCCGGCACAATTCCGCGGCGCGCTGCAGCACGTCGCATCCGCGACGCGGGAGCTACAGTGATGTTGAGCCGTCGCGTCTCGCGCCTTAGCGCCATCGTTGCAGCAGCTGCGCTGTATTGCGCGCAGGTGGATGTCGTGACTGCAACAGGTGTTCGGACCGTTGCGGCGAGCATCTATCCGGTGCCGGCGGCGGTATCGCTCAGCGTCTCGGATGTACAGAAGGTTCTGGCGCAGGCGATTGCCGAAGCCAAAGCACGCGCGCTGCCGGCCGACATCGTGGTGGTAGACCGCGTCGGTAATGTGCTGGCGGCGTACCAGATGACCGGCGCGCTAAAATACATAAAGACGCCGTTCACCGGCGCCGCGGCCGATGCCGTCGATCTCGAAAACCTGAAGATCGCCAACGGCGACGTTCCCGCGGCGATCGCGAAGGCGATCACCGCCGCTTATCTGTCGTCCGGCGGCAACGCGTTTTCGACGCGCACCGCCAGCATGATTGTGCAGCAGCACTTTCCACCGACGACGCCACCGACCGATCTCGAGGGCGGGCCGCTGTTCGGCGTACAGTTCAGCCAGCTGCCATGCTCCGACATCATGCAGCGTTACGTTGCCGGCGGCACGACCATCGGGCCGCATCGTTCGCCGCTCGGCTTTTCGGCCGATCCTGGCGGCTTTCCGCTTTACAAAAGCGGTGCGCTGGTCGGAGGCGTCGGCGTGATGGCGGACGGTGTGTATGGCTACGACACCAATGTGCTGAACGTCGACAAGGATGCGGAAGAAGCCATCGCGCTCGCGGCGACGACCGGTTATGCCGCTCCCACAACGGTCACGGCCGATCGCGTGTCGATTAATGGCACCACCTTACGTTTCAGCGACACGCGCACGTCCGATCTGAAAAGCAAACCTGCCAGTGCGCCACCGTTCTCGTCTTTACCGGCATCGACCGGTGCGCTGGTTGCGGTCAACGGTTATTACCAGTCCAGCTTCGGCATCCGCGCTGGACAGGTGTTCGACACCGAAGCCTCCGGCATCCGCAAATCGACCACCGCCGAGTTCAACAATCCCGACGGGTTCATCCTGACCGACGGTACCGGCCATAACCGCTTTCCGGCGGAGGCGGGCACAGATGCCGGCCAGGTAACTTCGCCGCTTACCACCGTGGAAGTCAGCGGGCTGCTGGGGCAGGCGTTCGGTGTGATGAGCCATGCCCGCGCCGGCATCCGCAATCCACTGGGCAGCCGGGCACAGGTTTCAATTTCAGTGGTCGATACCAACGGCACGGTGCTCGGCATCGTGCGCGCGCCCGATGCGCCGGTGTTCGGGATCGATGTCTCGGTGCAGAAGGCGCGCACGGTTGCGTTCTTCTCGGGCAAGCATGCAGCGTCAGATTTCAGCGCCGATGCCGACCGCGATCTCTTCCGCCATCCCACGCCGCCTTCGCCCGCAATCGTGCCATCGTTCGTGGGCGCTTTCCGCAGCTTCCTCAACGACCAGACACAATTAACCGGCAAGACCGCGTTCGCTGCGCGCTCGATCGCCAACCTCTCTCGGCCTTTCTTTCCCGACGGCGAAGAAGGGCTGCCCAACGGTCCGCTCTCGCGTCCGCTCGCTGTTGCGCCGAAAAACTGGAGTGTGTTCGCGACGGGGCTGCAGACCGCATTGATCCTCGACAACATCGCAAGCGGGTCGAACACGGTGGCGCAATGCACGGCGCTGCCGAACACCTCGACCGGCAAGAACCGGCTCGCCAACGGCATCCAGATCTTCTCCGGCGCGGTTCCGATCTACCGCGGCAGCACGCTGGTCGGTGGCATCGGCGTGTCGGGGGACGGCATCGATCAGGACGACATGATCTCATTCCTCGGCCTCTACAACGCGTCCGTTGCGCTGAAGCAGTCGATTGCGGAAGCACCGGTAGGAATCCGCGCGGATCGGATCGTTATTCCGGTGCACGGCAGTCCGGTGCGCCTGCGCTATGTGAACTGTCCGGTCGCGCCGTTTGTCGACAGCAGCCAGCAGAACGTGTGCGACGGCAAATAGCGATGATGCGGGGGGCGGCAGTTGCGGTTCTGGCGTTGGCGGCTTGTCCGATGGCCGCAGGCGCCGACGCGCACACGGCCAAACCGGACATCAGCGTGATCCACGCCGAAAATCCGGTAATCGACACCAAGCTGGATAAGGGCTTCTCCATCATCCTCGCCGATGCGGACGACGACACCATCGGCGCGCCGGGCGAACGCAGGCAACCGGGGCGGCCACGCACCTTTCCGCAGCACTCGGAGCAGAACAATCCCGGCGCCATCGAAGCACCCCCGCCGGAAGCATTCCCAGCCGATCAGATTCCGGTGCCGGATCGCTGGCGGCTGGCGCAGACGCTCGACGTCAAAACCAACTGGTGGGACCCGTACAATCAGAACGTCCTCAAGGGTGATGAACCGGTGTTCGGGACGCAGGACCTGTTTCTTAGCCTCACTGGCATTCTGGATTCGGTGGTTGAGCCGCGCTCCTTCCCTGTGCCGGTCGGCGTGCAGACGACGCAGCGCCCGGGTAGCCTCGACGTGTTCGGCGAGCCGACGAGCCTGTTCCTGTCGGAGACGGCGATTGTCGGCGCCTCGCTGTTCAAGGGCTCGACCGCTTTCAAGCCGCCAGATTTCGAAGCGCGGATCGCGCTCGCCCTAAACTATAACTTCACGACCGCGCCGGAGCGGCTGATCCTCAACATCCGCCCGACCGCGGGGCTGACCCGTTCCGACGGTTTTCCCGGCGTGCAGGAAGCGTTCGTCGAATTTCATCTGCGCGATCTGTCGGACCGCTATGATTTCGATGCGATCCGCATCGGGGTACAGCCGTTCTCCACCGACTTCCGCGGTTTCCTGTTCCAGGACAATCAGTTGGGCGTGCGGCTGTTCGGCGACCGGGACGACAACCGCTATCAGTACAATCTCGCGGCGTTCGCGCGGCTGGAGAAGGATACCAACTCCGGCCTCAACGACATCACGCGGCTACGCAGGGATTACATCTTCACCGCCAATTTCTATGCGCAGGATTTCCCGGTCGTCGGTTTCACCTCGCAGGGCACCGTCACCTACAACATGAACCGCGAAGACGGGAAGATTCACTTCGACGACAACGGTTTTCCGGTGCGGCCCGCGCTGATCGGCGACGACCGGCCGCGCGAATACGATGTCGTCTATCTCGGCTACAACGGCGACGGCCATTTCGGCCGGATCAATCTCACCGCGTCGGCCTACGGCGCGCTCGGCGAAGACCGCAACAACGTGTTCACCGACATGCCGGCGCAGATTCGGGCCTTCTTCTTCGCGGCGGAGCCATCCTACGATTTCGACTGGCTGCGGGTACGGCTCTCGACGCTATATGCGAGCGGCGACGGCAACCCGTATGACAACACCGAGCACGGTTTCGACGCAATCTTCGAGAATCCGCAATTCGCAGGTTCCGACACCAGCTACTTTATCCGCCAAGCCATTCCCTTCGTCGGCGGGGGCCGCGCCGTCTCGCTGACCGGGCGCAACGGCGAACTGATCGATCTGCGTTCGTCGAAGGACGAAGGGCAGTCCAACTTCAGCAATCCGGGCACGATCCTGTTGGGGCTCGGCGCGGATGCCGACGTGACGCCGGAAATCCGCCTGACCGGCAATATCAACCACATCTGGTTCGACAGGATGGCGGTGGTGGAAGCGCTCAGGCAGCAGGCACCGATCTCCAGCGACTTCGGTATGGATTATTCGCTGGCGCTGATCTGGCGCCCCAACATGAACCAGAATCTGGTGTTCCGGACCTCGTTCGCGATCCTCGATCCCGGCGCGGGGTTCAGCGAACTGTTCTCGACCTCGACCCGGGACAAGCTCTTTTACTCCGGACTCGTGAACGCCATACTGACGTTTTAGGCAGACTCTGCGCGTGGGGACTCACGATCTGTTCTGTCCGTACATGGGTTGCGTGCTGGCGGATGATCGCGAATCCCGTCCGTTGCTCCGGGGCTGACCCGTGAGATCGCGCGGCGGATTGGTACTGGCTTTGCTGGCATTGCTGTTTTCCGGCGCCGCGGCCGTATGGGCCTCCGAAGGCGACGAGGAAACGCCGGTTGACCGCACCTACGTTACAGCACCTTCTGCGAAGGTCGGCGAGTCACAGCAGGAGGCGGACGCGAAAAGCGCCGGCTGCCAGAGCTGCCACAGCAAGTCCGATGCCGTGACGATGCACAAAAGCGACGCGGTCGTCCTCGGCTGTGCGGATTGCCACAGCGGCGACGCAACCGTGAAAGCGCCGCTCGGCCTATCGCGCAACGACCCGCAGTATGCGGAGTTGCGCGACAAGGCGCATGTGTTGCCGCGCTATCCGCTGGCGTGGAATTTCCCAAGTTCGGCGAAGCCGAAAGAGAGTTACACGCTCCTCAACCGCGAGGCGCCGGAGTTCATCCGTTTCGTGAACCCGTCCGATTATCGCGTGGTGCGCGAATCCTGCGGCGCCTGCCACATGGACATGATAGTCGCAGCCGAGCGCTCTCTGATGGCGACGGGCGCGATGTTCTTCGGCGGCGCCGCCTACAACAACGGCATCGTCAAATATAAGAATTACATTCTGGGCGAGGCTTACACCCGTGACGGCCAGCCCGCACGCATCGTGTCGCCGGGAAATCCGCCTGGCGTCGTCACCGAAGCGCAGGCCGCGCGCGGCGCGCTGCCGATGCTGTATCCGCTGCCCCGCTGGCAGACCATTCCACCATCGGACATCTTTCGTGTGTTCGAACGCGGCGGCCGCAACATCGGCACTGCGTTCCCGGACATTGGCTTGCCGGATGCGCAAGGCCAGATCGAGCGGCTGGAAGAGCCCGGACGGCCGGACTTCAGGCAATCCAATCGCGGTTTGGCGACGGGTTTGCGCATCGCTATTCCACTGCTCAATCTACAGAAGACGCGCCTCAACGATCCGTTCACCTGGTTTCTCGGCACCAACGATCAGCCGGGCGACTACCGTTCGTCCGGCTGCGCTGCCTGCCATGTCGTCTACGCCAACGATCGCGAGCCGCGCGACAGTCTCGGTTACGAGCAGTTCGGCCGCGACGGGCAGAGCGCCGGCACCGACCCGACGATTGATCCGAAGGAGCCCGGGCACCCGATCCGTCACGTGTTCAGCAATGCTATTCCAACCGCGCAATGCATGACATGCCACATGCACCAGCCGAACATGTTCTTGAACACCTTCCTCGGCTACACGATGTGGGACTATGAGGCCGACGCGCCGTTCATGTGGCCGGAGAAGCAGCGCTATCCGGATGCCGCCGAGATGCGAAAAGTGCTCGACCGCAATCCGGAGGCGGCGGCTGTGCGCGGCAAGTGGGGCGATCTCGATTTCCTGCGCAACGTGCACGATCTCAATCCGAAACTGAAGGACACGCAGTTCGCGGACTATCACGGCCATGGCTGGAATTTCCGCGCTGTGTTCAAGCGCGACCGGGACGGCAATCTGCTCGATGCGGACGGGAAGATCGTGCCGCCGGACGATCCGGAGAAATGGCGCAAGAAGGGCGAAGACGCGTTCGTACCGGCCGGCACCAACCCCGGTCATGCGGTGCAGATGATGGACATCCATGCCGAGAAAGGCATGCAATGCGCCGATTGCCATTTCTCGCAGGACAGCCACGGCAGCGGCTTCATCATGGGTGAGGTCGCGAACGCGGTCGAGATCGGCTGTAAGGACTGCCACGGCACGATCGCCGCCTATCCGAGCCTGCGTACCTCCGGGCCAGCGGCACCGCCGCTCGGAAACGATCTGACCTTGCTGCGCAATCCAGACGGCAAGCGCCGTTTCGAATGGGTGGAGCAGGGCGGCCGCCGCGTTCTGATCCAGCGGTCGAGTTCGGACCCGAATCGCGAATGGAAAATCTCACTGGTGAAAGACACGGTTGATCCCGCGAGCCCCGCCTATAATCCGCTGGCGGCGCGCGCGAAGCTGATGTCGAACTTCGTCGCAGGACAGAAAGCGTTTGCCTGGGGTCCCGGTGTTGCGATGCAGAACCTCGCGCACAAGGACAGCAAGATGGAGTGCTACACCTGCCACACGGCGTGGACGACGTCGTGCAGCGGTTGCCACCTGCCGATCGAGGCGAACTGGAAGACTGCGTCTCACAAATACGAAGGCGATACCGCCCGCAACTATGCGACCTATAATCCGCAGGTCGCGCGGGACGACATGTTCCAGCTCGGCGTGCACATGACGACGAAAGGAAACGAGATCGCGCCGGTGCGCTCGTCGTCCGCACTGGTGCTGTCTTCGACCAACATCAACCGCGAGCGCATCTACGTGCAGCAGCCGCCGATTTCGGCCGCCGGGTTCTCGTCGCAGGCGTTCGCGCCGCATTTCGCACACACGGTGCGCCGGACCGAGACCAAGATGTGCGACGACTGTCACCTATCGGCCGCGAACGATAACAACGCGATCATGGCGCAGCTTCTGCTGCTGGGCACGGACTTCGCCAATTTCGTCGGCATGCATGCGTGGGTCGGGCTCGACGGCGGCATCGAAGCGGTGCAGGTGACGGAATGGAGCGAGCCGCAGGCCGTGTTCGGTTCCTATCTCCATCGCTACGCCTATCCCGATTACTACAAGCTCCATGTCGAACAGAACAATCGCGAGCTGATCGACTGGACGCGCAAAACGCCCGGCGGCGAGGGCGAGCCGGAAGAGATCGCCAACATCCATCACGGTGCGGAAGGGCCGGCAAACTGCCTCCAGCTGCGCGGCGAATATCTCTATGTGGCCGAGGGCAAGGGCGGCTTCGGCGTCTACGATGCGGCGAGCATCGCCAACAAAGGCGTGTCGGAGAAGCTGATCAGCGCGCCGTTCTCGCCGCTGGGGCAGGACATGCACGTGCCGTCGCGCAATGCGACTTGTGTGGCGCTCCCCACCAACCAGTCGATCGCGCCAGGCCGCAATGCGGAGATGGCCAAGACCATCGGTACCGACGGCAAGTCGCTGCTCGCCGTAAACCAGGAGCAGGCGTTCCATCCGCTCTACCACTACGCGGTAATCACAGATGCGGATGAGGGACTCATCCTCGTCAATATCGACGACTTGACTGACCGTGAGCCGCGCAACAATTTCCTCAAGCGGGCGCTCACCTGGAATCCCGATGGCGTATTGAACGGCGCACGCCATGTCGTGCTCGGCGGCCATTTTGCCTATGTCGCGACGCCCAAGGGACTGGTCGTCGTCGATCTGAACGATCCGCTGAAGCCGAAACTGACGGCGCAAGTGGCACTGCCCGATATGCACGCCTCGGCGCTCCAGTTCCGCTATCTCTTCGTCACGGATGCGCGCGGTCTGGAGGTCCTCGATGTCACGCGTCTTGACAAACCGGTGCCGGTACACGGCGCGGTCATCCCGCTCACCGACGCACACCGGGTCTATGTGGCGCGCACCTACGCCTATATCGCGGCCGGAAAGCAGGGTCTCGTGATCGCTGATGTGAAGAACCCGGAGCAGCCGAAGATCTATCAGACTGTGATGTTCGACGGCGCGCTCAACGATGCGCAGGATGTGATCGTCGGCTCAACCAATGCTTCACTGTTCGCCTATGTCGCGGACGGCCGCAACGGGTTGAAGGTGATCCAACTCACCAGCCCGTCCAGCCAGCCCAATTTCTACGGCTTTTCGCCCGAGCCGAAGCCCGAACTGATCGCTTGGGCCAAAACGCCGGAGCCGGCGCTGGCATTGTCGAAAGGCCTCGATCGCGATCGTGCGGTGGACGAGAGCGGCAACCAGATTGCCGTGTTCGGCCGCCTCGGGTCGCGGCCGTTCACCCGCGCGGAGATGGAAAAGTTCTTCCTGAATGCGAAGGGCGAAGTTTATCGCGTTACCAATGCACCGGACTTCGATGCCTTCGTCCCGCCGAAGCGCAAACTGGCGAGCGCCGGCGCGCTATAGGCCCGCGGTGCGTCGCGCGGTCTGGTGTGTCCAGTCGATCGGCGTGCTTGCCTCAAACGATGGCTTCCCCTGGTCGTGATAACCGTGGCACTCGATGCAGGTTTCCGCTGCAGCGGTCCATCCGGTTGAAGCCGGTTGTCCATGGCATTTGGCGCAAGATGCGACATGCGGAATCAGGACATCGCTGCTCTTGTCGGATCTATTCGCCTGGTGGCAGCTGGAACACGTCGCTGCGCCGTTCTGATCTTCGTGGTGCGCACGCACCGAATGATCGAACGCGCCGGCCGGCAGGAATCGGTTTGCAAGATGCACCGCAGCGACACGCGGCATCACGGAGTGCGCAAGCGGCGGCAGAACGGTGTGGCACTCGAAGCAAACGCCGCGCGGCGAGAACACGATACGCAATATCCGCACCGCCAGTGCGCTCTGCGGCTCTGTCGCGGGCCATACATAGCCCGCCTTGCGGCGCGTCGTATCGCTATCCACCGGCGCGTTGTCGTTGCTGAATGCGGCGACCGCGCGAACCAAACCAACTGGATCGCCATGCGGCAGCTCGCGGATGCGCCCGTCGCCGATGTCGAAATGCAGCGCATGGCAGGCTTTGCAGTCGCGCTCCATCTCAATAGGCAGGAAACCGGTGCGTTTGGCGTCCGGCCGGTGACACGACGCGCAACTCAGCGCCGCTCCGTAACCGACCTCCGCACCGAGCGCCACCGCCATGCGTGTTGCCGCGCCGCGCGGGTCGAGATGATCGCGATGGGAGAATTTCAGGCCCGTGTTATCGAATGGCATCGCAGATAGGGAAACACGCGCCGTGGACAGGTTAGAGCCGACGCTCAAGGTGATGCGCGGACGGAAATCCGGATGATGAACCCAATCCGGCGCGTCAGAGAGTTTCGTGTCCGTCAGCCGCGCTTTCATATCGGCATGACAGGTTGCGCAATCGAACCGGTTGAGCAGATCGGGCGGAGTGCTGTGCGCCTGCTTTTCGCTGCGCAGCGCTACCGGCATCTTGATGTGTTCGGTGTGGCAGGCCGTGCAGTGCGCGGCCGGATGATCGGTGCTGCCCCACAGATAATGCGCGAGACGATAGTCCAGGCTCTCCGTCGCCGGATCGGCGGTGTAGAGCCGGTCAGCTGCGCCATGCGGGCCGATCGGATCAGGAAAGAACGGGCTTCCCTGTGCCTTCACAGAGGCCGCCAACTGTATCGCGCCCGCGTTAGATGATCCGGTTCGATGACACGCGATGCAGGCGTTGTCGCGCACGGCTACGAATGCGTCCTGATGGCAGGCTTTGCAGTTCTTCTCGAGGAAATGGTGCCCTGGCGAGAGCGGTCCGGTGGACCACTGCCGGTCCGGCTGCGCCGCAGAGATTGTCGGCTTTCGCACGCCATCGATCAGGAACGCCGCAATCGGAAGCAACAGGCAAAGAAACACAATAGCGGCCGCGAATATCCACGACAGGGAGCGCGGTTGCAGGCCAGGCGTCCGGGGCTCGAAAGTTCGATGCGCCTCGGCTCTTTCGGGCAGGCGCTTCGTGTCGTGCATCACCGTTACGGCAATGTCGTCTGCCTCGGTTCCGTGTGCGATGGTCAGCGTGTATTGGCCGAGCAACAACTGGGTTGGAAAGCGCAGATCAATCTCCGCTTCCATAGTACTACGGTGACCGATCTCAAGCGGCAAAGCGCTGAGCGCCTCCACGGTTGCATGACCGCGCACGGACGAATGGAGCCGTGCGTGACGCAGGCTCACGGAAAGGTCCGGTATGCGGATGTCGCATTCCGGCCCGCGCCCGATCACGATGGAGGCGGCTTCGATCGTCCGGTTGCGGACGATATCGGCGCCCCCGGCGCGGCGTGTGATCTGGCGAACGGCGATCTTCACGGCCGCGTCACCGGTAGAACAGGACAGCGACGACATGCGCCGTCACCGCGGCGATCAGCGCGATCGAGCCCGGGATATGAATGTACAGCCACATCTGCAAGGCCGTGCGGATGCGGATATGATGGCGACAGCGCGCCAGCATGTCGCTTTTCCGCTTCAGGATTTCCGTCACCTGCACCATCGCCGCGGTGACCTCTGGGTCGGGAGATGGATCCAGCCGTCCGATCTCTTCAAGCGCGCCACGCGTGCCGCACGTCCGCGTACTCGCCGTGATCCGCTGGAAGAAATTTCCGGCAAGGCGGCTGTGCTCGATCGAGAGACTCACGATCTCGGCGCGGCGCTGATCCAGTGGCTGGGCCGTGGTGTGCAGGCGCAGATCGAAGGATCGGATCACCGCGAGCATCTGCGCTTCCGTCATCTCGGCGCGGTTCTCGCTCAGCTTGCGCGGCAGATAACTGTAGACCGCCGCGCCGAACGCGCCCGACGCAATCACCACTACCAGAAAGCCGTAAGCAAGCGTGTGGACGTTCCAGCCGAACTGCAAGCCCGTGTGCAACGTGACGATGACGAGAAGCGCTGAACCCAGATAGATGTGTGCCGAAACCCATCCCTTCAGCATTCCGCTCCTGGCGGTCGTGCGCCGCTTGCGGATGCCGAGATAGGCAAGCCACACGATCATCAGCGCACCGATGATACCAAGCGTGTAGCCATAGAACGTTCCGCCGCTGTGCTGGAGGCGGAAATCCAGTTGCGTCGCAAAGTAGACGTATGAAGCGCTGGTGACAGCGACGAGCACGAGAGCGATCTTCAGCCAGCGAAATTGTGCATAGCGCAGGAAGCTCTCGTGGCGAATGCTTTGCGGAATTACGATGCGAAGCTGGTCCACGGCGTATCGCTATGTCCGTTGCAAGCGCGTGGCGGAGAGAAATTCCTCCGGTGAAACGCGGATCGCGGCTCCGGTCGGGCATCCTCTCACGCATGCGGGACCGCCCTCGATTCCCGCGCACATATCGCATTTGATCGCGGTCTTTGCGGGTTCCGTCCCGGGTTTGGTGTGCGCGTCGCGCCACGCACGGTCCGGCTCGCCAGGGCCGGGACCTGCGCCAAACAGCAGCCACCACAGAAAGCCCGGTTTCTCGGGCGGCTTGGAATCCATTCGGATCACGTCATAGGGGCAATTGCGCTGGCAGTTCCCGCAGCCGATACAGGTCTGATCGATGAATATCTCGCCGGTCGAACCGCGATGAATCGCATCGGGCGGGCAGTCGGTCATGCAGTGCGGATGCTCGCAATGCCGGCATGAGGTCGGCACATGCATGTGCGCGTAGGTGCGTCCCGCTTCACGGTCCAGCCGCGAGAGTCCGTCGTGCAGGTCGGCGCACGCTTTCTCGCAGTTGTCGCATCCAATGCAGAGTTCTTCGTTGATCAGAAGCACGTCGGTCGCTTCGCCGATGCCCTGATCCACGAGAAATTTCGCAACCGCGCTGTACATATCGGCGACGCCGTTGAACTGGTGCTTCTGGCGTTCGATGTACGCGTTGATTTCCTGGCGCGCTTTGGAATCGTGCGTCAGCTTGGCAACGAGTTGAGGTTTGCGAGCGAGGAGATGGGTAAGCGCTTCCGCCGGTATGCGTATAACTTCCGATTTGATAGCTGCGCGTACGGTTGCGGCGCGCCTGCTACCGTCCAGAATCGCCATCTCGCCGAAATATGAGCCGGCGGGAATGTAGTTGAGGAAGATAGGCTTTCCCGCGATCGCCTTCTCGACCACCATGCTGCCTGAGCGAACAACGTAAAGATCGCGCCCGTCATCCCCTTCGCTGATGATCTCCTCGCCCGGCTTCACCTCGTGTGTTTCCGCGGTGTGCATGATCTCGACGAGATCGCGCGCAGTCAGGCCGGAGCCGAAGATCTGAAGCAGCAGACGCTCGGTCATGATCCGGTTCACGATATCGCGCGCATCCTTGTACTGCGCCATGAGCTTCTGCGCTTCGTCGCCTTCGACCTCGATGAGGATGCAATCGGTTTGCGTGCGCGCGGTGGCGCCGCGCGGGCGTCCGGAAAGCACGCCGATTTCGCCGAAGATCGACCCTTCCCGCACTTCAATGGTTACTGCCGGGTTGCGTGATCCGAGCTCCACCAGGACTGAGCCAGTCACCACACCGAACAAAGAGGATTCCGTATCTTCGCGTTCGAAGATCGTTGCGCCGGCAATGTAGTGTGACACCTTGCACCACAACAGAAACTCCCGCATTTGCAAGGTCGACAAGCTACGCAGAATCTCAACCCGGTCGCGGATAAATGTGATCCACTGGTCGACCGTGCGGTTGCCGGGAAGTCCTTTCAGGATCTTCTCCAGAATCGGCTCGTCGGCGGGCTTCAGAGCAGCGTTGCCGGCGATGTATTCGATGACGTCGTAGCCCTGGTTCATGCAGTGCTTGATCAGGGGATAGCCCGCCAGAGCGCCGATCACGAAAAGGCCGGGGATGCTGCTTTCGAAGGTTGGAGACAATTTGGGGAACGCGCCATGGGCGTCGTTTGCGAAGCGCACCCCGAGGCTTTCCACGAATTTGCGCGGCGGAGACGAACCGACACGGGCGACGATGCGATCGCACTTCATACGGACTTCGCCGTCGGCCGTTTCCACCGTAAGCCAGCCCGGTTCGATCTTTTTCGGTTCGGTCCTGGGAAGGATGTTGAGGCGGCCGTCTTCCTGCGCTTGCAGGAGGGCGGTGCGGTTGGCGTCCTTCGCGCGCGCAAAGTCCGCAGAGCGATTGAGAAGCGTCACCACATTGCCTTGCGCCGTGTCGGCCACCAGGCCGAGCGCATTCTCGATTCCGGCATCGCCGGCTCCCACGACGACGATATGTTCGTCGATGAAAGCGGCGGGATCGTCGAGTGTGTATTGCACGTGATCGAGAGCATGACCGTCGCAGCCCAGCAGGTTGGGATTGCCTTGGGTCCCGATGGCAAGCACGACCGCCGCCGACTCCACAATGCGACCGTCCCCCAGCGCGATATGAAACGCACCCTTTTCGCCTGCGATGGATTTCACCTCGGCGGCGAACATCACGTTGATGTTCGCCGCGGCGGTCTCGTTTTCCCATGTCTGCAGGATCGCTTCGCGCGTGCCGGGCGCGAACGTCGCATCGGTGCGCAGGACCAGCTGTGCGGGTGTCGCCATCACATGCTTGCCGCGCTGATAGCGATAGATGGTGTCCGAAAGGTGCGAAGACTTCTCCAGCAGGACGTGGCTCATGCCGCGCCTGGCCGCATGCATGGCGGCGCTCAACCCGGCAGGGCCAGATCCGACGATCGCGATGCTGTACGCTTCGGTCACGTTACGCCCATCCGAAGACGACGCGCGCAGCGATCGTTGATGCGGTCCGAGTACGCCGGTTTCATCGCGAGATTTATACGTTAAGCTGAGCCCCAAAGGGGTTATACCAGATCGCATGACAGCGGAAATCGGACAACTGGCGCTGATTTTGGCGTTCGTGATGGCGCTTGTGCAGTCGCTGGCGCCGCTCCTCGGGGCCTACTGGATTGATCGCAGTCTTATGCGTCTCGGCCGCGCAGCGGCGGTGCTTCAGGCGGTGTTCGTGGCAGCCGCCTTTTTCATCCTGATGGGATTGTTTCTCGCCAACGACTTCTCGGTTCGTCTCGTTGCGGAACACAGCAACACGACACAGCCAACCGTCTACCGCGCTGCCGCCACCTGGGGCAGCCACGAAGGTTCCATGCTGTTGTGGGTGCTGATCCTGTCGCTGCACGGGGGTGCGGTGGCGCTGTTCGGCCGTAGCCTGCGGGAAACGCTTCAGGCGCGGGTTCTGGCCGTGCAGGGGCTGATCGCTTCGGCATTCCTTGGTTTCTCGCTCTTCACGTCGAATCCTTTCGCGCGGCTCGATCCCGCTGCCCTCGATGGCGCGGAACTCAATCCCTTGCTTCAAGACCCGGGCCTCGTCGGTCATCCGCCGCTCCTCTATCTCGGCTATGTCGGATTCTCGGCCGCGTTCTCCTTTGCGATCGCCGCACTGATCGAGGGCAGGGTGGACGCCTCGTGGTCGCGCTGGGTCCGGCCGTGGATTCTTTCGGCGTGGATCTGCCTCACGGTCGGAATCACGCTGGGGAGCATCTGGTCTTACTATACGCTCGGCTGGGGCGGCTGGTGGTTCTGGGATCCGGTGGAGAACGCCTCGCTGATGCCCTGGTTGATGGGCACGGCGTTGCTTCACTCCTCCATCGCATTGGAACGGCGCGGCGCACTGGCGAGCTGGACGATCCTGCTCGCGATCATGACCTTCTCGCTGAGCCTGATCGGCACCTTCCTGGTGCGCTCCGGTGTTCTGTCGAGCGTGCACGCTTTCGCAGTGGATGAACGCCGCGGCGTCTATATCCTGGCGATCATTGCTTTGGCCACGGGTTCGTCGCTTGCGCTGTTCGCGTGGCGGGCGAGCGCGATGCGCAGTGGCGCGCTGTTCGCGGCCGTTTCACGTGAAGCCGGGATCACGCTGAACAACCTGTTCCTGTTCGCGGCGGCAAGCACGGTTTTCCTCGGCACCTTCTATCCGCTGTTCGTCGAGGCCTATAACGGTCAGAAGATTTCGGTTGGGCCGCCGTTCTATCACGAGACATTCGTCCCGATCTTCGTACCGCTTTTGGTGTTGGCTGTGTTCGGGCCGATGCTGCACTGGAAACGCGACGGCTTGCGCGCGCTGTTGCGCCGCTTGCAAGGACCGGCCGGCATAACCGCGCTTTTCCTGTTCGGGGGAATATTCGCTTTCGGGTTCGCGCACACATTGGCCGCGTTCGGAGTGGCGCTCGGCGTTTGGCTAGTGTCGGGTGCGATCGCGCTGCCGTTGCGCCGGATTTCCGTTGGCCAAGGGCTTGGCGCGAGCACGCGCAGGCTGCTGGTAGCAACGCCCCTGACCTTCTGGGGGCTTGTCGTGGCACATGCGGGCCTCGGCATTACCACGCTCGGTATTACAGCGGTTTCGACGTGGCAGAGCGATCTGGTGCGCAATATGGCGGTCGGCGACACCGCCATGGTCGCCGGCAGGACAATCACGTTGACGGCCCTGCAGGATATCGACGGCCCCAATTATCAGGCGAGCCAGGCGTTCTTCAGCGTGCGCTCCGGCGGCAGCGAACGCGTGCTGGTGTCGCAGCACCGTTTCTATCCCGCAAGCCAGAGCGACAAGACCGAAGCCGGCATCGGTGTCGGCCTTTTCGCCAACATCTATATCGCGATGGGCACGCCGAACGGCGACGGCAGCGTCGTGGTCCGGATGTGGGTGCATCCGCTGGTCAACTGGATTTGGGCGGGCGCCTTCATGATGGCGTTTGGCGGGTTCCTGTCGCTGCTCGACCGCCGCGCCCGTGTGCCTGTTGCAGTCCGTCAACAGGTCACGCTTGCCGGAGCACCGGCATGAAATGGTTGATCAGGTCTGTTGCGCTGATTCTGTTGGCGGCAACGCCTGCTTTGGCTGTTCTGCCCGGCGAGCAGCTTTCCAATCCGGCTCTGGAGGCGCGCGCGCGTGCGCTCAGTTCGGAGTTGCGTTGCCTCGTCTGCCAGAACCAGTCGCTCGATGAGTCCGATGCCGAACTGGCGCACGATCTGCGCGTGCTGCTACGCAAGCGGCTCGTTGCGGGCGACACCGACCGGCAGGCGATCGATTTTATCGTCCAGCGCTACGGCAAGTTCGTGCTGCTGAAACCACCGTTCGAAGCCGACACGCTGCTTCTCTGGCTCGGTCCTTTCCTGATCGTGCTGACCGGCGGTGGCATGGTGACGTACTATCTGCGCAACAGTCGTGCAGCGTCGCAACCGGCGTTCGGTGAGAGTGAGCAAGCGCGTCTCCAAACGCTTCTCGAAGGTCCGGACCGGACATGACGCTCTGGATTGTTCTCACCGTGATGATCGCGCTCACCGCCGCCGGTCTCACCATTCCGCTCGTGCGCCGCTACGACAGCGTGAAAGCGCGACTTTCGCTCAAACAACTGCTTGAAGCGCAACTGCGCGATATCGATGCGCAAGAGGCATACGGACAGATCGCACCGGAGGAAGCGGCCAACCTGCGCACGGACGTGAAGCGGCGGATGCTGAGCGAGGGAGCCGTGCGCGAGCGCACGCCCCGGCCGATTCCCGTCGAAGCTTTGCCCTGGGTTGCACTGAGCCTTGCTGCGGCGGTCGCACTGTCGGCTGCCGGCATCTACGCCTGGATCGGGCGTCCCGATTTGAGCGGCGCTCCGGCACGCATTGCGCAGACAGCACCGCAAACGGCACCGCCAACCCATCCGATGGGCGGCGTCGCCACCATGATCGACCGACTTCAGACGCAACTGCGCCGCAACCCGGATGACCCGGCAGGCTGGCGCATGCTGGGCTGGTCCTATCTGCGCACCGGAAAGCCGGATGCCGCGGCGACGGCCTACGCGCAGGCTGCCCAACGCGATCCGAAGAATCCCGATTACCGTTCGGCGGAAGGCGAGGCGCTTGTGCTCGCCGCGAACGGGCAGGTGACAGCCGAAGCGCTCACCGCTTTTAAGAGTGCGCTGATGCTTGCACCGGACGATCCGCGTGCGCGGTATTATCTCGCAGTCGCGAAAGATCAGACGGGCGATCATGCCGGCGCGATGGCGGACTGGATCGCGCTGATCAAAAGTGCGCCCGCGAATGCGCCATGGGTTGCCGAGGTTCGCGGTTTTGTCGAACGTACTGCACAGCAACGCCACCTGGATATTTCGAAACAGCTGCCACCGGCGCAGGTTCAGCGGAATGCAGGCGGGCAAAGCAGTCCCACACCGGATCAGATGGCAGCGGCGGCTCAGATGCCGGACGGCGATCGCAACGCAATGATCCACGGCATGGTCGACAAGCTCGCTACCGAGCTCAAACAGAATCCACGCGATGCCGACGGCTGGGTCCGCCTCATGCGCGCGCGCATGGTGCTGGGAGAGGATGCAGCGGCAGCCGATGCTTATCGCGCGGCGCAGTCGGTCTTTGCGCAATCGCCAACCGACCTTGCGGCTCTGGGACAGGCTGCCCACTCGCTCGGCGTTCCGGGCGCCTGAAGGCGCACACAGTTCCGCTGGTTTCAGAATGGCGGATCCGAGGTTCGGAGCTTAAAGCCGTGTTCGCCACGCGATCGATCGCCCCAGGACACTGACGGACGCTTTTTCTTGTTTTTCAATGATTTTAGCGGTTCGGTCGCCAGCGGCGTCCGGTGCCAAACACTTAATTGGTGCCCAGAAGAGGACTCGAACCTCCACGCCTCGCGGCGCTAGTACCTGAAACTAGTGCGTCTACCAATTCCGCCATCTGGGCACGGGCTTGGCCTAAGGGGCGCGATGTTTAGGGGCGGGCGTGAACCCTGTCAAACCCCGCGCTAGACTGTCCCGGTAGGCGAGTCTTCGGAGGTTTCCATGCTGGTCGTCACCACCGAGAACGTAC
Source organism: Rhizomicrobium sp. (assembly GCA_036490455.1). Taxonomy (GTDB): domain Bacteria; phylum Pseudomonadota; class Alphaproteobacteria; order Micropepsales; family Micropepsaceae; genus Rhizomicrobium. Next base: position 33,011 of record DASXDS010000053.1, read on the forward strand.
CGGGCTACCGCCGCCAGAAGACGCTGGGTCAGGTGTTCGGCGTCATCGTGCGGTCGCGCGGGCTGGGCGGGAATATCGTCGCTGGGCTGCGCTCGATCGTGGGCGGTGAGATTCACGAATACACTCAGCTTCTGGAGCAGAGCCGGCGCCAGGCCGTGGACCGGATGGTGGTCAACGCCACCGCGATGGGCGCCAACGCGGTGGTGATGATGCGCTTCGATTCGTCGGAGATCGGCCAGACCATGAGCGAGATCGTGGCTTACGGGACTGCGGTCGTTCTGGAGCCGGACGGCAATGCTGCGTAGCATCGTGCTCGCGATCGGCGGGCTGTGCTTCCTCGGTGGCCTGGTTGCGCTGTTCGCCGGGCTGTTTCCGCCGGCTTTCATCTTCGTGTTCTGGGGGGGCCTTCTCATCATCGGGACGGTCTATGAGCGCATCCGCTACAAGGCGGTCGAGACCAGCCAGCCCGGCCCAGGTTGGGTCAAGACCAGCGAGCGTTTCTACGACGACGAGACCGGCAAGCTCATCACCGTCTACATCCAGCCGGAGACGGGGGAGCGCTCCTACGTGGAGCAGCAATGAGCGGCGATTTGCGGCGTTTGCGCTCACCCGCGCGTTCCCTTAACTAGCGACCGATTTGACTGGATATTTTCCATGGACAAGCCGCTAGCCGTCGTCTTCGGGGGATCGGGTTTCGTCGGACGCAACACCGTGCGCGCGCTGGCCAAGGCCGGCTATCGGGTGCGCGCGGCAACGCGGCGTCCGAACCTTGCCCAATATCTGCCGCCTATGGGCTCGGTGGGGCAGATTCAGCTCTTCAAATGCGATGTGTCCGACGAGAACCAGGTCGCGGCGGCGCTGGCGAAGGCCGATGTCGTGGTGAACCTGATCGGCATCCTCTATCGCAGCGGCGGCCAGGGTTTCGAAGCCGTCCACGTCGAAGCCGCGGAGAGAATTGCCCGTGCCGCCAAAGCAGCGGGCGCCCGAGTTCTCGTGCATGTATCGGCACTCGGCGCCGACGAGAACTCGACCTCCCGCTACACCCAGAGCAAAGCGCGGGGCGAGGCACATGTCCGTGCCGCGTTCCCGGAAGCCACGGTCCTTCGGCCATCCATCGTGTTCGGACCCGAAGATTCGTTCTTCAACCGCTTCGCCGGTATGGCGCGGCTGCTGCCGGCGCTTCCGCTGATCGGCGGCGGCAAGACGAAATTCCAGCCGGTGTTCGTGGGCGATGTGGCGGCAGCGATCGTGAAATGCGCGGGCGATCCTGCGACGCACGGCAAGACCTACGAACTCGCTGGCCCGAACACCTATTCCTTCAAGGAACTGATGCAGTTCCTGCTCGCGCAGATTGGGCGCAGGCGCCTGCTTGTACCTGTGCCGTTTCCGCTCGCGATAATTCAGGGTGCCATATTGGGCATTCTGCCCAAACCGCTGCTGACGACCGATCAGGTGCGATCGCTGAGGACCGACAATATCGTGTCGTCCGGCGCCTTGAGCTTGGCCGATCTCGGCATCGTGCCAGATTCCATCGAAGCGATCACGCCGAGCTACCTTTGGCGGTTCCGCGCCAAAGGCCAGTACGAAGGCTTCAACGCATTAGAAGATAGCCAGTAAGCGCCGCGCCGGCGGCGATGCGGTACCAGCCGAACGGCACCAGGCCGTAACGCGCGATGAAGACGATAAAGCCGCGCACCACAAACAGCGCGACGATGAATGCCACGACAAATCCAATGCCGATGTTGGACGCCTGATCTCCGCTGAGCGCGTGACGGTTCTTCCACAGATCATAGACCGTGGCGCCGAACATGGTTGGCACCGCGAGATAGAAGGTGAAGAGCGCGGCCGCGGCGCGCTCCACGCCGATCAACTCTGCCCCCAGGATCGTTGCTCCGGAGCGCGATGTACCGGGGAAGATGATCGACAGGATCTGGAACAGGCCGATCTGCAGCGCGGTCATCATCGGCAGCTTTTCGGCATCGTGGTAGCGCGGCCGCGGCGCGAGGCGCTCCAGCAAAAGGATGAGAATGCCGCCGGCGATCCAGGACGCGGCGATCACCGGCAGGGCGTAGCCGGGATCGAGCAGCACCTTGTCGATCCATTTCTTGAGAAGAACGCCGGCGATCACCGAAGGGAAGAACGCAATCAACACGGAAAGCGCAAAGCGGCGGGCCTGGGGCGAGGACGGCAGGCCGATCACAGCGTCCCATAGCCGTTTCCAGAACACCGCGACGACCGCGAGGATGGCGCCGAGCTGGATCACGACGGTGAAGACCTCCCATTTCTCGGGCGGCAGCGCGAGCAGGCGCTCCGCGACCAGAAGATGGCCGGTCGAGGAAACGGGCAGGAACTCGGTAAGCCCTTCCACGATGCCCAAGATGATGGAAGTCAAGATGTCTTGCATCGCTTCTGCCCATTTCGAATCGTCCGCCGAGCCTATAGAGGCCAAGGATTCCAAGCCACTACGCAATATATGACAGTATAACTGTCATATATTGTCCGAGCCGCGCGGACTTGCTAGCTCAGTCATTTTGAGGGTGTCTTATTAAGCCAGTTATGCTGTCCTTTTCATCGAATTTGGCTCGCGTTCCTCGATCTTTTGCCCTAGGTGAACGCGGGATGGATTTCTTGCCGCAGGCGCGCCATGGCCGAACGAATGTTACGCTTTGTGAGTGTCGATCAAGCCGGTCCTGACAAACGTCCGGCGGACTCCCGCGCACGCGATTTCCACGAAATCTACGCAGACTACCTGCACGAAAAGGCATCGGAGCAATCCTCGCGCTGCTCGCAATGCGGCGTGCCGTTCTGCCAAGTGCATTGCCCGCTGCACAACAATATCCCCGATTGGCTGAAGCTCACCGCAGAAGGCCGCATTGAGGAGGCCTATGAGCTTTCGCAGGCCACCAACAACATGCCGGAGATCTGCGGCCGCATCTGTCCGCAGGACCGACTCTGCGAAGGCAACTGCGTCATCGAGCAATCGGGCCATGGCACTGTCACCATCGGCGCAGTCGAGAAATATCTGAGCGACACTGCATGGGCGCGCGGCTGGGTGAGGCCGCTGAAGCCGGGGCGCATGCTGAAGCAGAGCGTCGGCATCGTAGGGGCCGGTCCCGCCGGCCTCGCCGCGGCGGAGGAATTGCGGCGCAAGGGTTACAAGGTGACGGTGTACGATCGCCACGATCGTGCCGGCGGCCTGCTGATCTACGGCATTCCGAACTTCAAGCTGGAGAAGGAGGTCGTGCAGCGTCGGGTGGCGCGGCTCGAAGAGGGCGGCATCAAATTCAAGCTGGATTTCGAAATCGGCCGCGATGCGACGCTCGCACAGATCCGCAGCAAGCACGACGCGGTCTTCATTGCCGCAGGCGCTTATAAGGCGCGCGAGATCGAAGCGCCGGGCGTCGGTCTCGGCAACGTCGTGAAAGCGCTCGACTATCTGATCGCCTCCAACCGCACCGGCCTCGGCGACAGCGTTGCGGCGTTCGAATCCGGCGCGCTGAACGCGGCCAACAAGGACGTCGCGGTGATCGGCGGTGGTGACACGGCGATGGATTGCGTGCGCACCGCCATGCGGCAGGGCGCGAATTCCGTCTCCTGCCTCTACCGCCGCGACCGCGACAACATGCCGGGCAGTCTTCGCGAAGTCGCCAATGCGGAGGAGGAAGGCATCAAATTCGAATGGCTCACGCTGCCCAAAGCCTTCCTCGGCGGCGAAGCGGTCGAAGGCGTGCGCATCTCGCGCATGCGCCTCGGGTTGCCGGATGCGTCGGGCCGCAAATCGCCGGAGAAGATCGAGGGTGCGGATTTTACCCTGAGGGCCGATCTGGTGATCAAGGCGCTGGGCTTCGATCCCGAAAACCTTCCGGCGCTGTTCGGTGAGCCCGATCTGGCGGTGACGCGCTGGGGCACGATCGCGGTGCGCGGCAGCAAGACCAATCTCGACGGCGTGTTCGCCGGCGGCGATATCGTGCGCGGCGCCTCGCTCGTCGTGTGGGCGATCCGCGACGGCCGCGATGCGGCGGCCGCCATCCACACCTATCTCGCGGCGAAAGCCGTGCCTGCACTGCAAGCGGCGGAGTGATCGCGATGGATGACCGTACCCAGGCCGAACAGGACATCGCGCGCTATCGCGCCAACGCAAAGACGCTTGAGGAAAACCACGTCTACTCGCCGGCCGACGAACACGACGCGTGTGGCGTCGGCTTCGTCGCGGCGCTCGACGGCAAGCCGCGGCGCGACGTGGTGGAGCGCGCCATCGAAGCGCTGCGCGCGGTCTGGCATCGCGGCGCGGTCGATGCCGACGGCAAGACTGGCGACGGTTGCGGCATCCATCTGCAGGTGCCGCAGGATTTTTTCCGCGAGGCGGTGACCCGCACCGGCCACAAGCTGCGTTCGGGCCGCATCGCTGTGGGGCAGGTGTTCCTGCCGCGCACCGATTACGGCGCCCAGGAAACCTGCCGCACCATCGTAGAGGCGGAGATCCTGCGCAGTGGGTTCTATCTCTACGGTTGGCGCCAGGTGCCGCTCGACATTTCCATCATCGGCGAAAAGGCGAACGCCACGCGGCCGGAAATCGAGCAGATCATGTTCGATGCCGGCGATGTCGAGGATTTCGAGACTCTGGATCGCAGGCTCTATCTCTGCCGCCGCCGCATCGAAAAGCGCGTCCGCGAAGCTTCGATCCAGGACTTTTATGTCTGCTCGCTGTCGTCGCGGACCATGATTTACAAAGGCATGTTCCTGGCCGAGCAGCTTGCCAATTTTTATCCCGACCTGATGGACGAGCGTTTCGTCAGCGCGTTCGCGATCTTCCATCAGCGCTATGCGACCAACACCTTCCCGACCTGGCGGCTGGCCCAGCCGTTCCGGATGATCGCGCACAACGGTGAGATCAACACGTTGAAGGGCAACATCAACTGGATGAAGAACCACGAGTTCAAGATGGCGTCCGAGCTGTTCGGCCACGCCGCCGAGGACATCAAGCCGATCATCCAGCCCGACGTGCGCAGCGACACCGCGGCACTCGATGCGGTGTTCGAAGTCCTGGTGCGCGCCGGCCGCGAAGCGCCGCTCGCCAAGACGATCCTCATTCCCGAAGCTTGGTCCAAGAAAGCCTCGACGATGCCAGATTCGCATCGCGCGATGTACGCCTATGCCAACGCGGTAATGGAGCCGTGGGACGGGCCGGCCGCACTCGCCGGCACGGACGGCCGCTGGGTGATCGGCGGCATGGATCGCAATGGCCTGAGACCGATGCGCTATGCGATCACCGACGACGGTCTGGTGTTCGTGGGCTCCGAAACCGGCATGAACGTGCTCGATGAGCCGCATGTCGTGCGCAAGGGCCGCGTCGGCCCGGGGCAGATGATCGCGCTCGATCTGGAAGAGGGCCGCTTCTATGAAGACCGCGCGATCAAGGACAAACTCGCGAGCCAGTATCCGTATGAGGAGTGGACGAAGAACGTCGTCGAACTGGAGCCGATCATCGGCCCCGGCCCAGAACCGCGCCATTTCGAGAAGGAGGCGCTGCGCCGCCGCCAGATCGCGGCCGGGTTCACGATGGAGGATCTCGAACTGATCCTCCATCCGATGGTGGAGGACGGCAAGGAACCGATCGGCTCGATGGGCGACGACACGCCCCTCGCGGTGCTGTCCGATCAATACCGGCCGCTGTCGCATTACTTCCGGCAGAACTTCAGCCAGGTCACCAATCCGCCGATCGATCCGTTGCGCGAAGAACGCGTGATGTCGCTGAAAACGCGCTTCCGCAATCTCGGCAACGTGCTCGAACAGGACGAGAGCCAGACAGAGGTGTTCGTGCTCGAAAGTCCGGTGATCTCCACCGGCATGTACGAGCGGATGAAGGACCATCTCGAAGGCCGCTTCTATGAGATCGACTGCGTATTCGAGGTGCGCGACGGCGAGAGTTCGGACTATGCGCTGAAGAACGCACTCGATCGGGTGCGCGCGGAGGCCGAGGATGCCGTGCGGCAGGGTTACAACCATCTGATCCTGACCGACGAGCGTATAGCCAAGGACTTCGCGCCGATGCCGATGATCCTGGCGACCGGCGCGGTGCATTCACATCTCGTGCGCTCTGGTCTGCGCACCTATACCTCCATCAACATCCGCTCGGCGGAGTGTCTCGACACGCATTACTTCGCAGTGCTGATCGGTGTGGGCGCGACGACGATCAACGCCTATCTGGCGCAGGAATGCATCGCCGATCGGCACGCGCGCGGTCTGTTCGGCAAGCTGACGCTCGGCCAGTGCGTGAAGCGCTACCTCGATGCGGTGAGCGCGGGACTCTTCAAGATCATCGCGAAGATGGGGATCAGCGTGATCTCCTCCTATCGCGGCGCCTACAATTTTGAGGCGGTCGGTTTGTCGCGTTCGATGGTGGCCGATGTTCTGCCTGGAATGCCGAGCCGCATTTCCGGTATTGGTCTCCCCGGCATCGCGCACAAGATCGCACGGCTGCACGCGCGCGCCTTCGACGAAGACACGACCGTGCTGCCGATCGGCGGCTTCTACAAGGCGCGTCACCGCGGCGAAACGCATGCGCACGAAGCCAACCTGATCCACAAGCTGCAGACGGCGGTCGCCACCGATTCCTACGGCGTGTTCCGCGATTATTCGAAGGGTGTGCGTTCGCTGCCGCCGGTGTCGCTGCGCCACCTGATGGATTTCCGCTCCAACAACCAGCCGATTGCGCTCGAAGACGTCGAAAGCATCACCGAAATCCGCAAGCGCTTCGTGACGCCCGGCATGAGCCTCGGTGCGCTCGGGCCGGAGGCGCATGAGGTGCTCAACATCGCGATGAACCGGATCGGCGCGAAGTCGGATTCCGGCGAAGGTGGCGAAGATCCGGCGCGCTTCCATGCGAAGCCGAACGGCGACAATCCGAACTCCGCCATCAAGCAGGTCGCGAGCGGCCGCTTCGGCGTGACCGCGGAATACCTGAACCAGTGCCGCGAACTCGAGATCAAGGTGGCGCAAGGTGCGAAGCCGGGCGAGGGCGGCCAGCTTCCCGGCTTCAAGGTCACGGAAATGATCGCGAAGCTGCGTCATTCGACGCCCGGCGTGATGCTGATCTCGCCGCCGCCGCATCACGACATCTATTCGATCGAGGATCTGGCGCAGCTCATCTACGATCTGAAGCAGATCAATCCCGATGTGCGGGTGTGCGTGAAGCTGGTCGCCGCGACCAGCATCGGCACCATCGCGGCCGGCGTCGCGAAGGCCAAGGCCGATGTGATCCTGATCTCCGGTCACAATGGCGGCACCGGCGCCTCGCCGCAGACCTCAATCAAATACGCCGGTGTGCCGTGGGAGATGGGGCTCACCGAGACCAACCAGATTCTCACCCTCAACAATCTGCGCCATCGTGTGACCCTGCGGACCGATGGCGGTATCCGCACCGGCCGCGACGTCGTGATGGCGGCGATGATGGGTGCGGAGGAGTTCGGCGTCGGCACCGCGTCGCTGGTGGCGATGGGCTGCATCATGGTGCGGCAGTGCCATTCCAACACCTGTCCCGTCGGCGTGTGTACGCAGGATCCCAAGCTGCGCGACCGCTTCACCGGCACGCCGGAGAAAGTCGTAAACCTGTTCAGCTTCATTGCAGAGGAAGTGCGCGAAATCCTGTCGCTGCTTGGCTTCCGCAAGCTGGAAGAGGTGATCGGGCGCACCGATTTGTTGGCACAAGTGAGCCGCGGCGCTGAAGAGCTCGACGACCTCGACCTCAATCCGCTGCTGGTGCAGGCCGATCCGGGCAACTTCGCACGTTATTCGACCCAGAAGGGCCGCAACGAGGTGCCCGATACGCTCGACGCACAGATCGAGCACGATGCGCCCGCATTCTTCCAGTCCGGCGAGAAGATGCAGCTAACCTACAATGTGCGCAACACGATGCGCTCGATCGGTTCGCGCATCTCCTCGCGTATCGTGCGCAAATGGGGGATGAGCGGATTGCCGCCGGCGCATCTTACGCTGCGGTTGCGCGGTTCGTGCGGCCAGTCGCTGGGTGCGTTCGCGGTGCAGGGTGTGAAGATCGAGGTGTTTGGCGACGCCAACGACTATGTCGGCAAAGGGCTTTCAGGCGCGCTGATCAGCATTCGTCCGACGCTCTCCGCCGGCTTCCAGGCGCGCGACAACACGATCATCGGCAATACGGTGCTGTATGGCGCGACGGGCGGAAAGCTTTTCGCGTCGGGGCAGGCAGGCGAACGTTTCGCTGTGCGCAACTCCGGCGCTACCGCGGTGATCGAAGGCTGCGGCTCCAACGGCTGCGAATACATGACGGGCGGCACCGTCGCGATCCTCGGCACCATCGGCGACAATTTCGCGGCCGGCATGACTGGCGGCATGGCATTCGTCTACGACGCCGACGGACTGTTCGAAGAGCACCTCAACGCCGACACCGTGATGTGGCAGCGCGTCGAAAGCGGCCACTGGCAGACGGTGCTGCGCAACCTGATCGAGGAGCATCGCGCCGAAACCAGCTCGTCGTTCGCGACCGAACTTCTCACCCAATGGGACGTCGAACTCGGCAATTTCTGGCAGGTGGTGCCGAAGGAGATGGTGGATCGGCTCGCCCATCCGCTGAAGGAAGGACGCGTCGCAGCGGAATAATCGCGAAGGTCGTTGCTTTCACCGCACGCACCAGTCGAGATCGTCGCGGCGGACCTGGTGGATGCGCGAGCCGATCGCAACCGTGCGATGGCGCACATAGGGGCCTGGTTTCGCGGCGCTCCATTCGCCCGGATCGGGCAGGATGGCGGCGAGGCGGCTCGCCTGTTGCGGAGACAGCGCCGCGGCGGATTTGCCGAAATAGGTTTCTGCCGCCGCATCTGCGCCGAAATTGCCGTGCCCGAAATCGACGAGGTTGAGATAGGCGGTGAGGATCCGCTTCTTCGGCCACAGCGCTTCCAGCAGCACCGTCAGATACGCCTCGACGCCTTTGCGCAGCCAACTGCGCTCGGGCACGAGGAAGAGGGAGCGCGCGGTCTGCTGGCTGATGGTGCTCGCGCCGCGCAGGCGGCGGCCGCGCTCGTGGTCCCTGATCGCCTTGTCGATCGAACCCCAGTCGAAACCGTGATGGGTGCAGAAGCGCTGATCCTCGGACCCGATCACCGCGCGGCCGAGGGCCGGCGGCAGATTGTCGACCCAGTGATAACGCACCGGATTGAACGTCACCACCGCGATGACCATCTGCGGCGTGAACGGCACCGGCACGAAGCGGAAGACGAGGATCAGCAGGATCGGGATTGGCACCAGGAAGGCGAACAGCACGAGAAAGACGCGGCGTAGCCACGGCGCACGTCCATCCCGTCTCCACCACAACCGCCGCCACATACGCACCCCGACTCCGTTCGTCGATTTTCCACCGATCGTATGCGTAAAGAAAGTGCGGCCTTTTCGGATAGATCGTCTCATCCGTGGCCTTTTGATCCACGCAGAGGCGCAGAGGAAGCTGTGGTTCGGAGACTCATGTTGCAGATCCTGTTGGCGCGCGAAGCGCGCCGGGAACGCTGACGCTCGCGCTCCGCTAGCCCTATATCTCGATGGTCTCTGCGCCTCTGCGCGAGTCCTTTTTCACGTAGCAGTCAGCCGCACGACTTCACCGTTCGAGCCGAGCAAGGGAGCAATCGCGTCCAGCGCGCGCGTCATTTCAGTGTCGAAGCCGTATGGCGGATTCATCACCAGCAGACCGGCGGATGACAGGCGCGCCTTGCCGTCGCGCGGCGGATTGTCGACGACGATGTCGACCCGCAGTGCCTTGCCGGCGCCGGCGGCGATCACCTCGCCACAGAAACGGTCGGCTTCGGCTTTCGCTTTGACCGGAAACCAGATGAGCAGGATGGCGGTTGCGAATTTCCGGATCGCTGTGGCAGCGGCGCGCGCCGCATCGGCGAAATCGTTTTCCGATTCATAAGGCGGATCGATCAGCACCACGCCGCGGCGTTCCGGCGGCGGCAATAGCGCTGGCAACTGCTCATAGCCGTCGCCGCCCACGGCGCGCGCCCGCGGATATGGCTGCAGCGCCCTCTTCAGCGCGGCAAATTCGTCCGGGTGTTTCTCGATGGCGACGAGGCGATCCTGCGGCCGCAACAGACGCGCGGCAATCAGCGGCGATCCCGGATAGCGCGTCTCGCCCCAACCGCGCGCAACCTCCAGATACGCCGCGAGCAAAGGCGGTGCATCTTCGATGCGAAGATCGCGCAGCCGCGCGATGCCGGCCTTTGCCTCGCCGGTGCGTTCCGCCTCGCTGCCCGACAGATCGTAGAGCCCGCGCCCGGCATGGGTGTCGATCACCGCGAACGGCGTGTCTTTCTTCTTCAGATGCAGCAGCACACCCACCAGTGCCAGGTGCTTGGCGACATCGGCGAAATTCCCGGCGTGATAGGTATGGCGATAATTCATCGCCGCCAATATCGCCTATTCGGCAAAGATGCGCACCTTCGCCTTGTCCTCGTCGACAGTGATCTCGAGGTCGTCGAGCTGGCGCACGATCTCTTCGAGGTTCTCGGGCTTGATCGAGTTCAGGTCGAAGTCCATGCCCTTCGCGCGCATTGCGGCGTTGGCGCGATCGCGCGCCTCCTGCGGGATCAGGCCGCCGAGCCGCACGCCGGCGCGGATCAGCGCCATCGGCACGCGGATGTTCACCTTGGTCGCTTTGTCGGTGCCGAATTTGCCGCCTGCGTCCACCTGCACGCGCAGATACTTCGGCGCCGGCTTCGCGAGGACTTCGGCTGCGCGCGGCGAAGCGGAGGAGGACGCCGAAGACAATGGTGCGCTTTCGAGCGCCGCGATCAGCCGTTCGGCTTCGTCGGCTGTGATTTTGCCCTGCGCCAGCATTTCCAGGATCTGTTTGCGGTTCTCGCTCATCGCGCGCTCCTAATAGACGTGGACGAAGACAGTCGCGTTCGGACTGTCGACTTCGACATGGGTGCCGCAGAACGCGGCGAAGATTCTCCAGAACGCCGCGATCGCCTGGAACGGATCGACGCCGACCGCCAGGCACACGATGACGAATATCGGGGTCAGCACCACCGCGAACGGCAACAGCAGAAGCCAGATCAGGAACAGCGGCACCCACAGAGCGATGTGGCGGCCTTCCAGCGTGCGGATGCGGATAACGGCAACGAGCGGAAGAATCATTTGAGCGCCTCCAGTTCGCGAATGGCTTCGTCGGCAGCAATCTCGCCGCGCTTCAACCGGTCGAGGATGTCGCTGCGCGAGGGCTGCGGATCGGTGTCCACGAATTCCAGCGCCTCGGAGATGCGGTTCAACCGCGCCTTCACGGTGGGATAGGAGACGCCGAAGACCTGCTCCATCTCCTTGATCGAGCCGTGGCTCTTCAGGAAGGCGGCGATGAACACCTGGTCTTCGGCCGGGAGCCGGGCAAGCTGCGGCAACTCGAACCGGCCCTCGATGGCGACGTCCTTGTCGGCGAGCCGGACCCGCTCCACGATGAGCGCCGCGCCTTGGGTAAGCGCCGTCAATTCCTGCCAGTCCCGTGTCGTCTTGTCGGCCGCCAAACCGGCCTCCTGCGATCAACTCTTACGAGATATTGATTGAGAAAATTGATTTTTCAAGACGGTAAAATTGATTTTATTGAATGTTCTGGGAAGCGTTTGAAGTCATTCGGGTTTCTCCGAGGCCAGGGGCAATAGTTCAGTATCTCGACTACAAGTTGTGCGTCATGCTTTCATGAGCGACACATCGATGGAGGATTGCGGCATGTCTTTGTCTCAAAGCGAGGGCCGGATAATCATGGGAATGCTGGCGCGCGGTGACAAAAACCACGACATCGCAGCGTGGTTCGGTGAAAACCCGGCGCGGGTCGCTGAAGTCAAAGACGGCACGATGTTTGGTGTTCTCCCCGCCGCACCGGCAAGCGATTTGCCACCCAAAGGAGCAGTTGGGCCCAAAGCGAGGCGGTTGCGCCGATACGCCTTGGACGCGCTCGCTGCGCTAAAAGATAAAGGCGCGGACTGCGTCGATCTGGCGATCAAAGAGCTAGAGGAGGGGGTTAACGCTTTGACGCTGACGAACCCTGACGGGGTAATCATCGGACCGTTCCAACGCTTTGCGACAGGGCGGCACCCACATGAGGCGGGGCGGATGGAATGCGTTCTTTTCCCACACTAGCCAAGCGTAACCAGTTGCCGTTGATCCCTTGCTATCAAGCCTCCCGCGAAACATGGGCACGCGTTCGCTGAACTGGGCGAACTTGCTTGGCGGCTGCTCCAAAAAAATTCTTTCATAACGTCCGACGCTTTCGAGAAAGACGGTGCGGGCCAATATTGCGACGCCCTGCCGCGCAATGTTCAGCGCCTTCAAAATAAACTCTTCCCCTAAGCGAAATGGTGGGTTGGTAATTATCCAATCAACCGATCCAGTCGCGAAAGGGTGAATGAGAAAATCGCGCTTCGTGCCATATCCATACTCGTAGGCATCGGATGCCTGAACCTCGCGAAAATACTCGTGAAGAACCTTCGCCATATGACCCGCTCCGCAGGCGGGCTCCAGACACGTCAACGTGGCGAGAGTTTTGGGATTGCCTAGGACGTGCTCAACAAGCGCCCTTGTTGCCCACGGCGGAGTAGGGAAGTCATCGGGGCTGTCGGCCGCCTCTGTGCGTTGCGCCATGACGGCGTGAGAGGTGTTCTGCAACGCGGTTTGCCCCGGAAACGAATCAGGCCATAGAAGAGTCCGATCGTGACTCGGCGTCAACGAGCAGCAGTCCCCCCTTCAGTCCGGAGACTCCTAACTGGACCTCCTAGGCACCCGGTAGCTAATAGTCAGCGAAGCGCCATTGCCCTTCTTGGGTGTGGCGACAATTCTATCTCCGATGGTCATTTCGTCTCTCATGACGTCGCAACAAGATTTCATTCTGTGATTGACACCCGGATAGCCGCCAACCTCGCGGTGGAGTTTCCCCGAGTTGATGTCAACGAATTTCCGGCCTGACCGCGCGGCCTCACTCAAATTGCGGCGCAGGGCCGTACGGCAGTCTTCTGTATTCATTGCCATGCCCTCTTTTGGTCAACGTACTTAGATCAAAGGGTTGTTCTGATACTCCAGAACTATTTGATGGTTGTTTTTGGTTGTGCCGTATTCCCTGACACCCCGTCATCCACTACCTGTTTCAAGGGGAGAAACCCGAAGTTATTCGGGTTTCTCCCCGATGCTTCTGCAATCTGTCTGGCCGCTCTTACTAGGCGGCCAGCGCGGCGACATCGGCTTTCCATTTGGCTACGCGGTTGGCGGGTGAGACGAGCGGCGTTTCGGCGATGAGCCTGTCGCAATGCGCGCCAAACTCCCGCCCGAAATACGAGCGCAAACTGCTCCACGCGGCCCGCATGCCCGGTTGTGCGAGCAAATCGGCCAGACGCGCCGTCGACGTCTTCCAGACCGCCGGATCGATCGTGCCGAGCCGGTGCTGGATGTAGGTGTCTTCCATGCTGATCAGGGTCGCCTGCGCAACGCGCAGGAAGGTTTCGACCTGCAATGGTTCGAGCGTCGGGTCGCCGTCCCGCCCGCGCAGCGCCACGTCGAGCAGCCGCGGCTCCATCTGCCGGTACATCCCATCGACAATGCGCGCTGTTCGGCCCTGTTGCATGAGCGAGCGCTGGTTCATGAGCGTCTGCCGCGTCTGCAGAAGCAGAAAAGCCAAAGTGGCGACTACAGCGATGCCGCTGATGAACGATCCCAGTGCCGCCAGATCCGAAAGTGACATGCGTGTCCCCCTGCATGAGTCCCAATGGCCTCATGCTAGACGGGGTATCCGGTCGCGGACAGGTATGCGCGGTGTGGTTTCGGCTACCCGCCTTAAGCCTAGCGCCGGATCTGCTATGGCGTCTCTTTGTTGAGTACTCGTGGCGAGATGCTATTTCGCTCCCACGGGAAGCCGCGTCAGCGTCACCGTGTCCGACGAGCCGTGCTGGATGTTCGGGCTTACGAATGTGGCGGTGAAGGCCTGCTTGGGCGAGGTGCAGAGTTGGGTGGCGGTCGGCTTTGCGCCGGTGCCGACGGCCGGATTGAACGCCGGAATGATCGAATAGATTTTGCCCTTGATTGTTGTATCGTGAAAACTCAGCGCGGCGTTCACATACAGACTCAACAGATTCACCACGACCGTGGTGTCCTGGCCGCCGCCGGCGATATCGATGCCATCGCTGAAGCCAGCACCCAGGCCTTCGCCGACCTGCTCGCCGCTTCCCGCGCACAGCGTCGTGAAGTTCAAACCGAGAAAGGTGATCGCGTGCTTGCCGGTCGTGCTGTCCACACCGACGGAGAAGTTGATCGCGTTACCGTCTGCGGTCGTTCCGCTGTAGCTCCCGAGACGCTGCGCGGCAGCAGGGGCACTACAGCCAGCGATGCAGGCAAAACAAATCGCGGAAGCAACTAGTCTGGTCCTAACGTGCATTATAGCCCTCCACACACGATGTGCGCGAATGGTAACACGCGCGGGGCGTTCGAAGAGGAGGTGGATAAAATGCAAGAAACTTTATTTTCGACACGCCGAACGACAGCGTCGCGGTCGCCGCGATTTTCGCAGATGCGCCGTCCCGAACGCTGCTATATGCTCCCGCGCGCAACGGGACGTAACAGAACGGGACAAAGCGATGGGTCTTTTTGACGGTTTGATCGGCGGCGTCATCGGCGCCGAAATGGCGACAGTCGTGAACGGCCTGATCGAGAAGCACGGCGGCGTGCAGGGCGTGGTCGATCAGCTGCGGACCAGCGGCTTGGGCGGGACCGTCAATTCGTGGATTTCGGACGGGCCCAATGCACCGGTTGCACCCGCCGATGTGCACAAGGCGTTCGGCGAACAGACGATCAGCGAACTCGCGGCCAAGTCCGGAATGACGCCGGAAGAACTCTCGGCAAAACTGGCCGAAGTGCTGCCGCACGCGATCAATCACGTGACGCCGGACGGCGTGGTGCCGCCCGCCTGACCCCCAAGCCATGGTGTCAAGGTAACCAAAGCTTTAAACCCGGCCTGTAAGCTCCGGGACTCTTCGGAGGGGCAGGTGCAGGCCAATCATCTCTACGATCTGATCGTCATCGGCAGCGGACCGGCCGGACGGCGCGCTGCCGTGCAGGGCGCCAAACTGGGCAAGCGCGTGCTGGTGGTCGAGAGCGGCCACCGCGTCGGCGGCGTGTCGGTCCACACCGGCACCATCCCCTCGAAGACGATGCGCGAGACCGTGCTCAACCTGTCCGGCTGGCGCGAGCGCGGCTTCTACGGCCGCGCCTACAAGGTGAAGCAGGACATCTGCGCCGGCGACCTGCTGAAGCGGCTGCACATCACGCTCGATCATGAGGTCGAGATTCTGGAACATCAGCTCGCGCGCAACGGTGTGGAGACGGCGCACGGCCGCGCCCGCTTTCTCGATTCCCATCGCATCGAAGTCGATTACGACGACGATCATCGAGAAGTGTTCACCGCGGAGCGCTTCGTGCTCGCGGTCGGCACGCGCACCTATCGTCCCGGCCATATCGGTTTCGACGGCCGGACTATCCTCGACAGCGACGAAATCCTCGACCTGCCGTGCATCCCGCGCCAACTCGCGGTGATCGGCGGCGGCGTCATCGGTTTGGAATACGCGTCCATCTTCAGCGCGCTGGATGTGAAGGTTACGGTGATCGAATCGGCGGAGCAGCTTCTGCCGTTCCTCGATCGCGAGCTGATCGACGAATTCGTCCACGACCTGCGCGATCGCGGCGTTGCGGTGCGGTTCGGCTGCAAGGTCAAATCGGTCTATGTCCGTGGTGACGGTCATTGCGTCAGCGAGACCGAGGACGGCTGCTCGTTCACCACCGACATGGTGCTGTTCGCGGCCGGCCGGGTCGGCGCCACCGAATCGCTGGCTCTGGACGCCGCCGGTCTGACCGCCGATCCGCGCGGCCGCATCGCTGTCGATCCGAAGACCTTTCAGTCCTGCGTGCCGCACATCTACGCGGTGGGCGATGTCATCGGCTTTCCTAGCCTTGCGTCCACCTCGATGGAACAGGGCCGGATCGCCGCCTGCCATGCGTTCGGCGAGCCGGCACAGGCGCCGCCGGAATTCTTCCCCTATGGCATCTATTCGGTGCCAGAAATCTCAACCGTCGGCATGACCGAAGAGGAGGTGCGCAAGCACTCGATTCCCTACGAATGCGGCATCGCGCGGTTCCGCGAGACCTCGCGCGGCCACATCATGGGGTTATCGTCCGGCTTTCTGAAGATGATCTTCGCGCTCGAAACCCGCCGCCTCCTCGGCGTGCACATCGTGGGCGAGGGCGCGACCGAACTCATCCACATCGGTCAGGCGGTGCTGAACCTGAAAGGCACGCTCGACTATTTCGTCGAGAACACCTTCAACTATCCGACCCTCGCCGAGGCCTACAAGATTGCGGCGCTGGACGTCTGGAACCGGATGCCGAAGGTGCGCCCCGCCGCCGAGCTGGGAGAGGTCCGTCAGGCCGCCGAATGACAGGATGACGCACCCCTCTTTTTGACTTATAGTCCCCGGCTTGTGGTTGCGGGTTACCCGTGACCGACGGCACGGGCTGGCCGCCAGGCCATGAGCGATCCTTCGACCTCGATAAACCTCGGGAGGATCGTTTATGACAATTCGCAATCCCATTGAATGGACCGGCGCGCAGCTTGTGGCCGGTGCGCATGCGCTCGGTGCTGCCGGCCATGCGCTGCATCACGTCGAAGACACCATCCATGCGCCGGCGCCCGCCGTCTCTCGTATCGATGCAAACGATATCCGCGACGCGCTCGCCAAGGGATTCGACGATTTCGAAGCCTATCGCAGCGACGTGGTGGTGCTGTGCGTGACCTATGCGGTGGTGGGATTGCTGCTGGCGCGGCTGGCGTTCGGCATGGACATGCTGCCACTGGTATTCCCGCTTGCGTCGGGTTTCGCGATCATCGGTCCATTTGCCGCCCTCGGTCTCTATGAGATGAGTCGGATGCGCGAGCGGGGTGTCGAGGTGAGCTGGGCCAACGCGTTCGACGTTCTGAAGGCGCCGGCGATCGGCGCCATTGCGGTGCTCGGCGTCATGCTGGTCGTGCTCTTCCTGGCCTGGCTAGTCGTTGCCTGGGCGATCTATGAGATGACGCTCGGACCCGCGTTGCCGCAATCGGTCAGCGCGTTCGCCCATGCCGTGTTCACGACGAAGGCGGGCTGGACGTTGATCGTCGCCGGCGTCGGCGCCGGCTTCCTGTTCGCGCTGCTCGCGATGACGATCAGCTTGGTCTCGTTCCCGCTGCTGCTCGACCGCGACACCGGCCTTGACACCGCGATCCAGACCTCTGCGCGCGCCGTGAAAGCCAATCCTGGCCCGATGGCGCTGTGGGGCTTGATCGTGGCGGGAAGCCTGGTGCTCGGCTCGATCCCGCTGTTCCTCGGCCTCGTGGTGGTGATCCCGGTGCTGGGCCACGCGACGTGGCATCTGTATCGCAAGCTCGTGCGCTGACGCCCGAGCTTGAGGTCGCTGCCGTAGCGTCGCTGCCGGTCAAAGTCCATCGCCGAAGCGACCGGTAGCAATCACGAGGCCGCGGGCGACACCGCTTCCGCGATCTCAAGGATGTGCCGCACGACGATGAAGCCGTAGTCGGCGTTCATATGGGTGCTGTCTCCTTCTCTCGCACTGCGAAGGTGCGCCAGAGTCGTCGCTCTGCTGGGAGCGATCGTTTCTTCGGGTTGGGGCACAAAGATAGCCTTGGCCTTCGCAGACAGCTCGTTGCACATCTCATCGAAGATTTCCTTGAGAATTTCGCCTTTGCCTTTCCTAAACAAGCGATCCGGTTTTGCCGGGTCATCCGGCTTGTATGGCGTGGCGATCAGGAGGATGGGCGCGCGGGTGCACTGCCGCAATTTCGCCAGCGTCTTGATAGCGCAGGTCTTGCGCGCCACCTTGGCTGAGCGGCGAATAGCGCGTTTACGCTTTCTCGGTTTTTTCAGCGCTGCTGTCCGCACTCTCCGGAACATGCGAAGCGCGTGTCTGATCTGAAGCTGCAAACCGTAGACGATATAGACATCGTAGGTCGGGGCGATCTCTGGCGCGCCGCCCGTTCTCATGAGGTGCTCTCGCAACTTGTCGGTACCTGGAACCAACCGGTCGTTCGCCAGCCGGAGGCCGTTGATTTGATTGTTGGGCGCTGAGAAGAAGGTGAAAGTGGTTCCGGGATACTCTTCGATTAGCCGGTCCCAGCCCCCCTTGAGGGCCGAAAGGTGGCTGTCGCCGATAATGCAAATACTCACCACGCTGTGGTGCAGCCATGATCGTTGGAAACCCGCCCTTTCCCTAGTGCATGCAAAGAGGTCCGTCTAGCGCGCGGCACTCTGCGATTTCAGCATATGTTGCGCGACACGGTCTGAAGGTTACACATGCGAAGGGAAGGGACCGTGACCGCACACCGCAACATCCGCCTGCTCGGGTGGTTCAATTTCTGCAACGACTTCCGGATCTACGGTCCGGTGATGGTGGTGTATTTCGCCCACGTCACCGGCTCCTATGCCGACGGCGTGCTGATCCTCGCCATCGCCAAGATCGCATCGTCAGTGTTCGAAGTGCCGACGGGGGTGTTCTCCGATGCCATCGGCCGCAAGGCCACGATGCTGGCCGGCCAGCTTGCCAACGTGCTGTGTATCGCCGCCTATGCGATGGCGCCGTCCTTCGCGCTGCTGGCGGTCGGTGCGGTGCTCGAAGGGCTCTCGTTTTCGCTCTTCAGCGGCAACGACGATGCGTTTCTCTACGACACGCTGAAAGACGAAAATCTGGAAGCGGAATTTCCGGAATATCAGGGCCGCCTGAGCGCGATGTTCCAATGGGCTCTGGCGCTAGCCGCGGCCGTTGGCGCGCTCGTGCTGCTCTGGTTTCCGTTCCGGATGCTGTTCTGGCTATCGCTGGCGCCGCAGATCGCCGGTTTGTTCGTCGGGTTGTTCACCGTCGAGCCGAAACGGCACGGCCGCGAGATCGAGAGCAACCTGTTCGCGCATCTGCGCGAAGCGGTTGCCGGCTTCGCGCGCGACTGGAAGCTGCGCGATGTCGGCATCGCCTCGATCCTTGGGTTCGCACTCGGCGAGGCCAAGCACATGTTCTATCCCGCCTTCTTCGCTACGCTATGGCCGACTTGGGGACTGGGCGTCGCGGGCGGTCTCACCCACGCATTGGCAGCGGTCGGCTTCCGCGCCTCCGGCACCATCGTGCGCCGCTTCCGCGAACTTCCGGTGCTGTTGTGGGCGAACGCCACGTCCCTCGCGATCGGCATAACCGCGACCGCTGTGCCGACCGCGGCGAGCCCCGCGCTTTCGTCGGCATCGTCGCTGTGCTTTGGGCCTAGCGTAGTGTCGCAGGGACATCTGATGCAGCAAGCCTTCACCGACCGGCAGCGCGCGACGATGGGTTCGCTGGTTTCGCTGGGCGGCAACCTGCTCTATGCGGTTGCGGTGTTCGCGCTCGGCTGGTTCGCGGATCGCATCGGGCCGCGTTACGCGTTGCTGATTGCGGAGATTCTCACGATCTCCGTCACGCTGTTGTACTGGCGCCTGTTCGGCCGCGACGCGCGCGAGCGCGGTTAATCCGCCGCGACCGGTGCACCGCCGCCGCTCACCGCACGCCGCGACATCCACACGAACGCGATCATCGCCACGCTGAGCCAGCCGGAGATCCAGAACAGATCGTTGGACGCGAGCAGGTAGGCCTGGCTCGATACCGTGCGCGCCAGAACCGCGTAAGACTGCAGATCGGTGTAGCCGAAGCTGTGCAGGTGATCCATCGCCTGTTGGAAGCTCGGCGTATACGGCGTTGTCAGATCCGTGAGCCGGCTCTGGTGCAGCGCCTCGCGCCGGTCCCACATCGTCGTGGTGATGGAAGCCGCGAAGCCGCCTGCGGTGATGCGGGTGAAGTTCGAAATGCCGGAAGCGGAAGGAATGCGCTGCGGTTCGATGCCGTCGAGCGAGATGGTGAGCATCGCCACGAAGAACGTGCTCATCGAGACGCCCTGCACCAGCAGCGGCATCACGAAATCCCAGAACCCGGCGTCGTTGGTATAGCCGGCGCGCATGAAATAGGAGATGGCGAACGAGCCAAACGCGACGGTTGCGAGCCAACGCGCGTCCACCCGCGACATGAAGCGGGCGGCGATCGGCGTCAGCAGCACGGCGACCAGCCCGCTCGGCGCGGCCACAAGCCCCGCCCAGGTCGCGGTGTAGCCGATATTGGTCTGCAGCCACAGCGGCAACAGCAGCACGTTGGCAAAGAACACGGCATAGCCGAGACAGAACGCGATCGTGCCGAACGCGAAATTGCGGTAGCGGAACAGCGACAGATCTACGACCGGATTTTCCTCTGTCAGCTCCCAGATGACCCAGGCGGCGAACGTCACCGCCGCGATGCAGGCCTCGATCACGATGGCGGGCGAGGCGAACCAGTCGGCATCCTTGCCGGTGTCGAGCATCACCTGCAGCGAGCCGACCCAGATCACCAGCATTCCCAATCCGACGGTATCGATCGGCAGCTTGCGGGTCGGCGTCTCGCGGTTGGACAGGTTGGTCCAACACAGGAACGCGGCAATCAGGCCGACCGGCACGTTGATCAGGAAGATCCAGCTCCAGTGGATGTTGTCGGAAATGTATCCGCCCATGATTGGTCCCAGGATCGGCGCCACCAGGGTGGTGATCGACCAGATGCCAAGTGCGGTGGCGCGTTTTTCCGATGGGAAGATCGAGATCAGGAGCGCCTGCGAGCCGGGGATCATCGGTCCGGACACCGCGCCTTGCAGCACACGGAATGCGATCAGCACATTGAGATTCCAGGCGATGCCACAGAGGAATGACGCGAACGTGAACATCAGGACCGCGGCAACGAAGGTACGCACAACGCCATAACGGCCCATCAGCCAGCCGGTCAGCGGCACCGCCACGCCGTTCGCGACGGCAAACGATGTAATGACCCATGTCCCCTGATCGGTGCTGGCGCCGAGATTGCCGGCGATGGTGGGCAGCGACACGTTCGCGATCGTCGTGTCCAGCACCTGCATGAAGGTGCCGAGCGCCAGCGCGATCGAGGTGATCGCGAGTTGTGCGCCTTCGAGCGGCTTTTGTTGCGGTGCGGCGCCGGGTCCACCCATGTGCGGTCAGGCGCCGTTGTCGTGGAGGATGCGGGCGACCGCACGATCAGCTTCGGCCTCACCGTTGTCGCCGGTGTCGCCGCGCATTTCGGGATGAACGCTCGCCTGTCCGATCACTTGTCCCGACTGATTGGTCGTATCGACGCTGACGGAAACGGATAAACCGACGCGCAGCGGATGAGCGTGCAATTCCTTTGGATCGAGTTCGATGCGCACTGGCACTCGCTGCACGATCTTGATCCAGTTGCCAGAGGCATTCTGCGGCGGCAGCAGCGCGAAGGCGCTGCCGGTGCCGGCGCCCAGCCCTTCGACCTTGCCGTGGTAAGTAACGCCGCCGCCGTAGATGTCGGCCGTCACCGTGACCGGTTGGCCGATGCGCATGTCCTCGAGCTGGCCTTCCTTGAAGTTGGCGTCGACCCACACATTGTCGAGCGGAACGACGGCCATGAGCGGCGTGCCGGGCGCGATCTGCTGCCCGATCTGCACGGTGCGCTGCGCCACCACGCCGTCCGCCGGCGCCGTAAGACGCATATGCGCCTGGGTGATCGCCGCCGCACGCAACTGCGCGATGGCCGCCATCACGTCGGGATTGGTCGCGACCTTGGTGCCTTCGACGCTCGCACGATTCTGCGCGAGACTGCTCTGCGCCACATTGAGCGCCGCTTGCGCGGCGACCACGCCGTCGCGGGCGTGAGCAAGCTCTTCCGTGGACACCGCAGCGCCGGCCGAAGCACGGCGCCGGTAGTCGCTTTGCGCCTGTGCCAGTTGCACCCGCGCCGCGGCGATCTGCGCGTCGTTTTCGTCGAGCTTGGAGAAGTTGGTGCGGACCGAGCGGACGGTGCGCGCGAGATTGGCTTCCGCCGCCTGCATCGCGACGTCGGCCTTCACCGGATCGAACTCGATGAGCAGCTGACCGCGGCGCACGCTCATCGTGTTGTCGGCATGCAGCGCCAGCACGGTCGCGTTCTCGCGACTGGTGATGGAGATAACATCACCGCTGACATAGGCATCGTCGGTGGTTTCGAAGAAGCGCGCATAAAGGAACCAGTAAAGCCCGTAGGCAACGATACCGATCACGACGACGACGGCGAGAATGATGAGATAGCGGCGGCGTGTGGCGCGCCGGTTGGCGGCTGCTTCAGTGGCAGCAGCGGCTTTCGGTGCGGCGGTGGCGTCACTCATGGGAAGAATCCTGCGATGCAATGGTCGTTTTGATATTCTTCGGATCGAAGCCGCCGCCCACTGCTATCAGCAACGTCACGCGCGCGGTTGCGGTATCGGCGGCAAGGGCCGCACTCTGGCGGCGGCTCTGCAGCAGCAGGTCTTCGGCATCGAACACATTGGTCTCGGGGCTGAGACCGCTGCGATAGCGCTGGATCGCCAGTGAAAAGCTGGCATTGGCGGCGTCCAGCGCGCGTTTCTGCGCCCCGGCCTGGTCTTCCGTGGCGCGCAGTTCGGTCATGGCATCGGCGGTATCCTTGACCGCGCCGATCACGGCCGCGTTGTAGTTCGCCACCGCTTCATCGAGCCCGGCGGTAGCGCCCGCATAGTCTGCACGGATTTTGCCCGCATCGAAGATCGGCAGATGGATCGCTGCGCCCGCGCCGTATTGCAGCGCGGATGACGAGAACATCGGGCCGAGCCCAATGGCGGCCCAGCCGGCGAGGCCGATGAGATTGATGTCGGGATAGAACGCTTTGCGCGCCACCTCCCGGCCTGCAAACGCGGCTTCGACGCGCGCTTCACTGGCGGCGATGTCGGCGCGCCGCGCGAGAAGATCGGCGGGCAGCGTGGCGGGTAGCGCGAGGGCCGCATCGTTTAGCTTCGGGTGTGTGACGGCATAGGCATCCGCGCCGCGCCCCACCAAGGCCGCGATCTGATGCACCGCCATATCGCGCACTGCATTGGCGCGGGTCAGGTCTTCCTCCGCCGTTGCGAGAAGCGCCGTCGCCTGCTGTCGTGCTGCATCGGTATCGAGACCGGCTTTGTATCGGCCGCCGATAAGCGAAAGCACACCGCGGCGCTGCTTCACCGCATCGCCGGCAACATCCGCCAGCGCATAGGCACGGCTCAGCGAAATATAAGCCTGCGTCACCGAGCCTGCGAGCGCGAGACGTGCCGCTTCCGCATCGAGCGCCGCTGCGTTGGCTGTCGCCTCAGCACGGTCGATCTGCGATTGTTGCTTGCCGAAGAAATCGAGCGACCAGCTCAGGTTCGCCTGGACGGTGCCGATCCATTGTGTCGTGCCGCCGTAGGGTGGCGGGATGATGTAGTTTTTGCTGAAGCGCTCGCGGGTCTCGTTACCGTCGAACGTCACCTGCGGATAGGTAAGGGCGTGCGTGGCAGACAGTTCGGACTGCGCCTCGCGGATGCGCGCGAGCGCGCCCGCCAGTCTCGGATTTCCAGCAAGCGCCTGATCGACCAGCGTGTCGAGTTGTGGATCGCCAAACGCGGTCCACCATTTGTCCGCGATCGCTGGCGCGGTCGTCGCGCTCAGACCCAGCGTTTCACTCTTCAGTTCTTTCTCGCTGGGCGTTGTTGAGGGCGTGGAAACGCAGCCGCTGAGCAGCGCGGTCGAGAAGAGAAACGCGGCGAGCCGCTTCATGCGCGCCTCCGCGGCTCGTCTGCGATGGGCATCGTCTCCAGGCGATCGCCGAGACGGCGCATCAGTTCGGTCAACGCTTCGACTTCGGCCGGCGTAAAGCCATCGAGGGCTTCGTTCCAGAAATCGACGATGCGCGGCACCAGCGATCTGGCGACCGCACGCCCCTGCGGTGTGAGGGAGAGGTTCACGATCCGGCGGTCTTCGGTGCTGCGGGTGCGGGTGACGAGGCCGCGCTTTTCCATCTGATCGATCATCCGCGTGGTAGCGCCGGTGTCATGGTCGAGATGGCGCGCGATGTCGGCCGCGGTGGAGACGATGCCGTCACGCAGGCTCATCAGTGCAACCCACTGGGAGAACGTCAGTTCGGCATCGGCAAACAGTGCCTCGGCGCGCGGCATCAACAGGTTGAACAACCGCCGGTTCAAGTAGCCCAGCGATTGGCGGCAACTGAAATCCGCCACTTTGAGTATGGGTTTCGCCATGCGCGGCCCCTCGGTAACTGCCCAGACAATTATTGCTCAGGCAGTAAATGTCAAGGCCGTGAGTCGTGCTTAAGGCGGGTATCTGCCTTGCCATGGCCACAGATTCTGGCCATACCCGCGTACGCCGCACCGGGTCTGAAGTCTTGAAAATTAAATTGCATAAAGGCGATCTGCCGGACGGTGTCGATCTCGGCCCGCTCGTGGCGATCGACACGGAGACGCTCGGCCTCAATCCGCATCGCGACCGGCTCTGTCTCGCGCAGCTTTCGAGCGGCGACAATGTCTGCCACGCGGTCCAGTTTGCGGCGGGAGACTATGCGGCGCCGAATTTGAAGCGCCTGCTGGCCGATCCGAACGTGACCAAGCTGTTCCACTTCGCGCGCTTCGATGTGGCGGTGTTCAAGCGCTATCTGGGCGTCACCTGTGCGCCCATTTACTGCACCAAGATCGCGTCCAAGCTGGTCCGCACCTATACCGACAGGCACGGCCTCAAGGACTTGGTGCGGGAGACGCTTGGCGTCGATCTTTCCAAGGAGCAGCAGAGTTCCGATTGGGGCGCCCCGGACCTGACGGAAAAGCAGCTCGCCTACGCGGCAAACGATGTCGCCTATCTGCACCGGGTGAAGGCGGTGCTGGATGGGATGCTGGCCCGCGAGGGCCGGACCCACCTGGCCCAGGCGGCGTTCGATTTTCTGCCGACCCGGGCCGAGCTCGATCTCGCCGGTTGGGAAGAGACCGATATCTTCGCGCACTAACCTTCGACTCGCGCAACCGCGAAAGAGGCTATTTACCGCAACCACTTACGCCGTCTTGAACCGGCCGCACCCTTGGGTCAGACTTGGCACGATTTTCGCGTTGATCCGCCGCAATGGCGTATAAACGGGGCTGACGGGTTGGGGAGCGGGGCCGGCAGTTCGCAAAAAAAAGAACGGATATCTGAATGCGTTCCGCCAGTGCCGTCGCACATGCCGATGCGAAGAAGGGCGACCTTGCCGCCGCCCGGCGAGTCATCGCCTTCGCAGGCGATGCGCTGCACGACCTGAGCGAAGCGCTGAACGGCGATTTCACCCGCGCCATCGACACGATCCTCACCGTCAAGGGCCGCGTGATCGTGAGCGGCATGGGCAAGTCCGGGCATGTCGGACGCAAGATCGCCGCAACGCTTGCCTCTACCGGAACACCAGCCTTCTTCATCCATCCCGCGGAAGCGAGCCACGGCGATCTGGGCATGGTCACACGCGCGGATGCGCTGCTCATGCTGTCGAACTCCGGCGAGACAGCGGAGCTTTCCGACCTCATCACGCACGCGAAGCGCATCGCGATTCCGGTGATCGGGATCGCAAGCAATCCGGATTCGGCGCTGCTGCAGGCGGCGGATATTGCGCTGGTGCTGCCGAAGGCGCGCGAAGCGTGTCCGATGGGCCTCGCGCCGACGACCTCGACCACCCTGATGCTGGTGCTTGGCGATGCACTGGCTGTCGCGCTGATGGAGCGGCGCGGATTTTCGACGGATCAGTATCGCGATCTGCATCCCGCCGGCGCGCTCGGCAAGGCGCTGATCCGCGTCGCCGATCTCATGCATGGCGGCGATGAGATGCCGCTCGTGAGCGAGAGCGCGTCGATGCAGGACCTGCTGCTGGTGATGACGAGCCGCCGCTTCGGCTGTGTCGGGATCGTCGACAAGAAGGGTGCGCTGACCGGCATCATCACCGACGGCGATCTCGCCCGCCACATGGACGAAACCCTGCTTCAGCGCACGCCGGTATCGATCATGACGCGCGAGCCGAAAACCACCGTGCCCGAAACGCTGGCGGCGCAGGCGCTGACGTTCATGCAGGAAAAGAAAATCTGGCAGCTCTTCGTGCTCGATCCGAAGGACAAGACGAAGAAGCCGATCGGCATCCTGCACATGCATGACTGCCTGCGCGCGGGCATTTCGTGATGGCGGCACGCGAAACGGGCAAGGCGGTTGTCGAGCCGGTGGTGCGGGCGCCGCGCCCGCGCATCGACTGGACTGCGCGTACTCGCGGTTCAATGCTGGATGCGGAGCGCTATTCGCGTTTCGTGACGTGGATGAAGCGGGCGCTGCCGCTGGGCGCCGGCATCGTGGTCCTTGCCGTCGTCGCCTATGCGCTGGTCCCCCGGCCGACCGAACGCGGCGTGAGCCTCACCTACGGTAGTATCGACAGGATCAAGAACGATCTGGCGATGATGAAACCGCGCCTGACAGGCGCGGACGAGAGGGGCAACCCCTTCGTCATCACCGCCGATATCGCGATCCAGGACAAAAAAAACGCGCATCGCGCCAAAATGAAAAAACTGGAAGCCGACACGACGTTGCAGGACGGCCGCTGGCTGAGTGCGACAGCCGAAAACGGGTTTATCGATTCCGATACCGGCAAGCTCGCGCTCGACGGCGGCATCGCGGTGTTCACCGACAGCGGCTACGAACTCCACACCAGTGCGATGGATGTCGACCTCAAGAAGAACTTCTTCTCCGGCACTCACACGGTGACCGGCCAAGGGCCGACCGGTACGCTCAAAGCCGACAGGTTCTGGATCGACCGCCGCAAGCAGCTCATTCAGTTGAGCGGCAACGTCCACACGACCCTCTATTCAAGTCACGCGAGTCGCAAATGAAATTCGGTGCCGTCCTCACGACGACGTTGACGATCGCAACCGCGGCCACCGCCTACGCGGAAACGACCACCAATCTCGGCAAGCACGACACCAATGCGCCGATCCAGGTGAGCGCCGATCAGTTCAATGCCGACATGAATGCGAAGTCCGGCGTCTACACCGGCAACGTCATCGTGACCCAGGGCGATTTCAACCTGCGCTCCAACACGGTGCGCATCCATGTGATCGGCAGCAAACCGGACAAGATCTTCGCGAACGGCAGCGTGGTGTTCACCTCTTCCACGCAGGGGACGGCGACGGGAGACGCCGCCGTTTACGACGTCGCGCCGCGGCTCATCACTTTCACCGGCCGCGTGGTGCTCACGAAGGAAAAGAATGTGATGCGCGGCACGAGCCTGCGGGTGAACTTGGCGACCGGCCAGGCGACGCTGAACGCTGCCGGGTCCACACAGTCGAAGGGCCGCGTTCAGGGAATCTTTACCCCACCACCCCAGAGCAATGGCGCGGATACGCCAAATACCCCAACCTCCACAAATCCTTAGGGTTCACCGATCCTTAAGCACAACTAGGCACAGTTCTTGCCCATGACGACCGACGAAACCACCGACACGCTGGTCCGCGACGCGACCGCCAAGCTCACGCCGACCGTGATCGAGGGCGGGCAGGGGCTGGTTGCCACACGTCTTGCCAAATCCTTTCGCCGCCGTCCGGTGGTGCGCGATGTCAGCCTGTCGGTGAAGCGGGGCGAGGTGGTAGGCCTGCTCGGTCCGAACGGTGCCGGCAAGACCACGACCTTCTACATGATCACCGGCCTGATCCCGACCGACGCGGGCAGCATCGCGGTGGACGGCCACGACGTCACGCATCTGCCGATGTACCGCCGCGCGCGGCTGGGGATCGGCTATCTGCCGCAGGAAGCCTCGATCTTCCGCGGCCTGACCGCGGAACAGAACATCCGCGCCACCGCCGAGCTGGTCGAACCCGATCCGGCGCGGCTCGAGGCGATGGTGGAGGAGCTTCTCACCGAATTCGGCGTCGCCCATGTGCGCCACACGCCGGCGATCGCGCTCTCGGGCGGCGAACGCCGCCGGGTGGAGATCGCCCGCTCGCTGGCGACCCATCCGTCCTACATCCTGCTCGACGAGCCGCTGGCCGGCATCGATCCGATCGCGGTGAACGACATCCGCAACATGGTGATGCATCTCAAGGATCGCGGCATCGGCGTCCTCATCACCGATCACAACGTCCGTGATGCCCTCGACATCATCGACCGCGCCTACATCCTTCACGACGGTCAGGTCCTGAAGGAAGGCACGCCCGCCGAGATCGTCGGCGATCGCGATGTGCGCCGCATCTATCTCGGCGAACGATTCACACTGTAGCGGCATCGGACGGGGCGGCGTACATGGCATTGGGGCAAAGACTGGAGATCAGGCAGGGGCAATCCCTTGTCATGACGCCCCAGCTGCAGCAGGCGATCAAGCTGCTGCAATTGTCGAACATCGAGCTCACGACCTATGTCGAGCAGGAGCTGGAGCGCAATCCGCTGCTCGAGCGTGACGAACGCGAGCATGCGCCCGACGAACACGACAAGGCGGCCGAGGCGAAGGATGCCGAGCCCGCCGCCGATTTCACCGGCGAGGATTTCTCCAAAGCCAGCGACATGGACGCATCGCAGGACGATCTGTACGACCCCGATGCGCCGGCGCGGACCGCGTCCGAGGCAGCGCAGCCGCTGACTGACTGGACCACCGTCAAATCCGGCCAACGCTTCGACGGCGACGAGGACGGGCTCGAGTCGACCATCGCGAATACCGGCACGCTGCGCGATCACCTGCTCGACCAGCTCACGATTGCGGCGCTGCATCCCGAAGACCGCATGATCTGCGTCGCGATGATCGACAGTGTCGACGAGGCGGGCTATCTGCGCGCCGATCTCGATGAACTGTCCGAACGCCTCGGCGCACCGCGCGATATCGTCGGCGATTGCGTCCGTATCCTGCAGGGCTTCGATCCGGTCGGCGTCGCCGCCCGCGATCTGAAGGAATGCCTCGCGCTGCAGCTCAAGGCGCAGGACCGCCTCGACCCGGCGATGAAAATCTTTCTCGAGCATCTCGAACTCGTCGCCCGGCGCGACTTCGCAACCTTAAGCCAGCTCTGCGGCGTCGATTCCGAAGACATCGCCGATATGATCCACGAGATCCGCGGCCTGACGCCGAAGCCCGGTCTGGCATTCGGCAGCGAACCGCTCCAATCGGTTGTCCCCGACGTGTTCGTGCGCGAGAGCGTCGAGGGCGGCTGGCACATCGAACTCAACGCCGACACGCTGCCGCGCCTGCTCGTCAATTCGCGCTACTACGCGAAAATCTCGGCAGGCACGCGCGACAAGGACTCCAAGACCTATCTCACGGACTGCCTCACCAACGCGAACTGGCTGGTGAAGAGCCTCGATCAGCGGGCACGCACCATCATGAAGGTCGCAAGCGAGATCGTGCGGCAGCAGGACGGCTTCCTCACCTACGGCGTGCGCCATCTGAGGCCGCTGAACCTGCGCACCATCGCCGATGCGATCGGTATGCACGAATCCACCGTGAGCCGTGTGACTTCGAACAAATACATCGCGACGCCGCGCGGAATCTTCGAGCTCAAATATTTCTTCACTGCCGCGATCGCCGCGATGAACGGGCTGGAAGCGCATTCCGCCGAATCCGTTCGCGACCGCATCCGCGAGATGATCGAGAACGAAGCGCGCGATACCTTGTCGGACGACCGCATCGTGGCGCTGCTCACCGCCGATGGCGTCAACATCGCCCGGCGTACCGTGGCCAAGTACCGGGAGGCGATGCGCATCCCTTCCTCGGTGGAGCGCCGCCGTCTCAAAGGCGTCGAAATCCGGCTTCGCAGCCAACCCGCGATTTCAAGCGTTGACACACGGTAACAGCCCGCCTAAACGTCCGCCGCCTTCGCGGGAAGGTGCTTTCCGGGGGCCGGCCGCGAACGTGACTGACGGGCCATAGCATCGACAAGGCCATGCAAGTTCGGGTTTCAGGAAAGCAAATGGAAGTCGGCGAGGCGTTGCCGGAAACGGTGCGGTCCCGCCTCAATGCCGCCGTTGAGAAGCATTTCGACAGAGGTTCCAGCGCGTCGGTCGTCTTTTCGCAAGAGCGAACCGGCTTTCACGTGGATTGCCGTATCCATCTCGATTCGGGAGCGGATCTGCAGGCCGAGGGGAGAGGTAGCGATGCCTATCGGGCGTTCGACGATATGCTCAAGCATGTGGAAACCCAGCTGCGCCGCCAGACACGCAGGCTGAAAGACCATCACGAAAAGAAGACGCCGCCAGGCGCCATCTGATCCACCAGAAGGGCAACATGGAAATCTCCGATCTGCTTTCGCCGGACGCCGTCGTCCCGGCGCTGAAAGTTCAGAGCAAAAAGCAGCTGTTGCAGGAATTGGCGAACCGCGCGCAAGCGGTTACGCACCTTCCCGAGCGCAAGATTTTCGAAGTGCTTACGGAGCGCGAACGTCTGGGCAGCACCGGCGTGGGACAAGGTATCGCCATCCCGCATGGAAGATTGCCGGTCGAGAAGATCGCCGGCGTGTTTGCGCGTCTCGAACAACCGATCGCCTACGAAGCGGTCGACGGTCAGCCGGTCGATCTGATTTTCATGCTGCTGGCGCCGGAAAACGCGGGCGCCGATCATCTCAAAGCGTTGGCGCGCGTTTCGCGCCTTCTTCGCAATCAAACTGTTTGTGAAAAGCTTCGCGCCGCGAAAAATCCGGAAGCGATCTACGCCATTCTGACGGCGCCGCAAAACGGCTCGACGGCACACGCGGCCTGACGGCCGCAGTCAGAAACCAGAGCGCCAAACCAGAAGTACCTCCGTTCCGGTTCAGGATCCGATTTCTGCCATGCGCCATCAGTGGACACTGACGGGCGTCAGTTCGTTCTGCACGGCCGCGCCATAGGCGCTGTCATAACCGTCGGTGTAGCCGAGCACGCTGCCGTCTTCGGCATGCAGCACATAGAGCTTGAGCCCCTGCGGCAGTTTGATGCCCGCCGGAAGAATGCCCTGACGCTGTGCCTCTTCGACACCCGTCGGCTTGATATAGGCAATGCGCCCGGCATGGACCGGCACATCGTCCCGGTCAAAGTCTTTGTCTTGCATCGTCATCGTAGACCTCCTTTCAGGTCACGACCTGCGTGAAGCAGGGCCAGACTTGATATCGATATTGCGGACCTTTGGTTCCAGTGGCGGTCGCGTCAAAGTTATCGACAAAAGTCCATTCTCGAGTTCGGCACCCGTCACTTCGATTCCATCTGCGAGGACAAATGCACGTTGAAACTGCCGTGCAGCAATTCCCCGATGAAGAAACGTTTTGTCGGTCGATTCGGTTTGCTTGCCACGAATGACGAGCTGCTGGTCTTCGACCGTCACGCCCAGTTCGTCGCGGCTGAAGCCGGCAACGGCGAGTGTGATCCGGAGCTGATCGGAGCCGGATTCCTCAATGTTGTAAGGAGGATACCCATCTCCCGCCGCCTTGGCGGTGCGTTCGAGCAACCGTTCCAGGTTCTCGAAGCCCAGAAGAAATGGGCTGTTGAAATAAACACCACGTGTCATCTTTCAAAGCCCTCCTTCAAGCAGCTTTGCCTTACCTCACGGCCCCATTTGGGCACCGCAGGTCTGCATAGAATGTGGGTTGTTCGGCTTCTGTTTCAACCCCTTGGGAACTTCGGTGCTTTTTGACGATTGACTATGCCTTGGCCGATTTTTTCTTCTTCGGTTTTCTCGCAGGCGCAGATTTGACGAATGCCGCGCTTTTACCGATCCAGGCGCCAAGTGCTTTTCTGTCGGTAAGCATCGCGTCGGGCACGACGACATAGCTTTTGCTCGGCGGCATGCTCGGTTCGTATTGCAACGGTCTGGCGCCTTTGACGCGCAGCAGCGCATCGCGATCGTCGGGCCGGAATTTCAATGCCAGACCGACGTCCGACAGCGAGCAGAACATGCGGCCATCGGCATAGGCGCCGATGCCGCCGAACATCGGCCGGAACAGCAGATCGATTCCGCCGGGCGCCGAGGCCTGGAGATGTCTCTGCAATTCTGCCGGCACGTGCTTCATCTATTTCTCCGACCACGCGGAAATCTCGTAGCCATCTGGATCGGTGAACTGAAAGCGCCGTCCGCCTGGAAACGGGAAGGGCGCCTTTACGATCGTCCCACCGGCTTTCTGTGCTTTCGCAACCGTAGCGTCGAGATCGTCGACGTGAAACACCATCAATGGGCCACCAGGCCGTGGCGTGCCGTCGGTCGTGAAGCCTCCGCCCAGCGCGCCGTCTGCGAAGCTCGCATAACCGGGACCGTAGTCGGTGAAAGCCCAGCCGAACACACTGCCGTAGAACGCCTTGGTTTTTGCGAGATTGCGAACCACGAACTCGACATAGTCGGTGCGTGTGGTTTCGGCTGCGGCCGGGCTGCTCAGCGCCGCAAGATAGGCGGTCAGCAATAGGGTGGTGCGCATCATC
Organism: Rhizomicrobium sp.; assembly: GCA_036490455.1. Classification (GTDB taxonomy): domain Bacteria; phylum Pseudomonadota; class Alphaproteobacteria; order Micropepsales; family Micropepsaceae; genus Rhizomicrobium. The sequence goes on from DASXDS010000053.1 coordinate 65,407, forward strand.
GGCTTCTCTCCTCCTTGGAAGAAGAGAGTAATCCAGCCCTCCTGACAGCATCCTGTCAGCAGCGTCAGGCCGCCTGAATCTGCGCCGCGCGGGTGGGGAATTCGACGGTGACCTTGGTGCCGGCGCCGGCCACGCTTTCGATGTGCATGGTGCCGCCGTGCAGTTCGGCGAGCGTGCGCACCAGCGCGAGGCCGAGGCCTGTGCCGGTGTGCGATTCGCCGGCGGTGTTGCGGAGCTGGACGAAAGGATTGCCGAGATCGTCGATCCGGTCCGGCGGAATGCCGATGCCGGTATCGCTCACCGACAGGACCAACCTTCCCTCCACGACACGCGCGCGGGTGACAATGCGGCCGCGTTCCGGGGTGAACTTGATGGCGTTGGAAAGCAGGTTCAGCAGGATCTGCCGTACCGCGCGCTGATCGGCGTGAATGGTCAGCGAGCCTGGCGGCAGGTCGGCTGCGAGTTCGATCTCGCCTTGCGCCGCGCGCTCATGCAGCAGCTCCATGCACTCGCGGATGCGGACATCGATGCTGAAGTCGGAGAATTCCAGCTCCATCTTGCCGGCTTCGATCTTTGACATGTCGAGGATGTTGTTAATCAAGTCGAGGAGATGCTGGCCGGCGTCCTGGATGTGCGTCGCGTATTCGGTGTAGCGCGCATTGCCGAGTGGACCGAACACCTGGTTGTTCATGATGTTCGCGAATCCGATGACCGCGTTGAGCGGCGTCCGCAATTCATGGCTCATGTTCGCCAGAAACATGGATTTCGTGCGGTTCGCCTGCACCGCGGCATCGCGCGCGACCACCGCCTCCTCGCGCGCGGCTTCCGCGAAACGCGTGGCGGCCGCAAGGCGCTGGGCGAGGCGCTTGCGTTCCTCCAGCGCCGCGCCCAGCAGAACCACCGAAAGGCCGGTCACTGCGATGAAAATCTCCACGATCATCACCTGCTCGCGCAGTGTATGCTGGCGCAGGCCGCTCGACGGATCGCCGAGCAGCACCGGCGCCATCATGTAACTCGCCACCACCACAAGCCCGATCGCGCCACCCGCAAAGCCGCGCTGGAAGGTGAGAAGCACGACCGCCGGAAAGAACAGGAATGCGAACGGATAGCCGCGCCAGATCCAGTTCACGCCGGCCGTCGCCAGCACCACCCCGACCAGCAGTAAAGTCCCGATCACCTGTTTGCGTCCGAACGCGTCCCGCAGCGCCGTCAGCCTCACTGTCATCAGCAACGGCACGATCACGACGAGACCGAGCGCGTCGGCGAGGTACCAGTTGACTGCCGCAGACCAGAGATTCGCTGCGCCGTTCGCCTCGAAAAACACCGAAGCCACCAGCGCCGAGGCCATGGGCGCAGGTCCCACCGCGAGCGCATAGAACACGATCAGCGATCGCGAACGCGCAAATTCCCGGTCGAGCGCCCAGGCGCGCAGCGGCAGTGCGATGGCAAGTATTTCGATCGTATTGGCGAGCGGCAGCAGCACCGCGCCAAGCACGCCGTCATGGGTTGCTAGATCGGTGGCGAGATGACCGGCAAAACCCGCCAGCAGGACGGACGGCCAGTCGCGATAGCGATATTTCAGGAGGAACGCGAGCAGGATTGCGTTCGAAATCCAGATCGCCGCAACGCGCTGGGAGTAACTGGTGAGTTCGAGGCAGGCATAGGACGATAGCGCTATGACCGCCGCGATAACAGTGAGCATGCCGAGGCTTGGGGACGGCATGCCCCGCCGCAATCCGGCAGTCGGGATTTCCGCCGTCATCTCAAACTCGGTTAACAGTTGGCAAACGCAAGCCTTTGCCCCGCGCAGCAAATATGCCCGGTTTACGCCTTGCCGGATAAGACCGCGTTAACAGCTAAAGGAAGAGGCGGACCGATGGTCCGCCTCTTGATCTTAATGCATCGGGCGTTTGCTTTTGGTGCCTGTCAGCAGCCCGTTCCGCCGGGGCCGCCGAAATAGAAGTACGAACGAAAGCTCGCGTCCGTGCTGTTGTTGGTGACTTTGATCTTGTAGCAGGTCGGAGACAGCTGCGACGGGGACAGCGTCGCATCCGCGAAGTTGTTCGACATCGTGAAGTAGTGGATGTAGCGCTGGTAGGCGGAAATACCGAAGCCGCTGTCGGGAAGCTTTCCGCTGCCCATCGGAGGCCACGCCGTCGTGCCGACCGTCTCGCCGCCATAATCGATCGTAGATGCTTTGTTTGCCATAGGCGTCTTCGCATACAGCGTGCCGGGGTAATAGCCGACCGCATTGGTGCTCTGGCTGCCGCCCACATAAAGCCACCAATTTCCGCCGGTCTGATACCAGCTGATATCGAGCGTGTATTGGGTACCGTTCTTGGTGCTGTAATGCGCGAATGGCGCGCCCAGATGGACGTTGCTGTTTACCTGCACGAAGGCGGCACAGTCGGTGTTGTAGCACCCGGTCTTGTTGTAACCGTCGGCCGTCCAATAGATGAAGAGAACCGGTTTGGCGATCCCGTACTTCGCCGGGAAATCCTGCCAGCCGCCTTCCACCGTTTCGGGCTTTCCGCTTGTCAGGAAATTGACGAACCAGTGTTGTGCAAGTGAGAAGACTTCCGTTTGGCTGGTATCGACCGCCGGGTCCCACAGATTGATGATCTGTCCGCCGCCGTGATTGTTGATGGTTTGCGAGGCGTGGGCGTATTTGTGGACCGAGACCGGTGTCGTTGCATCCGGACTCAACTGGAACGGCAGCTTGTGGAAAAAGTCCTGAAGCGTTCTGAACTTCGTTATCTCCCCGAGCGTGACACGGCGCAACGGCACCGTGCCGGCTTCACAGCCGATCGCATTGCCGAACCGGTCGATCTTTTGATCCGGCTCAAGCTGGGTCGCCGGCATCGAGCCATTGGCGAGCAGGCTCGCGCCATGCGTCGAGTGCGGTGCGGCCACCGGTGTCGCGATCCTGGTGATCCTCTGCAAGCGGACTGAGGGCTGCTCCATGATCGGCAGGCAGTCGTAGATCTCGCTCGCCAAAGCATAGCTGTGTTTGACGTGGACACCGTCGTACATACGCAGGATGTGGGCGCGCATCTGCTCGAAATCGGCAGCCGTCTGCACCTGTGCTTGCGGCACCGCTGCGTAACGGGTCAGCGGTGCCGAGCGGACGCTGCCGACGAACTCTCCAAACGGCACGAAGCGATCGCTTGCCGCCTGCGCCGCCCCCGTGGCGCTCACGGCGAGCGTGAGTGCAATGCCGTATAGAACCTGTCGTGATTTCCCCATAATGCTTCCCCTTAACAGCGGTCACATCGACTGTAGGTCGCGTGTTATGGATGTGTTGTGAACCACGTCGTGACGGAGAGCAGAATCATCTTCCTCGGAGATGCAGACAGACAGACGAATGACTTCGCTGTCGCCGGTATTATCGCGGGTAAGCCCTCAACCGAAGTGAAAATCCGCGAGGCTGAGGCTCGAGAGATGGGCCGCGTTGTGTAACTGGATGACGAAATCCTGGCCCCCTTGATATCCAGCGATGCCGTTGGCATCGACCACGAGAAATGTGTGGCCTGCAAGCGTGCCGCTGCTGGGCGTGAAGAGCACGGCGTGGCCAGCGCCAAGCTTACTGGCGGTCAGGACCGCCGCGAGGTTCGCGTTGAAGGCCGTTGTATTCAAGGCGCCCGCTGTGACTGCGGCGTCGACCGCGGTCACAGGAACGGCAAAGGTGAAATAATCGGCACTGGCGTCGAAGCCGCCGATCGTATCGTAGGCCGGCCCTGTCGAGTCGGAGACAGCGCCATACTGGAAATTGTCGTTTCCCTTGCCGCCGATCATTTGATCCGCGCCGCCGCCACCATCCAGCGTATCGTTGCCGTCGCCGGTGATGAAACTGTCGTTCCCGGATCCGCCGAAGAGATCGATGTTTTCGACATTGATGATCGTGGTGCCGTCGCTCATCGTCGTGGTGGCTGATGTGCTGGTCTCGTGGAACGTCAAACCGGCGGTGGCGCCGGTGCGGGCGATGAGCGCAGTGTCGGTGTCGGCTCCGCCGTCGATCGTATCCACACCATAACTGTAGATGGCGTCATTGCCGGTTCCACCGTTCATGGTGTTGTGACCGCTTCCGCCGATCAGAATGTCGTTTCCGCTGCCGCCGGTTAGCGTGTTCTTCCCGGTCTCGGTGTATTCATATAGGTAGTCGTTTCCCGCCCCGCCGTTCAGCGTGTTGCTGCCCGCACCGCCGTACAATTGATCGGCACCGGCACCGGTGGTGAAACTGTCATTGCCGGTACCGCCGTAGAGAATGATGTTCTCGACATTGGCGACTTTGGTACCGTCGCCCACGAGCGTGGTGTAGGACGTCAGGCTAGTCTCGTTGAACGTCAGCTTGGTGGTGACGGAGGAGCGGTCGATCGAGACGGTGTCGATGCCGTCGCCGCCGTCGATCGTCGCGACGCCGTAGCTATAGATCAAGTCGTTCCCGGTTCCACCGGCGATCGTGTCGGTACCGTAGCCGGTAAGCGTATCGTTTCCGTCGCCGCCGTTCAGAGTGTTGTGGCCATCGCCACCCAACACATAGTCGTTGCCGGCGCCGCCGATCAGGGTGTTTGTGCCGGTCTGGTTTGCCTCGTAAAGCTCATCATCTCCGGCGCCGCCGTTCAGCGTGTTGTTGCCCCCATTTCCATACAGGGCATCGTTGCCCGCGCCGGTCGTAAAATTGTCGTTACCGGAGCCGCCCTCCATGATGAAGCTTTTTATGTTTACGACGGTGGTCCCGTCGCCAACCAATGTCGTGACCGTGGTCGGACTGGTCTCGTGGAAGGTCAGATTGGCGGTGGCGGTAGACCGATCGATATTGACCAAATCGTCGCCGGTCCCGCCGTTGATCGCATCGATTCCGGTACTGGTGATGACGTCGTCGCCGGCGCCACCGTTCAACGTGTTGTGGCCGGCGCCGCCGGAAAGGGAATCATTGCCGGCACCGGTCGTGAAGCTGTCATTGCCCGAACCGCCGAGCAGACCGATGTTCTCGACATTAACGACCGTGGTGCCGTCACCGACCAGCGTTGCGGTCGAGGCCGGATTGGTTTCGTTGAATGTCAGGTTGGTTGTGGCGCCGGAGCGGTCGATCGTGACCGTGTCTGTGCCGATTCCACCGTCGATTTTATCGGTGCCATAGCTGTTGATCGTGTCGTTGCCATCGCCACCGCTCAGGACATTGTGGCCGGTGCTGCCATATAGAGCATCATCACCCAGACCGCCGATCAGCGTGTTGTTGCCGGTCTGACCTTGCTCCCCGAGCGTGTCGTTTCCGGCGCCGCCGTTTAATGTGTTGTTGCCCGCCCCGCCAGCCAAGGCGTCGTCGCCGGCGCCGGTGGTGAATTTGTCGTCTCCGGAACCGCCCGTCAGCTCAAAGGTCTCGACGTTCACCACTGTTGTCCCGTCTCCGATCAAGGTGGTGACCGAGGTAAGGCTGGTCTCGTGGAATGTCAGGTTGGCCGTTGCGGAAGACCGGTCGATGACGGCCGTGTCGTCGCCGGAGCCGCCGTCGATTTTGTCGACGATCGTAATGGTGCTACCGATCTGGACGAATCCGGGGGTACTCGAAAGCGTGTCATCGCCGGCGCCGCCGCTCAGTGTGTTGTGGCCGGTCGCTCCCGTCAGGTAGTCGTTGCCGGTGCCGCCATATTCCTTGTCGTTGCCAACGTCGCCGTAGATGTAATCGTCTCCGTCGCCGCCACTCATCGTGCTGGTGCCGGCCCCGCCATAAAGGCTGTCGGAACCCGCGCCGCCATTGAGCGTGTTGGTGCCGTCGCCGCCGGAGAGTGTATCGTCGCCGTTCCCACCCGTGAGCGTGTCGTTGCCCGCGCCGCCACGCACGACGAACGTTCCGTTTGTTTCCGCCGCGCCGTTGAAGACAAGGGCGTCCGACGCTCCCAGATTGCTTCCATCGACACCCAATTCAGCGCCCGCTGCGACCGTCGCATCGTTGGTCGTGAGCGAATAATGGTGGCCGCTGACCAGATACACCTGCTGGATGTTGGTCATTGTCGTGGCGAGGAAGGTAAGGTTGTAGTTACCGTCCAGATACAGCTGATTGAAACCTGTGCCCCCGTCGATCCTGTCGTGGGCATCGAACGCCTTGCCCATCGTGAAGGTGTCGTTCCCGCCGCCGCCAGACGCAGTATCCTCGCCACCCTGTGACAGATCGAAGGTGTCGTCGTTTACCGTACCCGTGAAATGGTCGTTGCCCTTCTTGCCGACATAATCGGTCACCGTCTCACCCCAATAAAAAAGCGTCGTAGCGAGCGCTCGCGATCTCTCGGCCCGTCCCGTTCGCAAAACTACGCCGCGTGGGGCTCACCGGTCTATGCCTGGTTGTCATAACCTATGTTTCGTCTCGACTGATCTCCGAGGGAACTACCAAGAAAAAGGGCGGACCTTTCGGCCCGCCCCTCCGATTTGTCACGGAAACTGCGTACCGCTCATTCGCCCGCGTCTTCGTCCTTCTTGCCGCGCTTTTTGAGCGCTGCGCCGAGGATGTCGCCGAGGCTCGCGCCGCTGTCGGACGAACCGTATTGCTGCACGGCGATCTTCTCTTCGCTGATTTCGCGCGCCTTGATGGAGAGCGAAACGCGACGAGACGCCTTGTCCACCTGCGTGACCATCGCATCGACCTTGTTGCCGACCTGGAAACGCTCGGGGCGCTGGTCGTTGCGGTCGCGGGCCAGATCGGCGCGGCGGATGAACGCCTTCACGCCATCGGCAAGGCTGACCTCGATGCCGCCGTCGTTCACTTCCGTGACCGTGACGGTGACGATCTGGTTCTTCCGTAGCGCGCCGCCGTCGGCGCCGGCCTTCTCCAGCGGATCGCCCGCCAGCTGTTTGACGCCGAGGCTGACGCGTTCCTTTTCCGGATCGACGTCGAGCACCTTGGCCTGGACGAGCTGGCCTTTCTCATAGGCCTTGACCGCTTCCTCGCCGGACTTGTCCCACGACAGGTCGGAGAGGTGCACCATGCCGTCGATGTCGTTGTCGAGGCCGACGAACAGGCCGAACTCGGTGATCGACTTGATCTCGCCTTCGATCGTAGAACCGACCGGATGCGCCTTCTGGAAGGCATCCCACGGATTGTCCTGCGTCTGCTTGAGGCCGAGGCTGATGCGGCGCTTGTTGGAATCGACTTCCAGCACCACGACGTCCACGTCCTGCCCCGGATTGACGATCTTCGACGGCGCGACGTTCTTCTTCACCCACGACATCTCGGAGACGTGCACGAGGCCCTCGACACCCGGCTCCAGCTCGACGAATGCGCCGTAGTCGGTGACGTTGGTGACCTTGCCGCTGAACTTCGCACCGACCGGATATTTGACGCCGACGCCTTCCCACGGATCGGTCTGGAGTTGCTTCATGCCCAGGCTGATGCGCTGCGTCTCGTGGTTGATCTTGATGATCTGCACAGTGACGGTCTGGCCGACCGAAAGGACCTCGGTCGGATGGCTCACGCGGCGCCATGCGATGTCGGTGACGTGCAGGAGGCCGTCCACGCCGCCGAGATCGACGAACGCACCATAGTCGGTGATGTTCTTGACCACGCCTTCGACCACCTGCTTTTCCTGCAGCGAGGCGACCAGCGAGGTGCGCTCTTCGGCGCGGCGCTCTTCGAGCACGGCGCGGCGCGACACCACGATGTTGCCGCGGCGGCGATCCATTTTCAGGATCTGGAACGGCGACGGCTGGTTCATCAGCGGGCCGACATCGCGCATCGGGCGAACGTCCACTTGCGAACCGGGCAGGAACGCAACTGCTCCGTCGAGATCGACGGTGAAGCCGCCTTTAACACGGCCGAAGATCACGCCGGTGACGCGCGACTGGTCGTTGAACGCCTTCTCGAGGCGGATCCAGCTTTCCTCGCGCCGTGCCTTGTCGCGGCTGAGGACGGCTTCGCCCATCGCGTTCTCGACGCGCTCCAGATAAACCTCGACCTCGTCGCCGACGTTCACATTGGCCGGCTGGCCGGGCATGGAGAACTCGCGGATGGAGACGCGGCCTTCGGTCTTCAGGCCGACATCGACAACGGCGAAGTCGTTTTCGATCGCGACGATCTTGCCGCGGATGACGGAGCCTTCGGCGGGCGAGCGGCCCTCGAAGCTCTCTTCCAGCATGGCCGCGAACTCGTCGCGGCTCGGCGTGGCAATGGATGATGTGTCCTGGATCTTGGTTTTGGCGGCGCTTCTGGCCATATGGGTTTTCTTCCTGTGCGAATAACATTTTGCCAACCGGCAATGCCGGTGGACTTCCCGCGAAGGGGCGATTTCGTTGATTTGCGTCCGGGTGCTCGGGAGAGGCCGCCGGGTCTCCTAACCCCTGTGGCGAACCTTGAGCGCGGCCTCGATCTTCGGTTGAACCAAAGCCAAGGCTGCCGCGAACGCGCGGTCTATATCCAAATCGGTGGTATCTAGCAAGGCGGCATCGTCCGCCTGCCGGAGCGGCGACACGGGCCGCTCCCGGTCGGCTTTGTCCCGGGCATTGAGTTCCGCCAACAGGTCCTCTTCTTCCCGCGCGATCCCAAGCTTCTGTAGTTCGAGCAGCCGGCGCAGCGCCCGCACCCGGGGGGCGGCGTCCACGAACAGCTTGGCGGTGGCCGATGGGCAGATCACCGTTCCGATATCCCGTCCATCCATCACCGCGCCCGCGCTGCCGCCCGGCGGATGCTCGACGAAGCTCTTCTGGAAGTCCTTGAGCGCTTCGCGCACCGTCGGAATCGCGGCAACCTGGGACGACGCCTGGCCAATGAGATCTGTGCGGATGGCGGGATCGCCGGCCCGCGACAGGTCAATCGCCTGCGCACCGCGCAACGCATCTGCCTCCACTGCCGGATCGCCTTTGGCCTCCATTACCGCGAGTGCGGTCAGCCGGTAGAGCGCGCCGGAATCCATATGCGCAAACCCGAAATGCCGGGCGAGCTTTTTCGCAAGCGTGCCTTTGCCGGAAGCCGCGGTGCCGTCGACGGCGATGACGATACTCATGCGTCGCTACTTTCACGTCCCCAGGTGGAGGTGAGGATGAAGGCTGTCATCTCAGACATTCGGCACAGCGAAATTGGCCCCGAGATCACGCATCAACTTCTCGAACTCCGGGAAGCTGGTGGCGATCATGGCGGTGTCGTCGACAGAGACGGCGTCCCGGCTGGCGAGGCCCAGGGTGAGGAAACTCATTGCGATGCGGTGATCCATATGCGTTGCGACGCGCGCGCCGCCCAGCACGTCTACGCCGCAGCCTTCCACGGAAAGCGAATCTTCGGTTTCCGCGATCGAAAGTCCGCAAGTCTTCAGACCGCTCGCGATAGCCGACAAACGATCGCTTTCCTTCACCCGCAATTCCTGCAGACCATGCATGGTCGTGCGGCCTTCCGCGAAAGCGGCCGCAACCGACAGGATGGGATATTCGTCGATCATCGAGGGCGCGCGCTCCGGCGGGACTTCGACGCCTTTCAACGCAGACGACTTCACGATGAGATCACCGATCCGTTCACCGCCGCTCTCGCGTTCGTTGGCGACTCTGATGTCGGCGCCCATCTCGAGCAGCGTTTCGATCAACCCGATGCGGCGCGGATTGAGCAGGATAGCGGGCAGGGTTATCTCCGAACCCGGCACGATCAGAGCGGCAACAAGCGCGAACGCCGCTGAAGAGGGATCGCGCGGCACTTCGACAGCACACGATTTCAGATCGGCCTCGCCCAGCACATGCACCGCTTCGCCGCCGTCGCTGAGCGGTTCGACCGTAATATCGGCGCCGAACGCTTTGAACATCTTCTCGGTGTGATCGCGCGTCAGCTCGCGCTGCACAATCCGGCTGCGGCCGGGTGCACCCAGGGCTGCGAGCAGAAGCGCCGACTTCACCTGCGCCGACGCGACGGCCACTTCGGTATCCACACAGATCGGCCGTGCCGCACCGATAAGTGTCACCGGCATCAGGCCGCCGTCGCGTGCGGTGTACTCCGCGCCGAATTTGGTCAGCGGCTCGAGCACGCGCTTCATGGGCCGGCTGCGCAGGCTCGCGTCGCCGGTGAACACCGCCGTGATGGCGGTCGTGGCCATCGCGCCCATGACGAGCCGCGAGCCCGTGCCCGAATTGCCGAAATCGAGCACATCCTTCGGCGCACCCCAGCCGCCCACCCCCGTGCCCCAGACCCGCCATGCGCCGGGGCCGTCGCGGACCACATCCGCGCCGCAAGCCCGCATCGCCTGTGCGGTATTGAGCACATCGTCCGCTTCGAGGAGCCCGGAAATCCGGGTTTCGCCGATGGCCAGCGCGCCGAGGATCAGCGCCCGATGCGAAACCGACTTGTCGCCCGGAACCAGTGCCGTACCGTGCAAGCCGCCAGAGCGGCGGCCAGTGAGCGGATGGGGCAGGGAACCGGCAGTCATTGCGGCTGTTTGAACGCTTTGACACGTGGGTGCAACCGTGGCAAAGCACCCGCCCTTCGGAAACCCCCGTCCCCCGGAATTCATGGTCAAGGCTGAACTTGGAATCAAACGCGTGTGCCCCTCGTGCGGCGTGCGCTTCTACGATTTGCAAAAGCGTCCGATCGAGTGCCCGAAATGCGAATTCTCGTTCGAACCGGAAGCACTTTATAAGCAGCGCCGCCCGCGTCAGCCGGAAGCCGCCGCTGCTGCAGTCGTTGCCGCGGAAGCCGAAGACGAGGAGTCGGAGGATCAGGACGACGAGGAGAATGAAGATGCCGAGTCCGAAGAGGATGAAGGCGTCGAGAAGGTCGCGTCCGAGGCGCCGCTGACGGTCGGCACCGACGGTGATGACGACGAGGAAGAAGAGGCCGAAGAAGACGTCGAAGATGCCGGCATGTCGGTGGTCGATGCCGATGCCGACGATATCGAAGATGTCGAGCTCGACGAAGACACGGAAGGCGAAGACGACAGCGCACTCCTCGAAGAAGTCGAGGAAGACGCCGACGATGTCAGCGGCATCATCGACCCTGACATCGCAAAGGACGAGCGCTAGACTATAGCGCGGCGATCGGATCGATCGCCCACATGACCGGCAGCTCCCCACAGCTGCCGAAGACTGGAACGGGGCCATAGCTCAGCTGGGAGAGCGCCTGCATGGCATGCAGGAGGTCAGCGGTTCGATCCCGCTTGGCTCCACCAGGCTTCGCTGCGCAGCAGCGGAGCCTGCCGCGGCGTAGCCCGCAGGGCGAAGCCGGGCTGTATCCGGATTCGCGCTGCTACGCCCTGGCAAGCCTGAGATCACTTCTGTTTCCCCTTTCATGCGAGGCTGCGAGCAGCGGAGCCTGCAATCAGGCTTTTCAATAGCGCTTCGCTGAGCTGGGAGAGCTTCCGTGAAATATGTCTACATTCTTCAGTGCATCGCGGATTGCAATCGTCATTACGTCGGTTCGACGGACGACCTTCGCGCACGTCTGAAGGCTCACAATAGCGGAAAGGTGCCACACACGGCGAAGTTCAAACCGTGGCGGCTCAACACCTATCTCGCTTTTTCGGATGAAAAGCGTGCAATAGATTTCGAGGATTACCTAAAGAGCCATTCCGGTCGCGCGTTTGCCCATAAGCGCCTATAAACCCTCCCTTCGCCTCATACGAGTTTTGCTTTGCCCGCCTTTCTCGACGCCCGCACGGTCCCCGATCACACCGCGTTCGCGCCCGATCTCGTCATCGTCGGCGGTGGCCCTGCCGGGTTCACGCTGGCCATGGCGCTGGCGGACATGCCGATCAAAATCCTTCTGCTGGAAAGCGGCGGACTCGAGTTTGAACAGAATACGCAAAGGCTCTATCGCGGAGCCGAGACCGGCAACGTCAAATATGTGGCGCTCGACGCGACCCGCATGCGGTTTCTCGGCGGCAGCTCCAACCACTGGGGCGGCTGGACCCGGCCGCTCGATCCCAGCGACATGGATAAGCGCGACTGGCTGGCGCATTCGGGCTGGCCGATCGCCTATGGCGATCTCGCCAAACATTTTCCGCGCGCCAACGAACTGATCAACGCCGGGCCGGCGCAGTTCGACCGTTTGAGTCATGAGGAGCGCTTCGGACCGCCGGTCACGCTCGGCGCCGGAGGCGTTTACAAGACCTGGTTCCAATTCAGCAGAACCGGTCCCGACGATCTTCCGGTTGCGTTCGGCAAGCGTTATGGCGACGCGCTGAAGGCGCAGAAGAATCTTCAGGTGTTGCTGCACGCCAATGTCACGGCGCTGCGGCTCGCGCCCAATGCCGCGTCGCTGGCGCGGCTCGAAGTCGCCACACTTTCCGGCCGGAAGTTCACCGTGACTCCCAAACACACAGTGCTGGCGTGCGGCGCGATCGAGAATACGCGCCTGCTGCTCGCCTCCGATGACGTGATGGAGACCGGCGTCGGCAACGGCAACGATCTGGTTGGCCGCTTCTTCGCTGATCACGGCATCCCGCGCGACACCGCAACTTTGGTGCTGTTCAACGGCCAGATACCGTCCTACTGGAAGACAGCGGTCGACATGCAGGGTGCGCTGGCGCGCGCGGCCTTCTCGCCCACGGAAGCGTTCAAGCCGAAAAGCCGTGTGCTCGGTTCGTTGACGACGGTGGAGAATAACGTGCCGCTGGACGATCTCGCGCAGGCGGCCGTCGATGTTACTGCCTCGTCGCTCGGCGTCGAAAGCGTGCGCGCGAAGGCGTGGTCGATGGGATGCGGGATCGAGCTGGCGCCCGATCCCGATCGCCGCCTGACCTTGACACATGAGCGCGATGCGCTCGGCCTGCCGCGGCTCAAGCTCGACATGCGCATTTCCGACGAAGATTTCGCGCGTTATCGCCTTACCATGCGGGAGCTGGGGCGCCAGCTTCTCGCGGCGAAGAGCGGCATGGTCCGCCTCAACCGCAATACGCGCGCCGAATGGCTGGCGGCTATGGATTGGGGCAACCATCACATGGGCACCACGCGCATGAGCGACGATCCGAAGACGGGCGTGGTGGATGCGAATCTGAAGATGCACGGCGTCGCCAATCTGTTCGTCGCCGGCAGCGCGTCGTTCCCGACCTACGGATCTTCCAATCCGACGATGAACCTGATCGCGCTGACCCTGCGCCTGGCCGATCACATCAAGGGACTGTTCGTATGAGCGAGAAGGCGATGCTGACGCGGCGGCCCGTCCTCACCGGCCTCTTCGCCACGGTTGCGGTCCTCGCGGCCGGTGTCGGCGTCGATCTCTGGCGCCCGAAGCGGCCGGCAGCGAGCGGACCATATTCCGACCTGGTCAATCTCACCGGCGATCCGCAAAGCGCCAAGCGGGTGGGCCAAGAGCTGCAGGGCCGTGCAAAAGAACTGTGCCAGGAGAACGCGAACGGCGCGACGCAGCTTCGCCAGGACGTGGTCAAAACGCCGTTCGCGGCCGTACTCACAAAAGAAGCTGCGGACGATGCTCTCCTTGAAGTGAACGGCTGGGTGATGCCGCGCGCGCTCGTTGCGGTATGCTACATGGCCGCAACCGGCCGCGACCTGTGTGCAGCGGCCTAGACGACGACAAAGCCGCATGCGCGTTTCCTCCGTTCTTTCGATTTTCCTGTTTCTCGCGTGCGGTCCCGCCCTGGCAGATGCCGTGACGCCGGTTGCGAGCGACGGTCTGTATCGCCTGCCGTTTGCGGATGGCACGCCGGTGCGGGTGTTCGACGATTTCCTGACGCATCGCCCGATCGGCCGTGTCGATCTCTATGCGGTCAACGGACGGGAGCCGTATCGCGTCGTTGCGGCCGCGGCCGGACGCATCGTGGCGATCCAGGACGGCTACGACGAACAGCAATCGGGCCGCGCCGCAAAGGACTGCCACAACAATTACGTCTGGATCGCGCATCCCGACGGCGAGTGGACGAACTATTCGCACATCGCACACGACAGTGTAACGAAGAAAGCGGGCCTGAAGGTCGGTGATCATGTCGACGCCGGCGCCTATCTCGGCGACGAAGACGCGATCGGCTGCGCGATGCTCAAGCACGTCCATTTCGAAGTTGCGGTGCCCGACGCCGCCAATCCGATCGACGCCGGCGGCTTCCTCACCGACAATGACGGCGGCAAGCGCGAACGCGATCCCCGCTTCTGTGACGTCAATGGATTTGCCGTGAAGGGCGAGACCTATACTGCGGAGAAATGCCCATAGCCCCTCTTCAACCTCCCCTTGAGGGGAATTATATACTTGACTGACAGAGGGCGAGTCCCTATATTTCGATCATAGGGGATAAGCCATGACGCCTGTTGAACTTTCAAGCCCAGTCTACTCGAACGAAGATGCGGCCCGCGCCCATCTTGAAGCGATCCGCTGGCCGGATGGCGTGACATGCCCTCATTGCGGCTCTGCGGACGAAGCGCGCGCCCTTGGCGGCGAGTCGATGGGACCGGGCTGGTATTACTGCGAAGCCTGTCAGGACAAATTCACGGTTCGCTCTGGCACTGTGTATGAGCGTTCACATGTTCCGTTGCATAAGTGGTTGCTCGCCTTCCGCCTTATGGCGTCAAGCAAGAAAGGCATGAGCGCCCATCAACTGCATCGCACCTTGGGCGTGACGTACAAAACCGCGTGGTTTATGGCGCATCGCATTCGTGAAGCAATGGGTCCGGCGAAGGGTAAGGCTGGCCCAATGGGCGGCGAAGGCAAAGTGGTCGAGGCCGATACTACCTATGTCGGCGGAAAAGAGCGCAACAAGCACGTTGGCAAGCGCGACGGTAAGAAAATCGGCGGCGTCGGCAAGCAGATCGTTCACACCCTTGTTGAGCGCGGCGGCAAAGCCCGCTCGCACCATATCCCGAACGTGAGCGGCAAAACCCTTCGCCCGATCCTGTTCGGCAACGTGGACCGCAAGAGCGCCCTTATGACGGACACCGCTGGCGGCTACCTGCATCTGGGCAAAGAGTTCGCCAGCCACGAAATGGTTGACCATAGTGCCGACGAATACGTGCGCGGCAACGCTCACAGCAACACCGTGGAAGGCTATTTCGCGACCCTCAAGCGCGGGATCGTCGGCACATATCACCATGTCAGCGAGGCGCATCTACAGGCTTACCTGCACGAATTTGATTTCCGGCATTCGAACCGTTCGGCTTTGAAAGTGGATGACTGTGAACGCACTACGCGCGCGATTAAGGGCGCGGAAGGCAAGCGTTTGCAGTACCGCCAGCCTAACAAAACCGCGAACGCCTAAGCAGATGGCGCGCGCTTTTTTGAAGTGGCGGCGCGCTTTGTCTTCGTCCGCCGAGTAGATTTTTTGTCTCGCTGAGGAGGTGGCATTTGAAGGGATCGCCGCAAAGCACGATCTAACCGCTGTGCAGTTTCTTCGTTACTCAACTGGTCAGAGGGAATTGGTTTGACCACCATTTCATTCCACAAAAGAAGGGCCAAGGTTATCGGCCCGCTTGGCTACTGCATGTATGGGCCAGACCATAGCAGAGATGAACTTTCGCGGGAACACGTCATCCCACGGGCATTGGGCGGAGGGCTAGTCGTATTGGCCGGGAGTTGCGAAGACTGCCGGAAGAAAACGCATAAGTTTGAAACTGAATGTCTAGCCAGAAACTGGAAGATGTTCCGGACAGAACACAACTTGGAAGTCTCTGGGCTAGGACACTCGCCAACCCATGGAACGCTTACCGTTCGTGAGGGGCGATATTTGGTCCCTCTGATTGTCCCGTTGCGTGAATATCCGGTCGTCCTGACAATGCCGAAGATATTCGACGCGCCTGGACTATTCACAGGCAGCACGCGGCCCTCAAAGTGGGCTTACGTCAATCTCTACGACCCGCAGGATGCTTTAGCGAGAGCTAGAAAACACCTGCCAGCCGTCACCGGCATCACCGCCCGATACAACGTCTTTGCGGTCTTTCAGCTATTGGCGAAGATTGCGCACGGCATAATGGTGGTCCACTTCGAGATGGATGATATTGAGCCGCTTCTTTTGGATATAATTTTGAACGAAAAAACAGATGACGCATGGCGCGTAATTGGCGGAGGCGCGCCTATCTCCATGGTTTCGAGGCGGTTGCCGCCTATTGGGATTGGTCAGCACTTCATTCGATGTGACGTGCTCATACACAGAGGCAAATTCTACGTCGTTGTTGATATCTGCTTATTTCCGGTTCTTCCGCGCGCCCTACTTGCCGCGCCCACATATCGCTTGCTCGCAGGCGTTGCTACGCAACCCCCGAAGAAGCGTGCGTCATAAGACCGGCGCGCCTAAGATGGATCGCAACCACCTCAACGCAGGCCAAATAGAAATGCTTTCCCGATTCATCGAGGCTAGCCCAAGGAGTTCCCCCGATGCGCTCAATCTCCCGTGCAAGAGACTCCGCCGCAGGCAAGAGCCGTGCATCGGGTTCACTAAACGACGGCCTGTCGCCACCGGATTCGCATGACACATGTTTGTCAGTCAAGTATATAATTCCCCCCTTGAGGAGGGTCGAAATTTGCGTGAGCAAATTTCGGGGAGGGGTTCCTTTCGACAGCACGAGCCCCTCCCCGAAAAATCCTTCGCTTGCGCTCAGGGATTTTTCGACCCTCCCTCAAGGGCAGGGTGGAAGGGTTTAACCGCAGTCACGCGCGCCGGTATCGCGCGCACGAGACCGCGCAGCGAATTGCCGAGCCATACTTCATCGGCCCGTTCTAGATCGGCAGGCGTGAGCGTCGCCTCCGCGCATGCTCCTTCGTCGAGCATCTCTCGCCGCAGGATGCCGTCGAGCAGACCGGCTTCCGGCGGTGGCGTGAGCAGCTTGCCATCGATCCGCACGAACACGTTGCTGCGGCTGCCTTCCGTGATCTCGCCGCGCTCATTCTGGAAGATCACTTCATCGGTCTTCGCGTTGACCGCTTCGGCTTCGTACATCTCGCGCCAAGTCGTCTTGTGCCGCAGCAGCACATCGCCGCTCGAGACGCGGCGCGACGACAGAAGATAGCGCCAGGATGTCTGTGGCGGACCCAGCTTTGCGGCGGTGCAGGCGAAAGCACCGTCTTCGTCCAGTGTCAGGCGCACGCGCAAAACTTCCCGCGCGTACAGAACGGTCTGCGCGAGAGCGCCGCGCGCCTTGTCTTCGTCGAAAGGCAAACCGAATACCGCCGCCGAATTGCGCATACGGGCCAGATGGCGGTCGAGCCGCACGAAGCCGGTATCCGGCTCCCAGCGCAGCGTCTCGATCAGACCAATCGGCTTGTGCGCGGTTTCGTAGTAGCGCGCCTTGAGCAGCGCTTCCTCGTATTCGCCCGTGGCGCTGGAATCCTGCACCACCGCGCCGCCGATGCCAAGTTCGCCCCGATCGCCGGTCAAAGTAAGGGTACGGATCGCGACGTTGAAATGCGCTGCACCATCCGGCGCGAAATAACCGATTGCGCCGCAGTAAATGCCGCGCGGGCTCGCCTCCAGATCGGCGATGATCTCCATCGTGCGGATTTTCGGGGCACCGGTCACCGAACCGCAGGGAAAGATCGCCCGCACGATCTCGCGCACGCCCGCGCGGGGCTTCAGCGCGGCGCGCACGGTCGACACCATCGTGTGCAGGGTAGGATAGGTTTCCACGGTGAAGAGATCGCCGACCTCGACGCTGCCGGTCGCAGCGATGCGGCCGAGATCGTTGCGCAGCAAATCGACGATCATCAGGTTCTCGGCGCGATCCTTCTCGCTGCGCCTGAGTGCTTCGCGGGCCGCAGCATCGCTCGCGGCGTCCCTGCCGCGCGGCGCGGTCCCCTTCATGGGGCGCGCGGTGATGCGGCCCTCCGCCGTCGTTTCGAAGAACAGCTCGGGCGAGAGGCTCAGGATCCGGTTGGTGCCGTCGTCGACGAAGGCGCCATGCGCCGCGGCACTGCGGCTGCGCAGGTCGCGGTAGAGCGCCATTGCGTCGCCCGCGAACGCGAATCGCGAGCGAAAGCTCAGATTGGCCTGATAGATGTCGCCGTCGGCGATGTAGCGGTGCACCCGCGCGAAGCGCTCATTGTAGGCAGTGGCACCCCATTCGTGCCGAAGCGGACCGGCATAGCCTCGACCCTTCACATGCGCCTCGAGGAAACGCGCGGCATCCGCGCCGGCATAGACCTCTGGCGCATCAAATACTCCGAACCACAGAAGCGGCATCGGCCGCGTGTCCGGTAGGCGCGACCGCAGCCGCGGTTCCAGTAAGAGCCCAAGTTCGTAGGAGAAATAGCCGGCAACATGCCACCCGGCTGCCAGTGCCGCCTCGATCTGCGTCAGCGCCGGTTCCACCTCTTTGGACTCATCCGCGCGGACGATTTGGGACGGTTGCTGGAACGCCAGAAGCCGCTCCAGCGCCGGAGTGGCGTCATCGATCAGGACAAGCTGGCTCATTGGTGGCGGGATTTTAACATCGGGCTTTCGCAGCCGCCGTAATACTTGGAACAAACCGTTGGCGGCTGCACCCAGCCCATCACGCTCCGACTATGATACAGCTGAAGACCCCCAGACATCCCATGGCCGCCATGATGATGGCCATGACCGCCAGAATCGGCCATCCCTTGCGCTGTCCGGCACGAAAGTCCTGTGCGCCTTTTACGACGCACATAACGCTTGCGATCAGCGTAACGAGCGTAACAAGAAGCATGCAGTTTGCCGTCCTTAGGCAGGGTCGAGCATGCTTGGCGTGAGCCAGTCTAGGCTGGGGATAGTTGCCTCTTTCGGTATCTTCATCGGGGTGATACGCTGTTTGTACTAAATGTGTGATAATAAGTCTTTATGGGAATTATGAGCCCATCTCTGGACAGGAGCTGCTAGGAGAAGGAAGTGTGGCAGGGGGAGGGGGGTACCGGAAATTGAGGTTCGAATACCCGGCGGAAGCCTTAGAAAAACTCCTGCATTCGTAATAGGCAATATGTTTCAGCCGCTTATGGAAAGTTCGCCACGATGTTGGCGGTGAGGACGCCGATCACAGACCGCGCATTGATCTGCAGTATGTGGTTAACGCCTTCAGAGGGCGCGGCAGCGCGCCGCTATGCGTGAGAAGCGCCACAGTCATCGTAAAAAATACTGCGGTTTCAGTGGCTTCCCGTTGACGGCCACATTGTGGTCTGACAGGTTAAGGGGGTCAGGGCGTCCGTTACCGTGCTGGCGAGGGTGTCCCGGCATCGGGGGCAGGGGATGATTAAGTCGGAATTGGTGGCGAAGCTCACGCAGCGCTATCCGCATTTGTACCACCGCGACGTCGAACGGATCGTGTCCACCGTGCTGGACCAGATCACCAAAGCGCTGGCTGAAGGCCATCGCGTGGAGCTTCGCGGGTTCGGGGCGTTCTCGGTGAAAGTCCGCCCGTCGCGGATGGGCCGCAATCCGCGCACCGGTGAACCCGTATCGGTGGAAGAGAAGCGGGCGCCGTTCTTCCGTACCGGAAAAGAACTCCGCGAACGCCTGAATAACGGTGTGGACCACGGCGAAGAGCCGGAAGACACGCACTAAGCGCAATCGGGCGAAGCGGCCTGTCCGAGAGACAACGCGCCATCGAAGAAGCCGCTCTTGCCGACTCGGTTTGCGGGTCTTATGACCGCCTCTCGATGAGCACCAGTCCCGTCTTCGTCGCTCTCGACACGCCGGACCTCAAGAAGGCCTTGGTCATCGCAAACGCCGTAAAACCCTACGTCGGCGGCCTGAAGGTCGGTTTTGAGTTCATGACGGCGCTCGGTCCGTCCGCGGTGCGCGAGATCGTTGCGGTCGGCCTGCCGGTCTTCACCGACACGAAATTCCACGACATTCCGAACACGGTCGGCGCCGCAGCGCGCGAGATCGCAAAGCTTGGCGCTGCCATCTTCAACGTCCACGCGAGCGGTGGCGAAGCGATGCTGCGCGCGGCGGCCACGGAATCGCGCGCGATCAACCCGGACATGAAGATCATCGCGGTGACCGTCCTTACCAGCATGGACGATGCGGACCTCGAAGCCGTGGGCCAGCGCGGTCCTGCGGTCGAGCAGGTGGTCCGGCTCGCGAAGCTCAGCAAGCATTGCGACCTCGATGGCGTGGTGTGCAGCTCGCGCGAGATCGGCCCGATCCGCAAAGCCTGTGGCAACGCCTTCCAGCTCGTGGTGCCTGGCATTCGCCCCGCCGGCGGCGATCTCGCCGACCAGAAACGGGTGATGACGCCAGTGGAAGCCGCGCGCGCCGGGGCCAACATCCTGGTGATCGGCCGTCCCATCACCGGCGCTGCCGATCCGGCCGCCGCCGCGCGCGCGATCGCTGAAGAACTGGCTGCCGAACCAGCGGCTTAGCGCGGTTCCTTGATTTCCAGACCCGTCGCGCTCATAAGCGGCGGCCCATGGGCATCCAGGTCAAAATCTGCGGGATCACCAGCGCCGAAGCCGCCGACGCTGCGGTGCAGGCGGGCGCGGATTACGCCGGCCTCGTCTTCCATTCCCGCTCGCCCCGGTATCTTTGGTTGGACGCCGCGGCCTCGCTCGCCAACCGCATGCGTGGCCGCGCCAGCCTCGTGGCGCTGCTCTGCGATGCGGGAGACGAGCAGATCGCGACCGTCATCCGTGCCGTCCATCCCGACATGCTCCAGCTCCACGGCAGCGAGAGCCCCGCCCGCGTCGGCGCGATCCGCGCGCAGTTCGGCCTGCCGGTGATGAAGGCGCTTCCCATCGCGGAAGCCGCCGACTTTGCAGGGATTTCGGAATACGAGAAAGCCGCCGACATGTTGCTGTTCGATGCGAAGCCGGCTTCCGATGCCGCGCGCACCGGCGGGTATGGCGTGGCGTTCGACTGGCAGCTTCTGCGCGGCCGGAAATTCTCCCGGCCCTGGCTACTGGCGGGTGGACTCCACGGCGAGAATGTCCGACGCGCGATCCAGACTTCCGATGCACCGGGCGTCGATGCTTCCTCGGGTGTTGAGACCGCGCCGGGCCTCAAGAGCCCGGAGCTTATCCGGGCCTTCGTCGCCGCTGCGCGCAACGCCCATTTCGTGACGGAACAACAGTCATGAGCACACATCCGAACTCCTATCGCGCCGGTCCCGACGATCGCGGTCATTTCGGCGCCTATGGCGGCCGCTTCGTGGCCGAAACCTTGATGCCGCTCGTGCTCGAACTCGAGCGGGCCTACGAAGAGGCGAAACGCGATCCGTCATTCCAGGCCGAGCTCAACGGGTTGCTCGCGTATTATGTAGGCCGCGAGAGCCCGCTCTATTTCGCTGAGCGCCTGACCCAGCATCTCGGCGGTCCGAAGATTTATCTGAAACGCGAAGACCTCAACCACACCGGCGCGCACAAGATTAACAACTGCCTCGGTCAGATTCTGCTGGCGCGGCGGATGAAGAAGGCGCGCATCATCGCCGAGACTGGGGCCGGCCAGCATGGCGTCGCGACCGCGACGGTAGCCGCGCGCTTCAATCTGCCTTGCGTCGTCTATATGGGCGAGTTGGACACCGAACGGCAGAAGCCGAACGTGTTCCGCATGCGTCTGTTGGGAGCGGAGGTTCGGCCGGTCACCGCCGGTTCGCGCACATTAAAAGACGCGATGAACGAGGCGCTGCGCGATTGGGTCGCCAATGTGCACGACACATTCTACATCATCGGTTCTGCCGCCGGTCCGCATCCCTATCCAGAGATGGTACGCGATTTCCAGCTCGTGATCGGCAACGAAATCCGCCGCCAGATGCTGGAGCGCGAAAACCGGCTGCCCGATCTTCTTGTCGCCTGTGTCGGCGGCGGCTCGAACGCCATCGGAACGTTCCATCCGTTCCTCGACGATCACGCGGTGGAGATTCACGGTGTCGAAGCGGCGGGCGAGGGCGTGGACACGCCGCGCCACGCGGCAACGCTTTCGAAAGGCTCACCCGGTGTGCTGCACGGGGCACGCAGCTATCTGCTGCAGGATCATGACGGCCAGATCACCGAAGCGCACTCCATCTCGGCAGGGCTCGATTACCCCGGTGTGGGGCCGGAGCATTCCTGGCTCAAGGATCAGGGGCGGGTGAAATATTATTCGGTAACCGACGGTCAGGCGCTGGAAGCGTTCACGCTGCTCTCCCGGCTGGAAGGCATCATACCGGCGCTCGAATCCGCACACGCCATCGCGCATGTGATGCGCGTCGCGCCCCACATGAAGAACGACCAGATCGTCGTCATCACCCTCTCAGGGCGCGGTGACAAGGACGTGTACACCGCAGCCGATGCGCTGGGAGAGAAAATATGAATCCCATCGCGCAACGCTTCTCCGAACTCAGGCGCGCCAATCGCGCCGCTTTCGTGCCGTTCATCACCGCAGGCGACCCCGATTACGACACCTCGCTTGCGCTTTTGAAACAGCTGCCATCGATCGGTGCCGATCTGATCGAACTCGGTATTCCTTTTTCGGATCCAATGGCCGACGGTCCGGTCAATCAGGCCTCCTATCTGCGGGCGCTCGAGTCCGGCATGACCTTGCACAAGGTATTGCGGATGGTCGAAGCATTCCGCAAGACGGACAAGAAGACGCCAATCGTGCTGATGGGTGCCTACAATCCGATCCACGCCTACGGCACAGCCCGCTTCGTAAAGGACGCGGCTGCTGCCGGCGTCGACGGTTTCCTGATCGTCGATCTGCCGCCGGAGGAAGACGAAGTGCTCCGCGCGCCGGCGAAGATCCACGGGTTGGACGTCGTGCGCTTCATCACGCCCACCAGCGACGACAAGCGAATTGCAACTATCCTCGATGGTGCGAGCGGCTATCTCTATTACATCTCCTTCACCGGTACGACCGGTACCAAATCGGTCGGCAGGGACGACGTGCGCGAGGGCATCGCGAAACTCCGCAAGCACACCGATCTGCCCTGTACCGTCGGTTTTGGAATCAAGACGCCCGAACAGGCCGGCGAGATCGCAAAGGTTGCAGAAGGCGTTGTGGTCGGTTCGGCAATTGTAAACCGTGTTTTCGAAAACACGCGCGCGGGTCGCCGGTCTGCGGAACTTGTGGCCGACGTGCTTGAATTTTGTGCGCCGCTCGCCAAATCCGTGCATGAAAGCCGCAGCCAATCCGTGGTATCATAACCGTATGAATTGGATCGCCAACTTCGTTCGCCCGCGCATCAAAGGTTTGATGGGCAACGGCCGTGCGGCGGAAACGCCGGAAAATCTCTGGCGCAAATGCCCCGGCTGCGGCGAGATGATCTTCCATCGCGACCTGGCCGCAGCACAGAACGTCTGCCCGCAATGCGGGCATCATTTGCGCATCGGCGTCAAAGAACGCTTCGCTGCAATCTTCGACGCCGGTTCCTATGAAGAGTTGCCGCAACCGAATATCGCGGCCGATCCGCTGAAATTCCGCGACGAGAAAAAGTATATCGATCGACTAAAGGACGCGCGCAACAAAACCGGTCGTCTCGATGCGCTGGTTGCTGCGCGCGGCACGCTCGAAGGCATGCCGGTGATGATCGCGGTGCAGCCGTTCGATTTCATGGGCGGTTCGCTCGGCATGGGTGTCGGTGAAGCGCTCGTCGAGGCGCTGCAGGCGGCAGCTTCGGAAAAGCGCCCGTTTATCCTATTCGCCTCGTCCGGCGGGGCGCGCATGCAGGAAGGCATCCTCTCGCTGATGCAGATGCCGCGCGTGACGATAGCGGTCGACATCCTGCACGAAGCGGGCACGCCGTTCATCGTGGTGCTAACTGATCCGACCACCGGCGGCGTGAGCGCTTCCTACGCGATGCTGGGCGATGTCCATATTGCCGAGCCCGGCGCGCTGATTGGTTTTGCCGGCCCGCGCGTGATCGAGCAGACGATCCGCGAGCGTCTGCCGGAAGGATTCCAGCGCGCGGAATACCTGCTCGAACACGGCATGGTGGACATGGTGGTTCATCGCCATGAGCTGCGCGATACGCTTTCCCGGCTCGTGCATCTGATGATGAAACGGTCGCGGCCCAGGGCGAAGCTGCCACCGCCCCAAACGGTGACGGTCGAAGCCCAGACTGCCGTGGCGGCGAAATGAGCGTCAGCGCCGCCAAGAGCGACCTGATCCTCGAACGCCTGCTCTCCCTTCATCCGAAGAAGATCGATCTGGCGCTGGATCGCATCTTGCGGCTGCTGCATCAACTCGGCGACCCGCATCTGAAGATGCCGCCGACAATCCACGTCGCGGGCACCAACGGCAAAGGCTCGGTATGCGCCTTCTCGCGCGCGATGCTGGAAGCGCAGGGCCTGCGCGTTCACATGCATATCTCGCCGCATCTGATCCGCTTCCATGAGCGGATCCGCATTGCCGGCAAGGAAATATCGGAAGAAGAGCTGATCGCGACGCTGGAAGAGGTCGAGCGCGTCAACGCAGGCCAGCCGATCACCTATTTCGAGATCACCAACACCGCGATGTTCCTCGCCTTCTCGCGCCATCCGGCCGATGCGCTGGTGCTGGAGGTGGGGCTGGGCGGCAAGTACGACGCCACCAATGTGATCCCGAAGCCGGCGATGACGATCATCCAGCCGGTCGATCTCGATCATCAGGATTTCCTGGGACACGATATCCGCAACATCGCTGCCGAAAAGGCCGGGATCATCAAGCCGGGCGTTCCGGTCGTGGTGGGGCCGCAGGACGACGCACCGCTCGATGTCATCCGCCGCCGCGCCGAGGCGTTGCACTCGCCGGCCGTCGTCTTCAACCAGGATTTCTCTGCGCACCAGGAACATGGCCGCATGGTCTACCAGGACGAGATGGGCCTGCTTGATCTGCCGCTGCCCAAGCTGATCGGCCGTCACCAGATCGAGAATGCCGCCGTCGCCATCGCCGGATTGCGTTATGCGCAGCAGGGATGGGGCGCCAACGATGCGGCGATCGAAAAAGGCCTGCGCACCGTCGACTGGCCGGCCCGGCTGCAGCGTCTGACGCGCGGCCCATTAATCGATGCGGCGCCGAAAGGCGCAGAGATCTGGCTCGATGGCGGACATAACCCGCACTGCGCCGCTGCCGTGGCGCGCGCGGTCGCCGATCTCGAAGAGCGCGCGGAGCGGCCGCTCTATCTCATTTGCGGCATGCTCCGGACAAAGGACGCGACCGGCTTTCTGCAGGCGTTTCGCGGTCTCGCGCGGCACGTCGTGACGGTTTCGATCCCCGGCGAGGCGGCGAGCCTTGGCGCGGGCGAACTCTATGACCGTGCACGCACCGCGGGTCTCGATGCGGCGCCGGCTGAAGATGTAAGCGACGCGATGCTGCAGCTATCCGCCTGGGCGCGCGCGCATGCGAAAGAACCGCCGCCCCGTATCCTCATCTGCGGCTCGCTCTATCTCGCCGGTCAGATTCTGAAAGAGAACAGTTAGGTGCTCGCGCTTGTGCGTTTTGACGCTCACGCCGCAAGCGAACGCGACCCCGAAGCATGGACAAGTGGATGAAAGTCAGATCGAACTCTCGATCCATTCCTTGATCTTGGATTTCGGCAGCGCGCCGACCTTGGTGGCGGCAACCTGGCCTTGGCTGAAGATCATCAGGGTGGGAATGCCGCGCACGCCGTATTTGGTTGGAACGTTTGGATTCTCATCAATGTTGATCTTGGCGACCGTCACCTTTTCGCCAAGCTCGGTGGCGAGTTCTTCCAGCGCCGGGCCGATCATCCGGCAAGGTCCGCACCATTCCGCCCAGAAATCGACAACGACCGGTTTCTTCGCATTGAGAACGTCGGCCTGGAAGGAAGCGTCGGAAACCTTGATCGGAGCCATGGGAATATCCTGAAGTTTCGAGAGTGTCTGAGCCGTTGAATCTAGGAACGCTCCCCTTGGGGGTCAAGGCGTGCGCGGATACGTAGCGTTTCTGCATCCAGAAGAACGTCCGAGAGCGCCATAAGATGCGGCCCTTCGGTCCACACCAGCGCGCAAGCGATTCGTCGGTTGAGGAAGATCTTCGCGGCCGCGGCGCGGTAAAGCGCCATTTGCGTGCGGTAAAGCTGGTGAACGTCCTCTTCCTGCGTCGGCGGTGGACGGTTGGTCTTGAAGTCCACAATCAGGACTGTGCTATCGGTGACAGCGATGCGGTCGATGCGGCCATTAACCCGCACACCGTCGCCCAGTTCGGGCAGATCGGCCACGATCGCAACCTCGGCCCGGCTCTGCGGTGTGAACGCCGCCGCGAAATCCGGATGCTCGAGGATGTGCAGCGTGCTGTCGGAGAGCGCCGCCGCTTCGTCCGGCGGCATGTTCTGGTTTGTGAGAAAATGGATTGCACGATCGCGGCGCTGTTCGGCGGCGATATCGGGCAGGCGCGCGAGCAGCGTGTGAACCAGAAGACCGCGCGCGAACCGCTGTGCGCCGTCTGCACGGACCGGAGAAATCGTGGCCGGTTCGTCGAGACCCGCCGCATCGAAGGGCCGGATCAGTCTCGGCCTCAACCTTTCGGGAGGCGGTGCACGCCGTATCCAGGCCGGCAACGTTTTGGCTTTCGCTGCGGGTTGCGATGTGGCGGCGGCGGCGGTCGTCGCGGTGTCCGTGCCGAACCGGCTCAGTGTCTCTTTTCCGTGTTCGACGGTCGTGCCGATGGCGTCCGCAGCGCGTTGCGCGTGCGAGTACCACGAGCCTTGCCGCACCTTCCGCTTCGTTTCAAAGCCGCAGATGTAGAGGCGATCACGTGCCCGGGTAAGCGCGACATAGAGCAGGCGCCGGTGCTCGCGCAGCACCGCATCCATAGTCACGGCTTTCGCGGCCTGCACGACCTGCGGCGCGTCGGCTTCTACCACCGGAAACATCACGCCGGCATCTGTGTAGAGCAGATGTCCCTTTACGACCGGTGAGTCGGGCAAGCCGGTGGTGTCGGGCAGGATCACGATGTCGGCTTCGAGCCCCTTCGCGCCGTGCACGGTCATCACCCGCACCTCGTCGCGCGCTCTTTCCATGTCGCGCTTCACTTCCGCGCCGCCGCGCTCGATCCAGTGCAGGAAGCCTTCGAGCGATGGTGTATTGGCGGCTTCGTAGGTGAGCGCGAGCGAGAGAAACTCTTCGATTGCGTCCGCCGCTTCCGCACCCAGCCGCTTCATCAGGCGCGTCTTTATGCCGAGACCGCGCAGCGCATGGGCATAGAACTCAAACGGCGGTTTGAAGTCCGCGAGGTTTAGCATCTCCGTCAGGAAGGCATGCGCT
This sequence comes from Rhizomicrobium sp., assembly GCA_036490455.1. Classification (GTDB taxonomy): domain Bacteria; phylum Pseudomonadota; class Alphaproteobacteria; order Micropepsales; family Micropepsaceae; genus Rhizomicrobium. The sequence goes on from DASXDS010000053.1 coordinate 92,432, forward strand.
TCGGCATACTCCGGCCGTTCCGTGCGGCGTTGTGCGAGCTCGGCCCACAGCGATCGTTTGCGGTTGTGGGAAAGCTGGAACAATGCTGTCTCGTCGACGCGTGCAAATGGTGAGCGCAGCAAGGTCGCGAGGTTGAGGTCGTCTTCCGGCAGCAGCGCGAAGCGGCCGAGTGCGATCAGGTCCATCGCCGCGATCTGCTCGGTCAGCTGCATGCGGTCGGCGCCGGCAACGGGCACGTTCCTCTCTTTCAGACGCCGGATGATCTCGCTGGCGAACGGTTCGCGCCGCGGCAGCAGGATCATGATGTCGGCCGGCCGAACTGGCCTGTCGTGCCCGGGAAGCTGCATCCGGCTGTCGATCCAGCCCTTGATGCGCTCGGCCAACAGCTTGGCGAGCTGCACCACGGGGCTGTCGGGCCGCTCGACGTCCACTGGCGCCCACGGGTCGGGCTGCGGTGTCGCCGGAGCGGGGATGGAGGGCCACAGCTCGACGATGCCGGCCTTTTCTTGCCGATGCGTTTCATGCCGGACGGCGATGTCGCCGGACGTCAGGCCGGTGCGCGCTTCGTCATTGTCGAACAACGTGTCGACGAAATGCAGGATCTCGGGTAGCGAGCGGCGCGATTGCGGAAGCTCGCCGTTCACGAACTCCAACTCGGCACCCAAGGCCTGATCGCCGAAATGATGCCGGTTGCGGTCGAACTGCGCTGGGTCGGCGCCTTGGAAACTGAAGATCGACTGCTTTTCGTCGCCGACCGCGAACACCGTGCGCGCCGCTTTGTCTGCATCGCGGCGGCCTTCGCCTGCGAAAAACTCCTCGGTCAACTTGCGCACGATCGCCCATTGCTCTGGGCTGGTATCCTGCGCCTCGTCGATCAGCACGTGATCGATACCGCCGTCGAGCTTGTAGAGCACCCACGCGGCCGCATCGCTGCGCTCCAGCAACTGCAGCGACGCATTGATCAGGTCGTCGTAATCGAGCACGCCGCGGATGCGCTTGGCCTCGGCGTAACTGTCGCGGATCGCTTTCGCGAGGATCAGCGCCGCCTGCGCAAGATCGGCGGCGTTGGCGCAACGGTGCCGTTCTTCCGCGGCGCAGAAACGTTCGACGACGCTGTCGATATAGGCGAGCAGGCCCGGGTTCGAGGTGCCGAGCTTCTTGGTCACGAAATTTGCGAACGGCCGGCCCCTTTCGGTCAGCAACGCCTCGCGCAGCGCCGGAAACATGTGCAGTGGCGCCGCATGATCGAGCGCTTGCGCCAGATCGGCGCTGCGGCCTTGATCCTGCTTCGATCCGGTCGCCAGCCAAGCCACCGCTTCGCGCAGCTGGGACATTTCCCTGCGGAGTTCGGCGCAGAAGCTTTCGGCGATGCTGTCGGTCGTCTCGTCGCCGATGCCATGCGCCGCCCGCACACTGTCGCGCACGGTTTGGCCGCCGAGCGTTGCAAGGAAACGGTCGAGCTTGCGCCGGTCTGTGCCGAGCGCAGCATCCAGTATCTGCTGCATCCTCCCTTCGCTGGTGCGCGTCACCAACTGGGTGATGGCATCGCGGATGGTTTCGTTCTCGCCAGCACATTCCAGCACGCGGGCGCGCGCTTCGGCGAGCAGATCGCGCGTCGTCTGATCGTCCAGAACGCGAAAGGCCGGTGTGATCCCGGCTTCGAGCGGAAAGCGCGACAGCAGGTTCTGGCAAAAGGAATGGATGGTCTGGATCTTCAGCCCGCCCGGTGTCTCGAGCGCCTGCGCGAACAGCCGCCTTGCCTTGCGCAGGTCGTCGACCGGGCCGCCGCCGATGCTCGCGATTTCCGCGAGGAGTTTGTCGTCCGGCAGCATCGCCCATTTGCCGAGACGGCCAAACAGTCGACTTTGCATCTCCGCTGCCGCCGCTTTTGTGTAGGTGAGGCAGAGAATTTTCGCCGGGTTGACATCGGACAGCAGCAGCCGTGTCACGCGATTGGTGAGGAGGTAAGTCTTGCCGGCACCGGCGTTGGCAGCCACCCAAGCCGAGCGGCGTGGGTCGGCGGGATCGCGGGCGACCTCACTCATTCTTCGTCCTCCGCCCAGCCGGACAGAGACCATTCGCGCACCCGCGCCAGATGATCGAAGTCGCCCGGGATATCGGCGCGGAACGGCATCAGGCGCGAGAGATAAGGCGTGTTTTCATCGTCGAACTCCGCGATGCGGGCGACCAGTCGCACGATCGCTTCGCTGACCAACGCTTGCGCGTTGCCGATTTCGATGGCGCGGCCGGGAATGCGCCCGCCGGACAACTGGATATAAAGAAGCCCGCTCGTGGCCAATTTCTCGACGCCCTCGAAGCCGCCTTCCGCGAGCATGGCGCCTTCGAGCGGTAGCTGCGGCGCGATCAGCGTTTCGACCTGCCGTCCGGACGGCGGTTTGCCGGTCTTGTAGTCTACGATCACGGCACTACCGTCGTGCCGCTGATCGATCCGGTCGGCACGCCCGCGCAGAGTGAAATCGCCGGCTGTAGCGGGAAAAATCCGCGTGCCTTTGATCTCCGCGAACGAACGCACGATGTCCGCGCGGCGCTCGCGTTCGAGGCCGACAAACCAGCGTGCGGCACTGGTGAAACGCGGCCGCCATAAGGCCAGCGTGGCTTTCGGAATGCGTTCGCGCTCGAACATTTCGTCGGCGATGGCGACAAGATCGCGCTCCGCGTCGCCCGGCAGCGCATCCGAAAAGCGCTTGAGAAATGCCTCCAGCGCATCGTGAACCACGGTTCCGCGCTCTAAAGCCCCGACGGCATCGTCCAGCGCGTCGAGTTTCTCCAGTCTGAGGACACGCCGTGCATAGATGGCATAGGGGTCGCGCAGCCAAGTCTCGATCTCGGTGACGGACAGCGTGCGCGGCCGCGCTGCAACGGGCGGGCGGGGTTGGGGCGCTTCTTCGGCTTTCACCGGTCCTGCATCGTCTAGGCGCGCGGCCAATTCGGCATAGCGCGAAGCTTTTTCGAGTGCGATGCCCATGCCATCCGCCAGTTGCTGGATGCGTTGCAGCCAGCGCGACGCGATGGTGGGCGTGCCTTCGACCTTTAGCGAGCGCGTGACGATCACCCGCGGTCCGGACGCCAGCGTCGCAAAATCGTGCGCTGCGAGACCGATCTGACGCTCCGGCTGTTCGAGACCCAGTTGCTTACGCATCGGCCGCGAGAACCATGGATCGATTGGGACAGCGGCCGGCCAAGTCCCCTCGTTGAGGCCGCCAAGCACGACGAGATCGAACGACTGCAGACGCGCTTCGAGCGGACCGAGGATCGAAAGGCGGGGATGATTGCCATAGGGCAGGCGGACGGATTTCTCGTCGCATAAAGCGCGGAATAGCGGCGCGTAGCTGCTGGTCTCGATCTTCGGCAGACCGGACGCGGCTTCGCGCAGCGCGGCCACCAATTTCGCCGCTGCTTCGCCGTCGCTGTTCCGCCACAGCCGCGATGGGCCATCGGCGTCTGCGGTCGCAGCCAATGCTTCCGCAGCACGGACCTGCGCGAGCAGCAACTCGGCCAAATCCGTTTCGCGCAGTTCGAACGCATCGGCGAGCGGCTGAAGCGCACGCGCGACGCGATCGAACCAGGGCTGCAGATCCTGGATGGTGAACTTCTCATACTGCCGCGGGTTTTCGAGTGCGCGGCGAATCGCGTCGGCGATACCGGCAAGACCGGGATCGGGCCGCGGACCGCGCAGGCACAGCCGGTCCAGCGCGCGCACCCGCGTGCGGAATCTTGCCGGCTCATGTCCCATTGCCGCCAGCGGATGTTTCAGCAATGCGAGCAGCGGCACCGGCGCGAATTGCGCATCGACGGTGTCAGCCAACAGGCAGAGAAATGCTCCGGCCGGTGTTTGAGACAGCGGACGGCCGGCGGAGTCGTCGATGGCGATGTCCCAGCGGCCCATTTCCGTGGCAACACGGCGCGCCAGCCCGCGATCCGGTGTGACAAATGCTGCGGTCTTCGCGGGCTCTTCGAGAATTTCGCGCAGGGCAATCGCGATGGCGGTGGCTTCTTCGGCGGGATGCGCCGCCTCCAGAAGCGAGATGCCTTGCAGGCCTTTACGAAATTCCGGATCGGCCGTCTCGGCGCGCGCGCGCCAGGCATCCGTCGTGGGCGCGGGCCGCAGCGCTTCACTCAGGAACACTTCGCGGTTCGGATCGGCGCTTTCGGTCCAGTCGGCGACATCCGCGCGCTCGCTCCCCATCTCGCCGAGCAGATGCATCATCCCGTATTGCGGATGACCCGCATCGAGGCCTTGCCAGCTTTTGTCGTCGAGCGCCCGATCCAGTCCCGGCAACACGACCATGCCCTGCGGCAGTCGCGCGATTGTCTTCAACAGCGTCGCGGTCGCCGGGATGCTGCCGGTCGAACCGGCGGCGATCACCGGCCCTGCCTGTGGCGCGGGCTCGAGGCGATGTGCAAGCGCCAACAGAGCCTGGTTGCGATGATCCGCAGCGTTGAGTGCGTTTTCGTCTTTGAGGATGTCCGGCCAGCGCTCTCGCACGATGTTCAGGAAATCTTTCACTTCGAACCAGTGCTGCGCGAGGGATGCCGGTGCGAGATTTTCGAGATCGGCAAGATCGGCGCCTTGCGTTTCCACTTCGTCCATCAGGCGCGCCAGGCTGGCGCCGAGGCTTGCGGCCTGTGCGAATGTCAGCGCACCACCGCGCCCTGTATCCCAATGCCGGACTAGCGTTGCGAGCAGCAGCCGCCGCCGCAACGGCGCGATGGCGGGCAGCAGTGTGAAGCCATCCGATGCAGTGTCGAACAGAAAATCGTCTTCATCCACATCGCCCAGTGGCTTGATGTCGGGCAACAGTGCTGCACCACCTAAGGCGCGCGCGAACGCATCGGAAAGCGTGCGCACCGCGCGCCGGGTGGGCAGGTATATCGTGGCTGCGGAGAGCGCGAACGGATCGCTGCCCAGCCGTTCGATCAGACCGCGGGCAAGCGTGTCGGCAAACGGTCTGCTGGCCGGAATGGAATAGATGTTCGCGCGCGCGCTCAAACCGGCGCAAGGTCCGTGAGAAAGTCTTCCGACGCCGCGATCGCATCGGGGCGATCTATGTGCATCCACACGCCGTCCAGCCGTTGGCCGAACAGCCGCCGTTTCGCGATAGCCCTGTCCCACAGCGGATTGATAGAGAACTTGCCGCCCGGCGCGCCGTCGAACAGGCGCGGATGCACGATCTCCATGCTCATCCAGACGAACGGGGCAATTCGCTTCTCCGGCACCCGGCTCAGCAGACCATCGGAATCCATCATGAAATCGCCGTTGCCGTCGTAGCAGACGGTGTTCACCGTCGGCGCAAGGAGCATGAGCGCATCCATGCGCTCCGGATTCCAGGCTGCCTTGAGCTTGTCGAGCGCATGTCCAGCGCCTTCAGTCCACACCGTGTCGGAGTTCGCGTGGAAGAACGGCTCGCCGCCGAAAAAGTGAAGCGCCCTGAAGACACCGCCGCCCGAATCCATCAGTTCGGCGCGCTCGTCCGAGATATGGATTTGCGCATCTTTGCGCTCGGCCAGATGCGCCTCCATCTGGTCGGCCATGTAGTGCACGTTGACCACGATCGTCGTCACGCCGGCTGCCACCAGCCGGTCGATCACGTGGTCGATGAGCGCGCGCCCGTGCACCTCTACCAGCGGTTTGGGTTTGGTGTTGGTCAGCGGACGCATGCGCGTGCCGAGACCCGCTGCCATGATCATTGCTTTTGTCGGTGCGCTCACACAATCACGCGCGGTTCGCCGCGCGCCTCTAGAGGAATGTGTTTGTCATACCATGCCGCGAGCGGCGCCAGGGCAGGATGTTCCAAATCGCGGTTCAAGTAGCCCCAGACCCGCGGCAGATAGCTCAGATAACGCGGCTTGCCGTCACGCTTGTAGAGACGTGCAAAGATACCGGCGATCTTCGCGTTGCGTTGCGCGGCCATTACCGCCATTGCGGCGCGAAGCGAATCTTCGTCCACCGAACCACCGTAGCGACGCAGCGTGTCGATATAGTGTCGGGTCGCATCGGCCATCAGCTCCGGCGGCACATCGCGACGCGCGTCCTCCAGAACGGAGACGAGGTCGTAAGCCGTGCTCCCGGCAACGCCGTCCTGGAAATCGATCAGGCCGACTCGGGCCACGCCGTCCCGATCAGGCAGCCACAGCAGATTGTGTGCGTGATAATCGCGATGCACGAAAACCGGCTGGGCTTTCTGGATCGGTTCGATCGTCTTTTGCCAGAGCGCGTGGTGCTCGGCCGATTCCTCCGGCGTGGCATCGCGGCCAAGCGCCACCGGGAAGAACCACTCCGTCAAAAGACCTGTCTCGGCGAGAAGCGCGGTCTCGTCATAGGAATGCAACGCCTTGTCGCGTGGCAGCGACGTTGGCGCCTGTTCGAGATGCAGCTTCGCCAACACTTCCATCGCGGCGCGGTAAAGGGCGCGCTCGTCGCCGCCCGCCTCGATCACATCGGCATAGAGATCGTCGCCCAGGTCTTCGATGATCGCAAACCCGGTCTTGCCGTCGCAGGCGTAGATTTCAGGCGCGCTCAGCCCACGGCCACGCAAAAATTCGGACGTTGCGGCGAACCGCTCGCAATCCGCGCCCGCCAGCCGCGCGATCGCGTTGTAGCCCAGTTCACGCCGTTCTTCCGGCGTCGCGCTAGCGGGCGCAACGGGCGTTTCCGCGTTCTGCGGCTGGTCCATCAGCATCGCCTTGTGGCCATTGAGCGCGAGCCGCGCATAGCGCCGCGTCGAGGCGTCGCCAGGCAACGGCGCAACGGTCGCCGCACCCCAACCGGCTTGGCTGAGGAACGCGTGCATCTGTTCGCTGCGATCATCCACCACGAGCGTCCTCGAAGAGGGAGTTCCACGATGCCGGTCCGTGCAAGGCGGCGCGGCGAGAACCTTCGCCGGTGACCGATAGCGCCACATGCAATGCGTTCGGCGGCAAACGGTGGGGCGCGCGCTCCGGCCATTCAATCAATGCGGCGCCCTCGTCGAGCGCCTCGTCCAACCCGAGTTCGTCCAGCTCGCTCTCAGTCTCCACGCGGTAGAGATCAAAATGACGTACAGGGAAATTTTCGGTCTCGTAGCTCTGTACCAGGGTGAAGGTCGGGCTCGGCACATGCTCCGTCACGCCGAGCGCCCGAAGGATCGCGCGCGCCAACGTGGTCTTGCCCGCGCCAAGATCGCCCTCCAAGGTCACGGCACTGCCGCGCATCAAGCCACGCGCAATCCGCGCGCCCAAAGCTTCGGTCTCCTTCGTGTTCCTGAGTTCTGCTGCCGCCGTGAAAGGGCGGGATTCGTTCGACATTCCCGTGTTTTAGCGTGACGGACGGAGGCGCTCAACGCCCGCCCGGCCATCCTTTTCTGTGAGCCTGCGGCGTGATAACCCGGCATCACGCTGGAAGGGGTTGCACGCATGGCCGGACACATCGTCATCATCGGGGCAGGCCAGTCCGGTGCGCAGGCCGTGGCCAGCCTGCGCAGCGAAGGCTTCGATGGCGCCATCACGATGATCGGCGACGAGCCGTTCGCGCCCTATCAGCGCCCGCCGCTGTCCAAGACGTATCTGATGGGCACGCTGGAACGCGAGCGGCTGTTCCTCAAACCCGATGCGTTCTATGCCGAAGCGCGCTGCGAGATGATTCTGGGCGTCGGCGCCACGCGGATCGATCGCGCCGCGAAAACCGTAACGCTCGCCGATGGCCGCAGCATTTCCTACGACAAGCTGCTGCTGGCGACCGGCTCGCGTGTGCGGAGGATTCCTGTGCCGGGCGCCGATCTTTCCGGCATCTTCTATTTGCGCGGCATCGCGGATGTCGATTCGCTGCGCACGGCTTTCCAAAGCGTCAAACATCTCGCGATCGTAGGGGGCGGCTACATCGGTCTCGAAGTGGCAGCCGTCGGACGCAAGGCGGGGCTCGAGGTCACGGTGTTCGAAGCCATGGACCGGGTGATGGCGCGCGCGGTTTCGAAACCGGTTTCCGATTTCTACGAAAAGATTCACCGCGAGGCGGGCGTGAGCCTGCTGCTCAACACCGGCGTCGAACGCTTCGAAGGCGACGGGAAACTCGAATCCGTGGTTGCAGGAGGCAAGCATTATCCGGCGGAGGTCGCGCTTGTCGGGATCGGCATCGGCCCGAACGTGGAGCTTGCGAAGGACGCGGGACTCGCTTGCGACGATGGAATCGTCGTGAACAATGCGGCCTGCACCGCCGATCCCGATATCTTCGCCGCCGGCGACTGCACCAAGCACACGGGCCGCGAAGGATTGTCGATCCGGCTGGAATGCGTGCAGAACGCGATTGATCAGGCCAAGCATGCCGCGCTTGCGATGGTCGGCAAGCCGGCAAACTACCGCGAAGTGCCGTGGTTCTGGTCGGACCAGTACGACCTCAAGCTCCAGATCGCCGGCCTATTGCGCCCGACGGATCGGATGGTGCTGCGCGGCTATCCGGCGGCGCGCAAATTCGCCGTATTCCATCTGCGCGACGGAAAGGTCGCGGCGGTGGAAGCGGTGAATGCCGCATCAGAATACCTGATGGGTCGCAAGATGATCGCGGAGGAGAAGGCGGTGGACGCGGATCGACTCGCCGATCTCTCAATTCCGATGAAGACGATCGCAGCCTAGCCGAGGTTGCGCTGCTCATCCGGCGGCAGATCGTAGACCCGGCGCGGCAGATGGCAGCGCACAGTGGTGCCTTTTTCGGGGCGGCTCTCGATCTCCACCCATCCGTCATGCAGTTCGACGAAGCGGCGCACGAGCGCGAGGCCCAGGCCGGCGCCCGGCAGTTGGCCGGAGCGCGATTTCGCTTCGAAGCGCTCGAACGCCTTCACCTGGAAATCCGGCGCCATGCCGCTGCCGGTATCGGCGACCCAGATCTGCGCCTCGTCACCCTTGATGGCGCCGCCCAACGTGATCCTGCCACCACGCGGCGTGGCGGCGAACGCGTTGGTGAGAAGGTTAAACGCGATCTGCTTCAGCCGCCGCTCGTCGGCCACGATCACGCCCACCTCACGCGGGCAATCGACGATAAGATCGATGTCGAGGCTTTCCGCGTGCTTCTTGCGCGGCTGGGCCACGCTTGTGAGAAGTTGATAGAGATTGATGCGGCCCAACTCCAGCCGCATCGCACCGGCATCGATCAGCGCCAGATCGAGGATATCGCTGGTCACCTCTTCGAGCTTCTCCGAAGCCGTGAGGATGTCGCGCACATAGCCGGCCTGTTTTTCCGTCAGCGCGCCGGCGACGCCTTGTGCGAGCAGATCGGCGAACCCGCGCACGACGTTCAACGGATCGCGGAACAGGAAGGAGGCATGCTGCACGAAATCGGTTTTCAGCTTGTCGGCCGCGACCAGCGCTTCGTTGCGGTCGCGCAGCGCGGTCTCGATGCGCGACCGGTCCGTGACGTCGGCGAAGGTCAACAGGATCGCGCCGTCCGGCAGGTTCGACAGCGTGATCGACAGGATAGTCTGGTCGTTGCGCACCATCTCGCCGAACTCGTGCCGCTCGACAGGACCGGAGACCACGCTGTGGATGAGTTGTTCCCACTGAGCCTCGTCGCCGAACTTCTCGACACAGGCAACGGCGACGGCGCGGATGTGTGGTTCGCCGGCCAGATCCTTTTCGCTCAGTTCCCAGAATCGCGCGAACGCCGCGTTGTGGAATTTCAGCCGGCCATCGGCGCCGAACACCCCAACCGCCTCCAGCAGCGTATCGAGTGTCGCCGATTGCACGCGCGACAGCGTGTTGTAGGAGCTTTCGAGCGCGATACGCTCCGTCACGTCTTCGTAGAGGAAAGTGAGACCGCCAAACGGGTGCTGCTGCGCGACGACGCGCAAGGTTCGGCCACCAGGCAAATGCCAGGTTTCTTCGGACGGATATTCGAGGCGGGTTTCGTAATAGGAAAGCCGCTCGCGCTTCCATGCCTGGTATTCGCGCCGCTCGGGCAGCTTGCCGCCATCGCGCAGCCGGTCGAGAATCTCGCCGTCGGTCGGGTGATTGTTCAGCCACGCCTCCGGCAAATCCCACAGTTTCACGAAGGCGCGGTTGTAGAACGTCAGCTTCTGATCAGGGCCGAAGATCGCAACCGCGGTGGCGAGCTTGTCGAGCGTGTCGGCGTGGGCGTCGACATGCTGGCGCAGCCGCGCCTCTATCGTTGCCACGTCGCTGACGTCGACGGCGTTGCCCACCACCATGCCGCCGGCCAGTGCGGTCTCGGTGATGGATAGCGCGCGGCGTTCGTTGCCGAGGGTTGCCGTGCGCCGCGCTTCCACCGGTGTCGCCTGGTTTCGCGCGCTGGCCGCGAGGTCGCGTTCCGACTTTTCGATCGCCACCTGGCCGGCGCGCGCGGCGTCCAGATCGTCTGCACCGGTCGCGGTAAGATAGGCTTGGTTCGCCCACGTCAGCGACAATGTCTTGTCGCGCAGCCATACCGGAATCGGCAGCGCCTCCAGCATTTGCTGGAACGGCTCGTCGGCTTTCACGATGGTCGCGACATGCTCGCGCAGCCAGATCGCGGCCATGCCGCCGACCGCGCGGCCGCGCGCCATCAAAAGTTTGTTATTCTTGTCGTGGATCAGCAGATTGAAGCTGTCGCCCTTGTCGCCCAGCGTATCGAGCGCTTCCGACAGCGCTGTGGCGTCCACGCCTTCAAGGCAGGACTCCAGCATCTGTTCGCCGCCGCCATAGGAGAACGGTCCGCTGCCGTCGCGACCCCAGACGAGCAGCGAATCCTGTCCGGCGGAGATCAGCGCGTCGCGTTCGCCGACCGCCGCGCGGGCGCGCGCTACGGACACCCGTACGGCACGCCGCAGACGGGTCGCCGCCAGGTGCTGGATCAGGGCCCAGAGGCTGGCCGCAATTGCCAAGGCGACGGCACCGGCGGTGATGGCGGTCAAGGCAAGGGGGCTTGGCGCCGGAAGGGTGGGCGCAGCCCAGGCGGCGGTGGGAAGAGCCAGGCAACCGGCCAGCGCGCCGAAGCACGCGCGCGCCATCCTTGCCTTGCGATGTCCCATTTTGGGACTCATCCCCTTTAGCCCCAAATTCTCGCCGTCGAGCGGCGAATCACTGTGGAATCAAGAAGATAGCCAGAGAGCCTGAGTCCGAATAGAGATTGTGGTTAAAAAAGTGTAAACGCCTAAATCGGTTCCCGCTCTCAAAATCTGGGTGGTGCACCGAAAGCCGAGTCAAATCAGACAATTAATTCGTCCGGCTACGGACAACAGGGCGTGGTGGGCGTTCGCAAAAAAAAGTCGCCGGAGCAGCAGGGACTGCTCCGGCGAGTCTTGGATGTCACGCCTCAGAGGCGCGAGAATCGCTCGACCCTGGGGGAGGGGGAGCGAAATGCCGGAACGTGTTGGGGACAGCGTCCGGCCCACCTGAGATGGAAACCGTGAGGCCGAATTTCAAGATCGAACGTCTTCACGGATTCGCGGTCAGTATTTCCACTCGCGCGACGCGCGCACCAGGAAATCACGGAAGGCGGCGACACGCTTCGATTGCCGAAGTGCATCCGCATAGACCAGATGGGCCTCGAACACCGGGCCATCGACATTGGGTAACACGCGGAGCAATTGCGGGTATTCGGCCGCGACGTAATCCGGAATGGAGGCCAGGCCGATGCCGGCAAGCGCGGCATTCAGAATGCCGGTGACATTGTTGATCTTCACCATCCGGCCTTTGGTGCCTGAGCGCGATAGCCGCCGCGTGGTTTCGATCAGCCAGTTGATGTCCTTGATCTCGGGCGCAGCCGTTTCGCCGTAACCCACGACGGTATGGTTCGGCAGATCCTCGATCGACTCTGGCGCGCCGGCACGGTCGAGATACGCCTGGGTCGCGTAAATGTGATAGTGCACCGAGAACAGCTTGCGCTGGATCAGATCGGCCTGGATCGGCGCGCGCATGCGGATCGCAAGATCGGCTTCGCGCTGCGCGAGATCGAGTTCGCGATCTTCGAACACCAGGTGAATTTCGACTTCGGGGCACTCCAGCATGAAGGCGGGAAGCCGCGGGACAAGCCAATAGGTTCCGATCCCGTGGCTGGCGGTGATCTTCAGCGTGCCGCGCGGCGCTTCCTGCGCGTTCTTCAACGCCTCTTCGGCCTGTGCCAAGCGTGCCAGAACATCGGTCACGGCGCCGTAAAGCAATTCGCCTTCGTCGGTGAGGGTGAGACCGCGCGCATGCCGCTGAAACAGCGGCGTCATGATCTCATCTTCGAGAGCACTGATCTGGCGGCTCACTGCGGACTGACTGAGCGTCAGCATCTGGCCGGCATGGGTGAAACTCCCTGCCGAAGCCACTGCATGGAAGATACGCAACTTGTCCCAGTCCATGCCGCTCCGCCTACCTGCTCCCGCGGTCATCCTCAAAGCAAAGAAGATGACCGTTCATTTCACTCGGACATCAGTGTCCGCCGGCGAGGAAACGCTCCGCCTCCAATGCCGCCATGCATCCCATGCCGGCGGCCGTAACCGCCTGGCGGAACACCTTGTCCTTCACGTCGCCCGCCGCGAACACACCGGGCACGCTCGTCTTCGTCGAATCCGGTGCCGTGACGATGTAGCCCTCGGCGTCCATTTCGATCTGACCTTCGAACATCGACGTTGCCGGCGAATGGCCGATGGCGACGAACAAACCGTCGACCGCGAGTTCGCGGGTGTCGCCGTCATCCGTGCTGGCGAGCCGGATACCGGTGACGCCGCGCGGTTCGTCGGTGCCTAGCACTTCGGTGACCACGCTGTTGTAGAGGACGTCGATCTTCCCGTTCGCGGCAAGGCGCTGCTGGTTCGTCTTGTCGGCGCGCAACGCATCGCGGCGGTGAATGAGCGTTACCCGGTCCGCGAAGTTGGTGAGGAAGAGCGCTTCCTCGGCTGCCGTATTGCCGCCGCCGACAACGGCGACATTCTTGCCGCGGAAGAAGAAACCGTCACAGGTCGCACAGGCCGATACACCGAAGCCTTTGAAAATATCTTCCGACGGCAGGCCGAGCCAGTTGGCGCTGGCGCCGGTCGCCACGATCAGCGTGTCCGCCGTGTAGTGGTCGCCGGAATCGGCGAAAAGTTTAAACGGCCACACCGCCAGGTCGACCCTCTCGATCGTGTCGTGGAGGACGCGCGTTCCGACCTGTTCGGCCTGCGCCTGCATCTGCTCCATCAGCCAGGGGCCCTGCACCGCGTCCGCGAAGCCCGGATAGTTCTCGACTTCAGTGGTGATGGTAAGCTGGCCACCCGGCTGGATGCCGTTGATCAGGATCGGCTCCAGCATCGCGCGCGCGGCGTAGATCGCCGCGGTGCAGCCAGCCGGTCCGCTTCCCAAGATAATGGTTTTGGAATGTGCGTTTGCCATGGCGACCTTTGTTCGGCGCGCGCGGGATCAGACGCGCGGTCCCCCGTCATGCCGGCATGCCCCTCGGCGCTCTCGGCAAATGAGAGGCCTGATATCGGAACGTCGTCACCAAAGGTCAAGCTGGCCGGATGTCTCAATTGTTGCAGGTATTTGAACAGTGCCCACATTTGCGTCATGGGCAATGACCCGCCGAATCGCAGCAACGCTCTTTTGTGGAAGGAACTGTCGCGAAGTCGAAATTTTATTGCGCGCAGGCTGGTTCCCGCGCTAAAAGCAGCCCGCCCGATCATCCGGTGAAGCAGAATGGAACACCATAAACTCGACTCCATCGACATGCGTATCCTGTCCGAACTCCAGGACAATGGCCGGATAACGAATGTCGAACTCTCCCGCCGCGCCAAGATCACGGCTCCTCCTTGCCTGAGACGCATGCGGGCGCTGGAGAAGGCCGGGTACATCAAGGGCTATCACGCCGATCTCGACTCCAAGATGCTGGGTTTCGAAGTCACCGGTTTTGTGTTCGTCGGGTTGAACAGCCAGGCTGACGCCGATCTGAAGAAATTCGAGGAGCAGGTTCGCCATTGGCCAACGGTGCGTGAGTGCCACATGTTGTCCGGCGAAGTGGACTTCATACTGAAGGTCGTCGCGAAGGATCTGTCCTCGTTCCAGAACTTCATCACCGACACGCTGACGGCGGCGAAGAACGTGGCAAGCGTCAAAAGTTCGCTCGTGATCCATCCGACCAAGCGCGAACCAGGCGTGCCGCTCGACGTTCGCTAATCGGCTTCGATGTTCCTGCCGCGTGTCTCCGGCAGGAAGAACAGCGCCACCACGAAACTGAATCCGGCAACGATCACCGGATACCACAGACCTGCGTAAACGTTGCCGCTGGCGACGTTCACCGCGAACACGACCGTCGGCAGCAACCCGCCAAACCAGCCGACGCCGATGTGATAGGGCACCGACAGCGCGGAATAACGGATGCGGGTGGGGAAGAGTTCGACGAGTGCGGCGGCCTGCGGTCCGTAGAGCGCCGATGCGGCGACGATGAACACCAGCAACAGCGTGATCGCAAGCGGCGCGTTGACCGCGTTCGAATCGGCGCTCGGACGATAACCCGCGCGCGCGAGCGTGCCCTTGAGCCGCGCTTCGAACACCTTTCGGTCGTTCGCCAAGGTCTCCGCATCGAGACTGCCGCCCTCGAAGCTGGTCACGCCGACGGAGCCGATGCGTACATGCGCAACCGTGCCGGACGGGGCGGCCTCGTTGCGGTAGGGAACGCCGGCATTGGCGAGCGTGCTCTTGGCGATGTCGCAGGAGGTCACGAATTTGCTCTTGCCCAAGGGATCGAACTGAAACGAACAGTTTCCCGGATCGGCAATCACCGTCACTGGTGCGCTCGCCGTGGCAGCGACGAGCGCCGGGTTCACGGCCTCGGTCAGCATCTGGAAACCTGGGATGATGCTGACGGTCGAAAGCGCAAGGCCAAACAGGATCACCGGCTTGCGGCCGATTTGGTCCGACAGCCAGGCAAAGAACATGTGCAGCGGTGCACTGAGGAACGTCACGGTCAGCACAAGGAAATTGACGACACGCGGCTCGACCTTCACCACGCGCTCCAGGAACACCTGGGTGTAGAATTGCGCTGTGTACCAGACGACGCCCTGCGCCATCAGCGTGGAAAACAGCGCCATCAGCACGATGCGAAGGTTGTGCCATTGCAGGAACGCTTCGCGCAGCGGCGCCTGGGACCCGCGGCCATCCTCGCGCATCTTCCGGTAGACCGGTGACTCCTGCAATTTCAGCCGGATCCACAGCGACACGGCGAGCAGGACAAGCGAGATTAGGAACGGGATGCGCCAGCCCCAGTCGGAGAAGGCTTTTTCGCCCATCTCCGTGCGCGTGATGAGCACGAGACTGAGCGCGAGGAACAGTCCGATCGTGGCGGAGGCCTGTATCCAGCCGGTGGCGGTGCCGCGCCGGCCGGCATCGCTGTGTTCGGCAACATAGATCGCGGCGCCGCCATATTCGCCGCCAACCGCGAAACCCTGCAGCACCCGCATCGCAACCAGCGTGTAGGGCGCGACCGCGCCGATGACCGAATAGTCCGGTAACAGACCCATCGCGAAGGTCGCGAGGCCCATAATGCTGATGGTCACGAGAAACGTCCGCTTGCGTCCTGTGCGGTCGCCGAAGTGCCCGAAGACGATGGCGCCGAGCGGCCGCACCAGAAAGCCGGCCGCGAAGGTCAGCAATGTGAGGATATAGCTCTGAGTGTTTCCGGCGCCTGCATAGAAGTGCTTCGAGATGATCGCGGTCAGCGAGCCGAAGACGAAGAAGTCGTACCACTCGAACACGGTGCCGGCCGCGGACGCGGTGAGCACCAGTCCCATGTGCTGACGCGGCAAAGGGCCGGTCGCGGTGTCGGTCATGCTATTCTCCCCCCGGCAAGAGCTAAGGGAGAGCGGCGCGATTTCGCAAGGGGGCAGCGCTCAGGCCGCGGGCTTCTTGGCCGGAACTTCCAGCAGCTTGCCGCCGTTCATGCGGGCAATCTGACGGGCCAGCATGACTTCCGGCTTGTCGAAGACGAAGGCATGGAGAATGTGGGTGACACGTTCGCCGTCGTCCGACAACGGCATGTAGATCGAATCGAAGCGTTCGAAGCCGCCGGGTAGCCATCCGGCGTCGCCATGCGAGCGCACGATGCATTTGTCGCGTGCGCATTTGCGGAACACCGACAACACTGCTTTCTGCACAACCGGCCCGCTTTCCTCGAACGCCTCACTGACGGTTCGTCCGGTCGAATCCGTCAGCCAGTACTGCGTGACCAGCGTGCCAATGAGGCGGTAGCGGAAGTCCTTCATCTCCGGCAGCACGTCGAGAAGGATCACCCAGCCGAGATGCTCCTTGATTTCGGAGGCGCGGATATCGGCCCGCGACGCCATCGCGCGACCGGCGCATTTCGATTTCCAGTAGGCATGGAGGAACGCGAGCGTTGGTTGCTCCAACGTCACGGGATCGATTTCCGATCCGACACGCTCCATCCGTTCCGACACGCCCGGCGCCTTCGTTCACCGCTGCCGCAAGGATAGGCGCGATCTCTTAACGGAAGCTTAGAAACGCTACGGAACGCGTTAACGGTTGTGCCCGGCTATTCGGCAGGCGCAGCGGCCAGTTTGCTGCGCCTCAGGCTGTAGGCAAAGTAAATGATCAAACCGCCCGCATTCCACAAAACGAACCAGAGTTGTGTGATTTGTTGTAACCCGTTGAGGAAGAGATAGAGACAGCCGCCGATGCAG
Organism: Rhizomicrobium sp.; assembly: GCA_036490455.1. Classification (GTDB taxonomy): domain Bacteria; phylum Pseudomonadota; class Alphaproteobacteria; order Micropepsales; family Micropepsaceae; genus Rhizomicrobium. Next base: position 109,072 of record DASXDS010000053.1, read on the forward strand.
ACGAGCCCGACCGCCCATGGAAGTGGTGTACGGAAAAGGCGAGGCCGATTGGGCTCGCGCACGCGCAACACCAGCATGCTCGCGGCCACCGCGATGAAGGCGCAGAGAGTGCCTGCATTGGCGAGAAGCGCGATATTGCTCAGGTTGAACACCGCCGCGATCACGGCGACGACGATGCCGGTCGCAACCGTCATCAGCACCGGCGTGCCGCGGGTCGAATGAACCGCTGCCATCGATGCCGGCAGCAGGCCATCACGGGCCATGACGAAAAAGATGCGGCTCTGGCCGTACATCAGGACTAGGATGACGGTCGGCAGCGCAATGATCGCCGCCGCGGCCACCCATTGTGCAGCAACGCCGTGGTTCAACGCGTTCAGGATGAACACCAGGGGCGCGCCGTTCCTGGAAAACGAGAGATAAGACGAGGCGCCGAGCGCGCTGGCCGCGACCGCAATGTAAATTGCAGTGCACAGCACCATGGAGCCGATGATGCCGATCGAGAGATTGCGGCCCGGGTTCTTGGTCTCTTCCGCCGCAGTGGAAACGGCATCGAAGCCATAAAACGCGAAGAACACGAGGGCTGCGGCCGCCAGCACGCCGCGCTTCTGTCCGTCGGGATCGAGATGGGCGTTGAAGCCGTAAGGAAGAAAGGGATGGAAGCGGGCGGGATCGAACGCCTGTGCAGCGAGGGCCACGAACAACACCAGAGCCGCGAGCTTGATGCCGACCAGGAACAGGTTGACGGTCGCGCTCTCTCGCGTGCCGATCACCAGCATAACGGTGATGATTGCGGAAATGAGGATCGCAGGGACGTTGATCAGACCGCCCGACAGATAGCCGCGCAGAAACGGGTCCGGTATCGACCAGCCCGCCGCTTGGATGAACTCCGCGACGTGGGACGACCAGCCGACCGCAACCGCGGATGCAGCGACGGTGTATTCGAGGATAAGGCTCCAGCCGACGATCCAGGCCAGCAATTCGCCAAGCGCCGCATAGGTGTACGTGTAGGCGCTGCCGGCAGCCGGCATCAACGTCGCGAGCTCGGCATAACAGAATGCAGCGCAGGCGCAGATCACTCCGCACAACAGGAACGACAGCAGGACGCCCGGCCCCGCGAGACCCGCACCGATTCCCGTCAGGGTGTAGATGCCGGTTCCGACGATCGCGCCCACGCCCATCGCGATCAGGTGATACCAGCTTAAGGTTGCCTTAAGACGTTCGCCTTCGGCGTGAGTCGTGATGCTTTCAAGCGACTTGCGCCGATCCCAGAATACCATATGCCCCCTCAAACGCTCCGCGTACGCCGTATGCCAAAGCGCTCGCGTGTCGCTTTTGTTATATCAGGAGAAAAGCGGTCGGTAACCATTTTGCGATTACTGTAGACCGATGATGACACGGCTATCATTCCTCGTTGTCGCCTTTCTGGCGACGGCCGTTCCGGCATTCGCTGCGAGCGTCTCGGTCTCGCTGTCCGACACGCACGGCGCACCCGCGGCCAGCGCAGTCGTGACCCTCGTGCCTGCAAGTGCCGGCGCGCCGGTTACATCGCATGTGCCGGAAGAAGCCATCATCGATCAACGTCATCAGATGTTCCTGCCGCTCGTTGTTGTTGTGCGGCAAGGTGGCCACGTGGTATTCACAAACAACGACGACACACGGCATCAGGTCTACTCTTTCTCGCCGATCAAACAGTTCCAGTTCGAGATCGAACAGGGGCGCAAATCCGAGCCGGTGATGTTTCCCAAAGCCGGGGTCGCTGCGATCGGCTGTAATATACACGACAACATGCTCGCCTACGTTTTCGTGTCCGATGCGCCGGAGACGATCATCACCGACGCGAAAGGCACGGCCACGCTCGCGAACATCACGCCGGGCACCTATCACGCGACGATCTGGCATCCACGCTTCATGCCGGGCCAATTGGTGACCATGGATGTCGTCGTGACGGCATCCGGCGCAACGATTACGCGGTCGCTGCCGCTGATGGCCGACAAGATGTCGGACATGCATCGGCAGCACATGCAGAGCTACTGAGGCGGGGATGAGCTTTCGCCGCCGCCTGATGCTCTTTCTGGTACTGGTGCTGGTGGCGGTCCAGGGTGCTACGGCCGTGATGGCCTATACCTATCTGCGCGACAGCCTGATCGACAAAGGCAAGCGCGATCTTCAGGCCGCTTCGGGGCTCTTCACGCGGCAACTCGATCTGGTTTCCGAACGCGTGGCCGACGGCGTGAAGGTGCTGTCGCTGGATTTCGCGCTTCGTCAAGCCATCGCACAGGAAGATCGTGGCACCGAACTGTCGGCTCTGCGCAATCACGGTCATCGGATTGGGGCCACGCGCGTGATGCTGGTGAGATTGGATGGCACGCTTTCGGTCGATACCGGCACACCGGCTCACGCGGGCAAATTTCCCTTCGCCAATCTTCTGGGCGATGCCCTGGAAGGCGATCAGGGCGCCGCTCTCGCAACGCTCGACGGACAGGTCTACTGGATCGTGGTCGTGCCGGTCCGCGCCCCGCTGCCGATCGCGTTTGTTGCTGCTTTCATACCGATCAATGGCGCGTTGCTCGACCAATTCCGCACACTGAGCACGACAAGCCGCTCCCTCGCGCTCGCCGTGAGGAAAGCCGACGGCCGCTGGGTTCTCGTCGCCAAAAGCGCCAATCATCCTGTCGCCATGCCGCTTGGCGATGTCCAGCCGCAACTGGTGCAGATCGGCCGGGCGGACTGGCTGACCGTCGCCACCCCGCTCCAGACCGCGCCGCACAGCATGCCGGTCGCGGTCGTGATGGGCTATCCGCTGGAGGCGGCGCTCGGCGAGTACAGCAGCTTGATCTGGCCGATGCTTCTGATCTTCGCGACGGCACTGACCTTCTCGGTGGGCGGCTCGCTCGCTATCGCGCGCGGCATGGCACAACCGCTCGAAGCGCTTGCCGCCGGGGCGCGCCGGATCGCGGCAGGCGATTACAACGATCCCGTGCGGATCACAACGGATCCCGAGCTTGCGCAGTTGTCCGGCGCGCTGGCCAACATGACCCAGTCCATCGCGGAGCGCGAAGCGGCGCTGACCGCCGCCATCACCAGCGTCGAAGCGGCACGCGCCGAAGCGGTACGGGCGAACGAAGCGAAGTCGCAATTCCTCGCGAATATGAGCCACGAGTTGCGCACGCCGCTCAATGCGATCGTGGGCTTCAGTGAAATGCTGGGCGGCGAGGTGCTTGGGCCGATCGGAACACCGCGCTATCTCGAATATGCGCACGACATTTCGAACAGCGGCCAGCATCTTCTTAGTTTGGTCGCCAAGATGCTCGATCTCGCGGAAGCCGAAGCCGGCCGTTTGACGCTTATCTGCGAGCCGCTGCCGCTTGGCCCGATCGTGCAGCGCGCGGTCGCGCGGTTCTTCCCGTTGGCGCGCAGCGGCGGTGTGACCCTCACGGGACCGGAGACGACGGTGCACTGGCCGTTGATCGCAAGCGACGCGGCCAAGCTGGAACTGGCGATCGGCGGGATCATTCACAACGCCATCAAGTTCACGCCGGCAGGCGGGCAGGTCACGATCACCGGCGTGCGTCGCGACAGGCGGTTTTCCCTCCTCGTCGTCGATACCGGCGTGGGCATGGATGAGCGCGTCATCGCCACCGTAACCCGCCCCTTTCAGCGCTTGCGGTCCGCGCTCGATGGCGAGCAGCAGGGTGCGGGACTTGGATTGTCCTTCGCAAAGGCGATCGTGGCTGCTCATGATGGTGAACTTCGCATCGATTCGAAACTTGCGGTCGGCACCAGCGTCGAGATGAATTTCCCGGTCTATGTGGCCGCGACGAGCAACGCCGCATGAAGCTCCGGACCTCCCTCCTCGCGCTTTCGTTTCTGGCGCCGCTGGCTGCCGGGGCAACCGATTTCAGTTTCAGCGGCTATGGCGATGCGCGCCTGGTCTTTGCGCCCGATAACAGCGACGCCTATGTCGATGGCGGCCTCGGCAAAGTGCGCTTCGGCGAAGACGACGGCCACCCGGCCCTCCATGTCACCGACATTGTCGGCAGCGGCACCGCGCAATTCGATGGCGCGTGGAGCGCAACGGCAGTCGGCCGCATCAACACCGAATATGGTCCGGGACTCGATCTCATCGAGGCATATGTGCGCTATCGCCCGGTTTCGACCTCGCCGTGGCGCTGGTCGGCACAGGCAGGCGCGTTCTTCCCGCCGATCTCGCTGGAGAACGATCAGCTCGGCTGGCAGCCTTTCTGGACCATCACACCCTCCGCGATCAATTCGTGGATCGGTGCGGAAGTTCGCGTCATCGGCGCGCAAGGCACGCTCGAATGGCGGCGCGACGAGGCGACGCTTGCGATCAACGGCGCGGTGTTCGGATTCAACGATCCGACGGGCGTCGTGATGGCCGACCGCGGCTGGAATTTCGACGACCGGCCGCTTGGCCTATTCGATCACTACCGTCTGCCGGATTCGCTCGCATCCATCATCGGCGGCACGCCACCGTTCGAAGCTAGCGTGTTCAAGGAGATCGACCATCGGCCCGGCTGGTATCTCGACGCCTCTTATGAGCCGCAAGGCTCGGGCTTCGAGCTGATGACCTACGATAATAACGCCGATCCGTCGAAGGTCAGCGGTACCGACTCCGCTTGGCATACGCGGTTCTCCGATCTCGGTGCCTATCACCAGTTCGACGGGATTCTATCCCTGATGGGGCAAGCAATGGTCGGCGACACGGAAATCGAGCCCGCGCCGGACTTCTACTCGAAGACCGATTTCCGCTCTGCCTATCTCCTCGCCGGCATCGATCTGGACAAATGGTGGTTTGCGGCCCGTGCCGACGTCTTCGACACCCGCACCTGGAACACCTTCGGCCCGGCGCCGCTCCTGAGCGAGGTCGGACGCGCCGGGACGCTCGCCGCCAATTACGCGCCGGAAACCTGGGTCCGGCTCTCGGCGGAATATCTCATCGTCAACTCCACCCGCGGCCAGAACATTCTGGACGGCGATCCTGCGCACTCCATCGAACATCAGCTTCAGTTTTCCGTGCGCATCTTCTTCTGACGGCTGTTTTCGCCTCGCAAGGGCATGCTAGGTTTCGCGCTGAGAAGGAGCGACCCATGACACACACCAATCCGGAGTTCGAAATCGGCGGCATCAATCACCTCGCGCTTGTCTGCAAGGATATGGCGCGCACGGTCGATTTCTACTCCAATGTCCTCGGCATGCCGCTGATCAAGACGATCGAATTGCCGAACGGCATGGGCCAGCACTTCTTCTTCGACATCGGCAATGGCGACAGCCTGGCGTTCTTCTGGTTCCCCAATGCGCCCGAGGCGCAGCCGGGTGTGGCTTCCGCCACCAAAGGCATGCTGCCCGGTCCTTCGGCGCATGGCTCGATGAACCACGTCGCGTTCAACGTGCCGGAAGACAGAATCGACGAATATCACCAGCGCCTGATCGCCAAAGGCATCAAGGCGTCCATCGTGATCAACCACGACGACTCGCCGATGCAGGCAAGTGCGGAGCGAACGCCCTCGACATTCGTGCGCTCGATCTATTTCTACGATCCGGACGGCATCGCGCTCGAGTTCGCGGCGTGGACGCGCGCAATCGGCGGACCGGCTGATGTGAAGGTCCCGGCAGCACGCGCCGAGGACAAAGCGCGTTATCTGGAACCGGCGAAGTAACCCGCCCAAAGCGAAAGCAGTTCGTCGAGCGAACGCGGGCGCTGCTTCAGCAGCGCGCGGGCGGTCTCGCGGATGAAGGATCTGCCGCGTTCGTCGGTGAGATATTCGACCGGCGATTTTCCATCGACACGCGCCAAAAGCAGGGCAGGGAGTAGGATGGTCGTGCGTGCGTCGACGTCCGCCGCGTCTTCCCAATCCACGCGGCGGCTATAGGCAGTCTTCAACGCCTCGAACGCGGCGCGATACGCACCGGCATGCTCCGGGTGCCACACACCTTTGAGCAGAAGATGGTTGAGACAGAAGGCGAGGTCGAACGCCGGGTCGCCATAGCACGCCGTTTCTGCGTCGAGGAATACCGGGCCATTCGGCCCGCAGAGGATGTTCTTGGGACTGATGTCGCCCTGCATGAGCGCGATCCGTGCCCGCGCGACGCCGTTGGAGAGCGCCGTAATCTGTCCCGCCAGATCGGGATGCTTCGCCGCCGTGAATAGCAGATATGGTTCGAGCCGCAGGGCATGGAACTGGTCGTCGTGCGCGAAGGCTTGGGCGATCGCTTCGGAGCCCGCGGTTGCCGCGTGAATGCGGGCCAGGGCGCTGCCGACGTCGGCCGCAAATTCCGTCGAGACACGGCCCGCTGCCAGTTCGGCCTTCCACACCGGATGTTTTTCTGCCGGCAGATAAGCCATGGCGAACAGATGCCGCCCGCGATCCTCGCCAAGCACTGGGGGTACCCAGTTCGGATTGAGCTTCGCGACCAGCCTGAGCCACGCAACCTCCGTGCTGCTGCGTTTGACCGGGGCATGCCACTCCGCCGCCACGCGTAACGCAGGCAGGGCACGTTTGACGACGAGTTCGCGGCCCGAGGCGAGCCCGATGTGCCAGACATCGCAGGAGACGCCGCCGGAGAGGTCCTGCACCCGGACGATTTTGTCATTGCGCAAGAGGCCGATCCCGGCCAGTGCGGCATCGAGCATCGACGTGGTGTCGCCCGTCGCAGTCATGGAAACCGCTATAGCACGGCACCGCGAACCCAAAAAAAGAAGCGCCGGACCTGAAAGCGGTCCCGGCGCTCAGGGGGAACGATATCAGCCGGCGTTGGTGTTGAAGAAATCGCCGATTGTAAGCGGAGAGGAGCTGCTTGCGCCAGTCAGGTGGATGACCAGATCGGCATTGGCCTGGTAACCGGCGACCCCATTGGTATCGACCACCAGGAACACCTGGCCATGCAGATCGCTGGTCGCACTGGCCGTCACCAGGGCGGCATGATGTACGCCAAGCTTCTGGCTCGTGAGGATCGCTGCCATGTCGGTATTGAAACTGGCGATATCGAGCGCGCCGGTCCGTGCCGCATCGATCGCGCTCACGGCAAAGGGCACAGCGATCTGGTCGTGCGCGAAATCGAAGTCGGAAATGGTGTCGTACTTGCCGCCTGTCGAGTCGGCAGCAGCGGTGTAGACGAAGCGGTCCAGGCCGGCGCCGCCAGTCAACTGGTCTGCGCCGCCGCCGCCCTGGATCGTGTCATTGCCGTGGCCGCCGATGAGCGTGTCGGTGCCCGCGCCACCGAGGAGATGGAATTGGCCATCCGTCTCTTTGGCGCCCTTGAACACCAGCTTGTCGCTCGCCGTGAGGTGTGAGCCGTTGACCGTCAACGTCGCGCCGGCCGCCACGGTCGGGTCTTTGGTGATCAACTTGTAGCTGTGGCCGGTTGCGAGACTGATCGTCTCGACACTGACGAGAGTTTTCGATGCGAAGGTCACGCCAGCCGCGTAATTGCCGTTCAGGACCAGTGTGTCGTTGCCGCTGCCGCCATCGACATGGTCGTTCGCGTCGAATTTGGCGCCGAACACAAACGTATCGGCACCGCCCTGACCCTTCACTGTGTCATTGCCACCGAGATTCATGTTGAAGGTGTCGTCGCCACCGGCGCCGAATACGTTGTCGTTTTGGCTGGAGCCGCTGATTGTGTCGTTGCCTCCCAGCACCATGTTCTCGAAATCGGTCCAAGTCCCGCCGGAGAAAAACAGAGTTATGAGATCGGAGATCGAAACGGAAATTCCGGTGATCGTCAGATGGGTAGGATCGCCGTTGTTGCCATCGATCGTGATGCTCGTGATGTTGCCGCTGAATGGGTAACCGGAGCCGGTGCCGAAACCGGAGCCTGCGATCGTGTAGGTGTACTGAGTGCCTGTGGCCACGATCTGGCTGTCGGTGCGGACGTAACTGGCGGTCTCGAGATCGGCGATGTTGAAGCTCGTCATATCGAGCGCGGTGTTGTCTGTTATGACGGTCATGATGCTGGGGCCCCTTTTTGGCACATGTGGATGGTCGGGCTTCGCGTGCCATAAACATTAATATCGCGCAATGAACAGGATGTGACTGTCCATCGAGTTCCACGATTTTGGCGATTTTTTCAGGAGATTTTTACGGCGCTTGGTTAATCTTGCAGAAGATCCGGACATGGTCGCGGCCGATCTGATCCAGCGGACGAACGGCCGGATCGTGCTGGGGTTGCCGCTGGGGCTCGGCAAGGCGAACCACATTGCCAACGCCCTTTTTGCCCGCGCCGAGACGGACCCGGCAATCAGCCTCAAAATCTTCACAGCGCTGACACTGGAAAAGCCGCGAGGTAGCAGCGTCCTGGAAGAGCGGTTCCTCGATCCCGTGATCGACCGGCTGTTCGGCGGTTATCCCGAGTTGGCTTACGCGCGTGCGGTGCGCTCAGGCTCGCTGCCGCTCAACATCGAGGTCAACGAGTTTTTCTTTCTCGCGGGGCGCTGGATGAACGCGCCCCTGGCGCAGCAGAAATACATATCTGCGAACTACACGCATGCGTTTCGCTATCTGCTGGCCCGTGGCGTCAATGTGGTGGCACAGCTTGTTGCGCGGCGTGGCGATCGTTTGAGCCTGTCGTGCAATCCCGACATCACGCTCGATCTGTTGAAGGCGCGCGCAGCTGGTACGACAGATTTCTTTCTGGTAGGGCAGGCGAATTCCGATCTGCCGTTTATGCCAGGCGAAGCCGACCTGCCCGAGACGGCGTTCAGCCACATCCTGGACAGTCCGAAGACGCAATTTCCGCTGTTCGCGCCACCGAAGTTGCCGGTCGACGATGCCGACTATGCGGCGGGACTTCACATCGCGAGCTTGGTGCCGGACGGCGGCACTTTGCAGATCGGAATCGGACAGGAGGGCGACGCAACGGTACAGGGCCTGATCCTGCGCCACCGCCACAACTCTGCTTTCCGCGAAACGTTGGCGCGCCTCTCTGGAGATGCAGTTGGGCACTGCGAGCCGTTTGCGCAAGGGCTCTACGGCGTCAGCGAGATGCTGGTCGACGGTTTCCTGCGCCTGATTGACGAAGGGATTGTGAAACGCGAGGTGGATGGCGTGCTGGTCCACGGTGGATTCTTCCTCGGGCCGCAATCGTTCTATCGTGCATTGCGCGAGATGCCGCCAGAGCAGCTTGCGAAAATCCGCATGGTGCCGATCTCGTTCACCAACGATCTGCATGCCGACGAAGAGGCCAAACGCCGCGCTCGCGTCGGCGCGCGCTTCGTCAACGCGGCGATGATGGCAACGCTGCTGGGCGACGTGGTGTCGGACCAGCTCGAAGACGGCCGCGTCGTGTCCGGCGTTGGCGGCCAGTACAATTTCGTGGCGCAGGCGTTCGCGCTGGACGATGCGCGCTCTGTTCTCGCGATCAAGGCGACACGCGGTCTCGCGAAGAAAATGGAATCGAACGTGCGCTGGTCGTACGGCCACACGACCATCCCCCGTCATCTGCGCGACATTGTCGTCAGCGAATACGGCGTGGCCGATCTGCGCGGAAAGACCGACCAGGATGTGGTGTCCGCGATGCTTGCCATCGCGGACGCTCGCTTCCAGAGCGAGCTGCTGAGGCGCGCAAAGGACGCCGGCAAGATCGCGAAGTCCTTTGAAATTCCGGCAGCGCATCGCAACAATACGCCCGAACATGTCAGGGCTGCGCTTAAGCCCGCGCGCGAGGCCGGTTTGCTGCCGGACTATCCGCTGGGCTGCGATTTCGATGGTACAGAACAGAAGCTGTATCGCGCATTACGGAAGCTACAGGCGGCATCGGCGTCGCCGCTTGCGCTGCTGCCACTGGTCACAAAAGGACTGGCGGGATCGAACGATGCTTCGGCGCTCGCGCGCATGAAACTCGACAAGCCGCGGAGCCTGAGCGATCGGCTTTACCGCGTATTGTTATCCGGCGCACTCAAAGCCGTGTGATCCAGTGGCGAGGGGCTGCCACTCCGTTGGACGAACCGCTACTGTGAACTCCGGCCGCGTTCGCGGTCTTCGAGGAGACATTATGAAACGCTCATTTCTGCTGGGTGCCGTTATGGCGCTCGCGCTCGCCGTGCCCGCCGTCGCGGCCCCGAAATACGTGGACGACGCGATCGCGCAATCCGGCCGGCCGGCCGACCAGACCGCGCTCGACGCCGAACGCAAGCCGGCTGAGACGGTCGAGTTCGCCGGGATCAAGCCGGGGTCCAAGGTTATGGATCTGATGCCGGGACAGGGCTACTTCACCCGCATCTTCTCCGGCATCGTCGGCGACAAGGGCTGGGTGTATGCCTATTTCCCGACTGAGACCGATTCTTTCATCAAGAAACGCATGGGCGCCGATGTGAAGATCGAGCACCTGTTCGACAGCATTCCGCACACCAGCATCGTCCATGCGCCGATCATGAAGATTGCCGCGCCCGAAGCGCTCGACGTCGTGTTCACCGCGCAGAATTATCACGATTTCCACGACAGCTTCTTCGGCCCGGCCGACCTGTCGGTCGTGAACAAGGCGGTATATGACGCGCTTAAGCCGGGCGGATATTTCGTCATCATCGATCATGCGGCAAAGGATGACGCCGATCCGGATGTGACCGAGAAGCTGCACCGCATCCAAGAAGCTGTAGTGAAGAAAGAAGTCGAAGCGGCCGGCTTCAAGCTCGTCGCCGAAGCGAACTTCCTGCGCAATCCGGATGACCCGCGCGACAAGCTCGTGTTCGATCCTTCGATCCGCCACAAGACGGACCAGTTCGTCCTGAAATTCCAAAAGCCGCGGCAGTAAATTGGGTTCGAGCGGAGGCGCAGAGAATACCGCGCCTCCGCGCGAACCATTCAGAACTTTAAACAGATCTTTCCGAAGTGGCCGCCGGCCTGCATCAGCTTGAGGGCGTCCTGGACCTGGTCGACCGGAAACACCTTGTCGACCACGGGCTTCATCTTCCAGCCTGCCATCGCTTGCGCCATGTCATCGAACTGTTCGCGGCTGCCAACCGAAATGCCAATCATTTTCGCGTTTTTGCCGAATAACGCGGGGATGAAGATATTGTTCGTGAAGCCACCGAGCACGCCGATCACCACGATGCTGCCGCCGACGCGGACGGCCTCCAGCGATTTGCCCAGCGTGTTGTCGCCGCCGACCTCGACCACGACGTCGACGCCGCGCCCATCGGTGAGCTTCAGCGCCTCCTTGCCCCATTCGGGATTGGTTTTGTAGTTAATCACGTGATCGGCGCTGAGCGCCTTGGCCCGTTCGAGCTTTTCATCGCTGCTCGAGGTCGCGATCACCTTTGCGCCGCGCGCCTTGGCGAACTGCAGCGCGAAGATCGAAACACCGCCGGTTCCCTGCACCAGGATCGTGTCGCCCGGACCGACCGGCGCTTCCACGGCGATGGCGCGCCACGCGGTGAGACCGGCGCAGGGCAGAGTCGCCGCTTCTTCGAACGACATGTGATCCGGAATTTTCGACACGCCGTCCTCGATCAGCTTCATATGCTGCTGCAGCACACCGTCGAGCGGTCCGCCCAGGGGTTTGTTGCGGCTTTCGGCCTTCACCGGACCCGTCAGCCAACTCTGGAAGAAGAGCGGGCACACCCGCTCTCCGACCTTCACCCGCTTCACGCCGCTGCCGATCGCGCTCACCACGCCGGCCCCGTCGGAGAACGGCACTAGAGGCGGCGCGCTGCCGGCGCCCATCATTACGGTCAGAAGGTCGCGGTAGTTGAGCGATGCCGCCTTCATGTCGACAACGATCTCGCCCGGTCCCGGCGTTGGGTCCGGCCGCTCGGCTTCTCTCAGATTGTCTATCCCAAACGCATCTTGGTTGACCCAGACTTTCATGTGCTCGCTCCCGTGCTGGTGGCAGCATCTTGGCGCAATTCCCTCGCGGCAGAGCAAGCGCCTTGATTGTCGGCCCTTACCGGCATATTGCCTTGGCTGCCGGTGATTTTGCCGGCTCACCGCCCCAAGCGGTGGCCGCGGGAACGCCCCGCGGTGAACAACTGGATCCCGGCTTTGCGCCGGTTCCGGATGTTCACCGCGGGGCGTTTGCTTAAGGGAGCTTCCCGTGGAACAGCTTTTCTCTATCACCCCGGAACAATGCGCGATCTTTGACCGTGATGGCATGCTGCGCGTGCCCGGCTTTTGCCCGCCCGCGCTTCTCGCGCCGATGGTCGACGCGTTGTGGAGGACACGCGCCGCCGCTTCAGCTTGCATCGCGACCGTCCCGAAACCTGGACCGAGCGGCCGGCGCAATTCCAGCGGTTCACACAGTCCGGCGCGTTCGATGGGCTGGGACCGTATTTCTCCGCCATTGCGGACACGCTTATCGGGCCGGATGCGTGGAATGTGCCGCAGCACTTCGGGGTGCCGCTCGTCACCTTTCCGGACAGGGTGTGGGATGTGCCGCACAGCCTTTGGCATGTCGACCAGCCGCCGCATCTGTCGCTCGGGGCGCTGCCGGTTGTCCGCACGTTTGTTATTCTCGCAAAGCTCGAAAGCCGGGGCGGCGGCACCTGCTACATCGAGGGCTCGCATCGCGCAGTGATGGATTTTGCGAAGGAGCCGCGCACGCAAACGCCGCATTCCGGCGAAATGAAAAAGCTGCTCGCCAAGGAGGAGCCCTGGCTTGCGGCGCTCTTTGCCAGGAATGTGCCCGATCGCGAGCGGCGTTTCATGCTCGAAGGCGGCGAGGTGCGCGGCGTACAGGTGAAAGTGAAGGAGATCACCGGCGAACCCGGCGATGCGTTCATTATGCAGCCCGCGATGCTTCACACCGTGGCGCCTAACGCGCGTGCAACGCCGCGCCTGATGGTGGTGCAGGCGCTTGCCCGGCACGATGTATTTACCGAGTTGATGGCCTGAAACGGTTGCGGCGCGGCTCCCGTTGCGGAACCGCGCCGCAGACCGAAGGGCATCGAGCCGGCCGGCTTATTCGAGCAGCGGTGCCTTGGCGAAATACACGTCCATCGCGCGGACGTATTTCGTGGTGATTTCTCGCGCTTCGTGGGGGAACTCGTCGCGCTTCATCAGCTTCTTCCAGAAGTCGTTGTCGAAGCGGTCATGCAGCCACATGTAGCGTAGGCCGAGGATCAGGCAGCGCCGGTCTCCCCAGCGCGTGTCGCGCAGATTGTGTTCCAGCTCGTTGTAGGTCGGAACGTTCTTTTCGGCCCACAACGCGTCGAGCTTCTTGAACAACTCTTCCATGTCGGCCCTCGAGATCGTGAACTGATCGGCGAACGGCTTGTGAAAGTCGGCTGCGTCGTTGAACAGCGGGTAGACGCAGGCGTCCCACGCGAACACGTAGGAGTCGTGGAGTTTCTGGCTGCTGCCGGACTGCAGGGCGGCGGCCAGCACCTGAAAGCGCATCATCTGGAAGAGGGCGTCGTTCATCCGAAAAGGTCCCGTTTCTCGAAAAATCTGTGCCTCTTTCCTTAGGGGGTTCCGGCGATGCCCTCAAGACCCCGTGACCCACCCGAGCCCTTGACCAAGCGGGAACATGGCACCGTTCCTTGAAAATCCGCTAGGCTCTCCAACATGTTGTACGGGTTACGGGGCCGGCGGTTTTCGGGATGGCTGTATGGCGGCGATAAATCGTCCGGGCGAGACGTTGTCCCTGGCCACCATCCTGCAGTTTTCCGCAGGCAGTCTTCCGGTCGCTGCTCTCAGCGTCGCGATTTTCGTCTATCTCCCTCCCTATTTCGCCAGCCACCTGGGCGTCAGCCTGACCGTGATCGGTGCCTGCTGGGCCATCGTGCGGATGGTCGATATCCCGATCGACCCGCTGATCGGCGCCCTGATGGACCGGACCCATACGCGGTTCGGACGTTACCGGCTCTGGCTGATCGCCGGCGCGCCGGTGCTGATGCTGGGCGTCTACCAACTCTTCATGGCGCCGGCTCATATCGGCAGCGTCTATCTCATCGCCTGGCTGCTGGTGATGTATCTGGGCATATCGATGCTGTCGCTGGCACATTCGGCGTGGAGTGCGGTGCTGGCCACCCAGTATGACGAACGCTCGCGGGTCTTCGGCATCCTTACCGCGGTTGGGATTGTCGCGGCTATCGTCACCATGCTGTTGCCGATCGCCGGTTCTGCCTTGGGCCACGACAACGCTTGGGGCGTTCAGGCCATGGGCTGGTTCGCGCTGCTGATCACGCCATTCGCGATCGGCCTGACCGCCATGCGGACGCCGGAACGCGTCGCACCGGATGTACAGACCGAACACTTCGGCTGGCGCGATTACTGGCTGATCGCGAAGCGGCCGGAGTTGATCCGACTGATACTAGCCGAGATGTCGTTGACGCTCGGTCCGGGATGGATGAGCGCGCTTTATATGTTCTTTTTCACCGCGGCGCTCGGCTTCACGACCCAGCAAGCGTCGATGCTCCTGATCGTCTACATCCTCGCAGGCGTGCTCGGTGCGCCGGCAACGGGGTGGCTCGCCACGCGGCTCGGCAAGCACCGTACGCTGATGGCGACCAGCACGGCCTATTCCATCGGCCTTTGCGGCATTGTCGTGGTGATCAGAGGCAATGTCTGGACGGCGCTGCCCATCATGGTCTGGTGCGGGTTCATGGCTTCAGGTTTCGATCTGATGATCCGCGCGATGATGGCCGACGTCGGAGACGAGGTCCGCCTCGACCAGGGCAAGGAACGCATCAGCCTGCTCTATGCGCTCATCACGATGGCCACCAAGATTGCCGGCGCGGCGGCGATCGCCATCACGTTTCCGTTACTGTCCTACATCGGATTCAACCCGGCGGAGGGCGCGTTCAACGCGGCGGGTACGATCCGCACTCTGGAATGGGTCTATCTCGCCGGTCCGATCGTCTTCGTGATGCTGGGCGGCGCCTGCGTCGTGGGCTGGAAGCTCGATGCGAAGAAGCATGCCGTTATCCGCGCGTCGCTGGAGGCGCGCGACGCGCTCTACGAAACCGCCCCGATCATCGAAAGCGTCACGGCAACACGCTCGGTCGCGATCCTCAGCGCGCAGCCGCCTGCGGAATAGAAAAGCCGACCCGGCGCAACCGGATCGGCTTTTCTTGAAGTCAAGCCTTGCTTAAGCGCGAGCGCCGATGCGTTCAAGCGTCTTTTCCAGCCGCGCGAAGCCCTCGCTCACGCAGGCCATGATTGCCTGTGCATCCGAGCTCGGTCCATGCGCGGCTCCATTGCTGTTCATCGCGCCATGGCCGTTGGTCTTCGCCATACCGTTGCCGTTCGCCCTGGTGCGCACCTTGTCATAGGCCGCGCGCAGCTTCTTGCCACTGTCGCGCTCTTCGCAGATGTACCAGGAGAGCATGTTGCAGGTGACGGGATCGTAAGCGCCGTCCGCCATCGCCTTCTCGATTCCGCCGAACGGATCCTTCTCGACCTCGGCGCGCGCCGGGCCGATCTTCTCCAGATCGCTGATCTTCGGATTGGCGTATTTCGCGATACGCTCGGCATTCTCCGGATCGGGCTTTTGGCGCAGCTCATAACCAAGTTCGGAAATCATCCGGCAGAACAACTGGCCGTGGCTGGTTTCGCGCGCCGCGACAAGGCGCAGCGTGCAGGCAAGCTCTTCATCGGGCGTCGCGTCCGCCCAGGCGCGCAGATAGACGCCTGCATTGGTCTCCGCGAGCGAGATGGCATTGAGCAGACCGAGATAGGACGGCTTGCCGGATTCTGATGTTTGCATGGTCGTTCCCTCCAATGTGAAGCGCGCTTCTTCTGGCCGCTTCGCCCTGATGTCGATGGCAGGGATGCTACGCGTGCGTTTTGCGCGCGGCAACGCGTTAAGCGGAACGTGTTACAAAAATTTCTTTTGGAAAACAGCGTATTTCACGCGCTGCCGCTGGGGAAATTAACCGAAACGAAAACGGGCGGACCGTTGGCCCGCCCGTTTGCCTTCTGTGCCGGACTTAAGCGGCCGGCATGTTGATGACGTGGAGTTGGGTGAACTCCTCCAGGCCTTCATGGCCCAATTCGGAGCCGAGGCCGGATTGTTTGGTGCCGCCGAACGGGATGTTCGGCTGGATGTCGGCGTGCTTGTTGATCCAAACCGAGCCGGAGTTCATCCGCGTGGCCAGCGCATAGGCCTTGTCGAGATTGGACGACCAGATCGAGCCGCCGAGGCCGTAGGGCGAATTGTTGACGCGCGCCAGCGCGTCTTCGGTGTCGGTATATTTGATCACCGGCAGGAGCGGGCCGAACTGTTCCTCGTCCACCAGTCGCGTGCCGTCGGAGATGTCGCGCACGATGGTCGGACGGATGAAGTAGCCCGGCTGATCGGGAACGATGCCGCCGGCGATGATCTTGCCGTGTTTTTTGGTGTCTTCGAGCACCTCTTTCACCTTTTCGAACTGCATCTTGTTCTGCAGCGGCCCGATCTGAGTGCCCTGCTGCAGCCCATCGCCGATTACGGCGTTCTCGGCGAGCGTCGCAAGCTCCTTGCACATCTCGTCATAGATGGACTCGTGCACGTAGAGCCGCTTCATCGCGATGCAGACCTGACCGTTGTTCTGGAACGCGCCCTGGAACAGCGCGGGCGCTGTTTCTTTGGGGTTCACGTCGTCGAGCACGATGGCTGCGTCATTGCCGCCCAGTTCGAGGGTGATGCGCTTCAGCGTCTCGGCCGCACTCGCCATCACCTTCTTGCCGGTCGCGGTCGAGCCGGTGAACGAGATCTTGCGCACGTCCGGGTGCGCAGTCAGCGCGCCGCCGAGATCGTTGGCATCGGTGATGAAATTGAGCACGCCCGGCGGCACGGCATTCTTGATCAGTTCCGCAAAGCGTAGGGTCGCGAGCGGTGTAGTCGGCGCCGGTTTCACAACCAGCGTGTTGCCGGCCAGAAGTGCAGGCGACAGTTTGAACGCCATTAGGATCATTGGGAAATTCCACGGGATGATCGCGCCGATCACGCCTAGCGGCTTTCGGTGCAGTTCGACCCGCGAACCGGGCGTGTTCTCCATCACCTTCACCGGCAGGTCGAGTGTGGTAAAATACTTGAAGAACGCCGCGGCACCATAGATCTCGCCCGTCGCATCGGCGAGCGGCTTGCCCTGTTCCTGGGTCAGCAGGCGTGCGAGTTCGCTCGCGTTCTTCTCCAGAATGTCGGCGATTGCGAGCATCGCTTTCTTGCGCTCTTCGACCGGTGCGCTGCTCCATCCCAGGAACGCCGCCTTGGCAGCGGCCACCGCCCTGTCGAGCTGTGTCTTGTCTGCGCGCGGACAGGCCGAGAGCACTTCTTCGGTCGCCGGATTGATCACGTCCATGGTCGTCGCACCGTCTTCGAGACGGCCGTCGATCAGCAGCTTGAACGCACCCATGTCCTGTCCTCCATTTCCCGCCGAATCCGTAGGCGAAAGGGAAGGGCGAAACAACAGCACAAAACGAAACGGGCGAACCCTTGGGGCCCGCCCGTCACGCAAACATTTCAGCCGTGGCGGAAGCTTATGCCGGCATGTTGATCACGTGGAGCTGGGTGAACTCCTCCAGACCGATCTCGGCCAGTTCAGTTCCGAGGCCTGACTGCTTGGCCCCACCGAACGGAATGTTGGGCGCGAGGTCGGCATGCTTGTTCACCCACACCGTGCCGGAATTCATCCGCGTCGCCAGTGCATAGGCTTTGTCGATGTCATTCGACCAGATCGAACCGCCAAGGCCGTAGGCCGACTTGTTCGCCCGCTCCAGCGCGTCTTCCGGATCGGAGAATTTGATCATCGGCAGCACCGGGCCAAACTGCTCTTCATCGACGAGGCGTGTACCGTCGGTGATATCGCGCACGATGGTCGGGGCGATGAAGTAACCCTTCTGGTCAGGCACCGTTCCGCCGGCGATGACCTTGCCGTGCTTCTTGGCGTCTTCCAGGATATCCTTCACCTTTTCGAACTGCATCTTGTTCTGCAGTGGCCCGAGGCGCACGCCTTGCTGCAAGCCGTCGCCGACCACCGCTTCGTTCGCCAGCTTCGCCATCTCGTCGCACATCTCGTCATAGATCGACTCATGCACGTACATCCGTTTGACCGCGATGCAGACTTGGCCGTTGTTCCAGAACGCGCCCTGGAACAGGGCGGGGGCGGCTTCCTTCGGTTTCACGTCGTCGAGGACGATGGCGGCGTCGTTGCCGCCGAGTTCGAGCGTGATGCGCTTCAGGGTGTCGGCAGCGCTCGCCATCACCTTCTTGCCAGTGGCGGTCGAGCCGGTGAACGAGATCTTGCGCACGTCGGGATGGGCGGTCAGCACACCACCCAGATCGTTCGCGTCGGTCACGATATTGATTACGCCCGGCGGCACGATGTCCTTGATGAGCTGGCCGACCAGCAACGTTGAAAGCGGCGTTGTCGGCGCGGTCTTGATCACCATCGTGTTGCCCGCGAGCAGCGCCGGCGAAATCTTGAAGGCAAGGATCAGGACGGGGAAATTCCACGGCATGATCGCGCCAATCACGCCGAGCGGCTTTCTGTGCAATTCGACGCGCGAGCCGGCGACTTCCTTCATTTCCTTCACAGGGAGATCGAGCGAGGTGAAGTACCGCATAAACGCCGCGCAGCCGAGCGTGTCCTGGGTGGATTCGGCGATCGGTTTGCCCTGTTCCTGGGTCAGCAGGCGGGCAATGTCAGTCGCATTCTTCTCGATCGTATCGGCGATGGCGTTAAGCACTTTCTTGCGCTCATCCATCGAAGTCGTCGACCATGCCGGGAAAGCCGCCTTCGCCGCGGCGATGGCTTTTTCCATCTGTGCCTTGGACCCGCGCGGGCATTCCGCCAGCACCTCTTCCGTCGCGGGATTGATGATGTCCATCGTCTGATCACCGTCCTCGAGACGGCCGTTGATCAGGAGTTTGTATTCGCCCATCGCCTTATTCCTCCGGTTCGGCCAACTAACATTTTAGTGGCCGGACGGATATTTGACCGAATACTGCCTGTTGCCTAGCCCCTCTTTTTGGGGCGATGGCGGCCGGTGCGCCCGACCGACCGGTTCCTGCTAGGCTGCTGCATTGGAAAAAGGAAATTGCCGATGCCGCTCGCACAAAAGCCTGTGAACTCGCCCTTTGGCGCCCGCTCAACCGCGAGCGAGGTGCTGGCCGGAATCGATCTGACCGGAAAAACCGCCATCGTCACCGGCGCGTCAGCCGGGATCGGCGTCGAAACCGCCCGCGCCCTGGCGAAAGCGGGTGCCAGCGTGATCATGCCGGTGCGCAACCCTGAAAAGGGCGAGAAGGTCGCCGCCGAACTGCGCGCTTCGACCGGCAATCCGAATATCACGGCCACGGCAATGGATCTCGAGGATTATCCCGGTGTGCGAGCATTCACGCAGGCTTTCCTCGCAACAGAGAAGCCGCTCGACATCCTGATCAACAATGCCGGTATCATGGCTTGCCCCGAGCGGCGGATCGCAGGCGGGTTCGAGTCGCAGTTCGGTACCAACCATCTGGGCCACATGCTTCTCACCTGCCGGCTCGCGCCCGCGCTGCTCAAAGCCAAGAAGGCACGCGTGGTCGAATTGTCGTCGGTCGGCCACCGCCGTTCGCCGATCAACTTCGACGATCCGAATTTCGAGAACCATCCTTACGAAAAGTGGGAAGCCTACGGCCAGGCGAAGACGGCCAACTGTCTGTTTGCGGTCGAACTCAACCGCCGCCTCGAACCGAAGGGCGTCACCGCTTATGCGGTGCATCCCGGCGGCATCATGACCGAGTTGCAGCGCGATCTTTCTCACGAGGAAATGAAGGCGTTCGGCTGGATCGACGATAACGGCAAGATCAACGACCGCTTCAAGTCGACGGCACAGGGAGCAGCAACCTCCGTGTGGGCGGCGACATCGCCGCTACTGGCCGGCGGTGGCGGGTTCTATTGCGAGGACTGCGACGTGGCCCAGGCTGTGCCGGCCGAAGATCCGAGTTTCACCGGTGTCCGCCCTTGGGCGATCGATCCGGACGCCGCCCACAAACTGTGGGCGATGTCCGAGAAGATGCTGCAGGAAGAGTTCGCGGTCTAAGCTTTCCAAAACTTCATGCGTCATCGATCACGCGCGCGTATCCTCGCGCGGGGAGGCGAATCATGGCTGAGCAAACACAAGTGCGAAACGGGGTGCCGGTCCTTCGGCTGTTCCTCAACCGCCCGTATCTCACCACCGCCATCGTCTTCGGCGTGGTACTGTTCTTTGTCTCGGACCATTGGATCACCCGCGACGTCACGCGCATCCTGATCGGCTGGAACGGCGGGATCGTCCTGTTCCTCTGCTTCGCGTTCTTCTTCATGCTGAAAGCGGATGCGGAAGGGATCAAACGCGCCGCGATATCGCACGACGAGGGTGGGCATTTCATTCTCGTGCTGACGATTCTGGCTTCGGTCGCGAGTGTCGGTGCACTGGTTGCTGAACTGTCCGATGCAAAAGGCCAACCCGGTGGCGATGCGCGAGCAGCTCTGGCGGCTGCGACGGTCGTGCTATCCTGGCTGTTCGTGCAGATCGTGTTTGCGATGCACTATGCCCACGTCTATTACCTCGCCGAAGAGAGCGGGCAGCTCAAACGCGGCTTGGAGTTCGGGCAGGACGGCGAGCCCGACTACTGGGATTTCTTCCATTTTTCGATCGTCATGGGCGCGACCTCCCAGACGGCGGACATCACCTTCAGCTCCCGGGAGATGCGCCGCATTGGAACTCTCCACACGCTGGTGGCCTTCGGCTTTAACACCGCGATCCTGGCAACCATGATCAACCTCACGGCCAACCTTTTCTGAAGGTCCAACCGCAGGAAATCGCGGGTGCCGCAACGGCACGGCTGCGGACTCTCGCGCTTTTGCGGTCTAAACTGCCTCATCTTTTATTGAAGGAACGACCAATGACCGAAGCATGGATCATCGACACGGCTCGCACCCCGCGCGGCGTGGGCAAGGTGGGGAAGGGCGCGCTCGCCGATGTCCATCCGCAGCGCATCCTCTCGCATGTGCTGAAAGCGCTTGCGGAGCGCAACCATCTTAACACCGCAGAGATCGACGACGTGATCGCGGGCTGTGGGTCACAGTCGGGCAAGCAGGCGGCGTGCATCGCGCGCATGTCCGCGCTCGATGCCGGTTACAAGACGGATGCGCCGGGCTTTTCGCTGGATCGCTTCTGCGGTTCGGGCCTCACGGCCGTGAACCTCGGCGTGATGGGGATCATGTCGGGCATGCAGAACCTCATCGTCGCCGGCGGTGTCGAGTCGATGTCGTATGCCTCCACCTTGCCCCGCACGACGCATGGCGTGATCGATGCGGACAACATGCACCTGCGCGCGATCCATCCTCAGCCGCATCAGGGCGTCTGCGCCGACCTCATCGCGACGCTTGACGGCATCAGCCGCGAAGACACCGAGAAGCTCGCGGTCGAAAGCCAGCGCCGCGCCGATCACGCAATCAAGAACGGTCATTTCAAGAAGAGCCTCATTACCGTGTATAAGGACGACGGCAGCGTCGCGCTCGACCACGAGGAATTTCCCCGTCCACAGACGACACTCGAAGGCCTTGCCGGTCTGAAGCCCGCATTCGCCGCGATGTACGACTATCCGCTGGACGAGGAAGGCACGAGCTACAAGAAGCTGGTGCAGCAGGCCTACCCGGACGTAAAGATCAATCACATCCACCACGCGGGCAATTCCTCCGGCGTGGTGGATGGCGCCGGCGCGGTGGTTCTTGCCTCGCCGGAATATGCGAAGGCGCACGGTCTGAAGCCGCGCGCGAAAGTACGCATGGTGACGACGGCCGGCGACAGTCCGGAACTGATGCTTAACGCGCCGGGACCTGCGGCACGCAAGGCGCTCAAGCTCGCCGGCATGAACCTGAAAGACATCGACCTGATCGAGATCAACGAAGCGTTTGCGGTCGTGCCGCTGAAGTTCATGCGCGACCTCGACGTCGATCCGGAGATCGTGAACGTCAATGGCGGGGCGATGGCGCTCGGCCATCCGATCGGCGCAACCGGCGCGATGATTCTCGGCACCCTGCTCGACGAGCTGGAACGCCGCGACCTCAATGTCGGCATGGCCACGATGTGCACCGGCGGCGGCATGGCGCCGGCCACGATCATCGAGCGCATGTAATCCCAAGGTTCCGGTCGCGATCCCCGTTGTAATCGCGCCCGGAACAATTACCTCACGCGGACAAGGTTTCCGGCGCAACGCCAGCTTGTGAGCTGTCCGGCGCCCCGGCTATCTTGCGTCGGCCAAATCGCTCGGCCGGTCGGAAGGCAGGGCCTTCGGTGGGGAATTGACGGATGCCGGACAACAAGCCTCTCGATTTGTCGCTTTTCAACGATCTCGATTCCCCGCACGCACAGGCATTAACCCTGCCGCCCGCGTCGCAACCGCCGGCGATCGCGAACCCCGCGCCGCAACTACCTACCGCCACGACGCCCGATCCCCGACTGGCGCCGCAGCCGGCACCGGAACGGCTGGTGGATGTCTCCAACCTGGCTCCGGAAGAACTGGCTGCCGCCCAGGCGTCGGCCGCCAAAGTCGATTTTCGCAACACCACGACGACGCTGGCCCATGGCGAAGGCGTGCTGGCGGGTATCGCGCAGTCCTCACGCCAGTTGCTGACCGGCGTGCGTCTTGGCGACGCCGGTGAAGTGGGCCGCATCGCCGCCAGCGTGATCGACGGCATCAAGATCCTGCGTATCCAGGACCTTCAGGCGGAAGCCAACGGCATCGAAGTGCCGCGCAAGGGGATCATCGGCCGCTTGATCGGTCTCGCCTCCGACGCGCACACCGCGTTCAAAGGCTTCATGGAAAACCGCAAGCAGTTCCTTGACTTGATGGACGCGGAGCAGGCCAAGGCGCGCAAGACCAAGGCCGATCTGACCGTGGCCGTTCAATTGATGGATCAGCAAGCCCTAGCAATTCGCCAGAGCCTGCACGGCCTCAAGATCGAGATCGCAGCTGGACAGATCGCGCTCGACCGCGGCCAGCAGGAATTGGAAGCGCTGCGCCAGCATGCGGTGCAGACCGGTGAGGCGGCGGACGCTGCGGACGTGATGGAATTTCGCTCATCGCTTGCGAACTTCCGCGGCAAGGTCGCGGAGATGCGCGAGAACCTGGTCGGCTCTGCGATGCTGATCCCCATCATCGGGCAGAACAAGAAAGCCGCCGAAACCCGCATCATGAAGATCTCGAACGGCATGCTGGTGGTGATCCCGCGGCTGATGGCAGTGGCGAGCCAAGCCGTGGTGCAGGTGGACATCAAGCGCGCGGCCGACGAGTCCGCAAAGCTGGACGAAGCGGCGCGGCAGATCATGATCCTCGCGTCGAAAGGCGCACACGAGGCCGCGACGAGTGCAGCGCGCAGCCTGGGCGGCGATCAGCGCAACATCGATGTGCTGGCCCAGGTCGCCGACGAGACCATCCAGACCATGCACGAAGTGATCGACATCGAGCGCGAAGTCGCGGCCGGCGATCGCGAGCGTGAACGCAAGCTCGCCGAGATCCGCGACCGGCTGGTGCGCGGTATGCAGGGCGTCAATGCGCACGCGATCCAGGCATGAGCAATAACCTCGATTTCGATATGCAGGCCGCATGGCTGCGCCGGTTTCAGGCCGATGCCGAAAGCAACCTGAAGGCGTTCGCGCTGCGTTTGAAAGAAGCCATGCCCGAGCAGGTGACCATCCACACCAGCCGCGGCGGCTTCTTCTCGTCGGCGCCGAAAACCACCGGCGTCACGGTGGAGCTGGGCGAGAATCGCTATGGCCTCGAGATTGAAAGATCGCGCCTGAAGGCGACCATCGCGATGGTCGTGCGCGGCATCACGCTCAACACCAAGGCGATGGAACCGGCCGAATGGTTTCAACGGCTGTCGGAAGAAACTCGCAAAGCCAGCGACCACGCGCAGGCGCTGAGTCAGTCTTTGACCCAGTTCATGGCGAGTTGACATGAGCATCTTCGACCTCTTCAAAGCGCCGACCGGGGAGCAGAAGGCGCAGCGGATCGCGCATGAACGGCGCGCCGCCGATGTCCAGAATGCGCTGCGTACGGGCGCGGTGCCGACCGGAATCCGCGACCGGCTGGAACGGGCGCGCACCGGCAAGCTGCCATGGACCGCGACGCTGACACCGGCAGAGTTGATGATTGCGCGCTCGCACGGTTTTCGGCCGATTGCGGCGATTTCCGCCACCTGCTGGCTGCACTACGGCTATTCCTGGACCAACGGCCATTCCGAAGGCTGGGGCAAGGCACTGCAGCGGCTGCGCGAAGAGGCCAAGGCGGCCGGCGCGAATGTCGTGCTCGACGTGAAGATGCGCACCGTTCCGCTCGGCGGCTTCAACAGCATGGATTTCACGCTGGTCGGAACGGCGGCCTGGATCGAAGGCCTGCCGCCGAGTCCCGATCCGATCGTTGCGACCGTCCCGGCGCTCGAGTTCGTGAAACTCCTGGAAGCCAATGTGGTGCCGACGGGCATTGCAATCGGCGCGCATTACGAATGGATGAACGACTGGCGCGGCGCCACCAACCTCAGATGGATGGGAAATATCGAATCCCGTGCGTTGAGCCAGCTCTGGGAAGTGGTGCGGCAACGGGCGCATCGACAGTTGCGAGAAAACGCGCGCGCCCAGGGAAACGGCGTTCTGGCGCATGTGAATTTCAGCCAGATGTTCGAGCAGGAAGGGCGCAACGAGCGAAAACAATATCTCGCCCGCCACATCGTCGTCGCGACGACCGTCGACTGCGGGCGCGGCGACCCGTTTCCGCACGACGTGAAGATCGTGGTCGACGCGCACGCCGGTGGCACGCCGCTGACCGGTACCACGCGACATCATCAATCCTATGAGACCTCAGAACGCGAGGGAGCGATTTGATATGTGCAACGAGCATCCCGTCCGCTCTGTCAGCTGCGCTTCTTCTCTTCGGCGACAAACACCACCGGCGCCCTGACATGAGCATTTTCGGTATCTTTAGAGGCTCGAGTTCGGAATCGAATGCGCAACAGGCTGCCAATGCAAAGCTGCAAGCCGATATCCTGAAGTCAATTAAAAGCCACAAGGTCCCTGACGCGATTCGGGATCGGTTGGAACGGGCGCGCAGTGGCAAGCTGCCTTGGATCGCAACGCTGACGGCGGCCGAGCTGGCGATCGCGCGCTCGCACGGCTTCCGGCCAATAGCCGCAGTCTCGGCGACATGCTGGTTGCACTACGGTTACTCCTGGACCAACGGACACGCTCAGGGCTGGAAAAAGGCGCTCACTCGCCTCAGCCGCGAAGCGAAAGCGGCTGGCGCGAATGCTGTGCTCGATGTAAAAATGCGAACCATTCCTCTCAATTTGAACGACAGCATGGATTTCACACTGGTCGGTACAGCCGTTTGGGTGGAAGGCTTGCCGCCTAGCAGCGAGCCGATCATAGCAACCGTCCCAGCACTGGAGTTTGTAAAACTGCTGGATGCCGACGTTGTGCCGACAGGTATCGCTATCGGTGCTCACCACGAATGGATTACGAGCAATCGCAACACTACATGGCTGGGCAACACGGAGATGCGTGCGCTAAGTCATTTGTGGGAGCGCGCGCGCAGGAAAGCGCACAATCATTTGCGGGAAAACGCAAAGGACCAGGGCAACGGCGTGCTCGCCCATCTGAACTTCAGTCAGATGTTCGAGGCGGAGCAAAATGATAACCGACGATACCTGGCTCGCCATATTGTGGTCGCGACCACGGTCGATGCGCAACCGGGCAAACCGTTGCCGCATGATATCAAAATTGTCGTGGACATACACGCGGGCCGCACGCCGCTGACCGGTACCGCGCGACATCATCAGTCCTATGGGACCTCAGAACGCGAGGGAGCGATTTGATATGAGTACCGAGATTCCCGTCCACGCCAAAGAGCGGCTGAAGGGCCTGCGCAGTTCAATGCATTCCACCGGCGTGTTTACGTCGGACTTTTCCGTCAACGAGTTCCTGCTGGTGCGCAAGGCCGGCTTCGAACCGATCGGCCTGTGCGTCGGAAGCTGCGTCTATCACGTCGGCATCCAGTACGGCAGTTGGAACAAGAACCAGGAGCTCGATGTCCTGTCCAAGGCGATGTATCACGCGCGCGAGCTGGCGATGAGCCGGATGCGGGCAGAGGCGTCCGCGATGGGCGCGGACGGGATCGTCGGCGTGAAGCTCACGATCAAGCGGCTGGAATGGGACGAGCATCTGCTGGAGTTCATAGCGATCGGTACCGGTGTCGTGCACGGCGACGGCCACAAGGGTTTCCGCGCCCACGACGGCGGTCCTTTCACTTCCGACCTCTCGGGTCAGGATTTCTGGTCGCTGCTGCACTCGGGTTATCGCCCGGTCGAGATGGTGATGGGTAGCTGCGTCTATCATGTGGCGCATCGCGGCATGTTTTCGGGCCTTGCGAGCGTCGGCCGCAATGTCGAGCTTGAGAACTTCACGTCCGCCATGTACGAGGCACGCGAAATTGCGGTCGAGCGGATGCAGTTCGAGGCCGCCGCCGCCAAGGCCGAAGGCGTCGTCGGCGTTGACATCCACGAAGGCAGCCACAACTGGCAATCGCACGTGATCGAGTTCTTCGCGATTGGCACAGCCGTGCTGCCGCTGGAGCAGGAGATCGCACCGGAGAAGATCGCCGACCCGATCATGGTTCTTTCGGTCAACGACTAAGCGCTAAGCGCAAATCCCTCGTAGCCGTTCGCGGCGATCGCATCGCAGCGGATTTTATAGCCTTCGCCGACATACGGCATGAACACACGCGGCTTGCCGGGCACGTTGGCGCCGACATACCAGGAATTGGCGCGCGGAAAGAGGGTGCGGTCGCCTTCTTCGTTCACATGCGCGACCCAGGCTTCTTGCGCCGCGTCCGTCGCTTCGATCACGTTGTAGTTGCTCTTGCGCAAATAGGTCAGCGCATCGGCAATCCAATCTACATGTTGCTCGCAGGACGTGATCATGTTCGACAACACCGACGGGCTGCCTGGGCCGGTGATGGTGAACAGGTTGGGAAAACCCGCGACTTGCAGGCCGAGATAGGTCTTCGGCCCGTGCGCCCATGCCTCGCCCAGCGATTGTCCGTCGCGGCCGCGGATATCCATCTTCAGCAGCGCGCCGGTCATCGCGTCGAAGCCGGTCGCGAACACGATCGCGTCGACGGGATATTCCTTGCCGCCCGCGATGACGCCGGTGGCCGTGATCTCGCTGATCGGCGCTTCGTTGATGTCGACCAGCTCGACGTTGTCGCGATTGTAGCTCTCGTAGTAGTCGGTATCGACGCAGCAGCGTTTGGAGCCGATCGGAAAGCTCCGTGGCACGAGCTTTTCGGCGAGCGCGGGGTCCTTCACGGTTTCGCGGATCTTGTCGCGAACGTACTCCGCAGCGACATCGTTCACTTTCTCATCGCGCATCAGGTTCGGCAGCACGGTGAGGGACAGCAGACCCTGGCCGTTCCACAGATTTGGCGCGAGCGCGCGCAATTCCTCGACGTTCGGCTCCCATCCCGGCGGCGGTTGCGGCACGCCGAGATTGCCCTGGCGTAGCAGTTCCTTGTAAGCGGGGAAGCCCACCTTCCAGTCCTCGACTTCCTTGTCGGTGAGTGGCGTGTTCTTCGCCGGCAGCGAGTAGTTCGGCGTACGCTGGAACACGGTCACGCGCGTGGCCTGCTGCGCGATCAGCGGCATCGACTGGATGCTCGACGAGCCCGTGCCGATCATCGCTACGCGCTTGCCGGTGAAGTCCACCGGTTCATGCGGCCACCGGCCAGTCACGTACTTTTCACCTTTGAAGGTCTCGTGCCCTTTGATGTCGGGTTCTTTGGGCACCGACAGGCAACCCGTTGCCATGATGCAGAACCGCGCTTGGAATCGGTCGTCGAGCTCGGTCTCGACGGTCCAGCGTTCCGTCACTTCGTCGAATGTGGCTCTCGTCACGCGCGTGTTGAACAGATAGGCGCTCTTCACGCCGAACTTGCCAGCGACGAAATTTGCGTATTCCAGGATTTCGGGCTGCGGCGAATATTTCTCCGACCAGCGCCACTCGTTCAGCAACTCCTCCGAGAATGAGTAGGAGTAGAGCAGGCTCGGCACGTCGCAACGCGCACCGGGATAGCGGTTCCAATACCAAGTGCCGCCAACGCCGCCGCCGGCCTCGATGCCCTGCACCGAGAACCCCGCCTCGCGCAGCCGATGGATCATATAGATGCCGCCGAACCCTGCGCCGACGACAACGGCGTCTACCGTGCCGGCGATCGGCGCTCTCGGTGTTTCTTCCTTATCCGGCACGCGCAACTCCCCAAACGCCATGTTCAACAGCTGCCGATCTGAACCCAGCCGCTCCGGGGCCGCAAGTGTTTCTCCGCCGCGCCTTCCGTCGCGTGATCAGGGCGCGGACTTGAAATCTTCAAACGTCGCCTGAAATCGCTGCTCGTTGGTGACGCGGCCGGCCGCATGACTGAAGATGTAGAGCCGGTTCGCCTTGATGCCGTCGACCACGCACTTGGCGACCGGCTCCGTCTCGTGCCAGCCGAGATAGCCGAGGTCCATACCCTTCACCGAGCTGCTCGCCGGTCTCGCGACCAGCGAAACTGCAAATCTGCTAGCAGGTTCAGTTCTTCACCGGCTTCTGAAGCGGTTTGGGAGTATTTGCCGCCGGCGTTCCGAGCGACCACACCACGGCCACCATGAAAAGGGTTTTCGTCGGCGTGCCGTTCACTTCGGCGGGCTTGAGCTTCTGGGCTCTGAGGTAGGTGAGGCTGGCCTCGTTGAGATCGGGATATTCGCTGGGCCTGGCCACGGTTGCAGTCTCTATCGTGCCGGAATTGTTGAGGGCTACGACCACGATTACGGTATCCTCTTCGTGCTTCTGGGCCGCACCGAACGGATAATCCGCCACGGCGGGATGCAGTGTTGTGACTCCCTGAGCGATGAGTTCGTCTTCCCGCACACGCAAGCTCCACGCCACTGCGATTGCGTTGTGACAGGCGGCGGGTGTCTTGCCGTCGAGTGCAGGCTTGAACTTGAAGTGTGTAACGAAGGCGATCGCGGCATCATCTAAGCGAAGCGAGCCGCTCGATTTCGAAACCTTCGCGTTTTCGACAAGGCCTGCCGTGTTGATGTCGTATTGCACGATCGTGGTTCCCTGCTCTCCGAGCATGGAGGATAGCGGCGGATAATCCTCCGGACCGAGCACGTGTGGGGTCAGGGGAACAGGCGCCGTGAGCTTCGACCGGATGCAATCCGGCAACGGCTCGCTTGCCGCCCGCGCTGTCGCTGCGGACAGAATTGCGCACACTGCGATCAGCGCCGCCGCCAGGGTTTTCATGACATGTTCCTATCGATAGAGAATCTGATACCGGAGTTGCGCTGCCATTTGAGCCAGCTGATTGTGCACACGCGTGTAATAGGCGGCGGAGCAAGTGGCGGCCGGATGGCTGGAGACGACATGTACCGTTTCCTGGATCACCCCCGGACTCGGCTGCGCATAGTGGGTCTGGAGCGTCACGCCTTCAGCCGACAACGATGCGCTGGTCGGCATGGAGATCACCGAAACGCCGGACGGAAGGTTGATCGTGAGGTCTTCCTCCGCGTCCACGGATGGACACACGTAGTCGCGCGTCCGGTTGGCCGGAAGATTTCCCGCCAGTAACAGCGAAAAGGAGAACGGTTTGTACTCGAGATTTGCCAACGTTCCGGGACCCGGGATGTTGACCGCGTTGGCGTGACGGTATTGCGCGGAGAACGTGTAGCTGTCCGTGGGGTTGCCACCCGGACCGGGAGATAACTTGCCTTCGACCCCGGGGCCCATGGCCCGATGAAAATACTCGGTGTCGCCCAAAGCCTGCGCGGCATCGAGCAGTGCGCGCATCTCCATCGTCACGCTTCCATGTGCGGTCACTTCGGTTTGACCCGCGACGCTCCCGTCCGGGGCTATTGTGATCGTTTCAACCGATTTGAGAGACGCATGCGCCGGCAATGCGGGTGGTGTTCGTGCCGTATCTGCGCTCGCAATCCGGACCACGGGCTTGTCGGCATCGGTGTCGGGCAACTCTCCGAACGGAGCGTAGCGGGCCGTTGAATCGAGATAGAGCTTGAGCGACGGCACGTAGGTGATGAGGTGGTTGAAGGCGGAAGGAACTGGCGCTGGCGAAAGGGCATAGCGGTTTCCGACTTCGATCAGCACCGGCGAACTGTCGATGTGTTCCGCCGCAAGCAACGCTTCCAGCAGGATCACATGATCCTTGCAGTCGCCATATTTGTTCGCGAGCACTTCGCTCGCGTAATCGGGCACGAAGCCGCCCGCGCCGAGCACGATTTCGACGTACGCGATGTGTTCGGACACCCAGTCATAGAGGGCTTGCGCCTTTTGCCGCTCACCCTTGACGCCGGCCGTCAGTTGACCGGCCAGCGCCTGGATTTCCGGCGTCACCTTCGCGCGGTCCTTCAGCATGGTTTCGTAGGTGTGTGCCAGCTCGCGGTAGTCGTGAAACGAGCTCACGACCAGCCGCGGTCCACTATCGGCTTCGTCGACCGCATCGCTTTCCGGCGGCACGGGTGCCGCATTGGAATAGTTCCAGACGTGCCGGGTTTTCTGGTTCAGCTGTTCGGTCGTGGGAGCCGATAGACCCCGCGCATCGATCTGTAGCGCCATGTCCGACGGCGCTGTAAGCGCCACGCTGACATCGGATGCCTGGACGGCGCGGCTGAACGTAAATTCTTCGGCGTAGCTCTGGCCGAACCAGGGCACTGTCTGGCGGAATGCGGTGGTCAGCGCGACCTCATCGCCGACCTCGACATTCGGAAACACCACCGTGATGGTCTTGACGTCCTCAAAGCCCGGCTCGGACGACGCGCCATAGCCACGAAGCAGACTGCTTTTGTCGACATCGATCCTCTTGCCGTCGGCTTTTCGCGTGTACGCCGCCATCACGGCGTATTGCTGAAAGCCTTCGGTGTAGGACAGCGTGACCTGCCGCAGCGCCCGCGCACCCTGTTCGGTGAGCACTTTGTAGATCACCTCGCGCGACTCGGCATAACTGCCGCCGCTCGAAACCTCGACTTCGTCGTGGCTTTTGACGATAGAAAACGGCGCCTCGTCCGCGCGAGCGGCCGAAACCCCAAAAACAAGCGCGCAAATCACCGCGCCGTACAGATATCGCAAGAGTCCCCCAACAGATCGTCAAGACAGCCCAAGACTAGTCTAGACCGAGTATGGCCGCGGCACCAACCGTGAGACGCGGTTGTTGTTCCCTGCCCGTTGCCGTGGCGGAGGGCTTGGTTTGCAGCTGTGAATTGAGGACAATTCGCTCGTCAAGGGAGAGATACCGATGCCCACGCAACTCGAACCGAAACCACTATTGTCCCGCTCATTGAAAGGATCGGTCGCGCTTGTCACCGGCGCGGGTTCCGGTATGGGTCGCGCAACCGCAGAGGTGTTTGCGGCCGAAGGCGCCCATGTCGCGGTGACCGATTACGTCGAAGACAACGCCGGGGCGGTGGCCGACGCCATTCTGGCAAAGGGGCAATCCGCGCAGGCGTGGAAGATGGATGTCGCCGATGCGGAAGCGGTGAAGCGCGTGGTGGGCGAGATCGCGGCAAAGTGGGGCGGCATCGACGTGGTGGTGAACAATGCTGGCATCTCCGCCTTCGCGCCGATCGACCAGGAAAACTACGACGCCGTCTGGGACCGAGCGGTGTCGGTGCTGCTGACGGCTCAACAGCGGGTGATCCGCGCGGCGCTGCCGCATTTGCGCAAGTCGTCCGCGCCGCGAATCGTCAACATCGCCTCTACAGAGGCGCTGGGTGCCACATCGCGCGACTCCCCGTATGCGGCGGCGAAGGCCGGCGTCACCGGCCTGACCCGGGCGCTCGCGGTCGAGCTTGGGCCGGAAGGGATCACGGTGAACTGCATCTGTCCCGGGCCGATCCGCACCGCGATGACTGCTGCGATCAAGGAAGAAGACAAGGCGACCTATGCCAAGCGGCGCACCGCGATGCGCCGCTACGGCCTGCCGGAGGAAGTGGCACACATGACGGTCAGCCTGTGCCTGCCGGCCGCGAGCTTCATCACCGGCGTCACGATCCCGGTCGATGGCGGCCTGATGGCCCGTAACGCCTAGGAGACGACGATGTCCGATAGATCGCAGGAAATCATTTTCCACCAGTACGATATCTCGCCGTTTTCGGAGAAGGTGCGCGTCATCTTCGGTATCAAGGGACTTGCCTGGAATTCGGTGATCCAGCCCGTGATCATGCCGAAGCCGGAACTTATCGCGCTGACCGGCGGCTATCGCAAGATTCCGGTGATGCAGATCGGCGCCGACATCTATTGCGACACCCAGATCATCATTAGCGAGCTGGAGCGGCGCTATCCGTCGCCGTCGATGCATGTCGGCGGCGATGCCGGGCTCTCCAATGCACTCGCGTTCTGGACCGACCGGCCGCTGTTCACGCTCGCTTGCGATGTGATCTTCGCAGGCGCCAGCACCATGCCGCGCGAAGACCCGTTCACCAAGGACCGCGAAGCGCTGTTCGAGCGGACATTCGATATGGAAGCGCGCGCGGCCGCGGTGCCGAACGCGCTGGACCAGCTGCGCGCCCATCTCGGCTGGATCGACGAACAGCTCGCCGACGGCCGCCGTTTTTTGTTGGGCGACAAGCCAGGGCACGCGGATGCCTGTGCCTACTACAACATCCTCTTCATCCGCTGGGTGAATGCGCCGGTGATGGAGAAGATGGGCGCCCTCAAGCATCTGCGCGCATGGGAGCAGCGCGTGAAGGCGATCGGCCACGGCACCCGCAAAGAGATGTCGCGTGAGGATGCGCTGGATATCGCGCGCTACTCGACCCCGATCGAGAAGCCGCGCGCCGATCCGGAAGAACCGAACGGCTTCAAGCCGGGCGATGCAGTGACGGTCGGCGCCGACGATTACGGCAAGAACCGCATGGCAGGCGAACTCGTTTCGTCGTCATCGCAGCACATCGCGATCAGGCGGCATGATCCGCGGGTCGGCGACGTGGTGCTCCACTTCCCGCGCGCCGGTTTCATCGTGGAAGGCGCGCTGAGCGCCTTCAGGTGAACTCCGGCCCGAAGCGGATGTTGTCTTTCGCGAGCCCCTTTGTCACGACGTCCAGGCCGCCGACCTTGATCATCCATTCGAGGCGGTGATCGCGGTATTCGCGTTTGAACAAGCCCTGTTCGACCATCTTTGCGACGTCGGTCATGTTCGCGCCGCCGCCGGCCAACATGTCGGTGATGTCTTTCACCGTCGCGGCGACGCTCGGACGTGCATTCGCCCGTTCCATCCAGGCTGCAAGTCTGGTGCCTTCCGGCACGGTATGGCCGTGGCCGCGTGAGCCGTTCAGGTACGGAACCACCGCCAGATCACCCCAGCCGAAATAGTCGCCGTTGAACCACTCGCGATCGCCGAGCTGTTTCTCGAGCCAGCGGTAGTAGCCCTGTGTCTGCTCCGCGGCGCGCTTCTCGATCTTTTCGGCGAGGGCACCCTCGGCGCGCCTGAAGGCGCGGATTTCGCCGAGCCCCCAGTTGATCGGCTCGTAATGGGTGTCCATCACCTCTTCGAGCATGCGCACCCGCGCCCGCTCGGCCGGTGATTTTGGCAGGAGCGCTGGGGTCGGCCATTTGTCCTCGATGTATTCGAGGATGATGGTCGAGTCGAAGATCTTCACATCGCCGTCGATCAGCGCCGGCACTTCGGCACGCGGATTGGCTTCCACGAACTCGCCCTGCGCCCCGCCGGCGCCGATGCCCTGCGGCAGCGGCGGCTCGAACGGCTGGCCCTTCTCGCGCAGCGCGATCTTCACCTTTTGTGCGTACGGCGAAAACGGATGGTCATAAAGACGAAGCATGGAACGCTCCCTGTCAGAAGGCCGGGGGGCCGTCTTTTTGAGAGCGTTCCAATGTTTTCGCAAGATGCCGCTAAGGAATGCGCCGTTTCACTGTCTGGACAGCATGTTCCAGCGCATCCAGAAAACGCGAACGGTCCTGTTTGGTGAACCCGGCGTTGTAGGTTTGCCGCCCCGTCGCTTCGCGCAGATGCCTGTGCAGATCGCGCATGCCGAGCGCCATCCCGATGCTTTCTTCCGTGAACGGCTTGCCGGTCGGACCGAGCACGAGCGCGTCTTTCTTCAGGCAGCGGGAGGCAAGCGGAATGTCGGCGGTGATGGCTATGTCGCCAGCCCCGATATGTTCGGCGATCCAGTCGTCGGCCGCATCGGCGCCTTCGGGCACGATCACGGTTTTCATCAATGGATTCGGGCTCGGGCGGATGCCGCCATTGCTGACGATGTGAACGACGAGACCGTGCCGCTCGGCAACTGTCTCGACCTCGCGCTTGACCGGACACGCATCGGCGTCGACGTAGATCTCAACCACGCGCGCGCAATGCCTCGCGATACGGCGTGAGGTCCCAGCCGGGATAGCGTAGCTGTGCACGTTTGAGCGTGATCTCCGTCCAGAACGGATGGCCGGGCGGCTGTACCCCGAAACATTCGAGTTGGTCCGGCGTCGCATGATCGAAGATGCGCCGCCACGGCTTCTGATGATGAAACTGCCAAGCGTGATAGCCGATGCTCTCGTCGCCGGCTTTCTTGAAGCACGCCATCACCGCATAGCGACGGCCGTGCGGCACGGTCAGGTTGGTGCCGCGGTGGTAGACGTCAATGGCATAAGGCACGATGGTGCCGGCCGGCGCGGCACTCGACCGCTCGAACCGCATCAGCGCCTGCTGCAGCGTGCGCAGCATTTCGGCATCACCGGAGAAGGACGCTTCGGGACCCGCGACTTTCGCGCTGTCGGTGCGTGTCACATAGTGCATCGCACCATGCGCATCGGTGACGTCGCTAAAGTAGCAGAGGATGGTGACCGAATTTTGCGTCTCGTCTTCCGACGGAACGGTCAGCGTGTGGTTGCTGAAATCGCAATGGAAAGGCTGATCGTAATCCGCATCGCCGGTGAACTTCGCCCAAGCCTGGCACTGGTAGAGATGCACCTTTTCGCTTGCCAGCGCGGTGCGCGCGAAAGCAATGAGCGCTGGATGCAGCCCTATCAGGTTCAGCGCCGGCGAACAGTCGAATGGGATAGCCTCGAAGGTCTTGAACTGGGCCTCGTGGAAGCGGCCGATTTGGCCATCGGTCTTCTTGCTCACCGCTTCCGCGCCGCCTTGCGTCCGGCCGAACACCGTTTCGAAATCCGCCTGCACGGCGGCGACTTCCTCAGGTTCGAAAAAGCCGGGGATGAGGACGGCGCCGTCGCGACGCCAGGTTTCGATGTGTTCGGGCCGGAAACGTGGGGCAGGGCTGCTCATTTCGGCGTTTTAGACCGGGTTAGCGCCGGTGACACGGGGCGGCTGGCGAATTGAAACAAAATATCCTATGGCCTTGCCGGGGAGCGGCCCGTGGGTATAGTCCGCGCCCTTCGCGGACAGGTGGCCGAGTGGTTTAAGGCGCACGCCTGGAAAGTGTGTAACGGTTAATAGCCGTTCGAGGGTTCGAATCCCTCCCTGTCCGCCATAATCAGCCCGAGTTCGGAATGCCGCAGCGCGGGAGGAAATTGATCGGTAGCGGCCGTGTCGGCGAAGGTCCGCGATAGCTATTCGAATTTCAGACGCAATCGCTGAGGAATACTCCATGACACAAGTGGCAGGGCGCACGGCATTCATAACCGGCGGCGCCAACGGTATAGGCCTCAGTATTGCACGGGCGTTTGCGCGCGCGGGCGCCAGGCTCGCGCTTATTGACATCGACGCCGACGCACTGGAACGCGTCCGGAAAGAATTATCTGATACGACGCGCGTTGTGACGGAAGTGCTCGATATGCGCAACCGCGATGGCTTCGCAGGCGCAGCGGACCGTGTGGAAGCGCAACTGGGACCGGTATCGCTTCTGGTCAACAATGCCGGCGTTGCCGGTGGTGCGCCCGCCAACAAACTCACTTACGAGCTTTGGGACTGGGGACTTGGAATCAATCTCGGTGGTGTGATCAGCGGGGTTCAAACCTTCCTCGGCCGCATGATCGAGCGCGGCGAGGGCGGGCATATCGTCAACACCGCATCCGGCGCCGGTCTCGTCGGAAGCTCCGCGGGCGTGCTCTATCACACCGCGAAGTTCGCGGTCGTCGGCATGTCGGAGGCGCTCGAAGCCGAACTCAAGCCCTACAATATTGGCGTGAGTGTCCTTTGTCCGGGTCCGGTCGCGACCGGAATCATCGCGCGAACGCGAAGCCTCCAGCCGAGCGTCATCGACACCATGAGCGACGAACAGCGCGAAACGGCCCGCGTCCGGAGCGAGACAATGTCGCGATGGCTCGCACAAGGCGTGCCGCCGGACAAGGTGGGCGAAATGGTTTTGCATAGCGTTGAAGGCAACAGGCTCTACATTCTGACGGACCGCGTCATGGAGAACATGATCGCAGCGAAAACCAAGGCATTGTTGGAAGCCCTTCCGCCCGCCTGAGCCGGGATCACGTCGACCTTGAGTTCGCGTTCCCGTTGGATTTAGCTGCTCGCTAACCAACGGCGAAAGAGTATGCTTCACGAACGACAGATCGAGTTGTTGAGCCGGTTGAGGGATCGCGATCCGCTGACTCCGTGGCCGCTCGCACCGCACAGCGTGAAGCGGCGAGCGGCGGCCTACGTCGATCCCACTCGCTTCGACGCAGAGCGCAAAATCCTCTTTCGTGGGCATCCGCAGCTTGTGGCGCTCAGCAGCGAATGCCGGGAGCCGGGTGTGCATCTGACCGTCGATCTCGGCGGTGTGCCGGCCGCAATCGTCCGGCAAAGGGATGGCTCGTTGAAAGGATTCGTCAACGCGTGCCGTCATCGCGGTGCGCCTGTTGTCCCGGCGGAGGGGCCGCCGCGGCCGCGGTTCTCCTGCCCGTATCACGGCTGGGTCTACGAACTCGACGGCAGCCTGCATTCGCGTCCCTATGCGGAGGACGCGTTTGGAGATGTGCCGAAAGCAGATTGCTCGCTCGCGCCGATCTTCGTTGCCGAAGGCTATGGCCTCATCTTCGCCCAAGCTGAGAGGGGTGCCGGACTGACGGCAGACAGCGCACTTGCCGGCGCGCAAAGTGAGCTTGCGCATTTCGGCCTTCAGGATTTCGTTCTCGTTGAGACCCGCGAGACCGAATGGGATTTCAACTGGAAGCTGTTTCTCGACACGTTTACCGAGAGCTATCACATCCGCACATTGCACCGGGACTCGATTGCCGCAACCTATCTGCCGGAAGTATCGATCTGCGACGCGTTCGGCCCGCATCCGCGGATGATCGGACTGCTCAAGACGGTGTTCGAGGAAGTCCGTAAGCCCGAAGCCGAATGGCAGTTCCTGCCGCATACAACGACTCAATATATCTTCATGCCGTCGGGCCTCATCACCTATCAGCGCGACCACGTCGAACTGTGGCGGATCATGCCTCTGAGCGTTGACCGGACGCGCGTGCGTGCGACGCTTTATGCCCCGCGCGAACCTGAATCCGACAAGGCGCGAAGCTACTGGAAGAAGAACATGGACATGCTGATCGGTGTGACGGGAAGCGAGGACTTTCCGCTCGTCGCCCAGATCCACAGCATTCTGAAGTCCGGTGCGCTGCCTGAGCTAATTTACGGACGTAACGAGCCCGCTCTCATCCATCTGCACCGCTCCATCGATGCTGCGCTGGCAGACGGCGGATACACGGGCGAATAATCGCACCAGGCTTCATGCCTGAGCTTTTGCCTGTACAAGACGCGGGAAGACGCGTTCGGCGTTTTCGCGGGCGATGGCGCGGGCGTCGCTTTCGTTGAGGGTTTCCGATCCTTCCAGCACGGCGATGTTGCGACTGACGACGAACTCCGGCGTGAAAGGCCAGTCGCTGCCGAACAGGATCTGCGTGACCGGTGCCAGGAGCCTGAGCGCCGCTAGGGGAATGGGATGGGTGGATAATGCCACGTCGTAGTAGAGCCGCTCCAGTGTCTCGAACACTTCCTGTTCCGACGCCGGGCGTGGCTCGATGAACGGCAGCATCGAGAACGCCGCGATGCGCGCTGCGAGCGCGGGCAGGGCGGCGCCACCGTGCGGCACGATCACCTTTATACCGGGATTGGTCTGCAGGGTGCGCGAATAAAGCAGATCGACGATGGTGCGTGTGGTATCGAGCGGAAACTCGAGCAGCGGCGCAGGCCGTCCGAGTGCGAGCGCTTCGAAGCATGCAGGGCTCGTCGGGTGCAGGAACACGACGGCCTTGCGGCGGTTCAGCTCTGCGAACACGGGCGCAAAGCGTGGTGAACCGAGATATTCGCCGACGATGTTCGTCTCAAGGATCACGCCGTCTACGCCCAGTGTGTCCAAGGCGTAGGCGATCTCCTTCAGCGCGGAGTCCACATCCGGCAGCGGCAATGTCGCGAAGAATCCGAACTTGCCGGGATGGGCGCGCATCAGCGCGGCGCCGGCCTCGTTCACCGCGCGCACCAGCGGCGGCTTTTCTTCGACGGGAAGGAAATGCGTCGACGGCGAAGAGAGCGAGATCATCGCGGTTGCGATGTTCTGGCGGCTCATCATCTCCAGTGCCGCTTCTTCGCTCCACGCAGGGATCGGAAAGCCACCGTCCAGGGTCTTGAGGCCGGCTTTCCGGAGGGCGTGCAAGTAGCACTCCGGCAGGAAATGCGCGTGCACGTCGATCCGGCCGCAGGAACACAGGGCCTGGGTTTCGCTGCTGCTCATGACGATCCTCGTTTCAAAGCCGGTGTTTCAGGCGTGGCGATAAGCGGGCGCCGTATCTCGCAGCGCCGTCCGGCCGCAAACGTCGCCCTTGAAGACAGACTGCTGCATGGCGATTATATGACCGTTTAGTCAATTATTGCGCGGCTTTATACCACTTACTTTTGGCTCATATTGCACAGCATTGACTCTATATGACCAAATCGTCAATAACGCCGCCAAGGCGATAACGCCAGAGCAGGGAGAAAGCCATGGTCGGCCGCGATGGTCCGCACAATCCCGCCGAGACATACGTTCCGCACAAATACCCGGAGCAGATGTTCGACACCGGCGAAGTGGCGATCAACTACGCGATAGCGGGCGTGCCGTCGTCGCCGGCGCTGCTACTGATCCCGGGACAGACCGAATCCTGGTGGGGCTTCGAAGCCGCCATGGATCTGTTGAAAGACGACTTTCAGATTTTCGCCGTCGACCTGCGCGGGCAGGGCCGTTCGGGCCGCACGCCGGGCCGTTACACGCTCGACAACATGGGCAACGATCTGGTGCGGGTGATCCAGTCGGTGATCGGTCGGCCCATGATCGTCAGCGGGTTGTCGTCGGGTGGCGTGTTGTCGGCGTGGCTCTCGGCTTATGCGCCGAAGGGGCTCGTGCGCGGCGCGCATTACGAAGACCCGCCGCTGTTCTCCTCCGAACTGTCGCCGTCGTGTGGGCCGTCGATCAAGCAGGCGATCGGACCGATGTTCGCGGTTTTCGCGAAGTACCTCGGCGATCAATGGGATGTCGGCGATTGGAAGGCGCTCGTCGCCAACGCGCCGAACGAAATTCATCCCTGGATGCGTGCGCTGCCGTGGGCGCAAGGCGCGGAGCCGCCGCAGACGATGAAAGAATACGATCCTGAATGGGGCCGTGCGTTCTGGACGGGGACGGTTGCCGCAAGCTGCGATCACGCGCGCATGCTGCGCGCGGTGAAGGTGCCGGTGCTGTTCACACATCACTTCCGCCGCATGGATGAAGCAACCGGTCTGCTGATGGGCGCGATCGCCGATGTGCAGGCCGAGCGCGTGCGCACGCTGGTCGAAGAGGCGGGACAGCCTTTCGACTACCGCTCCTTCCCGGCGATGGGACATTCCATGCATGGCCAGGATCCGCAGCTTTACGCCAACACGCTTCGCGAATGGGTGCGGACGCTTCCGGGCGCCTGACCGAAGGAGATATTGATCATGAGCATCATCAAAATCGAAGACGCCGCTTTCGTCCGTTTCCGCGCGCCCGATCTCGGCGAGATGCGGAAATTTCTGGAAGACTTCGGACTCGCGATCGTGGAAGCGACGGACACGCGCCTTGTCGCGCGCGGCTCCGGGGCCGCACCGGTTACGCACATCACCGAACGCGGCGAACCCGGTTTTGCCGGTGTCGGGTTTCGTGCTGCGAGCGTGGGCGATCTCGAAACGCTGGCGCGCGCCGAAGGCGTTGCCGTGCAAGCGTTCGAGGCCCCCGGCGGCGGCCGCAAAGTTGCGCTCGCCGACCCGGACGGTCTTTCGGTCGAGGTGGTGGCCGGGCAAACGCCGGCGGATCAGCGCGTGTTGCCGCAGGCGCAGGCCTGGAACCGCGCCGATCTGCGCAACCGCGTGCATATGACCAAGCGCATCGCGTCGGGTGCGGCCAACGTCGTGCGGCTCGGCCATGTCGTGCTCAACGTCTCGAACTTCCGTGCGTCGGAGCAGTGGTACAAGGACCGCTTCGGCTTCATCACCTCCGACGAGATTCAGTTGTCGCCGGTGTTTAGTATCGGCGCCTTCATGCGCTGCGACCGCGGCGACGTGCCGACGGATCATCACACGCTGTTCCTGGTGCAGAGTCCGAAAGGTCCGGGCTTCAACCATGCGGCGTTCGAGGTTACGGACTTCGACGACCTGATGCGCGGGCACCAGAAACTGAAAGACGCCGGGCGGCATGCCGAATGGGGTGTGGGCCGCCACATCCTGGGCAGCCAGATCTTTGACTACTGGCGCGATCCGTGGGGCCACACGCTCGAACACTGGACGGATGGCGATCTCTTCACCGCGGCGGATGGTTCGAACAAGGCATCGCTGCAGGAATTGCTTGCCGTGCAGTGGGGTCCGGCCGCGCCCCCGACAATGGCCTGAACGGAGCGCACCGATGAAGCTTGCAACCTTTACCTCCGGCTCGGCGCCGCAACTCGGCGCAGTCAGCGGCGAAAAGATCGTCCCGCTGAACCAGAACGCGCCAGGTCTTCCGGGCGATATGACGAGACTCATCGCGGCGTGGAAAACGGCCGAGCGCGAAGTGCGCCGCATTGCCGATGCCGGCGACGGTGCAATGCCTCTCAGCACCGTGCATCTGCTCGCGCCGATCCGCCGTCCGGGAAAGATCATGGCGATCGGCCTCAACTACGCGGACCACATCGCCGAGAGCAACATGCCGACGCCGGCGGAGCAGATCTGGTTCTCCAAGATGCCGACGAGCGTCAACGGACCAAACGACCCGATCCAGGTGCCCAAGGTTTCGCAGGCGCTCGATTACGAAGCGGAGCTGGTGGCGGTGATCGGCGAAGGCGGACGGCACATCGCGAAAGAGGCGGCGGCCTCCGCGATCTTCGGTTATTGCTGCGGCAACGACGCAACCGAACGCGCATGGCAACACCGCACCCCGCAATGGGTGTTGGGAAAATCGTTCGACAGCCATGCGCCGTTCGGGCCGTGGATCACGACGGCCGACGAGGTGCCTGATCCGCATGCGCTTTCGATCCGGTGTCTCGTGAACGGCGAAGTGCGGCAGGATTCCAACACGCGCCATCTCGTCTTCAACATCTGGGACCAGATCGCGCAATTGAGCCAGGCGATGACGCTCGAACCCGGCGACCTGATCTTCACCGGCACACCGGGCGGTGTCGGCGCGGCGATGAAGCCGATGCATTTCCTGAAAGCCGGTGACCGCGTGCGAGTGGAGATCGAAGGTCTCGGCGCGCTCGACAATCCGGTTGCGGCAGAGGCGTGAGCGGCATGGACTGCGACGTCCTGATCATCGGTCTGGGGCCTACAGGTGCGACATTGGCTGCACTGCTGGGCAAGCGCGGCGTGCGCACCATCGTGCTCGAACGCGATCCGGCGGTATATCCTCTGCCGCGCGCGGTGCATTTCGATCACGAGATCATGCGGCTGTTCCAGGCGCTCGGTATTGCGGAGCAGGTGCAACAGCACGCCCGTGCATTGCCCGCATACGAATTTCGCACCGCAAGCGGCGAACTGTTGATGCGCCTCGCACCGCAGGCCGACACACCGTCAGGCTGGGCGTCGGGCTACATGTTCCATCAGCCGGGTCTGGAAACGGCGCTGCGCGATCTTCTCGCGACGCTGCCCGCTGTGCAGGTGCATTTGGGCTGGCAATTCGAGAGCCTTGCGCAGGACGATGACGGTGTCACGGCCAATGTGAGCGGTCTCGATGGTCATTGCACCATCCGGGCGCGCTATCTCATCGGTTGCGACGGCGCGTCGAGCGGCGTGCGCGCGGCGATCCAGTCGGGCTTGCGCGACTTCCAGTTCGACGAACCGTGGCTGGTGGTCGATACCAAAACGAGTGCAAACTCGCGCGTGCCGGATGTGAACCTGCAGATGTGCGATCCGGTGCGGCCCACAACCTGCGTGCTCGGCGGGCCGGGGCGGCATCGCTGGGAGTTCATGCTGCTGCCCGGCGAAACACCGGAAGAGATGCTGAAAAGCGAAACGATCGAGCGGCTTCTCGCAGCGTGGGATTGCGGGCCGCTGGAGATCGAGCGCAAGGCGGTCTATCGCTTTCATGGCCTGATGGCGGAGCGCTGGCGTGCGGGCCGCGTCCTGCTCGCGGGCGATGCGGCACATCAGATGCCGCCGTTCGCGGGGCAGGGGATGTGCTCGGGTTTGCGCGACGCCGCCAATCTCGGCTGGAAGCTGGATGCGGTTCTAGAGGGTGAGGCAAGCGAACAATTGCTCGACACCTATCAAAGCGAGCGCGAACCGCATGTGGCGGCACTCATCCAGGTCGCGATCGGCATGGGCCGCGTTGTTTGCACGCTGGATCGCGACGCGGCGGCCGCGCGCGACGCCGGCATGATCGCGAACCGCAACGCAGGCGGATCGCCGCCGCCGATCCAGGCTTCGCCGTTCACAAGCGGCTGCATCATTGCCGGCGCGCCCGGTGCAGGGGCGCAACTTGCGCAAGCAGTGCAAGGCGAAGGTGTCGACCGCGTCCGCATGGACGATGCCTTGAGCGAAGGTGCATGGCTCATAACCAGGCGCGGAATCGAACCGGTGCCGCGGGGCGTTCAGAGCGTGGTTCTCGAGAGTGGGGCCTTGAAACCGTTCAGCGCCGCGCTGGAAAAATGGCTAAGCGACCGCAACGTGGACGCCGTTCTGGTACGGCCTGATCGCTATATTTTCGGCAGCGGTGAGCCGGCGCAGCTCGTTGCCGCGTGGACGGCGGCGCTCAATCCGGTCCAGAAAGCGGCATGACCGACACTTCTTTTCAGACCCGCAACGCCCGCAGCGAAAAAACCCGCGCCGCGCTGATTGCAGCGGGGCGGCAGCTCTTCAGCGAGCATCCGGTGGATGCCGTGACCGTCGACGACATCGTGCAGGCGGCGAAGGTGGGGAAGGGGAGCTTCTACAACCATTTCGCGGATCGCGAGGCGTTGCTACGTGCGGTGTCGGGCGAAATCCGCGCCAGCGTCGAACGGGGCGTCGACCGCGCGAATGCCGAAATCGACGATCCCGCGCGGCGCGTGGCGCGCGCGATGTGCGTCTATCTGCGCTATGCGGTCGACGATCCCGAACGCGCCCGCGTGCTGGCGCGTATTCAGGGCGGTGTCACCTCGCTTGCAGCACCATTGAACCGCGGTCTGGTCGAAGACATTGCGAAAGGGTTGGCGAC
Source organism: Rhizomicrobium sp. (assembly GCA_036490455.1). Classification (GTDB taxonomy): domain Bacteria; phylum Pseudomonadota; class Alphaproteobacteria; order Micropepsales; family Micropepsaceae; genus Rhizomicrobium. Next base: position 152,633 of record DASXDS010000053.1, read on the forward strand.
CGCGCGCTTTACGCTCGCGACCCTCGAAGCCGGCGTTCTCTATGTGCTCGGCATTACGGAGATCGCATTGATACGCGTGCTCGAAGAGCCGACCCCAAGCATTGCGATCGGCATCGCACAGCAACTGTGTGCGCTCACCTTGCGCGGGCTGGGCGTCGAAAGCGCCGCCGCCGACCTGATCGCGGCCCAGGCCAGCGACGAAATCGTTCGCCAGGGCACGCGCTCAATCTGAAAAGGTAGCTGTTTGTCCACCTGGAAAAATCGGCACGATGCGCTATGCGTTCAGGATGCGCTTTCGGCTTATCGAATAACAGGCATGCGAGGCCGCTTGACTATGGCCCGGTCTGTCACTGCCGCAGAGCTTTGACCCCGGACGGCTTTACCGCCGAGCCGCGATTGCCCCACGCATTGCGGATGAAGGTGGCGACCGAGGCGATCTCTTCGTCGTTCAGCGTGGCGAAGGACGGCATCGAATAGGACGAGGTGGTCTTGTCCGCGAGTGCGATGGATTGCGAGCCGCCGAGGATCACCCGCAGCACGGTTGAGGGATCGCGGTTCTGCACCAGCGTGTTGTGTGGCAGCAGCGGGAAGCCGCCAGTGCTCTCCCGCGCGGTTGGCTTGTGGCAGATCGAACAATGCGCCACGAACACCGCCTGGCCTTCCGCCATTGCGTCGCGTGGCACTTGCACATTCTCATGCGCCGGTGCCGCGCGCGGCGGCAGGCTCTTCAGATAAGCCGCTATCGCCGCGCGGTCGGCATCCGTCATCCGGCTGGTCGATTTGGCGACAACCTCCTGCATTGGGCCGACGGCGGTCGCTTTGCCTGTCACGCCGGTCTTCAGATATTGAGCGATCTCCTCGGCGCTCCAGTCGCCCAGGCCGCTGCGCTTGGTGGCGGTCAGGTCGGCGGCGAACCAGCCTTCCACGATGGCGCCCCCCAGCGCATCGGAATTTTTGTCGGCGAACATGAAGTTCTTGGGCGTATGGCATTCCGCGCAATGTCCCGGTCCCTTGATAAGGAACGCACCGCGATTCCATTGCGGCGTATGCTTCGCGTCGTACGGCAGCGGCTTGTCGTTCAGATAAAGCGCGTTCCAGTAGATCATGTTCGCGCGGATGTTGAACGGAAAGTACAGTTGCGCGTGCGGCGGCACCGCATGCACCGGCGGCTGCGACTTCAGATAGGCGAGGAGCGCGTCGCTGTCGCTGCGGCTCAAATGGGCGAAATAGGGGTAAGGAAACGCCGGATAGAGATGGCTGCCGTCGCGGCTGACGCCACGATGCAAGGCCTTGTAAAAATCGTCGGCACTCCATAACCCGATGCCGGTGTTGCGATCCGGCGAGATGTTCGACGAGTAGACCGTACCGAACGGTGCGGTGAAAGATTGCCCGCCGCCAAGCGGGCCGTTCGCGCCGGCATGGCAGCCTTCGCAATCGCCCAGTACGAAGAGGTAGTGGCCGCGCGCCACCGTTCCGGGATCGGCGGCCTGCGCCGGCGCGCACAACGCGAGAAGCAGCAACACCAACGACGCGCCGAACATGCTTCGGCGCGCTGGATCGTTCGTCGCTGACTTTGTCCGGAGGAACAGCACGGCATCGTGCAAACGGCAGGCGGCGACGCCGGTTCCGCGCGCGAATTGGCGCTGTGACAAAGTAAAATTAATGTTGCCGGATCGTGGATCATTTGCCGGTCCGGTGCGTTGCGCTGATGTCACGGAACACGTGGCGGGAGGGCATAAGTCTTGATTCCGCACTGGGCAACGAACGCGACCTTTGAAGGCGTGTTCGCTGCAAGCCCCGTGCAGACGGTGTCACCATTATCCTATTTAATAAGCAGCGGCGCGAAAGCCGATCACGTTCTGCCGCTGACGTGGGGCGTGCTCGCGGTCTCGGTCGCGGTGGTCGCGATCATTTCGATTTTGCTGATCGGCGCGATCTGGCACCGCCCGGGTTTTGCGCTGGCCGCGACGACGTTGCCGGTCGAACGTCCGTCGTCGGGGCTTAACTGGCTGTGGATCGGCGTGAGCTTGTCCACGCTCGCACTTCTCGCAACAATCGTCTGGACGGTGAAGGTGCTGGCAGACGTTGCGGCGCCGCCGTCCAAGCCGTCGTTCACCATCGAGATCACCGCGCATCAATGGTGGTGGGGCGTGCGCTATCTGAGTGCCGACACATCGCAGAGCTTCACCACCGCGAACGAAATCCACATCCCGGCCGGCACGCCGGTCCAGTTTCGGCTGGTCAGCAGCGACGTGATCCATTCGTTCTGGATTCCGGCGCTCACCGGCAAGACCGATGTGATCCCGGGCCAGACCAATGAGATGTGGTTCGATGCAAAAGCGCCGGGCATCTATCGCGGCCAGTGCACCGAATATTGCGGCCTCGAACACGCCAAGATGCAGATGCTCGTGGTGGCGGATACGCCGGCCGATTTCGCGGCGTGGCGAGCACACCAGTTGCAATCGCCGGCACCGCCCGCCGGTTATGCGATCGCCGGGCAGCAGAGCTTCGGCACTTATTGCGGCAGTTGCCACACGGTGCGGGGAACGGATGCCGCCGGATCGCTCGGACCCGATCTTTCGCATCTGATGCAGCGCCACACCCTGGCTGCGGGCATCATCGCCAACACACCGCAGAATCTCGCGGACTGGATCGCCGATCCGCAGGCGGTGAAGCCCGGCAATCTGATGCAGCGGCCGGAAATTTCGACCGCCGAGCTGTCGCGGATCCGCGCTTATCTCCAGACCCTGAACTGAGGCGCGCGATGACGATCACCGACTATGAACGCGCCCCCACCGTTTCCACCGGCGACGGCAATCGCGCGCTCGCCGAACGGCTGCAGCGCATCTGGGAGACGGAGCCGGGTCTGAAAGGCTGGCTCTCCACGGTCGATCACAAGGAAATCGGCCTGCGCTATATCTTCACCGCTTTCGCCTTCCTCGTCCTCGGCGGCGTCGAAGCGCTGATCTTCCGCGTGCAGCTGGCGCAACCGAACGAACATCTGCTCACGCCCGAGCAATACGACCAGATGTTCACCATGCACGGCATGACGATGATCTTCCTTTATGCCGGGCCGATCCTGTCGGGATTCAGCAATTATCTCTGGCCGCTGCTGCTGGGGGCGCGCGACATGGCATTGCCACGGCTGAACGCGCTGTCGTACTGGATCTATCTGTTCGCCGGTCTGTTCCTTTACGCCGCGTTCGCGATCGGGTTCGGGCCCAACGACGGCTGGTTCAATTACGTGCCGTACGCCGCGCGCGCCTACAACAACGGCCCGAACATCGATTTCTATTCGCTGGGCATGATCCTGCTGGGCATCTCCACCACCGTCGGCGCGATCAACTTCGTCGTCACCTTTATGCGCATGCGCGCGCCGGGGATGTCGATCAACCGGGTGCCGATCCTGGTGTGGGGGACGTTGACGGCCTCGGTCGCTAACATCTTCGCGATCCCCGCCGTCAGCCTCGCGTTCTTCCTCCTTTGGATGGACCGCAACATCGGCACGCATTTCTTTGACGTGCCGGCGGGCGGCCAGCCGCTTCTGTGGCAGCACCTGTTCTGGATGTTCGGCCATCCCTGGGTCTACGCCATCGTGCTGCCCGCAATGGGGATGGTGTCGGACGGCCTGCCGGTGTTCTGCCGCCGCCCGATCGTCGGCTACAGCGCCGTCGCGCTCTCGACCGTCGCCACCATGGTGCTGGGCTTCGGCGTGTGGGTGCACCACATGTTCGCGACCGGCCTGCCGACCATCTCGCTGTCGTTCTTCAGCGCCGCCTCCATCATCATCGCGGTGCCGAGCGCGGTCGGCGTGTTCGCCTGGCTCGCCACGATCTGGACCGGCAAGCCGGTGTTCACCACCGCGTTCATGTTCTTCGCGAGCTTCATCATGCTGTTCACCATCGGCGGCGTGAGCGGCTTTATGACGGGCTCCGTGCCGGTCGACTGGCAACTGACCGACACCTATTTCGTCGTAGCGCACATCCACTACGTGCTAATCGGCATCAACGTGTTTCCGGTCGCAGGCGCGGTCTACTTCTGGTTCCCGAAATTCACTGGCCGGATGATGGACGAGCGGCTGGGCCGGTGGAATTTCTGGACGATGTTCATCGGCTTCAACCTCGGCTTCTTCCCGATGCATATCTCCGGCCTGCTGGGCATGCCGCGTCGCGTCTACACCTATGCCGACGGGATGGGCTGGGACACGCTCAATCTCATCACCACCATCGGCTCGTTCGTGTTCGGCATCGGCGTGCTGATGCTGATCTGGAACGTCGCGATCTCGTATCGCCGCGGTCGGCCTGCCGGCGACAATCCGTGGGACGCGCCGACGCTGGAATGGGCGACGAGTTCGCCGCCGCCGCCTTACAACTTCCTGGTTATCCCGACGGTGCAGAGCCGCCATCCGCTGTGGGAAGAGCGGCTGAACGAACAGCCGAAGGATCAGCGCAGCTATCCGCATGCAGGCCTTGTGCTGGAGCAGGGCAAGGAAGCGATCGGCACCACGCCGCTGGACGCACAGCCGGACATCATCTTGAAAATGCCGGGCGACTCGCCCGCGCCGTTGATTTTCGCGATCTCGCTCACAGTGATCTTCGTCGGTCTGCTCATCACGACATGGTGGCTGGTAGCGCTTGCCGCGCTGGCGACCGCGGCGACGATGATTGGCTGGCTGTGGCCAGAGCGCAAACTCGGCGAAACCGCGGAGCCTGCCGTCCATGGCTGAACGCGTCGCCATCGAAACCCGCCTGCCGGTCGGCGCCATCGACACCCGCGCGTCCGGCTGGTGGGCGATGATCTTCACGGTGTTCACCGAGTCCGCGCTCTTCGCCTATCTGCTGTTCAACTATTACTATTTGGCGGTCCAGCCGCATCTGCCCGATACGTTTCCCCAAGGCGGCATGCCATCACTAACGCTGGCGCTGCCCAACACGATCATCCTGCTCGCGTCGAGCGGCGCGATGGCGTGGGCCCAGCTCAACATCGAGCGCGATGACAACCGTCGGCTGATTCTTGGTCTCGCGGCCGCGACCGTGCTCGGCGTGATCTTCCTGGTGATCCAGTATTTCGAATGGGAGCAGAAGCCGTTCACGCTCTCTTCCACGCCATACAGCTCGCTCTATTTCACCATCACCGGATTCCACATGGCGCATGTGGTGGCGGGCGTCGGCATGCTGACGACGGTGCTGGTGTGGTCGGCGCTCGGCTATTTCAACCGCGTGCGTTACGCGCCGATCCATATCGCGGCGCTGTACTGGCACTTCGTCGACGTGGTATGGCTGGCGGTGTTCTTCACCTTCTACATAACGCCGCTTCTGGGACTGCACGGATGAGCGATACGTTCCATCCCGCGCCCCAACGCGACAAGGTGAGACGCCTCACCTTCGCGCTCTGCGTCTGCGCCGCACCGGCGCTGTGGCTGGGCCAACTCGTGCTTGGTTACGGCGTCTGGGCCTATGGCTGCTATCCCGGCGATCACCCGGTGATCTGGCTCGGCTCGCCGTCGGCGCGGAGCTTTAGTTACGTCGTCGACGCGATCGCTATCCTCGGCACGCTCGCGGCGTTCTTTCTCTCCCACCGGCTCTGGCACCGGGTGAAAGAAGAGATGGAGGGCGACCATTTCGCGTTGATCGACGTCGGCGAAGGCCGCACCCGCTTCATGGCGATGTGGGGCATGCTGTTCAGCGGCTGTTTCCTCATCGCGATCTTGTTCACGACGATCGCGTCGGTGGTGGTGCCGTCATGCGGATAGGACGCGCCCTTGCACTTGCCGCAGCTTTGCTGTCGCTCTTCATCGCGCTGTTGCCGCCTCTCGCGACCATGGCGGCGCGGTTGTTCGCCGCGCACATGGCGCAGCATTTGATCCTGATCGCGATCACCGCACCGCTGCTCGCGCTGGCGCGGCCGCATCCGCTGCTGGAACGCCTGTTCGCGCCGCTGACCGCGTGGCTGGTGTTCGTCGCGGTGTTCCTGTTCTGGCACTGGCCGGTTGCGTTCCAATGGGCTGCGGGATCCGAGCTCACCGGGCTGCTGGAACTTGGCAGCATCCTCGCTGCTGCGACCTTGTTCTGGTCGGTCATGCTGGCGCCTGTTCCGCACCGCCAGTTGAATCACGGCGCCGCGGCACTCGCGGTGATGACGGCGGCGATCGCCACCGATCTGCCTGGTGTGGTGATGCTGTTTGCGCCGCGCGCGATCTGCACCATGCCGGGCGAAAACGCCGGCCTGTTCGGCCTCACCCCGCTCGAAGACCAGCAGCTTGCCGGGCTTTTGATGTGGGTGCCGGCCAATCTTGTTTTCTTCGGCTTAGCAACCTGGCAGTTCGCGCGCTGGATGGCAGCGGACGAACGCGGACCTTCCTCGCACCTGGTGATTTCATGAACGACGATTTCGAACCACGACGCCGCCATCCGCTGTTCAATCCGATCGCGCTGATCGTTGCGCTGCTAGCGGTGCTGTGGGTCGCCAAGGCACTCGCCGACGATCTGTCCGCCATGATGCAGGACGACAAGCAGTGGGTGATGCCGGCGAAGAACTATGCCAATACCCGGTTCAGCGGCCTGAAGCAGATCAACACGGACAATGCCGGGCAGCTGCGCGTCGCCTGGACGTTTTCCGTCGGCTCCAATCACGGCCAGGAAGCGGCGCCCATCGTCGTCGGCGACACGATGTATGTCGTCGGTGCCTATCCCAACGAGCTGTTCGCGCTCGACGCCACCACCGGCGACATGAAGTGGAAATACTCGCCCGGCGTCGATCCGGCGAGTCAGGGTGAAGCATGCTGCGATGTCGTCAACCGCGGCGAGGTCTATGACAACGGCAAGATCTTCTTCAACACGCTCGACGATCACACCGTCGCGGTCGACGCGAAGACCGGCAAGGAGGTGTGGGCAGCCAAGCTCGGCGACATCAGCCATGGCATGACTATCACCATGGCGCCGATCGTGGCGAAGGGAAAAGTGTTCGTCGGCAATTCGGGCGGCGAGTTGGGTATTCGCGGCTGGGTCACCGCGCTGGACGAAAACAGCGGCAAGATCGTGTGGCGCGCCTACAATGTCGGGCCGGACAAAGACGTGAAGATCGGTCCGCGCTTCCATCCCTACTACGCGAGCGCGAAGGGCAAAGACCTCGGCGTCACGACATGGCCGCCGGGGCGCTGGCAAGTCGGCGGTGGACCGACCTGGGGCTGGATCAGCTATGACCCGGCAACAAACCTCATCTTCTACGGCAGCGGCAATCCGGGCCCGTGGAATTCCAACCAGCGCGAAGGCGACAACAAGTGGACGACCACGATCTTCGCGCGCGATGCCGACACAGGCGATGCAGTGTGGGGCGACCAGCTAAACCCGCACGATCTCTACGACTATGACGAGATCAATGAGAACCTGCTGATCGACCTGCCGATCAACGGGAAGATGACGCACGTGCTCGTCCATCCGGGACGCGACGGCTTCATGTTCGTGATCGACCGGCAAACCGGTCAGATCTATTCCGCCGACAAATACGACACCCAGACCTCGATGAAGTCCTATGACATCAGGGCGGGCAGGCCGGTGATGAACGACGCGCTGAAGCCGGTGCTCGGCAAGAACATCACCGGCATCTGCCCTGCCTCACCCGGCGTGAAGGACTGGCAGCCGACGGCGTATTCGCCGCTCACCCATCTGCTCTACATCCCCCACCAGCATCTCTGCATGGACTACAAGACGAGTGAGGTCGGATACATCGCGGGCACACCCTATGTCGGCGCCACCGTGAACATGTATGCGGGACCGGGGCATTACCGCGGCGAGTTCGCGGCGTGGGATCTGACCCAGCGCAAGAAGGTGTGGGCGATCCACGAGAAATTCCCGGTGTGGACCGGCACGATGGTCACCGCAGGTAACATCGCGGTCTACGGCACGATGGATCGCTGGTTCAAGGTGGTGGACGCGCGCAACGGCAAGCTGCTGTACCAGTTCCGCGCGCCCAGCGGCTTCATCGGCCAGCCGGTGACCTATCAGGGCAAGGACGGCAACCAGTACATCGCGATGCTGTCCGGCGTCGGCGGCTGGGCCGGCGCGCTCGCCAATGCGGAGATCGATCCGCGCGTGCGCAATGGTGCGCTCGGCTACACCGGTGCGATGGGCGATCTCCCCGGCGTCACCAGCGGTGGCAGCACACTGATGGTGTTCGCGCTGCCGTCCGCAACGAACAAGCAGAACACCAATGCACATTAGACTGTTCGCCGCCGCACTCGCTGTGGCGCCGCTCCCGGCGCACGCCGCGGATTTTCGTGTCTGTTCCGATCCCAACAACTTGCCGTTCTCCAATCGCGCGGGGCAGGGATTCGAGAACAAGGTGGCCGGCCTCATGGCGCACGATCTGCATGAAACCGTCGCCTACACCTGGGCCAAGCAGGGCGAGAATTTCATCAAGCACACACTGAAGGCCGGCAAGTGCGACGTAATGATGAGCGCGCCAAGCGGTCTCGACGAGGTCGACACCACGCGGCCCTGGTATGCCTCGACATACGTGTTCGTGTCGCGGCGCGACCGGCACCTCGATCTTTCCGCGATCGGCGATCCGCGCTTGCGCAAGCTGCACATCGGCGTGCATCTGATTGGCGACGAGGCCACACCGCCGTCGCTCGCGCTCGGGGATCAGGGGATCGTCAACAACGTTACCGGATTCATGATCTATGGCGACTATTCCAAACCCAATCCGCCAGCCCGCCTGATCGAAGCCGTCGAGAACGGCGGCGTGGATATCGCGGCGGTGTGGGGACCGCTCGGTGGTTATTTCGCGAAACAGTCGCGCGTGCCGCTCACGGTGACGCCGATCACCGGCACCGACCGCTTCGCACCGCTCCTGTTCCGCTATGCGATCGCGATGGGCGTGCGCAAAGGCGATGCGGCGCTGCGCAAGCAACTCGATGCGGTGCTGACGCGCGAAAAGTCGGCCATCCGCGCCATCCTGGACGATTACGGCGTGCCGCAGGTGCAAATCAAAGGAGGCATCGATGGATAGCGTTCGCTGGACCATCCTGGGCTTCGCGGTGGCGATCGTCGCGGTTCTGGTCGCCGCTTTCGCCTTCATCGGCATGCCCGGCGCCGCGCCGCAGCCGGCAGCGAAATTCGCGCAAGGCTACGACGGCGTTGTCCCTGCATCGGCTCTGATGCGCGTGCCGGTGACGGGCGTCTATCCCGGCGGCAATCCCACCGGGCTCAATCCAAACCTGCAGAACCCGCTCGCCAACGATCCGGACGCGATCGCACGCGGCATGAAGGATTTCGATTCGTTCAACTGCTCCGGCTGTCATGCCGCCAACGCCGGCGGCGGCATGGGACCGTCGCTCAGCAACGACACGTGGATCTATCGCTCCTCGCCGGGCAACATCTACATGACGATCTTTCAGGGCCGCTCTGCCGGAATGCCCGCGTTTGGCGCGATGCTGCCGGACCGCACGATCTGGGAACTGGTCGCCTATATAAAGAGTATCTCCGAAAAGCCGGGTCCGAATTTCGGCAAGACGACCAACAACGCGGCGCCCGCCATTGAGCAGGTCCCAGCCGGCCAGATGGCGACGCCCACGCCATGGAAATTCACCGAGCCAATGCCGCCCAACGGCGAGAAACCGGGCAGCGAGAACGGACCGTCCTGACCCACCAACTGGGTTAGCCAGCTTTTTTCAGGCTGGTAGCGCAAGGCGGGGGCGTTGACCCAGGTTAAAGAAACGCCGTTCAGAGAAAGAGTTTGCCGAGCAGGATACCGACGAGAACAGAAGCAACGACAGTCGCAAGTGGTTTTTCGATCAGGCGGTTCCTCAAACCGTCCTCGGCGCTTGCCAGCGTCTCACGCCCAACCTTTTTGAGGTCTTCTGAGATTTCTTCAGGCGTCTTGGTCACGGGCAGTTCTTTCAGGATCGGTTTCGTAACCAACAACGCGAAGCCACCGGAACCGGCGCATCGCTTCAGGCAATTTTTGTAGGAAATGTCAGCGGCGCCTCGGCTGGCTGGGATTTTCACAGACCCGGCGTGCAACGGATTTATCCGAACGGCTGGACTTAAGACTGATCTGCTTCTCGGTATTTTCGATCAATCCACAGCCGGTGCGTCGCGGTCCAGTGCCAATCCACGATATCAATTACATTGAATCCAGCTGGGCCGGCGCGCTCGCGATCGGACAAGGCGGTGTTTGCTCCAAGCTCGACGATCTCGTGACCGCCGGCGTGCAGCCGACGGACAAGCGGCCTGTGTAAATGACCGTGCAGAAGGATTGTCATCCCGGCGTCTGCCAACTGAGACGCGGCCCAGTCCCCGCCTTTGGTGCGCGACCGGCGGAGATCGGTTTCAGTTCGGGTGAGAGGATGGTGGCACGCGACGATGCCGAGCCGGTATTTCCGTTCTTTCCGCAGGACATCACAGACGGAGACCACCGCTGGGGACTGGGCGAGGCCCAAGGACCAGTCCATCGAAAATCGCATGCCTGCCGCTGTGTTCAGGCCGACAAGCAGAACGTCGGTCGTCGTGATAACAGCTTGATCGGACGGGAAATACGCTCCGAATCGCTTAAAGAGCAGCGCTCTTCGCCCGAGCTCGACCAGCGGTACATCGTGATTTCCGGGCACCACGAGTTTCGCTCCGGGCAGGGACCGTATGAAGCGCGCCGCGGCTTCGAACTCCGCACGTCTGCCTCTCCTTGTCAGGTCGCCTGTGACGACAACAGCTGTGGGTGAGAGTTCCCTCACCGTCTCTTCGAGCGCAGTCACTTGGTCGAGAGAAGCAGCGGGAAAGTGCAGATCGGACAAATGCACAATTCGTGTCGCCAACGTCTTGGCTCCCACTTCGGATCGCTCTGCGTTCGGTATAGAACGCAATTGGATTGTCAAAAAGGCAATGCTGTCACCCATGCCGGCTTCCGTCATGACGCCAGATCTACGCGCACTTCGCATTGGGGTCGCCCTCAATACGTCCAGCGGAACTTGCGATGAGTCCGCACGCGATCGGTTGGAGGCTGTTCTTTTGTCGGCACGGTTGCAGCCGGTGCAGATTCATTGCGTCAGCGGTGAAAAGTTGAGCGAGGCGCTAGATCGGCTCGTAGCGGCGCAAATCGATGTTCTTATTGTCTTGGGTGGCGACGGGACCATTCGAAGCGCGGCGGAACGGTGCGCCGGAAATGGAATTATGCTGATAGCTCTGCCCGGAGGGACAATGAATCTCTTGCCCAAAGCGCTCTACGATGACCGAGACTGGGAAAGCGCACTGAAGGCAACGCTAGCTCGACCACGTCTCGAGCCTGTATCTGGCGGCCAGGTTAACGAACATCTCTTTTTCTGTGCGGGGATTTTTGGTGCGGCTTCGCTCTGGACGGAAGTGCGAGAAGCTGTCCGCTCCAATCAATTTGTCGACGCTGTCCGGCGATCCGTAAGGGCCTTCAGGCGCACATTCACCAGGCGAGTCACCTTTGCCGCCGGAACGGCGAGCCGTCGTCGGACAGCTGCGGCAGTTGCTGTCATTTGTCCTTTGGCATCATCGGCTCTGAAAACCCGATCTTCTGCTTTCGAGATTGCCGCGCTGAATTTCCGCGATGCACGCGAAGCCTTTCGTCTCGCTGTTACCGCTCTTTTCGCGAATTGGCGCTCAGATCCCGCCGTGACTACATCTGTCGCGACATCCGTAGCAATCGATGCAGGTAAGCGCTTTCCGGCAGTTCTGGACGGAGAACTGGTTCATCTTGAGGGCGAGATCGTTGTTTCCTTTAAGCCCCAGCTCTTCACTGCGCTTGTTCCGGACGGGTAGAGCGTGAAAACTGATTTATAAGCAACCAGGGGTAAATCCGAGAAAATTGTCTTTGTCCGCAGGTGGACAGTCAAATATTTCACCAACGGCTGTGCGCGGCAGGTGATCGCCGGCGCTGGATACTTCCCTCATGCGAGGCGCCGGACGCGGTCGCATCCGCTGTGATCGAGCATCTCAATCCGTATCGTTAGTGCATGGGTCGCCAACTTGCGCGGCCCTTTTTGGCAGGGCGCGGCTCGCAACGAAATTGTCATTGGATATAGCCGGAGCGATTTCTTTCGCGAATGCAGGAACTGCGGCTTGTCACGGGTATTCCGATTCTGAGATTTGTTCCGGAGAACCCGAAGATGACTGACACACCACACCGTTTCGCGATCGTGACCGGTGCATCGACCGGCATTGGACTGGAACTCGCGAAATGCGCCGCGCGCGATGCGCCGAAGATGTACGACACGTTCAAGAAGAAGGAGAACGGCTGCATCAAGGTCGTCATGAAACCCAATGGCTGAGCCTTTGGACGAGTCCCAACGTGCGTCGCTGACTGAGATCGTCGACGCCATTCACGCGATGGAAAACATGCCACCGAAAACGGAAAACCGTTAGCACAACGAAGATCGACCATGCAACACTGCAAAACGCTCTGAGGACAAGCGTGAAGCCGAGCGGTGGCCCGAGCAATGGCGGGCTGGACAACCACATGTGGGCTGCGGTGGTCGACAGAAATGGCGTCGTGCAGGCGGTCTGCCACAGCGGCGAGCCCGGCGACCAGTGGCCCGGCAGCCGCGCGATCGCGATCGAGAAAGCCAACACCGCAAACGCGTTGAGCTTGCCCACCGCGGCACTCTCGACCGCGAACCTCTATGCGGGCGCGCAGCCGGGCGGTTTCCTCTATGGGATCCTCGAGACCAATCCGGTCGACACCGCGACCATGTATGCGGGGGATCCCGCCCGGTACGGCACGCCGGAGGACCCGATGGTCGGCAAGAAGGCAAGCGGCGTCGTCGTTTTTGGCGGCGGCCTGGCGCTCTATGACGGCAATACGATCGTCGGTGCGCTTGGGGTGTCGGGCGACACGTCCTGCGCCGATCACAATGTCGCGTGGCGTCTGCGCAAAGCGCTCGGTCTGGACCGTGTGCCGGGCGGCATGACCGCACATAGCAACGACGCGATCATCTACGACTTCGGCATGATGGGCAAAAGCTCGTCCGGCTTCGGCCATCCCGCTTGTGGCAACAAGGAAGAAGAGGTCGCCGAGCAAATCGGGGCGAGTGCGAAGGGTAAATAGGCCGGATGCGCTATATTGCGTGCTGGAACGGCGGTCGCAGCGCGACCGGGCGCCAATAGGCACAGAAAAGGGCAAATTCCAAATAGGTTTGCGACTGCTGTCCGTCCTTATCCGAGCGAGTGTCGCCTACGTCTCCTTTTTTCTAGAAATTTCTCTTTGAAGAGTGTAGAACAATAAGTGAACGATTAAAAGATTGAGCTTTGTCGAAACGCGCCGGTAGCGCCGATCTGCCTTTGCATGGCGGGCATGTTCCGAAGTGGCTGGCCGATCGGATGACGCGTCTCGGTGCGTTGATCGCGGTGGCAATCGTCCATCATTATGGCCGCGACGAATTTCTCAGGCGGTTGTCGCATCCGTTCTGGTTCCAGTCGTTCGGTGCCGTGATGGGGATGGACTGGCATTCGTCCGGAATCACGACAAGCGTGCTTGGCGCCTTGAAAAGAGGTCTTGCGCCGCTTTCGGATGAACTCGGTCTCTATGTCTGCGGCGGACGTGGAAAGCACTCGCGCAAGACCCCAGCTGAGCTGACCATTGTCGGCGATCGGGTTGGGGTGGACGGAACCGGCCTTGCGCGCACCAGCCGATTGATCGCGAAGGTCGACAGCGCCGCGGTTCAAGACGGTTTCGATCTTTACCTGCACGGCTTCATCGTTGCGGGTGACGGCAAATGGGTGGTGGTGCAGCAGGGAATGAACGGCGACCGCAAGCAGGCGCGCCGCTATCACTGGCTGTCGGACGATGTGACGAATTTCGTCGACACACCGCATAGCGCGATTGAAGGGCCGGGGCAGGGTGAGATCATGAACCTTACCGATCGGAATGCGGACGCATCGCGCAGTAGCCAGATCGCAATGCTGTATGACTTGGGCCCGGACGGGATTTCGCGCGAGTTTGCGCGGCTGGAAGAAGTAGGCGCAAAGCGTGCGGTCAACGCGCAGGCGATGCTGCCCCATCTCATCATGCCCGACCATCATGACGTGCGCAGAGAGGATGTGATCATGCGCCGGTTGCGTGGCAATATCGCCGCCGCGGCGGAGCAGGGGGCGCGGGATTTCACCGACCTGCTGCTGGTGCCCGGTGTCGGCGCCAGAACAGTTCGCGCCCTGGCGCTCGTTGCCGAGGTCGTGCATGGCGCGCCGTGCCGGTTCTCGGATCCGGCGCGGTTTTCGATCGCACATGGGGGAAAGGACCGCCATCCGTTTCCCGTACCGACGCGCGTCTACGACAAAACGATCTCTGTGCTTAAAACTGCGGTCGAAAATGCGAAGTTGGGCCGCGAAGAGATGCTCGGTGCCCTGAAACGGCTGGACGAGCAGGCGCGGCACCTGGAGCGACATGTCGAGAAACCCGGTTTCGACGAGCTTGTGGCGGAAGAACGGTGCCGCTCGGTAGATTATGGCGGGCGAAGCGTTTTCGGCTGGGAGACTGCACAAGCAGAATCTTCGCAAGATACACAGATGCGAGAACACGCCGCTTAGCTTGGTAAGTGTGTTGAACGCAGGAGGTTATGGCCGGAACCTTCGTCTACTAATAGCGCTGGCACATTTGTGGAACCCAGATTCTCTGTCCCGCGTTTGCTTTCCACAGGAGGCCGACATGGCAACAAATGCACCCCCAGGCGACGGACACCGCAACGGCATGGTCCGCAGCCGCTCGCAACTCAAGACCAAGATCGAGGGCGAAGAGCACTGGACCAAGCGAAGCCGGAAGACCGGACAGTTCATGGATCAGAAGAAGGACGGCGCCAAGTTCAAGGGCGTCCGTCGCGAAGGTCTGAAAGGCAAAAGCACGACGAAGCACTGATGGCGCGTAAGACGAAGCCTGCAAGGAAGCGGGCCATTTCCGTTCAGTGACAGCGGAAGCAGAGAAGAACTCAAGGAACTACACTGCGCCTACCTGACGACCCGAGCTTGGGCGAAACCGCGCGCCGAGTTTGGAAATAGAGCTTCATCAGCACAGGCGCGGCGCTTAACGGCTGATTCAGGACAAAAAAGGAGCGCGGCCGAGACCGCGCTCCTTGCAATGCATAGTGTCAGTTCAGAGACGGTACCGAGCCCGCTCCTGTCGAACCTGTTCCGGATCGTAAGAAACGGCGTTCGGGGTGTAACCCTTCCAGCCGGCGGCACGATAATGCGCAGCACGCGCATCGACGTCGACGGCCGCGGTAGCAAGAACCGCTTCATACTTGGCCCGGTCGCTGTCGGCTACGCGCGCCGTCACCAGCGCACCGCCCCGGCGCAACGTCTCCGCATAGAGCTCTGCGTTTTCTTTGCTGACGCCGGATTCTACCAGCGCGCCGACAATCCCGCCCGCGGCACCGCCGCTAACGGCGCCGGCAACGGTCGCGGCGAGCCAACCGGCCGCAACCACCGGTCCAACGCCGGGAATCGCCAGCAAGCCAAGACCGGTCAACGCGCCGATCGCGCCGCCTGCGACAGCACCGATGCCGGCACCGGCGCCCGCGCCTTCTGCGCGATCGTCATGCCCGTCGCGGTCCTTGTCGTGTTCCGGATCGACGGCGCCGTTGGGCTTGCTGCGTTTCGCGTCGTACCAGCCGTCTGCGTTGCTGGCGAGGATGCTGATGTCGTTGCGCGAAACGCCTGCCGCTTCGAGGCGAAGTGCTGCAGCGTCTGCGGATGCGTAGTCGTCATAGAGGCGTGAAATCTTAACGGTCATGATGGGTCTCCGTGAGCCTGCTTGGTGGATTCAGTTGACGTTGCCCTGGTAATCGACGCTGACGGCGACGGACGCGCCGTCCTTCATGGCGTGTCCGCGCCATACGCCGCTCGCATCTTTCTTCAGGCCGTGAACCTTCGTGTAGCCGCGCGATTCGATGCGAGATTTGGCCTCGCTCATCGTGAAGCTGTTCGCGCCGGCGACGGGCGTGGTCGAGTTGTTTCCGCCGTCGGTATTGACCGCCGTGTTGGCTGGTCCTGATTGTGCGGCTGTATCGGCGGCATAGGCGCAGCCGAACAGAACCGCAGACGCAGCAAGGGCCGCGAGAGTGGTACGCATAGTATCGATCTCCAGATGTTGTCCTCTCGGTGCAAGAACTCCTGCCCGGGCGATGTGTTCCGCCGCATGCGCGACGTTGCGCAAATATTGAGCGACGCTTCGTTGAAACGCATGCGAGAGAGTGATGGCGGCGATTTGCGCTTAACCTATGTTTGGTTTCAGCTCGATAACAACGGCGTCTTCGTTCGCACACTACCCAGACACCGATCGCATCCTTAGAAAGCGAGCGCCCGAACCGGGTTCTCCGATTCAGGGCGCGCACTGCGATCCTGTTTCTTGTCAGGCGGAAGCTTCCGGGCGTGTACCCTGCTTGAGTTCGTGACCGGTGAAGCTGCGTGTTTCGGGCGCCGGAAGCCCTTTCGAACGGATCTGGGTCAAAAGCTCTTCCTTGCGCTCCCGTAGCTGATCGCCAAGTGCATCCATATCGAGGCCGGCCTCGCGGGCCTGCGCGAACAAGCCTTCGACGCGTTTTTCTTCTTCCTTGACGTGATGCTTGATCTGCTCCGACAGCACCTTGACTTTTGCGTCGTAGAAGTCGTCGTCGGGACCGCCGGCTTCGATCTCGGCGATGAGCACTTTGGCGCCGTCATGTTCGACATACGCTTCGAGGCGAATGTCGTCTTCGACGGCTTCGGCGCACGCCGGATAGAAGATCTCTTCCTCGATGATCGTGTGCACCGTGAGTTCTGTGCAGATTTGCTCCGCCAGCGCCTTCTTGGTGCGGTTGTCCTTCGCTTTTTCGAATTTGGCGAAAAGGTCTTCGACCTTACGGTGATCGGCCTTTAGAAGCGCGATCGCATCCATGTCTTTCTTGGTGTGTTTCTTGCCGGCCATTTGCGAGGTCCTCTCAAAAATCGGAATTACAACCCGCCGACCGCAGCTTCGTTCCTCACCTCGTTTTCATCTTTGCGGGACACACCATGGTTCGGTGCGTGTGCTGATGGAGGCACTCAACAATTGTCGGAACGGCAATATTAGCTTCTCGGCGATTTGGGTCCGGATGGCTTCTCAGCTTCTTCTTCGCGCTCAATGATCGGATGCACGCGGGCGGGTGTTCCCTCGCGAACCCGCTCGGCGGCATTCTTCTGTGCGTCGTCGCCGATCTTCCTGGCCGCGCCGGTCTGGGGCGAGATCGCGTCCGGAGTAACAGTCTTGTCGCTCATGGCTGTCCCGCGCCGCCTGCTGCGCCGTACACCTGGCCGGTCGCATAGCTCGCATCTTCTGCCGCGAGCTGGACGTAGATCGAGGCAAGCTCTGCCGGTTGTCCGGGGCGGCCGAACGGCGTTTGCCCGCCGAATTTTTCCAGTTTGTCCATCGGCGCCCCGCCGGATACCTGCAGCGGCGTCCAGATCGGGCCGGGCGCCACGCCGTTGACGCGGATTCCCTTCGCGGCGAGTTGTTTGGCCAAGGAGCGGACATAATTGGTCGTCGCCGCCTTGGTCATCGCGTAGTCATAAAGTTCCGGAGACGGCTCCAGCGCCTGTTCGGAAGTTGTTCCTATGATCGCCGATCCGGGCTTCAGATGCGGCAGCGCCGCCTTGATGAGCCAGAACGGCGCATAGATGTTGGTTTTGATGGTGGCGTCGAAATCCTCGCTGGCGATATCGAGGATGGAGTCGCACGACTGTTGCCGCGCCGCGTTGCTGACGAGGATGTCCAGACCACCGAGCGCTTCGACGGCGCGGGCGACAAGCGATTGGCAAAATCCCTCGTTTCGCAAGTCGCCGGGCAGCGCGACGCCCTTGCGGCCTTCCTTTTCGATAAGGGCGATGACGTCTTTCGCGTCAGGTTCCTCGTTCGGGAAGTAGTTTATCGCCACGTCCGCGCCTTCGCGTGCGAAGGCGATCGCGGCAGCGCGCCCCATGCCGGAATCGCCGCCGGTGATGAGTGCTTTTCGGCCTTTGAGCCGGCCCGACCCCTTGTAGCTCGTCTCGCCATGATCGGGCGGCGGGTCCATCTCTTTGGCGAGCCCCGGCCATGGCTGTTTCTGCTTTTTGAACGGCGGCTTGGGATATTTGTCGACGGGGTTCTGCATGGCTGTTCTTTCGGGGACGCACGCAGATAAACGTGCGGCGTGTCCCAAAGGTTCAGCACACTTCTTCTAACCTGTTGGTGGAGATCACCGAATGTAGGAGAACGTCCCGCATAAGCCGGGTGAACTCGCGTTGACGGGTTTGTCGATGCTGTTAAACGCGTCGACCTCCAGACCGTCGGGCGGTACGGGAACGACCACGATCCACACCGGTGGCAGGCCGGTGCTGCACAGTTTCTGGCCGTTGAGGAGTGTCGAATCGACTCGTGCGGTCACGGCGTAGACGCTCGCTGGCATCGATCCCTGGCCCGGCTTGAAGTCAGGCAACTGGCTATTCAGGTGCAACGGGAAGTCCGCGTCGGCGGCATGCATCCGGTTTGGCAACAGAATGATCGGACCTGTTACCGAATTCGCCGGCGTGTTGTTCGGCCGCCAGCTCGGATAATCGTCATCGTCGGCCAGCGCAATTCCAACCAAACAAAGTGTAGCTGCGGCGGCAGTGGCAACAACGCGGGAACTCGGCTTCATGAATCATGTCTCCGGACTTCGATCGCCGTGCGTGCGCGATCGATGAGTGTTCTGCTGCTGGTACGCAGCGCGGACGATCCGCGAAGTCTGTGACACATTCATGTGCGTTGTCGACGACAGTCGAAGATTCTTTGCAGTTGCGTTCTTTTCTCAACTGATAGATCGGGTCGACGGCGAAAAACTTCTGCGATGTTGCAGCGCCATGCGCAACTACAAAGTTGATTCCGTTTGAATTCTTGCACAGCGCACGTTTCTTATGCGTTGGATTCGCTGCGCTGCGTTTGCATGCGAATTCAAGAAAGCCAGCAATGACGCGATTAAATTGCTGTCATGTCGTATCAATTGCATCACGCGAACATCACGACCTCGTCATCCGCTCGCAACAGTACGGGCCCACTCGTTGCGTGCCGCACCAACGGGGGGCGGTAACCAATCAGCGAGCGATCGCGGGAGAAATAGATGCAATCGACACGGCATTCACTCAAGGCTGTCTTGCGCAGCGGCGTCGCGGCGCTGGCCGCCTTGACGCTCACCACGTCATCGACGTTTGCGGCAACGGCAACATTCCACGGCGAAAAGCAGGTCGAAGTCAAAGCGGCTCCGGCGAACATTGCCCTCGTGCCTCACGTCAAGACGCCGCTCGGCGTCAATGACAACAAGACGACGACGCCGATCAAGCACGTGATCATCATCGTCGGCGAAAACCGCAGCTTCGATCACCTCTACGGGACGTACGTGTCTCCGTCGGGCGACTCGGTGCGCAATATCCTCTCGGAAGGCATCGTCAAAGCGGATGGCACGCCCGGTCCGAATTTCAAGAGAGCGATACAGAGGCAGGCGTCCGACACGACGACGTTCAGCATCGCCCCCACGATCACGGGGGCCTATAAGACACTTCCGGCGCCGAACGTGAACTTCACGCCCCAAACCACGAGCTATACGGGCGCGCCATGGGTCACGCCCGCGGTTGCCGGCCAGTATGACTACGGTTTGCTGCCCAAGGATCTGCCGGTCGCGGCCAACGGCGCCTCCGGCCTCCCGTACAAGTCAATCGATACGCGTATCGCCAACGCCAAGAAGCTGCCGTCCGGTCCGTTCCAGCTTTCGCCCGGCGTCGGCTCGGGTGACTACGCCAACAGCCCGGTCCACCGCTTCTATCAGATGTTCCAGCAGCTGGATTGCAGCGCCGCCTACGCCGCGAAGGTCAATCCGAGCGGCTGCCGTGCGGACCTGTTTCCGTGGGTCGAAGTGACGATCGGGGCCGGCTCCAACGGCAGTCCCCAGCCGGCCAAGTTCACTGACGAGACGACCGGCGAGGGCGCCACGGCGATGGGCTTCTACAATGTCCAGCAGGGCGATGCGCCTTACTTCAAGCAACTTGCCGATGAGTACACGCTGCTCGACAACTATCACCAGCCGGCAAAAGGCGGTACGGGCCTCGACAGCCTCTATCTCGGCTATGCCGACGACATCTACTACACCGATGCCAATGGCAAGACTGCGACCCCGCCTGCGAACCAGATCGAGAATCCCGATCCGGCCGCTGGCACCAACAACTGGTACACCCAGGACGGCTATTCGGGCGGCACGTACAGCAACTGCTCCGATTCAAGCGCGAAAGGCGTCGCTTCGGTCAACGCCTACCTCTCGAAGCTGGGCGTGAGCCCAAACTGCGCATCGGGCCATTACTACCTGCTGAACAACTATAACCCGGGTTACATCGGCAACGGCGACATCGCGACCAAGTCGCAGGGTCCGTTCACGATCCCGCCGTCCCCGGTGCCGACGATCGCCGACGTTCTGATCAAGGGCGGCGTCTCGTGGGCCTACTACGGCGAAGCGTGGAACGCCTACGTCAACGATCCGAGCTATTACGCGGAAGGCTCGGAATACTGCAACATCTGCAATCCGTTCCTCTATGAGACCAAGATCATGAAGGGCAAAGATCCGGTCTCGGGCGTTCCGTACCGCATCAGCAACCTGCACGACACCACCGATCTTTACGATGCTCTGCGGACCGGCGAACTCCCCGCCGTTTCGTACGTGAAGCCCAGCGGTGTTAATGACGGGCATCCGGAATCGTCGCAGCTTGGGGAACTTGAAGGCTTCATCAAGAAGATCGTCACGGAAGTGCAGGCGAACAAGACGCTCGCCGGCAACACCGCGATCTTCATCACCTTCGACGAAGGCGGCGGCTATTGGGATTCGGGCTATGTGCAGCAGCTCGACTTCTTCGGCGATGGCACGCGTATCCCGATGCTCATCGTCTCCCCGTACACCAAGGGCGGTCACATCTCGCACGTCTACAGCGACCATGCGTCCGTGCCGAAGTTCATCGAAGCGAACTGGCGTCTGCCGACCATCTCCGCGCGCAGCCGTGACAACATGCCAAACCCGGTCACGCTGCCGGCCGATCCTTATGTTCCGATCAACGGCAAGCCATCCCTGAGCGACATGATGGACGCGTTCCAATTCGGCAAATAACCGGATCACGCAATGCGGAAAGGGCGCCTTCGGGCGCCCTTTTTGTTTGCGAGCGCAAAAAAGGTTCTCAAAGGGCTGTGACTGTACCTGCGAAGGAAAACGTCACCGCGAATCCCGAGGGCAAAGGTGTTCTTCGAACCTCAGCTGCTTCTTGTCGGCGCCATTGCGGCCGTTGGTGTCCTCCACACGATCGTGCCGGACCATTGGGTGCCGATCACGCTGATCGCACGGCAACAGGGTTGGACCAGAGCGCAAACGGCAAGCGCGTCGTTGAAGGCCGGCACCGGTCATATTCTTTCGACTCTGCTGATCGCGCTGATTGTCTGGGCAGCCGGTGTCCTCTTCGCCGAGCAGTTCGGACGCTATATCGACATCGTGTCTATTCTGGCGTTGATCGGATTCGGCGGCGGGATCGCGATTTCGTCGCTGCTGGAAATGTGGGGGCGCACACTCGGCGCCAGCTATGGTGGCGGCGCGACTTTGCATGGGGGGCCTGAGCGCGGGGACAGAGCTCGCGTGCCGACCCGTACGGCATTGCTCCTCATCCTCGGTTCTTCGCCGATGGTGGAAGGCATTCCGACATTTTTTGCGGCAGGCAAATATGGCGTCGGCCTCATCGTCGTGATGTCCTTCGTCTTCGGTCTCGCGACGATCGCCACCTATGTCGCGCTGTGCGTCTGTTCCACCGCAGGTTTGAAACGCATCAGCCTGGGACCGCTCGAACACTACGGCGAGGTTCTTAGCGGTGCGTGCATCGCGCTCATGGGCGTCGTACTTCTGGTTTAGGCGACGCAGCGCGCTGTCAATCCAGCGTCCGCCGGAAGCGGCCGAGCGCGATCGTTCCAGCTACCAGCGTGAAAAGTACCAGTGGCCACAAATCGGGCCAGATGTCGGGAAAGCCGTTGTCCTTCAACAGGACGCCGCGGACGATCCTCAGGAAATGCGTGGCGGGCAACATTTCACCGAGCCATCGCGCCCATAGCGGCATGCCCTGAAACGGAAAGGCGAAGCCGGACAAAAGGATCGCCGGCAGCAGGAAGAACATCGTCATCTGCATCGCCTGAAGCTGATTCTCGGCGATGGTCGAGAAGGTGTAACCGACCGCAAGGTTCGCGATGATGTAAACCGTGAGCCCCAGCGCGAGCAGCCACAGCGAGCCGATCATCGGCACTCCGAACACGAACTTCGCCGCGAGCAGGATGATGCTGCTCTGGATCGCCCCGACCACAATATTGGGCGCGATCTTGCCGATCATGATCTCCAGCGGCGTGGCCGGCATCGCGAGCAGGTTTTCGTAAGTGCCGCGCTCGCGCTCGCGGGTAAGTGCGAGGCAGGTCATCAGCACCATGGTCATCGTAAGGATCACGGCGAGCAGACCCGGCACGATGTTGTACTGCGTGTTCGATTCTGGATTGTAGAGCAGGTGGGAGACGAGGTTGAACGGCGGCGGTCCCTGGGCGCGCGCCGCGAGTGGTCCTACCAGATCGTCGCGCAGAGCCGTCACCGACAAGTTGTTGAACGCGGCGAGCGCATAGGCGCCTGCGGCGGGATCGGTCGCATCGGATTCGACCAGAAGATCGGGCTCGGCGCCGCGTACGATATCGCGGGTGAAATTCACCGGAATCTCGACGACGAACAGCACCTTGCCCTGTTGCAGCAGGCGGCGCGCCTTCTCTGGCGAGTTGGTCTCCGCAACGATCTTGAAATAGCTCGAATTGCGCAACGCCGCGACGACCGACCGGCTGAACACGCCCGGATCGTCGATCGAGACGGCGGTCGGCAGATCCTTCGGATTGAAATTGATCGCGGAGCCGAAGATGAACAACTGCATCAGCGGAATGCCGACGATCATGCCGAGCGTGACGCGGTCGCGCCGCATTTGCAGGAACTCTTTCGCGAGGATCGCGAAGATGCGGGCAAAGGAAAAGCGCCGGTTCATTTCGCCTGCTCCTGCAGCAGGATGAACACGTCCTCCAGATTGGGCTGGGTCTCGGTCATGGTGATGCCGGACTGATCGCGATAGGGCGCAAGTGTGCGCTCGAGCGCCGCCCGATCATGGCCGCTCACATGCAGCGCGGCGCCGAAGAACGCCACATATTCCACGCCGGGCTGGCCCTGCAGGGTGTGCAACAGGTGCCGCACATTCGTGCCTTCGACGATGAATGTGGTGAGGCCTGACTGCGCGATCACTTCGCCGACGGTGCCGCGCGCGATGAGCTTGCCGTTCAGGATGTAGACGATGCGGTCGCAGCGTTCGGCTTCGTCCATGTAATGGGTCGAGACGAGCACCGTCAGGCCCTCTTCGCTGAGCGCATGGATCTGCTCCCAGAAATCGCGCCGTGCTTTGGGGTCCACACCCGCGGTCGGCTCGTCAAGCAGCAGAAGTTTCGGGTCGTGCAGCATGCAGGCGGCAAGCGCCATACGTTGCTTCCAGCCGCCCGACAGTTCACCGGCCAATTGCCGCTGCCGATGGGTGAGACCGAGACGGTCGAGTGTTTTATCGACCTTCGCTTTGCGGTCTGGCAATTCGTAGAGCCGCGCCACGAACTCAAGGTTCTCGCGGATGGACAAGTCTTCCCAGAAGCTGAAGCGCTGCGTCATGTAGCCGACCTCGCGCTTGATCGCTTCCGCCTGGGTGCGCAGGTCGAGGCCGAGACAGGTGCCGTCACCCTCGTCGGCGTGCAGCAGGCCACACAGCATGCGGATGGTCGTCGTCTTGCCGGAACCGTTGGGGCCGAGGAAGCCCCACACTTCGCCCTGCGGCACCTGGATGTCGACGTGATCGACCGCCACCTTCGCGCCGAAACGCTTAGTCAACCCGCGAACGTCGATGGCGAGATTGGCTGCCATCAGAGCGGCCGAACATCCACAGGCTGGCCGGGATTAAGTTTCAATCCACCGGGGGCGCGCGCCTCCAGTTTGAAGACCAGCTTCTCGCGATTGGTCTCGCTGAAGATGACGGGCGGCGTGAACTCCTCCTGCTGCGCGATGAAGGTGATGGTCGCTTCGATATTGGCGGCGCAACCGTCGCAGGAGATCTTCACCTTCTGGCCGAGATGCACTTTGCTCAGCTGGCTTTCGGGCACGAAGAAGCGGACATAGACATTGTCCGGCGGCAATACCGACAACACCGGCACCGACGCGGCGACATATTCGCCTTCGCGATAATAGATGTCTTCGACATGGCCGTCCGTCTGCGCCACTACGCGGCGTTGCGCCAGCGCATAGTCGGCGCTGTCCAGCGCCGCCTCCTGTTGCGCGATCTGCGACTGTGCCTGGGTGATTTGCGCCCCCGACTGGCGGAAATTGGATTGTGCGAGGTCCAGCTGTGTCGGCGTGCCGGCATTGGCGCGGGCGAGACCAGTCTGCCGGCTGAGCTGCTTGGCGTTGTAGGTAAGATTGGCCTGCTGCTGCGTTAGTGCCGCCCGCATTTGGGCAAGGGTGCTCGCTGTCTGGTCGCGCGCGGCGCGCTCGTGGGCGTCGTCCAGAGTGAATAGCAGATCGCCGCGCTTCACCACCTGGCCACGCTGCACATAGAGATGTGTCACCCAGCCGGGTTGCGGCGCGCCGATGAAGGCGTTGTCGCCTTCGCCATAGCCGAGCCAGACCTTGTCGTCGGTCTGCCCGCAGGCGCCGAGCAGCAACAGCAAGAGAAGAGAAAGCCGCTTCATGGGTTTGTCTCTCCATCGGGCGAAAGCCCGCGCAGCAGAACGTCGAGATGGGTTTCGAGAAACGCGGCGTAGTCGAATGGCTGCGCATCGAATTGCGCGAACGTGGTACGCCACAGGATCGCGAGCAGGATAGGAGCGATGCAAAGCCGCGCCGCATATTGCGGCTCGATCTCACGGATTTCACCGCGTTCGATCCCCCGCGCGATCACGCCGCTCAGCGCAACGAGCCCCTTGTCGATGATTTCCTCGCGATAGAACCGCGCCAGCTCGGGAAAATTGCCGGCTTCCGCGAGCAGGATCTTGGGGAGCACGACACGATCGCTGGTCCCGATGAAATGTCCCAGCGTGCCGAGGACCGCGCGCAGTAATGCGTGCGAATGTCCTTCGAAGGTTTGCACCTTCGCGACGACCTGACTCAGTTCTGCGCCGATGGATTCGCGCACTAGCGCTTTGAACACCGCATCCTTGTTTTCGAAATAGAGATAGATCGTGCCTTTTGTCACGCCGGCACGCTCGGCCACATCGTCCATCCGGGTTGCTGCGAAACCGCGCTCTGCGAAACAGGCGAGGGCGGCATCGAGAATTTCCTGTGGCCGGGCGCTTTTGCGCCGCTTCCAACGCGGTAAAGCCTCCATCGAGTTCCCGCAAATAACTGACTGGTTATTTATATATATTATTGTGGCTGGCGATGCAATGCGGGGTCTTTCGGCCTATCGCAGCCGCAGGAATTTGCAGCAATTTCAGCCGGTTGCCGAGGTTCACAATTGTGTTGCGCGCCATTCGTTAACTCGCCAGCGAATTTCAACGGATCTTGCCATGACCGATCTCGCCGCCAGCCCGCCAGCTTCCGGGCGCGCCGCACCCAAGTTCGACGAAAAGCCGAACATGGTGACGGTCATCGTGTTCGTCGGCCTGCTGATGGCCGGCGTCGGTTACGGCATCCATGGTCTCATCGACGACATTCAGAGTGTCCATGAGACACTGGCATTCGGTGTATTTGCGCTACTTGGCCTCGCGCTTCTGATCGCGCTGGGGTTCGAGTTCGTCAACGGCTTCCACGACACCGCCAACGCGGTGGC
>DASXDS010000075.1:0-50206 GCA_036490455.1 Rhizomicrobium sp.
ATGATAGACGCCGTCGGCCACGCCATGCTCCAGCGCCAGCCGGTAGAGCCGCGCGACATCGGTTCGGTGCGCCGACGGCCAGCGCTCGGCGCCGTCGCCGACATAAGGTGCGACGCGCTTCTCGCGCGCGACCTCGAGCACATAGGTGATCAGTCCCGCCTTGCCGTCGCCGCCATGCACCTGCGGCAGGCGTATCGTCATCGCGCGCACGCCGCGCGCGGCATAAGCGAGGCCCGCCTGTTCCGAGACGCGCGGGGTGAAGGGACCGACCGCCGGCCGCATATCTTCGGTCACCAGATTTCCCGGCGAGATGAGGCCCGTTCCCGATGTGACGACGAACGGCTTGCCCGTGCCCGCGAGCACATCGCCCATCGTCTCGATCGCCAGCTTGTCAATCTGCCCGTTCTCCGCGAACTTCGAGAAATCGTGGATGAAGGCGAGATGGATCACGCCGTCGGCGTTTGCCGCACCGGCCTTCAGGCTCTCGAGATCCTGAAGCGAGCCGCGATGCACCTCCGCGCCCAGCGCCCTGAGCGCGGCGGCGTTCTCGTCGGAGCGCGCAAGGCCCACGACCTGGTGCCCGTTTGCGATCAATTCCTGCGTCGTGGCGACGCCGATAAAGCCGGCTGCGCCGGTGATGAATACGCGCATGATCTTTTCTCCGAACTGGGATGGAGACTATAAGTAGGACACGCGCCATGCCGGTAAAGACGTGACGGCATACCGGTATAATCTACAACAGGGTGGCAGGCGCTATCGTTCGTGCGGGCTGCCTTCAATTTCTGCCGTCATAGCCGGTCGAGCCGAAGCGAAGCGGAGGCCGTACCGGCTATCCATTGCCTCGATGAGGACGACGAGGCGCGGTGTGCAAACACGGCGGTTATGGATGGCCGGGACGAACGCCCGGCCATGACGGCTTAGAAGAGGCCCGCATCGCTCTTGCGCAAACGCGGGCGATCTCCGTATAGTTCGCGCGGCCTTCGAGAGGCCTACGGTCCGCGTAAAGGGCGAAGCCCACTCTTCGGTTCGGTCGGTTTTCAACCTGACTTCCTTTGCCCGAAACGGTGCGGACACCGGGCAATGCGGAAGGAAGGTCTGCATGTCGGTCCCATCGCCCGGATTCGGGCAAGTTCTCCCGGCAAAACCCAGCCTCGAATTTCTGCGGAATGAAGCCAAGCGGCGATTGCGCGCGCTGCGCACCAGCGCCCCGCAGGCACGGCTCGCAGAAGTGCAGCTGCGGCTGGCGCGCGAGCACGGCTTCGCCAGCTGGCGGGCGCTGAAAGACGAAATCGATCGCCGCGCCGGCGCCACGAAATACGCCCGCTATGTCGGCCATTACGCGTTTCCCGCGTCTCTGGTGAGCAACACTGTCGCCACCATCACCGAGAACAACGGACGCCTGTCGGTGCAGAACACCGGCCGTCCGAAGTTCGAACTGCGCGACGAAGGCAATGGCGTCTTTCTTCTTCCCGCCGTCTCTGCGACCTACCGCTTTACCGGTGCGGAGAGCGGTCCAGCCACCGGTGTGACGGCCGGCGGCAAAGGCCGCGAAGTTCATCTGAGGCGCACCGATCGCGCGGCAGCGCGCGCGGCGGATATCGCACACGCGCAGGCCTTGAAGGAACAGCAGTGTCCGCGCGTCGCGATTGCACTACCGCCGGAAACGCTCGACCGCTATACCGGCTACTACGCGACGGCCGGCGCGCCGGCGTTCGAGGTTCTCCGCGACGGCAACCGCCTGCTCGCGAAGGTCGGCAATCAGCACGCGCTCGAGATATTTCCGGAAAGCGAAACCGCGTTCTTCTGGACCGTCGGTCCGGTGCAGGTGTCGTTCGCGCTGGAAGACGGCGTGGCCGCCGCCGCGATCCTGCATGAGGCCGGCTGCGATCAGCGCCTGCCGCGGGTATCGCCGGAAGCCGCGCGCAAGGCCAATGCGCCGTTCGAGAAGATGGCGGCCGAACAGGTCAAACCGCGCAGCGCCATCACCGTCTCCGGCGGCGTGCTCAAACGCTATGCCGGCCTCTATCAGGGCGTTCTGAATCCGGATCAGCTGATCACCGTGACAGCGGAAGGTGACCGGCTGTTCGCCGAAGTCACCGGCCAGGCGCGGTTCGAGGTCTATCCTGAAACCGAACGGCGCTTTTTCTGGACGGTGGTGGCGGCGCAGATCACGTTCTTTCCGGACGAAACCGGCCACACGACCCAGGCGCTGCTGCACCAGAACGGCCGCGACCTGCCGCTCGCGCGCATCGACGCGCACGCCGCCTGAACCTTTCCACAAGTCGAACAACATGCACGCAAGGAGATCATCATGCACAGGCTCATCGGCCTATCGGCTCTCGTCCTCATGTTCATGCTCAACGCCGTGGCGGCGCACGCCGCGACCGTGACCGGCGACTGGACCGGTGCGATCGACGCCGGTCTAGGGCGGGTGTTTCATCTCGCGATCCATATCGCGGCCAAGCCGGACGGTACGTTCACCGGCACGCTGCAGGATGTTGATCGCGGCACGGGCGAGCTTCCTGTAACCGCCATTGCCGCCGGCAAGGACACGCTCAGCTTCACGGTGCCGCTCAATCCGGACGCGACCTACACCGCGACCTGGGACGCGGCCGCGAAGCAGTGGGTCGGGCAATGGAAGCAGAGCGGGCAGAGCTTGCCGCTCACGCTTGCAGCGGGTCTGCCCACGCCAAAGCCGAAGGTCGAAGGCCTCGACGGACGCTGGGAAGGCACGATCACGCCCGGCACCACGGCGCTTCATCTCGTGCTGCATGTCAAAACCGGCGCGCTGGGAACGGCCGCCTGGCTCGATTCGCCGGATCAGACGGCCTACGGGCTCGCCGTCGATACCATCAAGCGCGACGGCGCGAACGTCAGTCTGGAACTGCCGGCGGTCGGCGCGAAGTTCACCGGCACCCTCAGCACCGACGGACAAACGCTCGCCGGTCAATGGGGGCAGGGCGACAAGTCGTTTCCCATCAGCTTTGCGCACCTTTCGAGCAACGCCGCAACACCCCCGCCGGCGCGTCCGCAGACGCCCAAGAAGCCGTATCCGTATCGCGAAGAAGATGTGACGTTCGACGATGCAGCGGCGCATGTGCGTCTTGCGGGCACGCTCACCATGCCCGAAGGCAAGGGGCCGTTTCCGGCCGTCGTGCTGGTGGCCGGATCGGGACCGAACACCCGCAACGAACCGATCATGGGACATCAACTCTTCCTGGTGATCGCCGATCATCTGACCCGCGCCGGCATTGCGGTGCTGCGTTTCGACAAGCGCGGCACCGGCGCGTCGACCGGCGATTTCGGCAAGGCGACGACGATGGATTTCGCCGACGATGCCGCGGCCGCCGCGTCCTACCTGCGAGCCCGGCCTGAGATCGATCCGCATCGCGTGGGGCTCATCGGCCACAGCGAAGGCGGTCTCATCGTGCCGATCGTCGCGACGCACGATCCCGCGACGGCCTTCATCGTGATGATGGCAGGACCGGGCGTGAACGGCCTCGACATCATGCTGGAGCAAGGCCGGCTGATCGCCAAAGCGATGGGAATGACCGATGCGCAACTCACCCAACTCGGCGCGATGCGCGAGAAGATGTTCGCCATCGTGCGTTCGGAAAAGGATCCCGCCGCGGCGACGGCGAAGCTGAAGGCGATCCTGGCCGAAGCCGCGAAGGCGCAGCACCTTCCCGAAAACGCGTTCGACCAGCAGATCGGCGCGCTCAACAGCGACTGGTTCCGGTTCTTCTTCGACTACGATCCGGCGGCGACGCTTGCCAAGGTGAAATGTCCGGTGCTCGCGCTCAACGGCAGCCTCGACCTGCAGGTGCCGCCGGCGCAGAACCTTCCGGCGATCCGCGCGGCGCTGGCGAAGAACCCGGACGCGGAAGTCGACGAACTGCCGAACCTCAACCACCTGTTCCAGACCGCGAAGACCGGCTCCATCGGCGAATACGGCCAGATCGAAGAAACGATCGCGCCAAGCGCGATGGATTTGATGACACGGTGGATTCTGAAAAGGGTGGGTCGATGATCGGGCTGTCATTCCCGGCGAGTGCGCGTGCACAGGCACGCGCGCGAGGCGAAGGGAACCCAAGGTAAGCCGTGTCTCGGGCGTTCGGTCGCGAGCGATGTTCTCCTGGAGCACGGAGCAAACTGCTTATTCTCGGTCCCCTTCACCTCGCGGCCGCACTTTCGCGCGGCCACTCGCCGGGGATGACAATTTTTGGAGGGCACGGCGATGCCACAGCGTCTTGTCTCTTTTTCCAACGCCGTCATTGCCGGGACGAACACCCGGCGATGACGGCTTAGACCGCCGTTTCACTGCTGGTTTAATTGCGAACCTCAGCCGATCGCGCCGCGCGGCCGTTCGTGTCTAATTTCCCAGGCACCCACCGCCGCCCGGCTCCGAATATTCAGTTGCGGGTGCTTTCCGTCCTTTCGGTCCGTACATGACATATTTGCCGGTGACGCGGTTGATGCGGATCTGCGCGCCACGCCGGAGGAGGATGAAATCCTTTGCCGTTTTGATGACGCGATAGCGTTCATTATCGAATGTGGCTCTGTTCCCCATAATGCGACCGGTGTGTTCCACGTGATCGTTGATTTCCACGTTGTAGCCATTGCACCCCAGCGAAATTCCGGCCCCGCTATGAGCTACCGCTGAACAGGGCAGAAACGCGGCGACAGAGAGACCGACAAACGCTGATGTAAGATTTCGCGGCAGAAGAGAAAGGAAAAGCCTATTTCCGCTCACTGCATGCGCCCGTCAATTGCCGTTGTCGTCGTCGTCGTTGTTGACGCCGGGTGGGGGTGGCGGCGGCGGCCCGGGTGGCGGAGGAGGGGGCGGCGCGTATGACCGGGGTGGCGCATATGACCGAGGCGGCGTGTATGACGGCTGTGGCGCGGATGACGTGGGCGGCGCATATGACGGAGGCGGCGCGGACGAGGCCGGCGTTGCGGCGCGGCGGTCGCGGCTGAGCAGCCAATCCATGAAGCTGGGCTGATCCTCGGACTGGTCGTTTTCGCTTTCGGCTGGCCGCGGCGCGGCGTCGTTGTTTTCCGAGACCTCGCCGCTGTCGTTGCCGGATTCGCTGTCGACGTTCGCGCCGGAGTCCGTGTCGCCGTACAGCGAAGTGTCGGAGGTCGACTCGGTCGGCGGCGGCTGGGTCGATTTGTCGAGCGGCGTGTTGGGGAGGCCCTTTTCGGCCACCGTCATCACGCTTTTCCAGATCTCTGCCGGCAGCGTGCCGCCGGTCACGTTCCGCATCGGCGAGGAATCGTCGTTGCCGACCCACACCGCAGCGACGTAATCGTGGGTGAAGCCGACGAACCAGGCGTCGTGATAATCCTGCGTCGTGCCGGTCTTGCCGGCGGCTTCGTGTCCGTCCAGCGCAGCGCCGCGGCCGGTGCCGTGCGTCACCACGCCGGCCAGCATCATCACCATATCCTTGTCGACGTGATCGGCGATCACGCGTTGGGGCTGCGGTGGGGTGCGCTTGAACAGCAGGTGACCACCGGTGTTGTCGATCTGCGTCACCAGATAGGGCTGCACGCGAAAGCCGCCGTCGGCGAACGCGCCGTAGGCGGCCGTCATCTCGATCGGCGTCACTTCGCTGGTGCCGAGCGCGAGCGACGCGTTCTGCGCCAGTGGCGAGGTGATGCCGAGCCGTTGCGCGGCCTCGACCACGTTGGAGATGCCGACTTCCTGCGCGAGGCCGGCGGTCACCGTGTTGATCGAATTGGCGAGCGCCTTGGCGATGGTCACGGTGCCGAAGGAGCGGCCACCGTAATTGGTGGGCGACCAGCCGTCGATATCGACCGCGCCGTCGTCGCGCGTGTCCCACGGCGAGATGCCGTTCTCCACCGCCGCGAGATAGACGAACGGCTTGAACGAAGAGCCCGGCTGGCGATGCGCCTGGGTCGCGCGGTTGAAGGTGCTCGCGTCGTAGTCGATGCCGCCGACCAGCGCGCTCACCGCGCCGTCGGTCTTCATCACCACCACGGCGGATTCGCTCGCATGCACCTTGCGGCCCTGTTTGTGGATCACTTTCGCGGCCGTGGCGCGGGCCGCGTCTTCGACGGCGGGTTCCAAGGTGGTGTGGACCACGAGATCGGCGTTGAGCGGCTGGCCGTCCTTGGTGAGCAGGTCGCGCGCTTCGTCGGCGGCGGTGTCGAAGAAGAAGTTGCGGCTGTCGGTGACGGTGCGGTCGCTGACTTCCGCCGGATGGGCCATCGCGTCTTCCGCCTGCTGGCGGGTCAGCGCGCCGATCTGATACATCGCGGTGAGCACGGTCTGCGCGCGGGTCTGTGCGCTCGCGAGATCGCGCCGGGGCGAGAACACCGACGGCGCGCGGGTGAGCGTCGCGAGCATCGCGGCCTGCGGGATGGTGAGATCGGTGGCGCTCTTGCCGAAATAGACGTGCGCCGCGCCGTCCACGCCATAGGCGCCAGAGCCCAGATAGATGCGGTTGAGATAGAGCTCGAGGATCTGTTTCTTGGTGAGCGACTTCTCGAGGCTCGCCGCGTCCATAAGCTCGGCCATCTTGCGCGCCAAGGTCCGCTCCTGGCTCGTGTAGACGATCTTCGCGGTCTGCTGGGTGATGGTCGAGCCGCCGGCCACGACATGCCCGGCGCGGAAGTTGGTGTACATCGCGCGGATCAGACCGCGCATGTCGATGCCGCTGTTCGAATAGAAGCGGCGGTCCTCCATCGCGATGAACGCGGCGGGCAGGTAGGGCGGCATCTGTTCCAGCGTCAGGCGCTGGCCGACGATGGCGCCGCGATGGCCGACCTCGTGTCCGTTCGCATCGAGGAAGGTGAACGCGACCGGGCGGTTGATCGAATAGAGGTCCTGTTTGGGATCGATGGTCGGCGCGATGATCTGCAGGACCGCCGGGAACAATGCGATCGCAGCCAGCGGCAGCGCCAGCACGACGGCGGTGCGCGCCACCCATTTCGCGATGGTTTCGCGGTTTTCGCCAAGCCAACGCCCGAGATTGTCGAAGAAGTCGCCCATTGTCCCGCTAGGTCGCCCAGATTTGCGGCAACTTCAAGACGTTACAACCGGTTGCGATGCGCGCCGGGTCAGCGCGGCGCCGGGTTTCCGCGGTAGTCGGGTCTTGCAGTAGCGGCGGTACCGGTTCGGTCATCGAAAATCGCAGCGGCGCAGCGTGTGCGCAGGTTGTCGAACGAGATGCATACGCTGGCCGACGCGGTATAGTTCCGCGCCATGTTCGATCTCAAATGGTCTCCCGCCGAGAAGAAGATCGCCCGGAGCGCCTACGAGGCGGCGCTCGAGGTCGCGCTTGCGTCCGTCATGGCGGAATTCAAGGCGAAGGCGGCCGCCGCGGCGTCGCCCTCCGATATCTGGGACGTGGAAGATTATCTGCGCCGCCAGCGGTACGAGATCGACAGACTTTTCGACTACCGCTATTCGCAGCTTCTTCTGGTTTTCGCGCAGCTGATCCGAAAAGGCTATCTGAAGGAAGCCCGGCTCACCGGATTGTCGGACGAAAAACGCGAGATCGTTCGCCGCCTGCTGTCGTAAGACGTACCGCGTCTGGCGCCGATTGGCGTTGCGGAGACCTTCGCACCATCGCATTGACGGCTTTGCATGCAATTTGCTAGCATTTTGCATGGCGACGCTGACCATTCGAAATCTTCCCGATCCCACGCAACGCGCCTTAAAACGGCGCGCGGCCCGCAATGGCCGGAGCATGGAGGCCGAGGCGCGGGCGATTATCGGGGCCGCGATGCAGGAGAGCGAGCAGAAATCGAAAGCGAAATCGCTGTCGCCAGAGGCGGAAGCGGCACTCGCGCGGCTGCGCAAAATTTTCGCGCCGGGGCCCGGTGAACCGCGCGGCAAGCTGGTGGACGATTTTCTGGCGGAGCGGCGTGCGTCCGCCGCTAACGAGTGACCGTTCTCGACGCTTCGGCGCTGCTCGCATTGCTGAATGGCGAACCGGGCGCTGACGTGGTCCTTGCCGCTCTCGGCGGCAGCATCATGTCTACCGTCAACTTCGCAGAAGTCCTATCAAAGGCCGTTGAACGGGGCGCCAGGGTGGAGGCGGCCATGTCCGACATCCGAAGGCTCGGAGTCGCTATCGAACCCTTCGATGAAGGACAGGCAATCGTTGCCGCGGGCTTACGGCGACTTACCGCTTCCGCAGGTCTCTCCATCGGAGATCGCGCGTGTCTTGCGCTCGCGGCCGTGAAAGGTGCCGACGTTCTGACGGCCGATCGCGTCTGGGCGTCGCTCCCGCATGGCCTGAAGGTGAATCTGATCCGTTGACGTGTCATAATGAAAAATGCGGCGTTGCTCACATATTCTGCCGTCATAGCCGGTCGGGCCGAAGCGGAGCCGAGGCCGTACCGGCTATCCATTGCCGCCGTGTTCGCATGTGAGCCTCACCCGTCGCGGCAATGGATGACCGGCACAAGGCCGGTCATGACGGTTTTGGAAAGAGCTGGAGAATACTGCGTCAGCTATGTCTCCGAACCTACGCC
This sequence comes from Rhizomicrobium sp., assembly GCA_036490455.1. Classification (GTDB taxonomy): domain Bacteria; phylum Pseudomonadota; class Alphaproteobacteria; order Micropepsales; family Micropepsaceae; genus Rhizomicrobium. The sequence goes on from DASXDS010000075.1 coordinate 8,506, forward strand.
TCCCACGCGCCGCCTTTGTCGGAGCGGTAGCCGAGGGCGCGGTAGGTGGCGTCGACCAGACTCTGGCCGCGGTCGTTCAAAAGGATACCGAGTCCCATGCGGTTCATCGAATAGCCGAAGCTGAGCTTCGCCTCTGGATCGGCGAAGCCGAGCGAGCCGCCGGCGCCGACATGGCCGAACGCCGCTTCGCTCAGGATCACCGAACAGTTCTCCGCATTCTCGAGCTTACGGTTGTCCATCGACTTCATGAAGCCGAGCGAAAAACGCGTCGGGATCTGCAACGTCGCGTCCTCATGCGTCGCGACCGAGACGCGGCTCATGCGGGTGAGCGTATCGGCACCGACGAAATGCCGGCCGTTCAGGCTGTCGTCATTGGCGAGCGGCGCGTAGAGACCGGCAAGACCGCGCCCGTTCGACACGCCTGTGGCAGAGCCGATCTCCGCCGCGCGCGCCTCGCGGCTGTTGGGATTGAAGCCGCCGCCGTTCAGCATGAAGCGGCCGGTCGGTCCCATCGGGTCGGCCATCATCGCCACTGCGATGCGGGAGGTGCGGGCGCGTTCGTCCGGCGGATAGGGGATCACCGGCGCGACGCGATTCTCGTATTCCTCCGGCAGGCCCATCCAGAATTCGATGCCGAGCGGCTTCACCACCTCATCATCGAGGAAGCGGCCCATGCGCTTGCCGGTGCTGCGATGGACCATCTCGCCGACCGTCCACGCGCTCGTCACGCCGTGATAACCGTTGCGCGTGCCTGGCTTCCAGAACGGCGCTTCTTCGGCAACGCGCTGAACCATGTAGTCGTAGTCGTAATACGCGCCCTGTTTCAGCTCTTCGCGCAAGCCGGGCACGCCGGCCGAGTGGTCGAGCATCATCGACACCAGCGCGTCTTCCTTGCCGTTGGTGGCGAATTCCGGCCATACGGTTGCAACCTTCGCATCGAGATCGAGCAGGCCGCGATCCACCGCGATGTGGGCGCAGAACGCCGAGGCGCCCTTGGTGCAGGAGAACACGACGCTGACGGTGTCGCGCTCCCATGCGGCGCCGCCGTCGGTCTTCTGGCCGCCCCAGAGATCGACCATGGTCTTGCCGTCGAGCATGACGCAGACGCTCGCGCCCACTTCGTCGCGCTTCTCGAAATTCTCGATGAAGGCATCCGCGACGCCTGCGAATTTCGGATCGCAGGTGCCGTTCACCAGCCCGCGCGACGTTTTGCGTTCGATCGTATCCATGGCCGTCCCTGTGTCTTGCCGTTTCGAAGCTTCAAGTCATTATCCGCCGATGTCAAAAAGAAGCTGGGTTCGTTTGCCTGCGGCCGCGACGCTGGCCATGCTGTTCCCGCATTCCGCCCAGTCTGCTGGCCATATCGAAACGGTTGTCGTGACGGCGACTCCGCTCCAGGCTTCGGATGACGGTCCATCGCCCACGCAATCGGTGAATGCCGCCGATCTTTCGCGCTTCGGCGCGGCCGACATGCTGGGTGCGCTGGAGCGCAATGTTGCGGGCGTCTCGCTCACCAACGCGCAGGACAATGCGTTCCAGCCCGATCTGTTCTATCGCGGTTTCGAGGCTTCGCCGCTCGCGGGCGATGCGCAGGGGCTTGCGGTCTACGCCAATGGGGCGCGGTTCAATCAGCCGTTCGGCGACACCGTGAATTTCGATCTGCTGCCGGATATCGCGGTGAGCAGCATGACGCTGGAAGGCGCCAACCCGACCTTCGGCCTCAATGCGCTCGGCGGCTCGTTGAGCACCACCTTCAAGAACGGCTTCACCTTCCAGGGCGGCGACGTGCAGGGTTCGCTCGAGTCCTACGGCCAGCGCGATGCGGAAGGCGAGTTCGGCGGCAATGACGGGCAATTCTCCTGGTATGGCACAGCGCGGATTCTCAGCGACGACGGCTGGCGCGATTTTTCGCCGTCGAATGTGCGGCAGGCGTTTGCCGATCTCGGCTGGCGCAGCGGCGGCACCGAGATCCACGCGTGGTTCACCGGCTCCGACAACGCGCTGACCGGCAACGGCACCTCGCCGGTGCAGTTGCTGGCGGCGGATCGCCATGCGGTGTTCACCTGGCCCGACGAGACACTGAACCGCTTCGGCATGATGGGGCTCACCGCGCACAGCAAGCTGAGCGATGCATTCTCCTTCGATGCGAGCGCGTATCTGAGCGCGCTTCGGCAGCACACCCTGAACGGCGATGCGAGCGATCTGAGCCCGTGCGGCGGCGATCTCTGCCTCGACGACGGCACGGTCGCGACCGACACCGCCGGCAATCCGATCCCGGATTTCCTCAACAGCGGCAACTACGCCCAGCTCAATCAGACCGCGACGGCGACGACGGCGAGCGGCGGCTCCGCGCAGCTCAGCTATGCGGTGGACCGCCTGCGCCTCGCGCTCGGTGGCTCGGTCGATCACGGCGCCACGTCGTTCGCCGCGACTTCGCTCGTCGGTGAACTCACACCGGCGCGCGGGTTCGCCGGTCCTGCGATCGAGATCGACATCCCCGGCGGCGCAATCGCGCCGGTTTCGGTCAAAGGCCGCAACACCTATGGCGGCGTCTATGCGACCGGCGCATTCGACATCGCGGACGGCCTCACGCTTACGGCGAGCGCGCGCTACAATCACGCCGGCATCTCGCTGGCCGACCGGCGCGGCACCGCGCTCAACGGCGACCACCGCTATTCGCGGCTCAATCCGGCCGTGGGACTGACCTACACGGCGTCACCCGCGCTGTCGTTCTACGCCGGTTACAGCGAGGCCAACCGCACGCCGGAGCCTGCCGAGCTTTCGTGCGCCGATGCCGCGTCGCCGTGCAGCCTCACCAACTTCTTCGTCGACGATCCCGATCTCAAACAGGTGGTGGCGCATACCTATGATGTGGGCGGTCGCGGTTCCGTGCCGCTCTATGAGGGAACGCTCGCCTGGCAGGCCGACGCCTATCGCACCGATCTGCACAACGACATCCTGTTCGTGTCGAGTGCGATCTTCAGCAGGGCGTTCTTCCAGAACGTCGCAGCCACCAGGCGGCAAGGTTTCGAGGGCTCGCTCTCCTATGTGTTGCCGGACATCACCGCCTATCTCGGCTATGCCTACACGGACGCGACCTTCCAGACGCCGCTGACGCTGGAGAGCGACGACAATCCGCTGTCCGACGCGAACGGCGAGATCCATGTCGTGCCGGGCGACCACATGCCGGGCATTCCGGCGCAGACGGCGAAAGCGGGGTTCGACTATCATCCGGAGGAACGTTGGAGCGTCTCGTTCGCCATGCGCGCTGCAAGTGGCCAGTTCCTGCGCGGCGACGAGTCCAATCTCAACCGCAAGACCAATCCCTACGCCGTGTTCGATGTTGGCGCCCGGTATAAAATCTGGAATCACACCGAGCTGTTCGGCGCGATCGCCAACCTGTTCGACAGGAAGTACGAAACCTTCGGCGCGTTCTCGCCGACAGGCGACGTGCCGCTCAGCCAGGCGCCCGGCGCGACCAACCCGCGCTCGCTCAGCCCGGCGCCGCCGCGCCTGTTCGAAGGCGGAATCCGGCTTACTCTTTGAGGTTTTATGGTTAGCGACGGGTTAATGCCAAAGGCGCTATTTCGCGGCACCTGCCTCGGGGTCTGTTAATCACGCTTTAGCGCCTTCAGGGCAGACTAAAGTTCCTTTGTCCGGGGCTTTGCGTTTTGCAGGCGCGTTCGAAACCGCGCGACAGGTCGCTCCTGTCGCAATACTCGGCCGATCTCGGCCAGATGATTTCGCGCCACCGCGCGGAAAAAGCGCTGCGCGCCGCGGCGCTTGAATCCGCCTATGCCAACCGCGCCAAGTCCGAGTTCATCGCCAATATGAGCCACGAGCTGCGCACGCCGCTCAACGCCATCATCGGATTCTCCGGCATCATCGAGAGCCTTCCGGCGACACCTGCAAACGAGAAGACCATCGACTATGCCGGCCATATCAGCCGGGCCGGCAGCCATCTGCTGGATGTCATCAACGACATCCTCGACATCTCCAAGATCGAGAGCGGGAATTTCGAACTCGCCTGCGACGAGATCGCGATCCACGATGTGGCGTCGGGCGCGGCCGAGATGGTGCGGCCGCGCATCGCGGAAAAGGGGCAGCGCCTGGACGTGATGCTGCCGGAGCGGTTGCCCTATGTGTGGGCCGACAGCCGGCGGCTGAAGCAGGTGCTGCTCAATCTGCTTTCCAATGCGCACAAATTCACGCCCGAAGGCGGCCGCATCTGCCTCGTCGCGACGCACGACGCCAACGGCGTGACGGTCGGCGTCACCGATACCGGCATCGGCATGACGGAAGAGCAGCTGCGCGATGCCCTAAAGCCGTTCATGCAGGTGAAATCGCAATACACCCGCATGCAGGAAGGCACCGGCCTCGGTCTTCCGATCGCCAAGGCGCTGGTCGAGATGCATGACGGCCGCTTTCACGTGTCGAGCACGCCGGATGCCGGCACCACGGTCGCCTTCACGCTGCCGCCCGCGCGGCGGGAGCGTTTGCCTTACGAAACAGGAATGCGCCTATGAGCAGTGCTGCTCAATCCTTCTCCTCTCCGTCGCTCTCGCGCGGCGATCGTCCGCTCGCGAAGTCGGCGCGTGCCCATCTGGCGCGCATCGTGTCGGTGTCCGGCGCGCAGGCGGTCGCGATCGTAGACAGCGAAGTCTCCGAAGCGCACCGCCGCGGCGAGGAGCGCATCGAGATCGGCGCGCTCCTGAAGATCGCGAGCCAGCGCACCGTCGTGATGGGTGTCGTCTCCGCCGTTTCGATTCCGGTTCCGGACGCAGAGCCGGGCAAGGAGCCGATCGGCCTGGTCGAACTCAACCTCGCGGGCGAAATCTCGCTCGACCGCAACACGATGAAGCCGGTGTTCCGCCGCGGCGTCACATCGATCCCGACCATCGGCGATCCGGTGCAGATCGCCGACCATAGCGACCTCGCGCTTGTCTATACCCCGACCGATGCCGACACGATCACGGTCGGGACGCTGTTCCAGGATCCCTCGATCCCGGCCCGCATGCTGGTGAACGAGCTGTTCGGCAAGCATTTCACCGTCGTCGGCACCACCGGCTGCGGCAAGTCCTCCGCGCTGACCTGCATCCTGCAATCGGTGCTGCAGGACCACCGTCACGCGCACATCGTGCTGCTCGACATCCACAACGAATATGGCGGCGCGTTCGGCGACCGGGCGGAACTGATCGATCCGTCGAATCTGCGTCTGCCGTTCTGGCTGTTGAATTTCCAGGAATTGACGGCGGCGCTCGTTTCCATGGACGAGCATCGCGATGCCGAGAGCGAAATCCTCGCCGACATCGTGTTGCAGGCGAAGCGGCGTTATTCCGATGCGGCGTCGGGGCGTCTGCGCAAGCAGGCCGATTCCAGCGGCATCACCGTCGACACGCCGCTGCCGTTCCGTCTTTCCGATGTGGTGCAGATCATCGACGACCAGCTCGGCCGTCTCGAGCGCGCGCAGGCGACTTTGCCTTACAAGCGCCTGAAGGCGCGCATCGACAGCCTGGTCAGCGATCCGCGCTACAGCTTCATGTTCGGCAGCCTCGTCATCGAAGACACGATGACCGAAGTGCTCGGCCGCATCTTCCGCGTGCCGATCGCGGGCAAACCGATCACCGTGCTCAATCTCGCTGCGGTGCCGGTCGAAATCCTCGACGTGGTGATCTCGCTGGTGTCGCGGCTCGCGTTCGACCTCGCGGTGTGGAGCGACGGCGGCGTGCCGATCCTGCTCGTCTGCGAGGAAGCGCACCGTTATGCGCCCGCCGAACAGGGCGGCGTTTTCCAGCCGACCCGCCAGGCGCTCGCGCGGATCGCCAAGGAAGGGCGCAAATACGGCGTCAGCCTGGCGCTGGTCACGCAACGTCCGTCCGAACTCGATCCGACGATCCTTTCGCAATGCTCGACCGCGATCGCGATGCGGCTTTCGACCGATCGCGATCAGGGGGTGATGCGCGCCAACACCCACGAAGGCGCGCTCGACCTGCTCGACTTCCTGCCGCTGCTCGGCGACCGCGAAGCGATCGTGTTGGGGCAGGGCGTGCCGATGCCGGTGCGGATAAAGTTCAATGCGGTCGCCGAAGTGCAGGTGCCGCGCACCCGGCACACCGGCTTCGCCGATGCCTGGCGCACGCCGCATATGCGCGCCGACGAGTTGGCCGAAGTTGTCCGCCGCTGGCGTCTGGCGGTTCGCTCCAAAAGCTGGGCCTGAGCGGCGCGGCCCGTTCGGGAAGCGGAGGGCCTGCCGGACCTGCTGGGGCTGTGTTGGTGATCCGTCCCGCTTCCCGGGTCATCCGGATGGGGTGTCCGGACACATGCACTCTATTAGGAAGGACGCCAGGCCGAAGTCCCCCACTCAGGGGGCTTCGGGTCCTCACACACCGGATGACAAGCTTCGTTTGTGATTTTTAAAACGGTTGAAAAACAACCACCGATGTCATCCCGGCCGCAGCGGAGCGAATGCGCAGCGGAGCGCCGGGACCTATTCCGCAGCGCGTTGGATTCAACAGAACGCAATCGGATGCGCCAACTTGCCGGCCCAATGGATTCCGGAGCTTCGTTCCGCTGCGCTCCACTGCGTCCGGGATGACAGGGTTGGCTGGTTTGATGAACACCAACCCACACCATGAAGCTCAAAACCCAGATGTCACGGGCCTTCGGCGAACTTCGCGTAGACGGTGGCGACGTTGGGGTCTTTCTTTTCGGCGGCGGCCATGTCGGCGGTGCCGGCCTCGCGCCGTCCCAGTTTCAGTTCGAGCGCGCCGCGCATGTAGAGCGCGCCCGCCTCGAACACCGGATCGCGCGCGGCGCTGGTGTAATCCGCGATCGCGCGCGCTGGTGAATCGCCGTCGAAGTCGAAGGCGCGGGCGAACCAGCCGTCGCCGCTGTTCGGCTTGAGCGCGACATAGCGGTCGAGGTCGGCGCGGCCTTCCTGCCACCTTCCGTCATGCGCGTAGGCGAGCGCGCGGTTGTAGAACGCGTCCACGAAATCGGGCCGCAGCGCGAGGACTTTGTTGTAATCCGCAATGGCATCGGCCGGGCGGCCCATGTCGTCCGAGATCGCGCCGTGGGCGTTCAGCGCATCGGGATCGTTCGGCCTGAGCGCTGCAACGCGGGCGACGTCGGCGAGCGCCGCGCCATAGCGTTGCAGCGAGGCCAGCGAATCCGCGCGCGCCAGAAGCACGATCGGAATATCGGCGACACGCGCGAGGGCGGCGTCGTAGTCGGCGACCGCCAGCTTGTAGTTCTGTTCGGCGGCATAGGCGAGACCCCGGTCGTAATAAGGCGCCGCAATCTCCGGCGACAGCGCGATAGCCTCAGTGTAGGACGCCACCGCTTCGCCGAAGGCGCGGCGGCGGTAGGCGATGTTGCCGCGCTGGACGTAATCGACGGCGAGATCGTCGCGGCTCGCGTCGCCGCTCGCGATCAGGGACTCGCAAGCCTCCATGCGCTTGTCGTCGCTCGCCGTCTCGGAGTCGCAGACGATCTGGCTCTGCTCGATGGTCAAAGGCCGCGACAATCCCAGCGGCCCACGCGCCGCAAACGCCGGCGCCGTCAGCAAGGCAAGCGATGCGGCCACCAGCGCCGCTGTGCTATTCGCACGAACCACCATTGCCACAGCCTTCCGCATCGGAAGTCCGGCCGCAAGACCTTTGAAAGCAGGCATTTGCATCGCGGGACGCGGGCTGCAATCTTCGCGGGCGCAAACATCCCGGGACGACCGCCATGAAAGTCAGCGAAGCGCTTGCCACCCGCAAGACGGTCCGCGCCTTCAAATCCGATCCGGTGCCGACGGACACGATCCTGAAGATCGTCGAGCAGGCGGCGCGCGCCCCCTCGGGCGGCAACCTGCAACCGTGGCGGACCTATGTGCTCAACGGCGCGGCGCGCGACGAGCTGGTGCGCCGGGTGGGCGAACGGCGCGCGACCAAGGCGATGGGCGAGATGCCGGAGTATCACATCTATCCGCCGGCCCTGACCGAGCCCTACAAGACGCGCCGCTTCCGCGTCGGCGAGATGATGTATGCGACGATGGGCATCCCGCGCGAGGACAAGGCGGCGCGGCTCAAGTTCTTTTCCGGCAACTGGTCGTTCTTCGGCGCGCCGGCTGGCCTCATCTTCACCATCGACCGGCAGATGCAGCAGGGCCAATGGTCCGATCTCGGCATGTTCCTGCAATCGATCATGCTGCTCGCGCGCGAATACGGCCTGCACACCTGTCCGCAGGAGGCGTGGGCGGTGTGGCACTCGGTGATCCGCGACTATTTGAAGGTGCCCGAGAACGAGATGATCTTCTGCGGCATGGCGATCGGTTACGCCGACGAAGCGCATCCGGTGAACGGCCTCGTCAGCGAGCGCGCGCCGCTCTCCGAATACGTGTCGGTGCACGAGACCGCATAGCGGTCAGATCAGCGCATCCATATCCGGCAGGTGCGGCGGCGTCGTGACCGACGTCGTCACGAAGGTATGGCCGTGGCCGTCGTCCGAAAGGCCGAAGTCGTTCTGCACATAGCCGTTCACGAACTGAAGGGTTGCGGTGTGGGTGCCGTCCGTCACCGTCATCACATCGGTCGTCGCGTTGAACGTCAGATGGGCCGTGGCGGACGCGATCGTCGTGAGGTCGATCTTGTCGGTATGAACCATGCCGCCGATCGTGCCGCTGAAGGACGACGGCGTGTCCAGCGTGAGACGGGCGCCGGTTCCGGCAAACGTCACATCCTCCGCCGCACTGTTCTTCAGATCCAGCTTCGCGTTCGTATCGATCGCGGCGCCACCGGTGAAATTGCCGCCGCCCGACAATGTGACGTTGTCTCCGATCACCACCGCAACATCGCCGTTTAGGTGGCCGGAGAAGACGGCGTCCTTGAGGGTCAGCGTTGCGGCGGCCGTCGAGCGCACGATTCCGCTGCCCAGGAGGTTGGTGACGGCGATGTCGTGGCCGTTGAGATCGAGCGCTCCCGCCGCACCGACCGTCGTACTGTCGCCGCCGCCGATCACCAGTCCCGCGGCGGCGTTGCCAACAGCGACGACGCCGTCTGCGATGGACGTCGTTACGTGCGAGCCGATGCTGCCGCCTGTGACGCTCACGGACAGCGTGCCGGCTTTGCCGGTTGCGCCGAACACGATCGCCGTGCTGGCGCCGACGTTCCAATCCTGGGTCAGAGACACAGTCTTTCCGTTCGCGGCGGCGAGCGTGTCGTTGCCGCTCAGCGCCAGATCGTTGCCGATGGTCTGCGATATCGCGCCGAGCAGCGTGCCGCCCTGCATGACGATTTCGCCGGTGCCGAAAGCGCCCGCATGGCCGTAGGCGAGCGTTCCTGTCGTTACAATCGTGTTGCCGCTGTAGGTGTTGTTTGCGCCGAGCGTAACGGTGCCGGTGCCGCGTTGTTCCACGATGCCGGTTCCGGAAATCGCATGGTCGATGGTGAGCGCGTCGCTGCGGTCGAAGATGAGGATGCCCTGATCGGCAATCGCACCGGTGATCGAGCCTGTTGTTCCACCGTTGCCCAAGGCGAGGATGGCGGTGCTGTCGATCGTGGTACCGCCGGTGTACGTATCGGTCCCGCTCAGGATCAGGTTTCCGGATACCTCCGTTGCAAGCGCGCCTGTGATGACCCCGGCGAACTGGCCGTTGCCGATCGCAAGCGGAGCCGCGGCTCCGCTGTTGAGGATCGTGCCGGCGCCCTCCAGGTCGGCGATCGGCACTTCGTTGCCGCGCACGTCGAGGGTTGCACCCGCGCCGATCGTGGTTTTCGCAGCGTCCGCGAAGAGGAACGGGACATTGTCGCCCACGGCCAGTGTGCCGGACTCGACGGAGACGCTTGTGTTCGATCCCACAGTGAGGCTTTCGAAATGCACGACGACGGTGCCGTTGTGACCGTTCGCGCCGAAGGCGATGTTCGTGTTGTCCGCAACGGTCCAGTTGCTGTCGATTGTCAGCGTTTTGCCGCTGGCCGCGGAGAGCTGGGTCATATCGCTTGCGGAGAGGTCGTTGTCGATCGTCTCGGTCTGTGTCGCCTCGATTCCACCGGCGGTGATCGTGATTGGGCCCGCGCCAATGCCCGCCGCATTGCCGAGCGCCAAGGTGCCCTCGAGGATAATCGTGCCGCTGGCATAGGTATTGGCGTGGTTGATCGCGACCGTCGATTCCGTGTCCTGCATCGCCAGTGCCAGCAGACCGGTGCCGCTAAGATTGTTCGCGAGCGTGAAGGACGATCCCGCCGGTCCCGAAAGCCGGAGTTCGCCCCCCACAAAGATAGCGCCCGTCAGTGAACCGAGCGCATTGGCATTGCCGAGCTGCAGAATGCTGGAGGGAGCGATCACGGTACCTCCGGTATAGGTCAAGGCGCTGTCGATCTCGACACCCGCTTCAGTCCCGACAGCGATCAGGCCCGTCATTTTCCCGGTGTATATTCCGCTGTCGAGCGTCAGCGAAACGAGACCGCCGCTTTCCGTAATGAGGCCATTGCCTTGCAGCGATTCGATCTCCGCCGCATGCCCGTTCAGATCCAGTGTGCCGGCCGCCGCGACGGCAAGAACGATGTTTGTGAGCTGACTCGCCGCCGTCGCGTTGCCCATCAGCAGCGTGCCGTTGTTGACGTACATTTCGGTGCCGGAGCCCACCGTGAGACCGGACGGTGCGAAATTCACGACCCCTTGCGGTTGCGGCGAGAGAGAGCCGAACTCAACGGTGCTGCTTGCGCCGATGGAAAACTGGCCGGTAAGAGAAAGTGTCTTATTCGTGCCGGCTGAGAAGATTGCATCGTTCGATGTGGCGATCGGATTGTCCAATGTGACGTTCGCGATCGCGGTGAGGGTCCCGCCGGTGTTGAAGAGTTCGGCGTTTCCCAGCGCCGCGTTGTTGGCGACGCCGATCGTGCCGGAGTCCTCCACGAACACCGGACCGCCGATCACGTTGGCTGCGCGGAGGACTGCGGTGCTCCCATCCACGCTCAGCTGCCCGGCTACGGTCAACGGCGCGTTTGCGGCCTGAGACAGTACCGCGCTCGCTCCGGCTTCAAGATCCAGGGAGTTGATCGTCACCGCGGTCGCAAGGTTGATCGTGTAGGCGCCTCCAACGTCGATCACGACGTCATCGGCCGCGCCAGGCGCCGCTCCGGTGGACCAGTTTGCCCCGGCATTCCAGTCGCCGCTAAGCCCGATGAGCCATTTGTCTGTCGCCATGAAAACCTCCCTTAAATAAGCAGCGAACGCGTTATGCTTCCCCCTTGGGGAAACACCGCCATCAGATCAGCGCGTCCATATCCGGCAGGTGCGGCGGCGTCGTGACCGACGTCGTCACGAAGGTATGGCCGTGGCCGTCGTCGGAGAGGCCGAAGTCGTTCTGCACATAGCCGTCCACGAACTGCAGATGCGCCGTGTGGGTGCCGTCGGTCACCGTCATCACATCGGTCGTCGCATTGAACGTCAGATGCGCCGTGGCCGACGCGATCGTCGTGAGGTCGATCTTGTCGGTATGAACCATGCCGCCGATCGTGCCGGTGAAGGACGACGGCGTGTCCAGGATGAGCTGCGCGATTGTGCCGGCGAACGTCACATCCTCCGGCGCTGCATTTACGAGATGCAGAGCGGCGTTCGCCTCGACTGTCGCGCCTCCGGTGAAGTTGCCGCCGCCGGTCAGTTTCGCGGTGCCGTCGACGACGACCGCGATGTTTCCGTCGATGTGCCCGGCGAAGGAGGCGTTCTGAACCGTCAGGGTTGCGGCGCCGGTCGAGCGGATGGTGCCGCTGCCTAGCAGGTCGGTGGCAACAATGGCGTGGCCGTTGAGATCGAGTATTCCTGCGGCGCCGACCGTCAGGCTGTCGCCGCTGCCGATCACCTCCGCAGCGCCCACGTTCGCCAGGGCGACGGTTCCGGCTGCAATTGTTGCGGTCGTGTGCGCGCCGAGACTGCCGCCGGTGACGGTGACCGATAGTGTTCCGGCGTGGCCGGACGATCCGAACACGAGCGCCGTATCGTCGCTGACATCCCAGGTGTCTGAGAACGTGAGCGTCTTTCCTGTTGCGGCCGCGAGCGTGTCGTGACCGGTCAACACCAGCAGATTGCCGATGGTCTGCGAGACGGTACCGAGCAGCGTGCCGCCTTGCACGATCACTTCGGCGCTGCCGAGGGCGTCCGCATGGCCGGACACGAGTGCACCAGCCGTCACAATGACGGCGCCGCTGAACGTGTTGGTTGCGCTGAGCGTGGTCGTGCCTGTGCCGCGCTGCTCTACCAGGCCCGCGCCCGAAATCACATGGTCGATGCTGAGCGCGTTGCTGCGGTCGGAGATCAGCGTGCCCTCGTCGTCGATCGGGCCGGTGACCGAACCCGTGGTGCCGCCATTGCCGAGTGCGAGCACCACACCGGCTGTGACGGTCGTTCCGCCATTGTAAACGTTGGCGCCGCCGAGAATTGTGGAGCCGGTGAAATCCACCCCGAACGCCCCTTTTATCCCGCCGGAAAAATGACCGCCTCCGATCGTAAGCGTCGCCATGCCCCCGCCATTTGCGATGGTGCCTGCCCCTTGCAGATTTTCGATCGTGACCGCGTGGCCCCTCACGTCGAAGGTTGCGCCGGCATCGATCGTGGTTTGCACCGTCGCTGCCAGCAAAGGCGCCGTATCCGCCGCCGCGACGGTTCCCGATTTGATGAAAACATGGTCGTTCGATCCGGTGCTGAGGCTCTCAAAGCGCACCACGACCGTACCGCTTGGCCCGTTTGGGCCGCCGAACACGATCGATGCATCGTCCCCGACTGTCCACGCGCTGTCGACCGTCAATGTCTTTCCGGCATCGGCCGAGAATCCGCCGGAAATGCCCAAGGAAACCGCGTTGGTTATGGTCTCGGTTTGTGTTGCCTCAATGCCCCCAGCGTCGAGCCTGATCGCGCCGGTGCCCAAACCTCCAGCGTTTCCGAGCAACACCCTGCCGAAGATATAGGTGCCGCCGAGATAGCTGTTAGCATGACTGATGGCGATCAGCTCTTCGGAAGACTGCAGAAAAATTCGTAAAGCGCCGCTTCCCGAGATGCTGTTTGCCAGGGTGATCGGTGGCAGTCCGAGCGGCTCGGAAACCTCCAACAGGCCGTTGTCGACAATGGCGCCCGTGACGGAGCCGGAGGGTTCGCTCAGGCTGCCGAGGTTCAATAAGGCGGAGGCGTCGATCGTCGTGCCGCCGGTGTAATGGAGGGCGCTGTCGAACTCCACTGTACCCGCGATCTCGACCGCGAGCGCACCCGTCATGTCGCCGGAAAATTCGCCGCCGTCGATCTTTACAGCTGTTGTGCCGGTGGCGCTGTTTGTGACGAGCCCGCCGCCGAAAAGCTGCGCGATCTCGGCGGCGTGGCCGTTCATATCCAGAACGCCGACAACACCTACGGACGTCGCGGCCGAGAGCAGACCAACGGCTGCGCTGCTTCCCATCTTCAGCGTGCCGCTGAATATGTTCGCCTGGACACCGCTGCCAACCGAGAGACTCGAGGGCGCAAAGTCGACCGTGCCCTGCGTTGTGCCGTTGCCAAAAAAGACTGTTCCCCCAGCGCTGAACTGGCCGGTAAGCGACAACGTCTTGTTTGTGCCGGCCGTGAAGAACGCCTGGTCTGAGGTGGCGATCTGATTGCTCAGGGTCACGTTCGCGATTGCTTCGAGAAATCCACCGGTGTTGAAAAGCGCAGCGTTTCCCAGCGCTTTGTTGTTGGCGACGTCGATCGTTCCGAAGTTTTCCAGGAACACCGGCCCGCCAATCACGTTAGCCGCGCGGAGAGTGGCCGTACTTTCGTCCACGGTCAGCGAACCGGTCATGGTCAGCGGCGCCGCCGCAGCTTGCGACAGCGTGCAGGAGAGCCCCCCGGCGAGATCGAGGGAAGCGATTGTCGCGGTAGATGTCAGGTTGACGGTGTAGGTATCCTGGAAATCGATGACGACGTCGTCCGCGGCGCCGGGAACTGTTCCCGTCGTCCAGTTCGTGCCTGTGTTCCAGTCGCCGCTGAGCCCGATGAGCCACTTGACTGTCGCCATGGCGGAACTCCCTCACGCGCCGGCGTAGCCGGGGAGGTAGGAGTAAAGCACCGCTAACCGGTTTGTTAAATCCCGGTCACGAAAGTGGAGTGACCGGTCGCGGACAAAGAGAAACCCCACGCCGGAGATGTCCGGCATGGGGCTCTCGCTTGATAACGTTTCGGCCTACGGGGAGGGGCTTGCCGCGGCTTGACGCTTCAAGATCGATTAAAAGCGGAACGCGACGCCCAGCCAGTTGCCGCGATACGGATCGACGCGGACGAACACGACCTTGCCGTACGGATCGTAGGCGCGGACGCCGTAATAGCCGCGGTACCAATACGGCGCACCGATGTAGCGATAGCGATGCGCGCGCACGACTTCGTAGACGCGATCGTGGTTGATGATGGCGCGCGTCACGCGGCGGTCGAACCGCCTGTTGTCGCGATAGCCGTCGTAATCGTGGCGCTCTGCCCAACTATTGTCGCGGCGGCCGTCATGGTCGTAATCTGCCGCCAGCGCCGCCGTGCTCGTTGTCAGCGCGAGACCGACAGCCAAGCTGGCCAGGAAGTTTTTGGTTTTCGTCTTCATGATGAACTCCACTTTCCTTGTCCGGCGGAACACGCTCCCGTTGGGACCGCATTCAGCGTGGATGCAGAATGGCTGAACCTCTCTGAACCGGCTCTGGACAGCGCGTTCATGTCGGGTTCATTTCGCGAGGGTTAGAAATCACGATGCGTAGAAGCGTGTTTTTCCTTATTTTCGCGATGCTTATGTTGGGTTGCCTCGCGACGCCTGCCGAAGCGGGACCGTATGGCGGTCCGTCGCTCGATCGCATTCTGCCGCAGATCCGCCAGCAGCATCCGGGCACCTTCTATGACGCCGAAGGACCGTTCTGGGGAGCCGACGGCCAGCCGCATTATCGCATCAAGTGGATGACGCCGCAGGGCCGCGTCGTATGGTTCGACGCCAATGCACGCACCGGTCACATCAACGGGATCGACGTGCGGCGCTTCAACGAGGCCTACGGTCCGCCGCGCGATTTCGATCCGCAATACGAACGCGGCCGCCGCCGCCGCGATCGTTATTTCTACGGCCCGCTTCCGGGACGCCCGTTCGGCGGTATGCCCGGCGGCGGGCGTCCGTTCGGTCCCGGTTTCGGCTGGCACGGCAATCCCGGCGGCGGCGGCCATTTCGGCGGCGGCCACGGTCATCATTGAAGGGGAAGCAATGCGCGTTCTGCTCGTGGAAGACGATCGCGATCTGCAAAAGTCGCTGAAGCGCGCGCTGGTCGACGCGGGCTACGTCGTGGACACCGCATCCGACGGCGAGGAGGGACACTTCCTCGGCGATACCGAGCCGTACGACGTCGTGATCCTCGATCTCGGCCTGCCTAAGATGGACGGCGTGCGGGTGCTCGAGAAGTGGCGCAAGGACGGCCGCAACATGCCGGTGCTGATCCTCACCGCGCGCGACCGCTGGAGCGACAAGGTCGCGGGCTTCGATGCCGGCGCCGACGATTATCTCGGCAAACCCTTCATCACCGAAGAGTTGCTCGCCCGCGTCCGCGCGCTGCTCCGGCGCGCCGCCGGGATCGCCACCAGCGAGATCGAGATCGGGCCGCTGCGTATCGACACCCGCAGCAGCCGTGTCACGCTCGACGGCAATCCTGTCCGGCTGACCAGCCTGGAATACCGCCTGCTCGCCTATCTCGCGCACCACCGCGGCAAGGTGGTGTCGCGCACCGAATTGGTGGAGCATCTTTACGATCAGGATTTCGATCGCGATTCGAATACGATCGAGGTGTTCGTCGGGCGCCTGCGCAAGAAGCTGGACGCTCATCTCATTCAGACGGTGCGCGGCCTTGGCTATAGCCTCGACTCTCCGGACGTTGCTGACAAGGATCGTGCCAAGGCTTGATTCCCTTGCCGCGCGCCTGATCGCGGCCGCCGCGGTCTGGACGATCCTGGGTCTCGCGGTCGGCGGACTGTTCCTCTCCGGCATTTATCGCAGCGCCGTCGAGCACGATTTCGATGTCGGGCTGGAAAGCGATCTCGACGGGGTGATCGCCGCCGCCGAGCCGGACAACAACGGCGTCATCACGCTGGAGCGCCGCTATCTCAATCCGAGCTATGAGCGCGTGTATTCCGGGCGCTACTGGCAGATCACGCCGCTCGGCGCCGGCAAGCATCCGATCGACGACTCGCAGATTTCCAAATCGCTGTTCGACAAATCGATCGCGCCCACCGGCCAGGTGAAAACAGGCGAGCGCATCTGGGCCTATTCGGCGGGACCGGAGAACCAGCACCTGCGCGTGCTGGAGCGGCAGATCGAGTTTCCGATCCTCTCCACCCGCCGGGTCGATGACGTTCACACTTATATGTTCGCGGTCGCCGGCGATCTGGCGACGGTGGAGAACAATGTGTCCGTCTTCAACGGCACGCTGTTCTGGTCGTTCGTCCTGCTCGGCGCCGGCCTGATCATCGCGATCTTCCTGCAGGTGCAGGTGGGCTTGCAGCCACTGCGCCGGGTGACCCGCGCGCTCGCGCGCATCCGCGACGGCCAGGCGCGGCGTCTCGAAGGAAAATTCCCGGCCGAGATCGCGCCGCTGGCCGGCGAACTCAACAGCCTCATCGATCACAGCGCCGAAGTGGTTGGGCGGGCGCGCACGCATGTGTCCAATCTCGCGCATTTCCTGAAGACGCCGCTCTCGGTGCTGGCGACGGAGGCGTCCGCCAATCCCGGACCGCTCGGCGACGCGGTGAACCGGCAGGTCGTCGTCATGCGCCGCCAGGTCGATCATTATCTCGCGCGCGCCCGCGCCGCCGGCGCCGTCGACGTGCTCGGCAACCGGACGCCGGTGAAGCCGGTGCTGGACGATCTTGCCCGCGTGCTCCGCCGCATCCATGTCGAACGCGCGCTGGAGATTTCCGTGGAGTGCCCGCCCGCGCTCGCGTTCCGCGGCGAGCGACAGGACCTGGAAGAGATGGCGGGCAATTTGATGGACAATGCCTGCAAATGGGCCGACCGCAACATCGCGGTGCGGGCGTCCTCTCTCACCGGGGCGCTGTTCGAGATCCGGGTAGACGACGACGGTCCGGGCCTTGCGCCGGAGGAGCGGGAAAAGGTGGTGGAGCGGGGCGAAAGGCTGGACGAAAGCGTGCCGGGCTCCGGCCTCGGCCTCGCCATCGTGCGCGACATCGCCAAGCTTTACGGCGGAACCTTCACCCTGGGCGACTCGGACGCGGGCGGCCTCGACGCGCGGCTGACGCTCCCGGCAATCGTTTAGATATCTCAAACGGTTGTTAACGCTGTTACGATAGCGTCAACATCGAACGCGTCTAACTTTTGGGCACTCGCGCGCCTTTAGGATCGCACATGCTTTCGCCGGAAAAGGCCGGTCAGTTGCGCACATTCCTCGGCAGTCTGTCGGGGCATATCGCGGCGCGTCTGGCGAAAGCCGTCGAAGTCGACCGGCTGACCGGCGGCGATTTGCTGCCACATGGCTTCATTCTCGACAGTCTGCGCCCGGCGTTGCGCCAGGTGCGCGATGTCGAGCGCACGCCCAGTCCCTTGCGCATCTTCTGCCAGCCTTTCGCCGATCTGTTGGTGACGAATCCGGAGCGGCGGGAAAAACGCCGCGGCCGCATCGCGCGCGAGAGCGTCGTGCCGGTCTGGACCTGGATCGGCGAGACACTGCTGCCGGAAGCGAGCGAAGCCTATTCGGCGGCGGTGACCGAAGCGGTGCTCAGTTATCGGCCCGATGCGTTGAAAGCGCGCGCCGCGCAATTCTGGACCGAGGCTTCCCTCGCGCTGCGCACCGCCATCGCCGGCGATGCGAAAGATGCGCGCCGTGTTCTGGGCAGCGATCTTGCCGTCGCCGATGCGAACGAGATGGCGATCCTTCTGGCCGCCGGTCCGGAGATCGCAGAAGTCCAGGACAAGCTGCCGCGCGGCACGCATCAGTTGAACGACGACATGGTGTGGGCGTTGCGCGCGATCTACGACCGCCTCGTGCAGGCCCAACCCGACGCCGCGCCCTACATCGCCGTCGTTGCGATGAACCGGCTCGACCGGCCGTGGGAAGCATTGAAGCTGCCGCAGCAGGTGACGCGGCAGACCTCCGACACGCTGATGAGCAGCACCGACATGGGATTGGCGGGCGAGGTTCTGCTCGGCGATCTCGACGAGCACACCGCAGCGATCAAAGTCACGCGGCATCCGAATTTCGAGGAGGACGAACTCGCGCGCCATGTTGCCGCGTTCGCCAAGCTTTCGACCGGCCTCACCCATCAGGTCGAATTGCGCCGTCACGGCACCTGGCATCAGCGCTTGATGAAGGATCGCGGCGCTGTCGCCGATGTGATGGACGGGCTGATGGAACGCGCGCCGCGCGAGATCATCGCCATGCTTCCGGTGCACAAGACCGGCTCTTATGGCGGCGGTCCGAAGGCGCCGGACATCGCGCGCGCCCCGGACCCGGACAAGACGGCGCGCGGCATGCGCTATGCGAAACTTCTCACCGCCTGTGCGTCATCGGCGGCCGATGCCTCGTTCGGCACCTCGCAGAAGGACGCTTACGCAGAGGCGTGCGTGCACCTCAAAGGCTACAGCGACGATATCGTGCGCGAGGTGCGCGCCGCCGAAGGCACTGCGCGCGTTCATGCCGAGCAGTACTTCAACCTCGCGGTCGCGCTGACCGAAAT
The DNA here is from genome assembly GCA_036490455.1 of Rhizomicrobium sp. Taxonomy (GTDB): domain Bacteria; phylum Pseudomonadota; class Alphaproteobacteria; order Micropepsales; family Micropepsaceae; genus Rhizomicrobium. The sequence goes on from DASXDS010000075.1 coordinate 27,214, forward strand.
CCTGTTCAGCGCCGAAGAAGCCGACTTCCTCCGCCGCCGCGGCCGCGCCGCGCTGGCCAACGCGGCGTAGTTGCGCCGATACCAATATTTGGTATAGTGGAGTCGGAGAATGCCATGGCCAAAAACACGTCCTTTAGTTTGGGTGAGCACTTCACCGTTTTCATTGATGAGCGCGTGGCCGAGGGCCGTTATGGATCGGCGAGCGACGTGGTGCGAGCGGGCCTTCGTCTTCTTGAAGAAGAGGAGGCAAAACTTGCGGCGCTTCGTGCCGCGCTGATCGAAGGCGAGAACAGCGGTCCATCCAAGCCATTCGATTTCGATGCCTTCATTGCACGAAAGCGCGCCTCTCCGACGCGCCGCTAAATGGCCGGCTACGTTATTTCTCCGCGTGCGCGATCGGATATCGCGGAGATCTGGGATTACAGCGTGGCGCAATGGAACGTCGAACAGGCCGATCGCGACCTGCGTGACCTTCAGCGCGGGTTTGAAACGATAGCCGCACAACCGCGGATCGGCAGGGCGTGCGATGAAATCCGACCAGGCTATTTCAAGCTGCCGGTTGCCTCTCACGTTATCTTCTATCGTATGGTCAAACAGAAGGTCGATATCGTTCGCGTCTTGCATCGCCGCATGGATTATGCCCGGCGACTCTGACGGCCATCGGCTTGGAATTTCGCATACCAAAATTGTCATCCCGGCCGTAGCGCAGCGGAGCGCCGGGACCTATTCCGCAGGCAAGATGGCGCATCCGAGCGTGGCGTGCTGAGACAAGCGTGCTGAGAAATGGGTCCCGGCGCTCCGTTTCGCTGCGCTTCACTGCGGCCGGGATGACAGGTTTTTTTGAGAGAGCGCGCCTGCCGCTAAATCGCCCCGGCTTCTTTCAGCGCCGTTATCTCCATCCTGGAATAGCCCAGTTCGCGCAGCACCTCGTCCGTGTGTTCGCCCAACACCGGGGGGCGGCGGCGGATGGTGCCGGGGGTGCCGTGGAGTTTGACCGGCGTGGCGGCGATCGGTGTCGGGCCGATCTCCGGGAAATCCACTTCCACGAAGAAGTCACCCGCTTTGACATGCGGATCGGCGAGCGTTTCGCGTGGCGCGTAGACGGGGCCTGCGGGCACGCGTGCTTTTTCGAACGCCGCGATCGCGTCCGCGCTGCTCTTCTCGGCGCACCACGCGGCCACTTGCGCGCTGATGGCCACGCCATTGTCGCCGCGGGTTTTGTCGCTGGCGAAGCGCGGGTCTTCGAGCCACTCCGGCGCGCCGATCAGCTTCGCCACCCGGCGGAATAGCGGATCGCCGTTCACCGCGACCGTGATCCAGCCGTCTTTCGTCTTGAAGATATCGGACGGTCCGGCCGTCTGGCTGCGGTTGAGCGAAGGCTTGCGGTCGATGGCGAGCTTGGCTTCTTCAATGAGCGTCGGCGCGAAGAACGTCATCGCGGTGCGCAGAAGCGCGCCTTCCACCATCTGTCCGCGGCCCGTTGCATCGCGCGCGCGCAACGCTGCGACCACGCCGAGCGCGAGCAGCGACGCCGTGCCGAAATCCACGTACGGCGCGGACGAACGCACCGGCTGATCTTCGGTGCCGTTGAAATAGACCGCGCCGCTCATTGCCTGCGCCACGCCGTCGAAACCGACGCGGCCGGAATAGGGACCGTCGATCCCGAACGCGGTGCCGACCGCGAGGATGGCGCGCGGATTGATCTTCGCGATGCTGTCGTAGTCGAGGCCCATCGCCTTCAGCGTTTCGATCGGCAGGTTCGCGACCACCACGTCGCTCTGCGCCACGAGCCGGCGCACGACGTCGCGGCCGGCATCGTTCATCGGATCGAGCGTGAGGCTGCGCTTGTTGCGGTTCATCTGCAGGAACATCGCGCCTTCGCGCGGGCTGCCGTCCGGCGCATCCACCAGCGAGACCAGCGTGCGATCCTCGCGGCCCTCGCGCTTTTCCACCCGGATCACGTCGGCACCGAGATCGCCGAGCAGCGCCGCGCAATAGGGGCCCGCGATATAGCGGCCGAAATCGGCTACCCGGATGCCGTCCAGCGGTCCCGGTGTCCCTGAAGCGTCCATCGAAAATCCTCCCGTTGCCGCGGCCGGCGGTTTGCGAATATATCGGTCCGCCCGCAGAAGGCGAACCAGAGGGATTTCATGCCGCCCAGAAACAATCCGGCCAAGCTCAATCCGCTGCAGCTGCGCACGCTGACCTTGCTGCAGGCGCTCGCCCGCGTGCCCAACGCGGCGCAAAGCGGGCCGGGCGCTGGTGAGGTGACGATCATGCAGTTTCCGCAGGCGCATGGCGATCATTTCCACCTGGGCGATGCGGTGGTGGCGGGCAAGGATGCGACCGGGCTCTATAACGAGGCGGTGTGGAACGCGCTCACCCGCAAGGGTCTCGCGAAGGCGCAGTGGCCGCACCAGATCACCCTGACGCAGGACGGCGTGGTCTACGACACGGGCATGGCGGATCAGGTTCTGCACCGGTCAGGGCACTGAGGCTCAGTGGATTTTGTGCCAGGTCCAACAACCCTTAAACAATGCGGTTCCCGACGGACTGGCCATGAATTGATCCAGTACCGCCGGTTCAGCATCGATGTGGACAGTTACGGGTTTTTCGTTCGTCGCGGTTCCTGCGAGTTGGCCTGACCGGACGGCTGCCGCCGCGGCGTCGTTGTCGATAAAGCATGTTATGAGCTTGTTTTCTGCGCTCAGACGATAGAGCAAAGGCCACAGTTCTGCATTGGCAGTATGTTTCTTCTCTATCTCCGGGAGCGTGTCATCGTCCAACCACACAACCGAGTGCAGAAGATCGTCTGACACACGTCCGACATTGAGAAAGCGGTTGGTGCCGACCAGAGCAGTCGTTGCCTGAACCACATCCAATTCTGGCCTCTCTCCAGGCGGGCCGTTGATGTAGGCCACCACGAAGCGGTCCTTATCCTCGGGAATTATGTGCAGGAACTGGCTCGACGCTTGCCATGTTCCCGCGATGGTGAGGTCGGGCGTTTGTGGCGTTGACGCACCGATCGGATATTTTGTCGTCGTGCAGGAGGCACACAACAGAGCTGCAACGACGAGGGAAAGTCTGGGTATCATGGTCAGTTCGTCTTTGTCAGCGTCGCGAATTTCTCGCTGAACAACGCCACCCCTTGCGGGCTTGCGACGAACGCGTTGAGTGCTGCCGGATCGGCGGTGATGATCGCGTCGCCGAATTGTCCGGGTTCGACCTCGCCCTGGATCTTGCCGGCCTTGATCGCAGCTTTGGTCGCATCCTCGTCCATCTGGTAGATCACGACGGTTGCGCCTTCCTGGCGATAGAGGAACGCCATGGTGCCGCGTTGCGGGCCCTTGTCGGTGTCGTCCCCGGGACCGGCATCGACAAGCTTCGCATTGGCGAAGCGGTTGGCGCCGACCTGCGCGGTGGTGAGCGCCACGGTCATCCTGTCCATGTCCTTCTTGTTCGCCGCGTCGATCTCGAGCGTGATGGAACCGTCGGCCTGACGCTTGAAGTGGAAATTGGCCTCGTCCTGGCCCGGATCGGATTCCGCCATCTTGGCGTGCCAGTCGCCGGTCAGAAGCGGATCGGCCGTCTGCGTGCCGCCGATCGGATGCAGCGTGGCCGGCGGAAAACAGGCGGCGAGCGCGAGCGTGCAGCAAAGCGCCACAGCAGAGAGGAGCAATTTCATCGAAAATCCCTTCGTCCGATGGCGTAAGGAACATGGCAATTCCGGCGGAACCGCGGCGGCGCTGGACTGGACCACGACGCGCCCTATAGTCCGCCCGCGAACCCGCGCAAAACCCGATGAATCTCAAACAGCGCCGCCGATTGATGTTCGCCCTGGCCGTCGTCGTGGCCGCGGGCGGCGGCACGGCGCTGGTGCTCACCGCGCTCAAGGACAATGTCCTTTATTTCTACAGTCCTTCGGACGTGTTCGCGAAGCATGTCGAGCCGGGACGGGATTTCCGCATCGGCGGCCTAGTCGAGGCGCACAGCGTGCAACGCGGCAAAGGCGCCGATGTCCGCTTCGTGGTGACCGACGGCAAGGCTGAGGTGCCGGTCGATTTCAACGGCGTGCTGCCGGCGCTGTTCCGGGAAGGCCAGGGCGTCGTGGCACTCGGCGCGCTGAACGGCACCGGCACTTTCGATGCGAGCGAAGTGCTCGCCAAGCACGACGAGAAATACATGCCGCCCGAAGTGGTCGATGCGCTGAAACGCTCCGGCCGCTGGAAGGAAGGACAGTGAGCGGCGAAATCGGCCAGATCGCGCTCTGCCTCGCGCTCGCGCTTGCGCTGGTGGAGGCTGCGGCCGGGTTGTTCGGCGCACAGCCGGAAGGCGGCGCCATGCGCGGCATCGCCAGCGGTGCGGCGATGGGCGTGTTCGTGTTCGTGGCGCTGGCGTTCGGCGCGCTCGAATGGGCGTTCGTCACCTCGGACTTCAGCGTGCTCGACGTCGCCAACAACTCGCACACGATGAAGCCGCTCCTCTACAAGATCACCGGCGTGTGGGGAAACCACGAAGGCTCGATGCTTTTGTGGGTGCTGGTGCTCGCGATCTATTCGGCGGCCATCGCGTTCGCGCAGCGCGGCAGTGCGCGGCTCACCAGTGCGGCGCTCGGCGTGCAGGGATTGCTCACCGTCGCATTCGTTCTCTTTATCCTTCTCACCTCGAATCCGTTCCTGCGGATCGATCCGCCGCCGTTCGAAGGCGCCGGACTAAATCCGCTGCTGCAGGATCCGGGCTTGGCGTTCCATCCGCCCATGCTCTACACCGGCTATGTCGGGTTGTCGGCGTCGTTCGCTTACGCCGCCGCAGCGCTGATCACCGGCAAAGCGGATGCGGGATGGGCGCGGGCGGCGCGGCCCTTCATGCTGGTGGCGTGGATCGCGCTGACGCTCGGCATCACGCTGGGCAGCTGGTGGGCCTATTACGATCTCGGCTGGGGCGGCTTCTGGTTCTGGGATCCGGTCGAGAATGCGTCGCTCATGCCATGGCTCGCCGGCACCGCGCTATTGCATTCGGCGCTCGCGACCGAGCGGACCGGTGCGTTCCGTGTATGGACCCTGCTGCTCGCCATCGCCGGATTTTCGCTGAGCCTCATCGGCACCTTTCTGGTGCGCTCGGGCGTATTGTCGTCGGTGCATGCCTTCGCCAGCGATCCGACGCGCGGTGTCTATATCCTGATCATGCTCGGGCTCGCCATCGGCGGCGCACTGGCCTTGTTCGCATGGCGGGCGCCGCAGCTGGAAGGCGGCGCGTCGTTCGAACCGGTCAGCCGCGAGAGCGCGCTGCTCATCAATAATGTGTTCCTGACAGCGGCGGCCGCGACCGTGTTTCTGGGCACGCTTTACCCGCTGATCCTCGATGCGCTGACGGGCACCAAGATCTCGGTCGGGCCGCCGTATTTCGCGCTCACCTTCGCGCCGCTGTTCGTCGGACTCCTCTTGTTGCTTCCGTTCGGGCCACGGCTCGGCTGGCGGCGCGGCGATGCGCGCGAGGCGTTGCGTATCCTCACACCCGCGATGATCGCCGCCGCGGTCGCGTTCGTTGCTGTGCTGGCCTTCGCCTCGCCGCGCACATTGACCGGCGCGCTGTCTTTCGGATTGGCCGGCTGGGTGATCGGGGCGAGCGTGGTGGATGCGGTCCAGCGGCGGAAGCTGCGCGCCTTCAGCGCAGGCGCACTTGCCGTCGTGCTGGCGCATGCCGGTCTCGGCGTCACACTGACGGGCGTAGCCGGTGTGTCGCTGTGGCGCACCGAAGTGCTGGAAGTGTTGGGACCGGGTGAGACGGTGGCGGTCGGTCCCTACACCTTGCGGTTCGACGGCGTCGTTGCCGCACAAGGTCCGAACTATCAGGCAGCGCGCGGCGACATCGGCGTGCTGCGCGGCGGACGCGAGGTCGCGCAGCTGCATCCGGAACAGCGGCTCTATCCTGCCGAAGGACAGCAGGTGGCGAACACGGCGATCCGCACCACCGGTTTCTCCGATCTCTATGTCGCGCTGGGCGACGATCGCGGCAGCGGCCGCTGGACGATCCGCGCCTACTTCAATCCGTTCGCGCCGTTCATCTGGTTCGGCGGCGCGATCATGGCGCTCGGCGGGCTAGCGAGTCTGTCCGGCCGCCTGCGCCGCACCGCGCCTTTGCCTGCCGCAGATGCGATATCGGTCACACCGTGATCCGATTTGGAACACTGTGTGCGGTGCTTCTGTTGTCGCTGCAAACCGCATTTGCGGCGCCGCCGCCCGAGCGGCTTGCCGATCCCGCGCTCGAAGCGCGCGCCGTTTCACTGCAGAAGGAATTGCGCTGTCTCGTCTGTCAGGGACAATCGCTGGACGAATCCGGCGCGCCGCTCGCGGCCGATCTTCGCCGGCTGATCCGCCAGCACATCGCGGCCGGCGAGTCCGATGAACAGGTGAAGCGCTATCTGGTCGCGCGCTATGGCGACTTCATCCTGATGAAACCGCCTCTGGAGCGTGATACGCTTTTTTTGTGGTTTGGACCGGCGCTGGTCCTGTTGTTCGGTGCTGGTGTTGCCACAATTGTGATCTATCGGGCATCGAAACGGCCGGAAGCACGGCCTAGATAAAAGGGCCCCGATCACCGAAGGCGCGACATGGAACCGCGTAAGACCGATGTTGTGGTCTTTTAATGTTCCGGAGAGAATTACGAAAGAATTGCGGCGTAACTCGAAAGACCAACCGCAGAGGCGATCCATGGTGGAGCGCTACTAACCCCCCAGCACCAAAGGAGAATTTTATGACGACCGAGACTGGCGTAGTTGGGCGGCACAAACGGCTTCTGGCAGTGGGGGCTGCCGCGGGGATCGTGCTGTTCGGCTTGGGCGCCTTCGCGCTGGTGCCAAACCAGCCTTCATCCGACCAGAACAACGAGGCGCCGATCGAGCGCCCGTTCCAGCTGGCCGCCCTCGACAGCAAGACGCCGCGAATGCTCGAGAACGGTGCGCCGTTCAGCTTCGCCGATCTGGTCGAACGCGTGAGCCCGGCCGTCGTGACGATCAACGTCGAGGAAGAAGAGACACAGCAATCGGCCGCCGCGCAGCTGCAGAATCTGCCGCCGCAGCTTCGCCAGTTCCTGGCGCCGTTCGGCGATGGCCAGCAGGCGCAGCCGCGCCGCGGCATTTCGATGGGCTCCGGCTTCATCATCAACAAGGACGGCCTGGTCGTCACCAACAATCATGTCGTCGAAGGCGGCAAGAAGATCACCGTGAAGCTGCCGGACGGGCGCCAGTTCGAAGGCAAGCTGGTCGGCTCCGACGCCGCGACCGATGTGGCGCTGGTCAAGATCAAGAGCGACAAGCCGCTTCCCACCGTCGAGTTCGGCGACGACCGCGGCGTGCGCGTCGGCGACTGGGTCGTCGCGGTCGGCAATCCTTACGGTCTCTCCAACACGGTCACGGCCGGTATCGTCTCGTCGATCGGCCGCGCCATCGGAAACGGTCCGTACACGGACTTCATCCAGATCGATGCGCCGATCAACCGCGGCAATTCCGGCGGCCCGACGTTCGACCTGCGCGGTCAGGTGATCGGGATGAACTCGATGATCTTCTCGCCGTCGGGCGGCAGCGTCGGCATCGGCTTCGCGATTCCCTCCTCCACCATCCACGACGTGGTCAACCAGCTTTTGGCGCACGGCCATGTGACGCGCGGCTGGCTCGGCGTGCAGATCCAGCCGATCACGCCGGACATCGCGACCAGCCTCGGCCTCGCGAGCCCGAAGGGCGCGATCATTCAGCAGGTGGTGGCGGATAGTCCGGCGGCCAAAGCCGGCCTTGCGCAGGGCGATATCGTGACCGCGATCAACGGCAAGGGCGTCGAGGATGCCCGCGACCTGACGCGCCACATCGCGGCTTTGCAGGCGGGCGAGAAAGCCAGCCTCACGGTCAACCGGCAGGATCAGGTGAAGACCATCACCGTCACCATCGCGAGCCGCAAGGAAGAAAAGCTGGCGGCGAACGAACCGGCAGCGCCGCCCTCCGCACCGCTGCATGTGGCGAACGTGATGGGCCTCGGTCTCGTCGCGATCACGCCAGACGCGCGCCGCGCCTACAACATCGACAACGACATCAACGGCGTCCTGATCACCAAGGTCGATCCCAACAGCGATGCGGCGCAGAACGGTGTGCAGCCGGGCGACGTGCTGGTGTCGGTGAGCCGTGCGCCCGTGAAGACACCCGCCGATGTGCAGGGCCGGATTGCGGAAGCGAAATCGGCGGGACGCAAAAGCGTGTTGCTGCTCGTGAACGGGCAGGGCGGTCAGCTCTACTTCACGTCGGATATCAACCAGACCTGAGTTTGTCGTTTGCGTACCGGGCCGGGGGTGAAAGTCCCTGGCCTGGCCCCCGCGCCGGTGGTGGCGGCCCCATCCCCCCCGTTGCTGCCGCCGGCGCGGACCCTATTCGCAAGGATGGGCAACCATCCCAAAGGAGTACTCCATGCGCATTCTCGTCGTCGAAGACGATCTCGAAGCACAGCGTTATCTGGTCAACGGTCTCAAGGAAGCCGGTCACGTCGTGGACGACGCCGGCGACGGCGACATCGGGCTGACGCTCGCGCTGTCCCGCCCCTACGATGTCGCGATCATCGATCGCATGCTGCCGAAGCTCGACGGTCTCAACGTCGTGGCCGAAATGCGCGAGCACGGCAACGCCGTGCCGGTACTTTTCCTGAGCGCGCTGTCCGATGTCGACGATCGCGTGAAAGGTTTGAAGGCCGGCGGCGACGATTATCTCACCAAGCCGTACGCGTTCGTGGAATTGCTGGCACGGCTCGACGCGTTGATGCGCCGCCGCGCGCCGACGTCGGTGAAGACCCGCCTGCAGGTCGGCGATCTGGAGCTCGATCTCCTCACCCGCACCGCCAAGCGCGGCCACACTGCGATCGATCTGCAGCCGCGCGAGTTTCGCCTGCTCGAATACCTGATGCGCCACGCCGGCCAGGTGGTGACGCGCACCATGCTGCTGGAAAGCGTGTGGGAGTATCATTTCGATCCCCAGACCAACGTGATCGATGTGCACATCTCGCGACTGCGCGCCAAGATCGACAAGGGCTTCGAGACCCCGCTGCTGCACACCGTTCGCGGCGCGGGTTACATGATCCGCTCGCGCAACTGAGGTTGCTGTGGCGCGCCTGCTGAGCCTTCTTCGCACACAGGCGTTCCGCATCGTCCTCATCTATGTGGTGATGTTCGCGGTCTCGGTGTCCGCGATCGTGGCGTTCACCTATTGGAACACGGCGCGCGCGCTCAACTCGCAGACCGACCAGATCATCGAAGCCGAGATCACCGGCCTGTCGGAGCAATATCAGCGGCAGGGCCTGCGCGGACTGACGGATGTCATCGTCGGCCGCTCGGTCCGCGGCGGCCAGGGACTTTATCTCCTGGCCGACGAACAACGCCGTCCGATCGCCGGCAATCTCGACGCGTGGCCGCCGCTCAAGACGCATCGGAGCAGCTTCATCGAGTTTGCCTATGAACGGCGCATCGGCGGCCAGCTCGAAACCCGCTTCGCGCGCGGCAAGCTGTTCACCCTGGTCGGCGGTTTCCAGCTGCTCGTCGCACGCGACGTGCATGAGCGCTATCTGATCCAGCGCCTCTACACCCGCACCCTGCCGTGGACCGTGGCCTTGATGCTGCTCGTTGGCCTTGTCGGCGGTGGTGTGTTGAGCCGCAACATGCTGGCCCGGCTCGACACCATCAACCGCACCAGCCGCGAGATCATGGCCGGCGACCTGTCGCGCCGCGTCCCGGTGCGCGCCGCGAGAGACGAGTTCGATACCCTCGCCGCCAACCTCAACCAGATGCTCGACCGGATCGAACGGCTGATGCGCGGGATGCGCGAGGTGACGGATTCGGTCGCGCACGATCTGCGCTCGCCGCTGAACCGGCTGCGCAACCGGCTGGAGACGCTGCAGCGTCACTTCGAAGGCGAGGATGCGACCGCTGGCGAGATCGATGCGGCGATCGCGGAGACCGATCACCTGATCGCGACCTTCAACGCGCTGCTGCTGATCGCGGAAGCCGATGCCGGAACGGTGCGCGAGGCGATGACCATGGTCGATCTCGGCCAGGTCGCGGAGGATGTCGCCGAACTCTACGGCCCGCTGGCGGAAGAGAAGGGCGTCGCGCTGACCTTCCAGCACAACGGCGTGGTGAACGTCACCGGCAACCGCCGCCTGATCTCGCAAGCCGCGGCCAACCTGCTGGACAACGCGATCAAATACACGCCATCGGGCGGCGGCGTGTCGCTTGCCGCCGCCGAGACGCCGGGCGGCGCGGAATTGCGTGTCGCCGACACAGGCCCCGGCATCGCGGAGACCGACCGCAGCCGCGTGGTCGAACGCTTCGTGCGGCTGGAGGAAAGCCGCAACTCGCCCGGCACCGGCTTGGGCCTGAGCCTCGTCGCCGCGGTGGCGCGCATGCACAATGCGCTGCTGCTGCTGGAGGACAACCGTCCCGGCCTGCGCGCCGTCCTGCGGTTCTCGCGGCTGCGCGCTTTGCCCGCGGAGTGATCCGGTCTCTATAGTGCCGCGATGACGAGCGCGTTCGACGAAGCGACAGGCCCGCTGCCGGCCCCTTACGACCGCGCCCGCGTCGCGCGCACCTTCGAGTCGCTTGCCGCTGAGGGAAGCGAGCCTGCCGGTTTGCCGCGCAAGGTGCTGGAAGCGGCCTTCGGCAACAGCCCCTATCTCAGCCGCCTTGCGTTGCGCGAGCGGGAGTTTCTCTCACGCCTGTTCGCGCGCGGCCCGCATGCCGCTGTGATGGACGGTTGCGCAACTGCGCTTGCTGTTGCGGCGGCAGCCGATATCAACGAGGCGATGGTCTCGTTACGCCGCGCCAAGCGCAAGGTTGCGCTCGCCATCGCGCTGGCCGATATCGCGGGTCTGTGGAGCGTCGACGAAGTGACGCGCGCGCTCAGCAGCTTCGCGGACGCGGCGGTGCGCGGGGCCTCGCGCTTCCTGTTGCACGAAGCAGCGGTCAAAGCGGGTTTGCGCGAACCGGATCCAGCCGCGCTGGAAGCTTCGACCGGACTCGTCGTGCTCGCGATGGGGAAGTACGGCGCCTTCGAGCTGAACTATTCGAGCGACATCGATCTCATCGTCTTTTACGAAGCCAGCCGGTTTCCGTTCGAGAAACGCGGCGATCCGCGGCCGGCGGCCGTCGATCTGGTGCGCGGGCTGGTGCGGCTTCTGGGCGAAGTCACCGGCGACGGTTACGTGTTTCGCGTCGACCTGCGGCTCAGGCCCGACGCCGGCGCGACGCAGGTGGCGATCTCCACCGATGCGGCGGAATCCTATTACGAGGGCATGGGCCAGAACTGGGAGCGTGCCGCGATGATCAAGGCGCGCGCCTGTGCCGGCGATCCCAAGAGCGGCGCGCGTTTCCTGAAAGCGATCGAGCCGTTCGTGTGGCGCCGCAATCTCGACTTCGCGGCGATCGAGGACATCCATTCGATCAAGCGCCAGATCCACGCCCATGAAGGGCACGGCCACATCGCGGTTGTGGGGCACAACATCAAGCTCGGGCGCGGCGGCATTCGCGAGATCGAATTTTTCGCCCAGACCCAGCAGCTCATCCTCGGCGGCCGCATGCCGGACCTGCGCCAACCCACCACCATGGGCGCGTTGGAAGCTTTACGCGCGCGCGGTCTGGTGAGCGATGCGGCGTGTGCCGATCTGAAAGAAGCGTATCGCTTCTTGCGCCGCCTCGAACACCGATTGCAGATGATCGGCGACGAGCAGACCCACACCCTGCCGAAAACGGACGACGATCTCGACAACGTGGCCGCGTTTGCAGGGTTCGACAGCCGGGCCGGCCTCGCGAACGCTCTGTTGCAGCGGCTGGAAATCGTGCAGGACCATTATGTCCGGCTGTTCGAGCGCGAAGCGCCGCTGGCGACTGAAGGCGGCAGCCTGGTGTTCACGGGCGTGGAGGACGATCCGGAAACGCTCGCCACGCTGCGCTCGCTCGGCTTTCGTGACGCGGCACATGTGGCCGGCGCGATCCGCGGCTGGCATCACGGCCGCATCCGCGCGACCCGCAGCGCACGGGCGCGCGAATTGCTCACCAAGCTGGTGCCTGCGCTGCTTGAGGCGTTGGGCAAGACCGCCGATCCGGATGCGGCGTTCGCGCAGATCGACCGGTTCATCACCAATCTGCCCGCGGGGGTGCAGCTGTTCTCGATGTTCCTCGCGCGCTCGGAATTCCTGCGCCTGATCGCGGAAGTGATGGGTTCTGCGCCGCGGCTGGCGCAGCATCTCGCGCGCGCGTCGGCGACGCTCGATGCGCTGCTCGATCCGGGCTTCCTCGGCGAATTGCCGTCGCGCCGCGCACTGGACCGGAGCCTTGCCGCGCAGCTTGCGGCTGCAACCGACTATGAAACCGCACTCGATACCGCACGCCGCTTCGCGAAGGAGCAGAGCTTCCGCGTGGGCGTGCAGATCATCATGGGCGTCGCCAAGGCCGATGAAGCGGCACCGGCTTTCGCCAACATCGCCGAATGCGTGATCGCGGGCTTGCTGCCGGTGGTGGAAACCGAACTGGCGGCGGGCGCCGGCCGCCTTCCGGGCGGTGGGTTCGCAGTGATCGCGATGGGCAAGCTGGGCGGACGCGAGATGACCGCTGCCTCCGATCTCGACCTGATCTTCGTCTACGACGTGCCGCCCGAAGCGGAGACCGACGGGCCGAAGAAGATTCCGGCGGTGCTTTACTACGCGCGGCTGGCGCAGCGTTTCATCGCGGCACTCACCACGCCGACGGCGGCGGGCACGCTGTACGAAGTGGACATGCGGCTCAGACCGACCGGCAACAAGGGACCGGTTGCGGTGAGCCTGGAATCCTTCGTCCGCTATCACGCCACCGAAGCCTGGACCTGGGAGCATCTCGCGCTCACCCGCGCGCGCGTGATCGTGGCGCCCGATGGCTTGCGGGCAGAGATCGAGGCGACCATCCGCACCGCGCTCGCCTCGCGTGTCGGCAGCGAGAAATTGCTCTCCGATGCACGCGAGATGCGCGCGCGGCTGGCGGCGGAGTTTCCCGGCAAAAGCCGCTGGGACATGAAGTTCGCGCCCGGCGGGCTGGTCGATATCGAATTCGTCGCCCAGACCTTGCAGCTGCAGGCCGCGGCCGAACACCCCGACGCGCTGGACACCAACACCATCGCCGCGCTGCGCAAACTGACGAAAGCAGGCGCGCTATCCGCGGAGGATGCCGGCGTCCTGATCGGCGCGGCGGAGACGCAGAACGCACTCACCCAGGTGCTGCGCATCGCCGTCGACGGCACCCTCAACCCCGCCGCCGCAACCCCCGGCCTGAAGACGCTGCTCGCGCGCGCCGATGGTGCATCTAGCTTCGCAGAACTGGAACAACGTCTGGCGACCGAGCAGGACGCGGTGCGCGCGGTTTTCATGCGCGTGATGGCGCGTTTATGAACATTGCCCGCGGCAAGCACGCCATCGGTCAAACCAAAAACTTCGGAGATCGTCAGACCAAAGCGTCGACAATATGCGCGATTTGCATGGGGGAAACGGCATGCTCTCCATCGCCGCTGGTCGTCACTTGGATGGAAAGATATCCGTGATCGTTCGCGACACTGAAATCCGACGCCGTGTAGTTGCCCACCAGCTGTAGGTGTATCGCAGCCTGGCTTCCGTCGATTACGGTCAGCTCGCCGCCGGTTCCGGCGCCATTTTCGGTATATTTTATCGTCGGCGTCCCGCCGTCGAACGTCTCATCGGAGATATCGATCGTCGCCGCCGAGGAAAAGCCGCCGATATTACCGCCGAATGCGTGATCGACGATGAGCCTTCCATTGCTCAATGTGAGATTCGCCTGCGCGGCCGTGAAATGGGTGTTCGAGAGGTTGGTATCGCCGTATCCGAGAGTGAAAACGTTGTCCGGCTGAAGATCGAGGGTCGCCCCGGTGAAATCGCAACCGATGACGCTCAGGTTGAAGTCGCCCTTGATCGTGCCGCTGAAGCTGTTGACCCCGTCGGTCGCATATATCGTCAAGAGCTCTGCGGACCCGGTGTTGAGAATCTCCCCTTTGCCCGACAACGTGCCGATGGTCGTGCCATGACCCGTGATGTCGAGAACGCCGCCGGCGTTTATGGCCACATCCTGCGAGTCCGCGAGAAAGGTGGAGAAGTTAGCCTTGTACGCGGAATCGCTGCGCAGCGTAACGTCTCGGATTTCGACATCGTAGACGTGTGCCAGACCCGCGACGCTGGACAGGTCGAAGGCAATTGTCGCTCCGGCGTCTTCTGCGCCGAAGGGTTTTTGAACGAAAACGAAACTGCTGTCGCCAGACAAGGTCAGGCCGGCATTGACGGTCTCCACGGCATTCTGCTCGCTCGCTGTGGTGATGATGCCGAACTTTATGGTGTCTTTGACCTCCAGGTTTGTAAATGTGTTGGTTCCGGCATGTTGCAAGAACGTCGCGAAGTCGGCATCTATCGCCGCGTTGGTATGAAAGAAGTCCGAGCGCTTCTCGTTGATCGTAACGTCGTTCACCGTGACGTCGCCTGTCGTTTCGTTATGACCAGAGAGACTTATGGTTTTGGAACCGCCGAAACTAAGCGAGCCGCGTCCTGAAACGTCCCCGGAAAATGTTTGCTCGTCGGTACTTGAGTTGATGCCGAGGCCGGCTCCGTAAAATACATCGATTGCCTGCGCTTTGTTCAGCATCGTGACAGCGTCGATGCTGTCGGCAATGAGCTGGAAGCCCTGGATTGAGATTAGATTCGGACCGATCTCAGACGATGCAACACCGCCATACAACGTGGCGGAGCCTCCCTCGCCTTGGAAGTGGATCAGGTTATCCGTGTCCGGTGCGAACGTGAAATGAGCGCCCATCTCGATCGCCGGCCCGATAAAGACATTGCCGCTGACGGCGATGTTGTTGGCGGAGGCTCCGAAAAGCTTTCCTCCCGATGTAATCGTAACCAGGCCATTACCCTTGGCTCCGTCGGTGTAAAGCGACCCGCCGCCGTGAATGGTGATGCTTCCAACAGTGTTATTGCTGCCCGCCAACGTCACGCTCCCTTTATTGATCGTGAGCGCGCCGGCAATATCGACTACGGAATCGGAGGTTTCCGTAAAGCTCGCCTGGGACGAGTCCAGTGTCAGCGATTGCGCGGCCCAGTCGCTGTCATCAACAGACACCGTGCCCTTGTCGATTTCGAAAGCGCCCGTGACCGTCAGATCGCCGTCGAACATGTTCAGGGTTGCGCCGGCATTGTCCATCGTCAGCGATTGCGTGGAGAAGGTACCGTCGATGGAGGCCGTGCCGCCGTGGATATCGAAGGCGCCGGCAACGCTGAACTGAAGCCCCTGATCCTCTATGAATGCCGCTTTCTCGGACCCCATCGTCAGCGATTGCGCAGAGCCGTAGTTTTCGAGCGACACTTTGCCTTTGTCGATCTCGAGCGCTCCGGCGACATTGAGGACAGCGGAGTTGAGAAGGGTAACTTTGGCCGAATCAAGCGTGAGCGATTGAATCTGGGCCGATGTGTCGACAACGACATTGTATCGAGCACCGGTGGCGTCGATCACGCCAACGCCTGGAACACCGTCGGTCCAGTTGGCCGCGTTGGAAAATCTTCCGCTTACCGCATTCTTCCAGTAACTCGTGTCGGTCATCCGCGCGCCGTGTCCTTCTGCACCTCAAGATGTAGAGGGTGCCCTTACCAGTTGAGCACTGGCCGGTGCAATACCGCGAGTCGGGAACTCTTTGAAATGAGACCTTCACTCGCGCGGCAGGATCACCATCGCGTCGGCGGGCCAGTTGAGATAGACGGTTTCGCCGTTGGCGTGCGCGGTCTTCAGGCGGTCCGCATTCTGCGCCGCGACCGATACCGGTTCCTTGCAGCCTTCGACCTGCACATTGAGATGGCTGCGTTCGCCGAGATAGGCGTTGGCGGCGACCGTGCCTTTGATGGTGTTGCCGCCGCGCGGCGCTTCCGCGAACAGCGTGATCTTCTCCGGCCGCACCGCGACGATGACGTCGCTGCCGGCGGGCGGCGCGCCGTCGCTCGCGTTCGCACGCAACGTGCCTACCGGGCCGGCATCGATCGCGGTGCCATCCGCGCTTACACTTACAATGCGGCCGTCGAAGAAGTTCATCGTGCCGATGAAGTCCGCCACCTCGCGGCAGTTCGGCGCCTCGTAGAGCGTACGCGGACTTGCGATCTGCAGCACCTTGCCTGCGCTCATCACTGCGATGCGGTCCGACATCGACAGCGCCTCTTCCTGATCGTGGGTCACGAACACGAAGGTGATGCCGACGCTTTTCTGCAGCGCGCGCAGTTCGATCTGCATGGACTCGCGCAAGCGTTTGTCGAGCGCGCCGAGCGGCTCGTCCAGCAGCAGCACCTTCGGCCGCCGCACCAGCGCGCGCGCCAACGCCACGCGCTGCCGCTGGCCGCCGGACAGCTGTGTCGCGCCGCGCTTGCCGAAGCCGCCGAGCTTGATCATCTCCAGCGCCTCGTTCACCCGGCGGTCGAGCTCCGCGCGCGGCAGCCGTTCCTTGCGCAGGCCGTAGGCGATGTTGTCGAACACGTTGAGGTGCGGAAAGATCGCGTAGGACTGGAACACCATGTTGGTCGGCCGCTTGTTGGGCGGCACGTCGGTGACCGGCAGACCGTCGATGTAGATTTCCCCGTCGCTCGGAAATTCGAACCCGGCGGTCATCCGCAGCAGGGTGGTCTTGCCGCAGCCCGACGGGCCCAGCAGCGAGAAAAACTCGCCGCGCGCGATGGAAAGATTGGCGTCGTCCACCGCAACGGTGCCGCCGAAGCGCTTCACGACGTGATCGATTTTGATATACGCGTCGTCCACCAAATTCTCCTATGCGCCGACCATGGGGCGGCGGCCTTGTTCGACACCCAGGCTGCGGATCCATTCGGCCACCACCACCAGGATGGTCGAGACGACGAGGATCAGTGCGCCCAGCGCCAGCACCTTCGGCAGCTGCGCCGGGAAACGCAGCGAGCCCCAGATGTAGATCGGCAAGGTCGTATCGGTGCCGGCCAAAAAATAGGCGACGAGGAAATCGTCGAACGACACCATGAAGGTGAGTAGCAGGCTGGACACGATGCCGGGCAAGGCGAGCGGGAAGGTGACGCGCCAGAACGTCATCCACGGCGTCTCGCCGAGATCGAGCGAGGCTTCCTCCAGGCTGGTGTCGAACCCGTCCATGCGCGACATCAAGACGGTGATCGCGAACGGAATGCAGAA
Source organism: Rhizomicrobium sp. (assembly GCA_036490455.1). Taxonomy (GTDB): domain Bacteria; phylum Pseudomonadota; class Alphaproteobacteria; order Micropepsales; family Micropepsaceae; genus Rhizomicrobium. The sequence continues at coordinate 44,461 of DASXDS010000075.1, forward strand.
CACGATGTGACCCAGCACCACCGTCATCAGCGACAACGGAATCTCCGCCACGTTCAACAAAATGAGCAGCGAAATGCCGAGCACGATCTCCGGCACGAACAACGGGATGTTCACGAACGCCAGCACCGCGCCGCCGCCCGGCACGCGATAGCGGGTGAGCGCCTTCGCCGCCGGAATGCCCAGCATGGTGGAGATGAGCGCCGCGGCTGCGCCCACCTTCAGGCTGTTGGCCAGCGCCTGGCGCACCGCGCTGTCGGCGAACAGCTGCGCATACCATTTGGTGGTGAAGCCGGTCAGCGGAAACGCGATGAACGCGGAATCGTTGAACGAGAACAGCGGCAGGAACAGCACCGGCACATACAAAAACGCGAGGTAGAATATCGCGTAGAGCAAAAGCCCCCTGCCGCCGTTCGCGCCGCGCCGTTTCGCCATCACTTCACCCGCGCGATCGCGGCGCGCGCCGCCTGCACCGTCAGCAGGGTCAGCACGGCCACTACCGCCATGCTCGCCATCGCAAGCGCGGCGCCGAGCGGCCAGTTGCCGATCTTGGTGAACTGCACGTCGATCACGTTGGCGACCATCACGCCGCCCGAACCGCCGACCAGCGACGGCGTCACGTAATCGCCCGTGGTCGGCACGAAGATGAGCACGGCAGCCCCGATCACGCCGGGCAAAGACAACGGCAGGGTGATGCGCAGGAAGCGGCGGAGCGGCCCGTCGCCGAGATCGGCCGCCGCCTCCAGCAGCGACCGGTCGATCTTCTCCAGCGACACATAGATCGGCAGGATCGCGAACGCCGCCCACGCATGGGCAAGCGTCACCACCACCGCGAACGGATTGTAGAGCAGGAACGCGAGCGGCTCGCGGATCAGCCCCAGATCCATCAGGCTCGAATTGATCACGCCGTTGTAGCCGAGGATCACCTTCCACGCGAACACGCGCAGCAGATAGCTCGTCCAGAACGGGATGGTGAGCAGGATGAGCCACACGAACTTCGCGCGCTCCACCTTGAACGCGACGAAATACGCCATCGGATAGGCGAGCGCGACCGTCACCAGCGTGACGACGGAGGAGATCGCCACCGAACGGTAGAACAGCGCGCGATAGCTCCGGCGTCCGAACGCGGTCGCGTATTGCGCGAGCGTGAAATTCTGGTCGAGATAGAGGCCGTACTCGCTCCAGAAACTGTAGAGCGCGAGCAGCGCCATCGGCGCCGCGAGCGCGGCCAGCATCACAACGATGGTGGGCGAGAGCAGGGTATAGGCGCGGCCCGTATCGGAGCGCCGGAGCCAGCGCCCGGCGCGCACCTGCCAGCCCAACGCCCGTTCGCCCTCGCTCTCTGCGACCGCCATGCCCAATCCGGTTTCCTCGAAGGCCAGTGTTCCAACACCGGCCGCCCGGCGCAACACGGGCGGCGCGCGGGAGGGCGATCCGGGGTGCGGAGCGCGCACGACACCGTGGTGGCGCACTGTCCGGGGTGGGCGCGTGGTGCCGCATCATGCAGTGCCGCATTATAATATGCGCGCTGGACCGGCCTTTCGATGCCGGGACGCGGCTCTTATGCGGCAAGGTCAGGACGGACGGGATCGGTTACCCGGTGCCGGGGCGGCCGGCACGCATCCGGGTCGGGGCAATCGGACCGGTCGGGCTGCCGGAACGGTCCGGCATCCATCCGGGCGGAGCCGGCGTGGGACCGGTTACCGCTCCCGGGGTCACGCGACATCGGTGCGGCGCGGTTAGGGCGTTGAATCTGCTGGAAACTCGTCCCCGCCGGGACCGGAGCGCGCGCCCGCGCTTGGCTATTGAATCCCAAGCCCCCTTGGGCCATAACCGCCGCCCAAACTTGGATTGCGGGCGTAGCTCAGGGGTAGAGCATAACCTTGCCAAGGTTAGGGTCGGGCGTTCGATTCGCCTCGCCCGCTCCAGGTTTATTCTTAAAAATCAATCGCTTATACGCCGAGGCGAAAAGGCCCACAGGGGGCCTTTGATCGTCAGGTAGCAAATAGGTAGCAAAATCTCTGGCCCGATTGTTCACTGGAGAGATTCCGACTGCGCTGATCCAGCCGACCGAGCCTCTATCGCAAGCGGAATAGTTGATGGCTGCGTCCAACATCTTGCCGCCGGCGGCTTGTCGATCTTGAAATCCTTGCTCACCCACCGACTGTGAAGGTCTGATGCGGGCGACGATCGTCGCCCGCATCAGAGCACTCGTACTCAGTTCAATCGCTTGCGGTCGCGATAGGCACGCGCGACATCAGAAGTGCGGGGAAGTACGCTTTTACGACGACTAGCAACTGTGTTTGCAACAAGTCGCTTCGGCTTATTGTCATTCACTTCGAGATTAACGAGGAGGCCGAGGTCAATCGCCGATTGAACATAACGAGAAACATTGCTGCGATGCAGATTGAGTTTCGCGCCAATGTCCATGATAGTTACAGTGTGCTTAGTTTTTTGGAGGTCCCTCACCGCATCAACGACCTTTTGCGTCGTCGGTGGCGTCTTCGTTTCGAGTGCCACATCTAGATATGGCTTGATCAGAGCCCTCACGGCTTTGTAGTCCGGAATTTCGGCGATGATCGCTCCATTCGAGCGCCGACCGCGTGTCTCATGGTGGAGTAGAGCATGCGCGCCAATCAGAGAGAGAACCTTTGAGAAGTCTCGATTAACACGGGTTTGCCCGCAATCACCGAACAAGTCCGCAAGAACAGTGGCGTAGGGAATGGTGACCGAGACGGGGCCGCTCCCAATTGATTCCAGAAGTTTGATCCACACCTCCGTCTTGAGGATAACAGCTTTCGGATTTTCGATCTTTTCCGGAGCGGTCTCTACGGCATTCTGAACACTGGGCCGATATCGGGGAGACAGTTCACAACGGAAAATCCTATCCGCGCGAACATGATCCCATCGCGCCACGCCAGCTCTTCGTCGCCGTGCAGAAACAGCTTGCCGATCTCCGGCCGTCCGTCACTAGCCAACGTCGGCACGCTCAGTAGGCGCCTTACTCAGGATTGCTTTTCGACGAGACACACAGCCGGACCCTCACGAGTGCCGCCCAAGCTTCGTTTAGCTCAGTCAGCGGTAGGGGCTCCAGGCCGTGACCATCAGGAACATGGCTGTCTCGCCAGCGTCATCGCTTAAAGGCGCGAGAAGCGTCTCTTGGTAGAGCCAAGTGTGATTGGCATATGACATCCTCCCATGCACACGGAGCGGCTGTTTCGTCGTTCTGACACGGTCGAGCGCGGCACGCCAACGCTGCTCCAAGTCCGCTGGTAGGAACTCCGACAGTTTGCGATGCGCGATTGGCCCATAATACTGCCTGACCCGTTCGCCGATCAATTTGACCGAATAGTCGACGCTACCATCGGCGGTCAAATTAATGTCCATCAGACTCACGTTCGCGATGAATTCCTTCGTCCCGCGAACACTCATGTCCGTCTTGAGAGGCATCGGGCGTGTGCCACTGCGCTCAATCCAATAAGCCAGCGCCTTTCGCAGCATTGTGTGGTCGAAGCTGAGCGACCAGTCGTAATGGACCGGCGTCTGGGAACTAAGGTCATCTGTGCGGTCGGACATAGGTGAATTTTTTAACCGGAAGGCGTTTCGAACTTATTTATTCCACCTCCTTACAGGTTGGCTGCGGACGGCCGGGCACCGTTCCCGGCCCTTTGCAGCAACATCGGTAGTCCGATAACTGGACAGCGAGAGTTATGAGCAATTGCCCGAGATGGAGCAGGGCAGAATGGGTTAGCGAAAATCATCGCGAAAAGCCGTGGACCGAACAGGCTGTACGCGCGGTACCGTCGCGCCATGCCCGGACTGCGTTCGGGGACGTCCCAACTACCGAGCGCCCTCCGGGCAGCAACGCGAGAAGGCGTGCTCCGGGTGAGCGCGTCGGCAAGAAGTGGTTTCACAAAGAGGAGGGCCTACTGTCTCCATCGCGGCCCGCCAACGTCGCCGCGCCGACTCATAACGGTGGCATTGGCCTTTCGCGAACTACTCGCCGCGTCGGAACAAGGCCACCAGCACGAAGACAGCGCACAGAACAACCACTGTGACAGCGCCGGCCGCAATTTGCTGCTCAGGTTCAGTCAGCCCCTGGACTCCAGGCATGATGATCGTCACCGCGATTATTATGCCGATCAAGATGCCGACAGTCGTTGCGTATGATGGTACGAAGCGAGCGGTCGACCGCCTTGGCGGCAGTTCACCTCTCATGAGAGCGATTGGATTGCGCTGTTGAAGCCGGTGTACCAGCGGGAGCGTTCGAGCGGCATCTTATACGGATTGAGGGCAGCTATTTTCTTCACGTCGCCTGGATCGCCGCTCGCGAGGTATTTTCGCGCGGCATTCCACCCCTCGGCCTGAATGCGGCTCAGTTCGAATCCGTTGCTCGTTTCCATGTTCGATTCTCTTCCGGTATCAGAATTTCTTGCGGCGTACGCGGCGCGTGTCTGTCGATGAAGGCTTTGCTGGAGTTCCAACCGGCTGCGCGCAATCGCGGATCAACGCCTCCTGCAAATGCTTGGGATCGACGGCGATGTACTCGATAGCGCCAAGATGGGGCCCCAACTGCATGACCGTAGATACGCGCCGCCACGCGGGAAACGAGATGCCTTCGATCTGCTCATCCTCGGTGTCCACCGTGTAGGTGCCCGCAGGCTGAACTGTTTCGAATCCACCGAGCACAAACGGACGGGCAAACGTCACCTGTGATGTCGCAGTTCTACGCATGCGGCTTCTCCTTAATTCGCCGACAGCAGCGAACCAGCGCAGTTGCGCTGGTCCGTCACTGCCGCGATTCCGGCGCAACGGCTTTTGCCCAAATCACGCCGGGAAGGCCGTAGCTTGCGCCGGGCCACTCCGCGTGAGGGCGCCAAGATGCGCCAGAATATCCACCATCGCTCTGTCGGGCACTGCGCGCGTTGTTAGAGGGCGGCGGTCCGTGCCGTCCAGAATTTCGATAAGAGCCGCTCTACCGCGCGCAACACGGCTTTTCACCGTTTCGACCGCGACGTTACAGATGGCCGCCGAGTCTTCGTAGCTCACGCCGCCAGCGCCGACCAATATTAGCCCCTCGCGCTGTGTCTCAGGGAGCGAACGCAGAGCGCGCTCGATGTCGGAGAGATCCACGGCAGCCTGATGTTCGTCAGGCACGGAGGGCATCCGTTCGACCGCTGCTTTATCCCAGTGCGTCTCGCGCCAGGCGCGGCGGCGGTGGCTCGATATCTCATTACGCAGGATCGTGAAGAGCCACGCTCTCAGATTGGTCCCGAGCTGGTAACTCGCGCGCGACGCCCAGGCTTTGGAGAGCGCCGATTGCACCATATCCTCGCCCAGCACCCTGCTGCTGCACATCGAGCGCGCCAGTCCGCGCAATTGTGGGATGAGTGCAATTAGTTCTGTCCTGAACTTATCGGTATCGTTCCGCAAGTGCCACGCGTCCGGCGAGATCGATGGGCGCGCGGTCTCGCGAGCCAGTTCTGGCTTGTTGGTCATAAAATACCTTGTTGGGGCGAAGCGCTGGGTTCAGCTGCTCATTGATAGATGGGAACCCGGCGCACGGATTACAAGGACAGCTTGTCATCGTCATGTGCATACCATGAGCCGCTGACTAAGGCTGTTTGAAATGGCCGCGTAAGACAGCTTACGTTGCGCGGCGAACGCCTGTGATTTCGGCCGGGAGAAACGTACGCCGGTTTTGCCTTGACCATACACTTATGTATGGTTGCGATCATGCTTTTCGAGT